>NZ_AP023438.1:5382500-6930736 GCF_014680085.1 Micromonospora sagamiensis | reverse complement strand
CCTACGTCGTGGCCACCACCACCGGCAACCAGACGGTGCGGGTCAACCAGCGGGTCAACGGTGGACGGTGGGTCCCGCTCGGCGTGTTCACGCTGGCGGCGGGGGACGGGGACAAGGGGGGGGTGAGCCGGTGGACCAGCGGCACCGGCTACGTGGTCGCCGACGCGGTCCGCATCACCCGGGTCTGAGAACGCACCCGCCGTGGCCCGGGCGAGGCGGTCAGCGTGCTTCCAGCTCCCGCTTCAACCGGTTCAGGGTCTCGCGCATGCCGTCCCGGTTGACCACCGGACGTTCGGTCGCCGCCCGGCCGGGTGAAGACCCGACCGAGCAGGCGCGCCGCGCCGTTGCGGCGGTCCTGCCAGTACTCGGTCACGTCGGTACCGCCGTCGGTCGCCGCGAACCGGTATCCCCAGCGGGCCACCGGCTGGCCGAACGTGGTGACCTCGAAGGCGAACTCCGCACCCGGCGTCGCGGTGACCACCCGGCAGGTGGTGAACCAGAAGTAGGGTCCCCGACGGTTCCAGCCGACGAAGCGGTCCGGTCGCCCGTCCTTGCGCCGGGTGACCCAGACCGCGACACATTCCGGGCTCCACCGGGCCATCCGCCGGACGTCGGCGACGGCCGCGTACACCTCGTGTGCCGGTGCCGCGACGGTGATCCGTTCGGCGATTTCCGGGCCCTGGCCGGTCGACTGCGACGTCACGCGGCCAGCATAGGGGTCACGCGTCACGCCAGGGAAGGTAGTCCGGGAGGTCCGTGCTGACCCGGCCGGGGAACGCCGGGCTGCGCCGTTGCCGGAAGGACGCGAACCCCTCCTGGGCGTCGGGGCTGTCCACCGCGTCGGCCGCGAGTCGGGAGTCCAGGCGGTGCACGGGGTACGGCGAGTCCAGCGCGCTCATCCGGTAGAGCATCTGCCGGATGACCGCCACCGACACCGGAGCGGTGGTGGCGATGATGGTCCGGGCGAGCTGCTGCGCCTTGTCGAGCAGGTTCTCCGGTTCGTGGACACTGTGCACCAGACCGGCGGAGAGCGCCTCGGCGGCGTCGAAGGCCCGGCCGCTGATCATCCAGTCCAGAGCGGTCCCCATCCCGACCAGCCGGGGAGGAACCAGGCGGACGCACCCTCGGCGTAGATGCCGCGCCGGCTGAACACGTACCCGAACCGCGCGTCGGTGGCGGCGAGGCGGTAGTCGGCCGGCAGGACGATGGTCGCGCCGGCACCGACGGCCGCACCCCGGATCGCGGCGATGACCGGCTTGTTCATCGCGAAGATCCGCATCGCGCAGCGGCCCGCGGGCTCCGCCCAGCCACCGGCGTCGGGGTCGTCGGGGGTGTCGAGTTCCGACACGGACAGGTCCAGCCCGGCGCAGAAGTGCTCGCCCGTACCGGTCAGGATGACCACCCGCACGTCGTCGTCCCGGTCGGCCCGGTCGAACGCGTGGGCGAGCTCGTCGGACATCCGCACGGTGTAGCCGTTGCGCTCCTCCGGACGGTTCAGCGAGATCGTGGCGATCCGGTCGGCAACGGCATAGGTGATCTCGCGATACGCGTCCACGCGGGCAACCTTAGATCCACTCCGGTCCGCGCAGCAATGCTCCGGGCGGGGTGACCGTCCGGTGGTGAGCTTCGTCCGGCACGCCCTTGATCGGTTGCCGCCCGTCGGGCACACTTCCGCGGTGTCCTCCAGTGTCTTCGACCTGTACCGCCGGCACCTGGGTGAGGGGCAGGGTCGGGTCGCGGCCATGCTCAACACGCCTCTGGAAGTCGGCGCCACAGGCGCGCTCGTCCACACCGCCGACGGCCGTCAGCTGCTGAACTGCGCGGGCTACGGGGTGTTCCTCGTCGGCGCCGGTCACCCGGCGGTGCTCGCCGCGGTGCACGACCAGCTCGACCGGCAGGCGTTGTCCACGCGGGTGCTGCTGAACGAGCCCGCGGCACGGACTGCCGAGGTGCTGACCTCGGTGGCGCCGGAGGGCCTCGACAAGGTCCACTTCTCCACCTCGGGCGCGGAGGCGGTGGAGACCGCCATCAAGATCGCCCGGGTGAACGGGCGGCACCGGTTGGTCTCCATGCACAGTGGATACCACGGCAAGACGACCGGTGCGTTGTCGCTCACCGCGCGGTCGCTCTACCAGGATCCCTTCCGTCCGCTGCTGCCCGACGTGGTCCACGTACGCTTCGGTGACCTGGACGAACTGGCCGCCGTCGTCGACCGCGACGTCTGCGTGGTCGTGGAGCCGGTGCAGAGCGAGGGTGGGGTGATCATCCCGGAGCCCGGCTACCTCAAGGCGGTCGAGGCGCTGTGCCGCGACCGGGGCGCGATGCTCGTCCTCGACGAGGTGATGACCGGACTCGGTCGGCTCGGGACCTGGTGGGGCGCGGACCGCGACGGGGTCCGGCCGGACATCCTGCTCGTCGGCAAGGCTCTGAGCGGAGGTCTGGTGCCGGTCGCGGCGACCCTGGCCACCGCGGCGGCCTTCGCGCCGCTGGACAAGGATCCCTACCTGCACACGTCCACCTTCTCGGCGGCGCCCATCGCGATGGCCGCGGTCCGGGCGACGGTCGAGGTGATCCGGGACGAGGGACTGGTCGACCGCGCGGGCGCACTGGGCGCGCGGCTGCTGGCGGCGTTGACCGAGGCGACGGGCGTGATCGGTCACCTGGTGGCCGAGGTTCGCGGGGCCGGCCTCCTCATCGGCGTCGAGTTCCGGGCCGGTCACCACGCCGCCGAGTTCCTGATGGACCTGCTCGACAACGACGTGGTGGTCAACCACTCGATGAACGCGCACCCGGTGCTCCGGCTGACCCCGCCGGCGACCATGACGGCGGACGAGGAGGCCCGGCTGATCGCCTCGTTCACGCGGGCCTGCGCCGCGCTGGCGGCCCGCTTCCCCGCCACGACGACCGGTCCCACGGCATGACGAAACGTACCGTCCTGGTCACCGGCGCCAGCGGCGTCGTGGGTACCGCCGTCCTGGCCGAGCTGGGCGGGTACGACGTGATCGCCGGGGTGTTCCGGCGTCTGCCGGCCGGCTCGGACCGCGCGGTCCGGCTGGACCTGCACGCCCCCTCGTTGGGGCTCGACCCGCGCGCCTACCGGGAGTTGTGCGCGGAGGTCGACGTGGTCATCCACTCGGCCGCCATCGTCAACTTCTCCGCCGACCAGGCCGAGGTCGACCGGCTCAACATCGAGGGCCTGGGCCGGGTGATCGAGTTCGCCGCCGAGGCGGACGCCGTCCTGGTCCACGTCAGCACCGCGTACGTGTCGCGCCACGGCCAGTCCGGTGGCGGCGGCCGGCTGGGCACCGAGAAGGTGGCCGCCCGGACGGACGAGTACGTGACGTCGAAGTACCTCGGCGAGCGGATGGTCCGCGACAGCGGCATCGACGCGGTGATCGTCCGCCCGGCGATCGTCATGGGTGACTCCCGCACCGGCGTCATTCGGCAGAAGCAGGGGGTGCACCTGCTCGCCGAGTATCTGCTGACCGGGAAGCTGCCCTTCATCCCGGCACACCCCGGCACGTTCTTCGACCTCGTACCGCAGGACATGGTCGCCCGGGGGATCCGCGCGGTGCTCGACGCCGACCTGCGCGCCGGGGAGTTCTGGCTGACCGCGGGGCCGGCCGGCATGCCGGTGGAGCGCTACCTCGACCTGGTGACGGAGGTCGGTCGCGAGCGCGGCATCGACATGCCGACGCCACGGTTGGCCGACCCGTCTATCGTGGACCGACTGGTGCGGCCGGCGTTCGCGGACGTCCTCGCTCCCGAGGACCTGGCCCGGTTGGACGGCGTGGTGGCGGTCTGCGGGCTGGTGATCATTCCCGAGCTGCTGCCCACGTCCTTCGGGACGATCCCCTGCGGACCGGCCGCGATGACCGCCACCGAGGTCGAGGACGCGTGGCGGGTTTCCCTGCACCATCTTGTCCAGGGGTTGACGTGACGATCGTCGACCTGAGCTGAGGAGGCCACCCATATGGAGTGCTCGGTCGTCGTGCACGCTCTGCTGCCCGGGGCGGACGCCAAGGAGTCGTTCGACCGGCTGGCCGACTTCGCCGCCTACCCGAACTTCACCGACACCGTACGGACGGTCGGGGTGACCCAGGTCAGTCCGACCGAGGTGACGTCGACCTGGGAGGTGAACTTCCGCAAGGGGATCCTGGTCTGGACCGAACGCGACGAGATCGACCCCGTCGAGCGCCGGATCACCTTCGACCAGCTGAGCGGCGACTTCGCGACGTTCACCGGCTCGTGGCTGGTCGTCGAGGTCGACGACGACGTGCGGGTGGAGTTCGCGTCCCGGTTCGACCTCGGCATCGCCTCCCTGGCCAGCCTGATCGACCCGGTCGCGTGCGCGGCGCTGCGGGACGCGGTCCGGGACATCCTGCTCGGCTTGTTCGGTTCCGGCATCGAGGTCCGCGCGGTGGAGGCCGCCCCGCTGGGCTGAGCCCCCACACCGGTGTCGCGACCCCGACAGTCAGCGGGGGCGGTGTCGGCCGCCGGCACGGTCACCCGTTGTCCGGGCCATGTCACACTCGACCTTGACGTCGGCACGTGACGAGGGGCTGGCCGCGATGTCCAGGACAGAGAAGCGCCGGAGGATCGTCGTCACGGCCAGCGGTGCGTTGATCGCCGCGATTCTGGGAGCGGCGACCCAGGAGTTGCTCGACACCAGACTGCGGTTGGCCGCAGCCGTCGTCGTCGTGGTGTCCCTGGGCACGATCGCCTCGATCGCCGCACTCATGGCGCTGGTCGAGTCGCGGAGCACCGCGGACGCGGAACTCGTCACCGAGATGCGCACCGCGACCGCCGACCATGACCGTCTCACCCGGTCCCTCGGCAACGAGATCCGGACACTGTCGCAGCACATCGGCATGCGGGTCGACACGATGATGCTGAGCGAGCTGAACAAGGCGACGTCCGTCGAGGACGACCGGACCGTCCAGCTCATGCTCACGGCGACGAGGGAGATCCGGATCCTGGACCTGCTCCTTGAGGACGGGCAGTGGCCCAACGACGCGATCGTCCAGTCGCACCAGGACAACGCGTTCGACGCGTTCGTGGAGATGCTCCGGCAACCGGTGCGGCCGGTGGCGTACAAGCGCGTCATCCAGGTGTCGGACCCGGCGAACTCGCTGCGGCGGGCCAGGACCGGCCGCCTGCTCAAGCACTGCCGCGACATCCTGGCACTCCAGCAGGAGAAGGGGCACCGGGCGTCCCTGCGGGTCACCCGCCGACGGTTCCCGTTCAAGTTCATCCTGGTCGACGACACCGGCCTGGTACTGCAACTACAGGAGTACGGCGGCCACGGGGAGGAACTGCGGGTCTGGGGCGAGGTGCTGGTCGTGGACCCCGGCAGTCAGCTGATCGGCGTGTTCCGCGACATCTGGGACGAGATCGTCGACGACCCGACGACGCGTACGGTCACCGCCGCCGACCTGCCCACGGCCGACCTGCCCACGGCCGGCGTCCCGGCCGGCGCGGGAACGCCGGACCCCGACGACTGTCCCCTGCGCCGGTCCGGGTGACCCCGGACCGGCGGGTGCGGATCAGCTAGTCGATCAGGTCGAAGAAGTCGTCCCTCGCCGCGTCGACCTTGTCCGAACCGGAGTCCACGGTCGACATCAGCCGGCCGAGAGCGTCGGCGAACCGCTTGCGCGCCACCGCGTCCAGGGTGAGGCTCGCCAGGTCGGACTCCAGCCGGGTCAGCTCCTCCAGCACGCCGAGCGCGGTGGTGGCCCGCTCGGGCACCAGCTCGCCCCGCAGGTAGCCGACCAGTTCCCGCACGTTCGGATAGTCGAGGACCAGCGTGGCCGGCAGGGTGAGCCCGGTCGCGGTGGCGAGCCGGTTGCGCAGCTCCACCGCGGTCAGCGAGTCGAACCCGAGGTCGGGCAGCGACCGTGAGCTGTCCAGGTCGTCGCCGGACGAGTGGCCGAGCACCCGGGCGATCTCGGCGAGCACCACCTCCCGCAGCACCCGGTCCTGGTCGGCGGGGGGAAGCCCGGGCAGGGTGCGGGCGAGATCCGCGCCGCCCACACGGGTCCCGCCACCCTCGGCCGACCCGGACCCACTCCGGTCGACCGACCCGGTGGTCGGGGCCGACGGGGTGGGGACTCCGGAGCCGGACACCGACCCGGTGGGCAACAGGTCGTGCAGCACCGCCGGAACCGTCCGCCGGTCGTGCCGGCCCAGCAACGCGGTGTCGACGTCGGCGAGGACCCGCGTCGCCGCGTCGGAGCCGAGCGCCTCGTCCAGCAGGTCCAGCCCGCGCTCCGCCGACAGCGGCAGCAGCCCGACGTCCCGCATCCGGCGCATCCCGGCGGCGCTCACCTGCTCGGCCATCCCGGCCGGTAGCTCCCACAGACCCCAGGCCAGCGACTGCGCCGGCAACCCGTGCGCGTGCCGGTGCTGCGCGAGCGCGTCGAGGTAGGCGTTGGCCGCCGCGTAACCCGACTGTCCGGGCGACCCGAGCAGACCGGCCGTCGAGGAGAACAGGACGAACGCGGCCAGGTCGCACTCCCTGGTCTGCTCGTGCAACTGCCGTGCGCCGCCCGCCTTCGACCGCAGCACCGCGGCCACCCGCTGCGCCGTCTGCGACTCGACGATGCCGTCGTCGAGGACGCCGGCCAGGTGCAGCACCGCGGTGAGCGGGTGCGCGGCGGGCACCGAGCCGAGTACCTCGGCCAGCGCCGCCGGGTCGGCGACGTCGCACGCGACGACGCGGACCGACTCGGCGCCCGCCTTCTCCAGTTCGCCGACCAGGTCGGCGGCGCCCGGGGCGTCGGGCCCACGCCGGGAGGTCAGCAGCAGGTGCCGGGCTCTGCCCCGCTCGACGAGGTGTCGTGCCACGAGGCGGCCGAGGGCGCCGGTCGCGCCGGTGACGAGGACCGTTCCGTCCGGGTTCCACGCCCGTGGCGTGGGGCCGGTGGCGTCCGGCGAGGCCCCGACCGGCCGGTGGAGCCTCGGCACCAGCAGGCCGCCCGCGCTGACGGCGATCTGCGGCTCGCCGCTGGCGCCCGCCGTGGCCAACGCCGACCGCGACCCGGGTGCGTCGTCCACGTCGATCAACGTGAACCGGCCGGGATGCTCGGACTGGGCCGACCGCAGCAACCCCCACGCCGCCGCCTGGGCCAGGTCCTGCGGGGGGTCACCGACGGCTCCCCGGGTGACCACCGCCAACCGGGCGGTGGCGTACCGGGGCTCGGCCAACCAGTGGTGCACCAGGCGCAGCGCGGCCGGGACGACGCCGTGCGGGTCGTCACCGCCCGGGGGCAGCTCGGCGAAGACCAGGTCGGGCACCGGGTCGGACGCCGCCAGGTCGTCGAGCCACACCACCGGGGCGTCGGACCGGGCCGCCTCCACCGGCACCCACCGCAGCTCGTGCACGCCGCTCGGCGTCGCGGGGGACCCGACGGCGAGCCGGTCGGCGGCGACCGGCCGCAGGGCGACCTGCCGGACCGAGGCGACCGGCGCGCCGGAGGAGTCGGCGAGGACGACGCTGACACCGTCCGCGACGCGGGTCAGCCGGACCCGTAGCGTCGAGGCGCCGTTCGCGTGCACCTGGAGGCCGGTCCACGCGAACGGCAGCGCGACCGTGCCGTCCGGGTCGGCGTCACCGAGCAGGGCGAGCGCGTGTAGCGACGCGTCGAGTAGGGCCGGGTGCAGCAGGAACCGTTCGTCCGTGCCGGTGGCCCCGGCGGGCAGCGTCACGTCGGCGAAGGTCTCGTCGCCCCGCTTCCACGCCCGCTCCAGCCCCTGGAAGACCGGGCCGTAGCCGTAGCCGACGCCGCGCAGGCGGTCGTAGAACCCGTCCGTGGCCAGTGGGGTCGCTCCCGGCGGCGGCCAGATCCTCAGCCGGGTGGCGTCGCTGGTCCGCACGGGGGCGACCGCTCCGGTCGCGTGCGGGGTCCAGGGCCCGTCCGGGTGGCGGGCGTGGATCGTCAGGGAACGCGTCCCGTCGGCCTCCGGCTCGGCGACGACCACCCGGGTCTCGACGACGCCGGCCTCCGGGAGCACCAGCGGGGTCTGCAACAGCAGTTCGACCACCTCGGGGCAGCCGGCGTGGTCGCCGGCCCGGGCCGCCAGTTCCGCCAGCAGTGCGCCCGGCACGACGACGGTGTCACCGATCCGGTGGTCGGCGAGCCAGGGTTGCGCGGCGATCGACAGCTCACCCGTCAGCAGCAGCCCGCCGCGCCCGGAGGCCGCCGGCACCTCGACCGGTTCCCCCAGCAGCGGCCGGACCGACGGCGTCAGCCAGTACCGCCTGCGCTGGAACGGATAGGTGGGCAGCTCCACCCGGGGCGCGGCCCCACCGACCACCGCCGTCCAGTCGACGTCCACGCCCTCGACGAACAGGTGGGCCACCGCTTCCCGGGCCGAGTCCGCCTCGTTGCGCCCGGTGCGCAGCAGCGGCACCGCGACCGTCCGGCGTCCGGCCTCGTCGGCGCGGTCCAGGTCGTCGACGCAGTCCAGGACCATGGCGGACAACACACCGCCGGGCCCGACCTCCAGGAACCGGGTGACCCCCTCTTCGCGGAGCCGGCGCACGCTCTGCGCGAACCGCACCGGCTGTCGTACGTGGCGGCTCCAGTGCCCCGGGGCGACCGCCTCGACCGTCTGCCCCGTCTCGTTGGCGACCAGGGTGATCTCCAGCGGCCGGTGGGTGAGCTCGGCCTCCAGGTCGCCGAACTCCTCGAGCATCGGATCCATCAGCGGGGAGTGGAAGGCGTGACTGACCCGCAGCCGGGTGGTCTTGCGCCCCCGGGCGGCGAACGTGTCGGCCACCTGCCCGACCGCGTCCTGCGGGCCGGCGACCACGACCGAGGTCGGGCCGTTGACGGCGGCGAGACCGACCCGTGACGCCGGGTCGGCGAGCAGCGGCTCGACTTCGTCCGGGGTGGCCTGGATCGCGACCATCGCGCCGCCGGCCGGCAGCGCCTGCATCAACCGGCCGCGTGCGACGACGAGCCGGGCGGCGTCGTCCAGCGACAGCGCACCGGCCACGTGGGCGGCGGCGATCTCGCCGACCGAGTGACCCAGGACGACGTCCGGCCGGACCCCCCAGTGCCGGAGCAGGTGGTACAGCGCCACCTCCACGGCGAACAGGGCCGGTTGGGTGTACCCGGTCTGGTCCAGTAGTTCCGGCTCGTCGTCCACGACCGTCCGGAGCGGACGGTCCAGGTACCGGTCCAGGGCGGCGCAGACCTCGTCGAGTGCCGCGGCGAACCGTGGCTCGGCCGCGGCCAGTTCCCCGCCCATCCCCGGTCGCTGCGACCCCTGCCCGGAGAAGACCAGAGCCAGCTTTCCCTCGGTGGCCGTACCGGTGACCAGCGCCGGCGTGTCGTCCTGCCCGGCGGCGAGCGCGGCGAGGCCGGCGCGGTCGAGGACGACGGCGCGTCGCTCGAACGACGTGCGCGCGGCGGCTGCCGCCGCCACCGCGCCGAACGGGAGGTCCGGGTGGGCGGTGAGGAACGCGTCGAGCCGCCCGGCCTGTTCGCGGAGCGCGGGGACGGTCCGCGCGGAGACCACCAGCGGCCCCGTCCCACCGGCCGCTCTCGTGGCCTCCTCCGGCGGCGCCTCCTCCAGGATCACGTGCGCGTTGGTGCCGCTGATCCCGAACGACGAGACCGCCGCGCGACGCGGCGCGGCCCCGGCCGGCCAGGGCTGTTCCTCGGTGAGCAGTCGCAGCGGTCCGGTCGACCAGTCCACGAAGGGGGTGGGCTCGTCGACGTGCAGGGTTCGGGGGAGCCGACCGTGTCGCAGGGCGAGCACCATCTTGATCACGCCGGCCACGCCGGCCGCCGCCTGGGTGTGGCCGATGTTGGACTTCACCGACCCGAGCCACAGCGGGCCCTCCCGCCCGGGGCCGTACGCGGCGAGCAGCGCCTTGGCCTCGATCGGGTCACCCAACCGGGTTCCGGTGCCGTGCGCCTCCACCGCGTCCACGTCCGAGGGCGCGAGACCCGCGTCGGCCAGCGCGTCGGCGATCAGCCGCTGCTGGGACGGACCGTTCGGCGCGGTCAGCCCGTTGGACGCCCCGTCGGAGTTGACCGCGCTGCCCCGCAGGACCGCCAGGACGCGCCGGCCGTGTCGGCGGGCGTCGGCGAGGCGTTCGAGCACCAGCACGCCGGCCCCCTCGGCCCACCCGGTCCCGTCGGCCGCCGCCGCGAACGACCTGCACCGCCCGTCCGGGGAGAGCCCACGCTGGCGGCTGAACTCGGTGAACACCAGCGGTGTCCCGAGTACGGTCACCCCGCCGGCCAGGGCGAGGGCGCACTCGCCGGCACGCAGCGACCGGGCCGCCAGGTGCAGGGCGACCAGCGACGAGGAGCAGGCGGTGTCCACCGACAGCGACGGCCCCTCCAGACCCAGCGTGTACGACACCCGGCCCGAGACGACGCTCGACGCGTTGCCGGCGAGCAGGAATCCGCCGATGTCGGGCGGGACGGAGCCGAGCCGTGGCGCGTAGTCGTTGCCGATGACCCCGGTGAACACGCCGGTACGGCTGCCCCGCAGGGCGCGCGGGTCGATGCCGGCGCGTTCCAGTGCCTCCCAGGAGACCTCCAGCATCAACCGCTGCTGCGGGTCGGTGGCGAGTGCCTCCCGGGGCGACAGTCCGAAGAACCCGGCGTCGAAGTCACCCGCATCGTAGAGGAATCCGCCGTGCCGGGCGTACGTGGAACCGGGGTGGTCCGGGTCGGGGTGGAACACGTCCGGGTCCCAGCCGCGGTCGGTGGGGAACGGTCCGATCCGGTCGCGACCGTCCACGAGATCGGCCCAGAACGCGTCCGGGGTGGACACTCCGCCCGGGAAGCGGCAGGCCATCGCCACGATGGCGATGGGCTCGTCGGCAGCGTGCGCCTCGGCCGGCACCGGATCGGCCGGGCGGGAGACGACGGCGGTCGCGGCTCCGGCCGGACGGTCGGCCTGCTCCGCCAGGTACGCGGCGAGGGCGGCCGGATTGGGGTGGTCGAAGGCGAGCGTGCCGGAGAGCGGCAGACCACTCGCGTCGGCCAGCCGTTCGGTCAACTCCAGCGCGCTCAGTGAGTCGAAGCCCAGGTCGGCGAACGCGCCGTCGGCGGGGATGTCGTCGCGCGGGCGGCCGAGTACCGCGGCCGCCTCGGTGCGGACGACGTCCAACCACCACTGCTTCTCGGGGTCACCCACCGGTCGCCACCTCTCCGTGCACGTCATCCGCAACGCCTCGATGACCCACCCACCGAGCGGCGCCCCATCCTCCATCGGGGGCGGCGATCGGCACAACTGCTGTCGCCGGGAATCCCGCCGCAGTCGCCTATGGTCACCGTCGGTGCGGCTGCCCTATCCTGTGGCCCATGATCCTGGCGCGACCCGCATGAGTCGTTTCGTCGACACCGTCGTCGGCACCGCCGCCCGCTCGTCGCGTGGCATGGTCACCGGTGCGCCCGCGCTTCCGGCGCGGCGCAGCTGGGGCCAGTTGCACGTCGCCGCCCGGCGCACCGCGGCGGCCCTGGTCGAGGGTGGACTGTCCGCCGGTGAGGCGGTCGCGGTGCTGGCCGGCGACCCGGGCCAGGTCGCCCAGGTCGCCCAGGGCATCTGGCTGGCCGGCGGCAGCGTGACCATGCTGCACCAGCCCACCCCGCGGACCGACCTGACCGTCTGGCGCGACGACACGTTGCGGGTCCTCCGCATGATCGACGCACGCCTGGTGGTGGTGGGCGCGCCCTTCGAGGCGATGGCCGACGTGCTCCGCGACCAGGGCATCGCCCATCGGATGATCGCCGACCTGGACAGCGACCGGGAGTTCAGCGTCGTGCCGGCCGCCGAGGACGACACCGCACTGCTCCAGCTGACCAGTGGCTCGACCGCCGAGCCGAAGGCGGTCCGGATCACCCACCGCAACCTGTACGCCAACCTGGTCGACAGTGTGGCCCACCTGGAGTGCGGCGAGTCCGACACGCTGGTCAGCTGGCTGCCGCTCTTCCACGACATGGGCATGGTCGGCTGCCTGCTGATCCCGATGTTCACCGGCATCGAGCTGGTCAGCGTCACTCCCGCCGAGTTCCTCAGCCGGCCGTTGGTGTGGGCCGAGCTGATGAGCCGGTACAACGGCACGATCACGGCGGCCCCGAACTTCGCCTACGCGATCCTGGCGCGACAGCTCGCCCGCGCCGAGGCCGGTTCGCTCGACCTGTCCCGCCTGAAGGCCGCGTGCAACGGCGCGGAGCCGATCGACCCGTCGACGGTGGAGGCGTTCGTCGCGGCGGGTGCCCGGTTCGGCCTGCGACCCGAGGCGATCAACTGCTGCTACGGCGCGGCGGAGAGCGCCCTGGTGATCTCGCTGTCGGCACTGTCCGACCCGATGCTCCTCGACACCGTCGACGCCCTGGAACTGGAGAAGAACCGGCGTGCCGTGCCGGTCCGCGACGGCCACGCGACCGGTGTGCGCCGGCTGCCGCTGCTCGGTGTGGCCTTCCCGAGTGTCGCCGTCCGTGTGGTCGACGAATCCGGCGCCGAGCTGGGGGACCGCGAGGTCGGCCGGCTGCAACTGCGCGGCGACTCGGTGACCGCGGGTTACCTCACCGAGCAGGGGCCCCTCGCCGCCCTGGACGACGACGGCTGGCTGGACATCGGCGACGAGGGTTACCTGGTCGACGGCCAGATCGTGGTCTGCGGGCGCGAGAAGGACGTCATCATCATGGGGGGCCGCAACATCTACCCCACCGACATCGAACGCGCGGCGGCCTCGGTCGACGGCGTCCGGGACGGCAACGTGGCCGCGGTGCGGCTGATGGCCGGTGACGGCGTGGCGCGTGAGTCGTTCGCGGTGCTGGTCGAGTCGCGGCGTGCCGGTGACGGGGCCGCCGAGCAGGCGCTGCGCGACGCGGTCGCGAACCGCGTCGTGGCCGACGTCGACGCCCGTCCCGCGTCGGTCGTCGTCCTGCCGCCGGGTTCCCTCCCGAAGACACCGTCCGGCAAGCTGCGTCGCGCGGCGGCCCGCGCGCTCATCCCGGGCTGACCGCCACCACCGACCGCCCCGCCGCAGGAGGAGTTCCGATGCGATCGCTTGACCAGGCGCGTGCCCTGTGCGAGTCCTACCTGCCGGGGCTGATCGACGGCCTGTCGGAGCTTCCCTTCGCGCAGCGCGAGGCGTCCGGCGGTGCCACACTGCCGGTGTTCCGGGCCAGCGGGGGGCCCGGCCTGGTGATCCCGAAGGACTACGGCGGGCTCGGCGCCACCCCCCTGGACGCGGTACGGGTCTCCCGCGCGATCGGCGCCTGCGCGCCGTCGCTGGCGGTCGGGACGACGATGCACCACTTCTCGGTGGCGACGCTGTTCACCTTCGCCGAGAGCATCAAGAACTCCGGCATGGAGTGGGCCCTGCTGGAGGCGATCACCAGCCGCAACCTGCTCGTCTCGTCCGGCTTCGCCGAGGGCCGCCCGGCGCAGGGGATCCTCGCCCCCACGATGACGGCCACTCCGGCCCCGGGCGGTTACCGGATCAACGGTTCGAAGAAGCCGTGCAGCCTGACCCACTCGATGGACCTGCTCACGGCGAGCGTCTCGGTGCCGGCGTCGGACGGCGGGCAGCAGACGGCGTTCCTGCTCATGCCGGCCACGTTGCGCGGCATCACGCGGCACCCGTTCTGGGGCAGCAGCGTGCTCGCCGGCGCGGAGAGCGACGAGGTCCGGCTGACCGACGTCTACATCGAGGAGGAACTGGTCATCCCGACCGAGAACGGTCCGGACGGGATGCTCGACGACCTCCAGACCACCGGGTTCATCTGGTTCGAGCTGCTCATCACCGCCTCGTACCTGGGCATGGCGAGCGCCCTCGTGGAGCGCGCCCTGGCCGCCCGGCGTGCCGCGATCACCGACCGGGCCGCCCTCGGCACCCGGCTGGAGACGGCGACGCAGCTGCTGGAGGGCGCGGCCCGCGCCATGATGGCCGGGGAGACGGACAACGACGCCCTGGCCCGCGTGCTGATGGCCCGTTACGGCGCGCAGGACGCCATCACCGACGCGGCCCGGCAGGCGGTCGAGATGCTCGGGGGGATGTCGTTCATCGGCTCTCCCGACGTGGCCTACCTGATCGCGGCGTGCCAGTGCGTCGCGTTCCATCCTCCGTCGCGGGCCAGCGTCGCGTCGGCCCTGGTCGACTACCTCGACGGGAGCGGGCCGTTCCTCATGTCCGACACCAGCCCGGCCGCCCCCACGCCGGCCCCGCAGCACCCCGTGCCGGCCCCGCAGTCACACCCCGCGCCGGCCGCGCGGCCGGCACCCACGCCCGTCGACGAGCCGCGACCCGCGCCGGCCGCCGTCGCGGCACCCGCGGCGGAGTCCGCCCGGACGCCGGTCGGCGCGACGGTGCCCGCACCCGCGCCGGCCCCCGCCGTCGTGCCCGCCACCAGGTCCGAGCCGGCCGTCGCCGCGCCCGCCTCGCTCGCGCGCCCCGCGACCCCGTACGACGCTCCCGCCGAGGCACCCCGGATCGCCGAGCCGTCGACCATGACGGCGGACGACGCGGCCGACTGGGACAACGCGACGTCCCTGTTCGACGGGGCGGAGGGGCTGCGGCTCACCGCGCGCGACTGCGACCTGCGGTACTGGTTCGCCAACGTCCCGCAGCGCACGCTGCGCGGCAACGTCGTCGGTTACGCGCCGGGCCTGGTGACCCCGGACTTCCTCCGGGAGCCGGGCCCACTGCGGGACGCGCTCGTCCAGGAGGTCGCGTTCCGGGCGCTGGCCGAGGAACGCGCCGCCCGCGCGATCGGTTACATCGTGGCGTGTGCGCCGGACTCCACGACGGTGGAGTTCTACGCCACCCAGCTGATGGACGAGACCCGGCACGCCATGATCTTCCGTAACCACCTGCGGAACCTCGGCATCGCCGAGCAGGACGTCGCGGACGTCATCGCCCAGCAGACCGCCACCGACCAGGCGACCATCCTCGACCCGTTGGAGGAGCTGGGGATGCCGATCGTGCGCGACCAGCGGGACTTCATCGGTGGCGTGGTGCTGCTGACGATCCTGGTCGAGGGCTTTCTCGCCCCGTCGTTCGAACTCAGCGAGCGCAAGTGGCGGCCCCTCGATCCCCGGATGGCGGACATGGAGAAGGGCGCCGGCATCGACGAGGTACGCCATCTGGCGGTCGGTACCTCGATCATCCGCGAGCACCTGCAACAGCACCCCGAGGAGAAGGAACGACTCGTCGAGCTGATCCGGGGCGGCATGCGGCTGTGGGAGCAGCTGCCCGTGGCCGACCAGCTCAACCGCTGGGAGAACTGGTTCCAGGAGGGCATCGCGCCGCACGTGGCGGCGATCGGCGACTACGAGATCTGGGACGGACGCCGGCTCGTCGACACCACGCCGGAGGAGCGGATCGAGAAGGCCCTGGAGGTCACCAAGACCGTGCACTCCACCCGGCTCACCGACATGGGCCTCGGGCGGGCGCTGATCTTCTGACCGCGCCGGACGGGTGGGCCGGCGATCGTGCCGGCCCACCCGCACGCCGGGCGGCGGAGCCCCCTCAGTCGACCGGGCCGCCCTCGCGGATTCCCCAGCGGTTGTAGAGCGGTCGCAGGGGCCCCGGCACCCACCAGTTGAGCCGGCCGAGCAGCCGCATGGTGGCGGGCATCAGCAGCGCCCGCACGATGGTGGCGTCGACGACGACGGCGATGGCCAGCCCGATGCCGATGATCTTCACGACCAGCACGCTCGACGTCGCGAACGACACGATCACCACCACCAGCAGCAGGGCCGCGCTGGTGATGATCCGACCGGAGCGTTGCAGGCCGACGGCGACCGCCTCGGTGTTGTCGCCGACCAGGTCGTAGTGCTCGCGGATGCGCGAGAGCAGGAACACCTCGTAGTCCATCGACAGCCCGAACGCGACGGCGAAGATCAGGATCGGTTGCACCACGTCGATGTTGCCGGTGGAGGTGAACCGCAGCAGCCCGTCCAGGTGGCCGTCCTGGAAGATCCACACCACCGCCCCGAACGCCGCGGTCAGGCTCAGCACGTTCATCAGGATCGCCTTGACCGGCAGCACCAGCGAGCCGAAGGAGAAGAACAGCAGCACGAACGTCGTCACCACGACCAGCAGTGCCATCCACGGCAGTCGCTCCGCGAGCATGTCCATCAGGTCGGCGAAGCCGGCGGCGTCGCCCCCGACCAGCACGGTGCCGCCGGACGGCGGTTCGACGGCGCGCACCGCGTCCACCACGTCCCGCCCGTGCGCGGAGATCGGCTCCCCGTCGAACTGCACGGTGACCCGCGCGGTGTCGCCGGACAGGCCGGTGACGTCCGCCTGTCGCACGTCGGGCAACGCGGTCACCCGGTCCAGGTAGGCGGCGAGTTCCGCCCGGCCGGCGGGCTCGGCCGTCGGACCGTCCAACGTGACGACGACGTCGATCGGCCGGGTGACGCTGTCCGGGAACGACCGTTCGAGGGCGTCCTGGACCTGCCGGCTCTCCGCCGAGACGGGGAGGACCCGGGTGTCCAGCCAGCCGTAGGAGATGCGCAGGAACGGCAGGCCGAGAAGCACCAGCACGGCGACGACCGCGCCGCCGACCAGTACCGGCCGGCGCATCACCGTCCGCGCGATCCGCGCCCACGTGCCGGCGTCCGGATCGGTGCCGGCCGCCCGGCGTCGGCGCTCCCGCAGACGGGGACCGAGCAGGGCGAGCATCGCCGCCATCACCGTCAACGAGAAGAACCCCGCCAGCAGGACCGCCGCGACCCCGCCGACGGCGATGGACCGCAGGAACACCTGCGGGAAGACGGCCAGGCTGGCCAGCGCGAGGGCGACGGTCACCGCGGACACGACGATCGTCCGGCCGGCGGTGACCATGGTGCGCCGTAACGCCTGCGGCACCGGATGACCCGCGCCGATCTCCTCCCGGAACCGGCTGACCATGAACAGGCTGTAGTCGACGGCCAGCCCGAGGCCGAGCAGGGTGACCACGTTGACGGCGAAGATCGAGATGTCGGTGAACTGCGCCAGCAGCCGGAGGCCGGCCAGTGAGCCCACGATCGCGAGCACCCCGACCAGCACCGGCAGCAGCGCCGCCAGCACGTTGCGGAAGATGAGGACCAGCAGCAGGAACAGGATCGGCAGGGCCAACGCCTCGGCCCGGGTCAGGTCCGCCTTGCTCTGGGTGTTGACGTCGTCGACAAGCGCCAGTGGCCCGCCGACCGTGACGTCCAGATCCGGACTGGTCAGATGGTCCCGGACGGCCAGGTAGTTGGTGAGGCGTTCGGTCTCGGTGGCACCGGCGATCTGCACCGCCGCGAACGTCTCCCGGCGGTCGGTGCTGACCAGGGCGGGCGCGGTGGTCCGCCAGTAGTCGGTCACGCCCTCGATCCGGTCCGCCGGGAGCCGGTCGAGCACCTGCCGGGCGGCATCACGGAACGCGGGATCCTCCACCGTCCAGCGGTCGCTGCCGAACAGCACGACGACGTCCGCGTCGTTGCGCCCGAGCCGGTCCCGTTCGACCTCCTCGGCCCGCGAACTCTCGCTCGCCGCGTAGGTGAAGCCACCGGCGGCCAGGTCGTCGAAGGCCTTGGCTCCCCAGGCGCCGGCCACGGCCAGGAAAACCACGGCACCGGCGATCACCCACCAGCGCGCCCGGTGCGCGAGCCGGCCGAGGGCGTCCAACATGGCAGTTTCCCTTCACTCGACCGAGGTGGTCCGCGCCGGCTGCGGCGCTGGCCCGATCGGGCCCGCGCCGCAGCCGGCGGGGTCAGCGAACGACGCCGGTCAGGTCCAGCGTCCGATGCCGATGGCGTCGGCGCCGGAGAGCAGCTTCTCCCGCAGTTCCACCCGACGGATCTTCCAGGTGCCGGTGCGGGGGAACTCGTCCCACCTGATCTGGATCGGCTCGGCCATCGGGGCGAGGTCGGCGACCGCGCGTGCCCAGTCGGCCGGGTCCAACGGGACGTCGTCCGTCGTGCTGACCACCGGGACCGGCAGGCCGCCGGCGACCGGGAGGACGATGACCTCGGTGGTGTAGTCGATCCGGTCGAGGATCAGGTCCTCGAACTCGATGGCGCTGCCGTTGGGGATCCGGTCGATCTCCCGGTCCACGATCCGGACGGCACCCCACTTGTTGATGATGCCGAGGTCGCCGGTGTTCCACCACCTGCCGTTGCACTTCAGGTCGTGCCGGTCCTGCTCACCGACGTAGGCGAGGCACCGTCCGGGCTGATCGATCTCGATCATGCCGACCTGTCCGCGCGGGACCTCCTGCCCGGTCTCCGGGTCCACCGCCCGCATCTTCGCGTGGAACGGGAGGGGCCAGCCGATCAGCTGGGTCGGCGGCGGCCGGTGCCCCCTGCGCCGCACCACGAACCGGAAGAACGGCCGGATGCAGAGCGCGCCGTTCTCGGTCTGGCTCCACGACTGGACCCAGATCGGGAACCGGCGCTTGGTGGCGGCCATGAAGGTCCGGATGGTGCGGGTGTGGATGGCGTCGAAGGAGTTCACGTACTCGCGGACGTTGCTGAACAGGCCGGCCGGGTCGCGGGCCAGCGGCTCCCAGGCGAGGTAGATGTTCGGCAGGGCCTCGACCAGCGTCGGCTTGTGCTCTGCCATCAGCTCCCGGACCCGGGGCGAGAGCGGGTCGGACATGTAGAGGACGCGCGGACCGACCGCGGCCATGGCCAGCTGCATCGTGGTGAGCCGCTCGTGGGTGTACGGGTCGCAGAACAGCACCGTGTCGCTGCGCCGCAGCCCGAACCGGGGCCAGCGTTCGGTCTCCACGATCGCCATCGAGTAGATCGACTCGGCGGAGTGCATGACGAGCTTCGGTACGCCGGTGGTGCCGGAGGTGTGGGTGATGACCACCGGCTCGGCGAACTCGCGCATGTTCGGCTGGACCGGCGGGGCATCCTTGAAGTCGTCCAGACGCAGGACGTCCGGCCGGTCCTCGACCGCGTCGACGCTGATCGTCCGGACGGTCAGGTTCGCCACCACCTCGGGGGTGATGCCGCACTTGTCGAGGTGCTTGCGGTCGGTCAGCAGGATCGGCCGCTCCAGCCGCTCCAGCATGGGGATCATCGCCTCGGGGCCGTAGGACCCGGAGAACATGCAGGGGATCGCGCCGATCCGGGCGGCGGCACACCCCAGGATGACGATGTCCAGGTGGTTCGCCTTGAGGATCGCCAACCGGTCCCACGGCCGGACGCCGGCCTTGTGCAGCCAGGCAGCGGCCCGGTCGACCAGCTCCGCCCACTGCGTGTAGGTGCGGGCCTCGGGGCCGTCGGGGTCGATGTCCGCCGGACGGTCGACGATGACCAGCTCGTCCGGGGCGGTCTGCGCCGCCACGTGCCAGGTCTCGCCCATCTTGGAGTGCTTCGGCACGCGCGAGAACGGGCTGAGCCGGCGGCGGTACCGGGTGGGGGTGAACTCGGTCAGGAACCGCGGGACGGGCCGCTGCGGCTCGACGTCGTCGGTGGCCGTCGTATCGGCGGGGGAAGCCACGAGCGGGTCCTCCGTTCTGGGGGGTCAGGGAGGTCGGCTGAGGATCGACGATCGTCGGCCGGAAGATGATCGTTCACCATATCGACATCGTCCTGGGTAGGCCATGTCTGGACGGATGACGATGCGTTCCCGATACGTCCGTCCTCCGGGCCGATCGACCAGTGTGCCGCGTCGGGGACGGCCGCGTGGCCCCGGTACCCGCCGCGTCGGGGCTTCCCCGGTCGGCATTTCTTTGCCAGGATTCGTGAGTCGGTAAAAAATTCCTACACGCATCCACTTGGGAGGACGAGCCATGCGTATCCGCAGTCTCGCCGGTGCCGTCGTACTCGCCGGGGGCCTCGTCGGCGCGGCGACACCGGCCGTGGCGGTCGCCGCGGCACCCGACCGGAGCACCGCGTGCTCGTTGACGGTCACCAACCTCTACTACTCGATCGGCATGCAGACCGCCTTCGCCAAGCTCTCCGGCGGCTGCACCGGCCCGATCGACATCGCCCTCGAGCGGGCGGTGACGCCCGCCGGCCCGTACCAGGAGGAGCCGGACGCGCTCTACTACCTCCAGCAGTCCGCCGACGGCACGGCGGCCACCGCCTACTTCACCGACCCCGCCGAACGCGGACACTGCCGCGCCAGGGCCAGCTCCGGCACGCTCGTCGCGTACTCCCCGAGCCCGGTCAGCTGCTGACGCGTCCGCCCGGCCGACGGGTGACGGCACCCGGGGCAGCAACCTGGACCGTCCGAAATAGGATCGAAACCGGTCGGGTCCGGGAGAGGAGTGTCGATGGGTCGGGCGATGCGGAAGAGTGCCCCGGTTCTCCTGCTCCTCCTGCTCGGCGCCGTGGCCTGGTACGCCTCGTACACCACCACCATCCTCGTGTGGGAGCTGCGTAAACTCCTGCCCTGGCTGGCGGCGGCAGCCCCGGCGGCGCTGCTCGTCGGGGCGCCGGCCCTGGTGCGGTCGCTCGTCCGCCGACGCCGCGGGGGCGGAGTCACCCCCGCGGCGGCCGGCGGGACCGTCGCTCTCGGCTGGCTGGCCGCCGTCGTCGGGCTGGCCCTGGGCGCGTTCTGGCTGGTCTACGGCGAGTACCTTCAGGACCGCGCGTACGTGACCACGATGCGGGTGGTGTCCGACCCGGTCCCGGAGTTGACCGCACGCGCGCCGTACCTGGTCGGCGAGGCGCAGGCCGCGCCCAACCTGGGCGACGTGACCGGCGAGATCAGCGACGTCAGTTACCTGCCCGACTCCGACCGGTTCGCCGTCCTGGTCGAGCGGCGGGGGTGGTTGACCGGTTACGAGGTCGGCCTGGTGCAGGAGGTGCCGCTCGGCGGCAACAGCCGGGCGCAGCAGCGGTGCCGGTTCGACGAGTCGGCGTCCGCGCGGATCGGCGGCTGGTTCACCCACAACCTGGGCCGCAAGATCTCGGCCGAGCGACGCGGGGTCCGGTTCTCCGGCGACGACGCGTACGTCTACTGCCGGGGCGACACCCCGGTCGTGGTGGTGCCGCTGAAGCGGCAGACCGGCATCCTGGTGGTGACGGAACGGCCGGCCGGTGTGGCGCTGTACGACGGCGGGACCGGGGCGGTCACGATCTCCGACGACCCGACGAAGGTGCCCGGACCGGCCTACCCGATCAGCCTGGCCGCCCGGCAGCGGGAGGGCACCACCGCCGTCGGCGGGTTCGCCGACTGGTGGTTCGAGCGCAGCGGCTGGGACGCCTCCGAGGACGGTGCCAACGAGGGAAACGAGTCGGAGTTCACCCTGCGTTACCGTGACGGCAGTGGACGCAGCGCGTACGTCACCCCGCTCACCCCGCAGGGCGAGGCCAGTTCGGTGGTGGCGGTGTCGGTGGTGCCGACCCGGCACTCCGGCGGCGGTCTCGCGCCGTTGACCGTGCACCGGCTCAGCCCGACCTGGTCGTCGCCGCAGGCGATCGCCGCCCTGATCAAGGCCGAGTACCGGGACGTCTGCTGCTGGAACGACGACCGGGTGTTCGAGGTGGTGCCGACCGGCGGTAGCACGTGGACCGCCACGCTCGGCAGCGAGCAGAGCATCCGGTACCGAGTGGAGGGACGGGGCCAGATCAACGGCCGGGAGGCGACCTGCCTGAAGAACGCGGAGGGCGTCCTGGTCCGGTGCGCGTACGCCGCTCCCGGCTCACCCGAGGAACAGGAACTGCAACGCCGGGAGCAGCAGAAGCAGCAGGAGCAGGCGACGAACGGCGGCACCGGCGCGGAGGACCTGACCCGGTACACCGACGAGCAGTTGGCGGAACTGAACCGGCGGCTCTCCGAGGAGATCAACCGCCGCCTCAAGGAGCAGTAGCGACCGGTTCGGACGCCGGTGGTCGTGGGTGGACGGTGCCGAAGGCTGACGATACGAGCACGTTTTTGTCTTCGTCGGTGCGACGCTGGCAGGATGCTCGTCGTGTCGGATGGGCAGTACAACCACGTGGGACCGCCGGACGCGCCGGACCGGTATGAGCTGATCGAGCGGCGGGCCGCTGGCGGCGAGGGCGAGGTCTGGCGGGCTCGCGAGCGCCACGGGGACGTCTCGTTCTCGTACGCGGTGAAGATCCTCCGGGTACCCGCGGAGGACCGGACCGACCGCGGCCTGGAGGGGCTCCGGCTCCAGGCGGCGCTGGCCACCCAACTCGAACATCCGGCGCTGGTGAAGGTCAAGGAGGTCTTCGTCGGCTCGTCGCCGCATCCGGCGGGAGAGACCACCACGGACACCACGCCGCGACTGTACTTCGTGATGAAGTGGATCGAAGGCCGCAGCCTCCAGGAGATGCTGGAGAGCGGCGAGGTACGTGGGCTGGACATCCTCCGCCCGCTCGCACCGATCGCCGCGGCGATCGACTATCTGCACAGTGGCCAGGAAACCGACGGCATCCCGGTCCTGCACCGGGACATCAAACCGGCCAACATCCTGGTCTCCGGCAGCGGGCGGGCCTACCTCGTCGACTTCGGCCTGGTCCGGCTGCGCAGCACCAGCGGTACCGCCCGGGTGTACGGCACGGCGCCGTTCATGGCGCCGGAGTCCCTGGCCCGGGGCGAGTACACCCCGGCCACGGACCGCTACGCCCTCGGCGCGACCGTCTACTACGCGGTGGCCGGCGAGATGCCGGTGCCCGGCGACATCGACGGCATGACCCGACGGCTCAGCGCGGTGCTCGGCCCAGGGCAGGACCGGGTGGTCCGCGGGATCCTGTCGATGGTCGCGGTGACCGCCGAGCGTCGGCCGGCCGCCGCAGCGGCCTGGGTCGACGCACTGCGCACCGCACCGCCGGAGACCTCGGTCGGCGGGGCACCGCAGCAGTCTCCGCCGCCGGTCCCCGGGCCGCCGAACCACGCGCTGCCGCCGACCTCCGGACCGCCCGGTCACCCCTTGCCGTCGGGCTCTGCGCTGCCGCCCACCTCCGGACCGCCCGGTTATCCCATGCCGTCGGGCTCTGCGCTGCCGCCGACCTCCGCACCACCCGGCGCTCCGTCGTCGGCCCATCCGCTGCCGCCCGGCGCATGGCTGTCCGGGAGGCCGGGGCCGTCGCACTACCCGCTGCCGCCCGGTTCGGTGCCCGCCGGCTTTCCCGGGGCACCCGGCCAGCCCCGGAAGAAGTCCAGGGTCCCGATGGTCATCGGCATCGTGGCGGCGCTCCTCCTCGTCGCCTGCTGCGTACCGTCGGTGTGGAACCTCGCCCGGGGCGAACTGCCCGGCGGCCTCGCGGCGAGTCCGACGCCCAGCATCGACCGCGCCTCCCCGCCGCCGGAGGTGACCACGCTGGAGCCGGTGTTGCTGTCGGTGGCCGACGTCGTGTCCGCGATGAAGCTGGAGGGCCGTGACTCGGTCAAGTCGAGTTCCTCGAACGACGCGCTGCACAACGGGCTGGCCAAGCTCGCGCTCTGTTCGGACGGCAACGTCCGTGGTGATGCCATCGGGGCGCACAGCAGCAACGGCTTCTGGGTGGCCACCGGCCAGTACCCGTACCTCGGTTCGGCGGTCGCCGGCTTCTACGGCACCGCGGCCGACCCGTTCCTCGATGCCGTCCGTACGGCGGCCGAGCGGTGTGGGTGGCGGCCGTTCACGGTGCCCAAGCTGGGGCAGGAGTCCTTCGGGATCTACGTCAGCGGCTCCAGCGGCGTCTACGCGATGATTTTCGTCCGGTCGGGCCAGGTGCTCTTCCAGGTCGCGATCCAGAACGACTACGTCGGTGGCCGCTACCAGAGCGACCTGATCAAGATGGCCACGTCGATGGCCAAGCGACTGCCGAAACCCAGAGCGGGCAAGTGACCGCCTCCGGACCGGTGACCGCGTGAGCGGCACGTTGCTGGTCGGCGTACCCGGCGAGGGCGGGGAACGTCGGGTCACGGCGGCCGGCGGGCCGTTGCGCATCGGCCGTGATCCGCTCTGTTCCATCGTCCTGGACGACTCGCGTGCCTCCCGCGAGCACCTGGAGCTCACCTACCGGACCGGACGGTGGCACCTGCGTGACCTCGCCAGCCGCAACGGCACGTTCGTCGACGGGCGTCAGGTGCACGAGCTGGAGATAACAACCGCCTGCGCGGTGCGGCTCGGCGACGCGGTCGACGGTCCGGTGCTCACCTTCCGCCCGGACGGGGCTCCCGCCGCCCCACCGACGGGGACCGGCTCGGTCCAGCCGGGCCCGTCGACCCAGGTGCGGCCGAGCGGACCCGGACCCGGCGCCGAGCCACCACCCGGCGGGCGGTTCGCGGCGGGCCGGGTTCCGTCGGCCAGCTACCGGGCCGCGGATCGGGTCCGGATCGGGCGGGCGCCGGACAACGACATCGTCCTCGACGACCTGCTGGTGTCCCGCCACCACGCCGACCTCGTCCGGGACGGTGCCGGATTCCGCGTCATCGACCTCGGTACGCGCAACGGCACGTACGTCAACGGGCGGCAGGTCGAGCAGGCGGCACTGTCCGGCGGGGACCTCCTCTCGTTCGGGCACCACCAGATGGTGTTCGACGGTGCCGTCCTGCACGACTACGTCGACGCCGGCCGGGTGTCGCTGCGCGCCGAAGGACTCTGCGTCACCGTCGGCGGGCGGACGCTGCTGGCGGACGTCTCGTTCGAGCTGGACGAGTGCAGCCTGCTCGCGGTGGTCGGCCCGAGCGGTGCCGGCAAGTCGACGCTGCTGGGGGCGCTGACCGGCAACCGCCCGGCGCAGTCGGGCACGGTGCGCTACCAGGACCGCGACCTCTACGCCGAGTACGCCGACCTGCGGCACCGCATCGGCCTGGTGCCGCAGGACGACATCCTGCACCGTCAGCTGACCGTACGCCGGGCGTTGCGCTACGCCGCCGGACTGCGCTTCGGTGCCGATGTGACCCCTGCGGAGCGGGACCGGCGCATCGACGAGGTGCTCGGCCAGCTCGCCCTCACCGCGCACGCCGACCAGCGCATCGACACGCTCTCCGGCGGCCAGCGCAAGCGCACCTCGGTGGCGCTGGAACTGCTCACCGAGCCGTCGCTGCTCTTCCTCGACGAGCCGACCTCGGGGCTGGACCCGGCGCTGGACCGCGACGTGATGCACGGTCTGCGCGAGCTGGCCGACCGCGGCCGTACCGTCGTGGTGGTGACGCACAGCCCGTTGCACCTCAACGTGTGCGACCGGGTGCTGGTACTCGCCCGTGGTGGCAAGGTCGCCTACTTCGGCCCGCCGGAGGAACTGCTCGACTTCTTCGGTGCGGCCGAGTACGCCGACGTGTTCACCGCGGTCGCCGCCGAGCCGGACGTCTGGGCCGCCCGGTTCGCGGCCACCCGTCCGCAGGCATTGGCCGCGCCGGGCGCCGAGCGGGCGGTGGCCGCCGCCGCGCCGCCGCGCCAGGGCTGGTGGCGGCAGATGGCGATCGTCTCCCGGCGCACGGTCGCCGTCACCCTCGCCGACCGGTTGTACGCGGCGCTCTCCCTCGGCCTGCCGGTGGGACTCGCCGCCCTGCTGCACGTGGTCCCCGGTGCCGACGGTCTCGGGCTGCCCGCACAACCACCCGGGCGCAGTACCGAGGCGGCCGAACTGCTGGTCATCCTGATCACCGGTGCGATCTTCATCGGGCTGGCCGGCGGCATCCGGGAGTTCGTCGGGGAGGGCGCCATCTACCGTCGGGAACGGGCGGTGGGTATGGCACCCGGCGCCTACCTGAGCGCGAAGCTGATCGTCTTCGCCGTGCTGAACGCGTTCCAGGCGGCACTGTTCGTCCTGCTCGGCCTCTTCGGTCGGCCGGCTCCCCGCGAGGCGCTCGTGCTGGGCGTGCCGCTGGTCGAGTTGATCGTGGTGGTCTGGTTGACCACGCTGGCCGCCACCGCGCTGGGGCTGCTGGTCAGCGTGTACGTGTCCACCAGCGAGCAGACGATGCCGGTGCTGGTCGGGCTCGTGATGGCGCAGCTCGTGCTCTGCGGCGGACTGTTCGACGTGGTGGGCCGCGCCGGCATCGAACAGCTCTCCTGGCTGGCCCCGGCCCGTTGGGGTTACGCTGCCGCCGCGTCCACGGTGGATCTGCGCGCCATTATGCTGAAGCCCGCGCCGGATGCGCTCTGGGCGCACACCACCGGCGCCTGGAACTGGGCGATGGTCGTCCTGGCCGGTCAGACCGTACTGCTGAGCGGGGCGGTGCGGTGGGCGCTGCGCCGCCACGAGCCCGCACTGGAGAGCCGGAGGAAGCGCACGTGAACCGCCGCAACGATTCGGCCGCCGCCTTCGAAGCCGTGCTGCGCGACGGCTGGAGCAGTGCCTGCCAGCTGTACGAGCACCTGTCGCGTGGTGGTCAGCTGGTCGCCCTCCCGCCCACCGGGCTGCGGCTGGGCCACGACGAGACGATCTTCAGCGACACGGTGCTGGGGTACGCACGCTTCTACGGCACCGTCGTGCAGTACCGGGAGAGCAGCCACCTCTGGTTCGGCTCGACCGGCTTCGTGCTCGCCGGCATGGCCGGTGACGCGATCAGCAACGCCAGCGCCCGCAGCCGTGCCCAGGCGATGGCGGCGGCGCAGTGGCGGGACCAGGCGCAGGTGCGGATGATCCTGACCAACCAGCGGCTGCTCGGGGACTACCAGGGCAATCTGCTGAGCTTCTGGCACAACGGTGTGGTGGAGTTCACCGCCGACCTGACCCAGTGGTCGTTCATCCTCCGTTACGAGGAGGGCAACCCGCTGATGCTGCACGGCCCGGCGGCGCCGTGGTACGCGGTCGCGGTCGCCTGGCTGGTCTTCGGCCCGCAGTTTATGCACCTGCCGGCGCTCGCACCGATCAGCGCAGCGGTCGCGCAGCGCTCCAGCGCCATCACCGGCGAGGTCGTGCCCGAGCGGCCCTGACCGGCTCAGGCGGACGCGCGGCGCGGAGCCGGGCTGGCCGCCCTCGGGTCGGGAACGGGCGCCCAGCCCCGCGCGAGGCCGGACCGGAGGTCGATGGCGACGTACCGGGTGTCGAAGCTGTCCCCACCGCTGCCCTCGAAGGCGGCGGCGACCACCAGCACCAGGTACAGGGGTGCGAAGGACCAGCAGAACGCCCGCCACCCGCCCCGCCAGGCGCCGGAGCGCCGCCCGTTGGCGATCCGGACGGAGCGCATGCCGGAGGCGACATCCCCGATGCTGCCGACCGAGCCCCAGACCATGCCGTACGCGAAGAGGACCACGAACCAGACTGCGGCCAGGACGGCGACGTACACGCCGGTGCTGGAGGACATGGCGATGGACAGCTGGCCGAGCGCGAGATCCTGCTGGGCCACGTGGACCACGCCCATCAGGACGCCGGCCACGACCATCACCACGAGCGCGTCCAGGGTCCGGCCCCAGAAGTGCGGCCAGCCGGCCTTGGCGACGTAGTAGGCCCCGGTCTCCGGGTGCCGGCGGACCGGCCGACCGTTCGTGACGTCGACCAGCCCGGTCGGGGATGGGGAGCGGCTCATGGTGTCCTTCCGGTCGGTTCGGCAGCGGTGACCTGGACCTGGACGGTACAAGGGCGGTGCCCACCCACGGCAAGTCCGGCCCGGGGCGCGGTGCCGGTCCGGCGACCTGGGGAAGTCGATCAGCGCGGCACGGCGGTGGGCGCGGGACGGTCGGCGCGGAAGGTGTGGCGGTAGGTCATCGGTGGCACGCCGATCGCGGCGGTCAGGTGCTGGCGCAGCGAAGCGGCGGTGCCGAACCCCGCCTCGCTGGCGACGCGGTCCACCGGGAGGTCGGTCGACTCCAGCAGTCGGCGGGCGTGTGCGACACGTTGCTGGGTCAACCACTGGCCGGGGGTCATCCCGACCTCGTCCCGGAAGCGCCGGGAGAACGTGCGCACACTCATCCGCGCGTGGCCGGCCAGTTCGGCCAGGGAGAGTGGCCGGTCGAGCCGGCCGAGCGCCCAGTCGCGGGTCGCCGCCGTGGTGGTCGTCGAGGGCCCGGGTACCGGACGTTCGATGAACTGCGCCTGGCCGCCCTCGCGCCAGGGCGGGACGACGCAGAGGCGGGCCACCCGGTTGGCGACCTCGCTGCCGTGGTCGCGACGCACGAGGTGCATGCACAGGTCGACGCCGGCGGCCACCCCCGCCGCGGTGAGGACGTCCCCGTCGTCGACGAACAGCACGTCCGGGTCGACCCTGACCTGCGGGAACATCCGCTGGAAACGATCGGCCTCGTTCCAGTGGGTGGTCGCCGCGCGACCGTCGAGCAGGCCGGCGGCGGCGAGCACGTACGACGCGGTGCAGATCGACACGATCCGCGCGCCCGGTCGGAGACGGGTGAGCGCCCCGGCCAGCTCGTCGGGGAGCCGGTCCCGGTCCTCGGTCGGGCCGCAGGCGAACGGCGGGAGCACCAGGGTGTCGGCTGTCTCGACGGCCTCGACCCCGTGGCGTACCGCGACGGCGAAGTCGGCGCTGGTCCGGACCGGGGCGCCGTCGAGGCTGCACGTCACCACCTCGTAGAGCGGGTCGCCCCCGGCGTCCGTCGCGGTGCCGAAGATCCGGACCGGGATGCTCAGTTCGAACGGGTAGACACCGTCGAGGGCGAGGACGACGACACGATGCATGGCCAGATCCTTTCACATGTTGGCGATCTGGCCACTCGTGGGGCGGTCACGCCTCCCGCAGTGTTGGTGGTGCGTCAATCGCCGACCGTACGGGAGCAACAGGAAATGATCATGCGCGCTGTCAGCCAGGACTCGCTCGGTGGACCCGAGGTGTTGAAGGTGGTCGAGGTGGACCGCCCGGAACCCGGGATCTCGGAGGTCCTCGTCCGGGTCCACGCGGCCGGCGTCAACCCGACCGACTGGTGGCACCGGGCCACCGGTGGTCTGCTGGGCGACACACCGGTCCGGCTCGGATGGGACGTGTCCGGCGTGGTCGAGGAGGTCGGACTCGGCGTGACCATGTTCGCGCCGGGCGACGAGGTGTTCGGCATGCCGCGGCTACCCCGACCGGCGGGCGCGTACGCGGAGTACGTCACCTCCCCGGCCCGGCATCTCGCCCGCAAGCCGGCCGCGCTCTCCCACGTGGAGGCCGCCGCGCTGCCGGTGGCGGCGCTCACCGCGTACCAGTCGCTGGTCGACACCGCCCGGGTGCGCCCCGGCCAGCGGGTGCTGGTCCACGCCGCGGCGGGCGGCGTCGGCCACCTCGCCGTCCAGATCGCCAAGGCACACGGCGCGTACGTCATCGGTACGGCCCGCGCGGCCAAGCACGCCTTCGTGCGCGGCCTCGGCGCCGACGAGGTCGTCGACTACACGCAGGTCGACTTCGCGTCGGCGGTGAGCGACATCGACATCGTGATCGACACCATCGGGGGCGACTACGGGCCGCGCTCACTGCGGACCCTGCGCCCCGGCGGCATCGTGGTGTCGCTCACCTCACCGGCGGAGGCCTACCTGGCGGCGGAGGCGCGCGAGCGTGGCCTCCGGGCCGGCTTCACGATCGTCGAACCCGACCACGCGGGGATGAAGGCGGTCGCGGCGCTCGTCGAAGCCGGGCAGCTGCGCCCCGAGGTCGACGTGGTGCTGCCGCTCGACCAGGTGGCCCGGGCTCACGAGATCGGCGAGACCGGACGTACGACCGGAAAGATCGTCCTCGCCGTCGTCGGCTGACCGGGGTCGGCGACGGGCTCGACCGCCGTTCAGAGGGTTCGTTGGTACTCCTCCCAGGTCCGCTTCGGGCTGACCGCGGGCCCGTCGTCGGGGGCGCGGTTGGCGAGCCCGTTGAGCCCGAGGTAGTAGTCCCCGGCCTGGTGCTGGGCCGGCGCGGACTGGTCGGTGTCGGCGAGCGCGACGGCGTGGATGTGGTACGGCCAGTCCCCCTGGGACGGGGTGCGGAGCCAGGCGGCGAAGCCGACCAGGCGGAGGCGCTGCACGACCGTGGTGCGGTAGGTCGTCGTCATGCCGCTCACCGACAGGTCGAGCACTCCGCCACCGTCGTGGGTGCCGGCGGAGGTCGAGTTACCGGAGGTGTAGGAGCCCTGGGTGATGACCAGTTGGGCGCCGAGAAGCCGCTCCGCCTCCAGCAGCATCGCCCTGGTGCGGGTGTTCACGCTCACGCCCCGGAAGGCGACGACACTGCCCGGGGAGAGGGTCTGGACGACGGTGAAGCGCTGCTCGCCGAGCAGCCGCAGGGAGGTGATCCCGGGCAGGCCGGTGGCGTCGAGTCCGGAGTACCCCAGGGAGCGCTGGTAGGCGGCGTAGGCGGCCACGGTGCTGGTGCCGAAGTGCCCGTCCACGTAGGTGCTGGCGAGCAGGCCACGGGCCTGCAACGCGCGTTCCACCAGCAGCACGCTGTCCTTGCTGCCGGTGGTGATGGCGCTGTCCGCGCGCCGGGGATCGATCTGCGCGGCCTTGATCAGCGCCTCCATGTTGACCTGGGGCAGGACCGCGGCGGCCGGTCGCCCGACGGTGACCGCGGCCGTCGCGGCAGCGGCGGTGACGAGCAGGCGTCTTCTGTTCAGCAAGACCACTCCAGATTTCGGGGACGCGATGGTGGGCCGGACGGGTGCCGGTGGGTCGGCCGGTTGCCGGCCGACCCACCGGCGGTGGACTAGCAGCGGGGCACGCCCGGGATGAACCCGTCGTAGCCGGTGTGGACGTAGGCGTCGGCGATGTACCGACCGGAGCCGATCCGGTCCCAGATGTTGCTGGTGCCGTAGGTGCCGGTGACGGTGGTGCCGGTGGTCTGGCAGTAGATGGTGACCCGGGTGCCGTCGGCGACCGTGCCGACGGCGCTGTAGCCGGTGCCGGGGCCCGAGCGGACGGTCAGCGCGGTGCCGCTGGTGTTGACCGTGCCCGAGCCGGCGCCGCTGGAGCAGCCGTTGTCACTGGTGTAGGTCTTGGTGCCCCAGTACAGCGCGAGCGCGCCGTTGAACCGGACCTGGATGTCGTTGCCGTTGAGGCGCTGCTCGTAGTGCAGGTGCGGGCCGGTCGAGCCGCCGGTGCTGCCGACGTAGCCGATGACCTTCCCGTAACCCACGCTCTGTCCCACCGAGACGTTGAAGCCGTTGAGGTGGGCGTAGTAGGTGGTGTACCCGCTGCCGTGGTTGATCCGCACGTACTTGCCGTAGCTGGTGCCGCCGAGGTCGGTCACCACGTCGACGGTGCCGGGCGCGCTCGCCACGACCGGGTCGCCGAGGTCGTCGGTGCGGTTGAAGTCGACGGCGTAGGCCGGGCTGTGATCGGTCCTGGTCTGCCCCGACCAGGACTGCCCGCACGGGAACGGAACCTTGAACGTCGGAGCGGCCATCGCCGCGGACGCCGGCACGACCACGGCAGCGGTGGCGGCGAGCAGCGTAGCCGCCGCCATTCGGAGCAGACGGGTGACCATCGCACCTCCAGGGGCAATAAGTTTCAATGTGTCGATGAATGGTGGCAGAAATCTAGAGCCAGGGGAAGACTCGACGATCGCTCGGCGGGCGCCTCACTTGACCGCGCCGGCGGTGAGGCCGGCGACGAAGTAGCGCTGCAACGCCAGGAAGCCGGCGACGACCGGGACGCTGACCACCAGCGAGGCCGCCATGACCTGGTTCCAGTAGACGTTGAACTGGGTGGAGTAGCCCTGTAGGCCGACGGCGAGGGTGCGGCTGGACTCGTCGGTCATCACCGAGGCGAAGAGCACCTCGCCCCAGGCGGTCATGAACGCGTAGACGGTCACCGCGACCACGCCGGGCACCGCCGCCGGCAGGACCACCTGGAACAGGGTGCGCAGCGGCCCGGCCCCGTCGACCTGCGCGGCCTCGTCCAGTTCGCGCGGGATGGAGTCGAAGTAGCCGACCAGCATCCAGATCGAGAACGGCAGCGAGAAGGTGAGGTAGGTGACGATCAGGCCGGTCCGGCTGGAGTGGAGCTGGATGCCGGTGGCGTTGCCCAGGTTGACGTAGATCAGGAAGAGCGGCAGCAGGAAAAGGATGCCGGGGAACATCTGCGTGGAGAGCACGGTCACCGAGAACAGCCCCCGGCCGCGGAACCGGTAGCGGCTGACCGCGAACGCCGCGAAGATCGCCACGGTGACCGAGAAGACCGCCGCCACCGAGGAGACGACCAGGCTGTTGACCAGGTAGCGACCCAGCGGCACGGTCGACCACATGTCCACGAACGCCTGCAACGTGGGGCGGCGGGGCCACCAGGTGAACGCGTTCTGCACGTCCCGCAACGGCTTGACCGCCGAGCTGGCCATCACGTAGAGCGGGACGAGCACGAAGACCGCGAGCAGGGTAAGCACGACCCGGCGGGACCAGCGTTCGGCGGTGGTCTCACGCATCGTTCCTCCGGCGGTTGGTGAGCAGCAGGTACCCGGCGGTGACCACGAGGAGGAACAACAGCAGCGCCACCGACATCGCCGAGCCGGAGCCGAAGTCCCAGGTCTTGAAGGAACTGCGGTAGATGTGGATCGAGATCAGGTCGGCCTGCTCGGGTGCGGAACCGCCGAAGAGCACGTACGGCGTGTTGAAGTCGTTGAAGGTCCACAGGAACAGCACCAGCAGCAGGACCAGGTTGACCGGGCGCAGCATCGGCAGGGTGACCGACCCCAGCCGTCGCCAGAAACCCGCGCCGTCCATCGCGGCGGCCTCGTAGAGGTCGCCGGGGATGTTCTGCAGACCCGCCATGACGCACAGGAAGGCGAACGGCCAGGACCGCCAGACCGACACGACCAGCAGGGCGCCGAAGCTGTTGTCGCCGATCAGCCAGAACGGCCGGTCGTCGACCAGGTGCAGCTGGTCGACGAGGACGTGGTTGAGCAGGCCGGTGTCGCGCTGGAACAGGAAGCTCCAGGTGATCACGGCGGTGTAGACCGGCAGGGCGTACGGGGTGAGGAAGAGCGCGCGCAGCAGGCCCCGGCCGCGGAACGGACGTTGCAGCAGCACGGCGGCGGTCGTGCCGAGCACCCAGGAGAGTCCGACCGAGGCGACCGTGTAGAGCACGGTCGTCCGGAACGAGCGCAGCAGTTCGGCCCCGGCGGCGGAGTCGACGTCGAGCGCCAGACGGTAGTTCTCCAGGCCCGCGAAGGGGGCGGTGGACCAGTTGCGGATGTGGAACTGGGTCAGTTCCAGCAGGCTCATCCCGGCGCCGACCAGCATCGGTACGACGTGGATCGCCAGCTCGAGCACGATGGCCGGGGCGAGCAGCAGGTACGGCAGGAGCGGCCGGCGGGACCGCCGGGCGCGGTCCGTGCCGGCCCGGGGCGACCGGGTGGCGCCCCGCCGGGTGGTCGTGGTTGCCATCGGGGTCCTCTCGCGGGGCGGCCGTGGGAGTGGGTGGTCCTCCCACGGCCACCGACCGGCGGGTCAGCGCATCTGCTGCTGGGCCTTGCCGAGCTTCTGCCGGACGCTGTCCTCGGTGACCGGTCGACCGCTGGCCGCGTCGGCGAAGAGTTCCTTGATGGCGGTGCCGACGAGGGTCTCGAACGTGCTCTCCTGGGGCACCTGCGGCAGCGGGGCCGCGGTGGTGGCGAGGGTCTCCCGGAGCACCTTCTGTTCCGGAGCCCCGAACGCGGGGTCGCCGGCGACGGTGGTCACCGACGGCAGCGAGCCGTACGCCTTGTTGAGCGTCACCTGTTCGGCGTCGCTGGTCATGAACTTCACGAACTGGAGGGCGGCGTCGGTGTTCTTCGAGTGCTTGAAGACGGCCATGTTGATCCCGGCGACCATGCTGTTGACCTTCCGGCCACCGGCGGGCGGGTTGGCCGGGAACGGCACCGGTGCGACGCCGTAGGCGTCGGCGGGCATGTTCTGCGACGCCAGGTTCGCCCCGGCGGCCTGCCAGAGCAGCATCGCCGCCCGGCCGTTGGCGAAGTCGGAGACCGACTGGTTCTGGGCGTACTCGGCGTTGCTCGGGTTGACGATCCGGTCGGTGGCCATCAGGTCGACGTAGCGCTTGACCGCGGCGACGTTCTGCGGGGTGTCGAAGGTGGGTTTGCCGGCGTCGTCGAACCAGGCGCCGCCGTACTGCTGGCTGAACGTGAAGGCGTGGTGGGCGTTCTCCGAGGGGTTGGCGCCCTCGACGGCGAGACCCCACCGGCCGCCGCCGGTGAGTTTCCGGCCGACCTCGGCCACCTGTTCCCAGGTGGTCGGCGGGGCGGTGATGCCGGCGTCGGCGAACGCCTTCTTGTTGTAGTACAGCGCGTAGGCGAGGCTGTAGAGCGGCACCGCGGCCGGCGGCCTGCCGGGGGCGCCGGCGGCGGCGAGCGCGGCCGGCACGAACCGGTCCCGGCCGCCGACCTTGGCGAGGGTGGCGTCGTCGAACTCGACCAGGGCTCCGGTCGCCTGGAGGGACGCCGACCAGGTGTTGCCGATGTTCACCACGTCGGGGCCCTGCCCGGAGGTGGCGGCGGTGAGCAGCCGGTTGAGCAGGTCCGACCAGGGCACGACCTCGACGGTGACCCTGATGCCGGTCTGCTGCGCGAACCTGTCCAGCTCCGGCTGGAGGATCTGCTTGTCGGCCTCCAGGCTGCCGCCCTGGTTGCTGGCCCAGTAGGTGAGGGTCCGGCCGGATCCGCCGGACGGGTCGTCCGAGCCGCCGCAGGCGGTCAGTGAGGCGGCCGCGAGGACGGCGGCGGCGAGTATCGCGAGGGGTCGTCTCGACACGATCGGCCCTTCCGGTTCGAGTGTGGACACCGGCACCGGCGGCACGGGGGATCAGGCGGCGGTGGTACGGGTGGCCGGTGCGGCGTGGGGTGCCTGGTTGCGGTCGGTGCGATGCGGGCGGCGCGGGTGCGACGGGGCGATGCGGGCGGCGCGGGGTTCGGCGGGGCGCGTGGCGCGGGCGACGTGCCGCCCCGGCACCGGCGGTGGTTGCATCACGACTTAATGAATGTTGCCATTAAAGTATTTCGATGTATGAGTCGTCAAGTGCGGGGCCGTCCGGTCCCGGACGAACCGGGGATCGAGGTGGCGTGTGGAGTTGGCGCGAGCGACGAATCGGAGCGTCCGGGTGCGGAACCGCTCGGCGTTGCTGTCCAGGCTCTTTCTCGACGGTCCGTTGACCCGCCAGGACCTGATGCGCGGCAGCGGTCTCAGCCAGCCCGCCGTCAGCAACGTGGTGGGCGACCTCATCGACGAGGGCCTCGTCGTGGAGGCCGGCGCGGCGGAGTCGGACGGCGGCCGCCCCGGCATGATGCTGCGGGTCGCTCCCCGGTACGCCTTCGTCGTCGGGGTGGACGTCGGGGAGACCCGGATCCGGATCGAGCTGTTCGACTTCGCGATGACCCTCCTGGCCAGTGTCGAGTCCCCGTTGGACCCGGTGCGTGCCGAGCCGTCGGCGGTCGTCGGGCACGTGCTGGCCGGTATCGACACGGTCGTCACGCGGGCCGGGGTGTCCCCGGACGACGTGCTCGGGGTCGGCGTCGGGGTCTCCGGCGTGGTGGAGCAGGGGGCCGAGGCGGTGGTGCACGCCCAGGCCCTCGGCTGGAGCCGGGTGCCGCTGGAGCGGCTCATCCGCGCCGGCACCGACCTGCCGGTGCACATCGACAACGGGGCGAACACCCTCGGGCAGGCGGAGATGTGGTTCGGTGCCGGGCGGGGCGCGCGGCACGCCGTGTTCGCCCTGGTCGGATCGGGTGTGGGGGCGGCCGTGGTGACCAACGGGGCCAGCTACCGGGGGGCGTCCAGCAGCGCGGGGGAGTGGGGGCACACCACGCTGGTCTACGGGGGGCGGACCTGCCGCTGCGGAGCCCGGGGCTGCCTGGAGGCGTACGTGGGTGCCGAGGCGATCATCGACCGGTACCGGGAGGCCCGACGTGGCCGGGCGGTGCCCGGTGAGGACGAGGAGTCGCAGCTCGCCGCGCTGGTCAGGGCGGCGGACCGGTCGCCCACCGCCCGCCTGGTGCTCGACGAGACCGCCGGCTACCTGGGGGCCGGCGTCGCCAACCTGATCAACCTGTTCAACCCGGAACGGGTGGTGCTGGGCGGGTGGGCGGCCATGGCGCTCGGCGGCCTGCTGCCCGCCGTCCGCGAGGCGGCCGGTCGGCAGGCGCTCCGCCAGCCGTACGAGCAGGCGTCGATCGAGCTGTGCCGCCTCGGGGTGGACGCGGTGGCGCTCGGCGCGGCCACCCTGCCGATCGCCCGGCTGCTCACCGCCGGCGGGGTGCGACCGCGTCCGGTGAAACTGGCGTACCGGGAAAAATGACAGTGGTGTCAGTCGATGTCTTGACGGCGACGCGACTGCGCCGTGACACTCACCGGAGAGCGCTCTCCGACCCCGGGGCCATCTCGGCGGCACCATCCCCGGCACCCGCGGGCCGTCTCCTCACCTCGCTGCGCCCGGCGTCCGCAGCCCTCCACCGAGAGGCGAAGCCATGACAGTTCGCGCCATCCCCGTACGCCCGAGAACCGGTCGGCGGCGCACCCTCGTCGGCCTGGTCGTCGCGCTCGTCGCGGCCCTCACCCCGACCGCTCTCACCCCGCCGGCACAGGCCGCTGCGACGCTGCTGTCCCAGGGGCGACCGGCGACCGCCTCGTCGGCCGAGAACGCCGGCACCCCCGCCTCGGCGGCCGTCGACGGCAACACCGGCACCCGCTGGTCGAGCGCCTTCAGCGACCCGCAGTGGCTCCAGGTCGACCTGGGCGTCCGCGCCACCATCAGCCAGGTGACCCTGGCCTGGGAGGGCGCGTACGCGCGGGCGTTCCAGATCCAGACCTCCGACGACGGCAGTGCCTGGACGACCGTCTGGAGCACCACCGTCGGTACCGGTGGCACCCAGACGCTGACGGTCAACGGCAGCGGCCGGTACGTGCGGATGTACGGCACCGCGCGGGCCACCGGCTACGGCTACTCGCTCTGGGAGTTCCAGGTCTACGGCGAGACCGGTGCCGCACCCACCTGCGGCACCACCAACGCCGCCCAGGGTCGGCCGGCGACCGCCTCGTCGACCGAGAACGCCGGCACCCCCGCCTCGGCGGCGGTCGACGGCAACACCGGCACCCGCTGGGCCAGCGTCGCCGCCGACCCACAGTGGCTCCGGGTGGACCTCGGCGTCACCCGGTCGATCTGCCGGGTGGTGCTCACCTGGGAGGCCGCGTACGCGCGGGCGTTCCAGATCCAGACCTCCCCCGACGGCAGCGCCTGGACGACCGTCTGGAGCACCACCGCCGGCAGCGGTGGCACCCAGACGCTGACGGTCAACGGCAGCGGCCGGTACGTGCGGATGTACGGCACCGCGCGGGCCACCGGCTACGGCTACTCACTCTGGGAGTTCCAGGTGCACACCACCGACGGCGGCACCGGCGACCCGGTGGAGCCCACCGACCCGCGCAACCCGAACCTCGGCCCGAACACCTTCGTCTTCGACCCGGCCACGCCGACCGCCACCATCCAGAGCCGGCTGGACAGCCTCTTCACCCAGCAGGAGACCAACCAGTTCGGGCCGCAGCGCTACGCCGTGCTGTTCAAGCCCGGCACCTACACCGCCGACGTGAACCTCGGGTTCTTCACCCAGGTCGCCGGCCTCGGCATGAGCCCCGACGACGTCAACCTCAACGGCCACGTCCGGGTCGAGGCGGACTGGTTCGGCGGCAACGCGACGCAGAACTTCTGGCGCGCGGCGGAGAACCTGTCGGTGACCCTGCCCGCCGGGGTGACCGTCGAACGCTGGGCGGTGTCGCAGGCCGCGCCGTACCGCCGGATGCACCTGCGCGGCGGGCAGAACCAGATCCAGCTCTGGAACGGCGGCGACGGCTGGTCCAGCGGCGGCCTGATGGCCGACACCCGCATCGACGGGCTGGTGGTCTCCGGCTCCCAGCAGCAGTGGTACTCGCGCAACAGCGAGTTCGGCAACGGCTGGACCGGCTCGGTGTGGAACATGGTCTTCCAGGGCGTCACCGGCGCGCCCCCGCCGCACTTCCCCAACCCCTCGCACACCGTCGTCGCGCAGACCCCGCAGATCCGCGAGAAGCCGTTCCTCTACGTGGACGGCACCGGCGAGTACCGGGTGTTCGTCCCGGCGCTGCGCACGAACTCCACCGGCACCAGCTGGTACGGAAAGACCCCGGCCGGCTCGTCGATCTCGCTGAGCCAGTTCTACGTCGTCCGGCCGGGCACCGGCGCGGCCACCATCAACACCGCGCTCGCCCAGGGCCGGCACCTGCTCTTCACCCCCGGCGTGCACCACGTCACCGAGCCGATCCGGGTCGACCGCGCCGACACGGTGGTCCTCGGCCTCGGCCTGGCCACCATCCAGGCCGACAACGGCACGGTCGCCATGCGGGTGGCCGACGTCGACGGGGTGAAGGTGGCCGGCATCATGTTCGAGGCCGGTTCGACCACCTCGCCGGTGCTGATGGAGGTCGGTCCGCCCGGCTCGTCGGCCGACCACGCCGCCAACCCCGTCTCGCTGCACGACGTCTTCTTCCGCATCGGCGGGCCGGGTGTCGGCCGGGCCACCAACACCCTCACCGTCAACAGTGACGACGTCATCGGCGACCACATGTGGCTGTGGCGCGCCGACCACGGCGACGGGGTCGGGTGGACGGTGAACACCGCCGACACCGGCCTGACCGTCAACGGCGACGACGTCACCATGTACGGCCTCTTCGTCGAGCACTACCAGAGGTACCAGACCGTCTGGAACGGCAACGGCGGCCGGACCTACTTCTACCAGAACGAGATGCCGTACGACCCGCCGAACCAGGCCGCCTGGACGAACGGGGCGACCCGGGGCTACGCCGCGTACAAGGTGGCCGACCAGGTCACCAGCCACCAGGCGTGGGGACTGGGCAGTTACTGCTACTTCAACGTCAACCCGTCGGTGGTCGCCGACCGGGCCATCGAGGCACCGACCAACCCGAACGTGCGGTTCACCAACATGGTCACCGTCTCCCTCGGTGGGGTCGGCACCATCAACCGGGTGGTCAACACCACCGGCGGCACCGCCAACACCGCCAACCAGGTGGTCTACCTGACCAACTACCCGTAACCGCCACGCGGTGGTCCTGCCCGTCCGGACCGTCGAGCTGGACGGGCGGGACCATCGATCCCGCTCGCAACTGTGCGCACTGGCGCAGTGGCCTCCCACGTGGACGGAAATCCTCCGCTTCGGTAGTAGGCTTTGTCCTTGGAGCGAGCTTCATCCGTTTGATCATTCTTCAGGTGGAGAGGCACAGGATGACCAGTTCTCGACTGCTTCCGCTGGAACGCACCTGTCCCTACGCCCCGCCGGCCGAGCACGTCCAACTGCAACGGGACGCACCCGTGGCGCGGGTGACGCTGCCGGACGGATCGTGGGCGTGGGCACTGAGCCGACTCGACGACATCCGCGCGGTCCTGACCGATCCGAGGTTCAGTTCCGACCGCATGCGGGAGGGGTACCCACTGGTCACCGCCGAACAGCGCGCCGCGTTCTCCTCCGAGCGGCCGTCCATGATCGGGCTCGATCCGCCGGAACACGGGGCGGCGCGACGGGCGGTCGTCGGGGAGTTCACCGTCCGGCGGATGAACGCGCTGCGTCCCCGCATCCAGCAGATCGTCGACGAGTGCATCGAGGCCATGCTCGCCGGGCCGTGCCCGACCGACCTCGTGCCCGCGCTGTCGTTGCCGGTGCCGTCGCTGGTCATCTGTGAGCTGCTCGGTGTGCCCTACGCCGATCACGAGTTCTTCCAGATCCGCTCTGCCACGCTGCTGCGTCGCTCCACCCCGACCGTCGAGCGTCGTGCGGCGGTCACCGAGATCCGTGAGTACATGGCGGGACTCATCGCCGAGAAGACGCGGACGCCGACCGACGACCTGCTCGGCCGCCAGCTCGCCCGGGGCGCGGACCCGGAGGAACTGGCGGGCCTCGGACTCCTGTTGCTGGTCGCCGGGCACGAGACCACCGCCAACATGATCTCGTTGGGCACGATGGCGCTGCTGGACCGGCCGGAGGTGCTGGCCGCGCTGAAGGACGATCCCGCCGTCACGCCCCGGGCCGTCGAGGAACTGCTCCGCTACTTCACGATCGCCGAGTTCGCCACCTCCCGGGTAGCCCGGGAGGACGTCGAGGTCGGCGGCGTCCTGATCCGCGCCGGCGAGGGCGTCATCACGCTCGCCAACACCGCGAACCGCGACCCGGCCGCGTTCGCCCACGGCGACAACCTCGACATCGGGCGCGGGGCCCGCCACCACGTCGCGTTCGGCTTCGGCCCTCATCAGTGCCTTGGGCAGAACCTCGCCCGGATCGAACTCCAGATCGTCTTCGACACCCTCTTCGCCCGGGTCCCCGGCCTGGCGCTCGCGGCGCCCGTCGAGGACCTGCCGTTCAAGGACGACGCTGGCGTCTACGGCCTCTACTCCCTCCCCGTCACCTGGGAGGAGGCACGATGCAGGTGACCGCGGACCCGACCCGCTGCGTCGGCGCCGGCCAGTGCGTACTCACCGTTCCCGCCGTGTTCGGCCAGGACGACGACGGCACAGTCGTCGTCCTCGACGACCACCCCGCGGACGAGGCGACGGTCGTCGGGGTGCGGGAGGCCGTCCACATCTGCCCGGGCCGCGCGCTGACCCTCGTCGAACCCTGACTCTGATTCGGATGTGCATCCCGGTCCGCCAGGGACACGTGCCGTCGGCGTGGGTTCGAGGGCGACGGCTCGCCCGCTCCGTAACCCCGTGGGCGAGCCGTTTCCCGACGAGGTCGACCGCGCGTCACCGCCGGGACTCCGTCACCCGGCCAGCATGATTGACATCCTTCGTTCACACCCGCAGAGTGACACCGATGGCGGGGGGAACGCGGGGGCCGACGCTGCTGGCCGGTGTGGACGTCGGCACCACACACACCAAGGCCGGGGTCTACCGAGCGGACGGCACCCCCGTGGCGCAGCGTCAGGCGGCCACCCCACCGGACGCCGAGGGGCTGCGGGACACCGCCCTGCGGCTGCTCGCCGAGTGCGTCTCGGCCGCCCCCGTACCGCCGGTGGCCGTCGGTCTGGCCAGCATGGCCGAGACCGGGGTGCCGCTCGACGCCGGCGGCGAGCCGATCGGCGAGCTGCTGCACTGGCGGGACCGCCGGGCCCACCGGGAAGCCGACCACCTCGCCGAGACGGTCGGCCGCGCGCCGTTCTTCGGCGCGACCGGCCTGCACCCGAGCGCGAAGCTGCCGCTGGCCCGCTGGATCTGGCTGCGGCGGCACGACCCCGACCGGACCCGGCGGATGGCCCGCTGGGCGAGCAGCGCGGACCTGGTGCTGGCCGCCCTCACCGGGACCGTCGCCACCAGCCCGACCCTGGCCGCCCGGACCGGCGCGTTCGACATCCGCGCCATGGCCTACGCGTCCGACCTGCTCGACCTGGCGGGTCTGCGGCCCGACCAGATGCCCCCGGTGGTCGCCACCGACCGGGTCGCCGGCCGGGTCACCCCGGCCATGGCGACCCGCACCGGACTGCCGGCCGGCACTCCGGTCGTCCTCGCCGGCCACGACCACCTCGCCGCGGCCTGGGCCGCCGGGGTCCGGGGTCCCGGCCGGACGGCCGACTCGATGGGTACGGCCGAGGCGGTCCTCACCCCGGTCGCGGCGGTGCCGCCGATGCCCGCCACACCCACCGGCATCTCCGTCGGACCCTTCCTCGACGGCCGGTCGTACTGCCTGATCAGCGGCCTGTCCAGCAGCGGCGGCCTGGTCGACTGGTGGCTGGCGCGCTTCGCGCCGCCGGACTGCCCGGACCGGTACCGCTGGTTCACCGACCTGGTCGGTGCCACCACCGACCGCCCACCCACCGGCATCACCGTGCTGCCCTACCTGCACGGGCGGGCCAGCCCACAGCCGGAGCCGCACCGTACCCTGTCGTTCCACGGCGTCCGCCCGGAACACGACCTCGCCGACCTCGGCCGCGCGGTCCTCGAAGGGCTGTGCATGCAGGTGCGCTGGATGCTGGAGAGCCAGGTGGCGACCAGCGGCCACCGGCCGGACGCGGTGGCGGTCTTCGGTGGCCCCACCGCCAACCCCACCTGGATGAGGATCAAGGCGGCCGTCATGCCGGTGCCCGTGGTGGTACTGCCCGACCACCGGTCCGCCGTGCTCGGTGCCGCGCAACTCGCCGGCCGGGCGATCGGCGTCGAGGACGGCCCGTCCGACCCGCCACCACCCCGACCCGCCGCCGCGCCCGACCCGGCGTGGGAGACGGCGTACCGGACCCGGTTCCTACCGTTGGCCACCAGCCCCGACCCTTCCGGCAGTGAGGAAACCCCGTGACCGTCACCGCACCCCCCACCCTGGACCGGCTGGCCCGCCCCGGCACCGGGACGTTCGCCATGGTCGCCATGGACCAGCGGGAGAGCCTGCGGACCATGCTCCGCGAGGAGTCCCACCCGGCCGACGACGCCGCGCTGGTGTCGTTCAAACTCGACGTCGCGGCCGTACTCGCCCCGCTGGCGTCGGCCTTCCTCATCGACCGGTACTACGGCTACCCGGAACTCGTCAGCACCCGACCGCTGCCGGCCGGCTGCGGGCTGATCCTCGCCGTGGACGCGCTCACCCAGCCGCCGGGCGGCCCGGTCGAGGACACCGACCTGGACGAGGCGGTCGACGTCGACCAGGCACGCCGCGACGGCGTGGTGGCGTTGAAGCTCCTGGTCATCTGGAAGCGGGACGGCCACGAGGACCGCCGGGTGGCCACCGCCGAGCGGTTCGTGGCGCTCTGCCGGCGCGCCGGGCTGCTCTCCGTCCTGGAACCGGTCGCGGTGGCGGCCCCCGGCCAGCGGGACTTCGACCTCGACGCGGCCATCCTCGACGCCGCCGCCGCGTTCGGGCCGCTCGGACCGGACCTCTACAAGGGGCAGGTGCCCCACCGGGGCCAGGGCGACCTCGACGACCTGGTGACCGCCTGCGCGAAACTGGACCGCCAGCTCGCCCGACCCTGGGTGGTGCTCTCCAACGGGGTCGCCGCGACGGACTTCCCCACCGCCGTCGAGGCCGCCTGCCGGGCCGGTGCGTCCGGCATGCTCGCCGGGCGCGCGCTCTGGCGGGACGCCCTGGCCACCGCCGACCCGTCGGCGGCGCTGCGCACCGAGTCGGTCCGCCGGCTGGAGCGGCTGGTCGGCATCGTCGACCGGTACGGGCGTTCCTGGACGGAGGCACGCTGATGCACCCGGCCGTGAACCTGGGACTGCTCTTCGCCTCGACGATCTCGGCCAGGGTGGCCGGCCCGCCGACGTTGCCCGGCACGATCACGCAGGTGGACGCGGTCGCCGTGGTGCCCAGGTCCCAGACCGACACCCCGGGCAGCACCTGGCCGCGTACGGTCGCGGCGGCGGCACCGAGGGCCGTGCCGGTCACCTCGGCCGAGGTGATCCCGCCCTTGGCCACCACCACGCGGGCGGTGCCGGACAGGTCGCGGACCACCGTCGTCAACGCGGTCATCACGGCCTCGCCGTGTGCCAGCGTGTGGTGGTCTCCCCGGCGCTGCCGTTCGGAGGCGACCACCACGATGCCGTCGGTGGTCAGCGCCCGCCCGGCCGTCGCGACGACGGCCCGTCCCGCCGCGACCGGGTCCCGCAGCGCGGCCTCGGTGTCGACGGTCAGCGGGGCGACGCCCCGGCGACGGTGCAGTTCGGCCAGTTGGGCGGTCGCCCCCGAGGTGTGCGAGCCGCAGACGACCAGGACCGGCCCCCGGCCGCCGCCGATCGGGCGGGGCAGCAGACCGGTGCTGACCGCGTCGGCGCACCGGGCGGCGAGCGGCGCCGCGCAGCGGACCACCACCGTCCGGCCGCGTTCCCGCGCCGCGCGCAGTCCCCGGTGGACCAGGTCGATGTCGTCGTCCGTCTCGGCGTCCGGGGCCACCACCTCCCGGCCGGGCGAGGCGAGCAGGGCCGCGGTCACCGCCGCGCCCCGCGAGGACCGCAGCTGGTCGACCGGCACCGTCACGGCTTGCCGGCCGCCGATCTCCCGTACGTAGCCGACCAGGTCGCCGTGGTGGAAGCCGAAGACCGGGTCGGCGGCGTACTCCGTCTCGTGCGCGGGGACCCGCACCCCGTCGACCAGCACGTAGTGCACCCCGCCGAGGGTGGTCCGCCCGCCGGCCGGGAAGGCCGGCAGGAACAGGATCGGCGTGTCGTCGCCGGTGAAGACGTCGGTCTCGGTGAAGACGTGCCCGCGCAGGGTCGAGTCGCCGCGCAGGACGACGTCGACCCGCTCGCCCAGGGCGGCGGATGCGGCCTCGATCTCGGCGCGGATGCGCCGGCCGAGTGCCACGGCCGCCGCCGCGTCGATCGCCCGAGAATTGGTCTGCAGGTAGACCGCGTCCACGCCGCGCAGCGTCTCGGTCAGCCGGTCGGCGTCCCAGCGCAGCAGCACGCGGACTCCGCTGGCGGACTGGGTGCCGGTGGGATCATCGTCGAGTACGACCGTCTTCGCCACGTGGGCCCTTTCCCGTCAGCTCGCCGGGCGGCCCGCCCGACGCCGGAACGGCTCCCGTGCGAGCCCTCCGGGACACGACGCACACCGTAGCCGATCAGCCGGCCACCCGCGCCGGCCCCGCGGCACCCGTCGGGCCGGAGCGGAGCGGGTGGACGGTGGGTGCGTCGACCGGGGCCGGCGCGGGCCAGACGTCGGCCCCGGTCGACGACCCTCCCGTCAGGACGCCGGATACTGCGGGAGGTGGACCGGCACGCCGATCCGGGTGGTGTCGGCCGGTTCGCCCACGCCGTTGACCACGTGGTCGATGGTGCCGGCGCTGAGGTTCACCGTCATCACGTGATGCAGCCGGACGCCCGGCGTCACCGGGACCTCGAAGCCGTTCTCGGTGTGGATCGAGGGGTTGTTCTGGTTGAAGACGTAGACGCCGCCACCGTGGAGGGTGTGGTGGCGCACCCGGTCACCGACCTTGTAGCCCGCCCAGCCCTCGACGTCGCCGTTCATCCAGTCGGCCTGCGTCGGCGGGTCGTACGGCAGTTCGTTCTGGTAGAGGACGGTGGTGCCGTGCTCACCGTTCCACACGGTGTTGTACCGCTGGAAGTGTTCGACGAACAGGCCGGTGGCGGTCACGTGGTCGCCGTTGATGACGGCCCCGTAGCGGCCGGTGTTGGTGCGCCACCGGTCGGTGTCGCCGTTCACGCCCTCGGTGAAGCCCTCGACGCCGTGGTCGCCGCGCCACACCCAGGTGTGGTCGATGAGGACGTGGTCGCTGTTGACCTCCAGCGCGATGTTCGTCCTGCCGATGTGCGGGCCGCCGACGCGGAAGTAGACGTCGGAGAGCGTGGTGGGGTTGTGCGGGGTGCTGTGGTCGGGCCCGTGCTGCCGGCCCACCCGCAGCAGGACCGGCGACTCGGTCGGACCGGCGTCGATCGTGACGCCCGCGACGACCACACCGGGGACACCGGCGACGTCCAGCGGGATGGCGCCGTCCACGACGGTCAGCGTGGCGTGCCCGATGCCGAGGACGACCGTGTCGGGGCGCTTGACCCTGATGCTGCGCGCGATGTCGTAGACGCCCGGGGTGAGCAGCAGGTGCCGGCCGCGGGCGAGTTCCCGGTTGATCACGTGCACCGGATCGGACGGCCTGGCGACGAAGAAGTCACCGATCGGGATGGTCCGGCCCGGCGTGAAGCCGTCCGCCCAGGTGACGCCACGGGTGTCGCGTCGCGCGGCGGGCACGCGGACCTGGTACCGGCCCTTTCCGTCGACGAACAGGTACGGCTTCTCCCGGCTCACCGGGGTGGTGTCGAGTGTGGTGTACGGCGGGTCGGGGAACCCGGCGTCGTCGGGAGCACCGACGACACCGGCGAAGACCTGGTTCCACACACCGTTAGACCAGCCCGCGATCTCGCTGTTGCGGGTCAGCCACTGTTGTTGCGAACCGTTGGTGGTGGCGGGCAGTCGGGAGTCGGCGATGAAGCCGCCGCTGGCGTACTGCGGGCCGGCGGTGCAGTAGTCCATCAGCGACAGCCCGCCGCCGCTGATGTCGAGTCGCCGCATCGACACCGCCTGGGACACCGCCCAGAAGTTCGCCGTGGAGCGGCAGCCGTCCTGGCCCGCCGCGTTGACGCGCAGCGACAGGTTCGACACGGTCCGCCAGAAGTTGACCAGGGCGATGCAGTTACCGGTGCCGCCCCCGGTGAGGCAGCGGTTGTACGCCTCGACCTTGCCGTTGATGACGACGTCGGTGGGCGAGGCGCCCAGCCCGGAGATCTCGGTGTAGTACCCGACCCGGATCTGGAGGGGCTGCTCGGCGGTGCCGTAGGTGCCCGGCTTGAACAGGTACGCGAACCGTTCGGTACCCATCTCCGCGTCGACCTGCGCCGCGTGCGTCGCGTCCAGTTTCGCCTGGATCTCGCTGACCGGCATGCTCGGATCGAAGACCGTGACGTGGCCTCCGAGGTCCGGGGTGTCGTCCCGGGGCGGGCCGGCGACGGCGGAGCTGCTCGTCGCGGTGGCGGCGAGAGCCAGCGCGAGCCCGAGCGTGAGCGCCCGGCCGGGCTGTCGCCACGGGTGGGTGGGGGCGATGGTCATGGGGTTCGTCCTATCGGCGGGGGCGGTCGGCGCTTCCCCAGGTCGGGCACGGTGGCCCGGCGGGAGAGCGCTCTCTCATCCTGGCGGAGTTCCCGCGCGCTGTGAAGAGCCGGTGCGGGAACGGCCGCGTCCGTCAGTCCTTCAGCGGGTACGGGATGAAGGTGCTGCGGTTCTCGTCCAGGTCGAGTTGCCGGCTGATCGGCGGAGCGGCGCGCTGGGGGCAGCTCATCCGCTCGCAGGTCTTGCAGCCCGGCCCGATCGGGGTCGCGGCCTCCGCCGCGTGCAGGTCCATCCCGGCGGAGTAGACCAGCCGGCCGGCGTGCCGGGTCTCGCAGCCCAGGCCGATCGCGTAGACCTTGCCCGGTTGGCCGTAGCCGCCGTGGTGGCGGGTGATCGTCCGGGCGATCCACAGGTAGCGCTGCCCGTCCGGCATCGCGGCGACCTGCGTCACCACCCGGCCGGGCGAACTGAACGCCTCGTAGACGTTCCACAGCGGACACGTGCCGCCGGTGCGGGAGAACGGGAAACCGGTGGCGGACTGGCGTTTCGACATGTTGCCGGCCCGGTCGACCCGGACGAACGAGAACGGCACGCCACGCGCCCGGGGCCGCTGCAACGTGCTGAGCCGGTGGCAGACCGTCTCCCAGCCCATCGCGAAGTGTTCGGTGAGCAGCTCGATGTCGTACCGGCGGCGCTCGGCGGCGGCCAGGAACTGCCCGTACGGCAGGAGCAGTGCCGCCGCGAAGTAGTTCGCCAGGCCGACGCGGGTGAGGATCTGGGTCTGGGTGTCGTCGAACCGCTCCTCCTCGACGATCTCGTCGATCACGTCGGCGTACTCCAGCAGCGCGATCTGCGCGGCCATCCGCATCGCCTCCTGCCCACCCCGCAGCGACGTGGACAGGTGCAGCGTCTGGGTCTGGGGACGGTAGCGGTGCAGTTCCCCGCCGAGTGCGCCGGCCTCCTCGCGGGCGATCCGGATCCCGTGTCGCTGCGCCAGCCGGTCCTGTAGGACGGCGCGGACCTCGCCGCGTCGCAGCCCGATCCGCGCGGCCAGTTGCTCCGCCGCCTCGTCCAGGTCCGGCACGTAGTTCTGCCGGCGGTAGAAGAACTCGGTGACCTGGTCGTGCGGACTGCGGCCCACCAGGTCACGGTCGCCGACCAGCTCGGCGAGCTGCTCCTCCACCTGCTGGTGACGGCGGTGCAGTTCGAGCACGGCCTCGGCCACCTCGGGCAGCCGCCCGGCGAGTTCGGTGAGGTCGCCGATGCCGATCCGGCCGCCCAGCGCCTCCCGCAGCCCGGAGACCAGTCGGGGGGTGTCGTGCGGGGCGAAGACGGTCGGGTCGACGCCGAACACCTCCGTGATGCGCATGAGCACCGGGACGGTCAGCGGCCGGGAGTCGTGTTCGATCTGGTTGAGATAGCTCGGCGAGATGTTCAGCAGGCGGGCCAGATCCGCCTGGCTGAGCGCCCGGTCCTCCCGCATCCGACGCAGCCGGGCACCGGCGAAGGTCTTGGCGATCTCCCTCACCTCCCCACGGCGTGACCTGCGTTCCCTCGACATTAACACCGCTGTGAATCAAGGCATTCGCAACTTAACAAAACGGCGTGGAGACTTTTCAATAATTGGCTGATTGCGTCCCTCGACCAGCTCGCCGGCGCCGTGTGACCGTGGTCCACACACCGGCAAGCCGACCACACCGGAAGGAGCAGGACCATGCGGACCGCAGTCGAGCAGTTGCGCCACGAATGGGAGACCGACCCGCGCTGGCAGGGAGTGCGGCGCAGCTACCGCGCGGAGGACGTGGTGCGGCTGCGCGGCGCGATCCAGGAGGAACACACCCTGGCCCGGCACGGCGCGGAGCGACTGTGGCGGCTGCTGCACAGCGAGGACTACATCCACGCGCTCGGGGCGCTCACCGGCAACCAGGCGGTGCAGATGGTGCGGGCCGGGCTCAGGGCGATCTACCTCTCCGGCTGGCAGGTGGCCGCCGACGCCAACCTCGCCGGGCACACCTACCCCGACCAGAGCCTCTACCCGGCCAACTCGGTGCCCGCGGTGGTGCGCCGGATCAACAACGCCCTGCTCCGCGCCGCCCAGATCACCACCGCCGAGGGGGACACCTCGGCGGCCGACTGGCTGGCCCCGATCGTCGCCGACGCCGAGGCCGGCTTCGGCGGCCCGCTCAACGCGTACGAGCTGATGACCGCGATGATCGCGGCCGGCGCGGCCGGCGTGCACTGGGAGGACCAGCTCGCCAGTGAGAAGAAGTGCGGTCACCTCGGTGGCAAGGTGCTCATCCCCACCGGCCAGCACATCCGCACCCTGGAGGCGGCGCGGCTGGCCGCCGACGTCGCCGGTGTGCCGTCGGTGGTCATCGCCCGCACCGACGCGCAGGCCGCCACGCTGCTCACCACCGACGTGGACGAGCGGGACCAGCCCTTCGTCACCGGCGAGCGGACCGCCGAGGGCTTCTACCGGGTCCGTAACGGCATCGAGCCGTGCATCGCCCGGGGCCTGGCCTACGCCCCGCACGCCGACCTGCTCTGGATGGAGACCAGCACCCCGGACCTGGAGGTGGCCCGCCGCTTCGCCGAGGCGATCAAGGACCGTTACCCGGACCAACTGCTCGCCTACAACTGCTCGCCGTCGTTCAACTGGCGCAAGCACCTCGACGACGCGACCATCGGCAAGTTCCAGCGCGAACTCGGGCACATGGGGTACAAGTTCCAGTTCATCACCCTGGCCGGCTTCCACGCGCTCAACTACTCGATGTTCGACCTGGCGCGCGGCTACGCCGCCGACGGCATGCCGGCCTACGTCTCCCTCCAGGAGCGCGAGTTCGCCGCCGAGCCGGCCGGATACACCGCCGTCAAGCACCAGCGGGAGGTCGGCACCGGCTACTTCGACCTGATCAGCACCGTGCTCAACCCGGCCGCCGAGACCACCGCCCTGCGCGGCTCCACGGAGGAGGAGCAGTTCGCATGAGGTACGAGATCATCGGTCCGCTGGCGGACCGCTTCGACGAGGTCCTCACCCCCGAGGCGCTGGCGTTCCTGGTGGCGCTGGACAGCGAGTTCGCCGCCCGCCGGGTGGCGCTGCTGGACACCCGGCGGGCCCGCCGGGCCCGGTACGCCACCGGCCAGCTTCCCGACTTCCTCCCGGAGACCGCGCACATCCGGGCGGACCCCTCCTGGCGGGTGGCACCGCCCGCGCCGGGGCTGGTCGACCGGCGGGTGGAGATCACCGGGCCGACCGACCGCAAGATGACCGTCAACGCGCTCAACTCCGGCGCCCGGGTGTGGCTCGCCGACTTCGAGGACGCCACCGCCCCGACCTGGCACAACGTCATCGGCGGTCAGCTCAACCTGATCGACGCCCTGGACCGGCGGATCGACTTCACCGACGCCCGTGGCAAGCGCTACGCCCTCGGCGACCAGGTGGCGACGATCGTGGTCCGGCCACGCGGCTGGCACCTCGTGGAGAAGGGGATCGCCGTCGACGGGCGGCCCATCTCGGCCAGCCTGGTCGACTTCGGGCTCTACCTCTACCACTGCGCACGGCGGCAGCTCGACGCCGGCTCCGGGCCGTACTTCTACCTGCCGAAGCTGGAGACCCACCGGGAGGCCCGGCTCTGGAACGACGTCTTCGTCTTCGCCCAGCACTACCTGGGCCTGCCGGTCGGGACGATCCGGGCCACCACCCTGATCGAGACGATCACCGCGGCGTTCGAGATGGAGGAGATCCTGTACGAGCTGCGCGAGCACTCGGCGGGACTGAACGCCGGCCGGTGGGACTACATCTTCAGCGTCATCAAGAACTTCGGGCAGTGGCCGGACTTCGTCCTGCCGGACCGCTCCGACGTCACGATGACCGTGCCGTTCATGCGCGCCTACACCGAGCTGCTGGTGCAGACCTGTCACCGGCGTGGCGCGCATGCCATCGGCGGGATGGCCGCGTTCATCCCCAGCCGGGACCCGGCGGTCAACGAGACCGCTCTGGCCCGGGTGCGGGCGGACAAGCAGCGCGAGGCCGACGGCGGGTTCGACGGTTCCTGGGTGGCCCACCCGGGCCTGGTCGGGGTGTGCCGCGAGGTGTTCGACGCGACGCTGGACGACCGCCCGCACCAGCTGGACCGGCTCCGCGACGACGTGCAGGTCACCGCGGCCGACCTGCTGGCCGTCGACAAGACCCCGGGCCAGGTCACGGCCGTCGGGGTGCGGTCCAACGTCGCGGTGGCGCTGCGCTACGTCGACGCCTGGCTCGGGGGCACCGGCGCGGTGGCGCTGTGGAACCTGATGGAGGACGCGGCGACCGCCGAGATCGCCCGCTGCCAGGTGTGGCAGTGGTTGCACCATGGCACGCCGCTGGCCGACGGGGGCTGCGTCACCGAGGACCTGGTCCGGTCGATCCTCGCCGAGGAACTGGCCGCGTTGACCGAGGGGCGGGACGACACCGCCCGGGAGCGGGCCGAGGCGGCGGCGCGGATCTTCGAGGACACCGCGCTCGGCGAGGACCTGCCGGCGTTCTTCACCACCGATGCGTACGCCCGGCACCTCGGGCCGTCCCACGGTGCCCGCCCACAGCAGGGCTGACCGCCAGAACGACCGACGCAGAGCCGGGGAGGGCACCGCCCTCCCCGGCTCTGTTTCGGCGTGTGGCGGCCGACCCGACCCGCCCCGGTAGATCAAGTTTCCGCCAAGATTCAGATGAACGAATTTCATCTTGTCCGGTTGGTGGCTACATTTCGGCGGTGCGACCCCGCACAAGGGACGTTCGCTCGGTGCGGAGGGACCGCAACCCCGGCCAACGAGCGACGACGTCACCGGTCACCGAGCTTCCACCGCCAACTGGAAGGAACCGCAGATCATGGGAACGCCGACGTCGCAGCCGAGTGGGCACGCGCCGCTGCTCAGCGTCGTCATACCGACCTTCAAGGACGCCCAGAGCCTCGAGTTGACGCTGCGTTCGCTGAGCCGGCAGTCCCTGCCGGCCGACCGGTTCGAGGTGATCGTGGTGCGCGACGGTGGAACCGAGGGGGCGGAGGACTACACCGCCGTGGCCGACCACGGCAAGGGCCTCGCCCTCCGTCTCGTCGAGCTGCCGGCCCGTCGCGGACGGTCCGCGGCGCGCAACGAGGGCATCCGACGTGCCACCGCGGACACGATCCTGTTCCTGGACAGCGACTCGTACGCCACCGAGAACCTCCTCGAACGGCACGTCGCCTTCCACGCCTCCTCCGGTACGCCCCGGGTGCTGATCGGCCGGCGCAACGAACTCGGCCGGCGGCACCTCGACGCGGTGCTCGCCGGGGGACCGGTCACACCGGACTCCGACGTGCGCGCCGACGACGGGGGAGACATGCGCTTCCCCAACGGACTGCCGATGCAGGACCACTGGCTGGGTGCGATGTGGATGTTCGCCCACGGCCACAACGTGTCCGCGCCGCGCGAGGTGGTGAACGCGGTCGGCGGCTTCGACGAGGACTTCGGTACGCGCTGGGGGTGGGAGGACACCGAGCTGTTCTACCGGATCGACCGTCATCTCGGCCCGGAGAACCGGGCGTTGCGCTACGACCCGGACGCACTGGTCTACCACCTGCCGCACTACCGCAACATGCTGCAGAACCTCCAGGACTACACCGGCAACCGCAAGATGATCCTGGCCAAGTACCCCTGCGTCGACTGGGAGTTCGTCGGCGTCGTCGACACGATCTACTCGGCGGAGATCCTCGCGCGGTACCGGGCCGCCATCGCCGACTGCGTGGACCGGGGGGCGTGCCGGATCGCGCCCGCCTGGCACTGGCTCAAGGACCGGTTGCCCGGTCCCCGGACGCTGTGGATCGGTACGGGTACCGCCGAGGTGCCCCTCGGTGACCGGGCCGTGACGTTCGACTACGGCGCCCCGACGGGAGGGCGCAACTACCACCTCGTCGGGATCGACCCGCCCGTCGCGCCGGGCGGGCTCGACGCCGTCGTCAGCGTCGACTTCTGGCGCTACCTGCACTGGCAGGAACTCTGTTCCTTCCTGGCGTCGTCGGCCCGCCTCGGCGCGGAGATCTACCTGGTCGGCACGGACACGCCGCTCGCGGCGGGGCCACCGCCGGGACCGGAGCAGGTGCGGTACCTGGCGCGGGCGCTGCGGCACAGCTTCGCGGTCACCGTCCGGGAGGCCGAACAGCCGAGCGGTCACTGGGCGCTGCACCTGCGTCCCGCCGGGGCCGAGGCGCGGCGACGACGACGGCGCTGAGCGCGGGAGGTTGGTCGCCGGGACCGTCGTCCGGGCGTCGGCACCGGGGGGAGATCTGTCACCCGGTGCCGACGCCCGGGCCGTCCGTCGTCTCGGCGGCCGGTGCCGGCGGGATCCGCAGCACCACCAGGGCGATGTCGTCCTCGCCGCTGGCGGGATACCGGTCGAGCAGGTGGTCGCAGACCTGCTCGGCGGACAGTCCGTGCCGGCCGGTCAGGGCGTCGACCAGGTCGGCGAGGCCCTCGTCGAGGAGGGTGCCACGTCGTTCGATCAGGCCGTCGGTGTAGAGGACGACCGTGCTGCCCGGAGCGAGGGTGACCCGGTGATCGGTGCGCCCGGCACCGCCGTTCATGCCGAGCAGCACCTCCGGCGCGGTCTGCAACAGGCGGGCGCTTCCGTCGGGAGCGACGAGCACGGGTGGCAGGTGTCCGGCGTTGGCCCACACCAGGTGGTGCGCGCCCGGCGGAACCGGCTGTTCGACCTTCTCGACGCGGGCCAGGATCGCGGTGGCGAAGGTGTCCACCCGCAGACCGCTCATCGCCGTGTCGAGACCGGCCAGGACGCCGGCCGGGGACTTCTCCAGGCCGTACGCCACCCCGCGCAGCAGGTTGCGGATCTGCGCCATGGCCGCGGCGGCCTGGCGGTCGTGGCCGGCGACGTCACCGATGACCAGGGCCAGACAGCCGTCGGGTTGCAGGAACGAGTCGTACCAGTCACCGCCGAGCCGGGCCCGTTCGGTCGCCGGCCGGTACCGTACGGCCACCTCCAGGCCCTCACGCCGGGCGGGCGGCGTCAGCAGGCTGCGTTGCAGCTTCTCGGACAACTCCCGTTCGAGGCTCGCCACCCGGCGCTCGGCCTGGCGCGTCTGCGCCCGGTGCAGCGCCTGTGCCACCGACGCGCCGACCAGGCGTACGAAGCGCACATAGCTCTCGTCGATCGGCAGGTGCTGGCTCAACCGTGCCACGAGCACCGCGTCGTCGGAGAGGCCGGACGCGTCCGGCAGGCGGACCCACACCACCGCGGTTCCGGCGATCCTCTCCACCACGACGTCGCCCGCGTCGAACACCGACGACGGCACGGCGGGCAGCGGCCGGCCGGCGGCGCCGACCGTGCGGGGCAGGAGGACGTCGATGTCGGGCAGGTCCTGGGGGTCGTTGCGGAGCACCGTCACCGCCCGGTCGAGGATCTGCTCGGGGTCGTCCAGATCGCCGAGGGCGTCGGTGAGTTCGGCCAGCAGCAGCAGCCGACGTTGCGACAGCACCTGCGCCGTGGTCTCCGCGGCGATGTCGATCACGCCTTCGACCTGCCCCTCGGCGCCCCGGACAGCGGAGTAGGAGAAGGTGAAGAAGCACTCCTCCAGGTAGCCCTGCCGGTCCATCAGCAGCCGCAGGTCGCGCGTCCAGGTCGCCCGCTGGGTCGCGCGCACCGAGTGGAGCATCGGTCCGATGGCGTCCCAGACCTCCGGGAACACCCGGACCGCCGGCGCTCCGAGCGCCGCCGGGTGCTTGTTACCGATCAACCCCACGTAGGCCTCGTTGTACACCATGACGAACTCCGGACCCCACAGCAGCGTCACCGGGAACCGGGTGTGCAGGGCGACGTCGACAGCGGAGCGCAGCGTCCGGCTCCAACCGGACACCGGGCCCAGCGGGGTCGCCGCCCAGTCGACCCTGCGGTAGGCCGACCGCAGCGAACCCGCCGCGTCGAATGGTTCGTACACCGACCGACCTTAGCCCCGCCGGTCCCCCTGCCGTCCGTCAGCCCGACAGTTGGCCGACGATCTCCTTGGTGGTCATCACCTGGCAGAGCTGGCCCAACGTCTCCAGGCTCGCCTGGTGCGCCTCGTCGGTCGCGGCGGTGCACGCGTCGGAGACGATCACCGGCTGGTACCCGTGGTTGATCGCCTCGAACACGGTGCCGGTCACCGACAGGTTGGTGGCCACCCCCGTGAACAGGACCGTGTCCACGCCCCGGCGTCGCAGGACCGTCTCCAGTTCGGTGCCGAAGAAGGCGGTGAGCCGCACCTGGTCGACGACGACGTCGCCCGGCCCCGGTGCGAGTTCGTAGATGATCTCGGTCTTCGGCGCTCCACCGAGGAACGCCTGAGTCTCGCTGATCATCGCGAAGAGGGGAGTGTTGGCGATCAGGTCCGGGTAGCCGGGCCGGTGGATGGTCCGGGTGTAGACGACGAGGCCGCCGCGGGACCGCACCGCCGAGACGACCCGCGCGGCGTGCGCCGCGACGCGGTGCCGGGTGACCTGTTCGGCGAAGAGGGGGCCGAACGCCCCGTCCGGGCTGACGACCTCGTGCTGCCAGTGGATGTTGATGACGGCGGTACGGGCCGGGTCGAACTCGAGCATATTCCCTCCGTTACGGAGCGGAGATCTGATGGGGCGCCGGCTGGTACCGTCGCGCTTCCGTCGCGGCCGGCCCTCTCCCGTAGGCGTCGAGACGCCCCCATCGCCCGGGAATGTCGAGCAAGGCCACATAAGCGAGATTAGCCGGTAGCGCCGGTCTGATCACGAGATCCTCGCCCAGCGGACGTAATCCGAGCATCGTCCGCAGGAGCAGCAGCGTGGCGCCGGCCGACCACGCCTGCGGGCTGCACGCGGTCGGATAGCTCACCGGGTACTTGGTCTGACTCCGGCTGTACCCGGCGAACGCCTCGGGCAGCCGGCCTTGGTAGAAGGCCGCCGCGTCGAGGATCCCGGCGGCGATCCGCGCCGCCTCGTCGGCGTACCCGTAACGCCGCAGGCCCCAGGCGATGAACGAGTTGTCGAACGGCCAGATGGTTCCCACGTGGTAGCCGATCGGGTTGAAGCGGCCCTGGCCCTCGGCCAGGGTGCGGACCCCCCACCCGCTGAACAGGGCGGGCGACATCAGGTGGCGGACCAGCGCCTCGGCCTTCGGTTCCTCGACGATGCCGCTCCACAGCAGGTGACCGATGTTCGACGACAGGGCGTCCACCTGGCGGCCGTCGCCGTCGAGCGCCAGCGCCATGTACTCGCCGTCGGCGACCCAGAAGTCGCGGTTGAAACGTCGCTTGAGGTCGGCTGCCTCCCGTTCCAGCCGGTCGGCGTAGGCGGGATCACCCCACAGTTCCCGGGCCAGCCGGGCGGTGCGGATCTTCGCGTCGTACGCGTACCCCTGGAGTTCGCAGGTGGCCCGGGGGAAGCCGGGCAGGCGGCCGTCGCGGTAGCAGATGCCGTCCCAGGAGTCCTTCCAGCACTGGTTCTCCAGGCCGTTGCGCGTGTTGCGCCGCTCGTAGGAGATGTAGCCGCTGCCGGTCAGGTCGGCGTAGTCGTTGATCCAGTCGATGGCGGCCCGGGCCTCCTGCTCGACCGAACGGACGAGCTCGGCGTCCCCGGTCCACCGCTCGTACTCGTCGAGCAGCACGAGGAACAGCGGCGTGGCGTCCGCGCTGCCGAAGTAGGGACTGTGCGGAGTCTCGTCGAAGGCGGTCAACTCGCCGTAGCGCATCTCGTGCAGGATCCGCCCGGGCTCCTCCTCCCGGAAGTCGTCGACCCGGCTGCCCTGCCGGAACGCGAGCACCCGCAGGGTGGTGGCGGCCAACTCGGGTGCGAACGGCAGCGCCTGGAGGCTGGTGAAGATGCTGTCCCGACCGAAGAGGCTCATGAACCAGGGCAGGCCGGCGGCGGGGACGCTCTTGTCCTCGGCGAGGAAGGGGCTGAAGCGCAGCGCCGCCAGGTCGATCAGGCTCTGCCGGTACGTCTCGCTCAGCGGTGCCCAGTCCGATTCCAGCCGGGGTGCCTGGTCCAGCCATTCCAGCAGGCGGTGTTCCTTCTGCCGGGCGTTCCGGACCACCCGTCGTGGGATGACGAGTCCGTCGAGCCCTCGGGGTACGGGGAGGTCCGGCAGGGCGGTGAGCCGCGCGTGCCAGGTGTGGTGTGGGTCGATGCGGGCCTCGAACGTCACCCCGTCCTCGTCCAGGGTCGCGGGTGCCGTGACGGAGACGATCGTCTCCCGCCGGAACCGTTCCCGTTCGTAGCCGAGAATCAGGCGCCCGTCGTCGATCCGGCGGTAGTGGTGTCCCTTCCTCTCCGGTGCCGCGTCCTTGACCTGGAACAGGTCCGCGAAGTCGGCGTCGACGTCGACCCGGATGGTGACGTCGACGGGTTGCCCGCCGTGGTTGATGACGGTCAGGTCCTCCTGGAGGCCGGTGGTGAGCGTGTGCCGGCGCACCACCGACAGGGTGCTGTTCACGTACACGTCCTGGTGGCCCGGGACCAGGTAGAACTTGTTCTCGAAGTAGTGGATGTCGTCGACGGACAGAGTGCTGAGCCGTTGGCCGTCCACCGTCAGCACCCACTTCGACAGCAGCCTCGTGTCGTGGGCGAACAGGCCGACGGGCTGGTCGGGCGTGGCCAGGATGTCACCCGACTCGTCGCACACCAGGAAGGTCGTGCCGTCCAGGATGCCGACGTGCTCATCCATCGCCACCTCCCCGGTGTCGCGCCGTCCGTGAGGCGGGCGGTGGCGGGAACAACCGGCGGATCACCGCGAAGATCCGGGGACTGCCCTCCACGGTCGCCTCACCGCGCAGGACGGTCGTCAGGAAGTACGCCTCCCCGCTGGCGATCCGGTCGAACACCGACCGCTCCGCCCGGACGACGGCGTCCCCTCCCGTCGCGTTCTCGGAGACGGCGATGTCGCCCCGGCCGATGGAGACCAGCCAGTGCTGGACCTGACCGTCCTGGCTGACGTCGAAGCGGACGCTGCCCTCGTCGATCGCCCTCAGGCGGGGATCGTGTCCCCGCTGGGCCAGGCTGTCGAAGAAATCCTGGGTGGCATCAGCCATGGAGACCCTCCTCAGGGCCACTGTGCCCCCGACGAGCGGCCTCCGCCTCACCCGGACGGGGTGAAATCCCTCCGGTGGGCCCGTCGTGCCTCGACCGGTACGCCCGATCCCGTCTCTGGCGGCCCACCGGACACCGTCACGCGGGGCAGCCAACCGCACTAGCCTGACACCTGATGGATCCCATCCAGACGGCGCTGCTCCTTGTCTCCGGTGTCCTCGCGGGTGCCATCAACGCGGTCGCCGGTGGTGGATCCCTGATCGCGTTCTCGGCTCTGATCGGGGTGGGGCTACCCCCCCTCACCGCCAAGATGACCAACACGGTCGCCGTGTTCCCCGGCAACGTGGCGAGTGTCGCGGGAGGGTACCGGGACCTGCCGGCGCGACGGGACGCCGGCCGCATCCTGCCGGCGGCACTGCTCGGAGGTGTCGCCGGGGCGGTGCTGCTGCTGTTGACGCCCACCCGCGTCTTCGACCTGATCGTGCCCTTCCTCGTCCTTGCCGCCTCCGCGGTCTTCGCATTGCAGGGCCGGCTGATGGGGTGGGTCGTGCGTACCGGCGGTCGCCGTCGCAGACACCCGGCCATCCTGCAGGCGCTCGTCGCCCTGGGCGGGGTCTACGGCGGGTACGTCGGCGCCGGGTTCGGGATCGTCCTGGTCACCGCCCTGGCCCTCCTGCGGCCCGAGGCGCTCGCCCGGACGGTCGCGGTCAAGAACCTGCTGTCGGCCGCGATCTCCTTCACGGCCGTGGTGCTCTTCGTTCTTCTCGGCCACATCGACTGGCCGGCGGTGGCGCTCCTGGTGCCGGCGACCGTCGTCGGCGGCTACGGCGGGGCCCGGCTCGTCCGCAAGCTGCCCGAGAGGGTGGTGAGGGCGGCGATCGTCACGTTCGGAACGGCGTTCGGGTTCGCCCTGCTGTGGCAGAACCTGCGGTAGCCGGGACCCGGCACCGGCGACGTCAGGGTGGCGGGGCGGCGTGGACGATGCGGTCCAGCCATTCGGTCAGCAGCTCCCGCTCGGCCGCGGTCAGGTCGGCCGCCACCTCGGGCAGGACCGCCCGCAGCGCCACCGCGTGCCGTACCGGCCGGTCGACGCGGCGTGGCGCGCGGGCGGCGACGGTGTCGGTGGCCACCGCGCGGACCACCGCCTCCCGGGTGAGCGTGGACAGGGCCGCGTCCCGCTGCCCGGCCGGGGTGCGGATCAGCGTGAGGGTGACCCCGCAGCACGCCGAGTGGACCAGGTCGGTGGCCCGGTCGACCTCGGTGCGCAGCCGTCCCGCCTCGGCGACCCGGGTGACCAGGTGGCGCAGGATGTCCCGGGCGACCCGGGCCGCGGTCGGGACGGGGCCGGGACGTGGGTCGCCGTACATGAGGCCGTGCACGGCCGGGTGGGTCGAGCCGAACTCCACCTGCATGTCCCAGCCGCGCCGCAGGTCGTCGACCGGGTCGTCGGCGGGTACGCGGGCCGCCTGGGCGCCCAGGTACGCGGCCAGGTGGTAGCTGGCCGCCGCGTCGAGCACCCCCCGCATGTCCCCGAACTGCCGGTAGATGGTCGGGGCCTGCACCCCGGCGGCGCGGGCGACCGCCCGCGTGGTGACGGCCTCCCGGCCGCCCTCGACGAGCAGGGTGGCGGCCGCCCGGACGATCCGGTCACGGGCCGGAACCTCGAGGCTGGTCATGACAGCGACGATAGCGCCGAGTTGTTAGCGTCGCCTCGTATCGGCGCTGTCATGATCCTGTTGTCAGCGTTACGTGCCAGCGGGTCGGTCGTCCAGGGCCAGGTCGAGCACGGCACCGAGCCCGTTCGGCCGCCCCACCTCGGCCGGAGGCAGCACCAGCACCGCGCAGCCCGCCCCGACCGCCCCCGCGTCCGCCGGGGTGTCACCGACCATCAGCGTCCGTTCCGAATCGACCCCGACCATGCCGCAGGCGCGCAGGAAGATGCCCGGATCCGGCTTGCACCGACCCACCTCGTACGACAGCACGAAGGCGTCGACCAGGTCGGTGAGCCCCCACGCGTCGAACAACGGCCGCAGGTCGAAGCCGATGTTGCTGACCACCGCCACCTTCACGCCCGCCGCCCGCAGCGCCGCCAGGGTGGGGGCGGTGTCCGGGTAGGGCACCCAGCCGTCCGGGCTCAGGACCCGCTCGTAGAGGGCGTCGGCGAGCCCGTCGATCCCGGCGTCCACCGTCGCGGCCAGCCCGGTGTACGCCGCCCGGTGGGCGTGCGGATAGAGATCCCGGTCGGACCAGACCTCGGCCAGCCGGGGCGGTACCCGGTGCGGCAAGGGCCCGCCGGCCCGGCCGGCGGTGAGCAGCCGGTCGGCCAGTACCGTGGCGCGCATCCGTTCCAGCGTCACCCCGCAGGTCGTCGCAGCGGCCAGCACCCAATCCCGAGCGTCCTCCACCTGGGCCAGGGTGCCGTGGAAATCGAACAGAACCGCTTCGATCCGGCGGCGGGGAACCTCCCGAGGGTCGGTGGCGTGGGTGGCGCGGGGGTCGGGCGCATGGGCTTGATCCGGCACGGGTGCACCCTACCGACCGCCCCCGACGCCTCCGGCGGACGGCCATGCCGGGCCCGCCGGAGGACCGTGCGGATGCGCTGGCGGCCTTGACGGGTGGGCCGGGCGGGGACGCATTAATCTTGGTGGCATGTCGAGTCCCGCCGAGCGGTACGCCGCGGCGCGCCGCCGGGCCGCGCAGGCCACCCTCTTCCCGGCCCTGGACGAGTTCGCCCTCGACCTGGGATTCGACCTCGACGACTTCCAGCGCGAGGCGTGTCAGGCCCTGGAACGGGGCAGCGGGGTGCTGGTCTGCGCCCCGACGGGTGCCGGCAAGACCGTGGTCGGCGAGTTCGCCGTGCACCTGGCGCTGCGCGGCACTCCCGACCGGCCGGTGACGGCCGACGGACCCCGGCGCAAGTGCTTCTACACCACCCCGATCAAGGCGCTGTCGAACCAGAAGTACCACGACCTGGTCGACCGGTACGGCGCCGCGCACGTCGGCCTGCTCACCGGCGACAACGCGATCAACGGCGACGCCCCCGTGGTGGTGATGACCACCGAGGTGCTGCGGAACATGCTCTACGCCGGGTCGGCCACTCTCGACGGCCTGGCGTACGTGGTGATGGACGAGGTGCACTATCTCGCCGACCGCTTCCGGGGCGGGGTCTGGGAAGAGGTGATCATCCACCTGCCCGCGTCGGTCACCCTGGTCTCCCTCTCGGCGACCGTCTCCAACGCCGAGGAGTTCGCCGACTGGCTGGTCACCGTCCGGGGTGAGACCGCCGTGGTGGTCAGCGAGCACCGGCCGGTCCCGCTGTGGCAGCACATGCTGGTCGGCAAGCGGATGTTCGACCTGTTCCACGACGCCGACGCGGCCCGCAAGCACGACGTCCACCCCGAGCTGCTCCGCTACACCCGCGACACGCTGCGCCGACTCGAACTGGGCGAGGTGCGCGGGGTCGGCCCGGACCGGCGGCGCGGCCCCCGGTGGCGGGGTCCGCTGCGGCCGGACATCGTCGACCGGCTGGACCGCGAGGGTCTGCTCCCGGCGATCCTGTTCATCTTCAGCCGGGCCGGCTGCGACGCGGCGGTGCAGCAGTGCCTCGCCGCCGGGCTGCGGCTCACCTCGCCCGAGGAACGCGCGGAGATCCGCCGGGTGGTGGAGAGCCGGGTCACCGCCATCCCCGGCGAGGACCTCTCCGTCCTCGGCTACTGGGAGTGGCTCGACGGGTTGGAGCGCGGTCTCGCCGCCCACCACGCGGGCATGCTGCCGGCCTTCAAGGAGGTCGTCGAGGAGCTGTTCGTCCGCGGTCTGGTCAAGGCGGTGTTCGCCACCGAGACCCTCGCCCTGGGCATCAACATGCCGGCCCGCTGCGTGGTGCTGGAACGGTTGGTCAAGTACAACGGCGAGGCCCACGTCGACCTGACCCCGGGGGAGTACACCCAGCTCACCGGCCGCGCCGGCCGCCGGGGCATCGACGTCGAGGGCCATGCGGTGGTCGTCTGGTCGCCGGAGACCGACCCCCGGCACGTGGCCGGGCTCGCGTCCACCCGGACCTACCCGCTGCGGTCCAGCTTCCGGCCGTCGTACAACATGGCGGTGAACCTGGTCGGCAGCGTCGGCGCGGAGCCGGCCCGGGCGCTGCTGGAGTCGTCGTTCGCGCAGTTCCAGGCGGACCGTTCGGTGGTCGGCCTGGCCCGCCAGGTGCAGCGCAACACCGAGACCATGGAGGCGTACGGCGCGGAGGCGGTCTGCCACCAGGGCGACTTCGACGAGTACTTCGCGCTGCGGGTGGCCATCGGCGACCGGGAGCGCTCGCTGGCCCGGCAGGGGCAGACCCAGCGCAAGGCGACCGCGATCGCCTCGTTGGAGCGGCTGCGGGTCGGCGACGTGATCCGGGTGCCGTCGGGGCGGCGGGCCGGCCTGGCGGTCGTGATCGATCCCGCGACGGGCGGGTTCGGCGAGCCCCGCCCGCTGGTGCTCACCCAGGACCGCTGGGCGGGGCGGATCAGCGCCGCCGACTTCACCACCCCGGCCGAGGTGCTCGCCCGGATCCGGGTGCCCAAGCACTTCAACCACCGCTCCCCGGCGGCCCGGCGGGACCTCGCCGCCGAGGTCAGCGGCACCGGCCTGGACCGGCACGGCGGACGGCGCGGCGGCCGGTCCCGGCAGGCGGTGGGGGAGGACAACCGGCTCATCCAGCTCCGGTCCGAACTGCGCCGCCACCCGTGCCACGCCTGCCCGGAGCGGGAGGAGCACGCCCGCTGGGCGGAACGCCGCCGCCGGCTGGAACGCGACACCGAGGAACTGCGCCAGCGGGTGTCCGGCCGGACCGGCTCGCTGGCCCGTACCTTCGACCGGATCGTGGCGCTGCTCACCGCCAGGGGCTACCTCACCGCCGACGGGTCGGTCACCGACGCCGGCCGGATGCTGGCCCGGATCTGGACCGAGGCGGACCTGCTCGTCGCCGAGTGCCTGCGCCGGGGCGTCTGGGACGGTCTCTCCCCGGCCGAACTGGCCGCCGCGGTGTCGGTGGTGGTCTTCGAGGCCCGGCGGGACGTCGACGAGCGGGCCTCGGTGCCGCGCGGCGCGATCGTCGACGCGGTCGACGCGACGCTGAAGCTGTGGAGCGAGATCGAGGCCGACGAGGCGGGCCGGGGGCTCAACGTCACCCGGGAACCCGACCTGGGCTTCGTCTGGCCGATCTACCGCTGGGCGCGGGGCGAGGCACTGGCCAAGGTGCTGGCCAGCGGCCATCAGCTCGACGGCGAGATGCCGGCCGGGGACTTCGTCCGTTGGGCCCGGCAGGTGGTCGACCTGCTCGGGCAGCTCGCCGACTCCGGTGGGGCGAGGACCGAGCTGCGCGCCACCGCCCGACAGGCCATCGCGGCGGTCAACCGGGGTGTCCTGGCGTACCACGCTCCCGCCTGACGTAACTGAAAGTGATTGCGATGCGGTAATCGACGCATCGCACGGTCACCGCCACAGCACCCCTCGAATTGCCCGGGGGGGTGCTGTCGTGCCTGCTAGAGGCGTCCCCGATCATTGCTCAAGCGCGCGCTACGCGCCGGTGGAGCTTCCGGGGAGAAGGTCTTCGTGGCAACGATTAATCACTTTGAGTACGGATGGATCACGCCCGCGCTCAGCTACGCGCTGTCCGTGCTCGGCTCGTTCCTCGGGCTGATCTGCGCCGGTCGTATCCGTACCGCCCACACCGGTGGCCAGCGGGCCTGGTGGGGCATCCTGGCCGCCTGGGCGATCGGCGGGACCGCCATCTGGACCATGCACTTCATGGCCATGCTCGGCTTCGGGGTCGAGGGCACACGCATCCGGTACGACGTGCCGCTCACCGTGGCCAGCGCGGTCACCGCCGTCGCGGCGGTCGGCATCGGTCTGGCCATCGTCGGCACCGGACGCCTCTCCGCCGTGCGGATCATCGTCGGCGGTGTCTTCACCGGGGCCGGGGTCGCCGCCATGCACTACACCGGCATGGCGGCCATGCGGCTCAACGGAGACCTCGTCTACGACCGAACCCGGGTCGTCCTCTCCGTGGCGATCGCGGTGGCGGCGGCCACCGTGGCGCTCTGGCTCGCGGTGACCGTCCGCCGGCTGCTCGCCCTCGTCGGGTCGGCGCTGGTGATGGGCGTCGCGGTCAACGGGATGCACTTCACCGGGATGAGCGCCCTCTCCGTGCACCTGCACGACCGGCAGGGCCGACTCTCCGGAGCCGGCGTGAGCACCCTCCTGGTGCCGATCGTGCTCGCGGTGATCTTCGTGGTGGTCGGCCTCGTCTACGCGTTGCTGGCCGCCCCGACCGAGGAGGACCGGGCGGGCGCCGCATACCTGGACACCCGGCGGGAGCCGTTCCCGGCCACCGCCGAACCGGGCACGCCCCCGGACCCGGCCGGGTTGCGCGCCCACTCCGCCCGCACCACCCTCGGCCAGCCCGGCGGCACCCCGTTCCCGCGCCGCCGCGACGACTCCCCCCGCTGACCCCGGCGCACACACACGCGGGGCGCACGCCTGAGGTGGTAGCAGGGTGGCGCACGCTCGGGTGGTAGCAGGGGTCCCCTACAGGGCAGAAATGATGAGCAAGGGGCCCCTGCAGGCACCCAGCGGAGGCGGTGCGGGCGCGTAGGTGGGCGGGTGCCGGTGACCAGCGCCGGTCGGATCAGCGCTGGTCGGCGAGGGCGTCGACCAACCGCCGGACCGGACTGGCCAGGTTCCAGTGTTCCGCCAACTCCAGCAGCCGGTCCGGGTCGACCGGAGCCGCCGGAAGCGCCGTGGCGATCGGGCCGAGGGGTACGTCCCGGGCCACCCGTACCACCGTCGGTGCCACGGCCAGGTAGTCCCGTGCCCCGTCGAGCTTGGCCCGCAGGCCGGGGGCGAAGCCGGAGCCGGGCTCGTCCAGTACGGTGAGGATGCCGCTGACGCTGCCGTACCGCTCGATCAGGCGGGCGGCGGTCTTCTCCCCGACGCCGGGCACTCCGGGCAGGCCGTCGCTGGGGTCGCCGCGCAGCGCGGCGAAGTCGGCGTACCGGTCGGCGGGGACGCCGTACCGGGTCAGGACCGCCGCGTCGTCGCAGTCCTCCAGCTTCGCGACGCCCCGGCCGACGTACAGCAGCCGCACCGGTCGCGCGTCGTCGACGAGCTGGAACAGGTCCCGGTCCCCGGAGACCACCTCGACCGGTGCGGGCTGGGTGGTGGCGAGGGTGCCGAGCACGTCGTCGGCCTCGTAGCCGTCGGCGCCCACCGCCGGGATGCCGATCGCGGCGAGCACGTCGAGGATCACCGGCACCTGTGGGCCGAGCGTGTCGGGCACCACCTCCCCCTCACCCTCGGGGGCGAGGCGGTGCGTCTTGTACGACGGCAGCAGCGCCACCCGCCACTGCGGTCGCCAGTCGTAATCGAGCGCGCAGACCATCCGGTCGGGCCGACGGGTCCGCACCAGTGTGGCGAGCATGTCGAGGAAGCCACGCACCGCGTTGACGGGGCTGCCGTCGGCGGTCCGCGCGCTGGACTCCGGGACGCCGAAGTACGCGCGGAAGTAGAGGCTGGGGGCGTCGATGAGGAGGAGAGGTCGCTGAGCCACGCGGACAGCCTGGCACAACGGCGCCGGACGGTGGCGGGCGACGCTCCGCTGTCCCGCCCGGCACCGCCCACGGCCGGCACCGCCCACGGCCGGCACCGCTTCCGTCCGGCACCGCCCGGCACTGCCCACCGACCTGACGGCGCGGCCCGGGTCAGTGCCCGGGACCGGCCACCGGTGCAGCGCCGAGCGCGCCGAGGCGAGCCGGCCGGACCACGACCAGCAGGACGATCATCGCGCAGGCCATGCCACCCGCCACCACCAGCGCCATCGCCACGGCCCCGGTACCGAGCACACCCACCAGCGGTGCCGCGACCGCGCCCACGCCGAACTGCACCGCGCCGAGCAGCGCCGACGCGGTACCGGCCGCCTCCCCGTGCCGGGACAGCGCCAGCGCGGGGGCGTTCGGCATCGCCAGCCCGGCCGCCGCCAGCACCACCCAGAGGGTGGCCAGCAGGGCGGGCAGCCCGCCGAGGCCGGTGGCCGCGAAGACGAGCAGCCCGAGCGCGGCCACGGTGCCGGCGCCGAGGGAGACCAGCAGGATCCGCTGGGGGGTGTACCGCCGCAGCAGTCGCACGTTGAGCTGCGTGGCCAGGATCAGACCCACCGCACCCGCGCCGAACGCCAGGCCGAACTCCTGCTCGTCGAGGCCGTACTGGTCCTGGAGCACGAACGACGACCCGGCGACGTACGCGAACAGCGCCGCCATCGCGAGACCCGCGACCAGTACCAGCCCGACGAAGACGCGGTCGCGCAGCAGCGTCCCGTACGTCCGCAGGGTGTCGATCATCCGGCCGGACCGCCGCAGGGCCATCGGCAGGGTCTCCCGCAGACCGAAGGCGGCGACGGCGAGCAGGGCCACTCCGAAGATCGCGAGCACCACGAAGATCCCCCGCCAGCTGGTCCAGCGCAGCACCTCGCTGCCGAGGGTGGGGGCGAGGATCGGCGCGGCACCCATCACCAGCATCAGCCGGGAGAAGAGGGTGGCGAACGCGGCCCCGCTGAACAGGTCACGGACGACGGCCATCGCGACGACCGCGGTCGCGGCCGTGCCGAGACCCTGCAACACCCGCAGTGCGCCGAGCACCTCCACGGAGGGCGCCACCACGCAGAGCAGCGACGCCAGCACGTGCAACGCCGTGCCGGCCAGCAGTGGCGTCCGGCGGCCCAGCGCGTCGGAGAGCGGCCCGATCACCAGCTGACCGATCGCGAGTCCGGCGAGCGTGCCGGTGAGAGTGAGTTGCACCGCCGCCGAGGTGGTCTGCAGGTCGTCGACGATCGACGGCAGCGCCGGTAGATACATGTCGATGGTCAGCGGCCCGATCGCGATGAGAGAACCGAGGACCAGGACGAGCCGGAGCCGCTGCCCCGGGCTCATCAGCTCGCCCGGGGTCGCCGTCGGTGGTGGCGCGGCCTCCATGGTGACGCTCAACGGGTACCGCCTGTCTGATCGTTTGCGCTCATGTCTGCGACCAAATCCCGACGGCGGCCTGGCATTCCCACCGGGTGCCAGAGGTGCGCAGGGTCACAGGCGGCACGCTACCCGGCGGGGCCGTTCCCGGACCGGGACGACCCGCTGGTCACGGCGCTGATCACCCGGTCGGGCACTGGTAGCGGAAGACCGTCCGTCCCTGGGTGGGGGTGGGGTCGGTGATGTTGATGACGGCGGTCTCCGTCGTCGAGCCCGTCCCGCTGAACGCCCACTTCAGGCGCAGTGTCACCGTCCGCTGGCCCCGGGACACCCGCTGGGTGAGCAGGCCACCCGGTTCGGCACCGTCACGCAGCCACTGGTAGCGGATGGTGCCGGCCCGACCGTTGGTCTCCACGGTCGCCACCACGTCCACGGTCACGTCGCAACGCTCGCCGGGCGGCTCGGCCACGGTCACCCGTACCGAACGGATCTCCAGCGGACTCATCCGTTGCCAGAGGTGCAGCCCCACCGCGACCAGCAGGGCGAGGGTGAGCAGCGTCGACAGGACCGAGCCGACCAACCGCCAGCGGGAGCGGCGAGGCGGGGCTGGCGGGCGCTGCCAGCCGGGCGCCGTCGGCGGCCCGCCGGGTACGCCCGGTCCGAAGCGCACCTCGGTGCTGGGGAGAGGGGGCGGGCCGGCGGGCTTGGGCCGTCCGGTCGGCCGATAGCTCTCGGTGGTCGGGCCCGGGGCGGCGGCGGTGGCATCGGTGGTCACCGGGGGCGGGGCGGTGACCGTCGACTCCACCGACCGGTAGGTCCGGCCGGTGTGGGACGGCTGGTCGGGCAGGAGCGTCGGTACCCGCGTCGACACGAACGGGTCCACCGGCGGCGGCATCGACAGCGCCGTGTCGGCCTGGCCCGGTAGCACGTCGGCCGACCCGCCGAGCGTGAACGCCTCGGTGGGTGTGGACCCACCCGGGGAGACGCCCGGACCGGCGGTGGCGAACGCCTCCGTGGCCACGGCTGCGGTGGGGAAGGACTCGGTGGGGACGGCCCCACCGGGAAACGCCTCGGTGGGCACGGCTGCGGTGGAGAACGACTCCGTGGCCACGGCTGCGGTGGGCCACGCCTCCGTGACCACGGCCCCAGCGGAGAACGCCTCGGTGGGCACGGACCCGCCCTGGTCCTCGGTGGACGTGGCCCGGTGCCGGTGGGCGGTGACGGCGGCGAGCAGTCCGGTCCGGCCGTCGGATCCCACCGGCAGCGGGGTGTCGCGCAGCTCCCGTACCGCCTGGGCCAGGTCCTGCTCGCCACGCGAGGCGCAGCGCAGCAGCAGGTCGGCGCCGGGCTGCGTGCCGCACCACCGGGCGACCAGCCAGCGGACCAGTTCCGCCCAGGCCCGCCGGTCCGTCGCCGGGTCCGCGGGCACGCCGTGCAGCGCCGGCAGCAGGGCCGTCTCGGTGAGCGTCACCGCGCCGAGACCGGAGACCACCACCGTGCGGCCGTGCACCGCGCCGTGGCCGAGACCGGCGGCGTGCACCGCGACGAGGGTCCGGGCGGTCTCCACCGCGATGGTCGCCACCGCCGGGACGTCGAGACCGACGCCCTCGGTCTCCGCCAGTTCCGACAGCGTCGAGCCGGACGCCCCGGTGGCGACCAGCCACAGCGCGCCGTTGTGTCGGATCGGGTCCCCGGGGCCGAACAGGCCGCCGTGGCGCAGGGCGGCCACCGCGCGGGTCGCCACGATCACCCGGTCCGCCAGCGCCGGGTCGGGGGTGGCGATCCGCAGGACGAGCTGATCGGTGCCGTCCGGCGCCAGTGCCCGCCACCACGTCCCGCAGACACCGGCGTGCGCCGGCCCCACCAGGCGCGCCCCGGTGGGCAGGGTCGGTTGGGTCATCGGGTACGACCTCCCGTGGTCGTCGGGGTCTCGCCGGGCGTCGCGCGGTGCGACGTGCTGCGACACGGAGTGGGCACCGGCGGTCAGCCCGGGGTGCAGTACGACTGGAAGGAGACGTACACCCGGACCGGCCCGGCGGTGTTGCCGGCGGCGTCGGTGGCGGTGACGTCGACCGGGATGCGGGGGGTCGTCGGGTCCATCGGCAGGTTGCCGAAGGTGCCCCGGTGGGTGCCGCTGCGGGTGTACGACATCGACACGGTCGAGGTCTTCCCGCCGACGGTGTACCGGAAGCTCACCCGCAGCGATCCGGGCGAGGTGCGGTCGTCGCGGGCCGTGGCGGTGACGGTGGTCGACCTGGCGCCGTACGGGCACCCGCCCGGCTCGATCGTGCGGGGGCTGGCGTCGACGCCCTCGAGGGTCGGGGCGGTCACGTCCGGCGGTGGGGGCGGGGTGGTGCTCGCCAGCGGACTCGGCGTCGCCGTCGGGGTCCGGCTCGGCGTCGGCGTGGGCGTCCGGCTGACGGTCGCCGTCGGCGCGACGGTGGCCGACGGGGTGGTGGTGGGCGTCGGGGACGGCGTGGGCGTGGGGGTCGTCGGGTCGTCCGTGGGGTCCTTGGGTTCGTCGGCCGGTGTCGCGACGACCGGGGCCGACGGGCCCGGTTCCACCGCGAGTTCGACCGACGGCTCGTCGCGGGAGGCGTAGCTGTAGCCCACGCCCCCGGTCACCAGCAGTGCCGCCACGCCTCCGGCGACCAGGGCCTTGCGACCCCAGCCCCAGGCCCGTCCCCGGTCGTCGGCGAGCGCGGTGGCGGCGACGGCGGTGCTGCCGTCGCTCGGCTCGTGGGACGGGAAGAGCAGAGCCAGCAGCGCCGCCCGTTCGGCCAGCCGGCTGCGGCCACGCTCCTCCCACTGCGGCCCGTACGCGCCGACCGCGACCGACTCCAGCCAGTCCAGGAACGTGGCGGCCGGCTGCGGGCGCTCCTCCGGCGCTTTGGCCAGGCCCTGCCGGATCAGGTCGTGGACGGACGGCGGGGCCGCGTCGGTCGGGATCGGCGCGTGGGCGTGCTGGTCGCGCAGGTCGATCAGGCCCGGCCCGTTGTACGGGGCGTGCCCGGTCAGGCACTCGAAGAAGACCGCCGTGGCGGCGTAGATGTCCGACGCCGGGGTGGCCGCCGCCCCGCGCCACTGCTCCGGGGCCATGTAGCGGGGCGTGCCGGTGACCGAGGCGCCCGCCTCGCGCCCGACCGGCATGGCGATCCCGAAGTCGGCGAGCTTGCTCTCGCCGGCTGCGGTGACCAGCACGTTCTCCGGCTTGTAGTCGCGGTGCACCACGCCTCGGGTGTGCGCGGCGTGCAGCCCCAGCAGGGAACCCTTGAGGACGTACAGCGCGGACTCCGGCTCGGTGGGGCCGTTCGCGCGCAGCATCTGGCGTAGCGAGACCCCGTCGACCAGTTCCATCACGATGGCCGCGCCGTGGGGGGCCTCCACGTACTCGTAGAGGCGGGCGACATGCGGGTCGTCGATCGCGGCGAGCAGTTCCGCCTCGGCCCGGAACGCGGCCCGGAACGAGGGGTCGTCGCCGACCTTCCCGATCAGGTACTTGATCGCGGTGGGCGTGCCGGTGGCGTCGTGTACGGCGAGGACCACCCGACCCGACGCTCCCGAGCCGAGTTCGCGGCGGTGCGTGTAGCCGGAGACCTGCCAGTCGTGGGCGTTCACCGGGCTGCCTCCAGGAGAGCACCGTGCCCGGGACGGGAAGACAGGCGACCGGCGACGCCGGTCACGCCGGGCAGCCGCCGGGGCACGGGCGGCGACACCGGCGACGAGGGTACGCGGCGACGGACCCGACGGGGTACGGCCGGTCCGTCAGTGCGGGCGAGCGGTTCGGGTGACGACACGACGACACAGGTAGCAGACCGAGGCAACCCGGGGTGCCTCCCCGGTCACCGGGACCGCTGCGGCCAGCCGGCCGGGATGCGTTCCAGCACCCCGCCGGCGAAGACCTCCCGCAGGCCGAGCGGCTTGAGGTGCACGTACCCGATGTGGCAGTCGCAGACGGCGTTGGTGCAGGCCCGGGGGGTCAGGGCGGCCCGCCACGAGCCGTCGTAGAGGTTGCCGATCGGCGCGGCGATGAAGTGGCAGCGGCGGACCGTGCCGTCACCGTTCACCGACACCGCCGTCTCCCCGGCGTGGCAGGGGCGGCCCAGGGACAGGTGCGGGCGGACGCTGTAGCCGAAGAGCGGATCCAGCGCGGTCCAGGCCGCCTCCTGCTCGGCGTCGTACCGGTGCCCTTCGGCGGCGTTGACCCAGAGATAGACCTCGTCGGGCAGGGCGGCGCGCAGCGCCCGCGCCTCGGCCAGGTGCTCGGGGAACCCGACCACTCCGACCGAGAAGCGCACCCCCAGCTCGCGGAGGCGGTCACAACGGGCCAGGAAACGTTCCCGGGTCACCTGACCGGGGTGGTAGGTGGTCCACAGCGCCACGCGCGCCGGGTCGGCCTCGGCCAGCCAGTCCGGCCGGGCGGCCAGGTTGGTCTGGATCGCCACCCGCTCCACGTGCTCCAGGTGGGACAGCCGGACCATGGCCTCGCGGTACCAGCTGCGGGTCAGCCCCTCGCCCCACGGGGTGAACAGCACCGACAGCCGGACGTCGTCGGTCGCCGCCACCCAGTCGGTGAACCGGGCCAGGTCCGCCCGGTCGGCGCGGAGCAGCTCCGGCGGGTCGTGCCGCTTCGCGAACGGGCAGTACGGGCAGTCGTAGTTGCAGCTGGCCAGCGGGCCCCGGTAGAGGATCGACAGGTTCACCGGAGCGCGTACCCCGCCATCGCCCGCCGGACCGGCGCGGAGACCAGCCACGTCCCGATCGCGTCGGAGCGCGCCAGCCCGGCGGCGGTGAGCCGGCTGCCGTCGTCGGTCGCCCAGCCGCGCCGGGTCAGCTCGGCCAGCTCCGGGAAGTCGTCGGCGGGCCCGCTGCCGAACCGTTTCCGGTACGCGACCGGGTCGAGGCCCTCGGCGCGCAGCAGGGACTGGATCAGCCAGCGTCGTCGCTGCTCGGCGACGTCGAGGTGGTAGCCCACCTCGGCGTGGTCGAAGTCCTCCTCCGGCCGGGCGAGGTAGTCGTCGAGCACCGCCCGGACCCCGGAGACGCCGACCGCGTAGTCGAAGGAGTAGTGCAGCGCGGTGGTGTACGAGCGGGCGCCGCAGCCCAGCCCGACCATGCCGTCGTCCTGGCAGCAGTAGTCGGGGCCCTCCGGGGTCGGCACGTCGGCGCGGCGGAACTGCCGCATCGACTCCTGCCGGTAGCCGGCCGCGCCCAGCAGCTCCACCGCCTCGGTGTAGCGGGCCAGCCGTTCGGCGTCCCAGTCGGCGCGGGTGTGCGCCCGCCGGCCCAGCCCGGTCAGCGGCCGGACGTAGAGCGGGTAGAGGTACAGCTCCTCCGGCCGCCAGGTCAGCGCGGTCTCCAGGCTGACCCGCCAGGTCTCGGCGGTCTGCCCGTCGATGCCGTAGATCAGGTCGATGTTGAGCACCGGCGCGCCGGAGGCCCGGATCGCGTCGAGGGCCCGGTCGACCTCGGCGCGGCGCTGCGGACGGCCGGCGGCGCGGGACTCGGCGTCCAGGAAGCTCTGCACCCCGATGCTGACCCGGGTGACGCCCCGCTCGGCGAGCACGGCGAGCCGGTCCGGCGTGGCGGTCGCCGGGGAGGTCTCCACCGAGATCGGCAGCCCGGCCAGCGGCCCACCGGCAGTCTCCTCGGCGATGTCGAACAACTCGGTCAGCTCCCCGGCCTCCAGGTAGGTGGGGGTGCCGCCGCCGAACGCGGCCCGCACGAACCGGGCATCGCCGAGGGCGTCGCGGACCCGCCGTGCCTGCCGACGCAGCTGGCGCAGGTACGCCGCGACCTGCTCGGCCGGCGGGTTGGCCCGGGTGAACAGGTTGCAGAAGCCGCAGCGCATCTCGCAGAACGGCAGGTGCAGGTAGAGGAAGAGCGCGTCGCGGGGCTGGGCCGCCCAGACCTCCCGCAGCGGCGGCCGGGGTCGCAGCGGCCGGTACGCGGTCTTGTGCGGGTACGCGTAGAGGTAGCCCTGGTAGGGCGAGCCGTCGAGGGTCACGTGTCTCCCGGGTGAAGGGTGAAGTGGGCGTACGGCACGGTCCAGACCACGTCGTGGCCGATCCGGTGGCCGGTGTGCCCGTCCTCGCCGTAGGCGGTGCCGTGGTCCGAGCAGAGGATCACGAAGGTGGGACGGCCACGGGCGGTGGCCAGCGCGAAGAGCCGGTCCAGGCGGCTGTCGACGTACTCCAGCGCGGCGGCGTGGCTGGCCCGGTCGTCGGCGGTCGCGCCGGGCAGGTAGTGCCGGTTCGGCTGGTGCAGCGCGGCGACGTTGAGGAAGGTGAACAACGGCCGGCCGGTGGGCACCCGGTCGACGACCCCGGTCAGCCGGTCCAGCTGCGCGTCCAGGCAGTCGGGTGCGGTCACCCCGAACTCCGGCTCCCAGTGCGCCTCGGCGAAGAGGCCGGGCAGCACCGCCCCGAGCGGGCTGCGCAGGTTGAAGAAGCCCACCCCGCCGACACAGACCGTGTGGTAGCCCTCGGCGCGCAGCGCGGTGGGCAGGTCGGGCGCGTCGAACACCCATGTGTTCGTCCCGGCGGACTCGCTGCCCGGGAAACGGGCGGCGAAAAGCCGCTGGTGCGGCCCGGGGTCGGTGGGGGTGGGCAGGAAGCCGGCGAAGAACGCGTGGTGGGCGGCGTAGGTGAAGCTGGCCGGGCTGTGCCGCCGCTCCCACCGCCCGCCCGGCAGCACCCGGGCCAGCGTCGGGGTGCGCCCGGCGCGGACCAGGTCGTCGGCCACGTCGAAGCGGAGCGTGTCCAGGGTGACCAGCAGCAGGTCGTGGGAGCCGATCAGGTCGCGCACGCCGTCTCCCGTGCCGCCCCGCCGTCCGGCGCGGGCCGCGGGCCCGCCGTGCCGTCCGCTGGCCGTCCGCCGCCCGGCGTGGAGGCGGAGCTGCCGGCCGGACGCCAGCCGCCGCGCAGCGCGTGCAGCTGGGTGGCGTAGGTGTCCCGGCCGTCGGCGAGCACCCCGGGCAGCAGGTCACCGAACGCGTTGACCTCGGCGACGGCGTGCCGGGCCCAGCCGACCAGGAACATCAGGTCGACGGCGACGTGCAGCGTGTCCGGGAAACACGCCGCCACCCGCGCGCAGGTCTCCATCGCCGCCGCCCAGTTGGTCGGACCGGCCGCCGCGCGCAGCGCCGCCAGGTCGCCCCGGGCGTTGCCCAGGTGCAGGTTGGTGATCGGCCCCCGCCCGGCCCGGACCACGGCGTGGGTGGGACGCCCGGCCACCACCACGACCCGCAGGTCCACCACCCGGTCGCCCAGCCCCGCCTTGGGCAGCCACCGCTCGACGTGCAGCGCGTCCGGGGCGAGCCGGTCGACGATCTCCGCCACCTCGGCCTCGTCGGTGTAGCGACGCACCCGCAACGAGTTGAACAGCCGCCCCTCGGCCCGCTCCACCGGCGTGGTGGCGACCACCCGGGACCTGTCGGCCGCGAAGGCGAGCACCCCGGACGCCGACGAGCCGTGTGCCGGTTTGACGAACACCCGCGACCAGCCGGCCCGGCGCATCGCCGCGCGCAGGTCGGCGTAACCGGTGACCTCGCCCAGCGCCGCCGGCACCGGCACCCCGGCGGCGTCGAGCACCGCGTGGCAGCGCCGCTTGTCGCACATGGTGACGATGTCGGCGGGCTGGTTGAGCAGGGTCGCCCCGCCGGAGGCGAGGCGGTCCAGCGCCCGACGCAGCCCGGCGTGCGCGGCGGCCGTCCCGACGATCTCGCCGTGCCGGGCCGGCTCGGCGGCCCCGCGCAGCAGCCGGTCGACCTCGGCGTCCTCACCGGGGGAGTCGACCCGCACCAGCGTGCCCGCCGGCGGCGGCGTCGCGCCGGTGAGCAGGTCCCGCCAGGGCAGTACGGCCGGTCGGGGCAGTCCCGCCCCGGTCGCCGCCTCGGTGAAGAGCCGGACCCGGCGGTTGTCCGGGTTGCCGACGACGGTCAGGCGCCCGTGGACGCTCCGGTCGCCGGGAACGGGCACGGTGCTACTCCCCGACGGCGGTGTAGCGGTACACCTCGTCGCCGTCCTCGTCGGCCTCCTGCGGGTCGGAGACGTCCACCCGCACCCCGGGGAGCTGCGCGACGGCCCGCTGGGCGGCCTCCTCGGAGAGATAGTGGTGGTAGAGGTCGAGCTGCCGCAGGTGGGTCAGCGGCTGCCCGGCGAGCAGCGCGTCGAGCCCGGCGTCGGTCATGACGCCCCGGGACAGGTCGAGCACCTCCAGCCGGGCCACGACCGGCGCGGTGGCCACGGCGGCGGCGACCTCGTCGGCGATCCCGGCGTTGCAGAGCGCCAGGTGCCGCAGGGCGGGCAGTCGCTCGCCGCCCAGCACCGGGGCGAGGTCTTCCACGGTCGCGTCAGCGCCGTAGTCCTCCACGCCGAGCCACAGCTCCAGGTGGGTCAGGGCCGGCAGGTCGCAGTCGCCGACGGCCCGGACCACCGTCGCCGGCAGGCCACCGGACTCGAACGCCAGCTCGCGAAGGGCCTCGTGCCGCACCGGCTTGAGCGCCAGCCCTTCCGCGCCGCGCACCCGCAGCACCTCCAGCGCCGGGTACGCCTCCAGCAACCCCGTCACGTCACCGTGCCGGATCCAGGAGATCTCGCACTCCTCGAAGGTCATCTCCCCGAGGAAGAGGGCGCGCAGCCCGGTCAACCGGGGCGCCAGGGAAACCAGCAGCTCGACCGGGGCCGGCCTGTCGTAGGCGTCGCCCCACGGGCCGACGACCAGGGCCCGGATCGCGTCGGCCGGCACCCGTGACAGCAGCGCGTCCAGTTCCGCCGCCAACTCCTCCGGCGGCGAGTCGTACCTGGGGGCCTCCACCCGCCAGGCCACCATCGACGGGTCGGCTGGCAACTCCGCCTCGCGGTCGAAGCGGACGACCGGCAGACCGTCGAACGTCGTCACATTGGTACTGATGGTCACGCCAACCTCCGGCTCGCAGATCCACGGCGACGGCACCGTAACAGTCGCCGCTGACAGCGCCGTCGGGGTCTGCGCGGCCCCCCACCTGCTGAGCCGCGCGTCGGTGGTCGCCCCTGCCGGGGTTCCGGCCGCCCGGCTCGTATCCTGTCCGGCGACACCATCTGGCACGGAAAGGAGTCGCCCGTGAGCAACGGGGTCGAGACGCGCGAGTTCCAGGCCGAGGCGCGTCAGCTGCTTCAGCTGATGGTCCACTCGATCTACTCGAACAAGGACGTCTTCCTGCGGGAGCTCGTCTCGAACGCGTCCGACGCGCTGGACAAGCTGCGGTTGGAGTCGATGGTCGACAAGGACCTCGACGTCGACACCTCCGACCTGCACATCGCCATCGAGGTCGACCGGGAGAAGCGGACGCTGACCGTCCGGGACAACGGCATCGGCATGTCCCGCGACGACGTGGTCACGCTGATCGGCACGATCGCCAAGTCCGGTACGGCCGAACTGCTGCGGAAGCTGCGGGAGTCGAAGGACGCCTCCGCCTCGCAGGACCTGATCGGCCAGTTCGGGGTGGGCTTCTACGCCACGTTCATGGTCGCCGACCGGGTGGAGCTGGTCACCCGCCGGGCCGGGGAGGCCGGCGGCACCCGGTGGGAGTCCACCGGCGAGGGCACCTACACCATCGAGGCGGTCGACGACGCCCCGCAGGGCACCTCGGTCATCGTGTACCTCAAGCCGGAGGACAGCGAGGACAACCTCTTCGACTACACCGCCGACTGGAAGATCCGGGAGATCGTCAAGCGGTACTCCGACTTCATCGCCTGGCCGATCCGGATGACGGCGGAGCGCACCGACGCCGAGGGGAAGACGACCACCGACGTGGCGACCCTCAACTCGATGAAGGCGCTCTGGGCCCGGCCCCGCAGCGAGGTCGACGAGGCCGAGTACAAGGAGTTCTACAAGCACCTCAGCCACGACTGGGTCGACCCGCTGGAGACCATCCACATGCGGGGCGAGGGCACCTTCGAGTACGAGGCGCTGCTGTTCCTGCCGTCCCACGCGCCGTTCGACCTGTTCGCCCGGGAGGGGAAGCGCGGCGTCCAGCTCTACGTCAAGCGCGTCTTCATCATGGACGACTGCGAGGCGCTGATGCCGGACTACCTGCGCTTCGTCAAGGGTGTGGTGGACGCCCACGACCTGTCGCTGAACATCTCCCGGGAGATCCTCCAGCAGGACCGGCAGATCCGGGCGGTCCGTCGCCGTCTGGTCAAGAAGGTGCTCACCACGGTCCGGAGCATGATGACCGAGCACCCCGACCGGTACCGCACCTTCTGGACCGAGTTCGGTCGCGCGGTCAAGGAGGGGCTGATCGACGACACCGAGAACCGGGACACCCTGCTGGAGATCACCTCGCTCGCCTCGACCCGGGACGAGACCGAGCTGACCACCCTCGCGCAGTACGTCGAGCGGATGAAGGACGGCCAGGGCGACATCTACTACATGACCGGCGAGTCCCGATCGATGATCGAGAACTCGCCGCACATGGAGGCGTTCCGCGCCAGGGGCTACGAGGTGCTCGTCCTGACCGACCCGGTGGACGAGGTGTGGGTCGAGCGGGTCGGCGAGTTCGACGGTCGGCCGCTGCGCTCGATCGCCAAGGGGCAGGTCGACCTGGACACCGAGGAGGAGAAGAAGAACGCCGAACCGGAGCGGGAGCAGCAGCGCAAGGACTTCGAGGCGCTGCTGACCTGGCTGGGCGAGCAGCTGGCCGACCAGGTGCGGGAGGTCCGTCTCTCGTCCCGCCTGACCACCTCCCCGGCCTGCATCGTCGGCGACGCGCACGACATGACCCCGACCCTGGAGAAGATGTACCGGGCGATGGGGCAGGACGTCCCGCCGGTCAAGCGGATCCTGGAGCTGAACCCCACCCACCCGCTCGTCACCGGGCTGCGCCAGGCATACGAGCAGGACGGGGACAAGGAGATGCTGACCGAGACGGCCGAGCTGCTGCACGGCATGGCGCTGCTCGCCGAGGGCGGCGAACTCGCCGACCCGTCCCGGTTCACCCGCATTCTCGCCGACCGGCTCGCCCGGACGCTGTAGCGACCGCACGGGCGGGGTGGGCGGCGACCCACCCCGCCCCCGGTCAGCGTGGGGAGACCATGGCCGCGTAGTCGGCGGCGGTGAGCGGGCCGGTGGAGAGCGAGCCGTCGGCCCGGGGCACCCCGAGCCGCTGGCCGCCCTGCACGAAGGTGACCCGGTCCACGTCGGCGCGACCGGTCAGGGTGCAGACGATCTGCCCGAAGGCGAGCACCTCGTCGTTGCGTCCGGTGCCGGCCAGCCGCTCACCGACGGCCACCGTCGCCTCGCCGCCGGCCACCCGTACGTCGGTGACCACGTTCACCCCGGTCAGGGCGCTGGTCAGCCGGTCCTCCTGCTCGGTGGCGACCGGCCCGTCCACCAGCAGCCCGATCTGCTCCCGGGGTGTCGGCAGGGTGCGGACGCGACGGTCGACCACCACCAGCGTGTCGTCCCGGACGTAGCAGAGCCGCTGGACGACGGTGCCGCTCTCGGTGGCCGCCGTTCCGGGCGTCGCCGCCGGGAACGGTCCGTGCGGCGGGGTCACCTCGCGGGGCACCCGCTCGGCGGAGACCCCGCATCCGGCCAGGGCGAGCAACCCGGTCGCGGCGACCAGGGCCGCCCGGAGCGGCCACCCCGTCCCACCGGGGTCAGGCCGCCGCGCGTCGCCGCTCAGCACCGGGGCTCCCGCAGGTCCACCCGGAACCGGGCGCCACCACCCGGCCGGTCCACCACGTACGCCCGCCCACCGTGCGCGGCGGCGTGCTGGGCCACCAGCGCCAACCCCAGACCGGTGCCGTCGCCGCCGCCCCGGGCGTTGGCCCCGCGCCCGCGGACGAACCGGTCGAAGACCAGTGCCCGGTCCTGCGGGTCGACGCCCGGCCCTTCGTCGTCCACCTCGACCCGGTACGTCCTCCTCTCGGCGGTGAGGCGGACCGCGCAGGGGCCGCCGCCGTGGCGTACCGCGTTGTCCACCAGGTTGCCCAGCAGCTGCTCGAACCGCCGCCGGTCGACCAGCCAGGTGCCCGGCCCGGTGACGCCGACCAGCGTCTCGGGCAGGCCCCGGCCCCGGCACACCTGCCGGGCGAGGTCGCCGACGGCCACCGGCGTCCGCTCGGCCGGCTGGTCGCTGCGGGCGAGTTCGAGCAGGTCGTTGACGAGGGTCTGGAAGCGGACTATCTCGTCGGTGACCAGGTCCGTCGCGGTCCGCGTCCGGTCGTCGAGGTGGTTGCGCCGCCGATGGAGGACGCTGGCCGCGGCGGAGAGCGTCTGCAACGGCGACCGGAGTTCGTGGCTGACGTCGGCGGCGAACCGGCGGTCCCGTTCCAGCCGTCGGGACAGCTGGTCCACCATGTGGTTGAACGAGGTGGTGAGCCGGGCCAGGTCCGGCTCGGTCGCCGGGTCCAGCCGCGCGCTCAGGTCACCGGCGGTGATCTCCTCCGCCGCGTCACTGACCGAGCGCAGCGGTCGCAGCACGTATCGGGTCATCTGCCAGCCGACCCCGGCCCCGGCCACGGCCGTGGTGACCGCGACGGCGGTCAGCACCAGGGCCACCGTGCGCAGGGTCACCTCCAGCTCCTGCAACGAGTCGACCTCGTAGAAGGCGGTCGTGGGGGAGAGCGGCACCCCGACCACCACCGCCGGCTGCCCGTCGGCGCGGATCCGCTGCACCGCCGGGGTGCCGCCGGCCACCAACTCCTGCATCCGTGCCGGGATGCCCGTGGTGACCCCGGCGTCGACGTTGCGGGCGTACCAGACGCCGTCGCGGCGCAGCACGGCCCGGCGGTCCCCGCCGGTGTCCAGGGAACGCAGCACCTCGATGATGTCCGGCCGGTCACCGGTCAGGCCGGCCTGCACGATCGCGGCGTCGAAGTAGGCGGCCCGCACCGCGGTACGTTCCCGCTCGGCCAGCAGCGAACCGCGGGTGAGCTGGTACGACGCCAGCGCGATGGACGTGGACAGGGCCAGCGCGCCAGCGGCGAAGCCGGCGGCCACCCGGGTACGCAGTCCGGCCCGTCTCATCTCTGCAACTTGTAGCCGAGCCCACGGACGGTGACCAGGTGCCGGGGCATGGCGGTGTCCCGCTCGATCTTCTGCCGCAGCCGGCCCACGTGCACGTCGACCAGGCGTTCGTCACCCACCGTGTAACCCCAGACCCGCTCCAGCAGCTGCTGCCGGGACAACACCCGACCGGGGTGCTGCGCCAGCTCGCAGAGCAGTCGGAACTCGGTGCGGGTGACCGCCACCGGATCGCCGCCGACCCGGACCTCGCCACCGTCGGGCCGGATCTCCAGCTCGCCGAAGACGAGCGTCGGGACGGTCGGGGTGAGTCCGGCGGTGGCCCGCGCGCGTCGGCGCAGGGCGCGCAGGCGGGCGGTCAGCTCCTTGATGGCGACCGGCTTGACCAGGTAGTCGTCGGCGCCGGCCTCCAACGCGGCGACGATGTCGTGGGTGTCGTCCCGCGCGCTGACCACGACGATGGGCACGTCGTCGGAGCGGCGGATCTCCCGGATGCACTCGAAGCCGTCCACCCCGGGCAGCATCAGGTCCACCAGGACCGTGTCGGCGGGTTCGGCGCGCTGGGCGCGCAGCCCCTCCTCGGCGGTGGCGGTCCCGCGCACGGTGTACCCCTCGTCCTCCAGCGCCAGCACCAGGGACAGCCGGATCCGGTCGTCGTCCTCGATCACCAGCACTCCGGTCATGCCGCCATCATGACCCGTCCGACCCGGTCGACCGCAAACCGGCCGGGGGCGCGGACCGGCCGCGACGGTGTTTGTCATCGATCCGTCACATGTTCGGGAGAGGACCGCCACACCCCCCGGTAAGGCTGGGCCGTGGCTGACCTGCGACGAGCATCGGGAGGTGCGGTGGACGGGAACGGGCGGGGCGCGGTGGGCGACCCCGGCACGGAGCAGGCGGAGATCACCGTCACCGGACCGCTCGACCTGTCCGGGGTGCGGAGCCTGGGCCCGGTGATCGACGCGGTGGTCGCCCGGCGGCCGGCCCGGCTGACCATCGACCTGGCGGCGTGCGCGCACGTCGACGCCGCCGGCATCGGGCTGCTGCTCGACACGCACCGGCGGATGTGGCGACTCGGCGGAGCGCTCCTCCTGCGCTCGCCGTCGCCCCGGATCCGGCGGCTGCTCCAGGTCGCCCGGGTCGACCAGGTGTTCCACGTCGTCACCGCGCCGGACCCGGCCGACGCTCCAGGCACAGGCACAGGCACAGGCACAGGCACAGGCACCGCCACCGGCACCGGCAGTACCGGCATGGGCGCCAGCGCCCCGACCGTCTCCGAGGTCGCCCCGACCGTCTCCGAGGTCGCCCCTGCCGCCGGAGTCCCGTCGTCCGCCACCGCCGTCCCGGGCCCGCCGGTCCGGGCCCGCGCCACCGCTCCCGTCCGCACGCGGTGAGGCCCGCACCGATGCCCGGCCGCCGGCGCCCCGCCCGGATCCGTTTCCCGGAGGTGTCGGCATGACCGTGGTACCCGGACTGCGCTCCGGCACCATCGACCTGATCTGCGACCGGTGCGGCGACTCGGTCGAGGCGGTCCCCGCGGTCCTCCCCGAGCCCGAGGTGGTCTGGACGGTGCTCAACCAGCACGGCTGGGAGGGGTCGCCCTTCGCGCTGGGTCCGCACCGCTGTTCCGGTTGCACCGCCGCGTCCCTGGTCGCGCCGCCTCCCGACGCCGACGCGCCGGTGGGCGCGCCGGCCGGGCCGGGAGCCTGGCGGGTGGACGCCGAGGAGCTGCCCGAGGCGGTCGTGCTCACGCCCAGCGGCGACATCGACGTGCTGGTGGCGGACATCCTGCGGGAGGCGCTCGCCGCCGCGCTCGCCGGGGAACGGGACGTCGTGCTCGACCTGTGCCGGGTCGGGATGCTCGACTCCACCGGGCTCGGCCTGCTGGTCCGCGCCCACCGTGAGGCCCGGCAGCAGGGCCGGTCGTTCTGCCTGGTGGCGCCCTCCCGGTTCGTCCTCACCGTGCTGCACACGATGCGGCTGGAGTCGGTCTTCCTCGTCTTCGACCACCGGTCGCAGGCGCTGGCCTGCCTGGCCGCCGGGCGTCCCGGCATGTCCACCCCCGGCCGGTAGGCCCCGCCCCGACGGAGGGCCCGCGTGTCGCAGGCTGGTCGGGGAGACGACGGCAGAACGGCCGCAGCCGTGATCAGTGTCGGACCCCTGCGTTACACATGGAGTGACAGGGGCGGTCCATGCACGGTGGGGGGACGACGGTGGAGTTCAGCACGCGGGACGCGCTCGCCTGGCGGATGGCCAGCCTGCTGCTGCGTCCCGGGCAGGTGACCCCGCCGCGTGACGTCGCCGGGGTGGTCGAGTGGTTCGGCGCGATGCAGGCCCAGGACGTGGCCAGCGGCCTCTGGTCGCTCGGCGTACGGCTGCCCGGCTCCACCGTCGGCGACGTGCAGGCGGCGCTGGAACGGCGCGAGGCGCTGCGCACCTGGCCGATGCGCGGGACGGTGCATCTGGTGCCGTCCCGGGACGCGCACTGGATGCTGGCGGTGCTGGGGGAGCGGGCGCTGGCCGGCGCGGCGCGACGCCGGGAGGTCCTGGGGCTGAGCGAGCAGACCGCCGACCGGGCCGTGGAGGTGCTCGGCGCGGCGCTGGCCGGTGGTGGCCGGTTCACCCGCGACGAGTGCCGCCAGGCGCTCGCCGAGGCCGGCGTCGACTGCGCCGGGCAGCTCCTCTACCACCTGCTCTGGTACGCCAGCCAGCGCGGCGTGCTCTGCATCGCCCCGCACGTCGGCACCGAGCAGACGTTCGTGCTACTCGACGAGTGGGTGCCCGATCCGCACCGGCCGGAGCGGGACGAGGCGCTGGCCACCATCGCGCTGCGTTACTTCCGCAGCCACGGTCCCACCACCCGGCAGGACTTCGCCGGCTGGACCGGACTGACCGCCGCCGACGCCCGACGGGGCATCGCGGCGGCCGGCGACGCCCTGACCACCGTCCGGGTCGACGACGTCGAGATGATCATGACGCCCGAGCTACGCGATGCCGGCCCCCCATCCCCGGCCGACGACTGGTGGACCCTGCCCGGCTTCGACGAGTACCTGCTCGGTTTCAAGGACCGGTCGCTGATGGTCGACCGGGAGCACCTGTCGGCGATCATCCCCGGCGGCAACGGGGTGTTCCAGTCGACGGTGGTCCGCTCCGGCCGGGTGGTGGCCACCTGGAAACGCACCGTCGGACGGAAGCAGACGGTGGTGCGCGTGACGCCGCTGGTCGACCTCGACCCGGCGGAGCGGGCCCGCGTCGAGGAGGCGTTCGGGCCGTACGGGCACTTCGTCGGGCAGCCGCTGCGGATCGACTGGCCCTGACCTCAGCGTCGACGCGGGTCGGGGAGTGGACCGGGTGCACCATCATGGTCGACATGCCGGACGTCGAACCCCGTTTCCCCGCCTCCGCCCCCCGAGATGTCGGCCTGCGGCACCAGCGGCCGGCCGCTCCGCCACGTCCCCCGCACTGGCCGATGGCCAGGTACGGTGGCGCGTCGGTGAACCTCCGCGAGCGGGTGGGCACCCACCAGCGCACCGCTGTCGCCGAGCTGCTGGCCAGCGCGCTGGCGGAGGGCTATCTCGACCTCGCGGAGTTCGACAGACGGACGATCGCGACCCACCGGGCGGTGACGGTCGGTGACCTCTCCGCGCAGGTGGGGGACCTGCCCCACCAGTTTCGGTGGTCGCCGACGCCGCCGGTCGTCGTACCGCCGCCACGTCCCCACGGCGGGACGATGGCGGCTGTGGCGCTGGCACTGAGCGTGACGTCCGTTCCGATGGCGTTCTGTGCCGGCGTGGGTGGCCTTCTCGCCGTCCCCGGGGCCATCCTGGGTGCGCTGTCGCTCAGGAGCAACGGCAGTCACGGGGTCGGCGTGGCGGCGGTGCTCCTCGGGCTCGTCGGGACGGTGCTGTCCCTCGGCCTGCTGGCCGTCTTCGTCCTGACCTGAGTCAAAGGCCGGTGCGGTCGTCGGCCACCCCGAGGGACGGGGCGCCTGCCGGGGTGCGGTGGCTGTTCATGGCAGGGCCGGGGTGACGGCGTCGGCCGCGTACTCAGAGAAGATCTCGTTGAGGACGCGGAGGGCGCCAGCGGCTGAGTCGTCGGCATCGCCCACGGTCTGGGCGCAGGTGACGAGCGTCTTCCAGAGTGCCCAGCCGCGCCCGCGCGCCCAGGTCGCATCGTCGACGGACAGCCGTTCCCGGAAGGCCTGCCGGCCGTCGGCGGTCAGCAGTGTCCATGCGACTGCCAGGTCACAGGCCGGATCGCCGACGCCGCATGTCCCGAAGTCGATGACGGCTGCCAGCTCCCCGTCGTGGAGCAGGAGATTCCCCTGTGCGATGTCACCGTGGAACCAGCTCTCCACGCCGTCCCAGCGCGCGTCCAGCGCGCACTTCCAGATCTCGCGGGCCAGGGTGACGTCGACGTGGCCGTCGAGTGCCGTGAGCGCGCGTTGGGCTGTCCCGTCGTAGGTGCGCAGCGTGCCGCCCCGGTACCAGTTGTGCTGTCCGGGGCGGGGGCCGCCAGTGGTGTCGACGCTCTGCAGGGCCACGAGGAACTCGGCCAGGTCGAGCGCGAATCGGCCGGGATCGGTGATGCGGTCCGCGCTCGCGGGCTCGCCCTGGAGCCATTGGTAGATCGACCACGGGTAGGGGTAGCCCGCGTCGGGTTCGCCTTTCGCCAGTGGAGTGGGGATGGGCAGCGGGAGTTCGGGGGCGAGCACCGGAAGCCACGTGTGTTCCTTGTCGACCGCCTCGGCGTACTCGGATGCGCTGGGCAGGCGCACCAACTTGTGCGAGCCGAGGTGGAAGGTCCAGTTGTCCCAGCCACCGTTGGCCACGGGCTGCACCGGGAGGTCGGCCCACTGAGGGAACTGGTCGGCGACAAGCCGGTGCACCTGTTCCGCGTCGACGGTGATGCGTTGGGGGACGGGACCGAGTTGCGGTGTGTTGCTCACTGGAGACATCCTCGTCCGAACAGGGAGACCAGAGCGAGCCCTTTTCGTCCTGCTGAGCAGGTTGGCCCTGACGCCCTGACGCCCTGACGCCGTGACGCCGTGACGCCCACCGCGTCGATCATGGAGTTGTGGCGCACGATTCGCGGCTTTTGTGGAGGTTTGGTGGGTGCCCCAACTCCATGATCGACGGATCCGGCCGAGCTGATTCCGCCGGCCGTAAACGAGCTCCTGTTCGGAGCATCGGCCGCGAACCACCTGCGGAAGTCGCGCGGTCAGGTATCAGCGAACTGCGCGGGTGAAGGCTGCCCAGGTTGGGGTGGGGAACGTGAGGACCCCGCCAGCGGGGTCCTTGCTGTCGCGTACGGCGACGATGCCGGGCAGATTGGTGGCGACCTCGACGCAGTTACCGTTGTTGTCGCCGCTGCGGGTGCTCTTGCACCACTGAGCCTCCGCTAGATCCTCAGCCATGATGGACTTCCTCCGCGATCTTCGTGATCAGCTGTCTTGATTGTTGCTCATCCAAGGCCAGGGCATCCAGGCTCGTCCAGATGTTCTCGTAGGCCGCGAACTCTTCCGGACGGTCCAGGTACAGCGCGCCCGTCACGGACTCGCAGTACACGACCGGTGGGTCCGGTGCCGTGCGCTTGCCCACCGGAAACTCCAACATCACGAAAGCTCCTGCGAGCGCTCCGTTGTGCGCCCCTGCGGAGAGCGGAAGGACACGGATCGACACGTTGGGCAGTTCGGTGCGCTTGAGAAGGTGGGCCAGTTGACCTGCCATCACCGCAGCCCCGCCGACACGTCGGAGCAGGACGGCTTCGGACAGGATCCACTCCAGCCGTGGCGCTTTGGGGAGCCGGCGTATCAGGATCTCCTGCCGTCGCCGTCGGACTTCCAAGACCCGTTCCAACTCGTCTACAGGCATGTTGGGCCGGTGCTGGTACACGCCTCGGGTGTATTCCGGAGTCTGGAGTAGCCCGGGGATCAGGGTGTCGTCGTGTTCACGGAGGTGGGAGGCGGCTTGTTCGAGGCCGACGTACAGCTCGAACCAGTCGGGGACGGCGTTGCCGTACGAGTGCCACCAGCCCTTGGCCTTGGTCTCGGCGGCGAGGTTGGTGAGGGCGTCGGAGAGTTCGCGGGTGGTTCCGTACAGATCGCACATGAAGCGGACGTCGAGCGGGCGGACCGGGCCGAGGCCGGCTTCGATGCGCCACATCTTCTGCCGGCTGCAGTGGAGTGCCTCGGCCACGCCGTCCAGGGTCATCTGCGCTTCGATGCGTAGCTCTTTGAGGGCTCGTCCGAGCTGTCGTCGGGGGACGGTGGATCCGGTGTCCTCGGTCATGGGCATCGGCTCCTTCTCGTGTCAATTCTTATTACATGCGGACGCCATCGGTGGAACGCGGAACTGGCACCCGGACAGGAGGGGGAGCGGGCAATCAGTCATTGCGATCGCGGCCTCGACCCTACTAAAACCAGAGGTCAATTGCTATTTTCGTGGAATTCCCATGAGGTGTTACAAAGTGGTCGGCGAGGCCAGTACAAAAATCGTTGGCTTGTCGACGCGCCGATGATGCTCGGCTGCTGGGCGCCGTGGCCGGGCCTGCGTGCGATGGCGGGATCAGTGCCGGCTGGAGGGGCAGTGGAACCGCACGTCCGCGCTGGCGGTCTCCCCGCTGCTGGTCACCGTCACCCGTACCACGTTGTCCGTGTACGCCCAGCAGTACCCGTCGCCCAGCGGGCCCTGACTGAGCAGGAACACCGCGTTCGGCGTCAGTGACCGCCACGAGTAGGAGTAACTGCCGGTGCCGCCGGAAGCCGACGCGGAACACTCGAAATCCCGCGTCGCACCGAAGCCGAAATCAGCCTCGCAGTAACCACTGACGGTCAGCGAGGAGGCGGCTGCCGGGACGGCGCTCATCGTGACGCCCAGTGCGGTGACCGCCGCGCCGACGGCAACCCTGGTCAACAGGCCCATGGTCATCCATTTCGATATGAGTCGATGTGAGGTGACTCTATCGGAAGCGCTGCTGGCGGGTCGCTGCTCCGGGCAGCGGTCACTTGCACGCGACGGCGTGGGTGGTCGCGCCGGGATCCAGCCGTACGGGTGCCGCGTCGGTGCGCGGTCGGGGTCGGGTGACCCGGTCGCGAAAGCGGGGAGGCGGGACGCGCGGAACCTCGGTTACTCGGGGGCGTGCTCCCCATCAGACACACCGCGCGCCGCTCGCCAGCCTGATTGTGGTGGTGCGGTGGTCAGGGTCCGGACACCACGGGTTGGGTCGTCAGGCGAGTCCGAGCTGCTTCATGAAGGTGGTGAGGTCGTAGAAGAGGTTCTCTTCGGCGATCCGCCCCTCGGCCCAGCGGGCCACGGTGCAGAAGTCGATCTCGAACGACTTGCCGGTGGGAGGGATCTCCTTGCCGTCCGGGCCCGGCATCGGCCCGGTCATGGTGCCGGTCCAACGGGCGATCGAGCAGGTCCAGTCACCCGAGCCGAACAGCACCTTGTACGGCCGGTTGTCCAGGTGCTGGTCGGGGAACGCCCGGAACACCGCGAGCGACTCGGTGACGTGATCGTGTTGACCGCGCGTTGCCGGTTTGCCGGGCCACCGCACCACCACGTTCTCGTGGTGACGGCTCTGGAACGTGTCCACGTCCTGGGCGTTCCACGCGTCGTCGAGCGTCTGCATCAGCTCCAGGTTCTGCTGCTCGGATCCCACCTGCTACTCCTGCCCTGATCGGAACTCAGTGCTCACCGTAGGCGGGGTCGTGGTCAGCGTTGCCGGGTCGCCGGGGCCGTCACCCGATCGTCGGCGGGTCGTCCGGCGAACGCGCCGACGGCTGCGGGTCGTGGACATCCGCGCGCCCGACAATTGTCTGACCCCGGTCAGATAATCTCGACGGAGTGGAGACTGACCTGATCGAGCGGGTACGCGACTTCAACCGCTTCTACACCGAGCGCTTGGGCCTGCTCACCGATCACTACCTCGGCCTCGACCGCCCACTCGGGCCGTCCCGGCTGCTCTGGGAGATCGGGGACCGCGCTGCCGTTCGCGAGCTGCGCGACCGCCTCGGTCTCGACACCGGCTATCTGAGCCGGCTGCTCCGGTCCCTCGAGGAGCAGGGCCTGGTGCGCGTCGTCCCGCACCCCGCCGACGGTCGGGCCCGGATCGCCGAACTCACCGATGCCGGCCGACGGGAACGCGGGGTCCTCGACGACCGGTCTCGTGCCGGTGCCGCCGCCCTGCTCGGCGAGCTCAGTCCAGGCCAGCAGGAGGAGCTGGTGGCCGCCCAGCAACAGATCCGGCGGCTGCTCCGGCTGGCGACGGTCACGATCACCCCGGTCGCGGCGGACGACCCGCAGGCCTGGTGGTGCCTGCGCCGTTACGCAGCCGAGCTGGCCGAACGCTTCCCGGAAGGGTACGACGAGGCGACGTTGACCCCGCCCGAGGACCTGGACGGGAGCCTCCTGCTCGCCCGCGAGCACGGCAGACCCGCCGGGTGCGGGGCGTGGGTCCGACTGGCCCCCGGTGTCGGGGAGATCCGCCACCTGTGGACCGACGCCACCTGCCGGGGTCTCGGCCTGGGCCGACGCCTCCTGGAACGCCTGGAAGCCGACGCCGTCGCGCACGGCGTGGGCACCGTCCGGCTGGGGACCCACCGCTCGCTCGGCGAGGCGATCGCGCTGTACCGAGGCAGCGGATACCAGGAGGTCGCTTCCTACAGCCCGTCGCCGTACAACCAGCTCTGCTTCGAAAAGCGGCTCTGATCGCGCAAGCTGTCCCCCGTCCGACGGCGCCCGAGGCGCACCGCTCGCTGCCGCCCCTCGCCCGGCTGCCGCCCGGCGGGTCGCCGCCGAGCGGTGCCCAGCCCCTGCCTGTCGTCGCCGTCCGTTGCGGCGTTCAGTCGTGCCGCAGTTCCCCGATGATCTTCTTCATCAGGTCGACGGAATCGCCCTCGTCGAGCGCGAGCCGGTCGATGCCCTGCCAGGTCTGCTCGTAGGCGGCCAGGTCGTCGGGCTTGTCGAGGTAGAACGCGCCGGTGAGCGACTCGCTGTAGACCACCGACGGTTCGGCCGCGGTCCGGCCGCCCCGGGCCGCCGGGAAGTCCAGGATCACGAAGGAGCCGGCCGCCGCGCCCGGTGGCGGCCCGGCGGCCAGCGGGAGGACGCGGATGGACACGTTGGGCAGGGCGCCGATGTCGATGAGCCGCTGGAGTTGCATCGTCATCGGCGCCGACCCGCCGACGACACGCCGTAGCACCGCCTCGGAGAGGATCTGTCGCACCCGGGGCGCGGCGGGCGTGGCACGGGCCAACAGTGACTGCCGGTGCATGCGGAACTCGACCGCACGCCCCCGTTCCTCCTCGCTCGCCTGTGGCCGGTTGAGTCGGTGGATTTCCTGCGCGTACTCGCGGGTCTGGAACAGGTCGGGGATCAGCGACTCCTCGTGACAGCGCAGCTGGTCGGCGGCGGACTCCAGGCCGACGTACAGCTCGAACCAACTCGGCACCACGTCGCCGTACGTGTGCCACCAGCCCTTGGAACGGGTCTCGACGGCCAGCGCCCGCATCGTCTCGGTCATCTCCGACGACACCCCGTACAGCTCGCACATCGCCTTGACGTCGAGCACCCGGACCGATCCCATCCCGGACTCGATACGCCAGATCTTCTGCCGGCTGTATTCGAGTGCCTCGGCGGCGGCGTCGAGAGTCACGCCCGCCTCGGTGCGGAACTGGCGCAGCAGCCGACCGAGCTGTCGACGCGGCACGGTCGACCCGATGTCTTCCGGCATCCGGATACTCCTTGATTCTGTCTGGCGACACTGAGTAACGTTGCCCTGCAACGTGTATAGGCTCGGGAAAGGTAAGTCAAGACGCGCTGCCACGACGCAGCGACGGAGTGTCGTGCTGGTGCGCCGAGCTGTCATCGCGAACGGTCGATCACCTCCTCCGGGGTGAGCGGTGCGGGCGGATGGTGGGTCAGGCACATCGGCGTCCGCACCTTCACGAACGAGAAGCCCTCCCCGGCGGCGTAGAACTCACCACTGCCGAGCAGTCCGATGTCCGGCAGCCGGCCGCCCTTGGCGTGGGCGAGTCCCCGGGCCGCCTCGATCTGCGCGGGGGAGTTCAACAGCCCGAAGAACTGGGTGGTCGCGTTACCGGCGATCTGGTTGTGCAGCCCCTTCGGCGCCTGGGTGGCGAAGACCAGGCCCAACCCGTACTTGCGGGCCTGCGAGGCGAGCGCGATCGAGCTGGCCGTGCACGGTGTGTGCCCGGTCGACGGGGCGAGGGTCTGCGCCTCGTCCATCACGAACAGCCCGCCCAGCGGCCGGTCCCCGGCCGGGTGCCGGCGGATCCAGGCGAACAGCGCCATCTGGAGCTGGTTGACGAAGCTCTGCCGCTGCGGGTCCGAGACTAGGCCGACGAAGCTGATCACCGACACCCGGGCCCGTCGACCCGCCGACGGGGTGAGCAGTGTGCCCGGGTCGGCCGGGGTGCCGGCGCCCCCGAACAGCGGGTCGGTCACCATCGCCGCCTTCAGCGTCTCGGCCGCCTCGTGGGCCAGCTTGTCGGCGCGGGCCATCCGGCTGACCCCGTCGGGCAGGGCGGCGAGGAACTCGGTGAAGCCGGGCAGGCCCACCAGGCCGCTGCGCGCGTACGCCTGCAACGCCTCGGTCAGCACCGCCTTGCCCTGCTGGGCGAGCTTCGTCGGGCCGGCCACCCCGGCGCGGGGCGCGAGTGCCTCGATCGTCGACCGGATCGCCTGGTCGAACTCGTCGGGGGAGTCCCGCAGCGGGGTGAAGTCGGGCAGCGGTTGGAAGCTCAGCGGCCGGCCGGCGGTGACCCGGGGCGTCCAGACCACCACCTCGGTCTGCTCCAGGTAGTCCCGGGCCCGCTCCTCGTCGCCGGGGAGCCAGCCGGCCGGTGGGCGCGGCCAGGGGTCGCCCAGCCGGGCGAGGTCGTTGTTCGGGTCCAGCACGATCGCCGAGACCCCCTGCCGGGCGCACTCCTCGACCAGGCGGCGGATCAGCACCGTCTTGCCGGATCCGGAGCCGGCGAAGACCACGCTGTGCCGACGGAGGGCGGCGAGATCCATCTCGAACGGACGGGCACCGTCCACCGTGTGTCCGAGCCGTACGGTGCGGGCGGCGTCGGTGCTCGCCCCCGCGCTGTCTGCCGATGGCTGCCCGTTGCCCGTCGGTGGGGCGGCCGGCGCGGGAGCATCGGGTCCGGCCGGGCGGTGTCCGTTCCCCGCCGGCCCGACCTCGGGCGGCCCGTCCGTCCGGCCGCCGCCCGGGTCGCCCAGCACCGCCCCGAACAGCGCGGTGCCGCTGGCCGGCCGCCGGGCGAGCAGCCAGTCCGGGTACGCCGGGTCGCCCTCGGCGGCCAGCGTCCGCAGCGCGGCCAGGGTTCGCAGGTCGGCCCCGCTGACCGCGTGGGTGACGCCGCCGGCGGCGTGGAACGCGTCGAGCACCTCGGTGGTACGCCGGCCGCTCGGCCACGGGCCGTTGCGCAGCAGCACCAGTCGCCGCTGCGGCACCGCCCGGTCCAGTCCCGCCAACGTGCAGGCGGCCCGGATCCGGCTGAGCACGGCGACCGCGTTGCGGCTGGCGATCGCGCGGAAACACCAGTGCGCCTCGTTCTCGGTGGCCTCGTCGAGCACCTCGACCAGTCGGCCGTGCAGCGCCGGCTTCCGCCCCGGCGGCGGGTCGTGCCGGTACGTCGCGCCGGTCGTCGCCTGCTCGCCGATCCAGGCGGCGAGACCGGCTCCGAGAAGCTCCGGCATCCGGGTGTCCTCGCTGGTCGGGTCCAGCGCGTCGTCGACGTGGGCCGTCCGCACCAGCTCGGCGAAGCGCTCGTCGAGCCGTTCCAGCCCGGCCCGGGCGGGCCGGACGGGGGTCGGCTGCGGCGTGCGGCCGGTCGCCGGCACGTCGATCAGCCGGGTCAGCTCGGTGACCTCGTCGCGGTCCCGGCAGGCCGTGACGTGCCGGTCGACCCGGCGCAGCAGGGCCCGTGGGGTGAGGTTCGGCGCGTCCGCGAAGGCGTCCGGCGCGATCGGCCAGGTCGGGTGGGGCGGGGTGAAGCGCAGTTCCCGGAACGCGGCGGTGAACCGCTTCTCGACCAGTGCCCGTCCGATCTCGGGGCTGGGAATGCGGTCGGGCAGGAGGGCGAGACGGAACCGGTCGGTGACCGGGGTGGGCGCGCTGCGGGTCAGCAGATCCCAGGTGTCGGGCAGGCAGGAGAGCACGGTCAGGGTGCGACGGGTGACGTCGCGCAGGGTCAGCAGCCCGTCGGCGACCGGCCCGACCGTCCGGGCGTGCGCGTCCTCCAGCCCCTCGTGCCGGTCGAGCATCGACGTGCTGGTCTGCGCGAAGAGCGTGTCGAGCTGGTCGACGGCGATGACCGTGGGCTCCAGGGTCAACGCGGTCAGCCGGGAGATGTCCTGGACGATCTGCTGGGGCGAGCGGACCGCCCCACCGAGTCCCCAGAACGCCCGGGCGGCAGGGTCCCCGGGCTCGGAGATCAGGTGGGCGTACCCGACGTCCTGGGCCTCGTAGTCGAGCGAGCCGTGCAGCACCAGCGCCCGCGCGGTGTCCTGCGCGTCCCGACCCACCTCCCGGTCGTAGCCGCGCAGGGCGCGGACGAAGGTGTCCAGGTCGGCGCGGGTGACCGGGCGGCGGCCGGCGACCGCGTCCCGCACCTCGGCGGGGATGCCGAGCTGGGCGGTGAGTCGGCGCAGGAGGGTGGTGAGCTGGGTGCCCCAGCCGATGGCGTCGCGCCCCATCCCCTCCACCAGGGCGAGCGCGACGCTCTCCCAGAACGTCCTTCCGTTGATCATGCTGACCAGGAAGAAGTAGCCGCCCCGGCGCTGGATCTGGTCGCGTACCGCGCCGAGCAGGTGGGTCTTGCCCGAGCCGGCGCGCCCCTGCATCGCCACGCCGAGGGGCTGGCCGGCGTCGGCGGTCCGTGCCCGCCCCACACCGTGCAGGATCTCCCGGACCACCCGTTCGTGCAGCTCCGGCACGTCGTAGGGGGAGGGGCGCCAGACGTCGTCGGGGGTGGCCGCCGGGTTGAAGCTCAGCACCTCCAGGGCGGCCCGTTCCGTCGCGCCGATCATGCCGGCCCGATCGACAGCGCGTGGTTCTCCTCGTCCCCGATGAGCACGGCCGCCGCCCGGTCCCGGGGGGTCAGTGACTTGGAGTTGGCCAACGGGATGATCCGGACGTCGTCGTGACGCACCAGGGCACGCAGCGCGGCGTCCACCACCTCCCGGTCGTACTCGTCGAGCAGCTCGCGCAGGTCGGCCAGGCCGACCCACGCCCCCGGGGTGACCGCCAGCTCCCGGTACGCCGTCCGCACCAGGGCCTGCGCGTCACCGGTGGCGGATTCGACCGTAGTGGGCTCGTCGGCCGCAGCCGTCGGGGCGGCGGTGCCGTTCGGGGTCGTGGTGCCGCTCGTCGCGGGGACGGCGGTGGTGTCGTCGTCCCCGGTAGGGGAGTCGGCATCCGCGCCGGAGGCGTCCTGCCGGAAGAAGTCGGCCTGGCTGACCCGCAGCCGCTCCAGTCCCCGGTCGAGGTTGGTCAGGACGGTGAGCAGCGACCGGGTGGCCGAGCCGCTCTGCCGGGGCGGACGGGCGGTGTGCAGCCGCCGGGCGACGTGCCAACCGTGCTCGGTCAGCTCGTGGGAGAAGGGCCGCTGCGTCCGGTCGGTGCTGACCAGCCCGAGCTTCACCAGCTTGGCGTTGTCCGCGCCGGTGAGCGCGAAGCCGGCCAGGTCCCGCAGCTCCGTGTTGGTCAGCTCGCGCGCCTCGGCCATCAGCACGACCAGCGCGTTGATCTGGTTCGGCGTCAGCTGGGGCAGGGCGTCAGCGGTCGGCATGGTGCCTCGTCTCCTCGTCTCGCACGGTGGCCGGGCGTCGTCCGGCCAGCAGGTCCCGGATGGTGCCCAGCACGGCGTCCACGTCGGAGAGCACCTGGTCGTTGGTGAACCGCAGCACGTCGTACCCGAGCAGTTGCAGTTGGGCGTCCCGGTGCCGGTCGTCGGCGTAGCGCAGCCGCTCCCGGTGCTCCGGACCGTCCACCTCCACCACCAGTCCCTCCACCGGCCAGAACAGGTCGAGGCGGTACGGCCGGGCCAGGGTGTGCCAGGTCAGGGTGTGGTTCCACCGGCGTCCGTACGCCCAGCGGTGGCGGGCGAGGGCCCGCTCCAGGGCCTGTTCGGCGGCGCTGTCGGCGCGCGGCAGGCCGGACATCGGCGGCACCCGCAGCGTGGGCGCCGACGGCGGCTCCGCGTCGGTCGGCGCGGGTCGGTCCGGCGGGCACCCGGCGGTCGGGTCCGTCGGCGGGTCGACGGGCTCGGCGGCGAGCCGGGTCAGCGCTCCGGGCAGGGTGATCCGCACCGTGCGGACCCGGTCCACCGCGCGCAGTTCCGCCCCGGCCAGCCAGACCGCGCACCGGCCGTGCTGGACGAACCACTCGGCGGCGGCGGTGAGGGCGTGCTCGTCGGCGGGGGTGAGCCGGTCGGGCACCCGGACCAGCAGGACGACCGACCGACGGTGGTAGGCGTCGGCGAGGACCCGCACGAGTCCGGCGGCTCGCACCTCCGCCGGGAAGCGGGTGCCGGCGGCGGGTCGTCGGTCGGTCGTCCCGCCGTCGACGGCGCGCTCGGCCAGGTCGGCCAGGAACGGGCCGAAGCCGGGGGACCGCGCGGCCACCCCGGCGGCCAGGGCGCGCACCGCCGCGGTGCCGAGCACGCCGGAGCCGTCGAGCCGGTCGGCTCCGGGCAGCCACCGGGGGAACAGCGCGACGGCGGCCCGGTCGGCCGCGTCGAGCAGCGTCGCCACCTGGGCGGCGGCGGACAACCCGGTCACCGGCGTGAACCGCACCACCGCCGGGGCGTCGACGGGCAGCGGGTCCAGGGCGAGGTCGACCAGTTGCGGGTCCGCTCCGGCCAGCTGGCTGACCCGGTACGCCGGCAGCCGGGTCCACCATGGACCGTCCACCGTGTACGTCATGTCGTGACGATACGTCCGCGTCCGGATGCGTGCGGTGGCACCCCGGGCCGTGGTGCGTGCCCGGCGGCGGACGTCTGCGTCCCGTCCACCGCCGGGCGTTCCCCCACCGCCAGGCGTGCGCTCCGGATCCGCCCGGCAGGATCGAGGCCGACCCGGACCGGGCACGCCGGTCGAGGTCGGTCGAACGGGACCGGCGGGTCAGTCCTGCCGGAACGACTGGCGGACGACGCCGCCGACGACCGCGCACCAGGTGCTGGTGTCGACCTTGCCGTGGTCGGGCAGGCCGTGCAGTCGCTGGAGGTCCTGGAGCGCCTGCTTGGTCACCCAGTCGTACTCGCCGGTGATCGTGACGTCGGCGTACCCCTTGACGTTGAGGATGTACTGCACCGCGCTGATCGGCATGCCGGTCGCGTCCCGGTCCAGTTCCGGGGCGAGGGTCTCCCACGTCGGGCCGGTGAGGGTGGCGTCGACGTCGACCGGGATGCCGTTGCGTGCCTGCCAGTCCTGCACGGCGGCCACCGTGGCGGCGTCGAAGGCGCCGCTGACGCCGACCGGATAGCCCCGGAACGCGAGCAGGTACTGGGCGACCCGGACCACCGGCCCGCCGACGAAGCGCCAGATGTCCGGCCACCGCCGGGCCGGCACGTCGGCCAGGTCGGTGCCGAGCGCCGCGAAGACCCGTCGCCGGAGGGTGGGGAACTCCCGGTAGAACATCGCCCCGGGGCAGAGGGTGGCGCGGAAGTCCCAGTGGCCGAAGATGTCGTGGGCGTGCAGCCCGTACCGCTGGCAGATCGTGGTGCAGAGCTTGACCAGGGAGTCGAGCAGCGCCTGCGGGGGCGTCTCGGTGACGTAGGTGCCCTCGTTCTCGATGCCGATGGAGCGGCCGTTCTCGCCGGGGCAGTGCGCGGAGATCATCTGTCGCTCGCCGGCCCGGAGGGTGTCCAGGCTGCCCCGCCGTCCCTCCAGGACGTACCCGCCCCGGCTGACGGTGAAGTGCTGGCCGGTGTCGGACCAGCCGTTGCCGTCCATGTGCAGGTCCTGGCAGCGCTTGGCCAGCCGGATGGCCTGCTCCTGCGAGTAGTCCGTGGTGTTCGGGAACGCCATGTGGTGAACGATGATCTTGTTGGTGGGGATGGCGCTGACCGCCAGCGGGTCCCGGGGTGGCCGGGCTCCCCACTCGTCGCAGCCGAGGATCCAGTCCAGGTCGTCGCCCGGCTCGGCCCGCGCGGCCGACGGCAGCGCGAGCTCGCTCCCGACCACCGCGACCGCCGCCGCGCCGAGGCCGGCCCGGAGCAGGGTACGGCGATCCAGTTCTGGGTTGTCGAAGATCATGGCTTCTCCCTCGGCCAGCCGGCGACGGCACGACGGATGTAAAGGAACTCCACAACCCTCGCGCGCAATGGAGAATATTGCCGACCTGCCGACAGCGCCAGTACCCGGTCGTACCTACGCGACCGGTGGGTGCCACCACTTCGGGATTGCTGGGGGGATGCGTGTCGTCATGGGCGTCTGGGACCGGCCGGCGCGGCCAGGGATCTGTTCGGGCCGGACCGGTCGGGTCACCGACTGGCGGGACGGGGTGACGGGGCGCCGAGGGTCGCCGTCACGGCGCCGTCCGGCCCGGACGGCCCGCTGCGCTGACCGGTGGGGCTCAGGCCGCCCGCAGTCCCGATCCCGGCAGCCGCCGGGGTAGGCGTACGTCCTCGGAGGAGCCGTCGTCCGGGGCGACCGTCGTGAACTCCCCGGACCGGTCGGTGGCCGGGCCGTCCTGCCGGGCCAGGCGCATCGCCCGGTCCGCGTGCCGCAGGGCCGGGCACGGTCCGGGCTCGTCGGGGCAGCCGAGGTTCCCACACCGGCCGGACGCGTCGAGCTGGTGGGCGCGCGCCACGTCGAAGCCGAGTCGCCACAGCAGCGGGTCGGTCACGTCGTCCGGCAGGGCGGCCTGTCGGCTCGGGTGATGGTGGGAGGCGCTGGGCACGGGGACCCCTTTCGTCGACGTCGACCTGATGGTTCACCAACTCAGCCGACGCTAAACCCCACGCGCACCATGGGTGCTGCGAGCCGAATCACCGACCTGAGTGGGGGCGCAGATCCACGACCTCCCGGTTCTGGTCCTCCCCACCCGCAGTCTGTCCCATCTGTTGAGGAGCCTCGTGCACGACGCCAAGGGGCGGTGGCGTGCCTCAACGCCGCAGCCAACGATGGATCCTGCTCAGGGTCGGCCACCCGGCCGGCGGCTCTCTCCGCCGCGTACTCCTCCAACCCGACCTCGATGACACGGGCCAGGCCGGCACGGTCCACGGCGCGACAGGGGCTTTCCAGTCAGTTGTCGAACCAGAACACGATGCGCACATTCTCCGGTGCGCCCAGCTTGCCCAGCAGGTCGAGCCGGGTGAAGTACCAGTCGCCGAGAAAGTCCCGAACCGTCGTCACCTGCGGGTTACCGTCACCGTCGTTCCACTGGTCGGTGAACGTCTGGTCGTAGTCGAACGCCAACAGCTCGGCCAGAGTCAGCCAGCTGTGGGTGTGCCCGTCGACGTCCCAGTCGTCGCTCTTGGCTTGCAGTTCCGGTGACACGTCGGCGGGCAGGCCGCGCGGCCCGGCGATGACCGGCGCTTCGGAGTAGTTCCGGACGTCGGCCAGAAACCCGAAAAGGCGGTAGCTGTGGACACGGTCGAAAGGGCAGTGCCGGCCTTTGGGGCGTTCGTTGTCGGGGAAGGCGTCATCTCCGGCGTAGGTCCAGGCGCCGTTGGTGCGGGTCTCGGCGTAGGCGTGGATGTCGGTTCCCATGGGGAAGCCCTTCGGGTCGGGTGGGGTCAGGCCAGGTGGCGGGCGGTGCTGCCGGGCGTGGGGTCGGCGGAGTTCCGCCGCAGTGCGGGTCCACTGTGGCGGCGATACGTCATGATGCCGCATTTGACGATGCGTACTCGTGCGACCGTGCTGGCCACGAAGGGCGGCGTGTGGAGAGGCTCTTCCGCCCTCGGACCAGGTGAGTCCGCCGTCGCTGACCGGCGCGGGGCGGAGCCGCAGGAGTGGCCGGCGGCGCAACGGGTAACCGGCGGCCCGGGAGCGGGCCTGCCGGAACCGGAGGGGTACATGGAAGCCGTCGTCGTCGGCCTGACCGTCGCCGTCCTGGTGACGGTCCTGCTGGTGGCGAGCGTCCGGGTGGTCCAGCAGCACCAGCGTGGCGTGGTCTTCCGGTTCGGTCGGGTGCGGGACCGCGTCCGTCAGCCCGGCCTGCACCTGATCGTGCCGGTCGCCGACCGGATGGTGCGGGTGAACGTGCAGACCGTGGTGACGCAGGTTCTCGCGCAGAGCGCGATCACCCGGGACAACGTGCCGCTCACCGTCGACGTGGTCGTCCGGCACCGGGTGGTCGACCCGGTGAAGGCGCTGGTCCACGTGCGGGACTACCCGTCGGCCCTGCTCCAGGTGACGCAGACCGCGCTGCGGTCGGTGCTCGGCGGAGCGGAACTCGACACCGTCATCGGTGACCGGGAGCGGGTCAACGCCGCGCTGAGCGCCGCCGTCGACGCGTCGACCGGGCACCCCTGGGGCGTGCTCGTCGAGCGGGTGGAGGTGCGGGACGTGATCCTGCCCGAGTCGTTGGCGCGGTCCCTGTGCCGCCAGGCCGAGGCGGAACGGGAGCGGCGGGCGCGGGTGACCGCCGCCGACGGCGAGGCCCAGGCGTCCCGCCGGATCGCCGACGCGTCCGCCGCCGTGACCCGGACGCCGGGGGAGACCATCCGGCTCGTCCCCGGCCGGGGCGACGGGCGTCGGCCGGGGGGTGTGCCCGACCCGGCGACCGGGTAGCGGCCCCGCCGCCGTGCGGGCCGGCCCCGCCCGCCGAGGGCGGGCCACCGCCCGCCCGGTGCCGGGGTCACTCGTCGTCGGTCAGCCCGTCGAGGTAGACCCACTCCCCGTCCTCGCGGTGGAACCGGCTGCGTTCGTGCAGCGCGCCGGGGCGCCCACGGTCCCGGTAGTGGGCCCGGAACTCCACCGTTCCGGTGGTGTCGAAGAGGCCGCCCCGTTCCGTGGCGAGCACCTCGAGCCGGGTCCACCGCAGCCGGGGGTCGAGGGTCAGCCCCGCCGGCCGGGTCCGCGGATGCCAGCTGCGCAGCAGGTGGTCGACGTCGCCGACGACGAAGGCGGAGAACCGGGACCGCATGAGCGCCTCGGCCGTCGCCGCGCTGGTCTCGGCGCGGTGCAGCGGCCCGCAGCACCCGCCGTAGTCGCGCCCCGTGCCGCACGGGCACGCCGAGGTGTCCGTCGTCTTCCGTGCCGTCCCGCGCCCGCCCACCGGGCCATTCTGTCCGAGCGGTCCGCCGTGCCGGACACCGGGCGTCGGACCGGACGGTAGGTTGCCGGGCATGGTGGAGACGACGGTCGACCCGGGCGGGGCGACGACCGGCCGGGTCGTGGAGATCTGGACCGACGGGGCGTGCAGCGGGAACCCGGGACCGGGTGGGTGGGGCGCGGTGCTGCGCTACGGTGCCCACGAACGGGAGATCAGTGGTGGTGAGTCGACCGCGACGACCAACAACCGGATGGAGCTGATGGCCGCCATCCAGGCCCTGGAGAGCCTCACCCGCCCGGTCACCGTACGGATCCACACCGACAGCACCTACGTGCGCAACGGCATCACCGGCTGGCTCGCCTCCTGGAAACGCAACGGGTGGCTCACCGCCGCCCGGCAGCCGGTGAAGAACGCCGACCTGTGGCAGCGGCTGGAGGCCGCCTGCGGCCGGCACGAGGTGACCTGGCACTGGGTGAAGGGCCACAGCGGGCACCCGGAGAACGAGCGGGCCGACGCGCTGGCCAACCGGGGCATGACCGAGGCCCGGTCGGGCAGCCGGTCGGGCTGATCCGCCCCGGCCGACGGGGCCGGTCTACTCGTACCGGGCCGGGTCGGCGCTGCCGGAGACGTCGTCGACGTCGTAGCCGGCCCGGCTGGTCGTGGTCGCCGGTCGGCCCTCACCGGGCACCGGCCCGCTGTCCAGGTCGTCCCCGGTGTCGTCGGTGCTCCGCAACGAGTCGCCCGGCGGCCGGAGCGACGCCTCGTGAGCGGTGGTGCCGTCCAATTCGTCGGTGGCCGCGCGGTCCGCGCGCTTGTCGGTGCTCATGCCGCACTCCTGCCCGCGCCGTCGCGGCGCAAACGTCGACCGGTCGTCCGACGACGCGGACCGTGCCAGCCGCCGTCTGCGCCGGTCGTCACTCCCGATGTCGTCCTCGTCGGCTGTTCCCGCCGCTGTGGCGCGGAAACCACCGGACGTGCCGACCGATGGTGCCGCCGCCGGTCGTACGCCGGTCGTCCCGCGACGTTCGACCATTCGGCTGACAACGAAATCGCGTGGTGATTGTGCGGGGATCGGCGGCGATATCGAATCGTTGCGAATGCCTGACAACCAATCACGGCGTTATCGGAACGATTCATTCGTGGACCGGAAAGAGCATTACCGTCGTCGACGGGAAGTGATGCCGCATCCGGTTTCCCGCGAGCCCCCGGGGCAGGCCGACAGAGGAGGCGTCGGCCTGCCCCGGGCCGGTCTCCGGCCCGCCGAGTCCGTCGGCCAGTTCGTCGACGACCGCGATTCGGGGATAGTTTTCATAACGGTTTGGCCTGAGGCGCCCGTACCCCGGGTGGCGGCACCTGCTCCCACCTGCGGCGGAGCGGCCAGCGCCGACGATCCGCCGAGCCGGGGCCACCGGGGCGGGGGATTGTCTGCCGAGATGCCCTCTGGGATCCTCCACACCGGACGCTGCCAGTGACGTTCGCCAGTCCGGCACCGCACTGGGGCGGCAGGAGGGACCCCTCGTGAAGCGCAGACGTCGCCACCTGTTCGTAGGACTCGCGGTCGCGGCCCTGGTGGCCACGACCGGCGCCGCGGGCATCCACCTGGCGGGTGCCGAGGTCGCACCCGTCGCCGCCCCCGGCGGCGGGGAGATGCCCGGCCGGCTGGGCGCCCACCTCCAGCGACTGCACCAGTCCGTGCCGGGCAACACCGGCATGGCCCCCGAAGGCCCGGGGTACGCCGCCCAGCAGGAGTTCCTGGAACGGGCCTACCCGGCGACCGGCATCACCGTCGCCCAGATGGACCGGTCGCGGGACGCGTACGCCAAGGCCGAGCGGCGCACCGCGACGGCGCGCGGCGGCACGACCAACCGGTGGACGAACATCGGCCCCAGCGAGGCGCTCTACCCGTTCACCGAGTTCCGCAACTCGTCGAACTACGTGCCGAACGAGTACGTCGCCGGCGGTCGGGTCACCTCGATGGACATCGCCCCGGACTGCAAGCCGCTGCTGTGCCGCGCCTACGCCACCCCGGCCGGCGGCGGGGTGTGGGGCACGCTGAACGTCCTCGCCCCGCAGCCCAACTGGATCTACCTCGGCGGCCCGCTCGGCATCAACGCCGCCGGCGCGGTCGTCATCGACCGCAACGACCCGACCGGCCTGACCGTCTACGTCGGCACCGGCGAGGCGAACACCTGCGCCTCCGGCTGCGTCGCGGGCGTCGGCCTGTACAAGTCCACCAACGGTGGCCTGACCTGGCAGGGGCCGCTCGGCAAGGACTCCCTCGCGGGCAAGGGGATCGGCGAGATCACCATCAAGCCGGGCGACCCGAAGACCCTCTACGTCGCCACCACCACCGCGCTGCGCGGCATGTCCGGCTCCTGCTGCACCGGCGGCACCCGCCCGGTGCCGGACGCCGCGAAGTGGGGCCTCTACAAGTCCACCGACGGCGGTCGGCGGTGGACGTTCCTGCACAACGGCTCGGCCGACGCCACCGAGTGCTCCGGCAGCGCCGCCGAGTACGGCAACACCACCGCCTGCTCGCCGCGCGGGGTCCGCTACGTCAAGCTCGACCCGCGTGACCCGCAGGTCGTCTACGCCTCCTCGTACGCCCGGGGGGTCTGGCGTTCGCCGGACGGCGGTGCCACCTGGACGCAGATCAAGGAGTCGCTGAACCGGGCGGTCTTCCAGACCCGCGCCGCGATCGACGTCACCGCGCTGCCGAACGGCAAGACCCGGATGTACGTCTACGAGGGCAACATCGGCAACCCGTACTCGCGGCTGTCCCGCAGCGACGACGTGGCCGGCGCGTCCCCGACCTTCACCGACCTGACCAGCTCCAACCCGGCCGACCCGGGCTTCGCCACCTACAACCAGTGCACCGGCCAGTGCTGGTACGACGTGTTCGTGCACACCCCGAAGGGCCACCCGGACATCGTCTACACCGGCGGGTCGTACGTCTACGGCGAGACCGTGGCCAACAAGCGCGCGGTGGTGCTCTCCACCGACGCCGGGGTCAGCGGCACCGACATGACCTTCGACGGCACCGACGAGGTGCACCCGAACGGCATGCACCCCGACCAGCACGCGCTCGTCACCAACCCGCGCAACCCGTACCAGTTCTTCGAGGCCGGCGACGGCGGCATGGTCCGCTCCGACGGCCAGTTCGTGGACCGCTCGGCGTGGTGCGACAACCCGGACCGTGGTCTGGTCACCGACGCCCAGAAGGCCCGCTGCAAGCAGATGCTCTCCCGGATCCCGGCCAAGCTGGAGGGGATCAACAAGGGCATGACGACGTTGCAGTACATCGGCCTCTCGGTGAGCCCGCACGACCACACCCTGTTGCAGGGCGGCACCCAGGACAACGGCACCTGGGAGAACAAGGGCCAGCGCAACACCTGGGTCAACACCATGATCGGTGACGGCGGCGCCTCCGGCTTCGACGTCGGCAAGCCCGAGTTCCGCTTCCACACCTTCTACGACGCCAGCCCCGAGGTGAACTTCGCGGGCGGGGACGTCGGCAGCTGGATCTCGGTCTCCGACCCGATCTTCGGCCACCCGGGCACGCTCTTCTACGCCCCGCACATCAGTGACCCGAAGGTCAGCGGCACCATGTTCGCCGGCACCGGCCGCACGGTCTACCGCACCAAGACCTTCGGCCTGGGCGACCGGAGCGTCGAGGAGGCGAACCGGATCTGCAACACCTGGACCGGCACGTACGAGGCCCAGTGCGGTGACTGGGTGGAGCTGGGCACCACCCGGCTCACCGACGCCGCCTGGGGTGACCGGGTCGGCGGCGCGGTCTCGGCGATCGAGCGGGTCGCGACCGACACGTCGACCGCGTACGCGGCCACCAGCACCGGTCGGGTCTTCGTCAGCCACAACGTGGACGCCGAGCCGGCGTCAGCGGTGACCTGGACCCGGATCGACACGGCGAACACCCCGAACCGCTTCGTCACCAGCATCCACGTCGACCCGGCCAACCCGAGTCGCATGTGGATCTCCTACAGCGGCTTCGGCTCGAACACCCCGACCACCCCGGGGCACCTGTTCGAGGTGACCGTCGCCGGTGCCGGAGCCACCTGGGCCGACCGGTCGTACGACTTCGGCGACCAGCCGGCCACCGACCTGGTGCGCGACGACGTGACCGGCGACCTGTACGCGTCCACCGACTTCGGTGTGCTGCGGCTGGCCAGCGGCTCCACCAGTTGGGTCTCCGCCGCCGCCGGTATGCCGAACGTGGAGGTCGCCGGGCTGACCGTCGTACCCGGCAAGCGGATCCTCTACGCCGCCTCGCACGGGCTCGGCGCCTGGCAGCTCACCCTCCGCTAGGCGGTAGACGATCATCAGTGGCAACAACCGGGTGCGGGGTCGCGGACGCGGCCCCGCACCGCTGCCCGAGGGGGCGCTGCGCGTCTGGCATACCCTCGGCGCGGCCTTCGTCCTCCTGGTCTTCGTGCCCCCGCTGGTGCTGCTGGTCTCCGGCTCGCTGACCCAGCCCGGCCTGCCCCCGGCGCCGACGCCCCAGCTGGTGCCGGATCCGCTCGCCACGGTCGGCTACGAGCAGGCCGTCGCGCTGGGTGGGCTGCTGCGGGCATCGCTCAACTCGGTCCTGGTCGCGGTGGTCGCCGTGCCGCTGAGCGTGCTGGTCGCCTCGCTGGCCGGGTTCGCGATGGCCCGCCTCGCCCCGCGTACCACCGGCACCGTGGTCGCGGCCTCCCTGGTGGCGCTGATGGTGCCGGCCACCGCGCTGCTGGTGCCGCGCTTCGCGATCTTCCGGGTGCTCGGGCTGACCGACACCCTGGTCCCGCTGGTCGCCCCGGCGCTGGTCGGCACCTCCCCGCTCTACGTCCTGGTCTACTATCTGGCGTTCCGGGCGCTACCGGCGGAGTTGTACGACGCCTGCCTGGTGGAGGACCTGAGCCCGGTGCGGACGTGGTGGCGGATGGCCCTGCCGATGGTCCGCCCGGTGACCGCCGGCCTGACCGCGTTGACCTTTGTGCTCACCTGGTCCAACTTCCTCGATCCGCTGGTCTACGTCTACGACCGGGACCTGTTCACCCTGCCGCTGGCGCTGCGCTCGCTGTCGGTGCTGGACCCGACGAACTTCCCGGTGTTCCTGGCCGGCGCGGTCGTCGCCACGGTGCCGGCGCTGGTGGTGTTCGTCCTCGCCCAGCGGCGCTTCCTGCACACCCCCGATCGGAACGGACGATGATGCGACCGAAGGCGCTGCTCGCGCTGCTGCTGTCCACCCTGCTGCTCGCCACCGGCTGCGGTGCCGGCTCCGGCTCGTCCGACGGCGGGCCGGTGCGGTTGCTGGTCTTCGGCGCGCCGGAGGAACTCGCCGCCTACCGCACCCTGATCACGGCGTACGAGAAGGCGCGGCCCGGCTCGCGGGTGCAGCTCGTCGAGGCCAGCGACCGCAAGGACCTGCTGGCCCGGCTGGCCACCTCGGTCGCCGGGGGCGCGCCGCCGGACCTGTTCCTGATGAACTACCGCTTCTACGGCCAGTTCGCCGCCAAGGGCGTGATCGAACCGCTCGACGACCGGATCGCCGGCTCGCAGGAGCTCGACCGGGCCGACTACTACCCGGTGGCGATGGACGCCTTCACGTGGAACGGCAAGCAGCTCTGCCTGCCGCAGAACGTCTCCAGCCTGGCCGTCTACTACAACCGGACGCTGTTCGCGAAGTACGGCGTGCCCGAGCCGAAGGCGGGTTGGACCTGGAACGACATGGTGCAGACCGCCACGATGATGACCCGCGCCGCCAACGGCGCGGTGATCAAGGGAACCGAGAGCGAGGGCGCGGCACTCCGGCCGGTGGTGCACGGGCTCGGCGTCGAACCGTCGATCATCCGGCTCGCCCCGTTCGTCTGGTCGGCGGGCGGTGAGATCGTCGACGACCCGGCGAAGCCGACCCGGCTGACCCTGGACGGCCCGGCCGCCCGGGAGGCGCTGAAGAACCTGGTCGACCTGCGCCAGGCGTACGGGGTGACCCCCACCGACGAGGAGGTGGAGGCCGAGGACGACGAGTCCCGCTTCGCCAACGGCCGGCTGGCCATGCTGATGACCTCCCGGCGGGCCACCACGAACTTCCGTACCGTCACCGGCTTCGAGTGGGACGTCGCCCCGCTGCCGGTCTACCGGCAGCCGGTGGGGGTGCTGCACTCCGACGCGTACTGCATGCCGACCGGCGCGAAGAACAAGGCCGCCGCGTGGCGCTTCCTGGAGTTCGCCATCGCCGAGGAGGGGCAGCGGATCATCGCGGCGACCGGACGGACCGTCCCCTCGCACGTCGAGGTGGCCAACTCGACGGCGTTCCTCGACCCGACGCAGCCGCCCCGTAACGCGAAGGTCTTCCTGGACGCCATCCCCACGGTCCGGGCCCTGCCGACCGTCTCCACCTGGCCGGAGATCGAGGACGTCAGCTACGGCATCCTGGAGAACGCCATGTTCCGCGGGGACCGCCTCGACGACGTGATCCGCCAGCTCGACACCGAGACCCGGCCGATCTTCGCCCGGGGCGAGCAGGGGTGAGCGCGGCGGGTCTCGCCCTGGCCGGCGTCTCGGCCGCGTACCGGGGCACCGAGGTGCTGCACGACGTCGACCTCGACGTCGCGCGCGGGGAACTGCTGGTGGTGCTCGGCCCCTCCGGGGCGGGCAAGTCCACCGTGCTACGGGTGGTCGCCGGCCTGGAACCGGTCACCGCCGGGCGGGTGCTGATCGCCGGACGGGACGTCACCGCCCTGCGGCCGGGGCGACGCGACGTCTCCATGGTGTTCCAGTCGTACGCCCTCTTTCCGCACCTGACGGTCGCCGAGAACATCGCCTTCGGCCTGGAGGTGCGCGACGTGCCCCGCACCGCGGCGCGGGAGCGGGCGCGGGCGGCGGCCGAGACGGTCGGCTGTGCCGAACTGCTCGGCCGCCGCCCCGGCCAGCTCTCCGGCGGGGAGCGGCAGCGGGTGGCGCTGGCCCGCGCGCTGGTCCGGGAACCGGCCGTGTTCCTGCTCGACGAGCCGCTGTCCAACCTCGACCAGGCGCTGCGGGTGGAGATGCGTACCGAGCTGCGTGCCCTGCACGACCGGCTCGGCGCGACCATGGTGCACGTCACCCACGACCAGACCGAGGCGCTGGTGCTCGCCGACCGCATCGCCGTGCTCCGGGACGGCCGGGTCGAACAGGTGGGCACCCCGGACGAGATCTGGCGTCGCCCGGCGAGCGTCTTCGTGGCCCGGTTCGTCGGCTCTCCGGCGATGAACCTGCTGCCGGCCGGCGCGCTCACCCCGGCCGGCGACGCGCCGCCGCTGCCGGCGACCGGTCGGCAACTCGGCTTCCGGCCGGAGGCGGTCACCCTGACCGACCCGGCGTCGGACGGTGACGGCGGCCCGGCGGTGACCGACCGGGTCGAGGTGGTCGGCGAGGACGCCTACGCGTACCTGACCCTGCCGGGTGGGCATCCGGTGGTCGCCCGGGTCCCGGCGGCCCGGCGGCCCGCGCCCGGCTCGGCCGTCCGGGTCACCGTGCGCTGGTCGGACGTGCACGTCTTCGACGCCGCCTCCGGCCAGCGGGTCGACCCGGCGTGACCCCGGACACCCGTTCCCGCCGGCAGCTGCGGCTGATGCTGGCGCCGTACCTGGTCGGCCTGGTCGGTCTGGTGCTGCTGCCGGCCGCGGTCACCCTGGTTCTCGCGTTCACCGAGTACGACCTGCTGCGCGCGCCGCGCTTCGTCGGCTGGGACAACGTCACCGAGCTGGTCGGCGACCCGGTGTTCCGGGTGTCACTGCTCAACTCCCTGGTGTTCGCCCTGGTGGCGGTGCCGCTGCGGCTGCTGCTGGCGCTGGGCCTGGCGCTGCTGCTGCACCGGCGCGGCCCGGCCGTCGGCTCGGCCCGTACCGCGGCGGTGCTGCCCACGGCGGTGCCGGAGATCGCGTACGGGCTGCTCTGGCTCTGGCTGCTCAACCCGCTCTACGGTCCGATCAACCAGGTGCTCCGGCTCGGCGGGGAGAACGGGTTGACCGTGCTCGGGCGGACCCCGCCGCAGTGGCTCACTGATCCGACCGACGCGCGGGCGGCGATCATCCTGATGAGCCTGTTCACCATCGGGGAGACCTTCGTGGTGCTGCTCGCCGCCCGCCGGGCGCTACCCGCCGACGTCTACGAGATGGCGGCCATCGAGGACGCCACCGGCTGGGACGTGTTCCGCCGGATCACGCTTCCGCTGATGACCCCGGTGCTGGCGCTGCTGCTGATCCGGGACGCGATCGGCAGCCTCCAGTTCTCCTTCGTCCCCGCGTTCGTGGTGACCGACGGTGGCCCGCCCCCGTACGCCACCACCTACCTGTCGCTCTTCGTCTACCGCAACGCCTTCGAGTACCTCCGGTACGGCTACGCGTCGGCGGCGACCCTGGTGATGATCCTGCTGACCGTGGCGGCGGTGGTGCTCCAGTGGCGGCTGATCCGGCGGTACCGGGGCTTCTACGGCGTGTGACCCGGCTGGCTCGGGTCGGTCGGGTCGGTGCCGACCGGCGTCTCCGGGCACGGTACGTCGGTGGCGAAGCGCTCCAGCGCGGCGGTGAACGCGGCCAGGTCCGCCGTGGGCAGGTGGTCGAAGACGTGCCGCCGTACGCTCGCCAGATGGACGGGCCAGGCCTGGCGCAGCCGGTCGAAGCCGGCGTCGGTGAGCACGGCGTGGTAGCCGCGCCGGTCGCTCGGGCAGCGTTGCCGGCGGACCAGGCTCTGCGCTTCGAGGCGGTCGACGATCCGGCTCGTCCCGCTGAGGGACAGTGCGCCGGCGGTGGCCAGGTCGTTCATCCGCAGCCGCCGGTCGGGTGCCTCGGAGAGGAGGCGGAGCACGGTGTACTCGCTCATCGACATGCCCTGCTCCCGTAGCAGGTCCGCGTCGAAGGCCCGGGGGACGGTGATGATCGTCCGCGCGAAGGCGCGGAGGAAGGCCTCCTCGTCGGCGGTCAGCGGGCCCTGCCGGGGCAACTCGTCGGGGGTCACGTTCGCCACCCTACTTGCTTGACAAAGCAAGTACCACCCTGTTTGCTTGACGCGGCAAATACGAGGTCGGTTCGCCCGGCCGCTCCGAGTGTGCAGGAGACTTCCTCATGACCCGCATCGGGATCATCATTGGCAGCACCCGTCCCGGCCGCAACGGCGAGCAGGTCGCCAAGTGGGTGTTCGACATCGCCGCGCGCCGTGACGACGCCGAGTTCGAGCTGGTCGACCTGGCCGACTACCCGCTGCCGCACCTGGACGAGGCGATCCCGGCGTCGTTCGGGCAGTACCAGAAGGAGCACACCCGTCGGTGGGCTGCCAAGATCGCCTCGTTCGACGGCTTCGTGATCGTCACGCCGGAGTACAACCACAGCACCTCCGGCGTGCTGAAGAACGCCATCGACTACCTCTTCGCCGAGTGGAACAACAAGGCCGTCGGCTTCGTCTCCTACGGCTCGGCCGGCGGTGCCCGCGCCGTCGAGCACCTGCGGCTGATCGCCGGTGAACTCAAGATGGCCGACGTCCGCCAGCAGGTCGTGCTCTCGCTGATGACCGAGTTCGAGAACTTCAGCGTCTTCAAGCCCGGCGACTACAACCTCCCCGCGGTGAACACCCTCCTCGACGAGGTCGTCGCCTGGAGCAAGGCGCTCGCTCCGCTGCGCGCCACCGCCTGATCCACCCGTCCGGACGCGGGGCCGCCGATCGCGGTGGCCCCGCGTTGCCCGTCCCACCGAACGGCACGCGGGTCGGCGGGGTCCGCTGAGGACGTCACGACGCCGGGGGTGATCGGCCGGACACGGGATTGCCGACGTGTCGACGGCCGTCGCGGAGTGCATCGAGGGCGGATCAGGTCCAGTAGAGCATCCGGGCGGCGGGCACCCTGGCGGCCAGTTCCCGCTCGAACCAGGTGCGCAGCTCGGTTATCGTGTCGGGCTGGTACACGTACTTCACCGCGCCGAACCGGCCGAACTTGCGGCGGCGGGACTGCTCGTCCATCTCCAGACGGGTGCGGGGATACCAGCCGAGCAGCACCTCCTTGCTGCCGGGCGTGAACCGGTGCGTGATCAGCTCAGCGGTGAGGTCCAGCCGGTCGACCCCGGCCACGGCCGCCCGGACCCGGTCGAGCAGCACGCCGTAGTGCTCCCGCCAGTCCGGGGCGGGCATGATCGGGGCGATGGTCAGCCCGACCGGGTAGCCGTCGAGCGCCAGCCTGCGCAGAGCGTCGAGCCGCTCCGGCACGGTCGCGGTGCCGCCTTCCAGCCGGTCGCTGATCGGCGCGGCGTTGACGCTGAACCGCACCCGCGTGCGCCGGGCGTGCGGCAGACCCACGAACGTGTCCACGTCGGCGTATTTCGTGGTCCAGCGCAACTGCACGGGCGCGTCCCAGGCTCCGAAGTGCTCCACCGCCCGGCGCCAACTGCCGGTGAGATGCTCCAGCGCGAGTGGGTCGGTGTAGCAGGACGCCTCGAACGTCGTGCCCTCACCGGCCCGGTCGGTGCTGCGACTGGTCACCGTTCCCCGGCCCACGTAGTCGGCCAGTCCGGCGAGGATGTCGTCGAGATCGGCGTAGACCCGGGTCACCGGGGGGCCGGAGAGGGAGCCGGCGAGATAGCAGTACTGGCAGTGCGCCGGGCAGCCCTCGGCCAGGTCCGCCCGCCAGTCCGCACTCGGCGCGATCGACTGCAACGCCCGCCGCGACGGCGGGCTGACCACGATGGCCAGGGTCGATTTCGCCCGCGCGTACGTCTCCCGCTCGGTCTCGCCACGCACACCGACCAGTCGGTTGGCGCGTAACCGCTCGACCTCGATGCCGAGTCCCTCGATCCGGTCGACGATCCGGTGCCCGTGCGGATGGTCGACCGCGGCGGGGGTGACGACCACCCGGCGGGGCGTCCAGCGCCGGGCCGGCCGGGCGGGTGGGGCCAGCCCGGTGAGGTCACGGGTCGGCACCTGCTCACCGCTGGCGTCGTGCGCTGCCGCGGGTACGTGCGCGGCGAGCGGCTCCTCGACGTCCACGGCGTCGTGATCCGGCTTCACCCGGCCCGGGTACCCGTTGCCGCTCCGACCGCACCTGGTCGTGCGCCGCGCGTCGAAAACCGCCCTGCCGGCCGGGGCGAGCCGCGATGATGGGGGCATGACCGTGGATCTCCGGGCGCGCACCGCGCGTGAGGTACTCGACGACCACCTGCGCCTCGCCGCCGAGGGGCGGTTCGCCGAGGACATCGAGCGCAACGTCGCGCCGGACTGCGTGGTCCTGGAGCGGCGGGGCGTGTTCCGGGGGCGCGACGGTGCCCGCACCCTGGCCCGGTGGCTGGGGGAGGAACTGCCGGACGCCCGCTACACGTACACGAACGTGCTGGTGGAGGGGCGGGTCGGTTTCCTGGAGTGGACCGCCGAGGCCGCCGGCTTCCAGGTCCTCGACGGTGCCGACTCCTTCCTCGTCGAGGACGGTTGGATCGTCGCGCAGACCGTCCACTACACGGTGGAACCGATGCCGGGCCTCAGCGTCTCATAACCGTCTCAGAAGTGTCGCACAAAGCGACTCACTATTCGTCGCCCAGGTGTCGGTAGACGGTGGCCCGGGAGACGCCCAGGGCGGCGGCGATCTCCTCGACCGAGTGTCTGCCGGCCGCGTGCATCCGCCGGGCGGTGGCGATCTGACCGCTGCTCATCGCCCGGGGCCGGCCCGGCCGGCGGGGGCCGGTCGGCACCTCGGGGGCGGGCGGGCCGTCCAGCAGCCGGTGCACCCCGTCGAGCATGTCCGCGCGCAGCACGTCCGGGGGGACGTCGAGGAAGAAGACCACCGGGTCGGAGCACATGGCGATCGCCTGGCTGGCCCGGATCCGGTCCCGCCGGTCGCCGTGCGGCCCGGCGACGATCTCGTTCGCCCGCAGCGCGAACTGCACCAGTCGTTGGTACGTGGGACCACGGGCGACAAGTGCCATGTCGTGGAAGAGCATGCCCAGCGGCCGGCGGTGCGCGAGCATGGTGTCCACGAACCCCTCGAGCAGGGCCCACCGGCCCCGCTCCGGCGGCAGGCCGCCGGCCGCCGCCAGCAGTGCCTCCAGGTCGGTCAGCAGCGGCTCGACCAGGGCCGCGAGCAGGTCCTCCTTCGTGGGGAAGTGGTAGAGGATGGCCGCCTTGGTCAGCCGTAGCCGCTCGGCGATCTCGCGCAGCGAGGTGCGTTGGTAGCCGCGCGCGGAGAAGAGGTCCAGTGCGGTGCGCAGAATCCTGCCCCGGGTGTCGCCCGGATCCTCGTCCGCCACGGTCGCCAGCCTAGCGGGGGCTGACCGATGCGGGGTGGTGGCGGATGGATACGCTGACCGTCGGTCAGTACAGTGTGCACTGTTCGGCTCTGAGCGACAGGAGACGTCATGGCCGTCATCTCGGTCAACGACCTGGTCAAGACCTTCGGCCGCACCCGGGCCCTGGACGGGCTCGACCTGCGCGTCGAGGCGGGGGAGGTGCACGGCTTCCTCGGCCCGAACGGCTCCGGCAAGTCCACCACCATCCGCGTCCTGCTCGGACTGCTGCGCTGGGACTCCGGGGAGGTGCGCCTGCTCGGCGGCGATCCGTGGCGCGACGCGGTGGCGCTGCACCGCCGCCTCGCGTACGTCCCCGGTGACGTCAACCTCTGGCCGAACCTCTCCGGTGGTGAGGCGATCGACCTGCTCGGGGCCCTGCGCGGCGGGCTCGACCGGCGGCGCCGCGACGAGCTGCTCCAGCGGTTCGACCTCGACCCGACGAAGAAGTGCCGCACCTACTCCAAGGGCAACCGGCAGAAGGTGGCCATCGTCGCGGCCTTCGCCGCCGACGTCGAGCTGTACGTGCTGGACGAGCCGACCTCGGGCCTGGACCCGCTGATGGAGGCGGTGTTCCAGGACGAGGTCCGGCGGATCAGGCAGGACGGTGGCACCGTGCTGCTCTCCAGTCACGTGCTCGCCGAGGTCGAGGCGCTCTGCGACCGGGTCAGCATCATCCGGGAGGGACGCACCGTCGAGTCCGGCACCCTCGCCGAGCTGCGCCACCTCACCCGCCTGTCGGTCACCGTCGAGACCGTGCGCCCGGTGACCGGGCTGGACCGCCTCGCCGGCACCCAGCTCGTCGGCCAGGTCGACGACCGGCTCCAGCTGGAGGTCGACCCCGCCCACCTGGACGAGCTGCTCGGTCACCTGGTCCGGTTCGGTGTGCGGTCGCTGACCAGCGCCCCGCCCACCCTGGAGGAGCTGTTCCTGGCCCACTACGGCGACCGGATCACCCCGGCCGCGACCGTGCCGGCGGGGCAGCGGTGAGCGCCCTCACCGGCACCGGCCGCCTGGTCCGGTTGGTGCTGCGCCGCGACCGGGTCCGGCTGGCGCTCTGGGTGCTCGGCACACCGCTGCTGACCGCCGCGCTGGCCGCCAGCGTCGCCGGCCTCTACGCCGGGGAACGGGACCGGATCACGTACGCCACCACCGCGGCGGCCAGTCTGGTCGCCCGCGCGTTCAACGGCCCGGTCGCCGGACCGAGCATGGGCTCGGTGGTCTTCGCCGAGTCGTACCTGACCCTCGCCGTGCTCACCGCGCTGCTGAGCACCTTCACCGTGGTCCGGCACACCCGGCAGAACGAGGAGACCGGGCGGGCCGAACTGCTCGGCGCCTCCGTGCTCGGCCGGTACGCCCCACTCACCGCCGCCCTGCTGGTCACCGTCGTGGCCAACCTGCTCACCGCCGCGCTGGTCGCCGTCGCCCTGGTGGGCGCGGACCTGCCGGCCGGCGGATCGGTCGCCACCGCCGCCGCGATCGCCACCGTCGGGGTCTCCTTCGCGGCGGTCGCCGCGGTGACCGCCCAGCTCTCCGGCACCTCCCGGGGCGCGAACGCCCTGGCCGCGGCGACGGTCGGGGTGGCGTTCGTGCTCCGTGCCGCCGGTGACGTGTTCGGCGACGCCACCCCGGACGGGCAGCGCGTGGTCAGCGCCTGGCCCGCCTGGCTCTCCCCGCTCGGCTGGGCGACCCAGGTCCGCCCGTACGGCGGCGAGCGGTGGTGGGTGCTCGTACTGCCCGTGGCGCTGCTGGTCGCGGCGGCCGTGGCGGCGTACCTGCTGACGAACCGGCGGGACCTCGGGGCCGGTCTGCTCGCCAGCCGGCGTGGGCCGGCGCGGGCGCCCCGGGCCCTGCTCAGCCCGGTCGGTCTGGCGTGGCGGTTGCAGCGCGCGGCCCTGCTCGGCTGGGCGGTCGGTGTCGCGGTGCTCGGCTTCGGCATGGGGCTCGCCGCCGACGAGGTCGAGAACATGGTCGGCGAGAACGCGGCGGCGGCCGAGGCGATCAGCCAAATCGGTGGTGGGGCGAACCTGGTCGACGCGTACCTGACCGCGATGATCGGCATCTTCGCGTTGACGATCGGCGCGTACGTCGTGCAGGCCGTGCTGCGGACCCGTGCCGAGGAGTCCGACGGGACCCTGGAGGTGGCGCTCGCCGCCGCCGTCAGCCGGCGACGCTGGCTGGCCGGGCACCTGTCCACCGCCGTGCTCGGCGCCACCGGCCTGATGCTCCTGGCCGGGGTGACCACCGGACTCGGGTACGCCACCGTCGCCGGTGACCCGCTCGGCCGGGTCGGTGAGCTGACCGGGGCGGCCCTGGTCCGGGTGCCGGCACTGCTGGTGCTGGCCGGGGTGGTGGTGCTGTTCTTCGGGCTGGTGCCCCGCGCGGCGACGGGCCTGTCCTGGGCGACGCTGATCGTGTTCCTGCTGTTCGGGCAGCTCGGGGCGGTGCTGGACCTGCCGCAGGCGGTGCTGGACCTCTCCCCGTACACGCACGTGCCGGCCCTGCCGGCGGCCCGGTTCGCCGTGCTGCCGCTGGCCGTGCTCACCGGGGTGGCGGTGCTGCTGCTCGCCGCCGGTGCGACCGGCTTCCGTCGCCGCGACGTCCCGAGCTGAGCGGACGCGGGCCCGGACCGGGTGGGAGGCGGCCCGCCGCCGGAAACCCGGTCGGCGGTCAGTGGGTGTGGGCGGGGTCGTCCAGGATCGCCCGGAAGCGCTCCTCGGCGAGGTCGAGCTGGGCGAAGATGTGCTCCTTGACGGCGGGCGCGAGCGGCGTGTCGGGCCGGGCGATCAGTTCCCGCAGGATCGGGACCAGCGGGCGGTACTTGCGGGCCGACGAGAGCACCTTTGGCCCGGTCGTGTGGATCACTCCGACGCCGTTGTCGGTGAAGTCGGAGATCTTGATGACCCGCGCCCACGGGTCCCGGTCCAGGCTGGCCGCGACGTGCTCCCGGTACTGGACGTGGCGGTCCCGGTCCGGGTCCCAGGTCGGGTTGGTGACCGCCGCGACCAGCCGGGCGACCCGGTGACCGAACCGGTCGGCCAGCACGGCGAGGGCAGCCGGGACCGGATCGACACCGTCGCCGACCTCGCCGGCCAGGTCGGCCGGATGGTCCTCCACGGCATCGTGCAGCAGACCCGCGACGATCACGTCGACGTCGCGGACCTGGTAGTGGTGCATCAGGCGGATGGCCACCCGCAGCAGGTGGTTCAGGTACGGTTCGCGCACCCGCCGGTCGTCGCGGTGCAGGTCGGCGGCGAGGTCGAGGGCCTCGGTCAGGCGCCGTCGCGCGTTGGCGTCGAATGCGCCGATCTCCAGCCGGAAGCGTTCCAGCAGGCCGGGCTCGCCGTGGATCTCCGTGATCGCGTGCATCGGCATCGTGCCCAGGTACGAGGGGAAATCCATCCGTCACTTATAGCCGATCACCCACCGTCCGTACCGCCCTGACTGTGCGTCCCCGGCCTGCGGGCACGGTGCTCAGCGTCGCCACTCCGGGAGTTGCCGCTCGGACATGCGACGCCAGAACTGGCGCAGCTGCGAGCGGGACGTGTTCTGCCAGGGCGACCGGGCGCTGAGCAGGTAGCGCGGTGAGGTGAGGTCCGCCTGCCGCGCACAGAAGTTCTGGTCCAGCTCGTGCGGCTGCGGTTCACCTTCGGCCGGCAGCGGGCAGAGCCGGAACGGGCAGTCGTCCAGGCAGGTGGCCCCCGGAGAGCAGGACTCGGAGGACTCCAGCGTGCGGTCGGGCCGCAGCGGGCGACGGTCGTTGGTCAGGCAGGGCGGCAGGTCGGCGCGGTCCGCGCGGGTCAGCCGGTCCTCCCGGTCGATGAGCAGGTCGCCCCGGTCGGCGAGGTTCAGCAGCAGCATGACGTCGGCCAGGAGGCGCTGGGCATGCGGGGTGAGGACACTCCAGCCGCTCGAGTCGGGGATCCACAGGGACTGTTCCCGGCGCACCTCCGCCACCGTGCTGCTCGACCCGACCCGGCTGGAGGTCTCACGCTCGTCGATCCAGCAGTACCGTTCCGGCCGGCGACTGAGCAGGGCGCGCACGCAGAGTCGGCCAGCCTCCATCAGGAAGGGGTGCGGCGGACCGGGCGGTCGTCCCCGCACCGCCTGACCGGCGATCCGCAACCAGTGCCGCACCAGGCCGTACGGGTTCGCGCCGTGTTCCCGGCGGGGCAGCGGTTCGGCCGGGTCGACGGGCAGGGAGAAGAGCGTCAGTGCCTGGAGCAGCACCAGTTGGCTGTACCAGAACCGGGAGTGGGCCAACGTCCGCTCCGCCTTCTCGACGAGAAAGCTACGGTTGGACGGGGTGCGACCGACCAGGGGCCGGCGGATGTTCGCGGCCAGCCGGAAACCCTGGGCGAACGCGATCTCCGACGTGATCGGGAAGTAGTGCTCCGGCCGCGCGGGGTGGTACCCCTCCAACGCGCGGAGCCACTTCCGCAGGTCACCCCCCACCTGGGTGATCTCCGGGGTCGGTCCGAGCGGGGTCTCCTCGGTGTCCTGGTGGGCGGACTGGTAGAGCAACGGCAGGATCCAGCCCCGTAGCTGCTGCTCCCAGTAGGTGACATGTTCCGACCGGCGGTCGGCGGTGGTACTGCGCGGCATCTCCTCGGGGCCCAGGCCGCCGACCTGACGCAGGCAGCGCACCGCCTCCCGGCCGCCCAGGCCGATCTCCCGCGCCGCGGCGAGCCGGACCCGGTACGAACCCTCCCGACTGGCCAGTCGGAAGAAGGCGGCGTAGTTGGGTTCGGGACCGGCCCGGTCGGCCCGGACACCCCGTTCGGTCCGGCACGTCCGTGCGCGGTCGACGATCAGTCGCGCGGCGTCCCCGATCCGGCGGACGAGCTGGAGCCGGGCCTGGTTGGCCGGTCGGTTGGGAACGTGCCCGCTCCCGGTGCCCTCCCACTGTTCCGCGATCTCCCGGAGCAGATCGGCGTGCACCGGCCGGCGGGCGCTGGTGTCGCTCTCCACTGCTGCGGCGTACAACTCGAACCGCCAGCAGAGGTCCTTCTCCGACCTCGCCTTCTCCCGCAGGTGCCGGACCAGCCGGGCGACCGGTTCCTCGCGCGGGGCGAGCGGAAGGCGTTCGGCCAGGGGCGGCCGGTCGCTCCGCTGGGCCGCCAGGTGGCGGGAGAGGAGGGTCAACGCGATCAGTGCCTCCGGGTTGCGTCGTGACGTGATCAGGCTCCCCAGCAGCCGGCCCAGCAGTTTCGGGTCGGTGAGGTACCGCATGCCCAGGTAGGCCTGGACGACGCCGTGCAGGAACTGGGCCTCGGTCCGGCGGACGTCCACGACCGCCCACTCCGCGCCCTCGACGAAGGCGTGCGTGATGTGGTCCAGGACGTTGGTCTGCACACGGTTGCCGAGTCCGTCGTGCAGCCGGTCCAGGATCGCCTGATGTTCCGCGTCGTGGCCCCGGGTCATCTCCTGGTACTCCAGGTGACTGGTACCGCGCACCAGGGCCAGACACGCGAAGGCGGACAGCACTTCCAGGGTGACCGCCCGGTCGTCGCGGCTCCGGCTGACGTCCCTCTTGAGGGTGCCGTCGAGCAGTGCGGCACGCCAGGCGTCGAGCAACTGCCACCGGGCCTCGTACCGGTCCATCGGCCGGACCACCCCGCCGGTCTCGGCCCGGGACAGCCGTGGCAACCGGTCGCTGCGGTGCAGGGCGCGGATGACGGTCAGGAAGAACGGGGAGTCGGTGACGTCCGCCGCCTTGATCAGGGCGACGATCCTCGCCCAGGAGGACGGAGCCGCTCCCGGCGTGCCGTCGAGCCCGTGTTCCAGCGCGGCCCCCTCGCCCAGCGGCTCCAACCCGACCAGGATCGCGCGCATGCCCCGCAGCGGGTCGTACGGACGGGAGGTCACGATCAGTGGTAGTCGTGCCTCGGCGGCCTGGCTGATCGCCTCCCGCAGCACGTTCTCCTCCCGCTGTTCCTCGTCCCGGCCGAACGGCTCGTGCAGTCCGTCGGCGAGCACCGCGATCCGGTTGCTCATCCGCAGGTGCCGCCAGATCCGGGTCCCGGAGCCGTCGCTGAACAACTGGGCGTCCACCAGTTCCTGAAACCGTCTCCTGGCCAGTTCCTCGAAGGTGAGGTCCTCGGCGAGCCGGGCGTCGCGCATCCGCACCGGTACCGGCACGATCCCGCGGCGGGCGAGCTGCCGGGTCAACTCGACGATGATCGCGGTCTTCCCGGACCCGACCCCACCGACGAGCACGACGGGCGAGCGCACCTGCGGGTCCCGGATCCGCTCGATGAGCACCTCGCAGAGCTCGTCGCGGCCGACCACCCGGTCGACGCTGGGATCGGCGGTCGCCACCAGAGCGGTCGCCGACGCCCGGGCCCGGCGGTTGTACCAGCGGTGGACCCGTTGCTTGCTGAGCACGTAGAAGAGGGCCAGACCGAGGGCGGCGCCGATCAGGGGACTGAAGAACTGCGCGAGGGTCGTGCAGGGTGTCTGCCGCTCCCCGGCGCAGGGGTTCCCGAGTTCCGGCAGTCGTTCACCGAGCCACCGGCGTCCCTGGGGCGGGAAGAACAGGTGGTAGAGGGGGTTGAGGACCTGGGCGACGAGACAGACGGCGACGACGAGCACGACCACCACGGCCAGGGCGGTCCACCAGGGGTGCCGCGGCCACCGGCGGGAGCGGGTCGGCAGCCTGTCGGCTCGGACGCGCTGCCATTGCTGTTCCTCGCCACTGACCCGGGTTTCGACCGTGCGGGTCAACTTCGCCACCGACATCCGTGGGCTCCACAGGCGTCTGCGCCAGAGCGGACCGCGCATGCCCGTACCCCCGTCAGTCACGGCGAGCGGCTGGTGAGATTTCGTCACGTACCGGTCAAAATTAGGGTAACGCTGATCAGACGGACCTCTGGTGCGGATCGGCGAAAGAGCCCGGCCGGGACACGGAGTGGCCGGGGCCACCGGCGAGCAGGTCGCCGGTGGCCCCGGTGGGGCGGGATGGGGGACGGGAGACCCACCCCGCCGGCGGTCAGACGGTGATCCGTCCGGCGCCCGCGCCGGCCGTGACCGACGCCTTGATCCCGTTGGGGTTCTCCACGGTGTACGGGTACGGGATGGCCGCGACGTCCCCGGCGCTCTCCGGCGTGCCGGAGTTGACGAAGACGTTGTTGCGCTGGACCAGGTCACCCGGGCCCGAGTCGGCGTAGCCCACGGCGGTCGGCCGGGTCACGTTCTCGAAGTAGTTCCCCTCGACCAGCACGCCGGCCCCCATGGTGGAGGCGACGCCGTAGTCCGCGCCGTTGTAGTAGTTGTTGAACACGTGCACCGGGTCGCCGAAGCGCACCCGGGGGTGGCGCTCCTTGCTCCCGTCGAACCAGTTGTGGTGGTAGGTCACCCGCAGGTGGCCCCGGTCGGCGGTGTGCCCGTCGTCGTGACCGAGCAGCATGCTCTTGGTGTGGTTGACGACTCGGTTCCAGGAGATGGTGACGAAGTCGGACTCCCGCTTCACGTCGACCGCGCCGTCGTAGCCGCCATCGAAGGTGTTGTGGTCGATCCAGACGTTCGTCGAGCCCTGGACGTTGATCGCGTCGTCGTCCCAGCCCCGGAAGGTGAGGTTGCGGATGATGACGTTGCGGGCCCCGCTGACGTTGAGCCCGTTGTCGAGCGTGGCGCTGCCGACCCCGAGGACGGTCTTGTTCGACCGGACGTCGTTCATCGCGTCCGGCATGGTGAGCGAGCCCTGCACCCGGATGATCAGCGGGGACGACGACTCCAGCGCGTCGGCCAGGGCCTGGCCGCTGGTGACGGTCACCGTCTGACCGCCGGCCCCGCCGGTGGTGCCGCCGTTCTGGGTGGCCCAACCGACCAGGTCGCCGGTCGGCGGGTTGGTCGGCGGGGGCGTGGTGGCCGGGGGAGTGGTGGGCGGGGGAGTGGTCGGCGGCGTGGTGGTGGGCGGGTTGCTCGGGTCGCCGGGCAGCCCGACCCGGCCCACGCCGGCCTGGGCGGTGACCACGGCCTTCTGGTCGCAGGCCGTGCCGACGGTGTACTGGTACGTCGGGTTGCTGACGCTGCCGCCGGTCTGCCCCTCGTTGGAGTTGACCAGGCAGTTGTTCCGGGCCACCAGGCGGCCGTCGCTGGAGGAGCCCTCGGCCAGGTGGTACGGGTCGTCGACGTTCTCGAAGTAGTTGCCCTCGACGATGACCCCGGCGTTCTCCGTGGAGGCGACGCCGTAGTCCCCGGTGTTCAGGTAGTAGTTGTTGTAGACGTGCACCTGGTCGCCGAAGCGGACCCGGGGGTTGCGCTGGCGGGTGTTGTCGAAGAAGTTGTGGTGGTAGGTGACCTTGAGCCGGCCGACGTCCTGGGCGGCGTTGCCGTCGTCGTGGCCGAGCAGCATGTTCTTGTCGGTGCCGTCGGCGTGGTTGTAGGAGACCGTCACGTACGACGAACCGCGCTTGATGTCCACGCCGCCGTCCGTGCCGGTGGTCCAGGTGTTGTGGTCGATCCAGATGTGGTGGGAGAACATCTGCACGTTGATCGCGTCGTCCGCCCAGCTCCGGAAGTTGAGGTTCCGGATGATCACGTTGTGCACGGCGTTGGCCGGCGGCGAGGTGACCGCGTTGTCGATCGGCAGGCCGATGTTGAGACCGCCGCCGGTGAAGCCGGAGTTCGCCCCGACGCCGACGATGGTCTTGTCCGAGGTGACCTCGTGCATCGGGCCGGGCAGGGCGATCATCCCGCTGACCTGGATGATCTTCGGCCCGGTCGAGGCGGCCTCCGCGATGAACTGCGTCGCGGTGGTCACCGTGACGGTCGGCCCGCCGGCCCCGCCGGTGGTGCCGTTCTGGCCCCAGGCGTCCACGGACGCCCAGCCGTCGGCGACGTTCGTGCCCGGGTTGCCGGTCGGGCCGGGGGTCGGCGTGGTCGGCGTCGGGGTCGGGGTGACGCCGCCCGAGGTGACCTGTACGTTGTCGAACTCGGCGCTGGAGTAGAAGGTGGCCACGCCGATCCGACCGCTGGCGTAGCGGGTGTCGGACGCCTCGGTGAGCAGGTTGCCGTTGACGTAGCCCTTGAGCGAGCTGCCGGCCACGTCCAGCCGGAGGGTGTAGCTGGTCCCGGCGGAGACCGGGACGCTGGCGGTGTCCAGGGTGGTGGAGGAGCCACCGGCCAGGCTCTTCAGCTCGACGGTGTTGTTGCTGCGCAACGCCAGGTAGTAGTAGCTGGTGCTGCTCTGCGCCCGGGCCAGCAGCGCGACGAAGCGGTTGGTGCCGTTGAACGCGGTCGGCTTCACCGTCGCCTGTACGGAGTAGTCGGTCCAGCTCGACGAGCCGGCCAGCGACCGGGCGTCGCTGCTGGTGCCGGTCTGCCGGTAGACCTGCGACGCCACCGACCAGCTCCCGCCGGAGGGGGTCCAGCCGGTGGAGTTGCCGTCGGCGAAGTCGTCGGAGAAGAGGGTGTCGGCGTAGGCGGTGGCGCCCATGCCGAGGGCGAGGGTGACCGCGCCGAGCGCGGACCCGATCGCGAGCAGGAGACCGCGGCGTCGTCTGCGCCGCGTGTCGGTCCGGTTCACGGAACCTCCTAGTGGTGGTGTGACTGCCCAGGACGGGCTATTCATCGATCAAGATCGATGCTTCGGGGTGGGGTGGCCCCGGGTCCGACGGGGGACCGCCGGGGTGGTGCGCCGAGGCCGGGTGCGCCGGGACGGGCGCGGTGGGTCGGATGCGCCGGGCGGGCGCGTGGTGCCGGTGCGCCGGGACGGGCGCACCGGATCCCTAGAAGTTGATTTTTCCGGTGCCGGCGCCGGCCATGACGACCGACTTCACGCTGGCCGGGTCGGTGAGCTGGTACGGGTAGAAGGTGCGCGGCTCGGTCACCGTGCCACCGGCGTCCCCCGGCTCACTGGTGCCGGCCAGGACGTTGTCCCGGGCGACCAGTCGCCCCCGGGAACCGGAGTAGCTGATCGACCAGGGCACCTCGACGTCCTCGAAGTAGTTCCCCTCGACCAGGCAGCCCGAGTTGAGCTGGCAGGCCACCCCGACGTCGGTGTTGTAGACGAAGTAGTTGTTGAACACGTGCACCGGGTCGCCGAACCGTACCCGCGGGTTGCGCTGCGGCGTCCGGTCGTACCAGTTGTGGTGGTAGGTGACCCGGAGATGCCCGGTGTCCTGCGCCCCGTTGTTGTCGTCGTGGCCGAGCAGCATGTTCTTGGTGTGGTGGTGGGTGTGGTTCCACGACACGGTCACGTACGACGACCCGCGCTTGATGTCGATCAGCCCGTCGTAGCCGCTCGACAGGTCGTTGTGGTCGATCCAGACGTGGTGGGAGAACATCTGGACGTTGATCGCGTCGTCGACGGTGTTCCGGAAGTTCAGGTTCCGGATGATCACGTTGTGCACGGCGTCGGCCGGCGGGGTGGTCACGTTGCTGACCGGTAGGCCGATGTTGAACCCACCGCCGGTGATCCCCGAGGTCGCGCCGACCCCGATGATGGTCTTGTCCGAGGTGACGTCGTGCATCGGGCCGGGCAGGGCGATCATCCCGCTGACCTTGATGGTCAACGGTCCGGGCGTGGCGATCGCGGTGAGCAGCTCACCGGCGGTGTCCACGGTGACGGTCGGGCCGCCGGCCCCGCCGGTGGTGCCGTTCTGCCCCAGGGCGTTGACCGAGGCGAAGCCGATCGGCGGTGCGCCCGGGTCGATCGGGGGCTCGGTCGGCGGGAGCGTCGGCGTCGGCCCGCCGGTCGGGGTGCCGGTCGGCGGGGCCCCGGTGGCGGTGGCCACCTCCACGTCGTCGAACGTGGCGCTGGCGTACGCGGTGGCCAGGCCGGCCCGGCCGGCGGCGAACCCGGCGTCGGTGGCCTGCACCACCAGCGCGCCGTTGACGTAGCCGCGCAGCGAGCTGCCGACCGCCTCCAGCCGCAGCGTCGACCAGGAACCCACGGTCACGCCGGCGGTGGCCGAGCCGAGCACCACCGGGTCGCCACCGGCGCGCTTGACCAGTTGCACGCCTCCGCTGGCGGTGGCGACCAGGGCGTAGTAACTGCTGCTGCTCTGCGCCCGCGCGATCACCCCGACGTGCCGGGTGGAGGCGGCGAACGCGGTCGGCTTGACCCGGGCCTGCACCCCGTAGTCGGTCCAGGTGGACTGGCCGACCAGGGCGCGGGCGTCGCTGCTGGTGCCGGACTGCCGGAACGCGGGCGAACCGTCGGTGACCACCGACCAGGTCCCGCCCGAGCGCGACCAGCCGTTGGCGTCACCGTCGTCGAAGGTGTCGGTGAGCAGGGTGTCGGCCCACGCCGACGAGGTGGTGACCAGCACCGTGCCGGCGACCAGGGCACCGGCGGCGAGCGCCGTCGCGAGGCGTCCGGCCGGACGACCCCGGATCGGAAGTCGGTTCATCGGGAACCTCCTGTGGTGGTAGGGGAAGGGTTGCGGTGGGTCGCCTCGTGAGCGCGGACGTGGCGACCCACCTTCCGCAGGCGGCGCGCGGGGACGGACGCGCGCCACCCGTGGCTTCTACAGCGGCAGCCGGTCTGCGCCGGCCAGCGCGCCGACCACGATCGGGACCACCGGGGCCGGCAACGGCCGACCGGTACGCAGCGTCGGCGTCCAGCCCGCGTCGGCGCCCAGGTCAGGGTCGTGGGTGGCGTTGTACGCGGCGACCAGGTCGACCGGGCCGGGCGGAGACCGGTGGGCGTGCACCCAGTTGCCGCGGGCCGTGATCGAGGTGCCGCCCCAGTCGTGGAGCAGGTCCGCGGCGGCGATCCCGGCGCCGAGGGTGAAGTGGTTGTTCTCCGCGTACACCGCGGACTGCACGCCGACGCCGATCGCGTAGTCGAAGCCCGTACCGAGCCGGTACCAGTTGTTGTGGATGTCGACCTGGCCGAAGCGGACCCGGGGCAGCCGCTGGAGCACCTGGTCGAAGAGGTTGTGGTGCAGGGTCACCCTGAGCCGGCCGACGTCCGGGCCGACCGTGTTCGACGAGCCGATCAGCATCAGCTTGTCCCGACCGGTGAACCGGTTGTACGAGGCGGTGACCAGGCTCGCGGTGTGCGTGACGTCCAGCGACCCGTCGTGCACCTGGTAGGGGCGTCCGAAGTGGACGGGCTGGGCCCTGTCCGGGTTGTCGCCGTCGGTGAACGTGTTGTGGTCGATCCAGACGTTCTCGCTACGCCGCACCGAGATCTGGTCGTACTGCGAGTTCCAGTTGCCGGCCGCGCCGTCCGTCGGCGACCACGCCGGGAAGCAGTCCCGGGCGTCGTCGAAGGTCAGGTTCCGGACGATGACGTTGCTGGCCGTGTCGACCATCAGGGTCAGTCCGGTCAGCGTGGCCCCGCGCAGGCCCACGATTGTGGTGTTCGGGCCGACGTTGATCTGCGTCTGCTTCGTCTGGTTGGTCACCGAGCGGACCCGGGCGGCCTCCAGCGGCCCGGTCGGCGGCACCATGCCCCACACCGCCGGGTCGTACGCGGCCAGGTACGCCGGCAGCGAGTACTCCGGGTCGGCCAGGTCGGCGCAGTCGAGCAGGTCGCCGTCGGGGCCCTCGAAGCCGTCGACGACCCCGTCGACCACGATCACCTTGGGGGTGGCGTTGGTGCGGTTGGTGGCGTTGTCCCCGCCGAGCGCGCGGACCAGGTCGGCGCGGCTGCGCACCAGATGCACCTGCTCGGCGGTGGCGGCCGACCCGCCGGTGGTGCCGGGCCCGGCGGCGGCCCAGCCGTCGCCGGCCGGCAGGGTCTGGCGGGCGAACCGCTCCACGTGTCGGGGGACGGAGGTTCCATCCGGTGCGGCGGAGACCACCGCGCCGGGGACGAGGATCAGGGAGAGGGCGACCAGGGCCGCCCCGGTTATGCGAATGCGCATGGGACTCTCCGAAGTGGTCTGTCGTGCGACGGATTCCGCGTCACGTGCGGAATACCGATGATTCGACAGTAAGGAAAATCACTCAAGAGAGTCAATGAATAGAATATGCAGCTATTTTGCAGTTAATTGCGGCAAGCGGTATTCACCCGACCGCTCGTCGTCGGGAACGCGGAGGTCACGCCCATTTTTCGGGTAACCCGGTCACCCCTCGTTTGCAGTCGATTGCGGCTGGGCCCTGCTCCGGGGCACCCGCCTCAGCCGCCCTCCCTCTCCGCCAGCGTGGTCCGCGTCGGCGCGACCGCCCACGGCACCGCCAGCTCCGACAGCAGCGCACCCGTCTCGGCCGCCCGCCGCAGAGCCGCGTTCACCCCACGGATGGTGACCACCCGGTCCGGGCCCGCCCCGGTGGCGGTCACCAGGTCGCCGTCGAGCAACGCCGGCTCCGGGGCGTGCTGGATCACCTCCAGCACCGCGGTGAACGGCGCGGTCCGGGCCAGTGGCGCGATCAGCGGCGCGCCGGTCGCCCGGTGGTCGAGCAGGTTCTCCAGCAGGCCGACCCGGCCGGGCACGGTGCGCGGTGCGCTCTCCCCGGGCAGCAGCAGCCGGTCGGTCGGGTACTCCAGTACCGCCCGGCCGGCGGTGCCCTCCACCAGCACCTCGCCCCGGACGAAGTCCTCCCCGGCCAGGGTCACCGCCGCGACGACGGGCGGCGCGCCCCGGGACTCCACCCGCATCGCGGCGGTGTCGTCCACCTCGATCGGGCGGACCCGGTACCGCTCCAGTTCCACCGCCGTCGGGGTCACCGGCCGCCCGGCGATCGCCTCGGCCACCGCCAGGCACTGCATCCACGCGTGCGCGATCGGGTTGGCCAGCACCCCGTCCAGCACCGGTCGGCCGTGCAGCGTCCGCCGACCGGCCCACGGCGCGCGGGCGTAGTAGCCGTCCGACCGTTGCCAGGCCGCCACCGTCGAGATGCCGAGGACGGTGCCCAGCCGCCCCTCGGCCACCGCCTGGACCAACCGGGCCAGCGCGACCGAACCCAACGCCTGGAAACCGACCTGACAGGCCCGACCGGTTTCGGCGAGCACCGCGCTCAACGCGTCGTGCTCGGCCGGGGAGAGCACCGGCGGCTTCTCCAGCAGGACGTCCGCACCGGCGGTCAGCACGTCCCGGGCGATCGGCAGGTGGGTGTGCGGGGGCGTGCAGACCACCACCACGTCCGGCCGGGTCGCGCGCAGCATCTCCCGGTGGTCGGTGAAGACGCCCGTGCCGTCCGGCACCGGCGCGTCCGGGTCGGGCTCCACCGGGCGGACGTCGACCAGGGCGACCAGCCGCAGCCGCCCCGCCGCGTGCAGCGGGGCGATCACCCGCCGGTGCCAGCGTCCGTGCCCGTTCGCGCCGATCACCGCCACCCGGGGTACGGGGCGGTCCGCGCCGTCCGCCGTGGCTCCGGGCGCGGGGCGGTCCGCGCCGTCCGTGGCGGCCCCGGGCGCGGGGCGGTGCGCAGCGGTCACGCCGCACCCGCCAGGGTCGCCGCCACCCCGTATCGATCCAGGTCGGTCAGCCAACCGGTCACCGCCGTCCGGACCTCCTCGTCGCCGCCCAGCTCGGCCGGGAACACCTCGGTCAGCCCGAACAGCGCGTCGGCCACCCCGGCGGGGGTGTCCGGGTGCGCGGCGAGCGCGGCCCGGATCCGGTCGGCCAGCGGGTCGTCCAGCGGCAGCGCCGCACCGTCGTCGGCCCGACCCCGGACGAACCGCATCCAGGCGGCCACCACGAGCGTCGCCCAGCGGGCGTCCCGCCCGGCCGCGCGCAGGTCACCGATGGTGTGCAGGACGCGCTGCGGCAGCTTCTGCGACCCGTCCATCGCCACCTGGAGGGTGCGGTACCGGATCGCCGGGTTGGCGAACCGGTCGAGCACCTGGTCGCCGTAGTCGACCACCGAGACGTCGTCCGGCGGCGTGAAGCTGGCCGCCACGTCCTCGGCGACCAGCCGGCGCAGCACCGGCTCCAGGTGCGGCAGGGCGAGCGCGTCGGCGATGGTCTCCCGCCCGGCCAGCGCGCCGAGGTACGCGGCAGCCGAGTGCACCCCGTTGAGCGCCCGCAGCTTCAGCCGCTCCCACGACCCGGCGTCGTCGGTGAGCACCGCGCCGGCCGCGCCCCAGTCCGGCCGGCCGCCGGGGAAGACGTCCTCGATCACCCACTGCCGGTACGGCTCGGCGGCGACCGCCGCGAGGTCGGCCACGCCCAGCGCCCGGCGTGCCTCGGCGAGGGTCGCCTCGGTGCTGGCCGGCACGATCCGGTCCACCATCGTGCCCGGGAAGGTGACACACGCGGCGACCCACGCCACCGCCCGCTCCGGCACCCGGGCGTACGCCAGCGACTGCTCCACCAGGCCGCGCAGCCGGTGGCCGTTGGCGGGCAGGTTGTCGCAGCTCACCAGGGCCAGCGGCCCGGCGTCGGCGGCGGCCCGGGCGAGCAGGCCGCGCACCAGCAGCCCCGGCACGGTGCACGGCGGCCGGTCGGTGGTCAGGTCGGCGACCACCTCCGGGTCCGGCCGCAGCCGCCCGCTGACCGGGTCGAGCTGGTACGCCTTCTCGGTCACGGTGAGCGTGACCACCCGGATCCGGGGGTCGGCGAGCAGGGCGACCACCGCGTCCGGGTCGCTGGCCGCGTGCCGTACCCCGGCGAACGCGCCGACCACCTGGGTGTGGCTGCCCTCGGCGGAGGTGGTGGTCACGCTGAACAGCCCGTCCTGCGCGGCCAGGGTGGTGACCAGCCCGGTGCTGCGCGGGGCGACGCCGACGATGCCCCAGTCGCCGCCGGAGTGCGCCACCGCCGCCTCGGTGTAGACCGCCTGGTGGGCCCGGTGGAACGCGCCGAGCCCCAGGTGGACGATGCCGGCCGGGACCGTCCCGGGACGCACCAGGGGCCGGCTCGCCTCGGGCACCCGGCGCAGCGTGCCCAGCCCCAGCTGGGACGTTCCCAGGGTCATTTCCACACCGGGCCTTCCGGGAAGCGGAACTCGGCGATCGACGCCGGCTTCATGGTGGCGCTGTAGCCGGGCTCGGTGGGCAGCAGGTAGCGCCCGCCACGGGTGCGGACCGGGTCGACGAAGTGCTCGTGCAGGTGGTCGACGTACTCGACCATCCGGCCGTCCAGGCTGGTGCCGACCCGCAGGTAGTCGAAGACCGCCAGGTGCTGCACGTACTCGCAGAGGCCGACGCCGCCTGCGTGCGGGCAGATCGGCACCCCGAACTTGGCGGCCATCAGGATCTCGGCCAGCACCTCGTTGACCCCGCCGACCCGGCACGAGTCGATCTGCATCACGCCGATCGCCTCGGCCTGGAGCAGCTGCTTGAAGATGACCCGGTTGGCGGCCACCTCGCCGGTGGCGACCCGGCACCGGCCGCCGGTCAGCTCGGTCACCGCGCGGGCGATCCGGGCGTGGCCGAGGATGTCGTCGGCGTGCGTCGGCTCCTCGATCCAGTACGGGTCCACCTCGGCCAGCGCGGCCATGTTGGTGATCGCCTCGTCGACGTCCCAGACCTGGTTGGCGTCCATCATCAGCAGCGCGTCCGGGCCGATCTCCGCCCGGATGATCCGGGCCCGGCGCAGGTCGTCGGCGGGCGGGCCGCCGACCTTCATCTTCATCGCCCGCCAGCCGGCCGCGTACGCCTCGCGGGTCAGCGCCCGCACCTTGTCGTCGGGGTAGCCCAGCCAGCCGACCGAGGTGGTGTACGAGGGGAAACCGTCCCGTTCCAGCAGGGCGATCCGGTCGGCCATCCCGTCGCGGCCCTTGTCCAGGATGGTGGCCGCCTCGTCCGGGGTGAGCGCGTCGGTGATGTGGTGGAAGTCGACGCTGCCGACCAGCTCCTCGGTCGACATCTCGGCCAGGAACCGCCACATCGGCTTGCCGGCGAGTTTGGCGCGCAGGTCCCACACCGCGTTGACCACCGCGCCGGTGGCCATGTGGATGACGCCCTTCTCCGGCCCGAGCCAGCGCAGCTGCACGTCGGCGCTGAGCGACCGCCAGAAGGTCACCTGGTCGGCGGCGATCTCCTCGACCGTCCTCCCCTCGACGTGGTGCGCGAGCGCGCGCACCGCCGCGCAGGTGATCTCGTTGCCCCGGCCGTTGGTGAAGGTGAACCCGGCCCCGGTGACACCGGCGTCGGTGCGCAGCTCCACGTACGTGGCGGAGTAGTCGCCCTTGTTGATCGCGTCCGAGCCGTCGCCGGTGCGCGCGGTGGGGAACCGCACGTCGTGCACGTCGACGCCGGTGATGGTGACCGTCATGAGTTGACCCCGATCTTGAAGACCTTCTTCGGCAGCCGGTACGCCAGGTCGACGATCGTCTCGGCCGCCTCGTCCTCGGCCAGCCGGTGTTCGGCGACCAGCCGGGCCAGGAAGGCCGCGTCGACCCGACGGGCCACGTCGTGGCGTACCGGGATGGAGCAGAACGCGCGGGTGTCGTCGACGAACCCGGCCGTGTTGTAGAAGCCGGCCGACTCGGTGACCGACTCGCGGAAGCGGCGCAGCACCTCGGGGGAGTCCAGGAACCACCAGGGTGCGCCGAGGTAGAGGGCGGCGTACCCGCCGGCGAGCGGGGCCAGTTCCCGGCTGAAGGTGTACTCGTCGAGGGTGTAGACCACCAGGGTCAGCCGGGGGTCGTTGCCGTACGCGTCCAGCAGCGGCGTCAGCGCGTGCAGGTACTCGGTGGCCTGCGGGATGTCGCCGCCGACGTCCCGGCCGTGGGTGGCGTACAGCCACTTGTTGTGGTTGCGCACCGAGCCGGGGTGCAGCTGCATGACCAGGCCATCCTCCAGCGACATCCGGGCGAACTCCACCAGCATGTGCGCCCGGAACGCCTCCGCGTCGGCCGCGTCGGCCTCGCCGCGTCGGCCCCGGTCGTACAGCGCCGCCGCCTCCGCCTCGCTGAGGTTGAGGGTCAGGGCGGTCGGGTGGCCGTGGTCGGAGGAGGTGGCGCCGGCCGCGATGAAGGCCGCCCGCCGCTGGCGCAGGGCGCGCAGGAACCCGGCGTACGTGCCGGTGTCCTCACCGGAGACCTCGGCGAGCTGGTCGACGTTGGCCGACCAGTTGTCGAACTCCATGTCCACCACGTTGTCCGGGCGGAAGGTGGTGATCACCCGACCGCCCGGTCCGCCCCAGCCGTCGGCGGCGAGCTTGGCGTGCCGGCCCAGGTCGTCCAGGGGCGACTCGGTGGTGGCGAGCACCTCGATGTTGAACCGCTCGAACAGCGCCCGGGGGCGGAATCCCGGCTCGGTCAGCCGGGCGGCGACCGCGTCGTAGACCTCGTCGGCGGTGGCCGGGGAGAGGGTGGTGTGCACGTCGAACACCTCGCGGAAGGTCTGCTCCAGCCAGAGCCGCGACGGGGTGCCCCGGAACAGGTGCCAGTGGTCGGTGAAGCGCCGCCAGATCGTCCGGCCGTCGGTCTCCACCGGGCTGCCGTCGACCGTCGGAACGCCCAGCTCGGCCGGGCGCACCCCCTGGCTGAGCAGCATCCGGGTGAGGTAGTGGTCCGGGACGATCAGCAGCCGCGCCGGGTCACCGAAGGGCTGGTCGTCGGCGAGCAGCGCCGGGTCCACGTGCCCGTGCGGCGAGATGATCGGCTGTCGCGCCGCCAGGGCGTACAGCTCCCGGGCCAGGGCGCGTTGCCCCGGCTCGGCGGGGAAGAGCAGGTCGGTGCGGTTCGTCGGCACGGGTGTCGCTCCTCGGGCGTTCGGCGGGGCGGGTCAGGGCAGGGTCAGCAGGTCGGCGACCCGGACCGGCTGCCCGGTGTCGAAGGATCGGTTGGCGGCCAGGCCGGTGAGCAGCGCCAACGCGCCGTCGTGGGCGGTCGCCGCCCGGCCCATCGGGTCGGGCTCGCCGCCGAACAGGACCCGGTTCATCCGGGCGTCCGCGCCACCGTGTCCCTCCCGGGTGTACCCCTCGACGGGCACCTGCTGCGGCGGGGACCAGAACGGACGCAGGGTGAGGGTGGCCGCCCCCTCCTCGACCGCCGCCTCCGCGCCGTGCAGCGCGGCGCCCTTGAGCGCCCCGGCCGCCGCCGGGCTGACGAAGTGGCTCTCCACGACCTCCAGCTCCAGTCGGCCCCGGCTGCCGTTGACCATCACCCGGTAGCCCTCCCACGGTGCGTAGGCGGTGAGGTGGTAGGTCATGGTCGCGCCGCTGGAGTAGCGGGCCAGCACCGCCATGTCGTCCTCGATGGTGACGCCGGGAGCGAAGACGTTGCGGTCGCGGTGGTAGCCGTCCTCGCCCTCGGCGTCGAGGTACAGCTCGCGCAGCCGGGGATGCTCGGCCAGGTGCAGGGCGAACGGGTCGTCGGACGCGGTGGGGGAGCCGTGCACCCGGTCGTAGTCGCGGGCGTAGCCGTGCCGGCGGCCGTGCTCGCCGTAGAAGAACAGCCGGCCGGCGGCGTAGACCTCGACCGGGGTGGCGTCCAGCCACCAGTTGACCAGGTCGAAGTGGTGACTGGCCTTGTGCACCATCAGCCCGCCGGAGTTGGCCCGGTCGCGGTGCCAGCGGCGGAAGTAGTCGGCCCCGTGCCGGACGTCGAGCAGCCACTCGAAGTGCACCGACCCGATCTCGCCGACCGCCCCGTCCGCGAGCAGTTGCCGGACCTTCTCGTGCAAAGGGTTGTAGCGATAGTTGAAGGCCACCCGCACCTGCCGGCCGGTCCGCGCCACCGCGTCGAGGATCCGCTGGCAGCGGGGTGCGTCGACGGTCATCGGCTTCTCGGTGACCACGTCGCAGCCGGCGTGCAGCGCGGCCACGACGTACTCGTCGTGGGTGACGTCGACGCTGGTCACCAGCACCACGTCGACCCGCTCCTTCACGAGCATCGCGGCGAAGTCGTCGGCGTGGTACGTCGGCACCGTGGGGTGGCCGAGTTCGGCCAGCCAGCGGTTGTGCGCGTCCATCCTGGCCTGGTTGACGTCGGCGAAGGCGACCAGCTCGGCGGTGTCGGCGTGGTCGAGCACCAGCGCCCGGACGAACATCTCGGCTCGGGCGCCGGTGCCCACCAGGGCGTGCCGAACCCGCGTTCCGGTTCCGGATGACATCACGATCGCCTCCCGGCGGCTGCAAAGGTTTGCAGCGAAGTAACCACGCCGGTTACGCCTGCGTCAACGGTCGATGTCAAAGCGGTGTTTTACATCCGTATTTGTCCGTAGATGGGCGGGGGATGGGAGCGCGGCCGAAACAGAACCGACATCGAGGAACCCGTTGACAGCAACACAACCGTTTGCATTAATTGGCGACACCCACGTGACCACAGCCACACACACCCGCAACCAAGGGGTCGCCGTGCCAGCCACCATCCGAGACGTTGCGCGGGCCTCCGGCGTGCACATCTCCACGGTCTCCCGCACGTTCTCGGCCCCGCACCTGGTCAATCCCGAGACCCGGGTCCGGGTCCTCGCCTGCGCCGAGGAGCTCGGCTACCGGCCGAACCGGGCCGCCCGTGCCCTGATCACCGGACGGACCCACAACATCGGGCTGATCATCGCCGACATCGCCAACCCGTTCTTCCCACCCCTGATCAAGGCGGCGGAGAGCCAGGCCCGCCACCGCGACTACCACGTCTTCGTCGCCGACACCAACGAGGACCCGGTCGCCGAGGAGGAGCTGGTCCACGCCCTGGCCAAGCAGGTGGACGGCGTCCTGTTGTGCAGCCCCCGGATGAGCAACAGCCTGATCGAGCAGCTCAGCCGGGAGGTGCCGCTGGTGGTGATAAACCGGCAGGTCGCCGGGCTGCCCTGCGTGATGATGGACGTGGGCCAGGGCGCCCGCGCCGCGATCGAGCACCTGCTCGACCTCGGCCACCGGAAACTGGCCCTGCTCAGTGGTCCGCGTGGCTCGTGGACCAGCCGCGAGATCCGCCGGTCCGCCGTCGCGGCGGCCCGGACCGGGGGCGCCGAGCTGACCGTCCTCGGCCCCAACCCGCCCACCGAGACCGGCGGTGCCGGACTGGCCGACCAGGTCCGTCGCAGCGGGGTCTCGGCGGTGCTCGCCTACAACGACCTGATGGCGATCGGGCTCATCGAAGGGCTCGACGCGTGCGGGATCCGGGTGCCGCAGGACGTCAGCGTCGTCGGGATCGACGACATCGCGCTGAGCCGGCTCACCCGCCCCAAGTTGACGACGGTGGCCACGCCTACCTCGGCCGCCGGCCGGACGGCCGTGGACATGCTCCTGCAACACGACACCGGCGTTCGCGCGCGCGGTGTCCGCAGCGGCACGTCCGACGACCGTCGCACCACCGCACAGGTACTGCTCCAGACCGAACTGGTCATCCGCGACTCGACCGCACCCGCAACCCCGGACGGTCGAAGCCGTTCCGGTGCCGTCGCCGACCCGGACCCGCACTGTCCTGCGGGCCCGGGTCACCCGGTGGCGGCCGCCGGTGGCGTCGTCGCCTCCTAACGCCAAGGAGTGAGCGCACATGCACCCCGCAACCGTCCCCACCGCCGGCCCGCCCCCCGGGCCTGCCCACCGTACCCCGCGCCGTCGGCTGCTCCGCGGGCTGCTCGCGGCGGTCGTCGCCGCGCCGCTGGTGCTCGGCGCCGCGGCCTGCGGCGACGACGAGGCCGCCAGCTCCGACCCGAACGCGCCGGTCAAGCTCTCCATCTTCTGGTGGGGCGGCGAGGCCCGGGCGAAGCTGACCGAGGAGGCGCTCGCCCTCTACACCAAGAAGCACCCGAACGTCACGTTCGAGAAGACCTGGCAGGCCAACCAGGGCTACTTCGACAAGCTGGCGACTCTCACCGCGGGCGGCAACCCGCCGGACATCTTCCAGATCGACGACAACTACCTCTCCGAGTACGCCTCCCGCAACACCACGCTCGACCTGACGAAGTACAAGGACGGCGGGGACCTCGACGTGTCGAAGTTCCCGGAGAGCCTCTGGCAGTACGGGGTCGTCGACGGCAAGCTGGCCGGCGTGGCCGCCGGGGAGAACACCCAGGGTCTGGTCTACAACAAGACCCTGCTCCAGCGCCACGGCCTCCCCGAGCCGACCACCGGCCAGAGCTGGGAGGAGCACATCGCCTGGGCCGAGCAGGTGGCGAAGAAGACCAAGCTCGGCACCCAGGACCCGAGCGCCGACTACAAGGCGTTCTGGGTGTGGCTGCGCCAGCAGGGCAAGGACCTCTACAACGGCTCCGACCTGGGCTTCACCGTCGAGGACGTGACGAAGTGGTTCGAGCTGTGGAAGGGCGCCCGGGACCGGAAGGCGACCCCGAGCGCGGACGTCATCCACGAGGGCAACGCCACCGACATCACCAAGCAGCTCGTGGTGACCGGCAAGGCGGCGACATCCTGGGTGTGGGTCAACCAGATGCCCGAGCTGAAGAAGAACACCAAGGACGAGCTCGGCGTGATCGCGTACCCGGGTGACCCGAGCGCCCAGTGGGCGCGCGCCTCGATGTACTGGTCGGTGTTCCGGGGCAGCAAGCACAAGGACATCGCCGTCGACGTGCTCAACTTCCTGGCCAACGACCCGGAGGCGGTCAAGATCCTCGGCACCGACCGAGGGCTGCCCTCCAACCTCGACCTGCGCAAGCAGGTCAGCGACGCGGTCTCCGACCCGGCCATGAAGCAGTCCATCCAGGTCGAGTCGGAGCTGGCACAGAAGTTCGGCGCGGCGCCGCAGGTGCCGATCAAGGGGCACAGCAAGGTCCGGTCCGAGCTGACCAAGGCCGCCGAGAACGCGCAGTACGGTCGGGCCACCCCGGCCGAGGCGGCGAAGCAGTTCGTCGACGCCTGCAAGTCCGCCATCGCCTGACCCGCCAACGCTCGGAAGGAGTCGGCCCGTGGCCCTGACCACCGCGCCCGACCCGACCCGCCGCGGCACCGGATCCGTCCCGCCCCGCGCCAACCGCCGCGGGGCGGGCGGACTCCGGCACAGCGAAGGTCTGGCCGGATACGTCTTCCTGTCACCCTGGCTCATCGGCCTGATGGCCGTCACGGCGATCCCCATGCTCCTGTCGCTCTACCTCAGCTTCACCAACTACGACATCCTGACCCCCTGGTCGGAGGTCGAGTGGGTGGGCTTCGCCAACTACGAGCGGATGTTCACCAGCGACCCGTCCTACTGGCACGCGGTCCAGGTGACGCTGAAGTTCGCCCTGATCGCGGTGCCACTCAAGCTGGCCGCCGCGCTCGGGGTGGCCCTGCTGCTCAACCACGCCTGGCGTGGGGTCGGGCTGTTCCGGGGCCTGTTCTACCTGCCGTCGCTGCTCGGCGGAAGCGTCGCGCTCGCCATCGTCTGGGTGAACATGTTCAACCGCGACGGCGCGTTCAACTCGCTGCTCGGTCTCTTCGGCATCGAGGGCAAGCCCTGGGTCAACGACCCCGACTGGGCGCTGGAGACCCTGATGGTCCTGGCGATCTGGCAGTTCGGCGCGCCCATGGTGATCTTCCTGGCCGGGCTCAAGCAGGTCCCGACCGAGCTGTACGAGGCCGCCTCGGTCGACGGCGCCGGGAAGTTCCGGCAGTTCCGCAACGTCACCCTGCCGATGCTCTCCCCGGTGATCTTCTTCAACCTGGTGCTGGAGACGATCAACGGCTTCCAGGGCTTCACCGCCGCGTTCGTGCTCAGCAACGGCACCGGTGGCCCGGTCGACTCGACCCTGATGTACACGCTCAACCTGTACATCGCCGGCTTCACCGACCTGGAGATGGGCTACGCCTCCGCGATGGCCTGGGTCTTCCTGCTCGCCATCGCCATCATCACCGCGGTCTTCTTCAGCACCGGGCGGTTCTGGGTGCACTATTCCGACGGGGAGGACCGGTGACGGCCATCGCAACCCCGGCGACCGTCCGGCGGCGCGGTGGCGCCGGCCGGCAGACGGTACGCCTGCTCGTGCTGGTCGCGATCCTGGGGGTGGTGCTCTACCCGCTGTTCTGGATGCTCGGCACCTCGGTCAAGTCCCAGGAGGAGATCGTCAGCAACATCGGCCTCCTGCCGGACGTCTTCACACCGGGCAACTACCGCGACGGGTGGACCAACTTCGACATCAGCTTCGGCCGGTTCTTCCTGAACAGTGCCATGGTCAGCCTGCTCTCGGTGGTCGGCAACGCGGTCTCCTGCCTACTGGCCGCGTACGCCTTCGCGCGGCTGCGGTTCCGGCTGCGGGGCGTCTGGTTCGCCGTGATGATCGGGACGCTGCTGCTCCCCGGCCACGTGCTGATCGTCCCGCAGTACATCCTGTTCCGGAGCATGGGCATGGTCGGCGGTGACTGGCCGTACCTGCCCCTGCTGGTGCCGCAGTTCCTGGCCACCGAGGCGTTCTTCGTCTTCCTGATGGTGCAGTTCATGCGCGGCATCCCGCGCGAGCTGGACGAGGCCGCCAAGATCGACGGGGCCAGCTCGTTCGGCATCTTCCGGCACGTGATCCTGCCGCTGAGCCGGCCGGCGCTGGTCACCACCGCGATCTTCTCGTTCATCTGGACCTGGAACGACTTCTTCCGGCAGCTGGTGTTCCTCTCCGAACTCGGGGACTACACCGTCCCGGTGGCGCTGACCCTGTTCATCGACTCCACCAGCCAGAGCGCGGTCGGACCGATGTTCGCCATGTCGGTGCTCTCCCTGCTGCCGGTGTTCCTGTTCTTCGTCGCCTTCCAACGGATGCTGGTCGAAGGCATCAACACCAGCGGTCTGAAGGGGTGACGTGATGAGCGTCGACGCGCCCGCCCGGCGGGACTGGCGGGACACCGCCCGCGACGCCAGCGACCTGGCGGTGCTCGGCTTCGCCCTGGTCCTGGCCGCGCTGCCGGTGCTGACCGCCGGGGCGGCCGTCGCAGGCGCCAGCGCGGCGGTGCACGACTGGTTGACCACGGGAACGTGGCCGTCGGCGCGGGACAACCTGCGCCGGTACGGCCGGGCGGTGCTGCCCGGCGTGCCGGCGACGCTGCTGGCCCTGGCCGTCGCCGCGCTGGTCGTGGTGGACCTCACCGCCCTGGCCCGGGGCACGGTGCCCGGCGGCACGCCGATGGTGCTGGTCACCGCCGTGGTGGTGGCCGCGGCCCTCGGCTACGCCGCGGTGGCCGTGGTCGAGGTCGGCCGGACGGGCGGCCGGGGCTGGCGGGCGGCGGCCCGGACCGCCGCCCGCGCCTGCCTCGACCGGCCGGCGCTGTGGGCCGGCACCGGGGTGGTGGCTGCGATCGTCGTGCTGCTCACCGCCCTGGTCCACCCGGTCGCGGTGCCGATCCTCGCCGGGTACGCCGTGGCCGCCCTGCACGCCGTGAGCCGACGCCTCCCGGTGACCCGAGGGGAGCACCCGTGACCGAACCGACCGCCGCGCCGGTGACCGACCACCCGTCCGAGCCTGCCCACGCCGGTGTCGACCCGGGGAGCCCGGACGACCCGCGACTGCGGGTGGGGGAGCGGGAGGTGGCCCGGTACGTCCTCGCCCCCGACCTGGACGCCCGGCACGGCCCCCGTCCCTACCTGCACCCGGTGCGGACCCTGGCCGGCACGGCGGTCACCGACGCGCTTCCCGCCGACCACGTCTGGCACCTCGGCGCGTCCCTGACCGTGCAGGACGTCAACGGCACCAACCTGTGGGGCGGGCGCACCTACGTCCGGGACGCCGGCTACACCTGGCGCCACGACCACGGCCGGATCCGCCACGTCGACTGGGAGCGGCGCGACCCCGGCCGGCTGGCGCACCGGCTGCACTGGTGCGACCGCGACGGCGGGATCCTGCTCACCGAGGGACGCCGGTTGGCCGCGCGGGCCCTCGACGACGGTGGCTGGGTGCTCGACCTCGACTACACCCTGACCGCCCCCGACGACACGGACGTCACCCTCGGCAGCCCGGCCACCAACGGCCGTCCCGGTGGCGCCGGCTACGGCGGGTTCTTCTGGCGGGCCGTCGCCGCCACCCCGCCCCGGGTCTTCACCGCCGGTGCGGAGGGGGAGGAGCGGGTCAACGGCAGCGCCGAGCCCTGGGTCGTGCTGGCCGGCACCACGGCGGCGGGAGCGGCGTACACCCTGCTCTTCGCCGGCCTCGCCGACGGCGACCGGTGGTTCGTGCGCAGCAGCATGTATCCCGGGGTGTGCGCGGCGTTCGCCTTCGACACCCCCCGGGTGATCCCGGCCGGTACGTCCCGGTCGGGCCGGCACCGGATCGCGGTGCTCGACGGCCACCTCGACCGGGACGCCGCGACCGCGTTGGCTGCCCGGCTGGACCGGCCGTGACCGGCGGGCCGCCCGGTCCCGAGGCGGTCACCGTCGGGGAGACCATGGTGGTGTTCAGTCCCGACGGGTCGGTCCCGCTGGACCGGGCCGAGCGGATGACGGTGCACGTCGGCGGCGCGGAGTCCAACGTCGCCATGTACCTCGCCGCGCTCGGTCACCGGGCGGCCTGGGCCAGCCGGGTCGGGAACGACCCGTTCGGCCGGATGGTGCTGCGGCACGTCGCCGACGCCGGGGTCGACGTCACCGGGGTCACCGTCGACCCGGACGCGCCGACCGGCGTCTACGTCAAGGATCCGGCCCCCGACGGGACGCGCGTCCACTACTACCGGGCCGGCTCGGCGGCGTCCCGGCTCGACCCGGCGTCGCTCGCCGGTGCCGCCGGTGCCCGGCTGCTGCACCTCAGCGGCATCACCCCGGTGCTCTCCGGATCGTGCCGGGCGCTGGTCGAGGCGGCACTCGTCGCGCGACCGCTGGCCGGCGTCACGGTCAGCTTCGACGTCAACTACCGGCCCCGCCTGTGGCCCGTCGAGCGGGCCGCGCCGGTCCTGCGGCACCTCGCCGACCACGCCGACGTGGTGTTCGTCGGCCTGGACGAGGCGTGGTCGCTGTGGCGGACCCCCGACCCGGCGGCGGTGCGCCGGCTGCTGCCCGGACCGTCCGTGGTGGTGGTGAAGGACGGGGCGGTGGGCGCGACCGCGCTGGCCCGCGAGGGCCGGGTGAGCTTCGTGCCGGCGCTGCGTGTCCCGGTGGTCGAGCCGGTCGGCGCGGGCGACGCGTTCGCCGCCGGCTACCTGTCCGCCCTGCTGCGCGACCTCGGCCCGGTGGCCGCCCTGCGCTGGGGCCACCTGGTCGCCGCGCACGCCCTCCGGGTGCCCGGCGACCACGCCCCGCTGTCTCCGCGGGCCGACCTCGACGACCTGGCGGGCGTGCCGGCCGACCGCTGGCCGACGGTGCGCCTGCCCGACCCCCGCCCCGAAGGGACCTGACCATGACTCCGCACGACTTTGCCCCGGTCTTCGGCCGCGCCCGGGTGATGGTGATCCTGCGCGACCTGCCCGCGGACGAGACCGTCCGGCTCGCCGGCCGGGCCTGGGACCTGGGCATCGAGGTGGTGGAGGTGCCGGTGCGCACCCCGGACGCGCTGCCCGCCCTGCGGGCCGCGGTGCAGGCCGGCGAGGAGCGGGACCGCCGGGTGGGGGCGGGCACCGTCTACTCCGTCGAGCAGGTACGCGCGGCCGCCGACGCGGGGGCGGCGTTCACCGTCGCGCCGGGTTTCGACCCGGCGGTGGTCGACGCCGCCGCCGGGTGCGGCCTGCCGCACCTGCCCGGGGTGGCGACCCCCACCGAGGCGCAGCGGGCCCGGGACCACGGGCTGCGGTGGCTCAAGGCGTTCCCCGCCGTCAGCCTCGGTCCGCAGTGGTTCCGCGCGGTCGCCGGCCCGCTGCCCGAACTGCGGTTCGTGGCCACCGGCGGAATCGACGCCGGCAACGCCGGTGACTTCCTCGCCGCCGGGGTGCGGGTGGTGGCGGTCGGCTCCGCGTTGGCCGACCCGGCGCAGATCGACCGGCTCGCCGAGCTGGCCCGGGGCTGACCGGAACCGGTGGACGGAAACGACGGCCCGCCCGACGCTGTCGGAGCGGGCCGGGGTGGCGGGGCGCGGTGGCCGGTCAGGCCGGGGCGGGGCCGGTGCTGTCGCGCAGGACCACCCCGGCGTCGAGCACCTCGATCCGGTCGCCGGCGGCCTCCGGCTCCAGCGCGAGGGTCATCGCCCGTGCCCCCATCTCGACCAGCGGCAGCCGGACGGTGGTCAGGGTCGGCGTGACGTCGCGGGCGATCGGCATGTCGTCGAAGCCGGTGACCGAGACCTGGCCGGGCACGGCCACCCCCCGGGCCCGCAGCAGCGACAGCGCGCCGATGGCCATGGAGTCGTTGAGCGCCACGATCGCCGTCACGCCGGGCACCTCGTCGAGGAGGGCGGCCGTCGCCCCGGCCCCGCTGTCCCGGTCGAACTCGGCGTAGCGGACGTGCTCCTCGGGCAGGGTCAGCTCCTGCTCGGCGAGGGCGCGGCGCAGCCCGGCCAACCGGTCGGTGGTCGTGGTGAGCAGCCGGGGGCCGGCCACCACCCCGATCCGCCGGTGACCGAGCGCGAGCAGCTCCCGGGCCAGGAGGTACGCGCCGTTCTCGTTCGCCGGCATCACCGCGTCGCCGGCGTGCTCGTGCCGCCCGATGACCGCGACCCGGCCGCCGGTCGCCTCGTACGCGGCGAGCTGTTCGTTGAGCCGGGTGGTGAAGCTGTCGTCGTGGTAGCCGGAGCCGGCCAGGATCATCGCCGCGACCTGTTGGCCGCGCAGCAGGTCGACGTACTCCAGTTCCCGTTCCGGGTCCCGGTAGCTGTTGCAGATGATGAGCAACTTGCCGCGCGCGGTCGCCACCCGTTGCAGCCCTCGGGTGATCTCGGCGAAGTACGGGTCGGAGACGTCGTGCACGATGACGCCGACCACGCTGCGGTGGGGACGGGCCAGGAGCTGGGCGTGGGCGTTCGGGACGTAGCGCAGGTCGGCCACGGCCCGCAGCACCCGGTCGCGCAGCTCCTCGGTGACGGTCTTGCTGCTGCCGTTGATAACCCGCGACGCGGTCGCGGGGGAGACCCCGGCCCGTCGGGCGACGTCGGCCAGCGTCGCCATGGCCACCCCCGAGTGTTCTGCTGATGTGGGCGCGCCGTCGGGCGCGGCCTCAGGCTACCGCAGCGGGCAGGGCGGTCCCAGCCGCCGTGCGGTCCGGCACGCCGGGCGAACAGGCGCAGGAAAGGCCTTGCCCGGCGGGTCGCCGGCCCATACTCTGCTTGGGAAAGCGCTTGCCTGAGGTGGAAGGAAGACCATGACCCGCAGGCCGATCGGCATCATCCTCAACGGCGTCACCGGCCGCATGGGGTACCGGCAGCATCTCGTCCGCTCCCTGCTCGCCATCCGCGAGCAGGGCGGCGTTCCGCTGGACGACGGCACCACCATCTGGCCGGAGCCCGTGCTCGTCGGCCGCAGCGAGACCCGGCTCCGCGACATCGCGGAACGGCACGGTCTGACCGACTGGACCACCGACCTGAGCGCCGTCCTGGCCCGCGACGACGTCCGGATCTACTTCGACTCGCAGGTGACCCAGCAGCGCGAGAAGGCGATCCGCCAGGCCATCGAGGCCGGCAAGCACATCTACACCGAGAAGCCGATGGCCGAGACGAGCGCCGCCGCGCTCGACCTGGCCCGCGCCGCGACCGCCGCCGGCCTGCGGACCGGCGTGGTGCAGGACAAGCTCTTCCTGCCGGGCCTGCGCAAGCTCAAGCGCCTCATCGACGGCGGGTTCTTCGGCCGGATCCTCTCCGTCCGCGGCGAGTTCGGCTACTGGGTCTTCGAGGGCGACTGGCAGCCTGCCCAGCGTCCCTCCTGGAACTACCGCGCCGAGGACGGCGGCGGCATCGTCGTCGACATGTTCCCGCACTGGCAGTACGTGCTCGAGGAACTCTTCGGGCAGGTCAAGGCGGTCACCTGTGTCACCGCCACGCACATCCCCCGTCGGGTCGACGAGGCCGGCAACGCCTACCCGGCCACCGCCGACGACGCCGCCTACGGCATCTTCGAACTGGCCGGCGGGATCGTCGCCCAGCTCAACTCCTCCTGGTGCGTCCGCGTCAACCGGGACGAACTCGTCGAGTTCCAGGTCGACGGCACCGAAGGCAGCGCCGTCGCCGGCCTGCGCGGCTGCCGGGTCCAGCACCGGGCGGTCACCCCCAAGCCGGTGTGGAACCCGGACCTGCCGGTGACCGAGGACTTCCGGTCCCAGTGGACCGAGGTGCCGGACAACGAGGAGTTCGACAACGGCTTCAAGGTGCAGTGGGAGGCGTTCCTGCGGCACGTCGTCGCCGGTGAGCCGTTCGGCTGGGACTTCCTCGCCGGCGCCCGGGGCGTGCAGCTCGCCGAGCTCGGTCTGCTCTCCGCCCGGGAGGGCTGCCGCGTCGAGGTGCCGGAGCTGGACCGGTGACCGCCGAGGTCCGCCTACCCGGCGGGGAGACCTACCGGCTGACCGGCGGCGCCGGCTTCGCCCGGCCGGCCGGCCCGCCCACCGCCCGGATCGCGTACGCCGCCGCGCACGTGGTCGCCGACCCGCGCGCGGAGAACGTCCCCGGTGCCCCGGCCGCCCTGGACTGGGACACCACCCTGGCCTTCCGCCACCACCTCTGGGCCCACGGCTTCGGCGTCGCCGAGGCGATGGACACCGCCCAGCGGGGCATGGGGCTCGACCACACCGCCACCCGGGAGCTGATCCGTCGTAGCGCCGCCGAGGCCCGTAGCGTCGGTGGGCGCATCGTCGCCGGGGTCAACACCGACCACCTCGCCCCGGGGGAGTACCCGGTCGCCGACCTGGTCGTCGCGTACCGCACGCAGTTGGAGGAGGTGCTGACCAGCGGCGCCCGGCCGGTGCTGATGTGCAGCCGCCACCTGGCGGCGGTCGCCTCGGGGCCGGAGGACTACCTCGCCGTCTACTCCGACCTCCTCGCCGCCAGCGACGAACCCGTCGTCCTGCACTGGCTCGGTGACATGTTCGACCCGGCGCTGACCGGCTACTGGGGCTCGACCGACCTGGACCTGGCCGCCGACACGGTGGTCCAGCTGGTCAAGGACCACGCCGACCGGGTCGACGGGATCAAGGTCTCCCTGCTCGACGCCGACCGGGAGATCGCCCTGCGTCGCCGGCTGCCGGCCGGGGTGCGTCTCTACACCGGGGACGACTTCCACTACCCGGAGCTGATCCGCGGCGACGAGCAGGGCCACTCCGACGCGCTGCTCGGCGTCTTCGCCGCCATCGCCCCGGCTGCCGGCGCGGCACTGGCCGCCCTCGACGACGGCGACCTGGCGGCGTACGACCGGATCATGGCGCCGACCGTGCCGCTGGCCCGGCACCTCTTCACCGCGCCGACCTGGCACTACAAGACCGGGATCGTCTTCCTGGCCTGGCTCACCGGCCACCAGGAGCACTTCACCATGGTCGGCGGCCAGCAGGCCGGCCGGTCCCCGGCCCACCTGGCCCGGCTGCTCGTCCTCGCCGATGCCGCCGGGCTGCTGGCCGACCCCGACCTGGCCGCCGCCCGGGCCCGCGCGTACCTCACCGTCGCCGGGGTGGCCCAGTGACCGCCCCCCGGGTCGACCGGTCGGCCGGGCTGGCCCGGTTCTCCTTCAACCAGGCCACCTCGATGAACTGGCCGTTGGAGGAGGCCGTCGCGGCCTGCGCCGACGCGGGCGTGCCGGGCATCGGGCTGTGGCGCGAGCCGGTCGGGGCGTACGGCGTCGAGCGGGCAGCCCGGCTGGTCCGCGCCGCCGGGCTCACCGTCACCTCACTCTGCCGGGGCGGCTTCTTCACCGCCGACGACTGGCGGGCGGAGAACCTGCGGGCCATCGAGGAGGCCGCCACCCTCGACTGCCCGGTGCTGGTGCTGGTCTCCGGCGGCCTGCCCGCCGGCAGCCGGGACCTCGACGGGGCCCGGCAGCGGGTCGCCGACGCCATCGCCGAGCTGGCGCCGCACGCCACGGCGGCCGGGGTGCGGCTGGCCATCGAGCCGCTGCACCCGATGTTCTGCTCCGACCGGTGCGTGATCTCCACCCTCGGGCAGGCCCTCGACATCGCCGAGCGGTTCGAAACGGAGGCCGTCGGCGTGGTGGTCGACGCCTACCACGTGTGGTGGGACGACACGGTCCACCAGCAGATCGCCCGCGCCGGGGAGCGGATCGCGGCCTTCCAGGTCTGCGACTGGATCACCCCGCTGCCCGAGGGGGTGCTGCTCGGTCGGGGCCTGCCCGGCGAGGGCTGCATCGACCTGCGCGGGCTCCGGAGCGCGGTGGACACCACCGGCTACACCGGACCGATCGAGGTGGAGGTCTTCCACGGCGACGTCTGGGCCCGGCCCGGCCGGGAGGTGCTGGCCGCCTCGGTGGAGGGCTACCTGCGACACGTGCTCTGACCACGCGGGTGGTCTTCGTCACCATGACACCCGCGCGCGGCAGCGGCTAGGGTGACGCTGCCGTGGTGCACGGGAAACCGGTGAAGTACCGGTGCGGCCCTCGCCACTGTGATCGGGAGTCCGCGGCCCTCGTCGAAAATGAGGTCACTGGGCGTACGCGCCTGGGAAGGCCGGCCACGGACGCACCTCCCGTCAGCCAGGAGACCGGCCACGGCACTGTGACGACCCGTCCACGAGGTGCTGGAAGGCAATCCCGATGCGCGAGCGCGCTCTGTCCACCCTGTCCCGGCGCGTCGCCGCGCCGCTGACCGTCCTCATCGTCCTCCTCGGCGGCTGCGGCACCGGGGACGACTCCACCCCGGCTGCCCCGGAGTCGGCCGCCGCGGTCGAGATGACCAACTGCGGCACGCCGGTCCGGGTGGCCGCGCCGCCCCGGCGGGCGGTGACCATGAACCAGCCGGCCACCGAGATCATGCTGGCCCTCGGGCTGGCGGACCGGATGGCCGGCACGGCCTACCTGGACGACGCCATCCTGCCGGAGTACGCCGCCCCGTACGCCTCGGTGCCGGTGCTGGCCGAGAAGTACCCCGCGAAGGAGAAGCTGCTCGAGGCCGAGCCCGACTTCGTCTACGGCTCCTTCCACAGTGCCTTCGGCGACGAGGGCGCCGGTGACCGGACCGAGCTGGCGAGGCTCGGCATCGGCACGTACCTCTCCCCGGCCGGCTGTCCCGCGCCGCACCGACCCGCGAAGCTGACCATCGACCACGTGTTCGGTGAGATCCGGGACGTCGCGGCCATCTTCGGCGTACCCGACCGCGCCGAGAAGCTCATCGCCGACCAGCGGACCCGGATCGCCACGGCCGCCGGTCGGGTCGACGGTGCCGGTGATCTCTCCCTGCTCTGGTGGGACGAAGGGACCGACGCGCCGGGTGTGGGCGCCTGCTGCGGCACTCCCGGCCTCATCATGTCCTCGGTCGGGGTCGGCAACGCGTTCGCCGACCTGACCGGCGCCTGGGCCGACAGCGGCTGGGAGACCGTCGCCGAACGCGATCCCGACGTGATCGTGCTGGTCGACGCGGCATGGGACACGGCCGCCGCGAAGAAGGCGTTCCTGACCGGCCACCCCACGCTGCGGCACCTCAGGGCGGTGACCGGGCAGCGCTTCGTCGTCATCCCCTTCTCCGCCACCTCCGCCGGGGTGCGCGTCGTGCGCGGCGTCGAGGCGCTCGCCGAGGGCGTCGTCCGGCTCCCCGACGGGACCGGGCGCTGACCACCGCGACCGCGCCGCCCACCCCGGCCGCCCTCCGGCCGGCCCGGCCCGCCGGCCCGGCGTTGCTCGTGCCCGTGCTGCTGGCCGCCCTGGTGGCGTCGATCGGGGCGGCGGTCACCATCGGGCCCGCCGACATCTCGATACGGACGGTGTGGACCGTCGTGGCCGACCGGCTGGGGCTGCTCGACTCCGACCTGCCGGTGCTGCGCGAGCACATCGTCTGGCGGCTACGGCTGCCCCGGGTGCTCGGCGCGGCTCTGGTCGGGGCGGGGCTGGCGGCGGTCGGCGCGGTGATGCAGACCGTCACCCGTAACCCGCTGGCCGACCCGTACCTGCTCGGCGTCTCCTCCGGGGCGTCGCTGGGCGCGGTCGCGGTCCTGGTCGTCGGTCTCGGCAGCGGCGTCGCCGCGCTGACCGGGGGCGCCCTCGCCGGTGCGCTCGCCGCGTTCGTCGTCGTGATCGCCGTGGCCGGGCGGCGGGGTGCCCTCGAACCCACCCGGGTGGTGCTCGCCGGGGTGGCCGTCGCGCAGCTCTGCGCCGCGGCGACCTCCTTCGTCATCATCTGGGTCGCCGACCCGCACGCCACCCAGAGCATCACCTTCTGGCTCTCCGGCTCACTGGCCCGGGTCGACTGGACCGCGCTGGCCTGGGCCACACCGGTGCTGGCCGCCGTGCTCGCCCTGGTGGCGGCGCACGCCCGCCGGCTCAACGCGTTCGCCTTCGGCGAGGACGCCGCCGCGGCCCTCGGCGTCCCGGTCGGCCGGGTCCGCTGGCTGCTGCTGGTCGCCACCGCGCTGCTCACCGCCGTCCTCGTGGCGATCAGCGGCGCGATCGGCTTCGTCGGGTTGATCCTGCCGCACGCCGTCCGCTTCCTCACCGGGGCGGACCACCGGCGGCTGCTGCCCGCCGTCGTCCCGGCCGGCGCGATCTTCGTGGTCTGGGTGGACACCGCCGCGCGGACCCTGTTCGAGCCCCGGGAGCTGCCGGTCGGCGTGCTGACCGCGCTGCTCGGCGTGCCCGCCTTCGTGGTGCTGCTGCACCGGCGGAGGGCACGGGACTGATGCTCGACGTCACCGGCGTGTCCTGGTCCGTGGCGGCCCGGCGGATCCTCGACGAGGTGACCTGCGCGGTGCCGACGGGCAGTCTCGTCGGGCTGCTCGGGCCCAACGGCTGCGGCAAGACCACCCTGCTGCGGATCGTCGCCCGGCTCACCCGCGCCGACCAGGGCCGGGTCACCGTCGACGGCGACGACCTCGCCAGCCTCTCCCGCTCCACGCTGGCCCGTCGGGCCGCGCTGCTCGCCCAGCACGCCGACACCGACCTCGACCTCACCGTCGCCGAGGTGGTGCTGCTGGGCCGTATCCCGCACCGCCGTTCCTGGTGGTCGGACACCGTCGCCGACCGGGAGGTCGCGACCGAGGCGCTGGCCCGGGTCGACCTGGACGGGTACGCGGACCGTCGCTGGCACACGCTCTCCGGCGGTGAACGGCAGCGGGCGCAACTGGCCCGCGCGCTGGCGCAGCGACCGCGCCTGCTGCTGCTCGACGAGCCCACCAACCACCTGGACATCGGCCACCAGCTGCACCTGCTGCACCTGGTCCGCCGTGCCGGCATCACCACCCTCGCCGCACTGCACGACCTCAACCTCGCCGCCATGTTCTGCGACACCGTGGTGGTGCTGGCCGGCGGTCGGGTCGTCGCCACCGGCGCACCCACCGACGTCCTCACCCCGCGACTGCTCAGTGACGTCTACGGCGTCCACGCCGACGTCGCGACGCATCCGGTCACCGGACGCCCCACCATCACCTACCATCCGCCCGTGTCATGACCCACGTGCTGCTGGTGGCCCGCGCGGTCACCCACGTCGGCGGGCAGGACACCGTGCGCCGGCTCGCCGTCGACGTGGCCGAGGCGCTGGACGTCCCGGTGTCGGCGTGCTTCCTCGACGGTGCCGCGCCGTCGCTGCACGCCGCGCTCGACGACGCCGTCGCCGCCGGTGCCGACGAGGTCCTGCTCGTCCCGACGCACCTGCCACCCGACCGGTACCTGGACACCTGGATCCGCCGGGCGCACGCGCACTGGGCGACCGGTCACGCGCGGCCGCCCCGGGTCTCGGTCACCGGACCCCTGGCCGACCAACCCGCACTGGTCACCGCGATCACGCACGCGGTCACCGGCCCGCGCCACCCGCTGGCCGGCAGTCCCGGCCCGTTCCGCAGCCCCGCCTGGTCACGCCTCACCCCGCACCGCCACCACGTCCTGGTCTGCCGGGGGCCACGCTGCACCGCCTACGGGGCGAACCAGGTCGCCGACCACCTCACCCGGAGGCTCGGCCAGCACGGTCTGGGCGACGACGACGCGCTCGTCACCCCGACGGGCTGCCTCTTCCCCTGCAACCTCGGTCCGCTCGTCGTGGTCCACCCCGACGACATCTGGTACGAGCACGTGGACCCGGAACTCGCCGGGCGGATCGTCGACGAACACCTGCGGCGGGGACAGCCCGTCGACGGCCAGCGACCGAGGAGCCGACCATGACCGACCCGTCCGGCTGTCTGGTCACCGTGTGCCGGGACTGCTGCTGCGGCAGCGCCCGCAAGCACCCCTCGGTCGACCACGACGCGCAGCTGCGCCGCCTGCGCGCCGGCCTCCCGGCACCGCACCGGCTGCGGGTCAGCACCTGCCTCGACCTGTGTACGCAGTCCAACCTGATCGTCGTGCACCCGGCTCCCCGGGCACGCCGGGCCGGCGCGCGGCCGGTCTGGTTCGGGCTGGTCGTCGACGACGCGGTGGTCGACGACATCACCGACTGGGTCCGGGCCGGCGGTCCGGGGGTGGCTCCGCTCTCCGCCGCCCTCGAACTGTCGGTGGTCGCGCCCGGGTTGCCCGAACCGGGCGGCCGTCGCCGCTGAGCCGGCGGGCCACGGCACTAGGCTTGGCTCCCGTGCCCACCGACCTGCCCCGTACGGCGGACCTGCGGGCGGACTGCGCGCGGTGCTTCGGCCTCTGCTGCTACGTACCGGCGTTCGCCGCGTCCGCCGACTTCGCCGTCGACAAGCCCGCCGGTACACCCTGCCCGAACCTGGCCGACGACTTCCGCTGCGGCATCCACGACCGGCTGCGGGAGCGGGGCTTCCCCGGCTGTACGGTCTTCGACTGCTTCGGTGCGGGACAGCAACTCGCCCAGGTCACCTTCGGCGGTCGGGACTGGCGTACCCATCCCGAACTGGCCGCCCCGGTGCGGGCCGTCTTCCCGGTCCTGCGTGCCCTGCACGAGCTGCTCTGGTACGTCACCGAGGCGGTCGCCCTGCGTCCCGGCGACCCGCTCGACACCGAACTGCGGCAGGTGGGGGAGCGGCTCGCCGCCCACACCCGGCTCGGCCCGGACGAGCTGCGCGCGGTCGACGTGGACGCCCTGCGCGGCGAGGTCAATCCGGTGCTGTCCCAGGTCAGCACACGGGTACGCGCCCGGGGCGGCGGACCGGGCCGCGACCACCGGGGCGCGGACCTGGTCGGGGCGGACCTGCGCCGGGCCGACCTGCGGGCGGCCAACCTGCGGGGGGCGTACCTCATCGGCGCGGACCTGCGGGGCGTCGACCTGCACCTGGCCGATCTGACCGGTGCTGACCTGCGCGGCGCCGACCTGCGCGGTGCCGACCTGGCCGGCAGCATCTTCGTCACCCGGGCCCAGCTCGACGCCGCCCGGGGGGACGCCCGGACGGCGGTGCCGGCGTCGCTCGGCCGTCCGGCGCACTGGTCGCCGACCCCGGTCACCATCGCCCGCCGCCCCGACGGCGGGCGCGGCGACCCGGTGCGCCGACGGGGCCGGCGCGGCTGACGACGGGGTGGGCCGGTGGTGCTCCGGGCCTGGCGCGGGACCACCGGCAGCGAGCCCGTGACCGGTCAGGCGGCGTACACCTCGAGTCGGGAGAGCTGCCCGGCGGGCCACCCGGTGTTGCCGGTGACCTGGATCCGGACGTACCGCGTCGTGGTCGTGGCGAAGGTGACGCCCACCTGGTTGCCGGTGGCGGGGTCGAAGACCCGACCGGCCGGGGCGACGATCGTGCGCCAGGTGGTGCCGTCGGTGCTGGCCTGGACGGCCAGGGTCTGGGTCCGCGTCGTCCAGGCCGCCGAGGGCGGCAGACCGAGCACCAGCCGGCCGATCGACGTGGCGGTGCCGAGGTCGACCTGCACCCACTGCGGGAACGCGCCACCGACGCTCTCCCAGTAGCTGTGGGCGTCACCGTCGACGACGTGCCCGCCGACGTACCCCTGGGTGTGGCTGCTCGTCGCGGTCGGCCGACCCCGGGCCAGGTCGGTGGTGGGGGGTGGCGTGCTCGTGGTCGCGTACACCTCGACCTGGGCGAGCTGCGCCGACGGCCACCCGGTGTTGCCGGTGACGGTCACCCGGACGTACCGGGCGGTGGTGGTGGGCACGGTGACGGTGGCGGTGTTGCCGGTGGCCGGGTCGAACCGGACCCCGGTCGGCGCGGCGAGCGTGGTGAAGGTCGTGCCGTCGGCGCTGCCCTGCACCGACACGGTCTGGGTCCGGGCCTCCCAGCCGTTCGGCAGGGCGAGGACGAGCCGGGACACCGGGTGGGCCGTGCCGAGGTCGACCTGCCACCACTGGGGGAGGACGCCGTTGGTGGACTCCCAGTAGCTGAACCGGTCGCCGTCGACCGCGTTGCCGGCGGTGAACGCGCCGTTCTGGCTGCTGGCGCTGGTCGGGCGACCGGCGGCGAGGTTGCCCCCGGGCGGTGGTGGCGTGCCCACCACGGGCGGGGTCGGCCGGACCGGGGTGAGGGCGAGCTGGCCCTTGAGCATCCGGCCACCGTCGGCGGTGATCCGCAGGTAGTAGTCGGCCGAGCAGAAGGTGCCGTCCTCGTCGAGGGACCGGATGCCGACGCCGGCCGGCGTGGTCGCCTGCGTCTCGGTGGTCTTGGCGATCTGGTTGCCCTCGTTGTACTCGTCGAACATCGAGACGTAGAGACCCTGCGAGCCGAGCCGGATCATGTTGTAGAGGTGCCGCCAGTAGAAGTCGCCGTGCCGCCGGTGCCCGGCGGACAGGTCGCCCGGCATCACGCAGGGCTGGTAGTCGATGCCGTGGGCGGCGCAGTCCGCCAGGTCGGGGGTGTTGACGTTGGTGTGGAACCAGTCGAGCCCCTCCAGGGTGCCGGTGCGCCCGACCATCCACGGCGAGATCATGTTGAACGCGTGGTACACCTCGGAGAACCCGGGCCGGGAGTCGTTGATGCCCTGCCGCCAGTACGTCGGCACCCCGCCGATGACGTAGCAGCCCCGGGCCTTGAACCACTGCACCACGTCCAGGCAGGGCGCCGGGGCGAACGGGCGGCCGTCGTCGTTGAAGCCGAACCCCCAGATGCACACCACCGGCCTGCCGTTCTGCCGCGCGTACGCGGGGGAGGCGGTGTGCGCGGACATCCGGTTCGTCCAGTCCTCCTTGATCTGGGACTGCATGGACGTCCAGCCGGTGACGTCGTACATGACGTAGAACTTGCGGCCGTGCCGTTCGGCGGCGTCGCGGACCTTGACGGTCATCGCGTCCCGGGTCGGCCCCTCGTCACCGAACGGGTTGAACCGCTGCAACGCGGCGGTGTCGCAGCCGTGGTCGCGCATCCAGCGGAAGTGGGTGTCGACGGTCTGCTGGTCGTAGGAGGAGAAGAGCTGCGCCGGCTGGCCGTTGCCGAGCGCCGGGTACGCGGTGGTGTAACCGTGCGTGTACTCCCGCATGTCGGGCCAGGACACGATGGTGGTGTTGGCCGGCGACGGTGGCTGGAAGCGGTCCCGGCTCCAGTGCCACCATCCGCCGATCGGCGCGCCGTCGCCGGGGCAGCTGAACCAGCCCTGGTAGCCGACGGTGATCTTGCCGACCACGTCGCCCGGCGGGCTGGCCGCGGCGGCCGACGCGCTGCCTCCCGGCATCAGGTCGCGGGGCGAGACGGCGGCGAGGGCGGTGCCGGCCGCCACGGATCCGATGAGCGTGCGACGGGAGAGTCCCATGGCAATCCCTCCTCGTGAGGGCTGAGAGGAACGGAGGTTTGTCGTGCGGGCAGGTGGGCCCGACGTGGGGTGTCACCGTCGGCGAGCGGGGACACCCCACGTCGGGGGTCGGGGGCTCAGCCGCCGGTGATGGCGAAGGTCGAGCCGGGTTGCGTGACGATGTGCCCGTCGGCCGAGTTGGTGATGGTGACGTTGGTCAGTCGGGCGTTGCCGCGAGCGCCCGCCATCGCCAGGATGCCGGCACCGTTGTTCGACTTGTCGATCTTCACGTTGGTGATCGCGACGTTCGGCATGGTGCCGCCGCCGGTCTTGAACTGGATGCCGTCGTAGGTCGAGTCGTGGATCTCGGTGTCCCGGATGGTGACACCGGTGATGTCGGTGCTCGCCGCGAACAGGGTGATCGCCCCGAACTCCTGGTCCTCGTTCCAGAAGACGCCGCCGCACCGGTGGAGCGCGTTGTTGGCGATCAGCGTCGTACCCGAGAAGGGCAGCGGGCTGTGGTCCGTCGCCAGCATGATGCCCGGGTAGTTCATGGTGTCGGAGATCAGGTTGTTCTCGATGGTGTTGCCGTAGCCGCCGTAGATCGCGACACCGTTCGCGCGCCAGGGCAGCTGGATGGTGTTGTTGACGAAGCGGTTGTCGTGTGCGACGTCCACCGCCGCGTCCCTGACCCGGGGGTTGGCCCAGACCGCCAGGGCGTCGTCACCGGTGGTGCGGAACGACGAGTCGAACACCCGCGAGTTGCGGGTGCCGTTGGAGAAGTTGATGCCGTCGGCGTAGGTGTCGCGGATCCGCATGCCGGTGAACTCGAGACCGTCCCCGGGATTCCAGTACGCGGGGGTGTCCGAGTAGTCCCGGCCGACCCAGGCGCCGACGTTGACGTGTTCGATCCACACGTTGCTGATCTTCGTGTTCCGGCCGAACCGTCCGTTCAGCCCGTGGCCCCGGTGGGCCCGGTTGGTCGTCGCGCCGAAGATGGCGATGTCCGAGATCTGGGTGTTGTCGTCGATGTCGAAGCCGACGTTGCCCTCGTGCGGGTGGTTGATGTTGCCCACCACGTTCTGCGGCTCGGTCTGGGTGTAAAGCTGGGAGTGCCACATGCCGGCACCCCGGATGGTGACGTTCCTGATGCCCTGCTGGTTGTACTGCCCACGGGTCGGGTCCGGCGAGAGGATCTTCTGCTCCTGCCGCCACTGACCGGCCGGGATCCAGACGCAGCTGATGACGCCGTTCTGGTCGTCGGTCACGGCCCGCTGGATGGCGGCCGTGTCGTCGAGCCCGTCGTTGGGGACCGCACCGTAGGACGTGATGGAGGTGCACTCGGCCGGCTTGCTGGCCGCCGGTGCCACCTGCTCCAGGTCGACGACGTCGATGACGTAGAACGACGCCGTGTCGCTCGCGTCCCGCTGGAGCCTGAACCTGGTACCGGCCGGGTAGGACTGCGACAGCAGGGCGTGCGACTCGTCGAACAGCCGTCGCGCGTCGGCCTGGGGGGTGTTCGTCAGGGACTCGGTGTCGTCGGTGGTGCCGTAGAGCCAGCTGTGCTTCGACGAGAGGTTCAGCTTCCGTACGAACGTGTCGTTGACGTAGAGGCTGATGGTGGCGTTGATGCCGCCGCCGTTCGGGGCGTCCGGGATGGAGTTGCGCACCACGATCGAGTTGGCCGGGTTGGTCGAGGTGAACTCGACGAACTGCCCGGTGCTGGTCAGCCGCACCGACCTGCGCCCGGAGGACTCGGTGGCGAAGTTGGTGTGCCCGAAGGTGCGCAGCGGGTCGGCCTCGAGCAGGGTGCCCTGGTAGCGGGCGGCCTCGGCCTCGTACTCGACCCACGGCACCGCCGCGCCCCGGCCCACCACGATCGACCGGGTGAAAGAGTTGTTGCTCTCGCTGGTCTCCGCGATGACGTTGGTGGCGTCGGCGGTGGCGGTGATGGTGGCCCCGCCGGCGGTGGCGGTCCAGCTACCGCTCATCGCCACGTTGACCGTGGCACCGGCGGCCACCGTGGCGGTGGTGCCGTTCAGCGTGGTGCCGCCCACCACGAGCCGGGTGACCGACGTGGCGGTGGTGCCGGTGATCCCACGGTTGCGTACCGCCACGGCGAACGTGACCGCCGCGCCGACGGCCGGGTTCGACGGGTTGGAGGTGACGCCCACGACCTGGAGGTCGGGGCCGGGCGCCTGGGTGACCACCAGGTCGGTGGAGGCGGTGAAGGTGTTGTTGTCGTCGTTCTGCTCGGCGACCGTGTTGGCCGGGTCGACCACCGCCGAGACGCGGTGGCTGCCCATCGGCTGCGTCCCGATGGTCGCCGTGACGGTGGTCGAGGCGCCGGCGGCGAGGGCACCGACCGGAGCGCTGCCGACCACCGTGCCGCCCAGCTTGAAGTCCACCGTCGTCGCGCCCGCGGCTGCGGTGCCCGCGTTGCGGACCGTGGCCGACAGCGTGATCGGGGTGGCCTCGCTCGGCGCGGTCGGGGTCCAGGTCGCCGTGGTGACCACCAGGTCGGGGTTCGGCGCCCAGGTGCCCCGCACCTGGAGGTCGGCGACCTGACCGCCCGGCGCGCCGGTGTTGCCGAAGAACTTCAGCTGTAGGTCGGCCACCCGACCGGTGACCGGGATCGTCACCGTGTTCTGGTTGCCCGACGGGTTGAAGGCGTAGTCGGCGGCGGCCTTCAGCGAGGTGAAGCCGGTGGCCGGGTCGGCGCGGCCGAGGACCTGGAGGTTCTGCGTACTGGGCCCCCAGACCGGGTCCGGGTTGAGCTTGATCACGATGGCGGTGAGGTCGGCGCCCGCGCCCAGCTTCACGGTGAGGGTGGCCGGGAACCCGGCGGACTCCCAGTACGAGGTGAGGCTGCTGTCGTTGGCGTTGGCCGCGACGAAGGAGAACGTCGACGACGACGCCTCGATCGGCTTGCCGGCGGCCAGGTTCGTGCCACCGGGATCGCCGGGGCCACCGCCTCCACCGTCCACGCCGTAGATCTCGAACTCGGCGACCTGGGCGGCGGGCCAGCCGGTGTTGCCGGTGACGTGTACCCGTACGTACCGCACCCGGGCCGGGGCGAAGTCGATGGTGACGGTGTTGGCCGAGGCCGGGTTGAACACCCGCCCGGCCGACGCGGAGAGGGTGCCGAAGCTGCTGCCGTCGGCGCTGCCCTGGACGGTGAGGGTCTGCGTCCGGGTGCCCCAGTCGGTCGACGGCGGCAGCTTCAGCCTCACCTGGTCGATCTCGACGCCGCCCCCGAGGTCGATCTGCACCCACTGCGGGAACGCGTGGGACGGGCTCTCCCAGTAGGTGTGCTGGTTGCCGTCGTTGACATGGGACGCGACGTAGGGGCCGTTGGCTCCACTGGCCGTGACCGGCCGGCCGGCCGACAGGTTGGGCCCGCCCGCCGCGAGCGCCGGGGTGGGCGAGAGCGCCGAGGAGGCGACCATCGCGGCCGCGAGGAAGCCGCTGACCAGCAGCCGGCCGAGTCTTGTGCGTTTCATGACGTCCTTCCTGGAGAACGACGGAGGCCCTGGCGCTGCGGCCACAGACCGGCCCGGAAACGGGCAGCGCGCCGTCAGGTGGCTGCGCGGGAGCCGGGAGGGGAGTTGCGGGGGGCGACGGCACGGACTGCGGCGGCGCAGCCCACGCTTATTTCACTGGTCGACACGGAGATTGCATCCATCCGTCGACTTATTTCACTGCGATGGCCCTCAATGTTTCAGACGTGGTGCGGGTTCGTCAACGGCCGGGTGGGCGGCCGGCGATCGCGGTGTCCCCGCCGCCGTGGCGGACGACCGCCCGCGGCGGCGGGGACACCGGTGGTCACCAGGTGGACGGTGGCGGTGGCGTCACGGCCGGCGGCCGGTCGTCGCAGGTGATGGTGTTGGGCAACTGCCACGGGGCGAGCCATCCGCCGTCGTTGCCACCGAGGTCGGTCAGGGTGAACTCGGACCCGGCGGGGGTGAAGTGGAAGGAGCCGCAGTTGTTGACGCCGACCGCTCCCACGTTCCGCGCGTCGACGTTGGCGAACGACGCCGAGCCCGCCGTCCGGGCGCTCACCACGGAGGTCCCGGTGCCGTCGACCCGGATGTCCGAGAAGCGCACGTTCGTGATCGCGTACCGGTCCTTCACCGCCCACTCGCTGACCAGCATGACGGCGTTGTAGGTGTTGTCCAGGTAGTGGTCGCCGACCACCTGGATGTCGGCGTCGATGCTGCGGTCCAGGGCGTAGAACCAGATGGCGCCGAGGCCGATCTTCCAGTTCAGTTCGTAGGTGCCGGCGCGGACGGTGGTGTTGTCCCGGATCGACAGGTGCCCGGTGAAGGGCTCCGCGCCGAACCGGGAGCCGACCTGGATGGCGCTGCCCTCGCGGACCGGGTCGGCGATCAGGTTGCGCGAGATCGTGTTGTCCGTGCCGCCGTAGAGGGCGATGCCGTTGGCCAGGACCGGCGACTGCACGGTGTTGCGGTCGATGGTGTTGCCGGCGTTGCCGATCTTCTCCGACCACATGGCGAGGGCGTCGTCGCCGGTGTTGCGGACGACGTTGTTCCGCACCACGGAGTTCGTCACGCCGGTGTGGAAGTTCAGGCCGTCGGCGATCTGGTCGACGATGATGGTGTTGGTGACCCGCACGTCGGTCATCGGCCCGTCGAACCACAGCCCCACCTTGGTGTGGCGCAGGTGGAGGCCGTCGATGCTGGAGTGGCTCATCGCGCCGCCGACGCCGTTGACCTGGTCGGTGTCGATCCGCTCGCGGACGTCGCCCTCGATCGCGAAGCCGGACAGGTGGACGTTGCGACTGCCGCCCGCCGACGCGGGTCTGCCGTAGAAGCCGACCCCGGTGTGTACCGAGCCGTCGGGGGCCGGGGCGTCGAGCGCGACCTCGCGTCCCTTGACGACGGTGTACCAGTTGCCGGCGCCGACGATGGTGACGTCGTCCACGACGATGTGCCGGTTCACCTGGTACGTGCCCGGCGGCAGGTAGACCTTGAGCTTCGTCCGGCGGGCGAAGGCGATCGCCCGGTCGATGGCGGCGGCGGAGTCCCGGCGGCCGGTCGGGTCCGCCCCGAAGGCCAGCACGTTCGCCGCGACCGGCACGACGCGGGGCGGGCCGACCAGCTCCGAGTCGACCAGGTCGACGACCGTCCACGCCGCGTTGCTCCGCGCCGGGACCGTGAGCCGCAGCACGCTGCCCGCCGGGTACGTCCGGTCGAGGCGCAGGCGCTGCTCGTCGTAGAAGTGGTGCGGCCGGAACGGCTTGGTGATCGTCGGGGTGGGGGTGGTGGCCGCCGGGACGCAGGAGCACTCGGTGATCCACCAGTCCGGGTGCAGCAGGTCGGCGGTGGGGTCGTTGGAGAACGGGTACTGGTTGTACAGCCAGGCGTACTGCGAGGTGAGCGTCATGCTCCGCACCGGCCGGCGGCCGACCGAGACGTCCAGCGGCGCGGTGATGCCGCCGCCGGTGGGCGCGTCCGGGATGCTGTACCGCACGGTGATGGCGTTGGTGTCGGCCGGCAGGGTGAACTCGACGAACTGACCGGGTGCCAGGCTGACCGCCCGGCGGCCGGAGGCTTCCGAGGCCAGCGTGTACGCCGTGCGGTCCGGGCCGATCAGCGTGCCGTTCGTGGTGGCGTGCTCCGCCTCCTGCTCGACGAAGCCGACGTCGGCGCCCCTTCCCGCGACGAGTGTCGGGTCGAGACCGGCCCGGGTGACCACCGGGGCGGGAGGCGTGGGGGAGGCGGCCGCCACCGGAGCCCCGCCGGTGACCGTGGCGGCCATGACCGCCGCCAGGGCCACCCCGACGGGTCGCCAGCGTGCCGGTCCGCCCGGCCGTCCTGTGGTGCTTCGAGACATCGCGTGTATCCGTTCTTCTGAAGGACCCGACGACCGTCATCGACGCCGCGGGAAGTCCCCCGTCGTGCCGCGGTGGATGTCAGAAGCGAGGCGAGATGGTTGCGGCGATGTTATTTCTATAAGCTGTCCATCTTCAAGCACGTCTTTGTGCGGTGTTTGCAGCGTCCCTTGCCCGGCCTGCGGCGGACGGCGGGTGCCCGTCGCGGAGAGCGGGCGGCCACGCCGGGTCGGCCCGCGCGGCACGGAGCGTGTCCGTGTCCGGTCGAGCGTTGACGTGACACGTCAACGGGCAGCTCATTTCTTGCAGAACCGGTGCAGTACCATCACGGCGTGACGAAGCGACTGACCGAGGTGGCGAGGAAGGCCGGCGTCAGCGAGGCCACGGTCAGCCGGGTGCTCAACGGTCGTGGCGGCGTCTCCGAGTCCACCCGCACGGCGGTGCTCACCGCTCTGGACGTGCTGGGCTACGAGCGCCCGACCAAGCTGCGGGGGGAGCGGGCGCGACTGGTCGGGCTGGTGCTGCCGGAGTTGCAGAACCCGATCTTCCCGGCGCTCGCCGAGGTGGTCACCGGGTCGCTCGCGCAGCGTGGCTACACCCCCGCGCTGTGCGCCCGGACCATCGGCGGCATCTCCGAGGCGGACTACGTCGAGATGCTGCTGGACCACCAGGTCTCCGGCGTCATCTTCGCCGGCGGGTCGTACGCGCTGGCCGACGCCTCGCACGACCACTACCGGCGGCTGACCGACCGGAAACTGCCGGTGGTGCTGGTCAACGCCGGGGTCGAGGCGCTGGGCTTCCCCCGGGTCTCCACCGACGACGCGGTCGCGGTGGAACAGGCGTACGGGCACCTGCGGTCGCTCGGGCACAGTCGGATCGGCATGGTGCTGGGTCCGGAGGGTCACGTGCCGTCCCGACGGAAGCTGGACGCGATGATCCAGGCCGCCGGCTGGGCCGACGACACCGAGTGCGTCGAGCGCTCCAGTTTCTCCATGGAGGGTGCGCGGGTCGCCGCGACCCGGCTGGTCGAGCGTGGGGTGACCGGCATCGTCTGCGCCAGCGACGTGCTGGCCCTGGGCGCCATCCGGGCCGCCCGACGGCTGGGCCGTACGGTGCCGACCGACGTGTCGGTCGTCGGCTTCGACGACTCCGCGTTCATGACCTGCACCGATCCGCCGTTGACCACCGTGCGGCAGCCGATCGAGACGATGGGGCAGGCCGCGGTGGACCTGCTGGTGACCCAGATCGAGGGAGCCGGCGTGCTGCACGACGAGCTGCTGTTCGAGCCCGAGCTGGTGGTGCGCGGTTCCACCGCGCCGGCCCCGGGCCGCTGACCCGGCTCCCTCCGCTCATCCTCTCCCCGGTCGGGCACCGGTCCCTTCTGGGCGCGTGAAATCTCCGTATTTCGGCTGACTGGCACGATCGTCGTGTCCTCTGGCGCCTGTTAGTCGTGATCTTTCAAAACGCTGTCGATACCTTGCTGACATCAGTTCGCCTCGTTACAGTGTCCCCACTCACACCTGACACCACTCAGCTCCAGGGCCCGGTCACCTGCGACAGCGATCAGCAGCAGCACACCGCCACGGTGACGATCCGGCTGGATCGGCAACGGCCATGGAGGCTCACGTTCCCGAAGGGATCCACGGATGTCCGTACCGCAGTACCGGAAGGTCGCGGCGTTGGCGCTCGCGGCCGGCCTGGGGCTCAGCCTCACCGCATGCTCCACGAAGAGCGACGACGACGGCCCGACCGCAGGCGGCAAGGTCACCATCACGGTCGACTGCCAGCCGGTCGGCTCGCAAAAGGAACTTCTGAAGAACTGGAACGACGACGTCGCCGAGTTCCAGCGGCAGAACCCGGACATCATCGTCAAGAGCGTCAGCGTCGGCGAGCAGTGCAACAACCCGCCGGACTTCACCGCCCGGCTGGCCGGCGGCACCGTGACCGACGTCTTCTACGGGTACATGACCGACCTCCAGCAGGTGCTCGACTCCGGTCAGGCGATGGACATCACCGAGTTCGCCAACAAGGACTCGATCCCGACCTGGGACAGCGTCGACCCGGCGCTCAAGGAGGCCTTCACCGACGGCGGCAAGCTCTATGCCGTACCGGTGAAGAACTACTCGATGGGTCTGGTCTACAACAAGGTCCTGTTCCAGCAGGCCGGGCTCGACGTGAACAACCCGCCCAAGACCTGGCCGGAGGTCCGGGCCGCCGCCAAGAAGATCGCCGCACTCGGCAACGGCGTCGCCGGCTACGCCGAGTACAGCGCCGGCAACACCGGCGGCTGGCACTTCACCTCCCTGCTCTACTCCCAGGGCGGCCAGGTGCTGACCGCCGACGGCAAGAAGGCCGACTTCAACAACGCGATGGGCAGGCAGGTCCTGCAGAACCTCAAGGACATGCGGTACGGCGACAACAGCATGGGTGCCCGCCAGCTGCTCCAGTGGGGCGACCTGCTCACCAACGCCGGCGCGGGCAAGGTCGGCATGTTCGTCGGCGCGCCGGACGCCACCCAGGCGATCGTCAGCCAGTTCCAGGGCAAGTTCCAGGACTGGGCGATGGGCCCGCTGCCCGGCCAGGACGGTGCCGCGAAGGGGACGCTCGGCGGTGGCGAGGGCTACTTCTTCAAGAAGGGCCTGACGCCCGAGCAGGTGAAGGCCGGTCTGAAGTGGATCGCGTACCAGAAGCTGACGCCGGGCAAGGGCCAGTTCGACTACGCCCGGGCCAAGCCGCAGAACTACCCGGTCGGCCTGCCCCAGCCGCTGCTGTTCGCGGCCGGCAGCGAGGCGCAGAAGCAGGAGCTCGAACTGCGCAAGGCGAACGCCAACGTGGACACCACGAACTTCGCGGTCTTCGAGGCGAACCCGGTCCCGATCAAGGGGGAGCCGCGTAACGCACAGGCGATCTACGCGGTGCTCGACGCCGCGATGTCCGGTGTGCTGACGAACCCGAACGCGAACATCGACGCGCTGCTCAAGACGGCCGAAGACAAGGTCAACAAGCTCCTCGCCGCCGAGGGCTGATTCGCCGGTGTGGGGGCCGGTGCCCCGGCCCCCGCCCACCGCGCCGCACCGTCGGCGTCACCGACTCACCGCAGGAGTTGCCTTGGCGATCACCACCGTCCCGGCGGTCACGAGAGAACCGGGTCGCCCCGCGCCGTCGTACCCGTCGGGGCCACGGCGGGCGGGCCTCGGCCGCAGGGTACGAGACAACCTCACCGGCCACGCGTTCCTGATCGGCGCGGTGCTCTGCTTCGCGTTCTTCTCCTGGTACCCGATGATCCGTGGCGTCGTGATGAGCTTCCAGCGCACCCGGCGCGGCGTCACGACCTGGGTGGGCTGGGACAACTACGAACGCATCATCGCCGACCCCAGCTTCTGGGCGGCCTGGAGGAACACGTTCTCCTTCACCGTCCTCGCGCTGGTGCTCGGGTACGCGGTGCCGTTCTTCGTGGCGATCCTGCTCAACGAGTTCCGGCACGCCAAGGGTTACCTGCGGATCCTGGTCTACCTGCCGGTGATGCTGCCACCGGCCTCGGCGCTCTTCCTCTTCAAGTTCTACGCCTACGACCCCAGCGACGCCGGACTCTTCAACTCGATCCTCACGGCGCTGCACCTGCCCACCTCGCAGTGGATGCAGAGTGCCGGGATGACGATGCCGGCGATGGTGATCGCGTCGACCTGGATGAACATGGGCGGCGCGGTGCTGATCTACCTGGCCGCGCTGCAGAACATCCCCGGCGAACTCTACGAGGCGGCCGAACTCGACGGCGCCGGGATCTGGCGGCGGATCCGCCACGTGACGATCCCGCAGACCCGGCTGATCCTCGCGCTCCTGGCGATGCTCCAGATCGTCGCCACCATGCAGTTCTTCATCGAGCCGCTGATCCTCGCCAACGGTACCGGCACCGAGGACTCCGCGACCTCGGTGGCGTACCTCATCTACCAGCACGGGTTCTTCCAGAACGACCTCAACGGCGCTGCGGCGCTCGGCGTGATCATGCTCGTGGTGCTGGCCGGCTTCTCCGCCGCCTACGTGCGGCTGAGCGCGAAACAGGACTAGGACGAGAGCGAGCCATGGCACAGGACACCGGAACCCGGACCCTCATCTCCCATGCCCAGCTCACGCGCGGGCGGGGCCGGGTCGTCTACTGGACGCTGCTCACCGTCGTCGTCGTGGGATTCACGCTCGTCTTCCTCGGGCCGCTCTACTGGATGGTCACCGGCGCGCTCAAGTCCGGCCAGGAGATCGCCCAGACCCCGCCCTCGCTCTTCCCGAAGGACCCGCAGCCGCAGAACTACGCCGACGCCTGGCACCACCTGGACCTCGCCAAGCTGCTGTTCAACACGTTCTACTACGCGGCCGGGGCCCTGGTGTTCCAGGTCGTCCTCGACACCGCCGCGGCGTACGCGCTGTCGAAGCTCCGGCCCGCGTTCGGCAACGTGATCCTCGGCCTGATGCTGGCCACGCTGATGATCCCGGCGATGGTGCTCATCGTCCCGCAGTACGTGACCGTCATCGACCTGCCGATCCTGCACGTCAACCTGCTCGACTCGCCGTTCGCCATCTGGCTTCCCGCAGTCGCGAACGCGTTCAACATCTTCCTGCTGAAACGGTTCTTCGACTCCATCCCGGAGGAGCTGATGGCCGCGGCCCTCGTGGACGGGGCGACGCCGCTGCGCACGCTGTGGTCGATCATCCTGCCGATGTCGCGTCCCATCCTGGGCGTGGTTTCGATCTTCGCCGTGACGGCGGTCTGGAAGGACTTCCTCTGGCCGAAGCTGGTCATGCCGTCGCCCGAGACCCGGACGGTCAGCGTCGGCATCTACGCCTTCTCCGGCGGTACCCCGATGAACGTGGTGATCGCCGCCTCGGTGATCGCCGCGATCCCGACCGTCCTCGTCTTCCTGATCTTCCAGCGGAACATCATGTCCGGTCTGACCACGGGCAGCCTCAAGGGCTAGCCGCGAACCCGGGCGCCCCAGCGTCCGGGCGGGCCCGACGACGGCCCCACCGCACCGCCGCACCACCAGCGCAACCCCCGCGCGGCGAACGACGACCGTTCGCCCGACACACATCCAGGTCCGGCGAACCGCCGACGTACCGACGCAGAAAGCAGGGTGCTCGTGACCGCAGCAGACGGAAGTCCGTGGTGGCGTGGCGCGGTGATCTACCAGGTGTACCCGCGAAGCTACGCCGACGGCAACGGCGACGGCATCGGCGACATCGCCGGCATCCGCTCCCGGCTGGACCACCTGTCGGCGCTCGGCGTCGACGCGATCTGGTTCAGCCCGTGGTACCCCTCCCCGATGGCCGACGCCGGCTACGACGTGGCCGACTACCGCGACGTCGACCCGGTCTTCGGCACGCTGGCCGAGGCGGAGGCGCTGATCGTGGACGCACACGCGCTCGGCATCCGCATCATCGTCGACGTGGTGCCGAACCACTGCTCCGACGCGCACCCCTGGTTCCAGGCGGCACTCGCCGGCGGACCGGGCGCGCCCGAACGGGAGCTGTTCTGGTTCCGCCCCGGCCGGGGCCCGGACGGCGACCAGCGGCCCACCGACTGGGTCGGCGAGTTCGGCGGCGAGACCTGGACCCGGACCACCAACCCGGACGGTTCGCCCGGCGACTGGTACCTGCACCTGTTCACCGCCCAGCAGCCCGACTTCAACTGGGACCACCCCCGGGTGCGGGCGGAGTTCGCCGACGTCCTGCGGTTCTGGTTCGACCGTGGCGTGGACGGCATCCGGATCGACTCGGCCGGACTGTTGGTCAAGGACCCGACGCTGCCCGAGACCCGGCCCGACCGGTCGCACCCGTTCCGCGACCTGGACGGGGTGCACGACATCTACCGCGACTGGCGGCGGGTCGCCGACGAGTACCCCGGCGACCGGGCACTGATCGGCGAGGTGTGGATGCCGGACCGGCAGCGGTTCGCCAACTACCTGCGCCCGGACGAGCTGCACGCGGCGTTCAACTTCGACTTCCTCGGCTGCGCCTGGGACGCCCCGGCGCTGCGCGAGTGCATCGACGGGACGCTGAGCGCCCACGCGCCGGTCGGCGCGCCGGCCACCTGGGTGCTGTCCAACCACGACGTCACCCGGCACGTCACCCGGTACGGCCGGGCGGACACCAGGTTCAGCTTCGCCGCCAAGCGCGAGGGGATCCCCACCGACCTGGAACTGGGCACCCGCCGGGCCCGGGCCGCCGCGCTGCTCACCCTGTCGCTGCCCGGTGCCGTCTACGTCTACCAGGGCGAGGAGTTGGGCCTCTACGAGGTCGAGGACATCCCGTACGCGCTGCGCCAGGACCCGATGTGGGAACGCTCCGGCCGGATCGACCCCGGTCGGGACGGCTGCCGGGTTCCGCTGCCCTGGGCCGGTGACGAGCCGCCGTTCGCGTTCAGCCCCGAGGGCGCCACCGGAGCGCCCTGGCTGCCCCAACCGGCCGACTGGAAGGACCGGACGGTCCAGGCGCAGACCGGCGACCCGAGCTCGATGCTGGAGCTGTACCGGACGGCGATCCGGATCCGGCGGGCCGAGCCGGCGCTCGGCGACGGTCGGATGAGCTGGCTGCCCGCCCCGGACGGGGTGCTCGCCTTCAGCCGCGGCGAGGGCTTCCGCTGCCTGGTCAACCTCGCCGACGCGCCGGTCCCACTGCCCGCCGACGGGGAGCTGCTGCTGGCCAGCGGGCCGCTCGACGACGGCCTGCTGCCCCCGGACACCGCCGTCTGGCTGCGTACCGCCGACCCGGCGGACGCGACGGACTGATCGCCCGGGTGCCGGCGGCCCGTCCCAGCCGCCGGCACCCGGGGTCATCCAGCCCGGCCCCGGGGCCACCGGACGGAAGGAGGAACCGGGGACACCGCTCCGCCGCACCGCACGGGGAACCTGGCCACCTGACGAAAGGGAGAGCACCGCTCATGGCCGACCACACCACCCCGCACCACCGTCCACCACGACCCCGCGTCCGCGCCGGCCTGGCCGCCCTCGCCGCGACCGCGCTGGCCGCGGCCTCGGTCACCGTGGTCGCGCTGACCTCCACCGCGACCCCGGCCCGGGCCGCCGGACTGTCCCCGTTCGACATCCCCGGCCGGGGCGCGACCGTCCCCTTCGTCGAGCACGAGGCGGAGGAGGTCGCGCACACCGGCACCCGGATCGGGCCGGACCGCCACTACGGCACGCTGCCCTCGGAGGCGTCCGGCCGGGAGGCGGTCACCCTCGACGCGGTCGGCGAGTACGTCGAGTTCACCCTCACCGCGCCGGCCAACGCGGTGACCTTCCGCTACAGCCTGCCGGACAACGCCGCCGGCACCGGCCGGGACGCCAGCATCGACCTGCGCGCCAACGGTGCCCTGGTCAAGGCCGTGCCGGTCACCTCCCGGTACGGCTGGTACTACGGCGGGTACCCGTTCAACAACAACCCGGGCGACACCAACCCGCACCACTTCTACGACGAGACCCGCACCCTGTTCGGTACCACCTACCCGGCCGGGACGAAGATCCGGTTGCAGGTCTCCTCGACCGCGCAGTCGCCGACCTTCACCGTCGACCTGGCCGACTTCGAGCTGGTCGGCGCACCGATCGCCAAGCCCGCCGGCGTCCTGGACGTGGTGACCGACTTCGGGGCCGACCCCACCGGGGCCACCGACTCGACGGCGAAGTTCCAGGCGGCCGTGGACGCCGGGAAGGCGCAGGGCCGGGCGGTCTGGATCCCGGCCGGCACCTTCACCCTCTGGGACCACGTGGTGGTCGACGGGGTGACCCTGCGCGGTGCCGGCCCCTGGTACTCGGTGCTCGGGGGACGCCACCCCACCGACCGCAAGCGGGCCGCCGGCATCTACGGCAAGTACGTCCCCGGTGGCGGCTACTCCGGCGAGATCCGGCCGCACGAGGCGGGTGGGCCGAGCCGCAACGTCACCCTGCGGGACTTCGCCATCATCGGCGACATCCGCGAGCGGGTGGACGAGGACCAGGTCAACGCCATCGGCGGCGCGATGAGCAACTCCGTGGTGGACAACGTCTGGATGCAGCACACCAAGGTCGGGGCGTGGATGGACGGCCCGATGGACAACTTCACCATCCGCAACAGCCGGATCCTCGACCAGACCGCCGACGGGGTGAACTTCCACTGGGGTGTCACCAACTCCACGGTCACCAACACCTTCGTCCGCAACACCGGTGACGACGCCCTCGCGATGTGGGCGCAGACCGTGCCGAACGTCAACAACTCCTTCACGTTCAACACCATCGGCGTGACCATCCTCGCCAACCACCTGGTCAGCTACGGCGGGCGGGACATCAAGATCACGGACAACGTGACCGCGGACTCGGTCACCAACGGCGGCGGCATCCACGTCGCCAACCGGTACCCGGGGGTGCAGGGCCCGACCGCCGTCCTGGGCACCTGGACCATCGCCCGGAACACCCTGATCCGTAACGGCAACTCCGACTACAACTGGCGCTTCGGGGTCGGCGCGATCTGGTTCTCCGCGCTCAACGAGGCGTTCCAGAACCCCACCATCAACATCACCGACACCGACATCCTGGACAGCTCCTACGCGGCGCTGCACTGGATCGAGGGCCAGACCAACGGGATCAACCTGAACAACGTCCGCATCGACGGGGCGGGGACGTACGCCCTCCAGGTGCAGGCCGCCAGCCAGGTCTCGTTCACCAACGTCCGGGCCACCCGGATCGCCCAGGCCAACCCGATGCACAACTGCGTCGGCAGCGGCTTCCAGATCACCCAGGGCGCCGGCAACTCCGGCTGGTACACCGCCACCCCGTACTGCGGACCGTGGCCCGAGCCGCAGTGGGGGACCGGCCCGACCACCCCGCCGACCACCGGCAACCCGACCACGCCCCCGCCCACCACGCCCCCGCCGTCGGACGGGAACCTGGCCCGGGGCCGTGCGGTCACCGCCACCAGCAGCAACCAGACCTACGTGCCGGCGAACGCGGTCGACGGCAACGCCGGCAGCTACTGGGAGAGCGCCAACAACGCCTTCCCCCAGTCGGTCACCGTGGACCTGGGCGCGGCCCGGCACGTCGACCGGGTGGTGCTGAAGCTGCCCGCCGGTTGGGAGCGGCGCACCCAGACCGTCGCGGTGGCCGGCTCCACCGACGGCGCGTCGTACACCACGCTCGCCGCCGCCGCGGGACGCACCTTCGACCCGGCGTCCGGCAACACGGTGTCGATCAGCGTGCCGGCCGGTGACCGTCGCTTCGTCCGGCTCACCGTCACCGGCAACACCGGCTGGCCGGCGGCCCAGTTGGCGGAGTTCGAGGTGTACGGCGGCTCGACCCCGCCGACCACCCCGCCGCCGACGACCCCGCCGCCCACCACCGCCCCGCCGACCGGCAACCTCGCCGCCGGTCGCCCGGTCGCCGCGACCAGCCACGCCGACGTGTACGTCGCCACGAACGTGGTCGACGGCAACCCGAACACCTACTGGGAGAGCGCCAACAACGCCTTCCCGCAGTCGGTGACCGTGGACCTCGGCACGGCCCGACCGGTGTCCCGGATCGTGCTGAAACTGCCCCCGTCCTCGGCGTGGCAGACCCGCACCCAGACGATCGCGGTGCTCGGCTCCACCGACGGTGCCTCGTACACCACGCTCAAGGCGTCCGCCGGCCACACCTTCGACCCGGCCAGCGGCAACACCGTGTCGATCAGCGTGCCGGCCGGTGACCGTCGCTTCGTCCGGCTCACCGTCACCGGCAACACCGGCTGGCCCGCCGGCCAGCTCGCCGAGTTCGAGGTGTACGCCACCTGACGGTGACTGGAAGGGCCCCTTGCTAACGATTTTTGCCCTGCAAGGGGCCCTTCCTCACACGCCGGCACCGCACGCCGGCACCGCACCGTGCACCCCACCCCCGCACCCCACCCCCGCACCGTCCCCACCCCCGGAGAGAGGTGTCCCCCCACCATGTCCAGACTCCGTACCAGACTGGTCGCGGCGCTCGCCGCGCTCGGCCTGGCCGTCACCGCGGCGCCGGTCCTGTCGGCCACACCGGCCGCCGCGGCCGGCGGCCCCAACCTCGCCGCCGGCCGGCCCGTCGCGGTCAGCAGCACCAACGGCTCGTTCGTGGCGGGCAACCTGACCGACGGCAACCAGGGCACCTACTGGGAGAGCAGTGGCGCCCTCCCGCAGTGGGCCCAGGTCGACCTGGGCGCCAGCGTCGACGTCGACCAGGTCCGGCTCAAGCTCCCGGCGGGCTGGGAGGACCGCACCCAGACGCTGTCGGTGCAGGGCAGCCCGGACGGCGGCGGCTTCAGCACCATCGTCGCCTCGGCCGGTCGGGCGTTCGGCCCGGCCAACGCCAACACCGTCACCATCAACTTCCCGGCCACCACCACCCGGTACGTCCGCGTCGCCATCACCGCCAACACCGGCTGGCCCGCCGCGCAGCTCGCCGAGCTGGAGGTGTACGGCGTCTCCACTTCCTCGACCAACCTCGCGCTCGGCCGGGCGATGACCGCCAGCGGCCACTCCGACGTGTACGGCGCGACCAACGCCAACGACGGCAACCAGGCCACCTACTGGGAGAGCCCGAACAACGCGTGGCCGCAGTGGCTGCGGGTCGACCTGGGCAGCGCCGTCGGCGTCAACCGGGTGGTGCTCAAGGTGCCCGGCGGCTGGGAGACCCGGACCCAGACGCTGACCGTGCAGGGCAGCACCGACGGGTCGGTGTTCGCCACGATCGTCGCCTCGGCCGGGTACGCCTTCAACCCGGCCGGTGGCAACACCGTGACGATCACCTTCGGTGCCACCACCACCCGGTACGTCCGGCTGCTCTTCACCGGGAACACCGCCTGGCCGGCGGGTCAGATCTCCGAACTGGAGGTCTACGGCCCGACGACCGGCGACACGGTCGCGCCGAGCGCGCCGGGCAACCTCGCCTACACCCAGCCGGCCCCGGGCCAGATCCGGTTGACCTGGAACGCGTCGACGGACAACGTCGGGGTCACCGGCTACGACGTGTACGCCAACGGCGTGCTGCGCACCAGCGTGAGCGGCACGACGCTGACCTACACCGACACCCAGCCGACCAGCGCCACGGTCTCCTACCACGTCCGGGCGAAGGACGCCGCCGGCAACCAGTCGGCCAACAGCAACACCGTCACCCGCACCGGCGACACCGGGGACACGGTCGCGCCGAGCGCGCCGACGAACCTGGCGTACACCCGGCCGGCCCCCGGTCAGATCCGGTTGACCTGGAGCGCGTCGACGGACAACGTCGGGGTCACCGGCTACGACGTGTACGCCAACGGTGCGCTGCGGGCCAGCGTCGGCGGCTCGACGCTGACCTACACCGACAGCCAGCCGGACTCGGCGACGGTGTCCTACCACGTCCGGGCGAAGGACGCGGCGGGCAACGTCTCGGCCACCAGCAACACCGTCACCCGGCCCGGGGACACCTCGGGCGGCGGCAGCAACCTGGCCGCCGGCAAGCCGGCCACCGCATCGTCGGTGGTACACACGTTCCAGGCGGCCAACGCCGTCGACAACGACGTGACGACCTACTGGGAGGGCGCGCCCGGGGCGTACCCGAGCACGCTGACCGTGGCCCTCGGGGCGAACGCCAGCATCAGCTCGGTCGTGGTCAAGCTCAACCCGGACCCGGCGTGGGGGCCGCGTACCCAGACCTTCCAGGTGCTCGGTCGGGAGCAGTCGGAGTCGGGGTTCACCACCCTGGTCGGCTCGGCGACGTACTCGTTCAGCCCGACCGGCAGCAACACGGTGACCATCCCGGTCAGCGCCACCGCCGCCGACGTGCGGCTCCAGTTCACCGCGAACTCCGGCTCGTCCAATGGGCAGGTCGCCGAGTTCCAGGTTATCGGCAACCCGGCCCCGAACCCGGACCTGACGATCACCGGCCTGACCGCCGCGCCGTCCGCGCCGGTCGAGACCGACACGATCACCCTGTCGGCCACCGTCCGCAACGCCGGCACCGCCGCCTCCGGTGCCACCGCCGTGGGCCTCTACCTGGGTACGACGAAGGTCGGCACCGCCACCGTCGGCGCGCTCGCCGCCGGGGCGTCGACCACCGTCTCGGCCGCCATCGGCGCCCGCAACGCCGGCACCTACCAGCTCATCGCCAAGGTCGACGAGGCCAACACGGTCATCGAGCAGAACGAGGCGAACAACAGCTTCACCAGCCCGACGGCGCTGACGGTGCGTCCGGTCGACAGCTCGGACCTGGTGGCCTCGGCGGTGACCTGGTCGCCGGGCACGCCGAGCGCGGGCAGCACGGTCAGCTTCGCGGTGACCATCCGTAACCAGGGCACCATCGCCTCGGCCAGCGGCGCGCACGGCGTCACGCTCACCGTGCTCAACGACGCCGGCACCGTGGTCCGGACGCTGACCGGCTCGTACAGCGGCACCATCGCCGCCGGGGCGACCGCCGGCCCGCTGAACCTGGGCACCTGGACGGCGGTCAACGGCCGGTACACCGTCCGGGTGGTACTCGCCGACGACGCCAACGAACTGCCGGTCAAGCGGCAGAACAACACCAGCGACCGGTCGCTGTACGTGGGGCGCGGCGCGAACCTGCCGTACGACATGTACGAGGCCGAGGAGGGCTCGGTCGGCGGCGGGGCTCAGGTGATCGGGCCGAACCGGACCATCGGCGACCTTGCCGGTGAGGCGTCCGGCCGGCGTGCGGTCACCCTGAACACCACCGGCGCGTACGTCGAGTGGACCACCAAGGCCCCGACGAACACCCTGGTCACCCGGTTCTCCATTCCGGACGCCGCCGGGGGCGGGGGGATCAACTCGACGCTGAACATCTACGTCAACGGGACCCTGCACAAGCCGATCAACCTCACCTCGAAGCACATCTGGCTCTACGGCGCGGAAGCCGGCCCCGGCAACTCGCCCAGCGCGGGCGGCCCCCGGCACATCTACGACGAGGCCAACGTGATGTTGAACTCGACGATCCCGGCGGGCAGCCGGATCCGGCTCCAGAAGGACCCGGCCAACAGCACCACGTACGCGATCGACTTCGTGAACCTGGAACTGGTCGCCCCCCGGGCCAACCCGGACCCGGCCCGGTACCGGGTGCCGAACGGGTTCGGCCACGCCGACGTGCAGGCCGCCCTGGACGCGGTCCGGATGGACACCACCGGCACCCTGGTCGGGGTGTACCTGCCCGCCGGCACGTACGAGACCGCGCAGAAGTTCCAGGTGTACGGCAAGGCGGTGCAGGTGGTCGGCGCGGGTATGTGGTACACCCGCTTCCAGACCCCGCAGAGCCAGGAGAACACCGACGCCGGTTTCCGGGTGGAGTCCTCGGCCAGCGGGTCGACCTTCGCGCACCTGGCGTTCTTCGGCAACTACACCAACCGGATCGACGGTCCGGGCAAGGTGTGGGGCGAGTTGAAGGACGTCGACAACCTGACGCTGGACAGCGTCTGGGTGGAGCACACCGTGTGCGCGTACTGGGGGGTCAGCGTCAGCGGGTTGCAGATCCGCAACAGCCGGTTCCGCAACACGTTCGCCGACGCGGTCAACATGACCAACGGCAGCACCAACAACCTGGTCACCAACTCCGAGGGCCGGTCCAACGGGGACGACGCGTTCGCGCTGTTCTCGGCGATCGACCAGGGCGGCGGGACGGCCAACCACGGCAACGTGTTCGAGAACCTGACCGCCACGCTGACCTGGCGGGCGGCCGGGGTGGCGGTGTACGGCGGCTACGACAACGTGTTCCGCAACCTCTACATCGCGGACATGCTGACGTACTCCGGCATCACCATCAGCTCGCTGGACTTCGGCTACCCGTTCATCGGGTTCGGGGCGAGCCCACCGACGCGGTTCGAGAACATCTCGCTGATCCGGGCCGGTGGCCACTTCTGGGGCTCGCAGACCTTCCCGGCGATCTGGGTGTTCTCCGCCTCGAAGGAGTTCCGGGGCATCCGGGTCACCGACGTCGACATCGTCGATCCGACGTACTCGGGCATCATGTTCCAGACCAAGTACAACGGTGGTCAGCCGGAGAACCCGGTCACCGACACGATCTTCACCAACGTGTCGATCTCCGGGGCGCGCAGGAGCGGTGACGCCTTCGACGCGAAGTCCGGCTTCGGCATCTGGGTCAACGAGATGCCCGAGCCCAACCAGGGGCCGGCGGTCGGCTCGGCCACCTTCGTCAACCTGCGGCTGAGCGACAACCACCAGGACATCAGGAACACCACCTCCACGTTCACCATCAACCGGAGCTGACGAGGAACGCGCCGCCCCGGGGAGCCACGTCTTCCCGGGGCGGCGCCGTCGTGGTCCGGTCAGGCGGGCCGGAGCCGGCCGCTGGCCACCAGTTCCATGGTGACGACCACGGCGACGGCCTCCACCGCCAGCAGGCCGATCAGGACGAACAGTTGCGTGACGCCGGCGGTGAGCGGATCGGCGCCGCCGAGCAGGACACCGACGAACGCTCCCGGCAGGGTCACCAGCCCCACCGTGCGGGTCTGGTCCAGCGCCGGGACCAGCGCCTGCCCGGCGGCCGGACGGCAGACCAGCAGCACGGCGTCCCGGGGGAGCAGACCCAGCGCGAGCCCGGCCTCCACCTCGCCCCGGCGGCTCGTCAGCTCGTCCAGGGCGCGGCGGCCGGCCAGGGAGGTGGCGGTCATCGCCCCGCCGATCAGGATGCCGGCCACCGGGACGACCGCGATGCCGCGTGGTGGGAGCAGACCGGCCGCGAGCAGCGCCACCACCACCGGCAGGCTTCCGACCCCGACGGGTACGGCGGCCCACCAGCCCCGCCCGGTGCCGGTGATCCGACGGCCGGAGGTCGCCGCCGCCACCACCCACATGAGCAGGACGAAGCCGGCGGTGGCCGCGACGGACTCGACGATGACGACGATGAGCAGGGACACGGCCGTGAGCTGGACCGCGGCCCGGACCGCGGCCACCACGATCTGCCGGCCGTGTCCGAGCCGGCCGAGCGTGACCACGACCGCCGCGAGGGCGGTCAGCGCCACCAGCGCGACCGCCAGCCTCGGCCCGGTCACCAGCATCGTGGACGTCATGTGGTCATGCCTACTCGACACCGGCCCCGGCGTGGATACCCAGGTGGATCAAGTTAGGTTACCCTCGCCTAACTATCGCGACCGGGAGGACGAGTGGAACACGTACGGGACCGATCGGCGTCGGGCCGCCTGGGCACGCTCACGGCGCTCTACGTCACCCAGTACCTGGGCATCGGTTTCATCACCGTCGGCCTGACCGCGATCCTCCGCGACGGCGGCACGTCACTGGACACCCTGGCGCTGCTGAACGTCGTCGGTCTGATCTGGCCGGTCAAGTTCCTCTGGGCCCCGATCCTCGACCGGTACGGCTCCCGCCGCCACGGCCACTACCGGTCCTGGCTGCTGGTGCTCCAGGGCGGCCTGGTGCTGGCCCTGCTGGCCCTGCTGCCGTTCACCCGTCCCGCCGAGCGGCTCGGTCCGGTCGTCGCGATCTGCGCGGCGTACGTGCTGCTCTCCGCCACTCAGGACGTCGCCGCCGACGCGGTCGCCGTCCGGCTGCTCTCCGCGCGCACCCGGGGCACGGGCAACGGGATCCAGGTCGCCGCGAGCTACCTGGGCAACCTCCTCGGCGGCGGGGCCTGCGTGATCGTCTACGACCGCTTCGGCTGGGTTCCGGCGATCCTGCTGCTGGCCGCGCTGACCGCCGTCGGCCTGCTGGTGGTGTGGCGGTTCCGTGAACCACCCCGCACCGACCGGGTGGCCCGCACCGGCCAGGCGTACCGGGCGCTGCTGTCGACGTTCGGTCAACCCGGCTGCCGGTGGTGGACATTCGTCGTGGTGCCGCTGGTCTACGTGGGTGCCGGAGCGGCGTACGCGCTGGTCACGCCGGCTCTGGTCGACGCCGGCTGGACCCTGGAGCGGGTCGGCCTGGTGACCGGGGTGGTGATCAGCGTGCCGGCGATCCTGGCCGGTCTGCTGGCCGGATCCGGCATCGGCCGGTTCGGCCGCAGTGGCGTGCTCGTCGTCGGGGGAGCGGCGCTGACCGTCTCCACCGTCCTGCTGCTGCCGCTGCTGAACGGTCACGCCCCCCTGGCGGGCACGGTCGTCGCGCTGGGCTGCTTCATGGCCGCGTACACCGTCCTCAACGTGGTGCTCTACACGGTGAACATGGACTATTCCCGGCCGGAGACCGGCGGCACCGACTTCACCGTGCTGTCGTCGTTCGGGTTGATCTGCTCGTTCGTCGCCGCCTCGATCGGCCTGGCCGCGGCCGACCGGGTCGGCTACCCGGCGGTCGCGGTCGCCTCCGTGGCGCTGGTCGCGGCCGGGGTCGTCGCCGGGGTCCGGCACCAGCGGCGGTTCCACGGCCGGATCCGGCCCGACACCGTCCCCGACGGCGCCCCGGCGGTGGCCGTCCCGGGCGAGGGGAGGACCGTGGTGGCGTGAGCCACTCCGGCCCCGGCCGTGGCGCCGGGTAGGCTGATCCCACTGGAGGGCGCCGTGGTGGGCAAGACGGTGAGGGCCGGAACGGCCGCCGAACGAATGCGAACCCTGCTGGCCGGGACGGAATCGCTGACCCTGCGGACCCCCGACCACCGCGCCGAGCTCGCCGGCCGGCACACCGTCGACCCCGCCGGCCGGCTCCGCCTGACGTTACCCGCCGACAGTCGGGTCGCCCGGCACCTCCTCGCCGCCGGCGAGGTGGCCGCGCAGGTCGAGGTCACCGGCCTGGCCCCGGTGCCGATGCGCGACCGGGTGCGGTCCCGCGCGACGCTGTCCGGCTGGCTGACCGCGGCGGACCCCGGCGGTGTCGACGTGAGCGCCCGCCTCGACCTGGTCACCGCCGAGCTGGTCGACGCCGACGGCGACGCTCCGGTCGCCCCGGAGGATCTCGCCGCCGCGCGGCCCGATCCGCTCGCCGCCGACGAGGCGGACCTGCTGCGGCGCCTCGGTGACGACGGCCAGCAGACCGTGCGGACCCTGGCCCAGCTGGTTCCGGGGCCCCTGCGGCGGGAGGCGCGACGCATCCATCCGCTCCGGTTGGACCGGTGCGGGCTCGTTCTCCGGCTGGAGTCCGCGACCGGCCACCGCGACGTCCGGTTGCCCTTCACCAGGTCGCTGCGCGGCCCGGACCAGGTGCCAGCGGAGATCGCCCGACTGCTGGCCCGCTGCGCACCCCGGTGACCACGCCGGTCGGCCGTCGACGGTTCCACGAACCCGTCCGGCGCACACATGTCGAATGGCTCGGAGTCTGCGCGGGGCGTCTCCCTGTCGGTGGCCTCCGATAACGTCCGCCGGGTGTCGGTGACCAAACTGATCGCCCGGTTGGCCCAAGCGGATCCGTCGCGCCGGGGCGCGGCGGTGGAGGCGCTGGTCGAGGCCGGCGGCGCGGCGGTGCCGCCCCTGGTCGCCGTGCTGCTCGACGAGGGCTCCCCGGTCGACTGGTCCGCAGCCGGGGTGGTCCTGCGGCGCATCGGTGAGCCCGCCTTCGCCCCGCTGGTCGAGGCGATCGCCACCGCCCCGGACCGGGAGACCCGCCGCCGCTGCGGCTGGGCCTTCGTCGGCTTCGGCCCGGACCTGGTCGGTCACTACGCCGGGGCGCTCGCCCACCCCAGCCCGCACGTGCGGGCACAGGCGGCGCTCGGCATCCAGTACCGCAGGAAGGACGGGCTGCCCGCCCTGCCGGCTCTGCTGCCGTTGCTCGCCGACCCGGTCGAGGAGGTGCGCCAGCGGGCGCTCTGGGCGCTCGCGGAACTCGGCACCGGGGCGCTGCCCGCCCTGCAGAAGATCCGTGCCGAGGGGCCCGGACGGCTGCGGGCCGGCGCGCTGACCGCGATCGCCGACGTCGCCGGGGAACGGGCGTTCACTCCCGCCGACCGGGCCGCCGTGGAACGGCTCGTCCGGGTGAAGCTGGCCGGCGAGCGGCCGGAGACGATCACCGGTTGCGAGCCGTGCGGGCCCTGGCTGGCACTGCCCACCGGCGACCAGGCCGCGGTCCTCGCCGCGTTGGACCTCTCCGATCCCCGTCCGGCCACCCTGCGGCTCGGGTTCGCCGCCGTCGCCTCCGACAGCCACGGCGGCGCCGGTGGGCCGCAACGCCACGGGCGGGTCTTCGTGACACCCCGGCTGGACGGCTGGACCCTGGTCCTCGGCGCGTGGTACGCGCGTTGGGGCCCGGCCTCGCGCGAGGTCGACGCCGGTCGGGAGCTGAGCGGACGCTTCGGCACCGCCCGGTCATTCTGGTACGACGCCCAGACCGGCTCGTCGTCCTGGCTGCTCTGCGACCGGGGAGAGGTCGTGCGCCGGTACGACGAGGAACAGCCGCGGCGCAGTGTCGGTGACCGCCTCCCTGTCGAGCAGGGGCGGCTGCTGCCGCACGAGGGACCGGACATCCCCGAGGCGGAACTCGACGCCTGGGATCCCTACGCGCCGGACTCCGGCCAGCGCTGGCAGGAGCTGTGCCGGCGGTACGACGTACCGGAAACCTGCGACGCGCTGACCGTCGCGGCGGCGACCTCCGTCTCCCCGGCGGACCTGGGTCCGCACACCGAGCTGCGGGGGCACGGCGGGCTGGCGCTCACCCGGCACGGCCGCCGGTTCGGGGTGCCGCGCGGCGCGCTGCCGGTCTGACCTGCCACCCCGGCGGCGTCGGACCGGCCCGCCAGCTGTCGGCCACCACGGCCGGCGACCGACCGGGCGGGCCCGATCGGCGTCCCCGCGTGGTCGGGCCCGCGCGTCATCACGGTCGCCCCGCACGACTAGGGTCGGCAGGGCGACCATGGTGTGGAGGCAGACGTGACCCAGGAAGAGGACGGCCCCCGGGAGCCGGCGGCCGTCACCCCGACGGCGGAGCCGGCACCGGTCCGGCCACCGGAGCGCGGTCCCCGGGTACGGGCCGCGATCCGCCGCGTGGCGATCGTCGCGGCGCAACTGCTCGTCATCGCCGCCGCGATCGTCGGGCTCGGCTACCTGCTGGGCCGGCTCTGGGTCGTGCTCTTCCCGGTGGTGCTCGGCCTGCTCCTCACCACGGTGCTCTGGCCGGCCGTGCGGTTCCTCCGTGCGCACCGTTGGCCGGCGGCCCTGGCTGCGGCGACGGTCCTGCTGGCCTTCCTCGCCCTGCTGGTGACCATCGGTGTCCTCGTGGTGCCGCCGGTGGTCGGTCAGGTCGGTGAACTCACCGAGCAGGCGACAGCCGGGCTCGAACAGGTCCGCCAGTGGCTCACCGGCCCTCCGCTCAACCTCGGTGAGGACCAGATCGGCGAGACGATCGACAACGTCTTCGCCGCCCTGCAGTCCAACGCGCAGAACATCGCCGGTTACGTGCTGACCTGGGCCACCTCGGTCGGGTCCGGGATCGTCAACGCCGTGCTCGCCCTCGTCCTGTGTTTCTTCTTCCTCAAGGACGGCCCCCGCTGGGTGCCGTGGCTGGCGGCACAGACCGGCCCGCGTGCCGGCGTGCACGTGACGCAGCTGTCCGAGCGGAGCTGGCGGACGCTGTCGGAGTTCATCCGGCAGCAGGCCCTGGTCGGTTTCATCGACGCCTTCTTCATCGGCATCGGCCTGTGGTTCCTCGGGGTTCCCCTCGTGCTGCCGCTGGCGGTGCTGACCTTCTTCGCCGCCTTCATCCCCATCATCGGGGCGTTCGTCGCCGGGGCGTTCGCGGTCCTGGTCGCGCTGGTCGACCGGGGCCCGACCACCGCGTTGATCGTTCTCGGCATCGTCCTGGTGGTGCAGCAGTTGGAGGGCAACGTCCTGCAGCCGCTGATCCAGGGACGTGGGCTGAGCCTGCACCCGGCGGTGGTCATCCTCGCCGTCGCCGCCGGCAGCAGCCTCGCCGGGATCACCGGCGCCTTCCTGGCGGTGCCGGTCGCCGCGATCGTGGCGGTGGCCTACCGGTACGCCCGTGACCACCTCGACAACCACCGCCCGGAGGACGCGCCGGCCGCCACCGTGCCGGACGAGTGACGGGCGCCCGCCGGGACGCGGGGTCGCTGTCGGCGGGGGCCTGCCGGGCGTCAGCGGTGGCTCGGGTCGCTCGGGCGACCCTCGACGGGACGGTCGGTGCCGACTGCCCGTAGGTGCTGCAACACCTGGGCCCACGAGCGCCACAGGGTCGTCTCGTGGTAGGGGACGTCATGCTGGGCGCAGAAGCGCCGGACGAGCGGGCGGACGTGGCGCAGGTTGGGGCGGGGCATGCTGGGGAAGAGGTGGTGCTCGATCTGGTAGTTCAGGCCACCGAGCAGCGTGTCGACGCCCCAGCCGCCGCGCACGTTGCGGGACGTGAGGACCTGCCGCCGCAGGTAGTCGAGGCGGTCGTCGGCGGTGAGGATCGGCATGCCCTTGTGGTTCGGCGCGAAGGAACTGCCGAGGTAGAGCCCGAACAGGCCCTGGTTGACGAGGACGAACGCGACGGCCTGGGCCGGGCTCAGGACGGTCACCACGGCACCGAGGTATCCGCCGAGGTGGACGGCGAGTAGCGCGATCTCGGTGGGACGTCGCGGGACACGTCCCCGTCCGAGGACGGCCTTGACGCTGTTGACGTGCAGGTGGAGGCCCTCCAACAGCAGCAGCGGAAAGAACAGCAGGGCCTGGTGCCGGACGACCAGTGCGCCGAGCCCTCGCTGGCCCCGCGTCTGGCTCCGGGTGAAGGCGAGCGGTGGCACGACGATGTCGGGGTCCCGGCCCTCGGTGTTCGGGTGGGCGTGGTGGCGGTTGTGCTTCTGCACCCACCAGCCGTAGCTGAGGCCGATCAGGAGGTTGCCGTGGATCAGGCCGGCCAGGTCGTTGGCGCGGTGGGTGCGGAAGATCTGTCGGTGACCCGCGTCGTGGCCGACGAACCCGGCCTGGGCGAAGATCACCGCGAGGGCCGCCGCGACGCCCATCTGCCACCAGGACTCGCCGAGCCAGCCGAACAACGCCCACGCCCCGGCATAGGACGCGGCGAGGAGGCCGATGACCGCCGCGTAGTAGCCGCGTCGCCGGTCGAGCAGACCGGCCCGACGGACCAGGCGGGACAGGTCGGCGTACTCGCTGCCGCCGTGCCGTTCGGTATCCAGGGTCGCGTCACTCATGATCACCGCTCCACCAGTGCCCCGGCCGGGTCTTCCCGATGTCCGTCCGGGTACGGACGATGTTCGTCGTCATCGCCCGCTTCTCCCGGACGGCCCGCCGCGCGGACCCGGCATGGGCGCGGACGCTGTCGAGAGTCGTCGTCCCGGTCGCGACCGTCGCGCGGGACATTCCCGGCTCAGCCGGTGGTCGCCACCCAGGACGCGGTTTCGCTGCCCCGACCCACCGCAGCGCCGGCCAGCGCTGATCCCTCCGTGCCCCGACCGGGGACCAGCCGATCCCCGACGGCGGGGGGATTTCCGGCAGAGGCGTCCGCTTCCGTGCGGCGGCGCGCCGCCCGCACCACGGCCACCATGGTCACCACCGCTGCCAGCGATATCGTCGCCGCCTGCACCAGCGGCCCTCTCCTGCTACGTCGACGCCTGATCACCGTTCGCTCCTCGTACCGTCGTGGTCGTCCTGCCTCCATGGTGGGGAGTGCGGCCGGGCGACGCGGGCCGTTCGGCGCATTCGACCCGTCCGGGGGAATCCGGGCCCGGGCGGGTGGCCGACCGGACGGAGGCCCGGAGCATCGTGCTCCGGGCCTCGGACCTGCGTGGGGTGTGGCTAGCAGCGCGGCACGTTCGGGATGTAGCCGTCGTGCCCGGTGTACAGGTAGGCGTCGGAGACGTAGCGGTTGGTGCCGATCCGGTGCCAGATGCTGGAGGTGCCGTAGGGGCCGGTGACGCTGGTGCCGGTGGCCTGGCAGTAGATGCTCACAGTGGTGCCGCCGGTCAGGGTACCGACGATGGAGTGACCGGTGCCGGGCCCGGAGCGCACGTTCAGCACGGCGGTGCCGCTGTCCACGGTGCCGGAGCCGATTCCGGTGACGCCGTTGACCAGCTGCATGTAGTAGGTCCAGTTCCAGTGCGGGCCGGGGTCGGTGTGGGTGGCCCCGGGGACCTCCTTGTGGGCGATGATGTTGCTGCGGGTCTTGGGGATGCCGTACTTGTTGGCGAGGTTGCGGGTGAGCGCGGCGGACGCCCGGTACATGGCGTCGGTGAACCAGGCCGGGTTGTCGACGTAGCCCTCGTGCTCGATGCCGATCGACTGCGTGTTGTAGGTCCAGTTGCCGGCGTGCCAGGCGATGTCCTTCTCCCGGACGGACTGGGTGACCGCGCCGTCGGAGGAGCGGAACGTGTAGTGCGCGCTGACCTTGGACGCCGGGTTCTGGAACCAGTTGATGGCGCTGGTGTACGAGCCCTGCGTCACGTGGATGACGACGTGGGTGATGGGCTGGCCGGTGGGCCGGGTGGCCACGGTGTAGTTGCTCGTGCTGGCCGGGACCCAGGCAGCCGGCCCGTAGTCGGTGCTCAGGATCGAGGTGTCCGTCCCGGCGTCCGCCGACGGCGCGGGCACGGCCGCGTGCGCGGCCGGGGCGGCGCCGACGACGGCGCTCTGCAGGACGACCAGGGCCAGGGATATGCTCGCCCAACGCCGGAGTCGCATCGGTTCTCCCATCGAAGTGAATCAATGAATCTCGATGGGGTGACGATAGGGCCAGCGGTCGAAGCTTGTCTACACGTTCTTCGTCCGGCGTGAAGGAATTTCCCGTCGCTGGTCCCGGTGGGCGTCCTGCGGTGGCCCGGTCGGGTGTCTCGAACCCGCCGCCCGGCGGTCGACGTGGGCGGCGGGCCGTCCGACCTTTGCCGGAATGGCAACGATGTTTGCGATCCGGGCGGGTGCCGCGCATGGTTGCCGCAGAGGTGCCGGTGAACCACGGAGGGAGCGTCATGCCTGCGGACTTCGACGGGGAGTACTGGGACCGGCACTACGGCGGCGGCGCCGCGCACCGCGTCCGGCAGCCCACCGTGCACCTGGTGACCGAGGTGGGGGACCTCGCGCCCGGCACGGCACTGGACGCCGGGTGCGGCGAGGGGACCGACGCCGTCTGGCTGGCCTCCCGCGGTTGGCGGGTGACGGCCGTGGACCTCGCCGCCACCGCGCTCGAACGCGCGCGGGAACACGCCGCGAGCGTCGGCGCCGACGTCGCGGACCGGATCGACTGGGTGCGGGCCGACCTGACCACGTGGACGCCTCCGGGAAAGGGATTCGACCTGGTGTGCGCGCACTACGTGCACTCGACGGCACCGAGCGGGACACTGCTGCGCCGGCTGGCGGCGTCGGTCGCCCCGGACGGCACGCTGCTGGTCGTCGGCCACCACCCGTCGGACCCGCATCCCGGACAGCCGGCGAGGGCGGCCGAGGCGCACGTCACCGCCGAGGAGATGGCCGCCAGCCTCGACGCCGGGTGGGACGTTCTCGTCGCCGGGACCCGCACCCGGCCGGCCGGCGGGCCGGGTGGGCACGGGAGCACCGCCCGCGACGCGGTCCTCAGGGCCCGTCGGCGTCGCTGACCCACCCGGAGCGGGCGGTGCCGGGCGGTCACCTGCCGTCACCGTCGTCGAGGAACTCCTCGACCATCGGGACCAGCCACTCCGCGCGGCCATCAGCAGCGCGTCGGCGGCGTCGGTCTGCGCCCCGGCGAAGGCGGCGGCCTCGTCGTCGAAGTACGGCATGGTCCACGCCGGGTCCTCGACGACGCCGTCGAGGGTGATGTAGGTCGAGTTGATGATCCTGCGCATCGGGTGGCTCTCCTGGTTTCGCGGTCTCGCTGACACCAGGAACCGTGCCAGGGCCCGCTTACGGTTCCCTTCAGATGCGCCTGCGGTGGCCTTCCGCCGGGCTGAGCGGCGAGGCGCGAACCCGCGTCAGCCGGCTCGGCCGTGGGCTCAGTCGGCGATGGTGACCTCGACCGGACCCACCCGTAGCGTGCCGTCGGTCAGCGGGGTGCAGCGGACGCCGCCCCGGCGACGCAACGCCTTCCAGGCCCCCGGGCCGATGGTGGCGTCCATCCACGCGCACGGGTGCGCGGCGCGGTTGACCCGGAGCCGCACCGGTCCCTGGCCCGCGTCGAGGACCAGCACGGACCCGACCAGCTCGTCCACGGCGAGGCCGGCGGTGAGGATGTTGCGTCGCGCCTGCACCAGGTCGGCGCCGGGCGGCAGGGACTCCCGCGCGATCAGGGTGACGCTCGCGTCGCGGTGCGCGGGCCGGCCGAAGTAGCGGTCGCCGACGATGCCGAGCCCGGCCCGGATTCGGACCTCCTCGACGATCTCGTCGGGCGCGGCCGGCGCCGGGCCGTCGGCCGGCCGACCCAGGTAGCGGTGCAGGGGTGAGGCCAGCAGTTGGACGATCTCGGGCACGGCGGCGATTCTACGAGCCCCGGCGCGTGGGACCGCCGACGCGGACCCACCGGTGCGCGGGCTCCAGCGGCAACGATAGTCGAAAGTTTCGGGGATCGTCTGAGCTGTGCCGATCCGGCTCTGCGTCGCCGTGTTCTGGTGTGGAGGGCTGCCCGCCCTGCTGGGGGCGGGGAATCGGCCGGTCGTCCGGTCTCGGATCAGGGGAGGGCGGCGGCGAAGGCTCTTCCTGCGCCGTTGAGGTTTCGAGGCTGTTTCGATACTGTGCGGATACAGGAACTTCGATCAACCCATGGTGGTCGAGCAGCCGAACCGGTCGACGTGGCTTCCGGGCGACCACGCCGACGCCGAGCCGGCCGCCATGGTGGGGCAGTGGTCGACGCGTCCTTCCCATCCGTGCAGCTCAGCGAAAGGCAGCTGTCATGAAAGACCTGTTCGCCCGCGACAGCGGGCGTCCGGTGGCCGGACCACGGCCCCGTACGGCGTGGTTGTCGGCCGCGGCCGGAGTCGCCCTCGTCGCCACCACGGTGGTCGTGGCGTCCTCCAGTGCCAGTGCCGGGACCACCCTGGCCACGGCGGCCGGTGAGACGGGCCGCTACTTCGGCACCGCGGTAGCCGCGAACAAGCTCTCCGACTCCACCTACGTCGGCATCCTCAACCGGGAGTTCAACTCGGTCACCCCGGAGAACGAGATGAAGTGGGACGCGATCGAGCCGTCGCAGGGCCAGTTCACCTTCGCCAACGCCGACCGGATCGTCAACCACGCCCGGGCCAACGGGATGATGGTGCGCGGTCACGCCCTGGCCTGGCACTCCCAGCAGCCCGGCTGGGCGCAGAACATGGGTGGGACCGCGTTGCGGTCGGCGATGGTCAACCACATCACCCAGGTGGCCAGCTACTACCGGGGCAAGATCCACTCCTGGGACGTGGTGAACGAGGCGTTCGCCGACGGCGGCACCGGAGCCCGCCGCGACTCCAACCTCCAGCGGACCGGCAACGACTGGATCGAGGTGGCGTTCCGGACCGCGCGGGCCGCCGACCCGACCGCCAAGCTCTGCTACAACGACTACAACACCGACGACTGGACCCACGCCAAGACCCAGGCCGTGTACAACCTGGTCCGGGACTTCAAGGCCCGGGGCGTCCCGATCGACTGCGTGGGTTTCCAGTCCCACTTCAACAGCCAGTCGCCGGTGCCGGCCAACTACCAGACGACGCTGTCGAGCTTCGCCGCGCTCGGCGTCGACGTGCAGATCACCGAGCTGGACATCGAGGGCTCGGGGCAGACCCAGGCCGACAACTTCGCCCGGGTGGTGCGGGCCTGCCTGGCCGTGGCCCGCTGCACCGGCATCACCGTCTGGGGCATCCGGGACACCGACTCCTGGCGGGCCAGCGGCACCCCGCTGCTGTTCGACGGCAACGGCAACAAGAAGGCGGCGTACACCGCCACCCTGAACGCCCTCAACGAAGGCGGCACCACCCCGCCCACCACCCCGCCGCCGACCACGCCCCCGCCGACCACCCCGCCGCCCGTCGGGGCCTGCTCCGCCACGGTGTCGATGAACTCCTGGACCGGTGGGTTCGTGGCCACGGTCCGGGTGACCGCCGGTGTGGTCGGCCTCAACGGCTGGACCGTCGGCCTCACCCTGCCGGCCGGTAGCACGGTCACCAACGTCTGGAGCGCGCGGAGCAGCGGCAGCACCGGTGCGTTGACCTTCCGCAACGTCGACTACAACGGCCAGCTGCTCCCTGGCGCCAGCACCGAGTTCGGGTTCCAGGGCACCGGTGTCGGTCCGAGCGGCACCCCCACCTGCACGGTGGGCTGACCCGGCGCGTTTCCCTTGCCGGCAGCGGCGGGGCACCAGTTCCGGTGCCCCGCCGCTGCCATCGTGCTCAGCCGGTGGCGCAGGGGGTGCCGTTGAGGGCGAACGAGGTCGGTGCGCCGGTGTTCCCGGTGTGGGTGGCCTGGAAGCCGAGGGTGACCGAGGCGTTCGGGGCGATCGTGGCGTTGTAGGCGACGTTGCGGGCGGTGACCGTCCCGCTCGACGGCGCGTACGTGGCGTTCCATCCGCTCGTCACGGTCTGCCCGGCGGGCAGCGGGAAGGTCAGCTGCCAGCCGTCGACCGGGGTGCCGCCGGTGTTGGTGATGGTGACCGACGCGGTCAGACCGGTGTTCCAGGCGCTGACCGTGTAACCGATCCGGCAGGTGCCCGGCCCGGGCGGGGGAGTGCTCGGTGGCGGGGTCGTCGGCGGTGCGCTCGTGGGTGGGACGGTGGTGTCGATGCCGAAGAAGCGAATCGCCTCCGCGGCGTCGACCGGCAGGCTGTGCGACACGCCCTGCATGCTGATCGCCTCGACCGGTGCGGTCGGGCCGGACCCGCCGTAGCGGGTGCGGGTGTAGCCGGGCTGCGGGGTGTCGGTGTACGTGGGCGTCTGGCTCAGCCCGTGCAGGTTGGTCCACTGCTTGATCTGTTCGGCGAAGTTGGGGTACCGCAGGGTCTCGTCGTTCGTGCCGTGCCAGGTCTGCATCCTCGGCCGTGGTCCGGTGTATCCGGGGTGGGCGTTGCGGACCAGGTCCCCCCACTGCTGGGGTGTCCGGATGACCTGGCCGTTGGCGCACTGGCTGTTCCACTCCGACCCGTCGGTCGTGGCGAAGCATCCGAAGGGGACACCGGAGAAGGCCGCACCGGCGCTGAACACGTCGGGGTAGAGGCCGAGCAGGACGTTGGTCATCATCGCCCCGGACGAGATGCCGGTGGCGAAGATCCGGGCCGGGTCGACGTCGTACCGCTGCCGGACGTGGTCGACCATCGATTTGATGCCCACCGGGTCGCTGCCGCCGTCGCGGCGCAGCGCCTGGGGCGACGACACGTCGAAGCACTTGCTGCTGCGGGTCACCGACGGGTAGACCACGATGTAGCCGTACCGGTCGGCCAGGGCGGCGTACTGGGTGCCGGAGTGCATCGCCGGTCCGCTGCCGGTGCAGTAGTGGACCGCGACCACCAGCGCGGGCCGGGGCGCGACGCGGTCCGGGACGTACAGGTACATGCGCAGGTTGCTCGGGTTGGGGCCGAAGGCGGTCACCTCGGTCAGCGTCGCGGCGGACGCGGGCGCGGGGACCGTCACGGCGGCCACCACGGTGATCGCGGCAGCCACCAGGGCGGCCCCCAGCAACTTGATTCTCGCCGTCATGGGCGGGTTCCTCCTGAGCATCACGTGGGGCAGGGAGGTTCCGATCGGGTACTGCCCGGTGCCCGATCACGTCCGGCTCAGGAACATTTGTCAGTATGGATGGCTTCCGGTGCGGCGGGCAAGCGGTGCGGACGCGGGCGGTGGCATTGACAGTCTTTCCGGAGCCCGGCTACGGTGCGCGAGGAAAGCGCTTTCACCAACGGTTCGCCACCTCCCACCCGTCCCGGAGGTCCCGCCCATGTCCCGTTACCGCCGACGGTCCCTGCTCGCCGTCGCCGCCGCCGTGACCACCGCGCTGATCGCCCTGAGTCCGTTCGGCGGCGCGCAGGTGGCGCACGCTGGCACCCTGTTCAGCGACGACTTCTCCGACCGCGACACCGCCGGCTGGTCGAGGTCCGGTGGCACCTGGTCGGTCGTCGACGACGACAGCCCCGCGTTGCACCAGGCCAGGGCCGACACGGACGACGCCCGCCTCTTCGCCGGCAGCTCGTCCTGGGTCGACTACGCCGTGCAGGCCCGGGTCAAACCGCTCACCCTGCCGACCAACGGCGCGGTGGCCCTGCTCGCCCGGGCCTCCGGTTCGACCACCTACTACCGGCTCGCCCTGCTCCCCGGGGACCAGGTCCGGCTGGAGGCGGTCCGCAGCGGCGCGGTGACCGTCCTCGGTTCGCTGTCCCGCCCGGTCGTGGCCGGCACCTGGCACACCCTGCGGATCGAGGTCACCGGGTCGACGGTGCGCGGTCACGTCGACGGCACCCTGGTGGCCGCCGGCACCGGCACGATCGCCGCCGGGCGGATCGGCGTGCAGACCCGCTACGCCACCGCCCGGTACGACGACGTGACGGTGACCAGCGGCACCGCCACCCCGACCCCCACGCCCTCGGTCACCGCCACCGTGACGCCGACGCTCTCCCCGAGCCCCACCCCGACCGGCACCCCGCCGGCCGGGCGGTCCTCGGTGGTGGCCCAGGACGGTAGCGGGGACTTCACCAGCGTGCAGGCGGCGGTGAACGCCGTTCCCGTCGGCAACGCCAGCCGCCACACCATCACCATCCGGCCCGGCAACTACCGGGAGGTGGTCACCATCCCGGCCGACCGGCCGTACGTCTCGTTCGTCGGCGCGACCGGCGATCCCCGGGACGTCGTGATCCACTACGACAACGCCTCCGGCACGCCGAAGCCGGGCGGCGGCACCTACGGCACCTCGGGCAGTGCCTCGGTGACCATCGACGGCAGTGACTTCACCGCCCGGCACCTCACCTTCGCCAACACCTTCGACGAGGCGGCCCACGACCTCAGCGCCGAGCAGGCGGTCGCCGTGCTCACCCGGGCCGACCGGCTGGTCTTCGACAACGTCCGGTTCCTCGGCAACCAGGACACGCTCTACCACAACAGCGCGAACACCGGCACGATCGGCCGGGCGTACTTCCGGAACTGCTACGTCGAGGGCGACGTCGACTTCATCTTCGGACGGGGCACCGGTGTCTTCGACCGCTGCGAGATCCGGTCGCTCAGCCGGGGCTCGTCCAGCAACAACGGGTACGTCACCGCGCCGTCCACGATGATCGACAACCCGTACGGCTTCCTCTTCGTGAACTCCACGTTGACCACCGACTCGGCCGGGCCGCAGAGCGTGCACCTGGGCCGGCCGTGGCACCCCGGCGGTGATGTCAACGCGATCGGCCAGGTGGTGTTCCGCGACAGCGTCCTGGGCGCGCACATCAAGGGCTCCCCGTGGACCGACATGTCCGGCTTCTCCTGGCGGGACGCCCGGTTCTTCGAGTACCGCAACACCGGGCCGGGGTCGACGGTCACCCCGGACCGTCCACAGTTGACCGACGCGCAGGCGGCCGATCACACCCCGCAGCGGTACCTGGCCGGCCCGGACGGCTGGAACCCGATCTCCTGACCCACACCGTCGGGGCGCGGACGGGCGGCCGGTGTGCCGCCGCCCGCGCCCCGACGGTCGGCCGTCGACGCCGCGTCCCTACCGGTCGAGCGCCTCGGCCAGCCGTCGCGCCTCCCGGACCAGCCGGCTCGACCCGCCCCGGCCGGCGACCTCGGCCAACCCCGGCACCTCGATCCGTACGCCGGTGCGGGCGGCCGTCTCCGCCGCCAGGGTCAGCAGGTCCGGCGTGCCCCGGGGCGCGGTGGGCGCGGCGAGCAGGGCCGGCAGGGCGGCCGCGAGCAGCCGCCACGTGCTCAGTGGGGCACCTGCGGCGGCCGCGTCCCGCAACGGGGCCACCGCCCGGGTGGGCAGCACGCCGCCGTCGGCGATCACCGCGCCGAGGTGCCCGCCGACGGCCGGCGCGTCCAGGGTGCCGGCGGCGGCGCGCAGCAGGAGCGCGTCGAGGGTGGCGATCCGGTCGGCCTCGTGCCGGGCACCCAGCCCGTACGCCAGCGCCAGGTCGAGGGCGGGGCCGCCCTCGCCGCCACTCTCGGCGAGCATCGGCAGGACCGCCGTGGCGTCGCGGACGTCCTGGTCGGCGGCACTGGCGACCTCCGGCAGCGCGTGCGCCGCCACCACACCCGGATGCCAGGGCAGCACCGACGCCCAGAGCACCGCACGGTCGCCCTGGTGGGTCCCGACCGGCGAAGGCGGCACGGTGAGCAGCCCCCACCGGTCGTGGTATCCCTCCGGTGGGGTGAGCCGCACCTGCCGCCGCCGCTCCGGCAGCCGGTCGTACTCCCAATCGGCCGACCAGCGCGCGGCGGGCTTGCGGCGCTCCCGCCGGGACACGGTGAGCACCTCCGGCACCGGACGGGGCAGGCCGCCGTCGCGCAGCCAGGTGGCGAGTCGGTCCCCGGCCGGGCTGCGCAGCGCCGCCGCCTTCGCGGCGAGCGGCGCGTCGGCCCCGGGCGGCAGCCGTAGCAGCGCCTGGGTGAGGTCCCACCGCCACGGGCCGTCCGCGCCGAGGCGGGCGATCCGCTCGTAGAGGGCCACCGGGTCGACCGTCCCGGTGGCCGAGGTCGGGGTGGCGAGCAGTTCCGGGTAGCCGGGCTGGCCGACCCGGCTGCCGACCTCGGCGAGGCGGGCCCGTAGCAGCCGGTGGAGGGCGGGCACCCGGGTCGGTGCGGAGGGCCGGTGGTCCGGCTCGGGGGTCGGACCCACCGCCGCCATCAGCGCGTGCCACCGGCCGCGCCGGTCCTCGGCCCGGGTGGGGTCGGCCGCCGTCCGCAGCACCCCGCCGAGCAGGTCGCAGAGGCAGCACGGGTCCCACTGATGGTCGTACAGGATGTGCCGGTGCCGGTCCAGTACCGGGACGAGCGCCCGGTTCAGGGCGGGCCGGTCGGTGCCGGCGAGCCGGACCAGCCCGTCGAGTACCCGGTCCAGCGGCAGTGCCCGCAGCTGGCCGTCGAGCAGGGCGCCGACCTCCTCGGCCAGTTCGTCCGGGTCGGTGATCGGCGGCGGGGCGGGCAGCGGTGCGGGCGGGGGCGGCAGGTCGTCCCCGACGACGGTGACCACCGCCGGTGCGGGAGCGTGCCCGTGCCGGGCGGTGAGCGCGCCGGCCCGGTCCCGGACGCCGGCCGCCGGGTGGTCGAGCGCCACGGTGAGCACCTCGGCGATCCCGGCGGCCCGGTCGGGCAGCCGGCGGGCGAGCTGGTCCAGCCAGCTCAGCTGGGCCTTCACCAGGGCCTTGTCCGGCCGGGCCAGCACCGCCCGGGACGCGTCGAGCACCTCCTCCACCTCGACGCCGTCGGCCTGCCGCAGTGCCTTCTGCGCCATCGTCGCCACCGGCGTCGGGGCGTCGGCGAGCAGTCGCAGGTAGCCGGCGGCGCGGTCGACGACCTCGTCGGGGGTGGGGGCGAGTAGGTCGTGCAGGGCGACGAAGGCCCGCAGCGACGCCGGACGGTCGTCGCGCAGCAGCCGGCTGAGGCACCCGTCCAGCAGGACCGTCCGGTCCAGCCGGCCGGAGCCGGCCAGTTCGGCCAGCGCCCGGGGCAGGGCCATCCTCTCCCGGGTCCGGAGGTCGTCGAACGCCATCGTCACGCCGATGCCGTCGATCTCGAAGAGCCGGGGCAGCAGGGCGTCGAGGAACGGATCGATGGCCAGCCGCTCCGGCAGCCCGACGCCCCGCCACCGCTCCGGTAGCCAGCCCAGCTGACGGACCCAGCCCGTCACGAAGGTGTCCCCGGTCGGCGGCGCGGCCCGCTCGGCGGTGAGCAGGCCGGCGACGAACTCCCACCCGTCGTCCGGGTCGGTGCGGGGCAGCTTGGCGGCCAACCGGTGGGCGAGGTCGGCGAGCCAGGTCACGCCCCGCTGCCGGGCCACCGCGACCACCGAATCGGCGTGCGCCGCACGTAGCGACACCGCACGCCGGCCGAGCAGTTGGGCGACCTGGGCGGCGCTGGGCAGGCAGCCGACCGCCGCCACCGCCAGCGCGGTCGCCCTCGCCGCCCACCACAACGGGCGTTCCTCCTCGCGGACGTGGGTCAGCAGCGCCTTCGCCATGTCCCGGCGCTGCTCGTCGCTGAGTCCGCGGACGGCTGTCGTGGCGGCCCGGACGTCTCCGGTGGTCAGGTAGTCGAAGCGTCCGTCGGTCACGCCGGCACCTCCACCATGGAGACGGCGAGCGCGTGCTTGCACGGCCCCCGCTCGCCCCGGTGCCGGCTCCACCAGCGGCAGGTGCAGGCGTACCCGCCCTCGGGACGGCGGCGGACCCGGTAGACCTCGGTGCCGTGACGGACCGTGGCGACGTCCCCGTCCCGGCCGACCGCGCCGGCCTCCACCAGGGCCCGCGCGCCGACCAGGCGGGGATTGTCGCGCTCGGCCCGACCGGCGTCGTACGGCAGCACCCGGTGGAAGTACGCCTGCTCGGCCACGTCGTACCCGACCCGGCCGGCGGTGCCCAGCTGCACCAGGGCCGCCCGGACCCGCTCGTCGGTCAGGCCCGCCTGCCCCGCCAGTGTCGGTACGTCGATCGTCGGATCCCAGGACAGCAGCGCGCTGACCAGCGCGGCGTCGTCCGTGACGTCGTCGGAGGCGAGGGACGCCAGCACACCGCCCTCCCCGGAGAAGCCCCGGTACGGCTCGGGGGAGAGGGTCAGCGACAGCCGCATCCCGCCGGTGTCCAGTTCCCAGACGCTGGCCGCCGGGGCCGAACCGGCGGTCACCGCCGGCCCGTACACCCGCAGGGTCCGCGCGAAGCGCAGCAGCCCGCGCAGCGCGGCCAGCCGGCCGGCCCCGGCCAGGCAGACCGCCCCCGGGCCGGGCCGGGACGTCAGCCGCAGCGACCGGCCCGCCGGCACCGCCCAGAGCACCGACCGGTCACCGGCCGGCGGAAGCCGACGCAGGAACGCGGCGGCCTCGGTCGCCGGGATCTCGGCGCGCCGGGCCATCTCCGCCGCCAGCACGTGGACCTCGGCGAAGCCGCGCAGCCAGCGGGCCGGCAGCGGCACCTTCCTCTCCACCACCGGACCGTCCAGCGTGGAGACGGTGAGGTCGTCCGGGCCGACCGACAGGTGCAGGGGGTCGAGACCACCGACCCGGGCCAGCGCCTCCCGCAGCGGCGCGTTCACGTCCACGTTGGTGGTGCCGTGTTCGACGACGTCGCCGTCGAAGCCGGCGGGCGAGACGTCGAGGCGCGCGTACACCCCGCAGCAGCCGGAGAACGACTCGAACCGCAGCCGGTCCCGACTGCCGGTGACCACCGGGTCCAGGCTCGCCGGGTTGACCGGCTGGTGGTAGCGGGTCCGGGCGACCTCGGCGACCGCCAGCAGCCCGGCCGCCCCGGCCCGGGGCGCGGTCAGGAAGCCGGTGAAGAACCGGGGGTTGGCCGAGGGGCCGCCGCTGGTCTGCAACGCCAGGTCACCGTCGCGCAGCGCGGACGGTCGGAGATAGCGGTACGTCTGAAGCGCGTTCACGGTGGCAGACCGTAGCGGGGACCACCGACACGCGAGCACCGCTCGACCGGCCCGTCCCCGGTCACGCCGGCCGGCCGGGTCCCGTGGCCGGTTGCTGTCGGTGGTCGCCGGTACGGTGCCCGCCATGACGACTGTCGACTGGTCCGATGTCCCGTCCCGCCTCGCCCGGCTGGCCGCCGACCCGCGCGCCGGGGAGGTCTTCGGCGCCGGCAGTCACGGGTTCGTCCTCGAACCGCCGCTGGCCGTCGCGGAGCTGGCCGAGCTGGAGGCGCAGCTGCGGGTCGAACTGCCGGCCGAGTACCGGTCGTTCCTGCTGGCGGTGGGCCGGGGTGGTGCCGGCCCGGCGTACGGGCTCTTCCCGCTCCGCCGGGTCGACGAGCGGTGGCGGTGGGAGGGCGACGGCGCCGACCTGACCGACCTGGACACCCTCGACCAGCCGTTCGGCCACATCGAGGCGTTCAACCCGGCCGACGGCCTTCCCCCGCAGCCGGAGGAGGACGACTTCGACTCGCCCGAGGCGCTCGAGGCCGCCGAGGACGCCTACCAGGAGTTGTACGACTCGGTGGTCTACGACGATGCGCACTCCGTCGGTCTGCTCTACCTCTGTCACCTGGGGTGTGCCCTGCGGGAGGCGCTGGTGGTCAGCGGGCCGGCGCGCGGGCAGATGTGGGCCGACGACAGCGCGGACGGGGGCGGGTTCCGGCCGTTGCACGACGCCGACGGCACTCCGCTCGGCTTCGCCCGCTGGTACCGGCGCTGGCTGGAGAGGACGGTGCCGCCCCGCTGAGGCACGGTCAGCGGGGCGTGCCGGGGTCAGTCGGTCTGCCGGGCGGCGCGTTCCCGGTCGGCGGCGGCATCGGCCGAGCCGACCGGAACGCCGTCACCGTCCCGGTTCGCCCCGGTCAGGTCGGTGTCGCCGCCGGCCCGGACGGCGTCGGCCGCGGCGTCGTCCGCGCCGACGATCTCACCGGACGCCTCGGGACCGGTGCCGTCGTCCTCGGTGAACCGGCCGGTGGCCGCCAGTGGCAGGGCCGCGTACCTCGGGTCGCTCATCTCGTCCTCCTCGGCGTCGGTCGTCTCCTGGTGCTACCCAGGGCGGCCCGACCCGAACCGGAACGCGTCACTCACCGACGGCGACGTACCGGTAGCTCTCGCCGTCGTACTCGTCGTCCTCCTGCGCGTCCGACACGTCCACCCGTACCCCGGGCAGGGCGGCGACCAGCGCGTCGGCCACCTCCTCGGGCAGGTAGTGGTGTGCGAGGTCGAGTTCGGCCAGGTGGGTCAGGGACTGCCCGGCCAGCAGTGCGGCCGCGCCCCGCTCACCGAGCGTGCCCAGCGACAGGTCGAGACGTTCCAGCCGGGCCACCACCGTCGCGGTCGACAACGCCTCGGCCAGGTCGTCGGCGATCTCGGCGTTGCGCAACCCCAGCCGACGTAGCTCGGGGAAGCGCTCGCCGGCCAACAGCGGGGCCAGGTCGGCGACCTCGGTGTCGCCGCCGTAGTCCGGGGTGCCGAGCCACAGCTCCAGGTCGGTCAGGGCGGGCAGCTCCGAGTCGAGCACCGCGCGGGTGAAGGCCCGGGACAGTCCGCCGGTCTCCACCGCCAGCTCGCGTAGCCGCTCGTGCCGGACCGGCGAGAACGTGAACTCCGTGCCGCCGCGGACCCGCAGCGTCTCCAGCTTCGGGTACGCGGTGAGCAGTGGACTGACGTCACCCACCCGCATCCAGGAGACCTCGCACTCCTCGGAGGTCATGTCGCCGAGGAAGAGCGCCCGCAGCGCCGGCAGGCGGGGTGCCGCCGCGCAGAGCTGCGCGATCGGGGCGTGGTTGAACGCCGCGTACCCCCAGGCACCGACCACCAGCGACTCGACCGAAGGCCCGGCCTGCGCGACGAACCGCTCGAACGCCTCCCGGAACGGCTCGGAGAGGGTGTAGCCGGCGGACTCGTCGAAGTCCCAGTGGGCGATCCGCCAGGACACCGGGGCGTCCACGGTGGGCAGTGGCCCGTCCGGGGGTACGTCGACCACCGGCCGGCCGGCGAAGGACCGCGCGTAACCAGCGAATGCCATCCCCGGTCACTCCCCGACCGCGGTGAACCGGTACTCGCGGCCACTGTAGACCTCGACCTCGCGCGCCTCGGAGAGGTCGACGTCGACGCCCGGGAGCGCGGCGACCACCCGCTGCTGCGCCTCGTCGGACAGGTAGTGGTGGTGCAGGTCGAGCCGACGCAGGTGGGTCAGCGACTGCCCGCCCAGCAGCGCGTCCAGACCATCGTCGGCGAGCACGCCCATCGACAGGTCGAGCACCTCCAGCCGGGCGACGATCGGCGCGTCGGCGACCATCGGGGTGATCGCGTTGACGATCTCGCTGTTGCACAGCCCCAGATGACGCAGCGCGGGCAGTCCGGCGCCGGTCAGCACCGGGGCGAGCTCGTCGACGCCGGTGGTCGCGCCGTAGTCGGACCGGCCGAGCCAGAAGACCAACTGTTCCAGAGCCGGCAGCTCCGACTCGCCGACCGCCCGGACCACCGCGCCGGGCAGTCCACCGGACTCGAAGCACAGCTCCCGCAGGCCGGTGTGCCGCACCGGGCTCAGCCGCAGCCCGTTCCCACCGCGCACCCACAGCACCTCCAGCGCCGGGTACGCGGTCAGCAGCCCGGTGATGTCGGGCAGGGTCAGCCAGGAGATCTCGCACTGTTCGGAGACCAGGTCGGCGAGGAAGACCGCCCGCAGCCCGGTCCACTCGGCCGCCGCGTCGACCAGCAGGTCGACCGGCAGTTCCCGCTCGTACGCGTTGCCCCACTCGCCGACGACCACCGCCCGGACCGACTCCCCGGGCACCGCCGCGCGGAACGCCGCCACCAGGTCGGCGAACTCCCCGGGATCAGCGTCGAAGTCCTCGACCTCCAGTCGCCAGGCCACCGCCGACGGGTCCCCGGGCAGGACCATCCCCGGGGTGAAGGGTGTCTCCGGTAGCCCGGCGAACGACGACACATGCGAGTTGATCACGACAACCTCCGGTCGGGCGGGTACGCCAGCGGCGCGACGCTAACAGCCGCGGCCGACAACGTGATCAGCGGTGGTGCACTCGACGGCCCCCGTTCGGCCGGTGCGGCTCCGGCACGGTGACCTGCCGTGCGTACGGGTGCACCCGCCGGCCGACCGATCGCCGCGCCGCCGGACGACCTCCTCGGGCGGGGCGTCGGTGGGAGCGCGCCCATGGAGAGGTTGACACGACTGAATGCCGTTCGTACCGTCGGCGGGGAAAGCGCTTTCATCCTCCGTAACCGCCCCCGTCCCCGGAGGTACGTCCACATGCGTCCGTCCCGCCAGCGTCGACTGGGCCTCCTCCTGTCCGCGGTGCTCGCCCCCGCCGCCGCGTTCGTGGTCGGGCTCGCCGCGACCGCCTCCGCCGCCACCGTCTTCAGCGACGACTTCGCCGACGGCGACACCTACGGCTGGTCCAGGTCCGGCGGCAGTTGGGCCGTCGTCGCCGACGGCTCCCCGGCCGTCCGGCAGTCCAACGCCACCAGCGAGAACGCCCGCCTCTTCGCCGGCAGCACCAGCTGGACCGGGTACACCGTGCAGGCCCGGGTGAAGCCACTCAGCCTCGGCGCGAACGGCCACGTCAGCCTGCTGGCCCGGGCCAGCGGGTCCACGGTGTACTACCGACTCGCCCTGCTGCCCGGCAACCAGGCACAGTTGCAGGCGGTCAGCGGCAGTGCGGTGACCGTGCTGGACACCGCCGCCCGTACGGTCACCCCGGGGACCTGGTACACCCTCGCCGTCGAGGTCGAGGGCACCACCGTCCGGGGCAGCGTCGACGGGACGGTGATCGGCCAAGGCACCAGCACGCTCTCGGGTGCCGGCCGGATCGGTCTCCAGACCGCGTACGCGTCGGCGTCCTTCGACGACGTCGTGGTCAGCACCGGCGGCACCACCCCGCCGACCACCCCGCCCGCGACCACCGCCCCACCCACCAGCGCTCCACCGACCAGCGCTCCACCGACCACGCCGCCCGCGACCACCCCGCCGCCGACCACGGCACCGCCGCCCTCCGGCGCCCTGATCGTGGCCACCGACGGCGACGACGCCAACCCGGGCACCCTGGCCCAGCCGCTGCGGACCATCCAGCGCGCCCACGACCTCGTGCAGCCCGGCGGCACCATCGCCGTCCGGGGCGGCACCTACGCCCCGGCCGTCACCATCAAGATCCTCAAGGACGGCACCCCGGCCCAGCCGATCACCCTCACCACCTACGACGGCGAGCGGGTGGTGATCGACGGTGAGAACATGCCGTACACCCCGGGTGCGGTCGGCTCCAGCATCCCGCGTGCCGACCGGGGCGCGCTGCACGTCGAGGGCGACTGGTGGCGGTTCGTCGGGCTGGAGATCGTCAACGGTCCGTACGGCATCTTCGGCGTGGACACCAACAACGGCCGGTACGAGCGGCTGACCACCCGGGACAACTACGAGTCCGGCCTGCACATCCAGGGCGCCTCGTCCGGCAACCAGATCATCGACCTGGACAGCTACGGCAACCGCGACCCGCGCAAGAACGGCGAGAGCGCGGACGGGTTGGCGATCAAGGAGGGTTCCGGCAGCGGCAACGTCGTCCGGGGCGCCCGGCTCTGGCGCAACGCCGACGACGGCTTCGACGCGTGGTTGTTCCTGTCGCCCATCCTGATCGAGAACAGCGTCGCCTACGACAACGGCTACAACTTCTGGAACCTGCCCGACTACACCGGTGACGGCAACGGGTTCAAGAACGGCGGCGGCACCGACCCCCGTCCGGCCGTCAACCACGTCACCCGCAACAGCATGGCCTGGGGCAACTCGGCCGGCGGGTTCATCGACAACGGCAATCCGGGCGCGCTGGTGTTCGAGCGGAACACCGCCTGGGACAACGGCAAGGCCGGGTTCGACGTCTCCCGCTCGACCTCCACGGTGAACCGGAACCTGTCGGTCGGCAACGCCGCGAACGTGTCGCTGGGCAACTCCACCGGGTCGAACAACTCGTGGAACATCGGCGGCACGTGGAGCTTCGTGAGCACCAACCCCGCCACCATCACCGGCCCCCGGGCGGCGGACGGGTCCATCCCGACGTCGACCTTCCTGCACCCGGCCAACGGTGCGGACGTGGGCGCCCGGCTCTGACCGCGCGGCGCGTCCCCCGGCGGCGGGCCGGGACCTCTACGGTGGTCAGCCGGAGCCGTTTCCTTCAGCCGAGGAGAGCCGATGGCCGACCCCCGCCACCGAGGCGTCCCCGCCCCGCGCCGCACGTCCACCATGGACGGGGTGCGGCGATGAGCGGACCGGTGCCCGTGGTGATCGTCGGTGCCGGTCCCACCGGGGTGACCGCCGCGCTGCTGCTCGCCGGGCACGGCGTCCGGTCCGTGCTCCTCGACCGGTGGGCGGACGTCTATCCCCGACCCCGTGCGGTGCACCTCGACGACGAGGTCCACCGGATCCTGCACCGGGTCGGGGTGCACGAGCAGTTCGCGGCCATCTCCCGACCGGCCGAGGGGCTGCGGCTGCTCGCCCCCGACCACCGGGTCCTCGCCGAGTTCAACCGGGGCACGACCCCCGGCGTCCACGGCTACCCCCAGGCAAACATGTTCGACCAACCGGAGCTGGAACGCCTGCTGCGGCACCGGCTGGCGGCGGAGCCCCTGGTCACCTTCCGTGGGGACGTCGACGTCACCGGCGTCGACCGGGACGGCGACGGACCGGTACGCGTGCACCTCCTCGACCGCGCGTCGGGGGAGCGGGAGGCGCTCTCCGCGCGGTACGTGCTCGGCTGCGACGGCGCCAACAGCACCGTCCGGCCGCTGATCGGCTCCACCATGCGCGATCTCGGCTTCGCCCAACGCTGGTTGGTCGTCGACGTCGACACCGACGCGGACATCGATGCCTGGGAGGGTGTGCACCAGGTCTGCGACCCGCAGCGCGCCGCCACGTACATGCGGGTGGGGCGGCGGCGGTACCGGTGGGAGTTCCGCCTGCTGCCCGGGGAGACGGCCGCCGGTCTGTCCGCGCCGGAGACCCTGCACCGGCTCGTCCGACCCTGGACCGGGGACGTGCCGTTCACCGCGCTGACCGTGACCCGCTGTGCCGAGTACACCTTCCGTGCCCAGGTCGCCGACCGGTGGCGCGACGGCCCGGTCCTCCTCCTGGGCGACGCCGCCCACCTCACCCCGCCCTTCATCGGCCAGGGCATGGGCGCCGGCCTGCGCGACGCGGTCAACCTCACCTGGAAGCTCGCCGCCGTCCTCGCCGGGAGCCTGCCGGATCGCGTGCTGGACAGCTACGAGGCGGAACGGCGGCCCCACGTCACGTCGCTGATCCGCCTCGCCACGGTGATCGGCCGGGCGATGACCGAGGGAGGCGAGGTCGGCAACCTGCTCCGTCGGGTCGTCGCTCCACGCCTGGCGTACCTGCCCGGCTTCCGGGCGAAGGTTCTCGACAGCGCGACCCCGCCGTTGCGGCGGTCGGCTCTGCGGGACCGCCGTTCGTCGCCGCGCAGCCTGCACGGCCGGCTCTGCCCGAACGCGCCGACCGGTGACGGCGGTCGGTTCGACGACGTCGTCGGGCCCTGCTTCGCCCTGGTCACCGTCCGGCCGCTGGCGGCGGAGGCGGCCGAGACGGCGCGGCGACGCGGTGTGGTGCCGGTGCCGGTCGATCCGGCCTCGCCCCTCGGACGGTGGTTGGGACGGGCCGGGGTCGGTGCGGCCCTCGTCCGCCCCGACCGGACGGTGATGACCTCGGGAGACGACGTGTCCGTCCTGCTGGACCGCGCCCCCTCCCTCCGCTGCGCCGACCTCCCTCCGGTCGCCTCCTGACGTCCCCCTTCCCCTCCCGGTGGGCAGAAGGACCGGCCGCCCCACCATGCAGGCCATCCTCCTAGGATGCCTTACGGATCGTGGCCTTCCTCGCGGCCACCGGGGTTCGCGGAGTCGGGCCGGAGGAGTTCATCCGTCGGTGCACCCGAGCGGCGGTTTCCTTCCGTGGCCTACCGTGCGCGCGCCCCGACCGGACACATATCGAATGAGGGGTGAGCGTCAGGGCTGCTAACGTTGCCGTCGTGGCACGAGGTATCTGGTCGCAGAAGGTCCGCTCCGCCCGCTGACGGCGGCGCGTCCCTTTTTGCTGAATCCGCGCTCGCCGTCCCGGTTCCTGCCGGGCGGTCACGTGTTGCTGCCCGGCTCCACTGCGAGCTGCGGAGCACCGTTGAACCCCATTCCGAACGTCGAACCCATGTCCCTGCCCGTCGAGGCAGGCCAGAGCGCACACGTCCGCGCCGAGAACGTCACCGTCGTCCGCGGGGCGCGGCGCGTCCTGAACGATGTTTCGGTCACCGTCTCGGCCCGGTCGCGGGTCGCCGTCGTCGGCGAGAACGGCCGCGGCAAGACGACGCTGCTGCACGTTCTCGCGGGCCTGATCCCGCCCGACGAGGGCACCGTGCACCGGGCCGGCACGATCGGCCTGGCCCGTCAGGAACTTGCCGCACGCGACGGGGAGAGCGTCGGCACCCTCACGTCCGAGGTGCTCGCACCGTCACTGGCGGCCCTCGACGCGCTGGAGCAGGCGACCGGTGCCCTGGCCGCCGGCGATGACCCTGCGGTCGGGGAGCGTTATGCCGCTGCGCTCGACGCTGCCGTCCGGCTCGATGCCTGGGACGCCGAGCGCCGCGTCGACGTCGCTCTCGAATCCCTCGGCGCCTGCACGGACCGGGACCGCCCCCTGTCGACGCTGTCGGTCGGACAGCGCTACCGGGTGCGGCTGGCATGCCTGCTCGGCGCGCAGCACGACGTGCTGCTGCTCGACGAGCCGACCAACCACCTCGACGCGGGCGGGTTGGATTTCCTGACCCGCCGGCTGCGTGAGCACCAGGGCGGCCTCGCTGTCGTCAGCCACGACCGGGCGCTGCTACGCGACGTCGCCGACCGGTTCCTCGACCTCGACCCGAGCCGTGACAGCAGACCGCGCCTGTACGCCGGGGGTTATGACGCCTGGCAGGACGCACGGGGCCGCGACCGTGCGCGCTGGCAGCAGGACTACGAAGGTCAGCAGACTGAGCACCGGCGGCTGCAGGACGCGGTGTCGAAGGCCCGTGACCGGCTCTCCACCGGCTGGCGGCCGGACAAAGGGACCGGCAAGCACCAGCGCCAGTCCCGCGCGCCGGGCGTCGTGCAGGCGCTGAACCGTCAGCAGGAGGCCTTGCAGGCGCACCGGATCGACGTGCCGGAGCCGCCGCCGATGTTGTGCTGGCCCGACCTGGGCATCCGGCCCGGTGCGCCACAGGTGCGGGCGCGCGGCGTCGCCGTGGACGGGCGCTTGGTCGATCCCGTCGACCTGGCCCTCGACGGCGGTGACCGGCTGCTCGTCACCGGAGCGAACGGCGCCGGCAAGTCCACGTTGCTGTCGGTGCTGGCCGGTGCGCTGCGCCCGACACAGGGACACCTCTGGACGGCGAAGGAGGCACGGGTCGTCCTGATCACCCAGGAGACCGCTGAGCACAACCCCGGCCTCACCGCCCGCGAGGTGTACGCCCGCCATGTCGGGCGGCTGGTGGCCCGCCGGGCGCTGCGCGACGCCGACGCCATCCCTCTCGGGGCGCTCGGGCTGCTGGACTCCGATGTCATGGCCAGCCCGGTCGGGCGGATGTCGCAGGGGCAGCAGCGGCGCCTCGACCTGGCGCTCGCGCTGGCAGGGCGCCCCAGCACGATCCTGCTCGACGAGCCGACCAACCACCTGTCGTCGGTACTGGTTGACGAGCTGACCGATGCGATCCGCCACACGAGCGCCGCCGTCGTGGTCGCCACGCACGACCGGCAACTGTTGCGAGATCTCGCCGACTGGCCGCGCCTGGAGATCGAGGGTCGGCGCGGGTGGACGATGCCAGGAAAGTGAGTGCCCGTGCGGCGCCGCGTCCGCCCGGCGCTCGGCTGGCCTGCGTTTCCGTGTCGCCACGCTAATTGGCAACAGTGTTGACAAAAAAGCCAACCATCGACATGCTTCGCTGGAGAGCGCTCTCTCGCTCCGCCGGGTGGAAGCGGCGTCAACCGGTGTCCGCCGTCGACCGCGCCTGGCGTCGTCCGGCCGGACGCCGCGCCGCGCCGGGCGGCGGCCTCCGGTGCGCCGTGCGCGCCGCCCGGACCGCTCCACCACGCGAAGGAGATCCCCGTGCCCCGATTCCGACTTCCCTCGCGGGCCCGCCCGCTCGCGCTCCTCCTCGCTGCGGTCGTGGGGTTCACCGCGGCCCCCGTCCTGCCCGCCGCCGACGGGCCCGCGCAGGCCGCGATCGGCGGCATCACCTGGCAGGACGAGTTCAACGCGCCGGCCGGCACACCCGTCGACCAGAGCAGGTGGCGGTTCGACATCGGTGGCCACGGCTGGGGCAACAACGAGTTGCAGTACTACACCAACAGCACCAGCAACGCGGTGCACGACGGCCAGGGCAACCTGGTCATCACCGCCCGGCGGGAGAACCCGAACAACTACCAGTGCCACTACGGCCGGTGCGAGTACACCTCGGCCCGCCTGCTGACCGCCGCGACGTTCACCCAGGCGTACGGCCGCTTCGAGGCCCGGATCAAGATTCCCCGGGGCCAGGGCATCTGGCCGGCGTTCTGGATGCTCGGCAACGACTTCGGCAGCGTGGGCTGGCCGAACTCGGGCGAGATCGACATCATGGAGAACATCGGCCGGGAGCCGAACACCGTGTACGGCACCATCCACGGGCCCGGCTACTCCGGCGGAGGCGGCATCACCGGCAGCCGGACCATCGGCGCCCCGCTCGCCGACGCCTTCCACACCTACCGGGTGGACTGGGAACCGAACTCGATCATCTGGTACCTCGACGGGGTCGAGTTCCACCGGGTCGACCCGGGGCGGCTCGGCGGCAACCGGTGGGTCTTCGACCACCCGTTCTTCATGATCCTCAACGTGGCGGTCGGCGGGAACTGGCCCGGCTACCCGGACGGCAGCACCCAGTTCCCGCAGCAGATGCTGGTCGACTACGTCCGGGTCAACGGCTACACCTCCTCCCCGCCGATCGGCACCACCCGGATCCGGGGCGTGGGGAGCGGGCGCTGTGTCGACATCCCCGGTGCCAACCCGGTCGAGGGCGCCAAGCTGCAGATCTGGGACTGCAACACCACCGTCGCCCAGCAGTGGACGTTCGCCACCGACGGCACGGTCCGGGCGATGGGCAAGTGCATGGACCCGGCCTGGGCCGGCACGGCGAACGGCACCGAGGTCAACCTGGTCACCTGCAACGGCAACCCGGTGCAACGGTTCACCCTGAACGCCGCCGGTGACCTGGTCAACCTCAGTTCCAACCGGTGCGTGGACGTCCGGGACAACGTGACCGCCAACGGGGGCAAGCTCCAGCTCTGGGACTGCGCGGGCACGCCCAACCAGAAGTGGACCCGGTACTGACGTGACACCCGGCTCCGGTCGGCCGGTGGACAGGCCGGCCGGAGCCGCGCCACCGCGATGGTGGTCGACCGGCAAGTAGCTTCCTTATCCTTCCGTATCCAGGGTAGGTTTAGGGAACGATGAGTGAAGAAATGTACTCGGTCGATCAGGTGGCCGAGCGGCTCGGCCTGCACGTGCGCACGGTGCGCGGTTACATCCGCACCGGCCGGCTGCGCGCGGTCCGGATCGGCAAGCAGTACCGGATCACCCGGGCCGACCTCGCCGCGCTGACCGGGCAGCCGGCGCAGCCGTCCGGGGCGCCCGTGGTCGAGGTGTCGAGCATCGTGCAGGTCGACGGCGTGGACCGGACCGCCGCCGACCGGCTCAGCACCCTCCTCCTGGCCGGGGCGCAGACCGCCCACGACCCCGGGCGCCCGCTGCGTGTCCAGACCGTGCACGACGAGGAACGGAACCGCATGAAGATCGTGATACTCGGGGGCGTCGCCGCCACCGCCGAGGTGCTGCACCTGGTCGGGGCGGTCCTCGACGGCGGCAACGGCCTGCTGGTCGGGAAGGCCGACGATGCCTGACGAGGTGCGGGACCGGGCCGGGGTGCGGGTGCTGGTCTGTGATCCGGACGGCCCGCCGGTGGTCACCGTACGGGACGCGCTGGACCTGGTCGGCGCGGCCTTCCTCGGTGCCCAGGTGGTGGCCGTTCCGGCCAGCCGGCTCGACGACAGCTTCTTCTCCCTGGACACCGGCTTCGCCGGTGAGGTCATGCAGAAGTTCGTCAACTACCAGCTGCGGCTGGTGGTGCTCGGCGACATCTCCCGGCATCTCGCCGCCAGTTCCGCGCTGCGTGCCCTGGTGCACGAGTCGAACCGGGCCGACCACGTCTGGTTCCTGCCCGACCTCGAGGCGCTCGACGCCCGGCTGGGCGCCACGGCCTGACCCGCGTGGCCGGGCCCGCCCCCGAGGCAGGCGGTCGTCGGCAGGATCGCGGGCGGCGGCGCGCCCGGTACGGTGCGGGCATGACCGTCGCACGCTCCATCCTGCTGTTCGTCGTCGCCGCGCTGTTCGAGATCGGCGGGGCGTGGCTGGTCTGGCAGGGCTGGCGCGAGCACCGTGGACTGTGGTGGATCGCCCTCGGGGTCGTCGCGCTCGGCGCGTACGGGTTCGTCGCCACGTTCCAACCGGATCCGAACTTCGGACGCATCCTCGCCGCGTACGGCGGCGTGTTCGTCGCCGGCTCCCTGGCCTGGGGGATGGTCGTGGACAGGTTCCGCCCGGACCGGTTCGACGTCGTCGGCGCGTTGATCTGCCTGGCCGGTGTCGCGGTCATCATGTACGCGCCCCGTGCGACCGGCTGACGCCGGTCCCGGCGGCACGACGGTGTCCCGACCCCGGGGTCGGGACACCGTCTCGGATGGTGCGCGTCCAAGGGTCAGCTGGTGGGGAAGTTGTCCGGGGTGCGGATGCGGTTGCGCATGAAGGCGCCGGACTCGGTGAGCACCGCCGTACCGGCGTAGGTGCCGCCGTAGCAGGTGCCCGGTCGGAACGCCGCGCTGCCCTCGGCCTTGTCGGAGTAGGTCCAGTTGGCGTAACTGATCTTCAGCCGGTCCAGCAGGTCCAGCCAGGCGGCGCTGCTGGCCAGGTCGACGCCGCCGTCACCGGTGTAGTCGACCGTGCCGAACTCGGTGACGAACATCGGCAGCCGGGCGGCGGCCCGCTCCAGCTCGGCCCGGTAGTTGTCCCGGTGCGAGGCGGCGTAGAAGTGGAACGCGTACATCACGTTGCTCGCGTTCACCGGGTTGTTGACGATCTCGGTGGAGTTGCCGCCCTCCGACACGCCCAGCGACGACCAGGCCCGGGTGCCGACGACCACCACGGCGTCCGGGTCGTTGGCCCGGATGACCGGGATGACCTGCTCGGCGTAGTTCTTGATGGTCGACCAGCTCACGCCGTTCGGCTCGTTGGTGATCTCGTAGATCACGTTGTTCTCGTTCGCGTGCCGGGCGGAGACGGCGGCGAAGAAGGTCTTGGCCCGCTCCAGGTTGAACATCGGGTCGCCCGGAGTGAGGGTGTGGAAGTCGACCAGCGCGTACATGCCGCGCTCGGTGGCCTCCTCGACCAGGGTGTTGACCCGGTTCGTGAACCCGGCCGGGTCGGTCTCGTAGCCGTCCTCCTGCACGTACATGGAGATCCGGAAGAGGTCCGCCAGCCAGTCCTTGGCGAGCGCGTCCAGGGACGCGTCGTTGTAGCAGTGCGGGAACCACTGGATGCCGTGACTGCTCATCCCGCGCAGCTGGATCGGCTTGCCGTACTGGTTGCAGAGGTTGGCGCCGCAGACCTGCAGTTGACCGTTGACGGCGACCGGCGTCTGCCCGCCCGGTGGCGGGGTGGTCGGCGGCGGTGTGGTCGGGGGTGGGGTGGTGGGCGGCGGGGTGGTCGGACCGGCGCCGCCCGTGCAGACCGTGCCGTTGAGGGTGAACGACGTCGGCGTCGGGTTGCTGCCGGTCCAGGTGCCGTTGAAGCCGATGTTCGTGCTGGCCCCGGTGGCCAGCGCGCCGTTGTAGCTCAGGCTTCGTGCGGTCACCGCGGCACCGGTCTGGCTGTACGTCGCCGACCAGCCCTGGCCGACCCGCTGGCCGGCGTCGGGGAAGCTGAAGCCGAGGGTCCAGCCGTCGACCGGGTCGCCGAGGTTCGTGATGGTGATGGAGGCGGTGAACCCGCCGGTCCAGCTGCTGGCGGTGTACGTGACCGCACAACCGGCGGCGGCGACGGCGTCCTCGGTCGGCAGGACCGCGGTCGCGCCCATGGCCAGCGCACCGATCGCGCCGGCCACGGCGAGCTGTCGCCGGAACGGACGTGGGATGTCTGTCATCGGAACCGTCTCATTCTGTTCGGGGGTGGGGGTGGGGTGGTCGCGCCGGGTCGCCGGTCCGTTCTCCGGTGCGCGGCACCGTGCTGACGAGGCGTCCCGGGTTGCCCACACCCGTCCCGCCGGCCCGGACGGCGCTGACCGTCACGACCGTGGACGGCGGCACCGTCCCCTCCGTCGCGGGAGCGCTCCCACGGCAGCGTACGGGGGTGCGTAACCTCCATGCAACATGTGCATGTGTCGAAGTGTGCGATCAGGGCAGCTGTCGGGTGCTGTGCCGGACCACCAGCGGAGTGGCGAGTTCCAACCGGTGACTGCCCAGTTCCTCGCCGCCCACGAGGCTGAGCAGCATCCGGGTGGCCATCGCGGCCATCTCGGTCAGCGGCTGCCGGACGGTGGTCAGGGGCGGCACGGCCCACCGGGCGGCGTCCAAGTCGTCGAAGCCGACGATGCTGAGGTCGTCCGGCACCCGCAGCCCCCGCTCGTAGAGGGCCTCGTACGCGCCCATGGCCATCTCGTCGGCGCAGGCGAAGACGGCGGTGGGCGGTCGGGCCAGGTCGAGCAGGGCGTTGGTCTCCCGGTAGCCGGAGGACGCGGTGAAGTCACCGGTACGGACGTAGCCGGACGGCACCCGGAGCCCGGCGGCGTTCATCGCGGCCCGGTAGCCGTCGACCCGGGCGCGGCTGCACGGCACCGTCGGCGGGCCGCCGATCACGGCGACGCGTCGGTGGCCCAGGCCGATCAGGTGATCGGTGGCGGTCAGCCCGCCGGCCCAGTTGGTCGCGCCGACGCTGGGGATGTCGACCGGAGGGTGCCCGGCCGGGTCGATGATGACCACCGGGATGCCCAGTTCGTCGAGCTGGCCCCGCTGGCTGGTGGAGAGGTCGGAGAGCACCAGGAGCACCCCGTCGCAGCGGCGGTCGGCGAGCTGCTCGGTCCACCGGCGGTCGGGGCGGCTGCGGTGCCGCCCGTGCACCGCCGAGACGACCACGCCGAACCCGGCCCGGTAGGCCAACTCCTCCACCCCGTCGATGATCTGCATCGCCCAGGGGCTGCCCAGGTCCCGCAGGACCAGGTCGATCAGGTGGGCCCGGTGGGCCGGTCGGCTGCTGCGGCGGGCGGTGTACCCGCGCTCGTCGAGCAGGGTCTGCACCCGCTGCCGGGTCGCCGGTGCGACGTCCGCGCGGCCGTTGAGAACCTTGGAGACGGTCGGGACCGACACGCCTGCGGCCTGCGCGATCGCCGCCAGCGTCGCCCGTTGCTGCTCCACGCCATCACCCCGCGATTCGTCGGCACCCGCAGCATATCCCGAAACTTTCGAGATTCGTCGTCGACCTCCGTCGTGTGAGCGCATCCACCCGGCCGTCGTGGTGGTGGTCCGGCTTTGGTTCCCAGCATCTTGACGGTTCTCTATGTGAGCGCTAACACTGTTTCCCGACGGGTGAGTGGAGGGGTGTCATGAAGGTCTCGGCGGGCTCGGGCGACCGGTACGTGGTCGGCATCGACTTCGGCACGCTGTCCGGCCGGGCGCTGGTGGTCCGGGTCGACGACGGCGCCGAGCTGGGCACGGCGGTGCACGCGTACCGGCACGGCGTCATGGACACGGTGCTGGCCGCCGATGGTCGACCGCTGCCCGCCGACTGGGCGCTCCAGGATCCGGAGGACTACCGGGACGTGCTGCGGCACGCCGTCCCGGCCGCGCTGGCGGCCAGCGGTGTCGACCCGGCCCGGGTGGTCGGCGTCGGCATCGACTTCACCGCCTGCACCGTGTTGCCCACCCTCGCCGACGGCACCCCCCTCTGCGAACTGCCCGACCTGCGCAGCCGCCCGCACGCCTGGGTCAAGTTGTGGAAGCACCACGCCGCCCAACCCCAGGCGGACCGGATCAACGCCCTGGCCCACGAACGCGGCGAACCGTGGATCGGCCGGTACGGCGGCAGGATCTCCGCCGAGTGGCAGTACGCCAAGGGGCTGCAACTGCTGGAGGAGGACCCGGAGGTCTACCACCGGGCCGACCGGTGGATCGAGGCCGCCGACTGGATCGTCTGGCAGCTCTGCGGTGTCGAGACCCGCAACGTCTGTACCGCCGGCTACAAGGGCATCCACCAGGACGGCCGGTACCCGTCCCGCGACTACCTCGCCGCGCTGCACCCCGACTTCGCCGATTTCGTCGCCAAGCTGGACGGTCCGCTGGCCCCGCTGGGCGCGCGGGCCGGCGGCCTCACCGCCCGGGCGGCGGCCTGGACCGGCCTGCCCGAGGGGATCGCCGTCGCGGTCGGCAACGTCGACGCCCACGTCACCGCCGCCGCCGCGCAGGCCCTCGAACCGGGTCGGCTGGTCGCCATCATGGGCACCTCGACCTGCCTCGTGGTCAACGGGACCCGGCCGGCGGAGGTGACCGGCATGTGCGGCGTCGTCGACGGTGGGATCAGCGCCGGCTCCTGGGGCTACGAGGCCGGGCAGAGCGCGGTGGGCGACATCTTCGGCTGGTTCGTCGCGCACGCCGCGCCAGCCGGGTACGCCTCGCACGAGGCGCTGACCGAGGCTGCCGCCGCGCAACCCGTCGGCGCACACGGCCTGGTGGCGCTGGACTGGTGGAACGGCAACCGGTCCCTGCTGGTCAACCACGACCTCAGCGGCGTGGTCGTCGGGCTGACCCTGGCCACCCGCCCGCCGGACGTCTACCGCGCGCTGCTGGAGTCCACCGCGTACGGCACCCGCATGATCATCGAGGCGTTCGCCGAGGCGGGAGTGCCGGTGCGGGAGCTGATCGTCGCCGGGGGGCTCACCGGCAACCGCCTGCTCATGCAGATCTACGCCGACGTCACGAAACGCCCGCTGGGCATCATCGGGTCGACCCAGGGGCCGGCGCTGGGCTCGGCGATCCACGCGGCGGTCGCCGCCGGGGCGTACCCCGACGTGCCGGCCGCCTCGGCGGCGATGGGCCGGGTCGACCGGGACGTGTACCGGCCGGACCCGGAGCGGGCCCGCGCCTACGACGCGCTGTACGCCGAGTACCGGCGGCTGCACGACCACTTCGGCCGGGGCGCCGAGGACATGCTGCTGCGCCTGCGTGCCATCCGCAACGCCGCCCGCCGGGCGGCGGACCCCGACCCGGCCGACCCGGCCGCAGTTTCCCTGGAGGTGGTGGCATGAGCGAGCGCGGCCTCGCCGCACGCGGTGAGGTGACGGCAGGCCCCGAGCTGGGCGTCGAGGTGGCGCGGCTGCGTGAGCAGGTCGCGGCCCTGCACGGCGAGCTGGTCCGGTACGGCCTGGTGGCCTGGACGGCCGGCAACGTCTCGGCCCGGGTGCCGGGGCGGGACCTGATGGTCATCAAGCCCAGCGGGGTCTCCTACGACGACCTCCGCCCGGACAACATGATCGTCTGCGACCTGGACGGAGCCGTGGTGGCAGGCGACCTGTCGCCGTCGAGTGACACCGCCGCGCACGCCCACGTCTACCGGGCGATGCCGGAGGTCGGCGGCGTCGTGCACACCCACAGCGGGTACGCCACCGCCTGGGCCGCGCGCGGCGAGCCGATCCCGTGCCACCTCACCGCGCAGGCCGACGAGTTCGGCGGGGAGATCCCGGTCGGCCCGTTCGCCCTGATCGGCGGCGACGACATCGGCAAGGGCATCGTGGCCACCCTCTCCGGGCACCGCTCCCCGGCGGTACTGATGCGCAACCACGGGGTCTTCACCATCGGCCGGGACGCCCGCGCGGCGGTCAAGGCGGCGGTGATGTGCGAGGACGTGGCCCGCACCGCGCACCTGACCCGGGCGCTCGGCGAGCCGGTGCCGATGGCGCGGGCGGACATCGACGCCCTCTACGACCGCTACCAGAACGTGTACGGGCAGCCCGGCCGGGCCGCCACGAACCCCTGACGCGTCCGTCCCCCTCGCCGGTTCCGGCCCGACGGGCCGGCCGGTCCACCGCACCCGTCGCGGCCCGGTGACGGCTGCCCCCGGGCCGGGCCCCGGCAGTCACCCCACCCCACCCCTGAATGGAGTCACCTCATGTCGACGCCCCACACGATGATCACACGGCGCGGGTTCGGTGCCGTCCTGGCCGCCGGCCTGCTGGCCACCTCCCTTGCCGCCTGCGCCAACAGCGACACCGGAGCCGACGCCGGCGACGGCCCGATCGTCCTCGGGTTCTCGCAGGTCGGCGCGGAGAGCGGCTGGCGTACCGCGAACACGAACTCGATCAAGGAGGCCGCCGCCGCGGCCGGGATCGAGCTGAAGTTCGACGACGCCCAGCAGAAGCAGGAGAACCAGATCAAGGCGATCCGCAACTTCATCCAGCAGAAGGTCGACGTGATCGCCTTCTCGCCGGTGGTGGAGTCCGGCTGGGACACCGTCCTCAAAGAGGCCCGGGACGCCAAGATCCCGGTGATCCTCACCGACCGCAGCGTCGACTCGGCCGACAGGAGCCTCTACAAGACCTTCATCGGGTCGGACTTCGTCAAGGAGGGTCGCCTCTCCGGTGAATGGCTCATCGAGCAGACCAGGAGCGCCACCGGCCCGGTGACCATCGTCGAGCTCCAGGGCACCACCGGCTCGGCCCCGGCCAACGACCGCAAGAAGGGCTTCGCCGAGGCGATCGCCGCCAACCCCAACCTGAAGATCGTCGCGTCGCAGAGCGGTGACTTCACCCGGGCCGGCGGCAAGCAGGTCATGGAGCAGTTCCTCAAGGCCAACCCGGACATCGACGTGCTGTTCGCACACAACGACGACATGGGCCTGGGCGCGCTGGAGGCGATCACCGCGGCCGGCAAGGTGCCGGGCAGGGACATCACCATCATCACCATCGACGCGGTGAAGGACGGCATGCAGGCCCTCGCCGACGGGAAGTTCAACTTCATCGCCGAGTGCAGCCCGCTGCTGGGCGACCAGCTCATGGAGCTGGTCAGGAAGGTGCACGCGGGCGAGGAGGTGCCGGCCCGGGTGGAGACCCAGGAGACCACCTTCACCCAGGAGCAGGCCAGGGCCGCGCTGCCCAACCGGAGGTACTGACCGACCCGGGGTGCCGCCACCGTGCGGCACCCCGGCCGACCTCCCCGCCGGCCGACGGACCGGCCGGGGCGCGGTGACCCGCCCCGCCGGCCCGGACAACCCACGCGCCGTGCCCGCCCGACCGCCGTGGCCGGTCGCGGTGGCCCCTCACTCGCAGCGAACCACGAAAGGTCTGGTGGGATGTCGCAGCGGCTTCCGGTCCTGACGATGACCGCGATCAGCAAGTTCTTCCCGGGAGTACGCGCCCTCGACGGCGTCGACTTCCGCCTGTTCCCCGGCGAGGTGCACGCCCTGATGGGCGAGAACGGCGCCGGCAAGTCGACCCTGATCAAGGTGCTCACCGGCGTGTACGGCACCGACGGTGGCACCGTCACCCTCGGCGGCGCGCCGGTGTCCTTCACCGGCCCGAGGCAGGCCACCGCGGCCGGCGTCAGCACCGTCTACCAGGAGGTCAACCTCTGCGCCAACCTCTCGGTCGCGGAGAACATCTTCATCGGCCGGGAACCCCGGCGGTTCGGTGCGGTGAACTGGCGCGAGATGCGCCGCCGCGCCCGGGCCCTGCTCGCCCGCCTCGACCTGCACGTCGACGTCAGCGCGCTGCTCGGCAGCTACTCCCTGGCGGTGCAGCAGATGGTGGCGATCGCCCGCGCGGTCGACATCGACGCCCGGGTGCTGATCCTGGACGAGCCCACCTCCAGCCTCGACGCCGACGAGGTGGCGCAGCTGCTGCGCATCATGCGCCAACTCCGTGACCAGGGCATCGCGATCCTCTTCGTCACCCACTTCCTCGACCAGGTGTACGGCATCGCCGACCGGATCACCGTACTGCGCAACGGACGGCTCGTCGGCGAGTACGCCACCGCCGACCTGCCCCAGCTCGCCCTGGTGGAGAAGATGATCGGCAAGGAACTCGACGCGCTGGAGCGCCTCGACGAGCAGACCGGCCGGGACCCGGCCGCCGTCGCGCGGGGCACGCCGGTGGTGGCCGCGACCGGGCTGGGCCGCTCCGGTTCGGTCGCGCCGTTCGACCTCACCATCGGCCGGGGCGAGGTGGTCGGGCTGGCCGGGCTGCTCGGGTCGGGGCGTACCGAGGTGGCCCGGCTGCTCTTCGGCGCCGACCGGGCCGACCGGGGACAGCTCACCGTCGACGGCACGCCGGTCGCCATCCGCAACCCGGTCGCCGCGATCGACCGGGACATCGCGTTCTGCTCCGAGAACCGCCGCACCGAGGGACTGGTCGGCGAGCTGTCGGTGCGGGAGAACATCATCCTGGCCATGCAGGCGGCCCGGGGCTGGCTCCGGCCCGTCCCGCGCCGACGGCAGGACGAGCTGGTACGACGCTGGATCGAGGCGCCGAGCATCCGGCCGGCCGACCCGGAGCTGCCGGTGCGCAACCTCTCCGGCGGCAACCAGCAGAAGGTCCTGCTGGCGCGGTGGCTGATCACCGAACCCCGGCTGCTCATCCTGGACGAGCCGACCCGGGGCATCGACATCGGCGCGAAGACCGAGATCCAGCGCCTGGTGGCCCGGCTCGCCGACGGCGGGATGGCGGTGCTGTTCGTCTCCGCCGAGCTGGAGGAGGTGCTGCGGCTCAGCCACAAGGTGGTGGTGATGCGGGACCGGCGGATGGTCGCCCAGCTCGCCAACGACGACAGCCTCGACGCCGAGCGCGTCATGCGGGCCATCGCCAGCGGCAGCACCCAGGACGGACCGGTGGCGGCATGAGCACGGTGCGGACACGTCTCGCGGGGGCCACCGGCCACCGGCTGTTCTGGCCGATCGTGGTGCTGCTGGTGCTGCTGGCCGCCAACGCGGTCCACCGACCCAGCTTCCTGGCCGTCGAGGTCAAGAACGGTCACCTGTACGGCAGCCTGATCGACATCGTCCGGCTCAGCGCCCCGCTCATCCTGGTCGCCCTGGGCATGTCCCTGGTCATCGCCACCGGTGGGATCGACCTCTCGGTCGGCTCGGTGGTCGCGGTCAGCGGCGCGGTGGCCTGCCTGCACATCAGCCGGCAATCCGACCAGGACAGCCTCGCCGGGGTGCTCACCGCACTGGCCCTCGCCCTCGGTGTCGCCCTGCTGCTCGGGGCGTGGAACGGGGTGCTGGTGGCGGTGATCGGCATCCAACCCATCATCGCCACGCTGATCCTCATGGTCGCCGGCCGGGGCCTGGCCCAGCTGATCACGTCCGGTCAGATCATCACCGTCAACAGCGGGCCGTACCGGACGATCGGGGTGGGGCACCTGCTCACCCTGCCGTTCGCCATCGTCGTCGCCCTCGCGGTGACCCTGCTGGTGGCGGTGCTGACCCGGCGCACCGCCCTCGGCACGATCATCGAGGCGGTCGGTGGCAACGCCGAGGCGAGCCGGCTGGCCGGCATCCGGTCGGCCCGGATCACCTTCCTGGTGTACGTGGTGAGCGCCGCCTGCGCGGCCGTCGCCGGCTTCATGATGACCGCGAACGTCTCCAGCGCCGACGGCAACGCCGCCGGGCTGTGGGTCGAACTCGACGCGATCCTGGCCGTGGTCATCGGCGGCACCGCCCTCGCCGGTGGCCGCTTCCACCTCGGCGGCACCATCGTCGGCGCGCTGATCATCCAGACCCTGACCACGTCGGTGTACGCGATGGACATCGACCCGCAGACCGCCCTGCTGTTCAAGGCGGTGGTGGTGATCGCGGTCTGTCTCATCCAGGCCCCGGCGTTCCGCGCGCGGTTCCGCCGGCGGTCGTCCACCCCGGCGGTGCCCCCGGTGGCGGGCGCCGAGACGCAGAAGGAGCAGGTCCCGGCATGACCACGAACCACCTGGCCGCGCGGGCCGGCCGAGCCCGGCGGTGGCGGGTGCCGCAGCGGCAGGTACCGGTGCTGGCGACCCTCGCCCTGCTGCTGGTCATGTACGGCGTCGGCGTCTCGCAGTACCGCGCCTTCTCCGACATCCAGGTCGTCCTCAACATCTTCATCGACAACGGCTTCCTGCTCGTGGTCGCGGTCGGCATGACCTTCGTGATCCTCACCGGCGGCATCGACCTGTCCGTCGGTTCGGTGGTGGCGATGACCGCGATGGTGTCGGCGTCCCTGCTGCGCGCCGGCCTGCCCCCGGCGCTGGTGCTGCTGATCGCCCTGCTGATCGGCCCCACCCTCGGGTTCGCGATGGGCTGCGTCATCCACCTCTTCGACATCCAGCCGTTCATCGTGACGTTGGCCGGGATGTTCTTCGCCCGCGGCATGTGCACCTGGATCAGCGCGACGTCCGTCCCGATCACCGACGGGTTCTGGACCGGCGTGGCCCAGGAACGCATCCGCGTCGGCGGGAACTTCGTGACGTACAGCGTCCTGATCGCCCTGGCCGTGGTGCTGGTGGCCGCGTACACGCTGGCGTACACCCGGCTGGGCCGCAACGTGTACGCCGTCGGCGGCAACCCGCAGTCCGCGCTGCTCATGGGCCTGCCGGTGGGCCGCACGAAGATCGCCGTCTACACCATCAGCGGGCTCTGCTCGGCGATCGGCGGCATTTTGCTCTCGTTCTACACCCTCTCCGGGGCCCCGCTGATCGCCGTCGGGATGGAACTGGACGTCATCGCCGCGGTCGTCATCGGCGGCACCCTGCTCACCGGCGGCTCCGGCTACGTGTTCGGCACCGTGCTCGGTGTCGGGGTGCTCGGCGTGATCCAGACGTTGATCACCTTCGACGGCAGCCTCAGCTCCTGGTGGACCAAGATCGTGATCGGTGGCCTGCTGTTCGCGTTCATCCTGCTCCAACGCCTTGTCGGCATCCGCAAGAAGTGACCCGACCAGCTCACCGGAAGGCAACCCCATGACCAACCCATCCCCGGCCGCCGAGGTCTGGTTCCTCACCGGCAGTCAGGGTCTCTACGGCCCGGACACCCTGCGCCAGGTGGCCGACCAGTCCCGCCGGATCGCCGCGCAGCTCGACGCCGACCCGGCCATCCCGGCCCGGGTGGTCTGGAAGCCGGTCCTCACCTCCAGCACCGACATCCTGGCGGTCTGCCGCGACGCCGCGGTGCGGGGCGCGGTCGGGGTGATCGCCTGGATGCACACCTTCTCCCCGGCCAAGATGTGGATCTCCGGCCTGGACGCGTTGCGCACCCCGCTGCTGCACCTGCACACGCAGGCCAACGTGGCGCTGCCCTGGTCCGAGATCGACATGGACTTCATGAACCTGAACCAGGCCGCCCACGGCGACCGCGAGTTCGGGTACGTGCAGACCCGGCTCGGGGTGGCCCGCAAGACGGTCGCCGGGCACGTGAGCGATCCCCGGGTCGGCGCCCGGATCGGGGCGTGGGCCCGGGCCGCGATCGGGTACGCGGCGATGCGGTCGCTGCGGCTGGCGCGATTCGGCGACAACATGCGCGACGTGGCGGTGACCGAGGGCGACAAGGTCGAGGCGGAGCTGCGCTTCGGCGTCTCGGTCAACACCTACGGCGTCAACGACCTGGTGGCCGCCGTCGACGCGGTGCCCGACGCCCGCGTCGACGCCCTCGTCAGGGAGTACGACGACAGCTTCCGGCTGGTCCCGGCGTTGCGGCCGGACGGGGACCGGCACACCTCCCTGCGCTACGCGGCCCGGATCGAGGCCGGCCTGCGCGACTTCCTCGACGCGCACGGGTTCCGGGCGTTCACCACCAACTTCGAGGACCTCGGCGGGCTGCGCCAGCTCCCCGGCATCGCCGTGCAGCGGCTGATGGCCGACGGCTACGGCTTCGGGGGTGAGGGGGACTGGAAGACCTCGGTGCTGGTGCACACGCTCAAGGCGATGTCGGTCGGCACCGACGGCGGGACGTCCTTCATGGAGGACTACACCTACGACCTGACCCCCGGTCGGGAACTCGTCCTCGGCGCGCACATGCTCGAGGTCTGCCCCAGCATCGCCGCCGGGACGCCGACCGTGGAGATCCACCCGCTGGGCATCGGCGGGCGGGAGGATCCGGTCCGGCTGGTCTTCGACGCCCGGCCCGGCCCGGCGGTGGTGCTCGGCCTGGCCGACCTGGGGGAGCGGTTCCGCCTGGTCGCCAACGAGATCGACGTGGTCGCCCCGCCGGAGCCCCTGCCGAAGCTGCCGGTGGCCCGGGCGGTGTGGCGGCCCCGGCCGAACCTGGCCGCCTCGGCGGAGGCGTGGCTCACCGCGGGCGCGCCGCACCACACGGTGCTGTCGCAGGCGGTCGGGGTCGAGGAACTGCACGACCTGGCCGAGATGGTCGCCACCGAGCTGGTGGTCATCGACGCCGCGACCACGACCCGGAGGTTGGCCGACGAACTCCGGTGGAACCAGGCCTACCACCGTCTGGCCCGGGGGTTCTGAAGCACCACACCCGCCAGCGGCTCGAATTGATCACGGCCGGCTACGATCTCGAGAAGGGGGGTGTCATGGGACAGCAGCCGGCCGCGCGCGCCGCGGTGATGAGTGACGTCGCACGACTCGCCGGTGTGTCGCACCAGACCGTGTCCCGGGTGCTCAACAACCACCCGAGCGTCCGCCAGGAGACCCGGGAACGGGTGCTGCGCGCGGTGCGCCAGCTCAACTACCGGCCCAACGCCCTGGCCCGTGGGCTCGCCGGCCGGCGCTCCCGGGTCATCGGCGTGGTCAGCTTCGACACCATCCTGTACGGCCCGGCGGCCACCCTGCTCGGCATCGAGCGCGCCGCCCGGGCGGCCGGCTACGGCATCAGCATCGTCACCCTGGAACGGCTCGACCGGGCCGGGATGAGGTCGGCCCTCGACGCGTTGACCGAGCAGTCGGTGGCCGGGGTGGTGCTGATCGCCCCGATGCTGACCGCGGCGATGGCCGTCCACGGGCTGCCGACCGGCGTACCGGCCGTGGTGGTGGAGTCCGGCGGGGCCGGCGAACTGCCCAGCATCTCGGTCGACCAGGTCGCCGGGGCCCGGCTGGCCGTCGAGCACCTGCTCTCCCTCGGGCACCCGACGGTGTGGCACATCGCCGGCCCCCGGGACTGGCTGGAGGCCCGCGACCGGGTCGACGGCTGGCGGCTGGCCCTGGAGGTGGCCGGTCGTCCGGTCCCGCCGGTGCTCCAGGGGGACTGGAGCCCGCGTGCCGGCTACGAGATCGGGCAGTCCCTGGCCGACCGGCCGGACGTCACCGCGATCTTCTGCGCCAACGACCAGCAGGCGCTCGGCCTGCTCCGCTCGCTGCACCAACGGGGCGTACGGGTCCCGGAGGACGTCAGCGTGGTCGGATTCGACGACATCCCCGAAGCGGAGTACCTGTCACCACCGTTGACCACCGTCCGGCAGGACTTCGACGAGGTCGGCCGCCGGTGTGTCGCCACCCTGCTGGAGCTGTTCGGTCAGCCGGCCGGACACACCACGGACCCCCAGGTCGAACCGACGCTCGTCGTGCGCGCCAGCAGCGGCGCCTCCCGGGGCTGACCGGACACGCGCCCGGACCGGCCCGGACGGCTGGCCGACCCGTGGGTGTCGGCCAGCCCGACACCCACGGATCAGACGGATCAGCCGACGTCGAAGACGCCCTGCCGGACGGCCTCGTTCCAGGTGACCTGGGCGATCTTGTTCTGTCCGCTGATCGACGGGTGGAAGCCGTCGAGGACCGACAGGTCGGATGCGGTGAACGGGGCGTTGTGCACCGCGCCGTTGTCGTAGAACACGTTGGCCCGCTCCGCGGCGAGCTTGGCCAGCCGCTGGTTGTACTCGTCGACCCGGGCCTCCACCGCGGCGCGCCGCGCGTTCGCGGCGGACGAGGTGTCGGTCGGGTTGGCCAGCATCACCTCGCAGATGCCGATCAGGTTCCAGCGCGTCCGGATCAGGAAGTTCTGCTGACCGATCCGGTAGAGCGACATCATGCTCGGCACCGAGGCCAGCAGCACCCGGGTGTCCGGGTTCTCGGCCCTGATGATGTCGAGGGCCTTGCGCACGTTCGCCTCGAAGGTGTCGGGCGCGGTGGTACCCGACGGGGTCGAGGCGTAGCAGATGTCGTTGCCGCCGATCAGGATGGTCACGTAGTCGGCGTCGGCGTTGGCGAGGGCGTTGGTCGCCTGGGTGGCCAGGTGGACCGAGCGCTCGCCACCCTTGGCGTAGTTGCCGCCGGTCATGTCGACCCCGTACGCCTCCAGCCGCCGCAGGTGCGATTCGACGGACGTGCTGGTGCCGGTGGACCAGGAGTTCTGCGGCTGGGTGTTCTGGGTCCCGTCGGCGACGGCGGCCCGGGTGATGGAGTCGCCGAGCGCGACCATCCGCGCGCTCGTGGGCACCGCCGCGACGGCGGTCGACGGGGCCAGGACCGAGGCGGTCACCACGGCCGCGACGCTGAGGAGGAGGGTCCGGTGGGAGATCACAGGGGCTCCGGAAGGTGGGTCGGGAGGCTCGCCGTCCGCCGGACCGGACCGCTGGTCCGGGTACGGGCGACGACTGACACCCGCGAGCGTAGAACTTGACGATCATCACTGTCAGCAGTCGACGGCGATCGTCCGGCCACGTTACGGAATCGACGCCGACCCGGGCGTCCGGGTTCCTCGGGCCGGTCCCGGTGAGCCGGACGGTCCGGACCGGGGCGGTGGACCCGGGTGCCTCCGGTGGTCGACCTCTGACATGATCCTCGCCGTGTGGTCCCCACGTGTCGCCCCGTCCGGCAACCACGACCCGGACGGTGCCCGATGACCGCCGAGCTGACCGACCGACTGGTCGACGAGCACACGATCCTCCAGGTGGTCGTGGGTTCCCGCGCCTTCGGTCTGGCCGGTCCGGCCTCGGACACCGACCGGCGTGGTGTGTACGCGCTGCCGGCGGCGGCGTTCTGGCCGCTGACCAAGCCGGCGCCGCACCACGAGGGGCCGTTGCCGGAACAGTTCCGCTGGGAGGTCGAGCGGGTCTGCGTTCTCGGGCTGGCCGCCAACCCGAACGTCCTGGAGGTCCTGCACTCGCCCCTGGTGGAGACCTGCACCCCGCTCGGCGGGGAACTGCGCGACCTCACACCGGCGTTCCTGTCCCGCCGGGTCGCCGACACCTACCTGCGCTACGCCACCGCACAGTTCGCCAAGGCGCAGCGTGGCGTCGAGCGCGACGGCACGCCCGTGTGGCGGCACGTGACCCACCTGGTCCGACTGCTCGCCGCCGGTGGACACCTGATCCGGACCGGGGAACTGGTGCTCGACGTGGGCGCCGACCGGGACCGGCTGCTGGCGCTGAAGGCGGGTGCCCTGCCCTGGCCCGAGGTGGTGGCCTGGCGGGACCGGCTCACCGACCGGCTGACCGCCGACCTGGAGCGCAGTCCGCTACCGGAGCACCCCGACACCGACCGCGTCGAACGGTGGCTGGTGTCGGTCCGCCGCCGGTCGGTCGGGGGTCCGGCATGACGGCGCTGGCGGCGGCGGGACTGCCGCCGGGTGTGGACCTCGCGGCCGTGGTGGGGGAGCAGCCGTACCCGTTGCTCTTCGCCACCGTCTCCGGCGCGCACCTGTACGGTTTCCCGTCCCGGGACTCCGACGTGGACCTGCGCGGTGTGCACCTGCTGCCGGTCGCCGACCTGGTCGGGTTGGGCGAGCCGGCGGAGACCCGGACCGCGATGTGGCACGAGGACGGTGTGGAGCTGGACCTGGTCACCCACGACCTGCGCAAGTTCGTGCGGTTGATGCTGCGGCGCAACGGCTATGTGCTGGAGCAGCTGCTGTCGCCGCTGGTGGTGCGGACCTCACCGGTGCACGCCGCGCTGGTCGAGCTGGCGCCGGCGGTGCTGACCCGGCACCACGGCCACCACTACCGTGGCTTCGCCGCCACCCAGCGGCGGCTGTTCGAGCGGACCGGCGAGCTGAAACCGCTGCTCTACACCTTCCGGGCCCTGCTGACCGGCGTCCACCTGATGCGCACCGGCCGGGTCGAGACGCACCTGCCGACCCTGCTCGACGCCGAGCCGGCCCCGGCGTACCTGGCCGACCTGGTCACGGCGAAGCGCACCGCCGAACACGGCCCTCTCGGCGACCTGGTCCCGCACGACGTCCTCGCCGGGGACCTGGACGCGCTGGCCGCCCGGCTGGAGCGGGCCCAGCAGGACAGCGCACTGCCGGACCAGCCGTCCGGCACCCGGGACCTCGACGCGCTCGTGACCCGGGTCCGGCTGGCGGAGTACGCCGGATGACGCCGGCCCGGGCGACACTGCCCGGGCCGGCGACCGACGGTCAGCGGATCACACCGCCGCCACCCGGTTGTCCACGATGGACGCGAAGGTGGACTGCGGCTCGATGAGGCCCCACTTCACCATCCAGCGGTGCGTCCGCTCGAACTCGCCCTCCGGGTACGGCTCCGGGTCGGCGTAGCGCAGCCGGCCGAGCCGGAAGTCCGCCGGCTCCAGCTTCACCACGTCCTCGGGCACCTCCTCGACGAAGTGGTGCAGGTACGGCCGGATGTCCTCGTTGATCTTCCGTACCGCCCGGCGGACGGCGCGGTCGACCGCGGCGAAGGTCTCCGGGTCCAGGTCGGCACTGGCGATCTCCGAGCCGACGTAGAACGCCTCGGTGATCAGCACGTAGCCGAGCTTCTCCGCGGCCGTGGTCCACGGCTCCATCAGCGCGACCGCGTCGATCTCGCCGTCGCGCAGTTTGCGGAACCGTTCGGCCGGTCCGCCGGCGTGCACCACCTTGATCTCGTCCGGTTCGAGGAAGCCCTCCAACGACTGGATCGCCAGGTAGTGCGAGCCGTGGTGGAAGTTCACCCCGACCGTCCGGTTGGCCAGGCTCTGCGGGTGCAGGATGCCGGAGTCCGGCCGGACGAAGATCGCCTGGCTGGCGACCGCCGCCCGCTTGGCGATGATCTGGCCGCCCCGGGTGCTGTCGTGCGAACGGCGGATCTGCCCCCACTCGCAGGCGCGGTAGAGCGAGACGTCGCCGCTCTCGAACGGCGTGGAGATACCGCCGAACGAGCTGACCAGTTCGTGCTCCTCGATCGGCTTGAGCACGGCGTCGTACGTGCCGGCAGCGACCAGTTCCAGGTCGATGCCCTCCTCGGCGAAGTAGCCGTGCTCCAGCGCGACGAGGTAGGGGAGGGTGAAGATGGCGCCGCTGCGGACGCTCCTGACCTTCTTCAGTGCCACCGTGGTGGTCCTTTCCGTGGGTGTCGTCATCGGGTGGGTGTCGTGACGGGGGTTGTCGCGGACAGGCGGGCGTTCGTCACCACCTCCGTCCGGGCCGGCGGTGGGCGGAACAGCCGCCACGTCGCCCCGGCGGCGAGCGCGGCGATGACCGCCACCAGCCCGTACGCGACGCGCAGGGCGGTGACGTACTCCTGCCCGGAGTCGGCGGCGACCCGGGCGAGGTCGTCGGTGGGCTGGCCGGACGCGGCGAGGACCGACACCAGGACGGCGCCGAGTCCGGCGACGCCGAGGTTGGTGCCGACCTGCCGGGCGGCGCTGGTGATGGCGCTGGCCACGCCGGCCCGGTCGCCGGGCAGGCTGGTCACCGCCGCGTTGGTGGCCGGCGGGTTGACCAGCCCCATGCCCGCCCCGAGCAGGAGGTAGCCGACCAGCAGCAGGGGCAGCCACGCGTCGGTGGCGACCACCAGGGCGAGCAGGGTCATGGACGCCACGAAGCACAGGTGCCCGACCGTGGCGGGGAGCCGGCCCCCGTGCCGGCCGACGACGCGACCGGAGACGTTGGCCAGGATCAGGGTGCCGACCGTGGTGGGCAGGGTGAGCAGCCCGGTGGCCAGCGGGCTGAACCCGAGCACCTGTTGCAGGTGGAAGGTGTTGACGAAGGTGAACCCGCCCAGCGCGAGGTAGGCCACGACCGCGCTGAGCACCGCGCCGCGCAGTGCGGGGACGGCCAGGTGCGCCGGGTCGAGGACCGGGTCCGCCCGCCGCCGGGCGGCGGGGGCGTACCCGAGTGCGGCGGCCAGGCCGACCGCGCCGGCGACCAGGACCGCCCCGCTGGTCCAGCCCCGGCTCGGCCCGTCGATCAGCGTGAACGTGAAGCCGACCAGGGCCAGGGCGGCCAGGGCGTTGCCGACCGCGTCCAGCCGGCGCGGCGGGCCGTCGACCCGCCCCTCGGGCAGCAGCCAGGTGCCCAGGTACAGCAGTGCCGCCCCGCCGACCCCGACCCAGAACACGCTGCGCCACCCGGCCGCCTGCACCAGGACCCCGCCGACCAGCGGGCCGCAGGCCGCCGAGACGCCGGCCGTGGCGCTCCAGGTCCCCAGTGCCCGGCCGCGCTGCCCGGCGTCGGGGAAGAGGCTGGTGATCAGGGCCAGCGCCGGCGGCGCCATCAGGGCACCGCCGGCTCCCTGGAGACCCCGGCTGCCGACCAGCCAGACCGCGTCCGGCGCGACGCTGCACGCCAGTGAGCCGACCACGAAGACACCCAGGCCGAGCCGGAAGATCCGCCGTCGCCCGTACCGGTCGGCGATCGCGCCGCACAGCAGGGTGAGGCTGGCCCGTACCAACGCGTTGCTGGCCGCCACCCACTGGAGTTCGGCCGTCGCCAGCCGCAGGTCACGCTGAAGCGAGGGGAGGGCCAGGTTCAGCGCGGCGCCGTCCAGGACGCCGAGGAACAGCGTCCCGCAGCAGACCAGCAGGGCGGCGCGGCTGCGCCGGGGCAGGGCCATCTCAGAGCTTCTCGTACACCGGCCGGTCGGCGCGCCGTTTCAGCACGCCGGCCTCCAGGGCCACGTCGATCTGCTTGTCGATGTTGGCGAAGACGGTGTCGTCCCAGACGTCGCCGTAGACCGGCACCAGGCGGCTGGGCAGCAGCTCGATGGCCTTCTTCTCGTCCGCCGGGATGCCGTAGTCGGCGTGGTACCGGGCGGTCAGCGTCGGATCCTCCTTGATCAGCCGCCAGGCCTCCGCGGTGAGGTCGACGTACGCCTTCGCGGTCTCCCGGTTGGCGGCCAGCCAGTCGCGGCGTACCGCCGTGCCGTTGAGGAAGAGGGGACTGCGGTCGCCGGTGCCCCGCTGCCAGAGTTCGCTGACCGAGGCGAGCTGCCGGTTGCCCTTGGCGACCAGCCGGGTGGCGTTGGGCTCGATCGCGATGATCGCGTCGAGGTCGCCGCGTTCGTAGAGCGCCAGGTTGGCGATCGGCTGGCCGGTGAAGAGCCGGTACTCCCGGGCGAAGTCGATCCCGTTGACCGCCGAGGCGAGCGCGGCGGCCCGGTAGGTGTCGCTGCTGGGCGGCTGGACGCCGACCTTTCGGCCCTTCAGGTCGGCCACCGTCCGGTACGGACTGTCGGCGGGCACGATCCAACTCCCGTGGTTCCACAGCGACGGCCCGACGATCACGATGTCGTGGCCGCTGGTGTTGACCTCGGTCGCGCCCAGCGGGCCGAACGCGTAGATGTCCAGCACGCCGGTGAGCAGTTGCTCCTGCCCCGCGCCGGGGCCGCCACCGGCCTTGCGGTCCAGGCTGAGCCGGTGCTTGGCCTCCAGGCCGAACTGCTCCACCACGGAGTCGCGGATCGCTCCGGCCGTCCCGGGGCTGCGGGGCTGCACCTTGGCGCGCAGCGGGCCGCCGGTGCCGGCGGTGGCCGGCTCGTCCCGGCCGCAGGCGGCCAGCAGCGCGGTCGCGCCGGCCCCGCCGACGAGCAGGCCGGCGGCACGGAGCAACGAACGTCGGTCGAGTTGAGACACGGGGTGTTCCCTCCGGATGGTCATGCGATTTCCGCCACGATCTGGCGGTGGATGTCGAACAGTTCGGGGTCCTCGGGGGTACGCGGGCGGGGCCGGTCGATGCGGTACTCCCACACCACCCGGGCCGGTCGGCCGCCGAGCACCAGCACCCGGTCGGCGACGAACGCGGCTTCCAGGGCGTTGTGGGTGACCAGCAGCCCGGTGCGGGGTCGGCGCAGCCACAACTCCTGGAGCAGCAGTCGCAGCCGGCGGGCGGTCAGTTCGTCGAGGGCGCTGAACGGCTCGTCGAGCAGGAGGAGTTGGGGCTGGACGACGAAGGCCCGGGCCACCGCGACCCGTTGGCGCTGCCCACCGGAGAGCACCGACGGGTAGGAGCGGGCGTAGTCGGTCAGGCCGACCGCGTCGAGGATCCGGGCCACCTCGGCGGTGTCCACCCCGGCGGCGCGGGCGGCCAGCCGGACGTTGGTCTCGACCGGGGCCCAGTCGAGCAGCCGGGGCTGCTGGAACACCATGCCGACCCGGGGTGGCGCGTCGCCGGTGTCGATCCGACCGGTGTCGGGGCGTTCCAGGCCGGCGACCAGGTGCATCAGGGTGGTCTTGCCGGTGCCGGACGCCCCGACCACGGCGACGAGTTCGTCCGGGGCGAGGGTGAGGGAGAAGTCGCGGAAGATCTGCTGCCGCTCACCGGTGCGCCGGTCGGTGTAGGTCTTGTCGACCCGGTCGAGCCTCACCCGGACGCTCATCGCACGGCCACCCTCCGCCAGCGGGTCGCCCGGCGTTCCAGCACCTGCACCAGGCCGTACTCGATGGCCGCCATGACCAGGGCGAAGGCGATCGTCCAGGCGAGCACACCGGCCACGTTGTGCTGGGAGAACTCCAGGTTGAGCTGGTAGCCGACGCCGTCGGCGAGGCCGAAGATCTCCACCAGGACGATGACCTTCCAGGCCATCGCGACACCGAGCCGGGCCCCGGTGAACAGATCGGGGACGATCGCCGGGATCCACACGTGACGTAGCCGGGTGAGCGCGTCGAAGCGGTAGACGTGTGCCATCTCGCCCAGGGCCGGGTCGACCGCGCGCACGCCCTGGGCGACGTTGAGGGTGAGCGCCGGGGCGGCGGCCAGGGCCACGGTGAGGATCGGGTTGAGCAGGCTCACCCCGAACCAGATGACGCAGAGCAGCGCCTTGACCAGCCCCGGGGTGGCCAGTCCGATGAGCACGGCGGGTTCGAGGAAGCGGCGGAGCCACTCGTTGCGGCCCATCGCGATGCCGGCGGCGACCGAGACGACGAACGCCACCGCGAAGCCCAGCCCGACCCGGGTGAGCGTGACCCGGGTGTTCTCCCACAGCGTGCCGCTGGTGGTGATGTCGGTCAGCTCGCGGGCGATGTCGGTGAGGCCCGGGATCAGCGCGCTGTCGGAGGTGTCCGCCATCAGCTGCCAGCCGGCGGCGAGGAGACCCACCAGCAGCAGCGCGGGCAGCGGACGGGTCAGGCGGGCCCGCCGGCCGGGGGAGGGCGGCCGGTCGGGGGGTGTGGCGGAGGTCCCGGAACGGGCGACCTCATCGGCGCCGACGGGGTGCGTGAGGGTCATCGCCATCCCATCTATCGGTACACGGCCGCAGTCACGGCAAGGGGTGGACCGCCTTCGACAAGGGCGATCTTCGGATTCCCTATGGTGTCGATAGGATTAGTGGGTTAGCAAGAAATCTCTCGTATTCTGGGATTTGCGGAGGGGTTGTCGGCGCTCGGTGGCCGGGGTCCTACGCCGGGTCGACCGTGCGCAGGCACCGGGCCGCGTGGTCGTGCGGGGCGGCGGCCGGGTCGGGCGGGCCGTCGACCACGCCCGTGCCGGGCCCGAAGTCGCGCGTCGGTTGCTTGAACGTCGGCGGGTGGGGGTGGATGCTGTATCGACATCTACCAATATCGATCAGCGGAGGTCCGTATGCGTCGTTCCCCGTTCCCCGCCATCCTCGCGGCGGTGCTGCTCCTCGCCGCGCCGGCGGCCGCCCACGCCCGACCCGCCGCCCCCGACGCCGTCGACCCGGCCCGGGCGGCGGCGGTCCTCGCCGAGGTGCGTACCGCCGGCACGGCCTGGGGTCACGACCCGGCGACCGGGCGGATGACCCTCACCGTCGACGACACCGTCGGGGCCGCGGAGGTGGCCGCGTTGCGCGCGACCGCCGCCCGGGTCGGTGCCGTGCTGCGCCACGAGCCGGGCCGGCTGACCACTCTCATCGCCGGCGGCGAGGCCATCTACGCCGGTGGCGGCGGTCGCTGCTCGTTGGGTGCGAACGTCCGCAGCGGCAGCACCTGGTACTTCGTCACCGCCGGACACTGCACCGCTGCCGGCAGCACGTGGTATGCCAACAGCGGCCAGAGCACCGTGCTCGGCAGCCGCGCCGGCAGCAGCTTCCCGGGCAACGACTACGGCATCGTCCGGTACACCAACACCTCGATCGCCCACCCGAGCGCGGTCCACACCTACCCCGGCCTGCTCACCATCAACGGCGTCGGCAGTCCCTACGTCGGTCAGCGGGTCTGCCGCAGCGGCTCGACCACCGGCGTGCGGTGCGGCTACGTCCAGGCGCTGAACGCGACGGTGAACTACGCCGAGGGCTCGGTGTTCGGGCTGATCCGGACCAACATCTGCGCCGAGCCGGGTGACAGTGGTGGTCCGCTCTACGACCCGGCCACCGGTCGGATCCTCGGCATCCTCTCCGGTGGCAGCGGCAACTGCGCCACCGGTGGCGTCTCCTACTACCAGCCGATCGCGGAGATCCTCTCCGCGTACGGCGTGACCCTGCCCTGACCGGCCCGCCTGCCCTGCTCCCCGGCCGGGGAGCAGGGCAGGCGGAGTGGGGATGGGCGACAGTGACGCTCCCGGGTCAGCAGAACCAGCCGTCCTGCACCCAACCGCGCCGGTTGATGTCGCCGTAGGCGAAGCCGTAGATGTAGCCGCCGCTGCGGGGACCCTCGACCAGGAACGTCTGTCCCCGGTAGAGGGTGCCCATCCAGGCGCCGTTCGGCTGGGTACGGACGAACAGGTCGTTGGCGCAGACCGTCTCCCGCTCGCCGATGGTGCCGTAGGCGGCCGAGGCGGCGGTGGGGGTGAGCGCGACCGTGGCGACCACCGCCGTGACGGCCGCGCCGATCCGGCGGGCGACGGGGTTCACCATGAGTCGTACCCTCCGATGCACTCGTACCGCAGGTAGCCCCAGTCGTTGGGGCCGAAGTCGAAGGACGCCGCCCAGCCGTTGTAGACCGGGTGCGCGCCCGGCGTGTGGCCGATCTTGTCGCCGTAGTAGAGGACGCGCTTGAGCCCGGACGGGCCGGTGGAGGAGTTGTAGTTGGCGTAGAAGCTGGCGCTCTGGCACACCACGATCGCGTGCCGGGGCACCACCGTGTCGGCCTGGGCGGCGGTGGCGCCGAGCGGGATGGTCAGTGCGCCGGCCGTCAGGGCGGCGGCGAGTCGCAGCGTCGGTCGTCGTCTTTCCACGGGGCCTCCGATCAGCGGCGAAGGGGTGGTCCCAGGCTACCAATCAAATTGACGGCCATAAATAGCCTCGGGTGGCCCGGAGGCGTCGCCACCTCCGGACCACCCGGCCGGTCACGAGTCCCGTCCCGCTCCGCGCGCCCGTCCCACCTGCCGACGGGCCTCCTGCCGGGCCTGCGCCTGCCGTTCCGCGACCGTCGGCCCGGTCCCCGACGACCCGCCGGCTCCGGTGGCCAGCGGCGCCAGGTGGGCGGCCATGTCCCGGATCGTCGGCAGGCGGAAGAGGTCCACCACGTCGACATCCCGGTCGAACGCCCGACGGAGCACCCCGCTCAACCTGATCATCAGAAGGGAGTCCCCGCCCGCGTCGAAGAAGTTCCGGTCGGCCCCGACCGACCGTCCCAGCACCGCCGTCCAGGCCTGCGCCACCAGCCGTTGCGCCGCCACCGCCGGATCGGCCCGGTCGGACGTCCGCTCCTCCTGCGCCACCGCGTCGGCCCGTTCCGCCCGTGTGACGGCACCGAGTACGGCCCGACGGTTCACCTTGCCCGACGGCAGCAGCGGCAGCGCGTCCACCAGTGCCAGCCGGTCGGGCCGAAGCCGCGCCGGAAGCAGCCCCGCCAGGTGGGACCGCAACCCGACGACGGTGGTCCCGGCCCCCGGGACCGGCACCGCCGCCGCGACCAGGTCCCCGGTGGGGGAGCAGACCACGACAGCGTCGGCCACCCCCGGGTGCCGGCACAGCGTGGCCTGCGCCTCGACCGGTGGCCTCGGCTCCCCGTCCCGCCGGGGGCACTCGTCGACCCGACCCACCCACCGCAGCACGCCGTCGGCGTCGCGGCGGACCAGGTCGTCGGTGACGACCATCCGGCGACCGGGTGTGACGGAGAACGGGTCGGGCAGGTAGCGCTCCGCCGTCAGCGAGGGCTGCCCGTGGTAGCCCCGGGTCACCGCCCCACCGCCCAGGTGCAGGCGACCGACCACACCCACCGGTACCGGCCGCAGCGCGTCGTCCAGCACGTACGTCGTGGTGTCCGGACGGGGCTCGCCGAGCGCCCGGGGGTCGTCGTCGAGGCACGCGCCGGCCAGCGCCGGCCCGCCGACCTCGGCCGCGCTCCACGCCGACCAGCAGGCCGCGACGGTCGGCACGGGCCCGGTGAGGGGCCCGCCGGTGAGCAGCACCGCGGCGGTGTCCCCGGCCGGTCCGGGCGGGCCGATCCGGACGCGGGGACCGCCCGCCGCGCCTCCCGCTGTGGCCGCGCCTCCCGCCGTGGCCGCGGCGACACCGCGTGCGGCGCTGCCGGTGTCCACCAGCACCGTCCCACCGACGGCCAGCGGCGCCAGGAGCTGGCAGAGGGCGAGGTGACCGTCCGGCGGCGCGTCGACCCGCACCGCCTCGAAGGTGCCGGCCGGCCAGCCGTCCACCAGCCAGTCCACCAGGCCGGCGAGGTTGCCGTGGGTCACCACCACCGGCCTCGGCTCCTCCTCCAGCCCGGCCGAGTGCACGACCACCGCCGCACGCTCCGCGCACCAGCCGGGCGGCGGGACGGCGGGAGTCGCCGGCACCGCGTCCACCAGGATCGTCGGCACGCCGACCGACGCCCCGCACTCGGCCGTCGCCGCCGTCACCAGGAGGGCCACCAGCTCGGCGTCCGCCGCCTGGAGGCGCAACCGCATCCGCGCCGCCGCCGGGTCCAGCGGCACCGCCACCCCGCCCGCCCACAGCACCCCGAGCAGCGCCGCCACCAGGTCGGGCGACGGGGGCAGGCAGATCCCCACCGGTGACTCGACAGCCATCCCGCGTGCCCGCAGCGCCCCGGCGACCGCCCCGGCCCGTGCGACCAGGTCGCCGTAGTCCAGACTCCCGGCCGTGGCGCGGACCGCCACCGCGTGGGGCGTCCGCTCGGCGTGGGCAGCGACGCGGGCGAGCAGGCCGGGCCCGGTCGGAGAGGACACCGGCGTCCCGTCGCCCGGAGCGCTGCCGCCGGTCACCGCTCGGCTCCGTCCCCGGTCGGCGTCGGCAGCTCCGCCATCGGCCGGTCAGGCGTCGCGACCGCCCCGTGCAGCAGCAGGTCCAGCTGCTGCCACATCCGGTCGATCGTCGCGACCGTGAAGAGGTCGGCGTTGTACTCGATCATGCCGTAGACGCTGTCCTCGCCGGCCTCGTCGAAGTAGCCGATGCTCAGGTCGATGGTGACGGTCTGCTTCTCCAGCATCAGCGGTTCCAGGTCGAGGCCCGCCATCGACAGGGGAGCCTCGTGCCGGAAGTCGACCATGATGAAGGCCGCCCGGTAGAGCGCACCGAGTCCCACGCCCCGTCCGATGTTCAGCTCGTCGAGGATCACGCCGATCGGGATGTCGTGGTGGTCGAGGGCGCCGGTCATCGTCCGGCGCGTCGCGGCCACCAGCTCCCGGAACGTCAGCTCCGACCGGACGGTGGTCCGCAGCGGCAGCATCGTCAGGAAGAGCCCCATCAGCGGTTCGGTCTCCGCCCGCCGCCGGGTGGACGAGTTGGTGCCCACCACCACGTCCTCCGCGCCGGTGAGCCGGTGCAGGAGGAACTTCCAGACCGCGAGGAGCACCACGTTCAGCGTGGTGCGCTCCTCGTGGGCGAACCGCCGCAACGCCCCGGTCAACTCCGGCGACAGCCGGAAGTAGTGCTGGCCGGACCGGTTGGTGGCGCCCCGCCGCTCCGGGTGGTCGGTCGGCAGCTCCCGGGCCGGCGGCGTGCCCGCCAACTGGCGCCGCCAGTACGGCAGGTGCCGGACCCGGACCTCCCGCTCGATCCACTCCGGCTGCCACTCGGCGTAGTCGCCGTACTGGATCGGCAGCGGCGGCGGGTCGTACGTCCCGCCCTCGACGTAGGCGCGGTAGAAACCGGCCACCTCCTGGCCGAAGATGCCCATCGACGCCCGGTCCCAGATCATGTGGTCGAAGATGCGGACCAGCACGTGCTCGTCGTCGGCCAGCCGGATCGCCAGCATCCGCAGCAGTGGGCCGGAGTGCAGGTAGAACGGACGGTTTCCCTCCGCCCGCGCCTCCTGCCACATCTGTTCCTCCCGCCGCTCCGGTGGCAGGTCGCTCAGGTCGATCGTCCGGACGGCGAACGGCAGGTGCGGGTGGATCACCTGGACGGGCTGGTCGCCGTCCAGTTCGAACGTGCTCCGCAACACCTCGTGCCGGGCCATCACGGCGTGCACCGCGCGGGTGAGGGCGTCGAGGTCCAGCCGGCCGCGCAGCCGCCACGCCGACGGCACGTTGTGTGCCGGGTCGTCCGGCTGGCGCTGGCGGTGCAGCCAGATCCGCTCCTGGGCGTCGGTGAGCCGGGCCCGGTCACGCCGGGCGCGGCGGGGGATGGCACCCACCGACGTCGCGCGCTGCCGGTCGGCGAGCCGACGGTCCAGCAGGGCCCGCTGCGCGGGGGTGAGCCGCTCCAGCCGGGCCGACAGGTCAGTCATCCGTGGGTTCCTCCGAACTCTGGTAACGGTTGCGCAGGTCGTCGAGGTGGTCCAGACCGTCGCGCACGGTGTCGGGCGACAGGCCGAAGTCGACCAGGCAGGCGATCTCGTCGACGCCGACGTCGACCAGGTCCTCCACCAGGGCCTCGCACTTGTCGGGCGTGCCGAGCAGCGCCAGCGACTGGAAGTAGCGTTCGAAGGTGGCGTCGAGCATCGCCGCCCTCGCGTCGTCGTCGAGCGCGCCGAACCCGCCCTCGATGCCTTGGTGCTGCCGCAGGAACGTGCCCAGGTAGTCGATCAGCGGCTCCCGCACCAGCGCCCGGACCTCCGCGTCGCTGGGGCCGAGGAAGGTGTGCACCATGGCGGTGACCGTGCCGGCGGCCGGGTCGTGCCCACCCGCCGCGCGGGCCGCCCGGTAGGCGGTGATCTTCTCACCCAGCTCGCTGAGCCGGTGCCCGATCACGCCCGTCAGCACGTTCGCCCCGATCGCGCCGGCCCGCTCGAACGTCTCCACCGAACCCGCCGCCGAGACCCACACGGGAAGCTCCGGCTGCAACGGCCGGGGCAGCGTACGGACCGCGCGGACGCTGCCGTCCGGGCGCGACACGTCGATCGTCTCCCCGGCCCAGAGGCGCTGGATCGTCTCGATCGCCGCGAACATGGCGTCCTTGCGCCCCGGAAAGCCAGCCGGCCCGTCCGGTGCGAGGACGAAGTCGTCCGGATGCCACCCGGAGGCGGCCGAGATGGCCGCCCGCCCACCGGAGAGGTTGTCCACCACCGCCCACTCCTCGGCGACCCGCACCGGATGGTGCAGCGGCAGGACGACGCTGCCGGCCCGCAACTGCACCCGCCGGGTGGTCACCGCCAGTGCCGCCGCCAGCAGCGACGGGTTCGGGTACAGGCCACCGAAGTCGACGAAGTGCCGTTCGGGCACCCAGACCGCGGCGAAGCCCCGCTCGTCGGCGAACCGGGCGCAGTCCAGCAGGAGCCGGTACTTCTCCCCGTCCCGCGTCGAGCCGTCCCCGGAGAAGAAGAACAGGCTGAACGCCATCCGGCTGGTGGGGCGTCGCCGCCGGCCCGGCTGGGCCGCCGTCGCGCGGGTCGGTGACGCGGCCAGCTCGGGCGGCAGGCTGACGGCACGGGCCCGCATCGCCTGCTCCAGGGCCGCCCGACGCTCGGGGGAGAGGGCGGCGAGCCGCCGGTTCAGGTCCGTGACCGAGGGACGCTCAGACATGGTCGCCGCCTCCGATGCCACCCGCGGCCGGAATGGCCTCGATCTCCGCCAGCAGCGCCTCGAACTCGTCGAGTCCGATGCCCTCGCCCTGCCACGCCCGGATCGCCGCCGCCAGGCCGCTCACGGTCGGCGCCTCGAAGATGACGCTCATCGGCAGGTCGCCGAAGCGTTGCCGCAGCCGGGCGATGATCTGCATGGCGAACAGCGAGTTCCCGCCGAGTTGGTAGAAGTCGTCCTCCGGACCGAATCCCGACACGCCCAGCACCTCCTGCCACACCTCGGCGACGGACCGCTCGACCTCGTCGTCGATGTCGGCGGCGGCCAGCAGCGGTTCGTGCGGTTCCGTCCGGTCCGGTACCGGCACCGCGGCGCCGGCCACGTCCGTCGGCGGCCCGGTGACGACCACCTGCGGCACGCCGCCGCCGAGCGCCGCCCGGAGGACCGCCACCGGCCCCGCCGGGCCGTCCGGATCGGCCCCGGAGCGCAGGCGTACGGCGGTCGTGGCCGGTCCCTCGGCACAGCGCTGCTCGGCGAACGCCCCCACGGCGGTGGCGACCGCCTCCTCCACCAGCGGGTCGCCGCCGCCCGCACCGGTGACCAGCAGCAGCACGTCGAGGTCGTCACCGGCCAGCAGGTCGGCCAGGACGCGGATCCGGTCGATCGACCGACCGACCGCGACCGGCTCGGACGGTGCGTCCACGACGTGCACGACGCCACGGAGCGGACCGACCCGGTCCCGGGCCGTGTCGACCAGCCGGCGCAGCCCGTCGGCGTCGGTCGGGTCGGCCGGCACCCAGCTCACCGCCTCCGGCCGGGAGTCGAGCAGCTCTGCCAGCTCAGCGGCGAGGGGACCGGTGGCGTCCGGGCCGGTCGGATCGGGCAGTTCCGGACCGCCGGCCAGCACCACCCGGGCACCCGAGCGCGCCAGTTCCGCCCCGAGCCGCAGCCCGGTCTCCCGGTCGGCCCCGGTCACCAGGTAACCCCCGTCCGGCACCACACCGGCCGGGCCGGTCGGCGCGGGCACGAGGGCACGCCGGAACCGCCGCGTGCCCCGGTACGCCACGTGGGTGTCCGGTGTCTCCGCCGCCAGTTCGGCGAGGAGCAGGGCGCGCTGACGGTCGCGGTCCGCGTCGCCGGTCACCGCACCGACGTCCACGAAGTGGAAGCGCACCGTCGGGTACCGCCCGGCGAGCACGGCGGCGACCCCGTCCAGCGCGGCCCGGTGCGGTGCCCGGACGCGGGAGCCGACGACCTCCCGCAACTCCTCGGTCAGGACGTCCACGCGGACCGGGCGGCCCGGTGCCGCCGCGTGCAGGGCCCGCGCGAGACCCACCAGCGCCGCCACCGCGACGTCCACGTCCTCGTCCCCGCTGTCCCAGGCGTGCAGCACCCGGTCCACCGGCCCGTCGGCCGGGCGATCCCGGAAGAGGCGTTCCCAGGTCTCCGGCCGTGCCGCGTCGACGCCGTCCGGCCCGTCGGCCCGCGCGATCCGGCGCACCGGGTGGCCGGCCGCGCGCAGCGCGTCGGCGACGTCACCACCCCACCCCGGCTCGTCGCCGAGCACCAGCCAGCCGCACCGGTCCGGCACGCGGGCCCCGTCGCGGGGGAGCGCCGCCGGGAACCAGACCGGCGTCCGGGCCGGCGGGTCGGTCGGCCGCACCGTCGTCGCCCGGGGCAGCAGGAACCCGGTACGGGTGAACGGGTACGTGGGCAGCGGGGTCCGCCGCCGGGGGACACCACCGTGCAGGGCGGCCCAGTCCACCTCGACGCCGTGCTGCCACAGCTCGGCCAGGGCGGCGAGCACGCTCCGCTGCTCGTCGTGGACGCCCGTGCCGTCGGGCCGCTCCGCCGAGCCGGGCGACGGCGCCAGCATCGCCACCACCGGTGGCCGGCTGTCGTACGCGCCGGCCCGCACCAGGTTGCCGAGCCCGCGGCCCGGACCCACCTCCACGAAGAGCGGGTTCGGGCACGCCGCGGCCACCGTGACGCCGGCCGCGAACCGCACCTGCCCACGGACGTGGGCCACCCAGTACTGCGGGTCGGTGGCCTGTTCGTCGGTGATCCACGTCCCGGTCAGGTTGGACAGGAACCGGACCGTCGGCGGACGCAGCCGGACGGTGCGCAGCACGTCGGCGAACGCGCGCAGCGCCGGTTCGGTGTGGACGGTGTGGAAGGCCCGCCGGACCGGCAGGACACGGGTCACCGCGCCGACCTCGGCGAGTCGCCGCTCGACCACCGCCATCTCCGCCTCGTCACCGGCGACGACGCAGGAGGAGTGTGCGTTGACCGCCGCGATGGTGCCGTGTCCGGCCAGCACCGCCCGCAACCTGTCCTCGCCGAGGGCCACCGAGACCATCCGCCCCGGCGGCAACTCCTGCATCAACCGGGCGCGGGCCGCCACCACCCGCGCCGCGTCCGCCAGGTCGAACACCCCGGCCAGGCAGGCGGCGACCAGCTCGCCGAGGCTGTGGCCGACCATCGCGTCCGGCTCGACCCCCCAGGACCGCAGCAACTGGGCGCAGGCGTAGTCGAGGCAGAACATCGCCGGCTGCGCGTAGCCCGTCTCCGCCGACGGATCGTCGGACAGCCCCGACCCGTCCCGGCCGACGAGCAGCGCCCGCAGGTCCCAGTCCAGATGCGGGGCGAAGGCGGCGACGCACTCCTCCACCGCCGCGCGGAACACCGGCTCGCTGTCGTAGAGCCGGGCGCCGACACCGGCGAACCGGGTGCCCTGGCCGGGGAGGAGGAACACCACGTGCGGCGTCCCGTCGACGATCGTCCCGGTCGAGGTGGACCGCAGCGCCGCCACGGCGTCGACCGCGTCGGTGGCGACGACGGCCCGCCGGTGCCCGAACCGGGCCCGTCCGACCTGGAGCGTCCACGCCGTGTCGGCCAGGACGGCCGGTCCGGGTGCCGTCCGGGCCAGGTGGTCGGCCAGGCGCGCGGCGGCGGCGGTCAGCTCGTCGGCCGTCCGGGCCGCCAGGGGCAGCAGCTGGACGGGACGGTTCGGGACGGCGGCCGGGTGCGACGGGGCCGCCTCCAGGATCAGGTGCGCGTTGGTGCCGCCCATGCCGAAGGAGCTGATGCCGGCTCGGGGCGGATGGTCGGCGACCGGCCACGGTTCGCCGTCGGCGCTGATCCGGAAGGGGCTGTCGGGCTGCTCCAGCGCCGGGTTGAGGCGCTGGAAGTGCAGCGTGCCCGGGACGAACCGGTGCTCGAGCGCCAGTGTCGTCTTGATCAGGCCGGCGACCCCGGCGGCGGCGTCCAGGTGACCGATGCTGGACTTGACCGCCCCGACCCGGCAGGAGCCGGCGGGCACCGGGCCGAGCGCCTCCGCCAGCGCCCGCAGTTCGATCGGGTCGCCGAGCGCGGTTCCGGTGCCGTGTGCCTCGACGTAGTCGACGGTCTCCGGGGCGACCCCCGCGACGGCCAGCGCGTCCCGGATCACCGCCACCTGACCCGTGGTGGACGGTGCGGTGATGCCCACCTTCGCCGACCCGTCGTTGTTGACCGCCGAACCCCGGATCACCGCGTGCACGTGGTCACCGTCGGCGAGCGCGTCGGCGAGGCGCTTGAGCACCACCACCCCGACGCCGTCACCGGCCACCGTGCCGGTGGCGTCGGCGTCGAAGGGCCGGCACCGCCCGTCCCGGGACAGGATGCCGCCCTCCTCGTGCCGGTAGCCGGTGGGGTCGAGCTGCCGGACCGTCGCGCCACCGGCGAGCGCCGCGTCGCACTCGTGGGTGAGCAGGCTCTGACAGGCCAGGTGCACCGCCACCAGCGACGACGAGCAGGCCGACGAGACGGTCAGGCTCGGACCGGTGAGGTTGAGCTTGTACGAGACCCGCAACGCCAGCATGCCGGCGTCGTTGCCGACCGACATCTGCAACGGGTGGGCGATGCGCGCGGCCCGTTCGGAGGGGAGTACCCGCTCGGCGAGGTGACCGCTCGACGAGGTGGCGGCGAAGACCCCGACCCGGCCGTGGTCACCGCCCGGGGCCCGCCCGGCGTGCTCCATCGCGGTCCAGCAGCACTCCAGGAAGAGGCGGTGCTGCGGATCGGTCACCTCCGCCTCGGCCGGACCGACGTCGAAGAAATCGGCGGCGAACAGACCGGGCGCGGTGAGCGGGAAACCGGTACGCACGTACGCCGGATCGGCGAGGTCCGCCGCCGGGACGCCCGCCGCGAGCAGCTTGTCGTCCGGGTACGTGGTCGAGCCCTCGGCACCGGTCACCAGTCCCCGCCAGAACTCGTCGACGGAGTCGAATCCGGCCAGGCGGCCACTCATGCCGATGATGGCCACGCTGTCGTGGATCGTCGACTCCACGTCGTCGCTCATGTCAGGCCCCTCGTTGTGTGTGAGTAGGTGGGTGGGCCGGTGGCTGTCGACACGGTCGGTGACGGCAGGTCCGGCGGGGTGGGAGGTCAGGTGTGCGCCGGCAGCCGGGCGTCCAGGGCGGCGACGGTGGGGTTGTCGACGAGCAACTGGGCGTCCATGTCCACGCCGAGGATCGAGCGGACCCGGGTCGCCAGCCGCCCGGCGAGCCGCGCGTGACCACCGAGGTCGAAGAAGTCGTCGTCGGTGCCGACCTCGGGCAGGCCGAGGACGGCGGCGAAGAGTTCGCAGAGCACGTCCTGCCGGGCGCTGCGGGTGGAAGGGTCGGCCGGTTCCGGCAGGGCGTTGCGGTCGAGCTTGCCGTTGGCGGTGATGGGCAGGGTGTCCATGACGACGTAGGCGGTGGGGACCATGTAGTCGGGTAGCTGCGCGCCGAGGTCCTGCCGAAGGGCGGCCACATCCACGGTGGCGTCGTCGACGGGGACGAGGTAGGCGGCGAGGCGTTTGTCGCCGGGTTGGTCTTCGCGGGCGATGACGGCGGCGTGGCGGATGTCGGGTCGTGCGGTGAGGGTGGTTTCGATTTCGCCGAGTTCGATGCGGTAGCCGCGGATTTTGACCTGGTCGTCGGTGCGGCCGAGGAAGTGCAGGTTTCCGTCGGTGTCCCAGCGGGCGAGGTCGCCGGTGCGGTACATGCGGCTGCCGGGTGGGCCGTAGGGGTTGGCGACGAAGCGGCTGGCGGTGAGGTCGGGGCGGTTGACGTAGCCGCGGGCGGTGCCTGCTCCGGCGAGGTACAACTCGCCGGGTACACCGGTGGCGACGGGTTGCAGGTGTTGGTCGAGGACGTGGAGGTGGGTGTCGTGCAGCGGGTGTCCGAGGGGGACGGTGGCGTCGGCTTGTTCTCCGTGTCGCCAGGGGTACTGGGTGACGCAGAGGGTCATTTCGGTGGGGCCGTAGGTGGTGCGGACGATGGTGGTGGGGCAGTGGGCCAGGGTGTGGTTCACCGCCCGCGCGGAGATCACGTCGCCGCCGGTGGTGACCTCGGTCAGCCCGGTGAAGGCGTCCACTAGTTCGTCGGCGACGACGCGGAAGAGGCCGGCGGTGAGGCTGAGCCGCGTGACGTCGTGTTTCCTGAGGAGCATCCGGAACCCGGCGGCGTCGAGTTCGCGGGGTGGGGCGACGACGACCTGTCCGCCGGCGAGGAGTGGTCCCCAGAGTTCCCAGGTGGAGGCGTCGAAGGCGTGGGGGGAGTGGAGGAGGACGCGGTCGTCGGGGTGCATGGTCCAGCTGGGGTCGCGGACGAGGTCGACGACGCCCTGGTGGGTGATCTGGATGCCCTTCGGCTCCCCGGTCGAGCCCGAGGTGTACATCACGTAGCAGAGCTGCTGCGCATGCACCACCGGCAGCGGCACGTCGTCCGCCGTCGGATCGGCCGCGCAGCCCAGCACCCGACGCCCGGCGGCGACCTGGTCGGCGACCAGGTCGTGGTCGCGGAACGCGTCGTCGACGAGGATCACCGGAGAGCCGGACGCCGCGACCACCGCCCGCATCCGGTTCAGCGGGTAGGCGGTGTGGATGGGCAGGTAGGCGCCGCCGGCCTTGAGGACGGCGAGGATGCCGACGACGAGGTCGACCGACCGTTGCATCAGCATCGGCACCGGCGTCTCGGCGGTCACCCCGGCCGCGCACAGCGTCCGCGCCAACAGCTCGGCCCGCTCCCGCAGTTCGGCGTACGTCAGGACGGTCGACCCGTCGGTGACCGCGACGGCGTCCGGGCGGCGCGCGGCCTGGGCGTCGAACGCCTCGACGACGCTGCACACGGCGGTCTGGGCTGACACCTGCGGCAGTAGCCGTTTCCGCTCGTCGTCGACCAGGATGTCGATCCGGCTGATCGGGGTGGCGGGTTGCCGGGCGACCTGGCGCAGGATCGCGGTGAGGCGCTGCCCGATCAGCTCGACGGTCCGGTGGACGAAGAGGTCCGTGGCGTAGCCGATCGTGATGTCCAGATCCCCGTCGACCGGCTCGTCCATGATCGTGAACTCCAGGTCGAACTTCACGATTCGCAGGCGGGTCGGTTCCGGTGTGCACTCCAGCCCCGGCAGGGGAGTGGTGGTGGGGGTGCGGTCGGCGCGCGACAGGGCGATCTGGAACAGCGGGTGACGGCCGAGCGACCGGGGCGGTTGCAGGTGTGTGACGAGCCGGTCGAAGGGGAGGTCCTGGTGGTCGTAGGCGGTGAGGTCGGTGTCGCGGACGCGGTGGAGGAGTTCGTTGAAGGTGGGGTTGCCGGTGGTGTCGGTGCGGAGGACGAGGGTGTTGACGAAGAAGCCGATGAGGTGGTCGAGGGTGTCGTCGGTGCGTCCGGCGACGACGGTGCCGAGGGGGATGTCGGTGCCGGCGCCGAGTCGGGTGAGGAGGGTGGCGATGGCGGTTTGGACGACCATGAAGAGGGTGGCGTCGTTGTTGCGGGCGGCGGTGCGCAGGGCGTCGTGGGTGACCGGGTCGATGGTGAGGTCGACGCGTCCGGCCCGGTAGGACGCCTGCGGCGGCCGGGGGTGGTCGGTGGGTAGTGGCAGTTCCTCCGGTAGCCCGGCCAGGGCTTCACCCCAGTACGCGAGCTGGCGGCTGACATCGCTGTCCGGGTCGTCCTCGGAGCCGAGCAGGGTCCGCTGCCAGTGGGTGTAGTCGGCGTACTGGACGGGCAGGGGTTCCCATTCGGGTGCGTGGCCGGTGGTGCGGGTGGTGTAGGCGGTGGCGAGGTCCTGGGCGAGGGGGGCCATGGAGGCGCCGTCGCCGGCGATGTGGTGCAGGTTGACCAGGAGCAGGTGGTCCCGGTCGCCGGTGGTGATGAGGTGGACGGCGAGGGGCGCTTCGCGGGCGAGGTCGAAGGGGTGGGCCGAGGCGGTGGCGAGGATGGTTTCGGCCTGGTCGACGGGAATCTGGTGGTGGGTGAAGGTGGCGATTCCGGGGGCGGGGTCGTGGATGCGCTGGGCGGGTTCGCCGTCGATCTCGGTGTAGGTGGTGCGGAGGATCTCGTGTCGGGTGACGAGGTCGTCGACGGCGGCCCGGAGGGCGTCGACGTCGACCGTGCCGTGGAGGCGGGTGGTGACCGGCACGTTGTACGTCGCCGACGGACCCTCGATCCGGTGCAGCACCCACAGGCGGCGCTGGGCGAACGACACGGGCAGCGGATCCGGTCGGGCAGCGACGGTCAGCGCCGCGCGTGCGGTCCCCGCCGTCAGGTGGGGTTCGAGGGTGGCGACGGTGGGGTTCTCGAAGAGGTCGCGGACGCCGAGTTCGACGCCGAGGGTGGTGCGGATGCGGTTGACGAGGCGGGTGGCGAGGAGGGAGTGGCCGCCGAGGTCGAAGAAGTTGTCGCTGGTGCCGATGTCGGGGAGGCCGAGGACGGCGGCGAAGAGCCGGCAGAGGACGTCCTGGCGGGCGGTGCGGGGGGCGGCGTGCGCGCTGCTGGTGGTGTGGGCGGGGGCGGGTAGGGCCGCGCGGTCGAGCTTGCCGTTGGCGGTGATGGGCAGGGTGTCCATGACGAGGTAGGCGGTGGGGACCATGTAGTCGGGTAGCTGCGCGGTGAGGTCCCGGCGGAGGTGAGCGACGTCCACCGTGGTGTGGTCGGTGGGGACGAGGTAGGCGGTGAGTCGTTTGTCGCCGGGTTGGTCTTCGCGGGCGATGACGGCGGCGTGGCGGATGTCGTGGCGTGCGGTGAGGGTGGTTTCGATTTCGCCGAGTTCGATGCGGTAGCCGCGGATTTTGACCTGGTCGTCGGTGCGGCCGAGGAAGTGCAGCTGTCCGTCGGTGTCCCAGCGGGCGAGGTCGCCGGTGCGGTACATGCGGCTGCCGGGCGGGCCGTACGGGTCGGCGACGAAGCGGGACGCGGTCAGGTCGGGGCGACGGAGGTACCCACGGGCGAGCCCTGGGCCGGCGACGAAGAGTTCGCCCGGCACACCGACGGGAACCGGCCGAAGGAAGTCGTCGAGGACGTAGAGGTCGGTGTTGGCGACCGGGACGCCGATGGTGACCGGTTCACCGGCGGGCAGTGGTCCGCCGCTGGCGCAGACGGTGACCTCGGTGGGCCCGTAGGAGTTGACGAGGCGGTATTCGACGGACCAGGTGTCGACCAGCCACTGGGGGCAGGCCTCGCTGGCGGTGATGACCATCGCCCCGGTGGGGATGGTGCCGGCGGGCAGGGACGCCAGTAGTGACGGGGTGACGGTGACGTGGGTGGTCCGGCGGACGAGGTCGTGGCCGGTGCCGGCGGTGAGGAGTTGCTCGGGGGCGAAGGGGATGACGGTGCCGCCGGCGAGGAGGGCCATCAGCATCTCCCAGACGGAGCCGTCGAAGCCGATCGAGGCGATCTGGAGGATGTGGCTGCCGGGCCGGACCTCGAAGTCACGTTGGTAGCGGTGGGCCAGTCGGCTGATGCCCCGGTGGGTGACCGTGACGCCCTTCGGCGCGCCCGTCGACCCCGACGTGTAGATCACGTACGCCGCGTTGTCCAGAAACGGCGTCGGGAGCCGGTAGCCGGTGGGCGGGTCTGCGGGCCCCTCCCACGCCTCGCCGCCGGCCACGACGATCGCCGCCGACGTTGGTGCGGGCTGGGCTGCGGCATCGTCGACGATCAGGACGGCCGGTGCGGCGTCGCGGAGGATGAACTCCTGGCGGGCGGTCGGGTACGCCGGGTCCACCGGCACGTAGCAACCACCGGCCATGCTCACGGCGAGCAGGGCGACGACCAGGCCCGCCGACCGTCGCATGGAGACCGCCACCGGCACGTCCGGCCCGACCCCGAGCCCGATCAGGTGGTACGCCAGCCGTCCGGCCCGCCTGTTCAGCTCCCGGTACGTGATCTCCGCGCCACCGTGCACGACCGCGACGGCGTCCGGGTGCTGCCGTACCTGCCGCTCGAAGAGCGCCGGAAGGGTCTCGGACGGCACGCGGGGCGTGGCGGCGTTGAAACCGGTGAGAACCTGACGACGCTCCTCGGACGTCAGGATGTCCACCGTGCCCACCCGCAACCTGGGGTCGGCCGCGACCTGGGCGAGCAGGGCGATCAGGCGTCGCCCCAGCGCCTCTGCGCCGGTCCGGCTGAACAGGTCCTCCGCGTAGATGAGGCCCAGCGTGAGTTCCCCCGAACGGGGCTGCGGGACGAAACCGAAGTACAGGTCGAACTTCGCCGTCTCGAACGGCGGCTTCTCCGCGACGACATCCAACCCGTTCAGATCGAGCACGAGTCCGCCGTCGACCGCGAAGGCCACCTGGGCCAGCGGATTCCGACCGGGAGACCGAGCCGGTCGAAGGTGTTCGACGAGGCGTTGGAAGGGGAGGTCCTGGTGGTCGTAGGCGGTGAGGTCGGTGTCGCGGACGCGGTGGAGGAGTTCGTTGAAGGTGGGGTTGCCGGTGGTGTCGGTGCGGAGGACGAGGGTGTTGACGAAGAACCCGATCAACTGGTCGAGGGTGTCGTCGGTGCGTCCGGCGACGACCGTGCCGAGGGGGATGTCGGTGCCGGCGCCGAGTCGGGTGAGGAGGGTGGCGATGGCGGCCTGGACGACCATGAACAGGGTCGCGTCGTTGTTGCGGGCGACGACGCGCAGCGCGTCGTGGGTGACCGGGTCGATGGTGAGGTCGACGCGTCCGGCCCGGTAGGACGCCTGCGGCGGGCGGGGATGGTCGGTGGGCAGCGGCAGTTCCTCCGGCAGCCCGGCCAGGGCGGTTCCCCAGTAGGTGAGCTGACGGTTGATCTCGCTTGCCGGGTCGTCCTCCGCGCCGAGAAGTTCGTGCTCCCAGAGGGCGTAGTCGGCGTACTGGACGGGCAGGGGTTCCCACTCGGGTGCCCGGCCGGCGGTGCGGGCGGCGTAGGCGTGGGAGAGGTCCCGCGCGAGCGGGCCGAGCGACCCACCGTCCCCGGCGATGTGGTGCAGGTTCAGCACCAGCAGGTGCTCCCGCTCCCCGACGCTGAACAACCGCACCCGCAGCGGCGGCTCGGTGGCCAGGTCGAACGCGTACCGGCAGGTCTCCACCACCGCCGTGTCGACCTCGTCGGGCGCGGCCACCACGTGGGCGGCGTCAACGGGCACCCCGGCAGCCGGCAGGACACGCTGTGCCGGTTCCCCGTCGGCCTCCACGTACACGGTGCGCAGGATCTCGTGCCGGCCCACCACGTCCCGTACCGCCATGAGCAGCGCGTCTGCGTCCACCCGGTCGCGGATGCGCGTGACGATCGGGATGTTGTACGTGGCCGACGGGCCTTCCAGCCGGTACTGGAACCACAACCGACGCTGCGCCGACGACAGGGGGAACTCGGTGCTCTCGTCGGATCCAGCGGGGTCCATCGGCGGAAACACCTCGTACTCTCCGTGAGTGGCCAGCTTCACTGCGCCATCGGAGTAAGGATCGAGGTGGCCTCTCACCGGCAGCTTCCCGGATCCTTCCCGCCGAACCACTGGGCGGTCACGCCACTGGTCAGGGTGGGAGTGGTCAGCCGCCGTGCCGGTCGAGCCTCGCTCGTAACGTGCCGGCGAAACCCTCGGCGACGGCGAGCCCCGTCCGCTGGCACCCCTGATGCGTCTGAATCTTGGACACCTACCGTCCTTATCCAACGCTAAGTGTCCAAGATCCGGCCGAGCGGCGACGAGCGGTGACGGCGGGCGGGCGGTGGCGGTGAGCGGCGGGCGGTGGCGGCGGGCTGATTGTCGGGTGGGTGTAGGGCATGCGCAGGTGGGCGCAGCAGCTCAGGAGGTGTCCGCCGCTGGCGGCCGGGTCGCGCGGCGCAGGTCGTCGAGGTGGTGGGCGAGGGCGGCGCGGACCCGGTCGGGGGGCATCAGGTCGGGGTGCAGCAGGGCGTGCAGGGCGAGCCCGTCCAGCAGGGCGTGCAGCCGGGTCGCCTCGGTCGGTACGTCCCGGTCGGGCGCGACCAGTCCGGCATCGGCGAGCGCGGTGACGGCGAGTTCGGTGGCCCGCCGTACGCCGTCGTCGGCCTCGGCGACGCGGGTCCGCGCGAGCGGGTCGGCCGGGACGCGGGCGGCGAGCAGCAGCCACACCTCCATCTCCCGGACGCGCTGCTGGTCCAGGGGAAGCAGCTCCTCCAGCAGCCGCTGGACGGTGTCGCGGACCGGCCCGTTCCAGTCCCCGGCGTGAAAGCGCTCGGTCGCCTTCGCCATGACGTGTTCCAGGGCGAAGGCGAGCAACTCGGTCTGGGTGGTGAAGTAGTGCCGTAGTGCGCCGGGTGACCAGCCCGCCTCGGTCGCGATGCTACGGACGGTCGCCGCGGCGGCCCCGTCCCGGTAGACCACGCGCCACATCGCCTCGGCCAGCTCGGCGCGCCGGGCCTCGTGATCAACGATCTTGGGCAACGACCCCTCCGGCTGCGTGTGCCATGCCCTGCTACGGTTATCGCACAGCGTACTAAAAAGAGGTGGTAGATGCTCGTCGGACTGATCATCGCCTGTGAGGTGGCCTTCTGGGTCGTGCTGGCGGCCGGACTGATCGCCCGCTACCCGCTGCGCCGCCCCCGCGTCGGAGCCGCTCTGCTGCTGGCCGTACCCCTGGTCGACGTCGTGCTCCTCGTCGCCACCATGATCGACCTACGCTCCGGCGGCACGGCCACGCTCGCGCACGGCCTCGCCGCCGCGTACCTCGGCTTTTCGGTGGCCTTCGGCCACAGCATGGTGCGCTGGGCCGACCAGCGCTTCGCGCACCGGTTCGCCGGTGGCCCGCCGCCGGTGAAACCGCCCCGCTACGGCTGGGCCCGGACCCGGCACGAGTGGCGCGAGTGGGGAAAGGCCCTGCTCGGCTGGGCGGTCGCCTGCGCCCTGCTGGTCGGCGGGATCGTCCTGGTCGGCGACCCGGACCGGACGCGGGAGCTGGAGGCGTGGATCGGCCGCCTCAGCCTGGTGATCGTCGTCTGGCTGGTCTTCTGGCCGCTGTACTACACCATCTTCCCGAAGCGTGAGCCGCGTCGCTGAGACGTGGGCGCACGACGCTGGCGGTGTACCGGTACGACACGCCGGCGAAAGGACGCATGCAGCGCGCCACCGTCGCCGCGGACGCGGGGTGAGCCCTCACCCGGACCCACCCCACGGGTCACCGTCCGGTCAGTGCTCCGGCTTGTGGGCGGCGATCAGCTCCCAGCCACCGGGCAGCACCTCGATCTGCTCGAAGCCCGTCTCGGTCAGCAGGCTGGTGTAGAACTCCACCTCCCGCAGCCGGCTGACACAGCTGTCCACCCCGATCAGGAAGTACGACCAGAAGAACTGCATCGCCAGCCGGTCCGGCGTGCGGAACTCCTCGCAGATCAGCAGCATCCCGCCCGGCGGCAGGGCCGCGTACGCCTTCTCCACCAGCATCCGGGCGACGTCGTTCGGCCAGTCGTGCAGCACCCGGACGAAGGAGATCGCGTCGTACCCGGTCGGCAGCGGCTCGGCGAAGAAGTCCCCACCCACGAATCCGAGCCGCTCCGGGTCGGCGCACCCGGCCCGGGTCCGCTCGACCAGCGGCCCGACCGCCGGCAGGTTGTAGACGTCGACCCGCAGCCCCGGCGCGTCCCGCAGCACCGTCGCGGCGAGGGTGCCGTCCCCGCCGCCGACGTCGAGGAAACGGCGACGTCCCGCCCAGAGCCGGTCGGCGTGCTGGCCGAAGACCTCGATCACCGGACCGAGCCCGACCGACATGCTCTGCTCGAACGAGGCCGTCTGCTCGTCGGTCTTCGGCGGCCAGGCGAAGTCGTCGTCGGTCATGCTGACCTCACCGCGCAGGCTCTCGGCCAGCCGACCGTGCAGCTGCCGCCACGGGTACCGGTCCCGGTCCCGTTCGATGGAGCCGGGCCCGCAGACCGCGTGCACGGCGTCGCGGAGTCCGGGCACCGCACGGTAGCGGGCGTCGACGATGTCGTCGCCCTTCTCCTCCCGTTCGACGACGCCCACGCTCTCCAGGCAGTCGAGGAACTTGTAGAGCCGCAGCGGCCGTACGTCGAACCGGGTCGCCAGCTCGCCCAGGGTCACCGGACCGGGCTCCAGCGCGTCGAGCAGCCCCTCGGTGTAGGCGGTCTCCAGCACGTCCACCGCCTTGCTCGCGTTGACCAGCAGGCTCATCAGCGCGCGGGGGGACAACGACGGAGTACTCATCGGCGGGTTCCCTGCCATTCCTGTTCCAGTGCGTCCATGAACTGGTCGATCTCGTCGAGGGTGTTGTAGACGTGCGGACCGATCCGCAGCCAGCCCCGCCAGCTGCACACCATGTTCCGGGCGGCGAGCCGGTACTTGACCGCCTCCCCGTCGGGGACGTCGAGGCAGACCACGCCGCCCCGATCCGGGCCGACCGGACTGACGATCGGGATTTCGGCCGCCTGCGCCCGGTCGATGATCCGTCGCGTGCAGCGCAGCGAGTGCGCCCGGATCGCCTCGGTGCCCACCCCGGCCAGCAGGTCCAGGCCGACCTGGGAGATCAGCGACGTGAGCGGGTACGGCGTGCCACCGGCGAACCGCTGCGCGCCGTCGGCGAAGCCGGTCGACGGCTGGAACGTCAGCGCCCGGTCACCCGCCTGCCAGCCGGTCGCCGCCGGTTCGAGGCCCGGCAGCAGGTCCGGGCGTACGTAGAGGAAGGCCGTCGCCGCCCCGCACATCCACTTGTGTGCGCCGCCGAGCAGGAAGTCGACGCCGAGCGCGGTGACGTCCAGGGGCATGATCCCGACGCTCTGGAAGGCGTCCACCGCGACGAGGGCACCGACCGAGTGCGCGTGGGTCACCAGTCGGGGCAGGTCCAGGACGGCGCCGGAGGAGAAGCTCGCGTGCGGTACGCACACCAGCAGCGTCCGCTCGTCGATCGCCGCCTCCAGGGCGTCCTGGTCGAACCGGGGGCCGCCGGTGCCGACCACCTCGGGCTGCGCCCCGTAGCGGCGGAACGCGTTCCAGACGAACGGCACGGTGGGGAACTCGAGGTCGGTGGTGACCACCCGGTTGCGCGGCGGACGGTAGTCGAAACAGGAGGCCACCCGCACCAGCAGGGTGCTCAGGTTGGCGTCGGTGACCACACTGCCGGCCGGCGCGCCGATGAAGGCGGCGAGGGTGTCGGCGTACCGGTCGAGGCCCTCGTGCCACCCGCCCCAGACATCGTCCCGCCAGGTGCGCAGCGTGTCCCAGTAGCCGGCCAGGACGTCCTGCACGCCCCGGGGTACCGCTCCGGTGGAGTTGCTGTTCAGGTAGACGCAGGTGTCCAGCACCGGGAACTGCGCGCGGAGCGCGCCGTCCACGTCAGTGCTCCCCGCCGAGCTCGGTACGCACCTGCCACAGTTCGGGGAAGAACCGGTGGTCGATCAGCTTGGCGAGCCAGTTCGCCGGGCTGCCCTGGGTGCCGATGGCACCGTGACTGCCGATCCGGATGGCGATCTTGTAGTGGCGTACCCGCCACAGCGCGACCCGCTCGTCCCACTCGACCATCGCCTCGGCCAGCCGGTAGACCGGGTCGGCGGGGTTGCCCGAGTAGATCTTCCGCAGGTCGATCTGCCGGTCGGCGAGGTACGTGCTGAACGCCTGGTCGAGCCGGCGGCTCGCGGCCTGGGCCTGCTTCCAGCCCGGCGACTCGGCCCCGGAGCCGTTGCCGAGCACCGGTACGAGGGCCTGGAAGGTGGCCGGTGGCAGATACCGGAACATGTCGAGCTGGTCGGTGATCAGCCGGACGGCGAGGGCCGACCGGGCCAGCAGGAGTTCCGCCTCCGCCAGCTCGCCGTCGCCGATCCGGGCGGCAGCCTCGGTCAACTCGGCCACCGCCAGCTTGAGCCACAGCTCGGCGGACTGGTGGACCACCTGGAAGAGCAACTCGTCCCGGTGGGTCATCTCCGCCGGATCCCGTTGCAGGGCGAGCAGGGTGTCGGTACGCATGTAGCGGGCGTAGTCCGTGGCACCCTCGCCGGGGAGCACGGGCGAGAAGTCTCGCTTCACAGAATCGTCCCTTCCGTGGGTGTCGGTGTGCCCGATCCCAGGACCGGCCCGGATCAGGGCGCGGCCCATTATCCAGTGACGGCAGACAATCGGAAGATGGCCCCCCGCGCAGGGTTCGCCGTCCGACCGGACAGTGGGGCAGCCGGCGCTGCCGGTCAGTCGGTCAGCCTCCGTTCACCCGTTCGACGCTCGGATGTGGACGATCGTCGTCAGGCCGACCATAGAGGACCGCGCTGTCTTTGTCGTGAATGGATCTCCATAGCGACTGTCGGATACCCGTCCGAACAGGGCGCGCAGGGTGCGGTGTGGTGGGCTTCGACGCCGGCCGGATGCGTGGTGCGCGAGCCGATCCGGGCGGCCCGTCCGGCCCGCCGCCGCGGGAGTGCGGGTTGCCGGAGTCATGGGTGTTTCCAACTGGTGAACCGCCCGGCCGCCCCTTCTGGGCGCGCGTGATTCGGGTGATGAACGCGGACAAGGAGGGTGCGGCGTCGGTGGTGGGGGAGTGGGCGGGGCGCGGCACCGCAACTCCGGTCACCGGCCCCTCCGGGGTCTCCGAAGAATCGAAATGTGGAAGTACGTGACATTGACGACCAGCGCAATCCATCGTGGAGCTCAGGTGCCGCGTAGTGGCACCGATCGTCGGAAGCCTGTCCAAAAGCGACGTTCCGCAGGAGCTTGCGTTCGCAAGGAGAGCCGCTGCTAGCATCCCGGTGCGATCCGCTGGGGGCTACGCCGAGGCGTTGCCGGATCGATGCTGTGGCGAATTCGGTTATGACTGTTCCGGCTGTCCGGCCGGTGGCAGATCGCGTCCTTTTTCGACATGGCAGGTATTCGGTTCGACGTGTCGCTGCGTAGTGGGGTGTGTCGTGGGTGAGGTTGTCGAACGACCGATCATCGGATGGGTCGAACGGATGGGAATCGGTGTTTCCGCGGCGGGTCGCGCCACCGGCGCCACGCCGCGACCACTCACGCCCACCCGTCGCCGCAGTGGTGGTGGCATGACCGGGGGGACGCGCGGCGTCCCCGAGGCGCGCCGTACGGGACAGGTCATCGTCGCCCTGCCCGTCAGGTCGTCCGTGTCCGGCCGGTGTGCTCCACCACCCCGCTGACCTGCTGAAGACCGCGATCGTCGGGGCGGACACCGCTCCCGGCCCGAGTTCCGCATCCGCTCCCCACCGCGTCGGCGCCTCCCGACCGGTCGACCCGCCACCCGCGAGGTGTCGGTGGGTCGCCGGTCGACGGAGCAATCTCCCGTTGAGGACACGTGCATGCAGCAGCAACCCGATCAGGCGGTTCCGCCGCACCATTCGCCCAGCCCGTCCGAGGTGGAGGAGTGGCTGAGGCGGCAGTTGGCCGAACAGCTCGGTCTGGACGCCGTCGGCCTGGACGCGCATGAGCGCTTCAGCCGGTACGGCCTCAATTCGCTGCGTGCCGCGACCCTCATCGCCGGGCTTTCCCGGTTTCTCCGGCGGCCTCTTCCGGCGACCCTCGTCTGGGAACACCCGACCATCGATTCCCTGGTCCGGTTCATCACCGAAGGTGACCGCGCCGCCACGACGGGGAATGCCGGCCTGGCGATGCGCGAATCGGAACCGATCGCCGTCATCGGAATGGCGTGCCGCTTTCCCGGCGCGCCCGGCATCGAGGCCTACTGGCAATTGTTGACCGGCGGTGTCGACGCCGTCACCGAAGTCCCGCCCGGACGGTGGGACGTCGACCGGTACTACAGCCCGGCACCGGACGCGCCGGGCCGGATGAGCACCCGGTGGGGCGGATTCCTCGAGCACGTCGACCGGTTCGACGCCGAGTTCTTCGGCCTCGCGCCCCGCGAGGTGGTCCAGATGGACCCGCAGCAGCGTCTGGTCCTGGAGCTGGCGTGGGAGGCGCTGGAGGACGCCGGAATCGCCCCGAGGAGCCTGAAGGACAGCCCCACCGGCGTGTTCTGCGGCGCGATGTGGCACGACTACGGACAGCTCCTCGGCCGCAGCCCGGAGGACATCTCCCCGCACACCGCGACCGGGCAGGACCTGAGCGTCATCTCCGCCCGCGTCTCGTACCTCCTCGGCCTCCAGGGACCCAGCCTGGTGGTCAACACGGCGTGTTCGTCCGCCCTGGTCGCCGTCCACCTCGCGTGCCAGAGCCTGCGCGCCGGTGAGTCGACCGTCGCCCTCGCCGGTGGCGTCAACCTGACCATCGCCCCGGAGAGCACCGTGGCGATGTCCAAGTTCGGGGCGATGGCACCGGACGGGCGTTCGAAGGCCTTCGACGCGCGGGCCAACGGCTACGTCCGGGGCGAGGGCGCCGGCATCGTCGTGCTGAAGCCGCTCTCCCGCGCGCTCGCCGACGGCGACCCGGTCCACTGCGTGATCCGTGGCTCCACGGTCAACAACGACGGCTTCAGCAACGGGCTGACCGCGCCCAACCCGCAGGCGCAGGTGGCCATGCTCCAGGCGGCCTACCAGCGGGCCGGCGTGGCCCCCGAGCAGGTCCACTACGTCGAGACGCACGGCACCGGCACGTTCCTCGGCGACCCCATCGAGGCCACCGCCATCGGTTCGGTGCTCGGTGTGGGCCGTCCCGCCGACCGGCCCCTCGTGATCGGCTCGGTCAAGACCAACATCGGCCACCTGGAGGCCGCCGCCGGCATAGCCGGGCTGATCAAGACGGCACTCGCGATCCGGCACCAGACCATCCCGCCGAACCTGCACTTCACGCAGCCGAACCCGCACATCGCCTTCGAGCAGTTCCGGCTGCGCGTCCCGCAGACCGTCGAACCCTGGCCGTACCCGGAGGAGAAGCCCCTCGCCGGGGTCAGCGCCTTCGGCTTCGGCGGCACGAACTGCCACGTCGTCCTGGAGGGCGTGACCCCGCAACCGGCGCACCTGCTGGCCCTGTCCGCCCCGGACGGCACCGCGCTGCGTACGGTCGCCGCCGCTGTCCGGGACGCCGCCGCAACCGGTCCGGGCAGCCTGGCCGACCTGTGCTGGACCGCCGCGCGCCCGGCCACCGACCATCCGTACCGGCTCGCCCTGACCGCCCGTACCAGGGAGGAACTGGTGGCGCGGCTCGACCGCTGGCTCGACACCGCCGAACCGACCCCCGCCTCCGGGCCGTCCATCCCCCGTGTGGTGTTCGTGTTTCCGGGTCAGGGTGGTCAGTGGTGGGGGATGGGTCGGGAGTTGGCTCGTCGGGAGCCGGTGTTCCGTGGGGTGTTGGGGGAGTGTGCGGCGGCGTTCGCGGAGTTCGTGGACTGGTCGTTGGTGGAGGTGTTGGAGGGGGAGTCGGTTCCGGAGGGGATCGACGTGGTGCAGCCGGTGTTGTTCGCCGTCGAGGTGGGGTTGGCGGCGTTGTGGCGGTCGTGGGGTGTGGAGCCTGCGGCGGTGGTGGGGCATTCGATGGGGGAGGTCGCGGCGGCGTATGTGGCCGGGGCTCTGTCGTTGTCGGATGCGGCTCGGGTGATCTGTGAGCGCAGTGGTTTGTTGCGGCGGGTTTCGGGTCGTGGGGCGATGGCGGTGGTGGAGTTGGCTGCTGCCGAGGTTGAGGCGGTGGTGGCTCCGTTCGGTGGTGCGGTGGTGGTGGCGGCGCTGAACGGGCCGGTGACGACGGTGGTGGCGGGTTCGTCGGAGGCGGTGGACGCGGTGGTGGCGTCGCTGTCGGGTCGGGGGGTGTTCGCGCGGCGGGTGCAGGTGGATGTGGCGTCGCACAGTCCGCAGGTGGATGAGCTGCGGGATGAGTTGGTGGCGCGGTTGGTGGGGTTGTCGCCGCGTGTGGCGTCGGTGCCGTTGTACTCGACGGTGCGGGGTGCGGTGCTCGGTGGTGGTGAGTTGGATGCCGGGTATTGGTGGGAGAACCTGCGGGAGCCGGTGCGGTTCGCGCCGGTGGTGGATCGGTTGCTGGGTGACGGGTTGACCTGTTTCCTGGAGGTCAGTCCTCATCCGGTGCTGGGTACGGGTGTGGAGCAGAGTTGCCGTCGGCGTGGTGGTGACGCCGTCGTCCTCGCCTCCACCCGCCGCGACGAGGACGAGCGCGCCGCGATGCTCGACACGGCCGCCACGCTCCACCGCCTCGGCCACCCGCTCCACTGGCCGGCCCTCTACCCGCAGGACGTCGTGGCCGTCCCGCTGCCCGCCCTTCCGGCCGCCGACGACCCGGCCCGGCCCAACCCGGTGACCACGCCGACCATGCCCGCCGAGGCGGCTGCGCGACCGGCCGGACCCGACGCCCCGGACGCCGTCCTGGTGCCGCTGTCCGCGCACACCCCGGCCGCGTTGACCGAGCTCACCCGGCGCACCGTGGCGATGCTGCGCCGGCAGCCCAACATCGACCTGTGGGACCTCGCCCACACCGCCGCTGTCCGGCGTACCCACCACGGGGTCCGGCTCGCCGTCGCCGCCACCTCCCAGGCCGATCTCGTCGCGCAGCTCGAGACCCGGCTCACCGACGCGGAGCCGTCGGTCCCGGTACCCGCCGGACCGGCCCGCAGGGTCGTGTTCGTGTTTCCGGGTCAGGGTGGTCAGTGGTGGGGGATGGGTCGGGAGTTGGCTCGTCGGGAGCCGGTGTTCCGTGGGGTGTTGGGGGAGTGTGCGGCGGCGTTCGCGGAGTTCGTGGACTGGTCGTTGGTGGAGGTGTTGGAGGGGGAGTCGGTTCCGGAGGGGATCGACGTGGTGCAGCCGGTGTTGTTCGCCGTCGAGGTGGGGTTGGCGGCGTTGTGGCGGTCGTGGGGTGTGGAGCCTGCGGCGGTGGTGGGGCATTCGATGGGGGAGGTCGCGGCGGCGTATGTGGCCGGGGCTCTGTCGTTGTCGGATGCGGCTCGGGTGATCTGTGAGCGCAGTGGTTTGTTGCGGCGGGTTTCGGGTCGTGGGGCGATGGCGGTGGTGGAGTTGGCTGCTGCCGAGGTTGAGGCGGTGGTGGCTCCGTTCGGTGGTGCGGTGGTGGTGGCGGCGCTGAACGGGCCGGTGACGACGGTGGTGGCGGGTTCGTCGGAGGCGGTGGACGCGGTGGTGGCGTCGCTGTCGGGTCGGGGGGTGTTCGCGCGGCGGGTGCAGGTGGATGTGGCGTCGCACAGTCCGCAGGTGGATGAGCTGCGGGATGAGTTGGTGGCGCGGTTGGTGGGGTTGTCGCCGCGTGTGGCGTCGGTGCCGTTGTATTCGACGGTGCGGGGTGCGGTGCTCGGTGGTGGTGAGTTGGATGCCGGGTATTGGTGGGAGAACCTGCGGGAGCCGGTGCGGTTCGCGCCGGTGGTGGATCGGTTGCTGGGTGACGGGTTGACCTGTTTTCTGGAGGTCAGTCCTCATCCGGTGCTGGGTACGGGTGTGGAGCAGAGTTGCCGTCGGCGTGGTGGTGACGCCGTCGTCCTCGCCTCCACCCGTCGGGATACCCCGGAACGACTGGCCATGCTGGACACCGCCGCCGAGCTTTACCGCCTCGGCGTACCGGTCGACTGGGCGGCACTCGCCCCGGTCCCCGGCGCGGTCGTCCGCCTGCCCGACTACCCGTGGCAGCGCGAACGGCACTGGCCGGACGAGCCCGCGGCCGGCTCGGTCCGCCCCCGCGAGGGCCACCCGCTCCTCGGCGGACACGTCGAGTCCTCACTCGACCGGGACACGCACCTCTGGACCACCGAGATCACCGTCGACCTGCTGCCGTACCTCGCCGACCACCGGGTACGCGGCCAGGTCGTGGTCCCCGCCACGGCGTACGTCGAGATGGCCCTCGCCGCCGCGGCCGAGCTGCTCGGCACGTCGGCCGGCGTGGTCGAGAACCTCGACGTCGTGGCGCCCCTCGCGCCGCCCGACGAGCGCCCCACCACCATGCAGGTGACCCTCACCGCACACCCGTCCGGTGGGTTCGCGTTCCGCTGCGCCAGCCGCCAGCCGGACGAGGACGGACAGCTCGGCTGGCTGCTCCACGCCCGGGGCACCGTCTCCGCCGCCGTCGCACCCGAGCACGACCCCGACGGGGCCACGGCGGTCGGGCCGCTCACCGACGCCGACCACTACGCGCTGATGCGCGCCCGGGGCCTGGAGTACGGCCCCCGCTTCCAGGGCGTCCGGCAGCTCCGGCGCACCGACGGCGAGGCGTCGGCGCGGATCCGGCTCGACGGGGAACCGTCCGGCCCGTACACGGTGCACCCGGCGCTGCTGGACAGCATCCTCCAGGTGGCGGTCGCCGCCCTGCCCGGCCCGCCCGCCGACACGTACGTGCCGGTCGGCATCGCGCGGCTCGACCTGCGCGAGCGGCCCGGGTCGGCGGTCACCTGCCACGCCCGGATCCGCCCGGCGGAGCCCGGCGACACCGCGCTGCACACCGCCGACCTGGTGGTCCGCGCCGACGACGACCGGGTGCTGCTCGTCGTCACCGGCCTGCGGCTGCGTCGGCTGGACCGGAGCGCCTCCGCCGGGGCGGACCTGCTGCACGAGATCCGCTGGCAACCGGCACCCGCCCTCGCCACGCCACCCGGGGACGCCGACTGGCACGGCCGGTGGCTGCTCTTCGCCGACCGGGACACCACCCTGCACACCGCGCTGGCGGCGCGGGGCGGCACCTGCGTGCTCGTCCGGCCCGGACCGGCCTACCGGCGGCTCTCCGCCGAGGCGTACGAGGTCGACCCGACCCGACCCGAGCAGCTCCGCGACCTGCTCGCCGACCTGGTCGGCGCGGACCGGCCGTGCCGGGGGGTGATCCATCGCTGGGCGCTGGACGTCGCCGACCCGAAGCCCGACCCGGCCGCCCTGGACCGCGCCCACCGGCTGGTCGCCGAGAGCGTGCTGCACCTCGTCCGGGCGTTGCACGACCTCCCGCCGGCCGACCGGCCCCGGCTGTGGCTGGTGACCCGGGACAGCCAGGCGGTCGTCCCCGGCGACCGGGTCGGCGCGCCGTTGCAGGCCCCGCTCTGGGGACTCGGCCGGACCATCGCCCACGAACACCCCGACCTGCGCTGCACCCGCGTCGACCTCGGCGCGGACCTGGCCGACGAGGACGCGGCGCTGCTCACCGCGCTGCGCGCGCCGGTCGAGGAGCCGGACCTGGCCCTGCGCGGCGACGACGTCCTGGTCTCCCGCCTGGCCACCCTGGCCGCCGCGCCCGCCGTGGTCGCGGAGCCGGCCGGCGACCGGCCGTTCCGGCTCGGAGTCGACCGGGCCGGCACCCTCGACCAGCTCCACCTGCGTCCCTTCGCGCCGGCCCGGCCGGGCCCCGGCGAGGTGCTGATCGAGGTACGCGCCAGCGGGCTGAACTTCCGCGACGTGCTGAAGGCCCTCGGCGCGTACCCGGGCGTGGACGACACCGAGGTCACCCTCGGCGACGAGTGCGCCGGCGTGGTGACCGAGGTCGGGCCGGACGTCACCGACCTGCGGGTCGGCGACGCGGTGCTCGCCGTCGCCAGCCGCTGCATCGGCAGCCACGTGCTGGCCGACGCGCGACTCGTCGTGCCGAAGCCCGAACGGCTCGACTTCGCGCAGGCCGCCGCCGTCCCGATCGCCTTCCTCACCGCCGCGTACGCCCTGGAGCACCTGGCCAGGATCGAGCCGGGCGAGCGGGTGCTGGTGCACGCCGCGGCCGGCGGGGTCGGGCTGGCCGCCGTGCAGCTCGCCCAGGCCGTCGGGGCGGAGGTGTTCGCCACCGCCGGCAGCGAGGAGAAGCGCGCCCACCTGAGGTCGCTGGGTGTGCGGCACGTGATGGACTCCCGGTCCACGGCCTTCGCCGAGCAGGTGCGCGCCGCGACCGACGGGCGGGGCGTGGACGTGGTCCTGAACTCCCTGGCCGGCGACTTCATCGACCACGGCATCGCCTCCCTCGCCCCGTACGGGCGCTTCGTCGAGATCGGCAAGCGCGACATCTACCGCGACCGGCCCATCGGTCTCGGCGAGTTCCGTCGCAACCTGGCCTTCTTCGCCGTCGACCTGGACCGCATGTTCACCGAGCGGACCGACCTGGTCGCCGCGCTCCTGCGCCGGATCGTCGCCCGGGTCGAGGCGGGGGAGCTGCGACCGCTGCCGACGTGGCGGTTCCCGGTCGCCGAGGTCCGCGACGCGTTCCACCTGATGGAACAGGCCGGCCACATCGGCAAGATCGTGCTGACCGTGCCGGACCGGGCGACGGTGCCGGTCGTGCCGACCCCCGGTGCCGTCGGGATCCACGCCGACGCGAGCTACCTGATCACCGGTGGCTTCGGCGGGCTCGGCCTCGGCGTCGCCCGGTGGCTCGCCGACTCCGGTGCCCGCCAGCTCGTCCTGGTCGGCCGCTCGGGCGCGACGGCTGCCGTCCAGCCGGCCCTCGACGAGCTGACCCGGGCCGGCGTCCAGGTGGTCGCCCTGGCCGCCGACGTCACCGTCGCCGACGAGGTGACCCGGGTGCTGGCGCACGTCCGGGAGCACCTGGCCCCGCTGCGCGGCGTCGTGCACGCCGCCGGGGTGCTCGACGACGGCATCCTGCTCCAGCAGACCGCCGAGCGGTACCGCCGGGTCGCCCGGCCCAAGGTCGACGCCGCGTGGCACCTGCACGACCAGACCCGGACCGACACGCTGGACTTCTACGTCCTGTTCTCGTCGGTGACCTCCGTGCTCGGCTCGCCCGGTCAGGGCAGCTACGCCGCCGGGAACGCCTTCCTCGACGCGCTGGCCCACGCCCGCCGCGCCGCCGGACTGCCGGGCCTGAGCGTCAACTGGTGCCCCTGGTCGTCGGTGGGCATGGCCGCGCGACTGGAACAGGAGGGCCAGGAGGCCCTGCGCGGTCTGCGGGCGATCAGCCCCGAACAGGGCATCGCCGTCCTCGGTGGACTGTTCGGCCGGGACACCGCCCAGGTCGCGGTCATGCCGTTCGACGCGGCCGAGTGGGTGGCGGCCTACCCGACCGCCGGCCGGACCAACCAGTTCGCCCTGCTCGGCACCGACGCGGCCGAACAGCCGGCGACGGGTGGCGTCCGCGCCGGGTTCCTCGCCGTCGAGCCGGGACGCCGCCGACGCGCCGCGATGGAGACGTACGTCCGGGAACAGGCGTCCCGGGTGTTGCGGCTGGCACCGTCCCGCATAGGCGTCGGCACGCCGCTGCGCAGCGTCGGCTTCGACTCGCTGATGTCCCTGGAGCTGCGCAACCGCCTGGAGGCGGGCCTCGGCGTCGCGCTGTCGTCCACCCTGCTCTGGAACTACCCGACGATCGAGGTGCTGGTGCCCTACCTCGCCGAGCGGATGGGGATCCCGCTGGATCCGCCCGCCGAGCCGGTCGACCACGACCCCGCCGGGGTGCCGCCGGACGCCGTTGCGGACGACGACCTCGACCGGCTCTCGGTCGACGACCTGGAGGCGTTGCTCGTGCAAGAACTCAACGACCTCGACTCCTGACGGCGGACAAGGAAACGATCATGTCCTCAGCGGAACAGCCCACGGCGGCGACGCTCCAGCGTGCGTTGACCGCGGTGCGCGACCTGCGCGCCAAACTCGAGGCCAGCGAGCGCGCCCGGACCGAGCCGATCGCGATCGTCGGCATGGCCTGCCGCTTCCCGGGCGGCGCGAACAGCCCGGAGGCGTTCTGGGCGTTGCTGCGCGACGGGGTGGACGGGGTCACGGAGGTGCCCGCCGACCGGTGGGACGCCGGCGCCCTCTACCACCCGGACCCCACCGTGCCGGGCCGCGTCAGCAGCCGCTGGGGCGGCTTCCTCGACCAGGTGGACCACTTCGACGCCGCCTTCTTCGGCATCTCCCCCCGGGAGGCCGACCAGATGGACCCGCAGCAGCGGATCATGCTGGAGGTCGCCTGGGAGGCGCTGGAGAGCGCCGGCCAGACCACCGGGCGGCTCGCCGGCAGTGCCACCGGCGTCTTCGTCGGCGTGCACAGCCACAGCAACGACTACACCTGGCTCCAGTTCGCCGACCCGGAGCAGATCGACACCTACACCGGCACCGGCACCTCGCACAGCGTCGTCGCGGGACGGATCTCCTACCTGCTCGACCTCCGCGGGCCGAGCGTCGCCCTGGACACCGCCTGCTCGTCCTCGCTGGTCGCGGTCCACCTGGCCGTGCAGAGCCTGCGCAGCGGCGAGTGCCAGACCGCGCTGGCCGGCGGGGTGAACCTCGCGTGGGGGCCGCACTTCGCCATGGCCACCACCAAGATGCGCATGATGGCCGCCGACGGCCGCTGCAAGACCTTCGACGCCGACGCCGACGGCTTCGTGCGCGGCGAGGGCTGCGGCGCGGTGGTCCTCAAGCGGCTCTCCGACGCGCGACGCGACGGCGATCCGATCCTCGCGGTGATCCGCGGGTCGGCGGTCAACCAGGACGGCCGCACCAACGGTCTGACCGCGCCGAGCGGCCTGTCCCAGCGGCTGATCGTCGCGCAGGCGCTGGCCAATGCGGGCGTCGACCCGGCGGCGGTCGGCGCGGTCGAGGCCCACGGCACGGGCACGGCCCTCGGCGACCCGATCGAGATCGAGGCGCTGACCGAGGTGTTCGGCCCGGCCACCGAGGACAGCCGGCCGATCACCCTCAGCTCGGTCAAGACCAACATCGGCCACCTGGAGGCCGCCGCCGGCATCGCCGGCCTGATCAGGGTCGTGCTCTCCCTGCGGCACGAGGCGGTCCCGGCGCACCTGCACTTCCGCACCCTGAACCCGAACAGCTCCCTGACCGGGACCCGGTTCGTCATCCCGACGGCGCTGCGCCCCTGGCCCGCCGGCGACGACCCCCGGTACGCCACGGTCAGCTCGTTCGGCTGGTCCGGCACGAACGGCTGCCTGGTGGTCGGGGAGGCACCGCCGGTCGCCCCGGCCACCGCACCGTCGACCGGTGTGCCGGCCACGACGGTGACCGCCGCGCCGGTCGCCGGACCCGCCGACCGGGTCGAGCTGCTGCCGATCTCGGCGCGCAGTCCGCAGGCGCTGCGGGCGCTGGCCGAGGCGTACCGGTCGATGCTGACCACCACCGACGTGCCGCTGCGCGACCTGTGCTGGACGGCCGGCGTGCGGCGCAGCCACCACCCCTTCCGCGCGGCGGTCACCGGCCGCAGCCCCGCCGAACTGGCCGACCGGCTGGCGGCCGTCGCCGACACCCCGGCGGGGGAGGCCACCGCGCCGGGCGCCCCGGCCGGTCCGGTCTTCGTCTTCGGCGGCCAGGGCGCCCAGTGGGCCGGCATGGGTCGGGACCTGATGGCGCAGGAGCCGGTCTTCGCCGAGACCATGCGCCGCTGCGACGAGCTGCTCCGCGAGCACGCCGGCTGGTCCCTGCTGGACGAGGTCCACTCCTACGCCGGCCGGTCCCGGCTGGACCGCACCGAGATCGCCCAACCCGCGCTCGTCGCGGTGCAGGTGGCCCTCGCCGCGCTCTGGCGCTCCTGGGGCGTCGAACCCGAGACGGTGATCGGGCACAGCGTCGGCGAGGTCGCCGCCGCCCACGTCGCCGGGGTGCTCACCCTCGCCGACGCGCTGCGGGTGGCGTACCACCGGGGACGGGTGATGCAGCGGGCCCACGGCCTCGGCCGGATGGCCGCTGTGGCGTTGACGGCGGACGAGGCGGAGAAGACCGTCGCCCCCCACGCCGGCCGGCTGACCGTCGCGGCGGTCAACGGGCCCGCCACCACCGTGCTGGCCGGCGACCCGGACGCGCTGGACGAGGTCCTGGCCGCGCTCGGCGAGCGGGGCGTCTTCACCCGTCCGCTGGCCGTGGAGTACGCCTTCCACAGCCCGCAGATGGCACCGTTCCAGGCCCCGCTGGTCGAGGCGCTGCGCGGGATCACGCCCCGCCCGGCCACCGTGCCGATCATGTCCACGGTGACCGGACGCCCCGCCACCGTCGGGGACTTCGGCCCCGCCTACTGGGGCCGCAACATCCTCGAACCGGTCCGGTTCGCGGCGGCGTTGGCCCAGCTCGACGGCGAGGACGGCCCCTGCACCGTCGTCGAGGTCGGCCCGCAGCCGGTGCTCGCCCGGCCGATCGCCGAGCACTTCGCGCAGCGCGACCGGCCGGCCGTGGTGCTCGCCTCGATGCGGACCGGCGCGGACGGCCGGACCACCCTGCTGACCGCGCTCGGCGGCCTCTACCGCGCCAACCACCCCGTCGACTGGCAGCGCCTGCACCCGACGCCGGGCCGGTCCGTGCCGCTGCCCGCCTACCCGTGGCAGCGCCGCCGGCACTGGCTGCGGAGCACGCCCCGCCCGACCGGCATTCCGGCCCGGTCCTCCGCGCCCGGCGGCCACCCGCTGCTCGGGCGACGGGCCCGCACCGCCGTACCCACCTTCGACACCACCCTCGACGCGGCCGTCGGCTTCCTCGGTGACCACCGGATCCACGGCGCGGCGCTGCTGCCGATGACCGCCTACCTCGAACTGGCCCTGGCCGCCCACGGCGGCGACACCCCGGCCCAGGTCACCGACCTGGTGCTGCACGAGGCGCTGGTGCTCGGCGACGACGCGCCCCGGTCGGTCCAGGTCGTGCTGACCCCGGGCGAGGAACGCGGCACCGTGCAGGTGTTCAGCCAGCCCGTCACGGACCGGGACGACCAGCCGTGGACCCGGCACGCGACCGCCGGGGTGGGGGAGTACGCTCCGCCGCCGGCCGACCGGTGCGACCCGGCCACCCTGCGGTCCCGGCTCACCCCGGTTGACGTCGGGTCGTTCCACCGCCGGCTGGCCGCCGTCGGCATCGGGTACGGCCCGGCCTTCACCGGGCTCCGTCAGCTCTGGCGCGGCACCGACGAGGCGCTCGGCGAGGTCGTCCTCCCCGAACGCCTGCACGCCGACGCCGCCGCGTACCGGTGGCATCCGGCCCTGCTCGACGCGGCCTGCCAGGCCGCCCTGGCCGCGTTCCCCGACGACCCGACCGACGCCTGGCTGCCGATCGGCCTGGACCGGTTCGCTCCGCTCACCCCGCCCGGCCCGCGGGTGGTCAGCCACGCCCGGCTGCGCCGGCACAGCACCGACACCGCCCTCGCCGACGTCGACCTGCGCACCCCCGACGGCGACCTGGCCGCCCGGATCGAGGGACTGCTGCTCCGCCGCGCCGACCGCCACGCGCTGCGCCGGGCCACCGGCCCGGACCTGCGGTACGAGATCGCCTGGGAACCGGCGGTCCTCGACCGGACCGCCCCGTCGGCCGGGGGCGGTGCCTGGCTGGTCCTGCCCGACCGGGGCAGCGCGGGCGCGCTCCTCGCCGACCTGCTGCGCGCACGCGGCGAGCAGGTCGAACTGCCGCCCACCGACGCCGACCCGGTCGCGTGGTTGCGCCACCGGGCCACGGCGACCGGCGGCGTCTGGCGGGGCGTGGTCGACCTCGGCGGCCTCGACGGGCCGGCCGACGAGCCGACCCTCGGCGAGGTGGTGGCCGCGCACGAGCGCGCGGTCCGCCGGACGCTCGACCTGGCGTCCACCCTGACCGGCGACGACGCGCTGGCCCTCCGCCTCTGGGTGGTCACCCGGGGAGCCCGGTCCGTCACCCCCGGCGACCCGGTCACGGTGACCCAGTCACCCGCCTGGGGTCTGGCCAGCGCCGTCAACCGGGAACGGACCGACCTGCGCTGGGGCTGCGTCGACCTCGACCCGACCGACGGCCGGCCGGTGCCCCCGGAACTGCTCGACGTGCTGCTGGCAGCCGGAGGCGAGGACGAGTACGCGCTGCGCGACGGCGTCGTCCAGGTGCCCCGGCTGGTGCCCGCCGATCCGGCCGACGGGGCGACGTCGCCGGCCGGGACGCGACCGGTACGGCTGCGGATCCGCGAGCGCGGCGTCCTGGAGAACCTCACCCTCGAACCGGTGAGTCGGCGGCAGCCGCGCCCCGACGAGGTGGAGATCCTCGTGCACGCCACCGGCCTGAACTTCCGTGACGTACTCAACGCCCTCGGCATGTACCCCGGCGAGGCGGGACCGCTCGGCCTGGAGTGCGCGGGCGAGATCGTCGCGGTGGGTTCCCGGGTCGACGACCTCGCCGTCGGCGACCGGGTCGTCGCCCTGGCCCCGGCCAGCTTCGCCAGCCACGTCACCGTCGCCGCCGACCGGGTCGCCCCGATCCCCGGCTCCCTGGGCTACGCCGAGGCCGCCACCGTCCCGGTCGCGTTCTGCACCGCCGCCTACGGGCTGCGCCACCTGGCCCGGATCGGGCCCGGCGACCGGGTGCTGATCCACGCGGCGGCCGGCGGGGTCGGGCTGGCGGCGGTCCGGCTCGCCCAGGCCGCCGGGGCGGAGGTCCTCGCGACCGCGAGCCCGGCCAAGTGGCCGGTCCTCACCGAACTGGGCGTCCGGCACGTCTTCAATTCCCGCACCTTCGACTTCGCCGACGCGGTCCGCGAGTGCACCGGCGGGGCCGGCGTCGACGCCGTGCTGAACTCCCTGACCGACGAGTTCATCCCGCGCAGCCTCGGCGTGCTGCGCGCGGGCGGCACGTTCCTGGAGATCGGCAAGCGCGGCATCTGGGCTGCCGACCGGGTGGCCGACCTGCGGCCCGACGTCGCGTACCACCCGTTCGACCTGGGCGCGGTCGCCGACGACGACCCGGCCCTGGTCCGGTCGATGCTGCGGGACCTGGTCGACGCCCTCGGCGCCGGCCAGCTGTCGCCGCTGCCGCTGCGCGCCTTCCCCCTGGCCCGGGTCGTGGACGCGTTCCGCCACATGGCCCAGGCCCGGCACGTCGGCAAGGTCGTGGTCACGCACGACCAGCCGCCAGCCGTCCGCCCCGACGCGACGTACCTGGTCACCGGTGGTCTCGGCGGGGTCGGCGTGGCCGTCACCCGCTGGTTGGTCGACCGGGGCGCCCGCCACCTGGTGCTGCTCGGCCGCAGCACGCCCCCGGCGGAGGCCGCCGCCACCCTGCGTGACCTGCACCCGGACGCGCGGATCCACCTCCGGCAGGCCGACGTGGCCGACCCGCGTGCCCTGGCGGACGTGGTCGACGAGATCGGCGCCACCATGCCGCCGCTGCGCGGGATCGTGCACGCCGCCGGAGTGCTCGACGACGGCCTTCTCGCCGGGCAGACCTGGGACCGTTTCGCGGGGGTGCTCGCCCCCAAGGTGGCCGGCGGCTGGAACCTGCACCTGCTCACCCGCGACCTGCCGCTGGACTTCCTGGTGCTCTGCTCGTCGGTGGCCGCGCTGCTCGGCTCGGCCGGCCAGGGCAGCTACGTCACCGCCAACACGTTCCTCGACGCGCTCGCCCACCACCGTCGCGCCCAGGGCCTCGTCGCCACCAGCGTCAACTGGGGTCCCTGGGCCGACGGCGGGATGGCTGCGCGGATGGACGACCAGCAGCGGCACCGCCTCGCCGCGCAGGGCTACCGGCCGCTGCCGGCCGACGAGGCCACCGGGGCGCTCGGCCGGCTGCTGGACACCCCGACCGCGCAGGCCGCTCTGGTCGCCGTCGACTGGCCGACCCACCTGCGTCAGTACGGCGGCGCCCAGCCGGCGTTCCTGTCCCGGCTGCGCCGCACCGACCTGACCCCCGCCGACCCGACCCCCGCCGACCCCGCCCCGGCCGCCGGGGCCCGGGAGCGGATCGAGGCCGCGCACCCCACCGAGCGGCGCGGGCTCCTTCAGGAGTACGTGCAGCGCACCGCGGTCACCATCCTCGGCCTGCCACCCGCCCAACCGGTCAACCCGCAGCAGCCGCTGCGGGAACTCGGCCTGGACTCGCTGATGGCCGTCGAACTGCGCAACGCGCTGGGCCGGCTCGTCGGGCGCAGCCTGCCGAGCACCCTCGCGTTCGACCACCCCACCGTGACCAAGCTGACCGACCACCTGCTGGGCGAACTGTTCCCGGAGCCCACCACACCCGCCCCGGCGGCCCGGACACCGGCCTCCGACGCGCCGGACGACCTGGTGGCGCGGGTCGCCGCCCTGGACGACGCGGACGTCGAGGCGCTGCTGGCCGCGAAACTCTCCGCCCTGGAGGCAAGGAGCACCCATGAGTGACGCCGCACCGACCCCGGCGGAGCTGTCCCCGCTCAAGCGCGCCCTGGTCGCGATCGAGACCCTCCAGGCCCGTCTGGACGAGGTGGAACGGGCCCGCACCGAACCGATCGCGATCATCGGCGTGGGCTGCCGCCTGCCCGGGGGCGCGAACAGCCCGGAGGAGTTCTGGTCCCGGCTGCGCGACGGGGTGGACCTCGTCTCGGAGGTGCCCGCCGACCGCTGGGACGTCGACGCCTACCACGACCCGGACCAGGCCACCCCGGGTACGATGAGCAGCCGCGACGGCGGGTTCCTCGACCAGGTCGACCGGTTCGACCCGGGCTTCTTCGGCCTCTCCCTCGGCGAGGCGGCCAGCATGGACCCGCAGCAGCGGCTGCTGCTGGAGGTCGCCTGGGAGGCCCTCGAACACGCCGGGCAGGTGCCGTCCCGCCTGGCCGGCACGCACACCGACGTGTACGTCGGCATCAGCACCTGGGACTACTCCCTCCTGCTCGGCGGCGCACCGATCCGGGGCCTCTCCGGCACCGCGTTCAGCATCGCGGCGAACCGCCTCTCCTACGTCTTCGACCTGCACGGCGCCAGCATGGCCGTGGACACGGCCTGCTCGTCGTCGCTGGTCGCGGTCCACCTGGCCTGCCGGAGCCTGCGCGCCGGCACCGCCCGGCTCGCCCTGGCCGGCGGCGTCAACGTGATGCTCTGGCCGGAGACCACCGCCGCGTTCTCCCAGGTCGGCATGCTCTCCCCGGACGGGCGCAGCAGGACCTTCGACGCCAGCGCAAACGGCTACGTCCGGGGCGAGGGCGCCGGGATCGTCGTCCTGAAGCGGCTCTCCGACGCGCTCGCCGACGGCGACCGCGTGCTGGCCGTCGTGCGGGGTTCCGCAGTCAACCAGGACGGACACAGCAACGGCCTCACCGCCCCCAACGGCGTCGCCCAGGAGGCGGTGATCCGGGCCGCGCTCGCCGACGCCCGGACCGTCGGGCACCGCGTCGACTACGTCGAGGCGCACGGCACCGGCACCACCCTCGGCGACCCGATCGAGGTGCGCGCGCTGGCCGCCGCCCTGGGCCCCGGCCGCGACCCGGAGCACCCGCTGATCCTCGGCTCGGTCAAGACCAACACCGGGCACCTGGAGGCCGCCGCCGGCATCACCGGCCTGATCAAGGTGGCGCTGGGCCTGCACCACGGCGAGATCCCGCCGCACCTGCACCTGCGGGAGCTGAACCCGCACGTCGAGTGGAGCGAACTGCCGCTGCGGGTGGCCACCACCCGCACCGCCTGGCCGTCCCCGGCCGGGCAGCGGATCGCCGGGGTCAGCTCGTTCGGCTTCGGCGGCACCAACGCCCACATCGTGCTCGGTGACGCGCCGGCCCCCGTCGGCGCGGCCCCGGTCGACCCAGCCTCGGTCGAACAGCGCCCGGTGCGGCTGCTGACCATCTCCGGCCGTAGCGAGGACGCGCTGCGCGACCAGGCCCGCCGGTACGCCGAGCGGCTCGCCGCACCGCCCACCCCGACGCTCGCCGCGCTGTGCCACACCACGAACGCCCGGCGCACCCACTTCGCGCACCGGGCGGCGGTGCCGGTGACCGACCTGGACACCGCCCGCGCCGCGCTGACCGCGCTCGCGGCCGGCGACACCCCCGACGGGCTGCACCGGGGCACCGTCGGCACCGGCACCCGGCGTCGACTGGCGTTCGTCTTCCCCGGCCAGGGCGGCCAGCACCTCGACATGGGCCGGGAGCTGTACCGGACCGAGTCGGTGTTCCGGCGGACCATCGACCGCATCGCCGAACTCTTCGACGTCCACCACCCGTGGCGGCTGCGCGACGTCATGTACCCCGCCGAGGGCGGCCTCCGGTACCCGATCGACGAGACCGAGTACGCCCAGCCGACGCTCTTCGCGATCCAGTGCGCGCTGGCCGAGACGTGGCGCTCCTGGGGAGTCCGCCCCGACGCGGTGATGGGCCACAGCCTCGGCGAGTACGCCGCCGCCTGGGTCGCCGGGGTGTTCAGCCTGGAGACCGGGGTGCGGCTGATCGTGGAACGCGGCCGGCTCACCCAGACCCTGCCGCCGACCGGCATGATGGCCGCCTGCTCGGCCTCCGCCGAGGACGTCACCGCCCTGCTCGACGGGTACGCCGGCCAGGTGGCGATCGCCGCGGTCAACGGACCCGAGCACACCGTCATCTCCGGCGAGAAGACGGCCGTGCAGGCGGTGCTGGAACGGCTGGAGGAGGACTTCGTCCTCACCCGGCCGCTGCGGGTGTCGTACGCCTCGCACTCGCCGCTGCTGGAGCCGATCCTCGACGAGTTCGAGAAGGCCATCGCCGGGCAGGAGTTCGGCGAGCCGCGCATTCCGTTCATGTCCACCTACCGGGCGGCGATGCTCCGCTCGGGGATCTGCCACGACCCGGCGTACTGGCGGCAGCAGCTCCGTGAGCCGGTCCGGTTCCTGGAGGCCACCCGGGCACTGGCCGCCGAGGGGTACGACACCCTCCTGGAGATGGGCCCGAAGGACACCCTGATCGAGATGGGCAAGCGCTGCCTGCCCCGGGGCGCCGGCCGGTGGTTGCGCTCGCTGGACCCGGAGATTGGCAACTGGCAGACCCTGCTGGACAGCGCGGCCAGCCTGCACACCCACGGCGTCGACGTCGACTGGGACGCCTTCGAGGGCGCCGCCCACCCGCCGGTCGACCTGCCGACCTACCCCTTCCAGCGGCGCCGCTGCTGGCTGGACCCGGAGCAGATCCGGGCGCACCGCCTGACCACGGAAGACCAGAGGTGACCGCCATGCCCGACGTACTCGAGGTGACCGCCGACGGGTCGGGGATCGTCCGGCTCGCCATCTGCGACCCGGATCGGGAGAACCGGCTCAGCCACGAGCTGGTCGACCAGTTGATGACCACCCTGGATGGTCTCGCCGCCGACGAGTCGGTGAAGGTCCTGCTGGTGACCGGCACCCGGGAGATCTGGTGTGCCGGCGGCACCTACCAGCTGCTCAAGGAGATGGCCAGCGGCGCGTACGACGAGCGCCGCCTGCTCGCCCTCTCCGACCGCCTGCTGAGCTTCCCGGTGCCGGTGATCGGCGCGCTGGAGGGACACGCGGTCGGTGGGGGCCTGGCGCTCGCGCTCTGCTGCGATCTGACCGTCGCCGCCGAGAGCCGCCGCTACGCGGTCAACTCGGCGAGCATGGGGTTCGCCCCGGCGATGGGCCTGTCGGTGCTGCTGCCCGCCGCGGTCGGTCACCACGTCGCCGCCGAGATGATCTTCACGGGCCGGTACTACAAGGGCCGCGAGCTGGCCGACCGCCGGTTGTTCAACGCGGTCGTCCCCGCCGACGAGGTGCTGGCCCACGCCACCGACCTCGCCGAGCAGATCGCCGAGAAGCCGCGCTACGTGCTGGAACTGCTCAAGGAGACGCTCGCGCTGCCCAAGCGCCAGGCCCTCGGCGAGGCGATCGCCCGCGAGCCGCTGATGAACCGGATCTGCTTCGCCCAGCCCGGCAGCGACGCCCTGCTCGACCAGACGTACCTGAACTGACCCGAGACGAGGAGAACACCCCCATGCGGGTAGGCATTGAGAAGGTGAACCTGTACGGCGGTCGCGCGTATCTCACGATCGCCGACCTCGCCTCGGCGCGCGGCGGCTCCCTGGCCGAGCTGGAGCGCCGCCAGATGGTCCCGTACGAGGCACGGGCCATCGTGCCCCCCTACGAGGACCCGGTCACCCTGGCGGTCAACGCCGCCGAGCGGCTGCTCACCGACGCCGACCGGGAACAGATCGAACTGGTCGTGGTGGCCACCGAGTCCGCGGTGGACTTCGGCAAGCCCATCTCCACCTGGGTGCAGCGGTTCTGCCGGCTCCCCGCGCACAGCCGCAACTTCGAGGTCAAGCACATGTGCTACGGCGGCACCGCCGCCCTGCGGGTCGCCGCCTCCTGGGTCGCCTCCAACGTCCGCCCCGGCAAGAAGGCCCTGGTGATCAACAGTGACCTGAGCCGGACCCGCAACCACGTGCAGACCGAGGACGACGACCTCGGCGAGCTGATGGCCGGCGGCAGCGCGGTCGCCATGCTGGTCAGCGCCGAACCGCAGGTGTTCGAGCTGGAGCTGGAGAAGGCCGGCTACTGGACCAACGAGCTCTCCGACGCGCTGCGCCCCAACTCGCGTACCGAGATCATCACCGGGCAGACCAGCTTCTACTCGTACCTCGACGCGCTCGAGGAGACCTACGAGCGGTACGAGCACCTCGTCGGCGAGGTCGACTTCGAGACGTACTTCCGGAAGAACATCTACCACGCGCCGTTCCCCGGCATGACCAAGGTCGCGCACAAGACCCTGCTCAACCGTCTCGGCGTCTACGACAAGGCGGCCATCGAGGCGAGCTGGCGGGAGCGGGTCGCCGACAGCACCCACTTCGCCCGCCGCATCGGCAGCGCGTACGGCGCGTCCACCTTCATCTGCCTGCTCGGCATGCTGCACGCCGGCACCGGGTTCGCCGCCGGGGACCGGTTCTCCGTCTTCGCGTACGGCTCCGGCTGCCAGGCCGAGTTCTACAGCGGACTGGTCGGCCCGGACGCCACCACGTACGTCCGTGGCCTCGACGTCGACCAGCACCTCGACTCGCGGGTCCGGTTCACCGTCGACCAGTACGAGCAGGTCGAGAAGGCCTGCGAGGTGAACATCGACGAGCGGACGTACCACCCGCTCGGCCAGGACGTCGGCGACCTGTACGCGCAGCGCTACGACGGCCAGCGCCTGCTCGTCCTCGAAGACGTCCGCGACTACCACCGCCACTACCGGTGGAGCTGACCGGGATGACGGGCGCGGTAGGCACCGAGATCACCGACGGCGTCTGCTTCGTCACGCTGGCCGCCGCCGCCAACGGCAACGCGATCAACTTCGACCTGATCGACGGGCTGACCGCGGCGCTCGACGCCGTCGACGCCGACCCGGACTGCCGGGCGATGGTGGTCACCGCCGAGGGGCCGACCTTCTGCCGGGGACTCGACCTCGAGGCGTTCTTCGTCCACGGCACCCTGCCCGACCGCGACCGGCTCCGCCGGCTCCCGGCCTGCCTGGCCCGGATCCGGCGGGCCCGGGTCCCGGTCATCGCCGTCGCGGACGGCGAGGCGATGGGCGGCGGCGTCGGCCTCCTCGCCGCCTGCGACCTCGTGCTGGGCACGACGAACGCCCGGTTCATGCTCTCCGAGCCGATCGTCGGCCTGGTGCCGGCCACCATCGTGCCGTTCCTGCTGCTGCGCACCGGCCCGGCCCGGCTGCGGGCGATGACGCTGAGCACCCGGGGCGTCCCGGCGGCCGAGGCGCACACCTACGGCCTGGTCGACGAGCTGGTCACCGATGGCGTCGAGCCGGCCCTGCGCGCCCAGCTCCAGCGGATCTTCCGCTGCGCGCCGCAGGCCCTCGCCGAGACCAAGCGCTACTACGACCGGCTCAGCGCCGCCGACCTCGACCAGCAGATCGAGATCGGCCTCGACCAGTTCACCGGATGGCTGACCCGGCCGGACGTCGTCGAGGGGGTCACCTCCTTCGGCGAGGGCTTCGCGCCACCGTGGTTCGCACGCTATCGAGGGCGGATGGATGTTCCAGGTCATTCGGGTACGTGAGGTGGAGCCCGGCATCGCCGAGCTGACCCTCGACGACGCCGAACACGACAACCGGCTCAGCGACCGGCTCTGCGACGAGCTGTTGGCCGCCCTGGCGCAGCTCGCCCGGGACCCCCAGCTCAAGGTGCTGCTGCTGCGCGGCCGGCCGGAGGTGTTCTGCGCCGGGGCCACCATGGAGGCCCTGCAACGCGTCCTCTCCGGCACCCTGCACGTCAAGGACCTGCTGCTCTCCCGGCCGATGCTGGACTTCCCGGTGCCGATCGTCGGTGCCCTGGAGGGACACGCGGTCGGCGGCGGCCTGGTGCTGGCGCTCTGCTGCGATCTCGTCGTGGCGGCCCGCAACCGGCGGTACAGCGCGAACTTCGCGCGGATGGGCTTCACCCCGGCCATGGGCACCACCACGCTCCTGCCGGCCGCCGTCGGCGCGGCCACCGCCGCCGAGATGACCCTCACCGCCCGCTACTACAAGGGCGGCGAACTCGATGGACGCGGCCTGTTCAACGCCGTCGTCCCCGCCGACCGGGTCGTCGACACGGCGCTCGACCTGGCCCGCCAGATCGCCGAGAAACCCCGCCACGTGCTGGAGCTGACCAAGGCGAGCCTCGCCCAGCCCCGGCGGCAACTGCTCCGCGAGGCGATGTCCCGCGAGCACCTGATGCACCGGGTCTGCTTCGGCCGGCCCGAGGTCGCGGACATCGTCGCCGCGACCTACCTCACCTGATCAACCCACCAGAAGGAGAAGACATGGAACGCCAGCAGGTCGTGGACGTGGTGACCAAGCACATCCGGCTCAACGCCGAGGGCCTCGACGACGCGCCCGTCGACACGTCGAAGTCGATGAAGGACTTCGGCCTCGGCAGTCTCGACATCGTCGAGATCGTCTCGGCCTCCATGCGGGAACTGCGGATCCGCGTGCCCCGTACCGAACTGGCCAACCTGGCCAACATCGACGAACTGGTCGACCTGTTCCTCAAGGTCAAGCAGGAACAGTAGGCGACACCCCGCGAGGAGAGGTTGAGCCACATGGCTCCGGAGCGCAGCCGCCCGTCGGACCACACGTCCCCGTCCGTCGCAGCCGAACCGATCGCGGTGATCGGTCTGAGCTGCCGTTTCCCCGGCGCCGACGACGCCGACGCCTTCTGGCGTCTGCTCGTCGGCGGCGGTGACGCGATCACCGAGGTCCCCCGGGACCGCTGGGACGCCGACGCCCTCTACGACGCCGACCTCGCCGAACCCGGCACCACGAACAGCCGCTGGGGCGGCTTCGTCGAAGGAGTGGATCAATTCGATCCGCATTTCTTCGGCATCTCACCGGGCGAGGCGGCCAGCATGGACCCGCAGCACCGCATGCTGCTCGAGGTCACCTGGGAGGCGTTGGAACGGGCGGGGATCGTGCCGGCCCGACTGGGCGGCAGCGCGACCGGGGTCTACGTCGGCATCGGCACCGACGACTACGCGCAGGTCGCCTTCGCCGACCCGGCCAACCTCAACGCCTACTACGTCACCGGCAACGCGCTCAGCGTCGCGGTCAACCGGCTGTCGTACCTGCTGGACGTGCACGGTCCCAGCCTCGCCCTGGACACCGGGTGCTCGTCGTCCCTGGTCACCGTCCACCTGGCCTGCCAGAGCCTGCGCTCGGGCGAGACCTCCCTGGCGCTCGCCGGTGGCGTGAACCTGATCCTCGCCCCCAAGGCCACCATCGGGCTCTCCCAGACCTGGATGATGGCCGCCGACGGGCGTTGCAAGAGCTTCGACGCCGCCGCCGACGGTTACGTCCGCGGCGAGGGCTGCGGGATGGTCGTCCTCAAGCGGCTCGCCGACGCGCGCCGTGACGGCGATCCCGTCCTCGCCGTCATCCGTGGCACTGCCATGAACCAGAACGGACGCGGGGAGGCGCTGACCGCCCCGCACGCCGGCTCCCAGGAGGCCGTCGTCCGCGACGCCCTGCGCGACGCCGGGGTCACCCCCGACCAGGTCGACCTGATCGAGGCGCACGGGGTCGGTACCCCGCTCGCCGACGTGGTCGAGGCGACCGCCCTGACCAGCGTCTTCGGCGCGGACCGGGACGCCGATCGGCCCTGCGCGCTCGGCGCGGTCAAGACCAACATCGGTCACCTGGAGATGGCCGCCGGCATCGCCAGCCTGATCAAGGTGGTGCTCTCCCTCCAGCACGGGACCATCCCCCCGCACCTGCACCTCGACACGATCAACCCGCAGACCGGGCTGGCCGACGCGCCCTTCGTCCTCCCGGCCGCGCCGCTGCCCTGGCCGCCCGCCGAGCGCCCCCGCCTCGCCGGGGTCAACTCGTTCGGCCTCGGCGGCGTCAACGTGCACCTGGTGGTCGCCGAACCGCCGGCCGACGTTCCGACCGCGCCGGTCGGGCCCGCGTCCGCCCGGCCGGGCAGCGCCGACGGTGGCAGTGGCGGGCCGCTGGTGCTGCCGCTCTCGGCACGGAACGCCGCCGCGCTGCGCGCCCTCGCCGAGCGGTACGTCACCCTGCTGACCACCCCGGACGGGCCGGACTTCACCACCGTGTGCGCGACCGCCACCACCGGCCGCACCCATTTCGCCCACCGGCTCGCCGTCGTCGCCCCCGACGCGCCGACCGCCGCCGCCCGGCTCACGGCCTGGCTCGCTGGCACCGCCGATCCCGACGTCCACCACGGCGTGGTCGCACCGGTCGACACGGTGCCTGCGGACCCCTTCGTGCCGGAGAACGGTGGCCGGGAACCCGTGAGCGACGCGGTCAGCCAGGCGGTCCGTTACGTCCACGGCGACGACCCGACGGTCCCGGACGCCGGACGGTCGCCCCGGGTGGTCCTGCCGACCTACCCGTTCCAGCGGAAGCGGTACTGGATCGAGTCCCGCCCGGCCGACCGTGCCGAGCGGAGGGCGGAGGTGCCGGAACTGGTCCGGCTGGTCGCTGGGGCCGTACCGGCCGAACGCCGGGACCGGCTCGCCGACGCGGTCGCCGGCCTGGTGGCCGAGACGCTCGGCACCGAGTACGACACCCCGATCGACCCCCGACAGGGCTTCTTCGCCCTCGGCATGACCTCCCTGATGGCGGTGGACCTCCAGAACCGGTTGCAGCGGGCGCTCGGCGACGCGTACCGGCTGCCCCTGACCCTGGTCTTCCAGTACTCGTCGGTCGCCGCCCTGACCGACCATCTCGCCCGCGAGGTGTTCGGGCTGGACACCCCCGCGCCGGCCCGCAGCCTGCCGGCCGTCCCCGCCCTCACCGCCGATGCGCTGGCCGCCCTCTCCGAGGACGAGGCCCTGTCGCTGCTGCGCCGGCACCTGACCGACGCCGCCACCGATCTCTCCCCGGTCAAGCAGGCACTGCTGGCCCTGGGCCGGGACACCGCCACCGCCCGCCCTCCGGTCGCGGAGCCGATCGCGGTGGTGGGTGCGGGCTGTCGTTTCCCGGGTGGGGTGGACTCGCCGGCGGCGTTCTGGGACGTGTTGTCGCAGGGCATGGACACCGTCGGCGTGGTGCCGGCGGACCGGTGGGACGTGGACGGCTTCTTCGATCCGGACCCGGATGCGCCGGGTAAGTCGTACACCCGTGCCGGTCATTTCCTGGCCGGGGTGGACGGATTCGACGCCGGGTTCTTCGGGGTGTCGCCGCGTGAGGCGGTGAGTCTGGACCCGCAGCAGCGGCTGCTCCTGGAGGTCGCCTGGGAGGCCCTGGAACACGCCGGTCAGGTCCCCGACCAGCTCGCCGGTACCCGGACCGGAGTGTTCGTCGGCCTGATCAGCAACGAGTACATGCAACTCCAACTCAAGCTCGGCGACCCCACGATCATCGATACCTACTACGGCACGGGCGGCATCGGCAGCGCGGTCGCCGGACGGCTGTCGTACCTGCTCGGCCTGCACGGGCCCAGCCTGATGGTCGACACGGCATGCTCGTCGTCGCTGGTCTCGGTGCACCTGGCGTGTCGGAGCCTGCGATCCGGTGAGACGGATCTCGCGCTCGCCGGTGGCGTCAACCTCATGATCATCCCGGAGTCGCACATCTTCCTCTCCCGTGCCCGGGCGTTGTCGCCGGACGGCCGGTGCAAGACGTTCGACGCCTCCGCCGACGGTTACGGCCGGGGCGAGGGCTGCGGCGTGGTGGTGTTGAAGCGGTTGTCGGACGCCCAGCGGGACGGTGACCGGGTCCTCGCCGTGATTCGTGGTTCGGCGGTGAACCACGATGGTCCGAGTAGTGGTCTGACGGTGCCGAACGGTCTGGCGCAGCAGGAGCTGATCCGGACGGCGCTCGCCGACGCCGGGGTCGCGCCCGCCGACGTCGACTACGTCGAGGCACACGGCACGGGCACCTCGCTGGGCGACCCGATCGAGGTCGCGGCGCTCAGCGCGGTGCTCGGCGATCGCCGTACGGCCGACCGGCCGCTGCTGCTCGGCTCGGTGAAGGCCAACATCGGGCATCTGGAGGCCGCCGCCGGGGTGGCCGGCCTGATCAAGTCGGTGCTGGCCTTGCGGCACGGGCACCTGCCACCTCAGGTCAACGTCACCACCGTCAACCCGCGCATCGCGCTCACCGACATCCCGGCCGAGATCCCGGTCGCCGGCACGCCCTGGCCGCGCGGTGACCGGCCCCGTGTCGCGGGCGTGAGTTCGTTCGGGATGAGCGGGACGAACGCCCACCTGGTCCTAGGGGAGGCCCCAGAGCCGTCGGACACGTTGGGCTCGGTCGTGGAGCTCGGCCGTTCGGTGTACGTGTTGCCGTTGTCGGCGCGGGACGAGGCCGCGCTGCGGGTGGTGGCGCAGCGGTACGTGGACCTGCTGGATGGTGCCGGTGCTCCGGATTTCGGTTTGGTGTGTGCGGCGGCTGCGGTGACCCGCAGTCACTTCCCGCATCGCCTGGCGGTGGTGGCCCCGGATTCGGCTGCCGCTGTCGTTCGGTTGCGGGGTTGGCTCGCCGGCGAGGAACACCACTCGGTGAGCCACGGTACGGCGCCCACGGGTCGTCGGCCGAGGATCGGCTGGTTGTTCACGGGTCAGGGTGCGCAGTCGGTGGGGATGGCGCGGGTCCTGTACGGGTCGGAGCCGGTGTTCCGGGCGGAACTCGATCGGTGCGCGGAGTTGCTCGATGCCGAGCTTGAGTGGCCGTTGCTGGAGGTGCTCTTTCCGTCCGATGGCACCGATGTGCTGGATCGGACGGGGTTCACGCAGCCGGTGTTGTTCGCGGTGGAGTGGGCTCTTGCCGGGTTGTGGCGGCGCTGGGGTGTGGAGCCGGACGTGGTGCTGGGTCACAGCGTCGGTGAACTGGTCGCTGCCTCTGTGGCGGGGGTGCTCAGCCTGGAGGACGGGCTGCGTCTGGTGGCGGCACGCGGCCGGATGATGCAGGCCCTCCCGGCGGGCGGGTCGATGGTGGCCGTGTCGCTGCCGGAGGAGAAGGTCCGTCCGCTGCTGGACGGCACCGGCCTCGTGGTGGCGGCGGTGAACAGTCCGGTGGAGACGGTGATCGCCGGCCCGGCCGACGTGCTGGACGTGGTGCGGGAGAAGCTCGCGGTCGACGGGGTGAAGACGACGGCGTTGCACGTCTCGCACGCTTTCCACTCGCCGTTGATGGAGCCGATGGTCCCGGCGTTCCGGGAGACGGCCAAGGAGATCAGCGTTCAGGATCCGCAGTGCACGGTCGTGTCGAACGTGACCGGCGCGGTGGCTGATGCCGGCTACGGGTCGGCGGACTACTGGGTGGAGCACGTGTCGGCTCCGGTGCGTTTCGCCGACGGTATGCGGGCGGTCCTCGCGCAGGGTTGCACGGTGGTGCAGGAGGTTGGTCCGCATCCGGTGTTGTTGGCTGCTGGTCGGCAGTGTGTGGACGATGACGGTTCGGTGCGGTGGTTGCCGTCGTTGCGGCGGGGTCGGGACGACTGGCAGCAGCTGTTGACCGCTGTCGCGGGCCTGTACGCGCAGGGTGTGGACCTGGACTGGAAGGCGATCACCGACGGGATTCCGACCCGGGCGGTGGACCTGCCCACGTACCCGTTCCAGCGCCAGCGCTACTGGGTCGACACGTCCCGCCTGCCCCGGTTGCGGGGGAGCGACGACAGCGACTGGCTCTACCAGGTGGACTGGCGGCCTCAGGCGATCACCGCTGCGGAGGACGGAAGCGGTCCCGGCCAGTGGCTGGTCTTCGCGGACGCCGGTGGTGTCGCCGAGGCGGTGGTCGCTGCGCTCCGGGCCCAGGGCGACCGATGCCACCTCGTCCGCGCCGGTGACCGGTACGCTGCCCTGGGCCACGACGTCTGGCAGGTCGCACCCGGCCAGCCGGACCACTTCCGCCAGCTCCTCGGGGACACCGGCGCGATCACCGGCGTCGTCCACCTCTGGAGCCTCGACCACGCGCACGCCGTACCCGAGGACCTGACCGTGGCCCACGAGCGGATCTGCGCCAGCCTGCTGCACCTGGTGCAGGCCGTCGCCCCGCTCGACCTGGCGGTGTCCCCACGGATCTGGGTCGTCACCAGTGGCGCCCAGGCCGTGGCCGGGGAGTCCAGCCCCGCAGCCCCATACCAGGTGCCGGTCTGGGGGCTGGGGAACGTGATCGGACTCGAGCACCCCACCCTGTGGGGTGGCCTGATCGACCTGGATCCCGAGGCCGACGATCCCGCCGCTGCCCTCGTCGCCAGCCTCCGGTCGTCCGGTGGCGAGAGCCAGATCGCCTGGCGGGACGGGCGCAGCCACGTCGCCCGGGTCGTCCGTGCCGGATCCGCACCGTCGGACGACCGCCCGGAGATCAGCGCCGACGGCACCCACCTGGTCACCGGTGGTCTGGGTGCCCTCGGGCTGCTGGTCGCCCGGTGGCTGGTCGACCGGGGCGCGCGGCACGTCGTCCTCGTGGGCCGGCGGGGGCCGTCGGAGGCGGCCGAGGAGACGCTCTGCGGCCTCGCCGAGCAGGGCGCGCAGGTACGCGTGTTCCAGGGAGACATCGGCCAGGCGGACGACGTACGACGGATCCTCGCCGAGATCGAGACGTCGATGCCGCCGCTGCGGAGCGTCTTCCACGCGGCCGGCGTCCTCGACGACGGGGTCCTGCACCAGCAGAGCTGGGATCGGTTCGAGCGGGTTCTCGCGCCGAAGGTGATCGGTGCCTGGCACCTGCACCAGCTCACCCGGGAGCTTCCGCTGGACCACTTCGTGCTGTTCTCGTCGATCGCCTCCCTGCTCGGCGCACCCGGTCAGGGCAACTACGCGGCGGCGAACGCGTTCCTGGACGCACTGGCCCACCACCGGCACGCGCTGGGGCTGCCGGCACTGAGCGTCAACTGGGGCGCGTGGGGCGACTCCGGCATGGCCGCCGCCCTGACCGACCGTGACCAGCAGCGCTGGACCGCCCGAGGCATCGGCATCATCCCGCCGGAGCAGGGGATCCGGACGCTGGAGCGGATCATGGTACGGCCGGTGCCGCAGGTCGGGGTCGTACCGGTGGACTGGACCCGGTACGCCGAGCAGTACCCGCTCGGCGCGGCCCGCCCCCTGCTGGCCGAACTGGTCCGGCGGGAGCCCGCCGCCGACCGGTCGGCGGCGGTGACGGCGAGTGGGCCCCGGCTGCGCGAGCGGTACGAGGCGATGCCGGACGCGAAACGTCGGACGGCCCTCACCGACCACGTGACAGGTGAACTGGCGCGGATCCTCATGCTCGACGAGGCGTCCCTCGACCCGCAGAAGGGGTTGTTCGACCTCGGCCTGGACTCGCTGATGGCGCTGGAGTTCAAGAACCGGGTGCAGGCCACCTTCGACCACGAGATGCCCACCACGCTGCTGTTCAACTACCCGACGGTCGACGCGGTCGTCGGCTACCTCGACACGGTGCTCTTCGGGCAGCGGCAACCCGAACCCGAGAGCCCGCCCCTGACGGAACCGGGTGACGACCTCGAGGCGTTGCTCGACAACCTCGAGCAACTGTCGGACGACGAAATCGACCGGCTGTTCACGAACGGATCGATTGCGGAAGGGCAGGCGTAGATGAGCGAGCTACAGGAGAGGCTGGCCAACCTGCCGCCGAAGCGCCTCGCGCTGCTCGTCCTCGATCTGCAGAAGCGCCTCGAGGCCCAGAAGCGGTCCGCGCCCGAGCCGATCGCGGTGGTGGGTGTGGGGTGTCGTTTCCCGGGTGGGGTGGACTCGCCGGCGGAGTTCTGGGACGTGTTGTCGCAGGGTGTGGACGCGGTCGGTGAGGTGCCGGCGGACCGGTGGGACGTGGCGGCGTTCTTCGACGCGGACCCCGATGCCCCCGGGAAGATGTACACCCGTGCCGGTCATTTCCTGGCGGGTGTCGACGCATTCGACGCCGGGTTCTTCGGGGTGTCGCCGCGTGAGGCGGTGAGCCTGGATCCGCAGCAGCGGTTGCTGCTGGAGGTGGCCTGGGCGGCCCTGGAAGACGCCGGGCAGGTGCCGACCCGGTTGGCGGGTAGCCGTACCGGGGTGTTCGTCGGTATCGGCACCGACGACTACTCGCTGCTGCTGCGGTCCGCCGACCCGGCCAGCATGGACGCGTACACCGGAACCGGTAACGCCTTCAGCGTCGCCGCCGGGCGGCTGTCGTACCTGCTGGGGTTGCAGGGACCGAGCATGGCCGTGGACACGGCGTGCTCGTCGTCGCTGGTGGCGGTGCACCTGGCCTGCCGGAGCCTGCGGTCCGGCGAGTCGGATCTCGCGCTCGCCGCTGGGGTCCACCTGGTCCTGACCCCCGAGGGCACCATCTACCTCTCCCGGACGAGGGCGTTGTCGCCGGACGGTCGGTGCAAGACGTTCGACGCTTCAGCCGACGGTTACGGCCGGGGTGAGGGCTGTGGTGTGGTGGTGTTGAAGCGGTTGTCGGACGCGCGGCGTGACGGTGACCGGGTCCTCGCCGTGATTCGTGGTTCGGCGGTGAACCACGATGGTCCGAGTAGTGGTCTGACGGTGCCGAACGGTCTGGCGCAGCAGGAGCTGATCCGGACGGCGCTCGCCGACGCCGGGGTCGCGCCCGCCGACGTCGACTACGTCGAGGCCCACGGCACGGGCACCTCGCTGGGCGACCCGATCGAGGTCGACGCGTTGGCTGCCGGTCTCGGCAAGGACCGGCCGGCTGATCGTCCGCTGCTGGTGGGCTCGGTGAAGACGAACATCGGGCATCTGGAGGCCGCTGCGGGGATCGCCGGTCTGATCAAGGTGGTGTTGGCGTTGCGACACGAGCAGGTGCCGTCGCACCTGCACTTCCGTACGCCGAACCCGCACATCCCCTGGGACCGGATCCCGATCGAGGTCGCTACCGGAACCCGGGCGTGGCCGCGAGGCGGGAAGCCCCGGGTGGCGGGCGTGAGTTCGTTCGGGATGAGCGGGACGAACGCGCATCTCGTCGTGGCCGAGGCACCCGCCGTGCCCGAGGCCGCCGAAGCACGGACCCCGGGTCGTTCGGCGTACGTGTTGCCGTTGTCGGCGCGGGACGAGGCCGCGCTGCGGGTGGTGGCACAGCGGTACGTGGACCTGCTGGACGGTGCCGGCACTCCGGATTTCGGTTTGGTGTGTGCGGCGGCTGCGGTGACCCGCAGTCACTTCCCGCACCGCCTGGCGGTGGTGGCCCCGAACGCGGCCGTCGCCGTCGCCCGGTTGCGGGGCTGGCTGGCCGGTGCCGACGACCGGTCGGTGGTGCACGGTGTGGTGCCGGTGGGACGCCGTTCCCGCGTGGGGTGGTTGTTCACCGGCCAGGGTGCGCAGTTCGTCGGGATGGCCCGTGCCCTGTACGACTCCGAGCCGGTGTTCCGGGCCGAACTCGACCGGTGCGCGGAACTGCTGGTGGGTGACCTCGATCGGCCGCTGTTGGAGGTGCTCTTTCCGTCCGATGGCACCGATGTGCTGGATCGGACGGGGTTCACGCAGCCGGTGTTGTTCGCGGTGGAGTGGGCTCTTGCCGGGTTGTGGCGGCGCTGGGGTGTGGAGCCGGACGTGGTGCTGGGTCACAGCGTCGGTGAACTGGTCGCTGCCTCTGTGGCGGGGGTGCTCAGCCTGGAGGACGGGCTGCGTCTGGTGGCGGCACGCGGCCGGATGATGCAGGCCCTCCCGGCGGGCGGGTCGATGGTGGCCGTGTCGCTGCCGGAGGAGAAGGTCCGTCCGCTGCTGGATGGCACCGGCCTCGTGGTGGCGGCGGTGAACAGTCCGGTGGAGACGGTGATCGCCGGCCCGGCCGACGTGCTGGACGTGGTGCGGGAGAAGTTCGCGGTCGACGGGGTGAAGACGACGGCGTTGCACGTCTCGCACGCTTTCCACTCGCCGTTGATGGAGCCGATGGTCCCGGCGTTCCGGGAGACGGCCAAGGAGATCAGCGTTCAGGATCCGCAGTGCACGGTCGTGTCGAACGTGACCGGCGAGGTGGCCGATGCCGGCTACGGGTCGGCGGACTACTGGGTGGAGCACGTGTCGGCTCCGGTGCGTTTCGCCGACGGTATGCGGGCGGTCCTCGCGCAGGGTTGCACGGTGGTGCAGGAGGTTGGTCCGCATCCGGTGTTGTTGGCTGCTGGTCGGCAGTGTGTGGACGATGACGGTTCGGTGCGGTGGTTGCCGTCGTTGCGGCGGGGTCGGGACGACTGGCAGCAGCTGTTGACCGCTGTCGCGGGCCTGTACGCGCAGGGCGTGGACCTGGACTGGAAGGCGATCACCGACGGGATTCCGACCCGGGCGGTGGACCTGCCCACGTACCCCTTCCAGCACCAGCGCTACTGGTCGTCGGCTGCTTCCCGTCGGCCCCGGAACCTCCCCACCGAACACGACCATCCGCTGCTCGGACGGAGCCTCTCCTCGCCCGCGCTCACCGGCACGGTCTACGAGACGGTGCTCAACCCGGCGTCCCACCCCCTCCTCACCGAGCACCGCATCTACGACCAGATCGTGGTGCCCGGCGCCCACCACCTGGTGATGCTGGCCGCAGCCGTCGAGGGCCGGAACGCTGCCCCGGCCCTGACGGACGTCGTCTTCCCGCAGCCGCTGCTGCTCGGCGCGGAGGAGGACCGGGTCGTCCAGGTCGTCCTCGCCGCCTCCGCCGACCAGGACGGGCCGGTCCAACTGGTCAGCCGGAGTGCCGGCGAGCAGACGTGGACGACCCACGCCACCGGCACCGTGAGCGAGGTGCCGCAGGTCGGTGCGGAACCGCCGGAGACTCCGGCGGCGATCCGGGAGCGGTGCGTAGCCGACCCGGACTACGTCGACTGGTTCTACGACACGGGTTGGCAGGACGGCCTCGAACTGGAGGCCGGCTTCCGGTGGCAGAGCCGGATCTGGCGACGCGACGGCGAGGCCCTGTGCCAGATGCGCGCGGTGCGGGACACCGACCGTCACGAGCGGTATGCCCTCCACCCGGGCCTGGTCGACGCCAGCTTCCAGATCGTCGGCGCGACCCTGCCGACCGCCGGCCGTGAGTTCAGCGTGTACGTGCCGCTCGGTGTGGACCGGTTCCGGCTGCACCGCACCGTCGAGGGGCAGCTCTGGGGCCACGCCCGACTGCGGCCCGGCAGCGACCCGAACGACGAGACGCTCACCGCCGACGTCCGGCTCGTCGACGACGAGGGTCGCCTCGTCGCCGAGTCGTACGGGCTGCACCTGAAGCGGGCCGAACGGTCCGCGCTGCTGCGTGCCGGTCAGTCCCGCAACGCCGGGCTGTTCCACGAGGTGGTCTGGCGGCCCGAACCGTTGCCGGCCTCCGGAGCGGACGCCCCGGGCCGCTGGCTTGTCTGTGCCGACCGGCCCGGCGTCGGATCGGCCCTGGTGGAGCGACTCCGTGGTCGTGGGCAGGAGGTCGTCCTCGCCCACCCGGGTCCGTCCCCGGAGGCCCTGGACGACGGGACCTGGCAGCTCGACCCGGCCGATCCGACCCGGCTCACGGCGCTGCTCGGCACGGTCACCACCGACCGGGCCGTCCCGTTCCGGGGCGTGGTGCTGCTGTGCGGGTCCGGTACGGGTGGGGCCGAGTCGGAACTGTCCGACCTCACCGCCGACCAGGCGTCGATGTTGCGTACCGCGCTGCACCTCCTACGGGGGCTGGCGACCATCGAGGGCAGCGGTGCGCCGCCGAAGCTCCACCTGGTCACCCGGGGTGCGTGTGCGACCACCACCGCGTCGCCGGTGGCGGTGGCGCAGACACCGCTCTGGGGCCTGGGCAACGTGATCGAGCTGGAGCACCCCGAACTGTGGGGCGGACAGGTCGACCTGGATCCCGCCGCCGCCGACGCGGACGCGGCGAGTGCCCTGCTCGGCGAACTCCTCGCCCCGTCGACCGGAGACCGGGTCGCCGTACGGGGGCCGGAGCGGCTGGTCGCCCGACTCGTACCGCAGCAGAGCACGGCCCCGGCGGACGGCGCGGTGACTATCGACGCCGACGCGACGTACCTGGTCACGGGTGGTCTCGGCGCGCTCGGCCTGACCGTCGCGCGCTGGCTGGTGGCGCGCGGCGCCCGGCACCTGGTCCTCGTCGGTCGACGCGAGCCCACCGGCGACGCCGTGACCGAGCTCGACGGGCTGCGGGAGTCGGGTGCCGAGGTCACCGTCGCGTCGGCCGACGTCGCCCGACCGGACGACGTGGCCCGACTGGTCGCGGCGGTCCCGGCCGACCGACCGCTGCGCGGCGTGGTGCACGCGGCCGGCGTGCTGGCCGACGGCGTGCTGCTCCAGCAGCCCTGGGCGGACTTCGTCAGGGTGCTGGCTCCCAAGGTGGACGGTGGGTGGAACCTGCACCAGGGCACCCGGGACCTGCCGCTCGATTTCTTCGTGCTCTTCTCGTCGGCGGCGTCGCTGCTCGGCTCCACCGGGCAGGCCAACTACGCGGCAGCCAACGCGTTCCTCGACGGGTTGGCCCACCACCGCCGGTCGCAGGGCCTGCCGGCCGTCAGCGTCAACTGGGGGCCGTGGACCGAGGCCGGCATGGCGGCCCGCGCCGGCCAGGCCGAGGGACGGTGGGCCGCCCAGGGCATCGGCGGAATCACCCCCGAGCAGGGCATTGAGGCGTTGGACCAGATCCTGCGCGCCGACCCGGTCCAGGTCGGCGTCCTGCCGGTCACCTGGTCGACGTACCTGCGTCGGTTCGCACCCGACGACACACCGGCGCTGCTGCGGGAACTGGCCCGTACGACGCGTGTCCCGGAGCAGCGTACGGCCGCGTCGCCGCCGGAGGGACGGCTGCCCGAACGGCTCGCCGCGGCCCCGCCGCAGGACCGCCTCGACCTGCTGCGCGGGCACGTACGCGACCAAGTGGTGACGGTGCTCGGCCTCCCGGCGACGTACCACCTGGAGCCCCGGCAGAAGTTCTTCGAGATCGGCCTCGACTCGTTGATGGCGATCGAACTGAAGAACACGTTGCAGGGTCAGCTCGGGCGGACGCTGCCGTCCACGGTCGTCTTCGAGTACCCGACCGTCGAGGCCCTCACCGACTACCTGGCCCGGGACGTGCTCGCCCTGGAACTGGACGTGGCGGAGGAACCGGCACCGGAGCCGTCCCCCCGATCCTCGGAGACCGTCGAACGCCTCAAGGACCTCTCCGAGGACGCCCTCGAAGACCTGTTGGCGAAGAAGCTCGCATCTCTTGCTCAGCGGAGAAGGAAATGACCGAAGACCCGACGCGCGGCGAACAGTCCGCGCTCCTGCGTGCGTTCGTCGCCATCGAGGAACTGGAAGCCGAGCTGGACGAGGTCCGGCGGGTGCAGCACGAACCGATCGCCATCATCGGCGCGAGCTGCCGCTTCCCGGGCGGCGGTGACGGTCTGGCCGCCTTCTGGCGGGTGCTGCGCGACGGCGTGGACGCGGCCGGCGAGGTGCCCCCGGATCGCTGGGACCTGGCGGACTTCTACCACCCGGACCCGGCCCGGCCCGGCCGCATGTACACCCGGGAGGGGCACTTCGTCGACGGGGTCGACCGGTTCGACCCGGCCTTCTTCGGCATCGCCCCGCGCGAGGCCGCCAGCCTCGACCCGCAGCAGCGGATGCTGCTGGAGGTGTCCTGGGAGGCCCTGGAACACGCCGGTCAGGTGCCGGACCGTCTCGTCGGCACGCCGACCGGGGTCTTCGTCGGCATCATGACCAACGACTACCTCCAGTTGCAGACCGGCGCGGGCGACCCCACCCAGCTCGACCTGTACGCCGGCACCGGCAACGATCTGAGCTTCCCGGCCGGACGGCTGTCGTACCTGCTGGGGTTGCAGGGGCCGAGCATGGCGGTCACCACCGCGTGTTCGTCGTCGCTGGTGGCGCTGCACCTGGCGACCCGGAGCCTGCGCGCGGGCGAAACCGACCTGGCCCTGGTCGGCGGGGTCAACGCGATGCTCGCCCCGGACGCGTTCGTCACGCTGTCGAAGATGAAGGCCCTCGCCGTGGACGGCCGGTGCAAGACGTTCGACGCCTCCGCCGACGGTTACGGCCGGGGCGAGGGCTGCGGCGTGGTGGTGCTGAAGCGGCTGTCGGACGCCCAGCGGGACGGCGACCGGGTGCTCGGGGTCGTCCGGGGCACCGCCGTGAACCACGACGGCCCGAGCGGCGGCCTGACCGTCCCGAACGGCCTGGCGCAACAGAACCTGATCCGGACGGCCCTCGCCGACGCCGGCGTCGAGCCGGGTGACGTGGACTACGTGGAGGCGCACGGCACGGGCACCTCGCTGGGCGACCCGATCGAGGTACGCGCCCTCGCCTCGGTGCTCGGCAGGGACCGGCCGGTTGATCGTCCGCTGCTGGTGGGTTCGGTGAAGACGAACATCGGGCATCTGGAGGCCGCTGCGGGGATCGCCGGTCTGATCAAGGTGGTGTTGGCGTTGCGGCACGAGCAGGTGCCGTCGCACCTGCACTTCCGTACGCCGAACCCGCACATCGACTGGGACGGTCTCCCGGTCCGGGTCCCGGTCGCCCCGACCCCCTGGCCCCGGGGCGAGCGCCCCCGCGTCGCCGGCCTCAGCTCCTTCGGCATGAGCGGGACCAACGCCCACGTCATCGTCGGTGAGGCACCGGAGCCGGCCGGGGCGGAGGTTCCGGGTCGTTCGGCGTACGTGTTGCCGTTGTCGGCGCGGGACGAGGCCGCGCTGCGGGTGGTGGCGCAGCGGTACGCCGATCTGCTGGATGGTGCCGACGCTCCGGACTTCGGATTGGTGTGCGCGGCGGCTGCGGTGACCCGCAGTCACTTCCCGCACCGTCTGGCGGTGGTGGCTCCGGACGCGACGATGGCGGTGTCCCGTCTGCGGGGTTGGTTGGCTGGTGAGGAGGACCGGTCGGTCGTCCATGGTGTGGTGCCTGGCGGTCGTCGGCCGAGGATCGGCTGGTTGTTCACGGGTCAGGGTGCGCAGTCGGTGGGGATGGCGCGGGTCCTGTACGGGTCGGAGCCGGTGTTCCGGGCCGAGTTGGACCGGTGTGCGGATCTGCTGGTGGGTGACCTCGATCGGCCGCTGTTGGAGGTGCTCTTTCCGTCCGATGGCACCGATGTGCTGGATCGGACGGGGTTCACGCAGCCGGTGTTGTTCGCGGTGGAGTGGGCTCTTGCCCGGTTGTGGCGGCACTGGGGTGTCGAGCCGGACGTGGTGCTGGGTCACAGCGTCGGTGAGTTGGTCGCGGCGTGTGTGGCGGGGGTGTTCTCGCTGGAGGACGGGCTGCGTCTGGTGGCGGCTCGGGGTCGGTTGATGCAGGCGTTGCCGGCGGGCGGGTCGATGGTGGCGGTGTCGCTGCCGGAGGAGAGGGTCCGTCCGCTGGTGGATGGCACCGGCCTCGTGGTGGCGGCGGTGAACAGTCCGGTGGAGACGGTGATCGCCGGCCCGGTCGTGGCGTTGGACGTGGTGCGGGAGAAGTTCGCGGTTGACGGGGTGAAGACGAACGTCCTGCATGTGTCGCACGCGTTCCACTCGCCGTTGATGGAGCCGATGTTGCCGGCGTTCCGGGAGGTCGCCGCCTCGGTGGTCTTCCGTGGGCCGCAGCGGATGCTGGTGTCGAACGTTTCCGGCGAGGTGGCCGACGATCGGATCGCGTCTGCGGAGTACTGGGTGGAGCACGTGTCGGCTCCGGTGCGTTTCGCCGACGGTATGCGGGCGGTCCTCGCGCAGGGTTGCACGGTGGTGCAGGAGGTTGGTCCGCATCCGGTGTTGTTGGCTGCTGGTCGGCAGTGTGTGGACGATGACGGTTCGGTGCGGTGGTTGCCGTCGTTGCGGCGGGGTCGGGACGACTGGCAGCAGCTGTTGACCGCTGTCGCGGGCCTGTACGCGCAGGGCGTGGACCTGGACTGGACGGCGATCACCGACGGGATTCCGACCCGGGCGGTGGACCTGCCCACGTACCCGTTCCAGCGCCAGCGCTACTGGTCGGCGCCCGCACCGGGCAGCCAGAGCCGCCGCCGGGCGGGCGACCACCCGCTGCTCGGGCAGCGGCTGCGGACGCCGTCGCTGCGGGACACGGTCTTCGAGGCGTCCCTGAGCGCGGCGACCTACCCGCTCCTGGCCGAGCACACGCTGCACGACCAGCTCGTGGTGCCGGGCGCACACCACGTCGCCATGCTCCTGGCGGCGGGAGTCGAGAGCGGCACCCCCGCCCCCGGCCTGCGGGACGTCCTGTTCGCCCAACCGCTGGTGCTGCCGGACCCGGGTGAGCGTCCGGTGCAGACGGTCCTGACGGCGGCGGACGGCACCACCCGCCTGGTCACCTTCGACGACCCGGACTGGACGGAGTACGTCGCGGCCCGGCTCGACCCGGACGGCGAACCGGGACAGACGCCACCGGACCTGGACGCCATCACCTCGCGCTGCGACCGGTCGCTCGACGACATCGACACCTTCTATCGGCGGGTCACCGCCGCCGGGCTGGACCTCGGGCCGAGCTTCCGCTGGCTCGACCGGGTCCGCACCGGCGACGGGGTGGCGGTGAGCGGCATCCGGGTGCCCGGACAGCTCGACCCGACCGTGCCGTACCCGGTGCACCCCGGGCTGTTGGACGCCTGCTTCCAACTGCTGGGCCTGACCCGGCCGCAGCCGGAGGACGGCCTGGCGATCCACGTCCCGTTCCGGATGGAGCGGCTGCGGGCCGTCCCGTCCACCGACCCGGAGCTGCGGGCGTACGCCTGGAGCAGCGAGTCCACCGGAGAGGTCGTCGGGGACGTCGTGGTGGTCGACTGCGCCGGCCGGATGGTCGTGGAACTGCGGGGCCTGCGGCTGCGGCACGTCGATCCGGCCGGGCTGCGCCGCACGTCGGCCCGGACCGACGACCTGCGCTACGAGATCACCTGGCCGGTCGCCGGGCTGGCCGGGGCCGCCGAGGCTCCCGCCGCGCCGGGGGCCTGGCTGGTCTTCGCCGACGCGGGCGGGCTCGGCCGGGACGTGGCGGCACGGCTGACCGCCGAGGGCCACACCTGCACCCTCGTCCAGCCCGGTACGGCGTTCGCCCGCGACGACGCGCAGTCGTACCGGATCGACCCGGCTCGCCCGGAGGACGTCACCCGGCTGCTCGACGCGGTCGGCGCCGTCGACTGGCGGGGCGTGCTGCACCTGTGGGCGCTGGACACGCCCGCCGACCCCGACGTCGACCTGGTGACCCTCCAGGACGCCCAGCGGACCACGCTGCGCAGCACCCTGCACCTGGTCCGGGCCCTGGCGACCCGCAGCCGGTCGCCCCGCACGTACCTGGTGACCCGGGGAGCGCAGGCGGTCGGCGAGCCGGCTGGACCGCAGGCGCTGGCGCAGGCCCCGCTTTGGGGGCTGGCCGGCGCGGTCGCGCTGGAACACCCCGAGCTGCGCTGCACCAGGATCGACCTCGACCCGGCCGCCGACCCCGCCGCCGACCTGGCGTTCCTGACCGCCGAGGTGGGGGCCGACGGGCGGGACGACCAGGTCGCCCGGCGCGGCGGCCAGCGGCACGTGGCCCGACTGGCCCGCTGTGCGGCGGACGACGGCGGCCATGCGCTGGCGCTGCCCAGCGTCGAGTCGTTCCGGCTCGACGTGGCGACCCCCGGGGTGCTGGACCAGTTGGTGTTCCGGCCGGTGGCCCGGCGGGCACCGGAGGCCGGGCAGGTGGAGCTGCGGGTCCGGGCGACCGGCCTGAACTTCCGCGACGTGCTCAACGCGCTCGGCATGTACCCGGGTGAGGCGGGACCGCTCGGCCTGGAGTGCGTCGGCGAGGTGGTGGCGCTCGGCGCGGATGTCCCCGGCCTGACGGTGGGGGACCGGGTGGTGGCGCTGGCCCCGGCGAGCTTCGGCAGCTTCGTCACCGTCGACGCCGACCTGGTGGCCCCGCTGCCGGCGGCGGTCGGGGACGCCGACGGGGCGACGATCCCGGTGACCTTCCTGACCGCCCTGTACGCCCTGGAGCACATCGCCCGGCTCGGGCCGGGGCAGCGGGTGCTGATCCATGCGGCGGCCGGCGGGGTGGGCCTGGCCGCGGTGCAGCTCGCCCAGGCGGTCGGCGCCGAGGTGTACGCGACGGCGAGCCCGGCCAAGTGGCCGGTGCTGCAACGGTCGGGGGTCCGGCACCTGTCGAACTCGCGGACCCTGGCGTTCGCCGACGAGATCCGCGAGTGGACCGGCGGCGCCGGCGTCGACGTGGTCCTCAACTCGCTGACCGGGGACTTCATCGTCGAGAGCCTGCGCCTGCTCCGCCCCGGCGGACGGTTCGTCGAGATCGGCAAGCGGGAGATCTGGTCGGCCGACCAGGTGGCCCGGCTCCGGGACGACGTCACCTACACCGCGTTCGACCTGGTGGAGCTCTCCCGGGACGAGCCGGCGACGGTCCGCGCCCTGCTGGACGAGCTGATGCGGCGGTTCGCCGACGGCACGCTGCAACCGCTGCCGTGCCGGGTGTTCGGGCTGACCCGGGCCGTCGACGCGTTCCGGTACATGGCGCAGGCCCGGCACGTCGGCAAGATCGTCGTCAGCCACGACGACTCCGCCGTGCCAGCCGAGGCCGACGACCTGGTCCGCGCCGACGGGGCGTACCTGATCACGGGCGGTCTGGGCGGGCTGGGCCTGCACGTGGCGCGCTGGCTGGTCGACCGCGGTGCCCGCACCCTGGTGCTGGTGGGCCGCAGCGGCGTCACCGACGCCAACCGGGCGGACGTGGCGGCGCTGCGCGACGCCGGTGCCCGGGTCGAGGTGGTCCGCGCCGACATCGCCCACCCGGACGAGGTCGCCCGGCTGGTCGGCGAGGTCACCGCGACCCTGCCGCCGCTGCGCGGGGTGGTCCACGCGGCCGGCGTGCTGGACGACGGCATCCTGCTCCAGCAGGAGTGGCCGCGCTTCGAGCGGGTGCTCGGGCCGAAACTCGCCGGGGCGTGGAACCTGGACCGCGCCACCCGTGGCCTGGACCTGGACTTCTTCGTGCTGTTCTCGTCGGTCGCCTCGATGCTTGGCTCCGCCGGGCAGGGCAACTACGCGGCCGGCAACGCCTTCCTCGACCTGCTGGCCGCCGAGCGGCGCCGGCAGGGGCTGCCGGGGTTGAGCGTCAACTGGGGTCCGTGGCGGGGCGCGGGCATGGCCGCCGGCGTCGACGACGACCGGCAGTGGGCGCTGCGCGGCATGGGGCTGATCGAGCCGGAGCGGGGTGTCGCCGAGTTGGCGGCGGCCCTCAACCAACCCCGCGCGCAGGTGGGCGTCGTCGCCGTCGAGTGGGGCGCCTACCTGCGGCAGTACCCGACCGGGCTGCGGCCCCCGCTGCTGGACGACATGGCCGCGACCACGGCGGACGCGGGGGCCCCGGCGGCGGGCGGCGCCGACCACCGGGCGCTGCTGACCCTGCTGGCCGACGCGGCCCCCGACGACCGGCACGACCTGGTCGTGGGGCACGTGCGGGACCTGGCCGCCCGGGTCCTCGGCCTGACCGCCGCGCACACCCTGGACACCCGGCGTCCGCTCAACGAACTCGGCCTGGACTCGCTGATGGCGGTGGAACTGCGCAACGCGCTCAGCCTCAGCGTCGACCGGTCGCTGCCCGCGACGGTGCTCTTCGACTACCCGACCGTCGAGGCACTGGCCGGATTCGTCGCCGGGGAAATCCAGCCCACCGCACCGGCCGAACCGACCGCCCCGCCCCCGACCCGGGCGGCGGCACCGGCCGTCGACACGGATCGGGACGCCTGGCTGGCGGAGATCGAACAGCTCTCCGACGCCGAGGTCGAAGCCCTCCTCGAGCAGGAACTCTCCCAGTCACGGAACAGGAACCACCATGAGTGACAGCGCCGCCCGTACGGGCCATCTGACCCCGCTGCAACGGGCGCTGCTCGGCATCCGCGAACTGCGCGCCCAACTGGCCGAGGTGGAGTACGCCAGGACCGAGCCGATCGCCGTGATCGGCATGGGCTGCCGGCTGCCCGGCGGCGCGAACGACCCCGAGTCGTTCTGGCGGTTGCTGCGTGACGGCCGGGACGTGATCCGGGAGATGCCCGCCGACCGGTGGGACACCGACGCGTACTTCGACCCGGACCCGGAGGCGCCGGGGAAGATGAGCACCCGCTGGGGTGGCTTCCTCGACGGGATCGACGGCTTCGACCCGGGGTTCTTCGGCATCTCGCCGTGGGAGGCGGCGAACATGGACCCCCAGCAGCGGCTGATGCTGGAGGTGGCGCAGGAGGCGTTCGACGACGCCGGCCAGCTGCGCGACCAGTTGCAGGGCAGCCGCACCGGCGTGTTCGTCGGCCTGGCGCACAGTGAGTACGGCTGGCTGAACTTCAACAACCCCGACCTGGCGAACGTCTACACCGCCACCGGCTCGTTCGGCTCGATCGTGGCCAACCGGTTGTCGTACGTCTACGACCTGCGCGGCCCCAGCTACACCATGGACGCGGTCTGCTCGTCGTCGCTGCTGGCCGTGCACCAGGCGTGCGAGAGCCTGCGCAGCGGCGACTGCACGATGGCCCTGGCCGGCGGGGCGGGGCTGTTCCTCAAGCCGGAGGGCTTCGTCTGGTTCACCAAGCTCGGTGTGATGTCACCGGACGGCCGGTGCAAGGCGTTCGACGCCCGGGGCGACGGCATCGTGCTCGGCGAGGGCGTGGCGGCGGTGGTGCTCAAGACGCTGTCCCGGGCGATCGAGGACGGCGACCCGATCTACGCGGTGCTGCGCGGCAGCGCGGTCGTCCAGGACGGCCGCAGCAACGGCCTGACCGCGCCGAGCCGGCTGTCGCAGGAGGCGATGCTGCGCGAGGCGTACGAGCGGGCCGGCGTGGACCCGGCGGCGGTGCAGTACGTCGAGGCGCACGGCACCGGCACCATCCTCGGCGACCCGATCGAGGCGCAGGCGCTCGGCACGGTCCTCGGGGCCCGCCGGGACGCCGGGCGGCCGTTGATGATCGGCTCGGTCAAGACCAACATCGGCCACCTGCAGATGGTCGGCGGCCTGGCCGGGCTGATCAAGGTGGTGCTGGCGATGAAGCACCGGCAGTTGCCGGCCAGCCTGCACTACACCCGGGGCAACCCGCACATCCCCTTCGACGACTACCGGCTGCGGGTACAGGCCGAAGCAGGCCCGTGGCCCTACGACGGGCCGCTGCTGGCCGGGGTCACCTCGCTCAGCTTCGGTGGCACCAACGTGCACGTCGTCGTCGAGGAACCGCCACCGCCGGCCGCCGCCCCGACGTCCGGCGACGACGACCGGGCCCGGCTGCTGCCGCTGTCGGCCCACGACCCGGCCGCGCTGCGCGACCTGGCCGGCGTGGTGGGGGAGTTCGCCGCCGACCCGAGCGTCGACCTCGACGACCTCTGCCACACCGCGAGCCTGCGTCGCACCGCGTACGACGAGCGGCTGGCGGTCAGCTTCACCTCCCGTACCGACCTTCAGGGCAAGCTGGCCGCGTTCTCCGACGGTGCGGTGCGGCCCGGCCTGTCCACCGGCGACAAGTCGCAGCACGTCCGCCGTCGGTTGGTCTTCGTCTTCCCCGGCCAGGGGGGCCAGTGGGTCGGCATGGGCCGGCGGCTGCTGGACACCGAGCCGGTCTTCCGGCAGGCGATCGAGGAGTGCGCCGCCGCGCTGGCGCCGTACGTGTCGTGGTCGCTGCTGGACGAGCTGCGCGCCGACGAGGCGACCTCGCAGCTCGACCAGATCGACGTGGTCCAGCCGATGACCTGGGCGGTCCAGGTGGCCCTGGCCGCGCTCTGGCGGTCCTGGGGGATCGTCCCGGACGCCGTGGTCGGGCACTCGATGGGCGAGGTCGCGGCGGCGCACGTCGCCGGCACGCTCAGCCTCGACGACGCGGCCCGGGTGATCTGCCGGCGCAGCGCCCTGGTCCGACGGATCCGGGGCCGGGGCACGATGGCCGTGGTGGAGCTGCCGCTGGACGAGGCACGGGCCGCCATCGCCGGCCTGGAGGACCAGCTCGCCATCGCGGTCAGCAACAGCCCCACCTCGACCGTCCTGTCCGGGGACACCACCGCCATCGAGACGGTGCTGAAGACGCTCACCGAGCAGGACGTGTTCTGCCGCCAGGTCAGGGTGGACTTCGCCTCGCACAGTCCGCAGGTGGACGAGCTGCGCGACGACCTGCTCGCCGAGCTGCGCGACGTGCGGCCCCGCGCGTCGACGGTGCCGATCCACTCCACGGTCACCGGCCGGCCCACCGACGGGCGGGAGTTCACCGCCGACTACTGGGCCGACAACCTGCGCGAGCCGGTGCTCTTCTCCACCGTGCTCGGGCAGTTGCTGGAGAGCGCGCCGACGCTGGTCGTCGAGATCAGCCCGCACCCGATCCTGCTGCCCTCGGTCGAGCAGTGTGCCCGGCACGCCGACCGGCCGGTGGCGGCGCTGCCCTCGTTGCGCCGCGACGAGGACGAGCGGGCCGTGCTGCTCGGCACCCTCGGCGCGCTCTGGACCCTCGGCCACCGGGTGGACTGGCGCCGCCAGCACCCGACCGACCGGCCGGTGCTGCGCCTGCCGTACTACCCCTGGCAGCGGCAACGCTGCTGGCTGGAGTTCGCCCCGACCGGCGCGACGTCGAGCGGCCCGGCCGTGGCCACCGCACCGTCGTCGACCGAGCGGTACTTCCGGGCCGCCGCGCCCGGTGGCGAGCACTTCTGGGAGCTGCCCGTCGACCGGTCCTCCTGGCCGGATCTCGACGGCCAGCCGGTCGTGCCCGAGGCGGTCCACCTGGACCTGGCCCTCACCGCGGCCAGCTCCCTGACCGGTACGCCGGCCTGCGCGCTGACCGACGTGACGTTCGAAGCGACCCTCGCGGGACACGGGAACGTTGCCCAGGTGGCGGTCACCGGTCCGCGTGACGGCGCCGCCGGGTGGGAGGTGTTCGGCCGACCCGCCGGAGCCGACGGGCCGTGGACCCGGCACGCCCGGGGCACCCTGCGCACCGTCGCCGCCGCTGGGCGGCCGTACCTGCTGCCGCAGGAGACCCCGGACGCGATCCGGCAGCGGTGCGCCACCGAGGTGCCGGGCAGCGCGTACCGGAGCAGCCGGATCGCGGCGGGGCTGCCCGACACCGCCGGGACGCGTACCGTGCGGCGGCTGTGGCGGCGCGACGGTGAGCTGCTGGCGCTGCTCGCCGCTCCGGCCGCCGACGGTGGGTCGCCGCTGGACTGGCGGGTGCTGGACGGCGTGTTCGACCTGCTGCCGGTCGTCGCGCCGGACCCGGCCGTCGCCACTGCCGGATACCGGCCCACGGCCGTCGAGCGGCTGCGGGCGCACCGGCGGGCGACCGGCGAGCTGTGGGCGCACGTCCAACTCCGCGAGGTCGGCGACGACACGCTCACCGGCGACGTCCGGCTCCTCGACGCCGAGCTGCGCCCGGTCGCCGAGGTGACCGGACTGCGGTCCACCCTCGGCGTACGCGTGGACGCCCCGGCGGGCGAGCCCACCCCGGCGGTGCCCACGGCCGCCGTGCCCCGGCTCCGCGTCGCCCTGCCCGGCGGGTCGGTCGACGACAGCGCCCCGGCCGGCGCGGCGGGTGGAGCCGGGTCGGGCCCGGGATCCACCGGGACGGCCGACCACGCCGCCACCACGGTGCCACCGACCAGCCGGGCCGTGCTGCTGACCATCGCCCCCGCCCGGCGACGGGCGGTGCTCACCGGCTACCTGCGGGAGCAGATCGCGGCGGTGCTGGGACTCCAGCCGCAGCAACTCGAGGTGGACCAGCCTCTGCTGGCGCTCGGCCTGAACTCGCTGATGGTCTTCGAGCTGCGCAACCGCCTCCGGGTCATGTACGGCACGCAGATCGCCGCCCAGGAGTTCCTCTCCGGGATCACCGTCGACCAGATCGTCGACAACGTCCTGGCCCAGGTCGACCGTCCGGCTACTGCCGGCCCGGCTTCCGCCACCGACGGCCCGGCTTCCGCCACCGACGGCCCGGCTTCTGCCGAAGGGCCGCCGGCCTCGGCCGCCGGGACGGCTGTCCCACAGTCGGCGCGGGTGCCCCGACCGGTGGTGGCGCGCCGGTCGACCGGCCCGGCCCGGCTGGCCGTCGAGGTCAGCACCGATCCCGCGGACTGGCTGGTCCGGGGCACCCCGGACCCGGCCGCCCGGCTGCGACTGTTCTGCCTGCCGTACGCGGGCGGCAACGCGGCGCTGTTCCGCGACTGGCCCGGCGAACTGCCCGACGGGGTGGACCTGTGCCCGATCCAGCTCCCCGGTCGGGAGCAGCGGCACCGGGAACCGGCGTTCACCCAGATGTCCGCGCTGGTCCAGGCCCTCGGGGGAGTGCTGCGGCCGTACCTCGACCAGCCGTTCGCGCTGTTCGGGCACAGCATGGGCGGCCTGGTCGCGTACGAGCTGACCCGGCACCTGCGGCGGCGGGAACTGCCCGCCCCGACCCACCTGTACGTCTCGGCGGCCCGCGCCCCGCATCTGCCCGACCTGGAACCGCCGCTGCACCGGCTGCCGGAGCCCCGGCTGATCGAGAAGCTGCGGGCGATGGACGGCACCCCGGAGGAGATGCTGGGCGACCCGGAGACGATCGCGCTGTACCTGCCGGTGCTGCGCGCTGACTTCGCCCTGGTGGAGACCCGCATCCACCAGACCGAGCCGCCGCTGGACATCCCGCTGACCGCCTTCGGCGGCGAGCGGGACGACAAGGTCACCGAGGAACAGCTCGCCCCCTGGCGCGACCAGACCACGGCCGGGTTCGCCCTGGAGATGCTCCCCGGCGACCACTTCTTCGTCCAGCGGGAGCGCGCCGGGCTGCTGGCCGCGCTCTCCGCCGGACTCACGCACGACCTGGTGCGGCTCGACGCGTCAGCCGAACCGCCGCACCACGACATCCCGTAACCGAAGAAACCCGTATCTCCCAGAAGGAGGACCGGTGCCGTACATCGTCGCCACCGAGACCAGCCTGCCCACCTACTACTACGATCAGCAGACCCTCGCCACGACGCTGAAGAAGTACTGCCAGGCGATCGGGCTGGACATCGACCTGGACATCATCGACAGTCTCTTCCACAACACCCAGATCGACGGCCGCTACTTCGCGATGCCGCTGGACACCTTCTTCGACCCGCCGCCGTTCAGCACCGTCGCCGCCCGCTGCGTCGAGGAGGCCGCGGACCTCTGCGAGAAGACCGTCCAGAAGCTGCTTGCCAGCGCGGGCATCGCCTCGACGGAGATCCACCAGCTCACGTCGATGCTGAGCACCGTGGTGTCGGTGCCCACCGTCGACGCGATCCTGATCAACCGGATCGACTTCGCGCCCACCATGAAGCGGGTGCCGATCAACGGCCTCGGCTGCATGGCCGGCGTCGCCGGGCTGAGCCGGGTGGCCGACTATCTCAAGGGCCACCCCACCGAGGCGGTCATCCTGCTCACCTGCGAGCTGGGCGGCACCGCCTTCTGGCAGGGCGGGGTCCAGGGCTACCTCCAGGAGGCCCTCGACCGCGACCTGACCGAGAGTTCCTTCTACACCGACCTGGTGTCGCAGATCGTCACGGTCGCCCTCTTCGGCGACGGGGTGGCCGCCACCCTGATGGTCGGCGACGAGCACCCGCTGGCGAAGCCGGGGCTGCCCCGGGTGGTGGACACCCGGTCCGGGTTCCTGCCGGACACTTTGCACGTCGCCGGGGTGGACGTGCTGGACAACGGGTTCCGCAACCGGCTGAGCGTGGACGTGCCCGGCCTGGCGAAGACCGGCCTGCGTCCGGTGCTCGACCCGCTGCTGGCTGACCACGGACTCACCGTGGGTGACATCGGGCACTGGCTGATCCACCCCGGTGGCCCGAAGGTGCTCACCGCGACGGCGGAGGAGTTCGGCCTGACCGACGAGAACCTCAAGCTCAGCCAGCACATCCTGCGCACGGTCGGCAACGTCTCCGGGCCGACGGTGCTCTACATGATGGACGAGACCTTCGCCTCGTACGACCTGGAGCCCGGCACCTACGGGCTGGTGGTCGGGATGGGGCCTGGCTTCTCGCAAGAGGCGGTCCTGCTCCAGTGGTGACCGCGAACGAGACCGCACCGCGCCTGGCTCCCGGGCCGCGCGGCACGTTCCTCATCGGCAACCTGCTCGACCTGCGGCGCGACCTGATCGGCTTCCTCGGTCAGGTCAGCGCCGAGTACGGCGACATCGTGCGGTTCACCGTCGCCGGGTTCACCGTGCACCTGGTCACGCATCCCGACCACCTGCGCCACGTGCTCCAGGTCAACAGCCGCAACTACGACAAGCAGTCCCACGAGTACCGGCCCCTCAAGCTCGCCTTCGGCGCGGGGCTGTTCACCAACGACGGCGAGTCGTGGCTGCGGCAGCGGCGGCTGATGCAGCCGGCCTTCCACCGGCAGCGGATCCTCAAACTCGGCGAGTTCATCGTCGCCGACGTGGTCGACCGGATCGCCACCTGGCAGCCGTACGCCGAACGCGGCGAGTCCCTGGACGTCGCCGCGGAGATGGTCAACCTGTCCATGAACGTGGCCACCAAGTCGTTGTTCAGCACCGGGCTGCGCGGCGACGACGAGGTGGCCACGATCGCCCGGGACCTGGACACGGTGATCAACTACTGCCTCTACCGGACGATGGTGCCGTTCGCGCCGCCGCCGAGGGTGCCGACCCGACGCAACCGGGAGTTCACCTCGGCCATGGCCGAGCTGGACGGCATCATCTACCGCATCCTGCGGGAGCGCCGCGAGCAGCACACCGACACCTACGACCTGCTGACCATGCTGCTGGAGGCGCGGGACGAGGAGACCGGCGAGGGCATGTCGGACAAGCAGATGCGCGACGAGATCGCCACCCTGCTGCTCGGCGGCTACGAGACGACCTCCAACCAGTTGAGCTGGACCTGGTACGAGCTGTCCCGGAACCCGGAGATCGAGGCGAGGCTGCACGAGGAACTCGACCGGGTGCTCGGCGACCGGCTCCCGACCGTGGCGGACGTGCCGCAACTGGAGTACACCAACCGGGTGCTGGAGGAGACGCTGCGGCTCTACCCGGTGCCGTGGCTGGAACGGCGGGCGGCCGGTGCGGACACCATCGGCGGGTACCACGTCAAGGCCGGTTCACTGATCTACATCAGCCCGTACCTGACCCACCGGCACCCGGACTTCTGGGCGGAGCCCGAGCGGTTCGACCCCGACCGGTTCCTGCCGGAGCGGTCGGCCGACCGGCCCCGGTTCGCGTACTTCCCGTTCGGGGGCGGACCCCGGTTGTGCATCGGCAACCGGCTCGCCCAGTTGGAGGCGCAGCTGACCCTGGCGACCATCGCCCAGCGGTACCGGCTGCGCATGGTGCCGGGGCACCCGGTCGAAGCCAAGATGCAGGTCACCACCAGCCCCCGGTACGGGCTGCGGATGACCCTCGAGCCACGCCGCCCGTCGGCCTGACAGGCGGTACGAGGAGATGTCCCGTATGGACGACAACCGGATGAACCGACTCGGTGGCACCTGCGCCATCCTGGTGGGTGTCTCGTACCTCGTGGTCACCACGTTCTTCGTGCTCGACCCGACGCAGCTCATCCACGACGACAAACATGCACTGTGGACCGGGCTGGCCGAGAACGGCACGCCCCGGATCCTGTACTACTGGGGTTACGCCCTCGGCGCGGTCTTCGCGTTCGGGGCGATCCCGGCCATCGCCGACCTGGTCCGGGACCGGCACGAGGGCTGGGTGCGCTGGACCACCGGTCTGGCGTACCTCTCCTTCGGGGTGACCGCGGTCGAGACGTTCCGCCTGGTCACCGTGACGCCGCTGTGGGCGGCCGACTACGCCGGCGGCGACGAGACGGTGCGGACCGCGATCGTCACCACCGACCTGCTGCTGCGCCTGGATCCGGCCACCTGGCTGCGCTTCGGCGTGCTCGGCCCGTTCTTCCTGGTGGTGAACATCCTCGCGCTGCGGCACGGCCTGCTGCGCCCGGCGCTGACCTACGTCGGCATCGCGCTGGGCGTGCTGACCACCACGGCGGCGCTCGGAGTGGCCCTGGGGATCGGCCCGATGGTGCTGGTCTCAGCGGTGCTCGGCGGCGCCCTGGCCGCACCCGTCTGGTTCGTCTGGATCGGGGTGACCCTGCGCCGGGGCGTACCCCGGGTGGCCGGACCCGGAGCCCGGGTGCCGGTGGTCGCCACCGGGGTTGCGGCGCGGTCGGGGGAGGGCCGTGATGTCTGACCGTCACCCACCGGGACCGAAGGGCGTGCCGGTGCTCGGCAACCTGCCCGGCCTCGGCCGGGGCATGGTGGAGTTCATGATGGAGGCCGCGACGCACGGCGACATCGCGTCGTTCACCATCGGACCGACCCGCAACTACCTGATCAGTCACCCGGACCACATCCACGACGTGCTGGTGGCTCGCCGGGACAGGTTCACCAAGGACCCGCACGACCTGCGGACCCTGGGGCGCTGGATGGGCCGAGGCCTGCTGACCAGCGACGGCGAGCACCACCGCCGGCAGCGTCGGCTGGTGCAGCCGGCGTTCCGGCACCGGCGGATGACCGGGTACGGCGAGATCGCCGTGGACAGCACCCTGCGCCAGATCGAGGGCTGGCGGTCGGGCGAGGTGCACGACATGCACCACGAGATGATGAAGTTGACGCTCAACGTGGTGTCGCGGTCGATGTTCGGCAGCGGCGTCTCGGACGAGGAGGCGTACAAGGTCCAGCGGGCGGTCGCCGGGCTCCAGGACATCGCCATCAACATCAGCAAGTTCGGGATGCTGGTCTCGCCGTGGCTGCTCCTGCCGCTGCACCAGCTCCTCAAGCGCGGCACCCGGGTGCTCGACGAGGCGGTCATGCGGATCATCGCCGAGCGGCGGGCCAGCGGAGAGGACCGGGGCGACCTGCTGTCGATGTTCCTGATGGCGCAGGACGAGGTCGACGGTGGCGGTATGACCGACCAGCAGGTCCGGGACGAGGCGGTGACCATCTTCGTCGCCGGGCAGGAGACCACGGCCAACGGGCTGACCTGGGCGTGGTACCTGCTGTCCCAGCATCCGGAGGTGGCCGAGAAGCTCGGCGCCGAGCTGGACGAGGTGCTGGGGGACCGGCCGCCGACGGCGGAGGACCTGCCCCGGCTGCGCTACACCGGGATGGTCTTCAAGGAGGCGCTGCGGTTCTGCCCACCGGCCTGGACGCTCAACAAGCGCACTCCGGTGGAGGACGTCGAGCTGGGCGGGTACCGCATCCGTCGGGGCGCCGGGATCTTCATCATGCCGTACGTCATGCACCACCTGGAGCGGTACTTCCCGGAGCCGTTCCGGTTCGACCCGGAACGCTTCGCGCCGGACCGCGAGGCGACCATCCCCCGGTACGCGTTCATGCCGTTCGGTGGCGGTGAGCGGATCTGCGTGGGGGCCGGCTTCGCCGAGATGGAGGCGAAGCTGATCCTGGCGACGTTGGCCCAGCGGTTCCGGTTCACCCTCGAACCGGACCAGAAGGTCGCGCTGAAGCCGCTGGTCACCCTCGCCCCGAAGTACGGCCTGCGGATGCGGGTGAGCGAGCGGGGCTGACCGACGTCGTCCCGGTCGAGGGCCGATCCACCACTGGTGGGTCGGCCCTCGTCGTGTTGTCGGCTCCCTGCGGGGTGGGGTGCATGCAGGGGTCCCCTGTTACCGATTTCTGTACCGCAGGGGGCCCCTCCTACCACCCGGGCGGTACGGCGTGCCTCCCGGCGAACTACCGCTGAGCTGGGAAACTCGTGCTTCGTCAACCGTTGACCGTGCAGGTAACGCGGTGTTAACTGTTAACAGTTTCCAGGAGGTTAAGGGTGTTGAACGTGAGGCCCATCCGGGTGGAGTCGCTCGGCGAGAAGCTCGCCAGCGAGCTGCGTCGCCGCATCATCGTCGGCGACGTCCCGGCCGACACCCGGCTCGTCGAGGAGGAGTTGGCCGATTCGTTCCGGGTCAGCCGGGGCCCGGTCCGGGACGCCATCAAGATCCTCCGCGCGGAGGGGCTGGTCACCGGGACCGGCCGTAACGTGGTGACGCGCTCGCTGAGCAGGGCGGACATCGACGAGCTGATGGCTCTTCGGGAGTCCTTCGAACTGCTCGCCGTCGAGCGGGCCATCGACAGCAACCGGGACGACCTCACCGGCCGGTTGGCCGCCGCCCTGCTCGAGATGGACGCGGCGGCTGCCGCCCGGGACGCCACCGCGTTCACCACCGCCGACATCCGTTTCCACAGTTCCTTCTTCGAGGCCGCCGGCCTGACCCGGCTCGACGTCCTCTGGAACCAGTTCCGGCCCACCATCGAGGGCCTGCTGCACGCGTCCGGCAAGCGCATGGACGACCTCGCCCCGTCGGCGAGGGAGCACCACGACCTCGCGGCGCTCATCGCCGCCGGCAGGGTCGCCGACGTCAAGAACGAACTGCACCGACACCTGCGGAAGACCCGCACGCGGCTCCAGGCCGCGGTTTCCCCACCCCCGTCCCAGAGGAAATCAGACCTATGAAGTCACGGATGGTCCGGATCGCCAGCCTGGCGGTCGTCGGCACACTCGCGCTCGGCGCGTGCGCCAACCGCGGCGGCTCCGAGGAGTCGTCGTCGGAGAACTACCCCGAGAAGAGCCTGACCATGGTGGTCCACGCGGGTGCGGGCGGCGGTTCCGACCTCACCGCCCGTACCCTCGCCAAGGAGCTGGAGGCCGACCTCGGCCAGTCCATCGTCGTGGAGAACCGCACCGGCGGCGGTGGCCGGGTCGGTCTCACCTACCTCAAGGAGCGCCCGGCCGACGGGTACGCGATCGGTTTCATCCCGGTCGAGGTGGCGATGCTGGGCCACCAGGGCGCGGACATCAAGCCCGAGCAGTACACGATCCTCGGTCAGGTGATGAACGCCCCGGCGACGCTGTCGGTGCCGGCGAACAGCCCGTACCGGACGCTCGACCAGTTCCTCGCCGCCGCCAAGGCCAAGCCGGAGAGCATCACCGTCGCCAACTCCGGCGCGGGCGCGATCTGGGAGGCCGCCACCCTCGCCCTCGGCGAGGCGGCCGGCGCGACCTTCAAGCCCGTCCCGTACGACGGCGGTGCCCCGGCGGTCGCGGCCGGTGTCTCCGGCGAGGTCCAGGCGGTCATGGCCGGTGTCAGCGAGTCCGCCACCGCCGCCAGGGACGGCCGGCTGCGGGTCCTCGCGGTGCTCGCCCCCGAGCGGGTCACCTCGCTGCCCGACGTGCCGACCGCCAAGGAACTCGGCCAGGACGTCGTCATCGGCGGTTGGGGCCTGATCGGCGCCCCGGCCGGCCTGCCCGCCGACGTCAAGGAGAAGCTCGCCGCCGCCGTGCAGAAGGCCGCCTCCTCGACGACCTTCAAGGACGTCATGACCAAGGCCGGCAACACCCCGATGGCCACGTCGCCCGACGAGGCCACCACCTTCGCCCGGTCCGAGTACGACCGATTCGGTGAGATCTACTAGTCATGACCGCCGACCAACCGGCCCCCGTCGCGGGTGACCGCAGCGCTGCCTCGCCGTTGCGCGAGGCAGCGCTGGGCGGGATCTTCCTGCTGCTGGGGGCCGTCCTCCTCGTCCTGGCCCGCTCGATCGAGCTGCCGCAGCGGGCCCTGGCGGTCAGTCCGCGGATCTGGCCCGAGGTACTGGCCTACGGGATCATGGGCCTGTCGGTCATCCAGATCGTCAGCAGTTTCGTCCGTGCCCCCCGCGCGGACGAGGACCCGCCGGAGCCGGTCACCCGGATCGGGATCCTCCGGGTCGCCGGCTTCATCCTGGCCACCCTCGCCTTCGGCGTCCTCTGGTACTACGTCCACTTCCTGGTCTCCGCGATGATCTTCGTCGCGGCGCTGACCTGGATCGCGGGCGGCCGGGGAATCAAGGATCTCGTCCTCTTCCCGGCCGGCATCACGGTGGTGCTCTACGCCCTGTTCGCGCTCCTGTTGAAGGTGCCGGTATGAACGCAGTGGCCGAGGGCTTCGGTGCCCTCTTCACCCTCGAGATCGCATTCTGTGTCCTGATCGGCGCGGCCATCGGCATGCTCGTCGGCGCGTTCCCCGGGATCAGCGCCACCATGGCGGTCGCCCTGGCCAGCGCCTTCACGCTGACCATGGACCCGGTGCCCGGCCTGGCGGTCCTGCTGACCATCCTGGTCGCGGCGCAGTTCGGCGACCGGGTGCCGGCGATCCTGATCAACACGCCCGGCACGCCCGCCTCCATCGCGACCACCTTCGACGGGTACGCGCTGGCCCGGCAGGGCAAGGCGGGTATCGCGCTCACCGCCTCGGCGTACGCGTCGGCGATCGGCGGGTTCGTGGGCATCGCGGTGCTGGTGTTCGCGGCCGTCCCGTTGAGCAACCTGGCGGTCGAGTTCGGTTCGCCGGAGATGTTCGCCCTGGTGGTCTTCGGCCTGACCATGATGATCGAGGTGTCCGGCGGCAAGATCGTCAAGGGGCTGATCGCCGGCCTCTTCGGCCTCGCGCTGGGCGCCATCGGGCGCGACCCGCTGGACGGGTCGGACCGGTTCACCTTCGGTATCCCGCAGCTGGTCGAGGGCATTCCGTTCATCGCGGTGATCATCGGCCTCTTCGGCATCGCCGAGGTCTTCGGTCAGATGGTCGAACGTGCCCACGCCAGGGGCCGTGCGGTGGAGACGTTCGGCCGCTGGTGGCCCAACCGCGCCGAACTGCGCGGGATGATCAAGCCCGTCGCGGTCGGTTCGACCGTCGGCACGGTGGTGGGTGTGCTCCCCGCGGCCGGCGGCGACATCGGTGGCATCGTCGCCTGGAACCAGGCGAAGAAGGTCTCCCGGGAGCCGGAGCGGTTCGGCAAGGGCTCTCTGGAGGGGCTGACCGCCGCCGACTCGTCGTCCAACGCCGGGGTGGGCGGATCGGTGCTCACCACGCTCGCCCTGGGCGTGCCCGGCGACTCGGTGATGGCCGTGATGCTCGGCTCCATGATCATCTGGGGGATCCAGCCGGGTCCGATGCTCTTCGCGCAGCAGCCCGACCTGGTCTACTCAATCGCCGGCATCATGCTCTTCGCGACCGTGCTGACCCTGGGGCTCAGCCTGCTGCGCATGCGCGGTGTGGCCAAGCTGCTGGAACTGCCCGACCGGTTCCTCTGGGTGGTCATCCTGACCTTCTGCGTCGTCGGCACGTACGCGGTCAACAACAGCGTCTTCGACGTCGGCCTGATGATCCTCTTCGGTGTCGTCGGGCTGCTGTTCCGCCGCTTCGGCTTCCCGGCCGGGCCGGTGGTGCTGGGGCTGATCCTGGGCCCGCTGGCCGAGCGGAACTTCCGCCGGTCGATGGAGATCGGCGGCCTGGAGACCATCTACACCAGCCCGATCGCCGTCGGGCTCATCGTCGTCGCGATCCTGGCCGTCGCGGTGCCCCGCGTCCGGGCCCGGCTCAAGGCCCGCCGGGGGGAGCCGGCGAAGCACACCCCGGCCGACGACCGCGCCCACACCGGGGTGAACGGTTGACCCGCCGGCACTTCGTCGCACGGGACGTGCCGGGCCAGTGCCACGGCAGCACGGTCTGTGCGCTGGACGGCACCTTCGTGGTCGCCTGGTTCGAGGGCGACCACGAAGGTGCCGCGAACTCCCGGATCCGGCTGTGCGCCGGCACCGGTGACGAGTGGTCCGAGCCGGTCGTGGTCAGTGGCGACCTGGCCCCCTGCTGGAACCCGGTGCTGCACCGGCGGGTCGACGGTGACCTGCTGCTCTACTTCAAGGTCGGGACGACCATCGGCGCCTGGCGGACCTGGCTGGTCACCTCCGGTGACGGCGGGCTGACCTGGTCGACGCCGCGTCCGCTGGTCGCCGGCGGCGAGGGTGGACGCGGCCCGGTGCGCGTCCCGCCGCTCCGGCTGCCCTCCGGGCGGCTGCTCGCCGGTGCGTCCACCGAGTCGTGGGGACAGCGGCCCCGCTGGGACGCGTTCGTCGACATCAGCGACGACGACGGGCTGACCTGGCGGCGCACCCCGGACCTGTCGATCGACCACGACACGTTCCCGGGTGCCGGGGTCATCCAGCCCACACTCTGGTCGACCGGCACCGGCGAGGTGCGCCTGCTGGCCCGCAGCACCGCCGGCCGGCTGGTCGCCTCGACCAGCACCGACGACGGAGAGACCTGGTCGCCCGGCGCGCTCAGCGTGGTGCCGAACAACAACTCGGGCGTCAGCGCCTGCGCCGACGGTCGGACGGTCCACCTGGCGCACAACCCCACCACCGGCGACTGGGCCTCCCGTGCCCCGCTGGTGGTCTCGGTCTCCACCGACGACGGAGACACCTGGCGACCGTGGCTGACCCTCGAGGAGTCCACCCCCGAGTCGGCCGGCCGGGAGGGCTACCGGCCGGCCGACTCGGGGGTGCGGACCACCGGCGCGAACGAGTTCTCCTACCCCTGCCTCATCCGCACCCCCGAGGGGCTCGCGGTCACCTACACCTGGCAGCGGCGCGGCATCGTGCTCGCCCTGCTCCACCCCTGATCCCCGGAGCCGACCCATGACGGCGTACCCCGCCAGCAAACTGATCAGCGCCCTGCCCACCCTCTTCGACGTCCACGGCGAGGTCGACCTCGGTGCCAGCAAGGCCGCGTACGCGCACCTGGCCGAGACGCCCCTGGACGGGGTCTTCGTCGCCGGCACCACCGGCGAGTTCACCACCCTGACCGACGACGAGCGGCTCGCCGTCTGCGCCGTGGCCGCCGACGTCTTCGGTCCGGAACGGACGTACTGGCACGTGGGCGCGGCCTCGGCGTACCAGGCCGTCCGGCTCACCACGACCGCCGTCGACCGGGGCGCCCGCCAGTTGGCGGTGCTGACCCCGTACTACTACCCGGCGACCGAGCCGGCGCTGGTCGCGTACTACGAGGCCGTGGTCGCGGCAGCGGCCGGGGTGCCCGTCTACGGGTACCTCTTCGCGGCCCGGACCACCGTGCCGGTGTCCCCGGCGCTGCTGGCCCGGCTCACCGCGACCGGGCTCGCCGGGGTGAAGATCAGCGGCGAGAGCACCGCCCTGATCGGCGAACACGTCGCCGCGCTCGCCGGCACCGGCCTGCCGGTCTACTCCGGCGCGGACGCCGAGTTCGCCGAGGTCGTCGCGGTCGGCGGAGCCGGGGTGGTCTCCGGGGTCAGCTCGGCCCTGCCGAGGCCCTTCCTGGAGGTCCGCGACGCGCTGCGCCGGGGCGACGCCGACGCGCTCGCCGTGGCCCGCGAGCGCGCCCACCGGGCCGTCGCCGCCACCCGCCAGGGCAACCTCGCCCACCTGAAGGCGGTGCTCGAACTGCGCGGGGTGCCCGCCAGCGGGCTGCGCGCGCCACTCGACCCGATCGCACCGGAGGACCGCCGCGCCCTCGAAGCCGACGTCGCCGACCTTCTCTGACCGACCGACAACGACCCCACCCGACGACCACCCGCCCCGTTCGTCCCGTCCACCCGCGTCCCGGGAGTCCGCCATGAGCAGCACCTACACGTTCCCCGTCCTGGCCGAGCAGGCCCGCGCCGAAGACGGCGTCGTCCACACCGTCGCCAGCGGCGACCTGCGGCTGAGCGCGAACCAGACCTGCTGGCCGGTGCAGGAGGCGTTCGAGGCCGACCTGGAGCGGGCGGTCACCGCGCTGGGCCGGCGGGTCCACCGGGCCCACCCGGTCGACGCCGAGCAGGGGCACGGCTTCATCGCCAGCCAGCGGCAGGGCATCGAGGTCTTCAAGACCATCCCACCGGACGCCCCGGTGATCCTCGCCGAGGCGGTCTGGCAGTACAGCCACCACGTGCTCGCCGGGTTGCGCACCCACCGGGGGCCGATCCTGGTGGTCGCCAACTGGAGTGGCCGGTTCCCCGGCCTGGTCGGGCTGCTCGGCCTGACCGCCAGCCTGACCAAGGCCGGCGTCGCGCACTCCATCCTGTGGAGCGAGGACTTCACCGACGACTGGGCCCGCGCCGGGCTGCGCACCTGGCTGGAGACCGGCACGCTCACCCACGACCAGAGCCACGTCCGCGACCTGCCGGCCCTGCCGGAGACCGAGGAGGTGGCGCTCGGCCGGGCCCTGGCCGCCCAGCTGCAGCGGGAGAAGGCGATCATCGGCGTCTTCGACGAGGGCTGCATGGGCATGTACAACGCCATCATCGACGACGAACTGCTCAACCCGCTCGGCATCTACAAGGAGCGGCTGTCGCAGAGCGCGCTGGTCGCCGAGATGAACCGGGTGTCCGAGGCCGAGGCGCAGGCCGTCCGGGACTGGCTCGACGCCGCCGGGATGACCTTCCACACCGGCACCGACGAGGCCACCGAACTGACCGACGCCCAGCTGCTCAGCCAGTTCCGGATGTACGTCGCGGCGCTGCGCATCGCCGACGACTTCGGCCTCGACGCGGTGGGCATCCAGTACCAGCAGGGCCTGAAGGACACCGTCCCGGCCAGCGACCTGGCCGAGGGACTGCTCAACAACGCCGAGCGCCCGCCGGTACGCAGCCGCGACGGCGCCCGGGAACTCTACGCCGGACAGCCGCTGCCGCACTTCAACGAGGTCGACGAGGGCGTCGCGGTCGACTCCCTGGTGACCAACCGGATCTGGACGGCGATGGGCTTCGACCCGGCCACCACGCTGCACGACATCCGGTGGGGCGAGGAGTACGACGGCCGCTTCGTCTGGGTCATGGAGATCTCCGGCTCGGTCCCGGCCTCGCACCACGGCGGCTACGACAGGAGCTGGAGCATGCGGCAGCCGTCGATGTACTTCCCGCTCGGCGGCGGCACGCTCAGCGGGGTCTCCAAGCCCGGCGAGATCGTCTGGTCCCGGGTGTTCATCATGGACGGCGTCCTCCACGTCGACCTCGGTCGCGGCACCGCCGTCGAACTGCCCGAGGAGGAGACGCGGCGGCGGTTGGACGCCACCACCCCGGAGTGGCCGATCATGCACGCCGTCCTGCACGGCGTCGACCGGGACCAGCTCATGGCCCGGCACAAGGCCAACCACCTCAACGTCGCGTACACCCCCGACGCCGACACGGCCGACAAGGCCCTGCACGCCAAGGCGGCCATGTTCGCGTCCCTCGGCGTGGTGGTCCACCTCTGCGGGGACGTGCGGATCTGATGGGCCCGTTCCTGCTCGGCATCGACCTGGGCACCGGCAGCAGCAAGGGTGTCCTCACCGACCCGGCGGGGCGGGTGGTGGCCACCGCCGTCCGCCCCCGGCCCCGGTCGATGTCCATGCCCCGGCCCGGCTGGGCCGAGGTCGACGCGGAGGGCGTCTGGTGGGGCGACGTGGTCGCCATCGCCCGGGAGTTGGTCGACGCCGCCGGGGGCACTGAGATCGCCGGGGTCTGCGTCAGCGGTGTCGGCCCCTGCCTGGTGCTCTGCGACGCCGACGACGTGCCGGTCCGCCCGGCCATCCTCTACGGCGTCGACATGCGGGCCACCGCCGAGATCGACGAGTTGACCGCACGGTACGGCGCGGACGCGGTGCTCGACCGGTGTGCCACCCCGATCACCACCCAGGCGGTCGGCCCGAAGGCGCTCTGGGTGCGCCACCGGGAGCCGGAGGTCTGGGCGCGTGCCGCCCGCTGGTACAACTCCAGCTCCTACGTGGTCCGGCGGCTCACCGGCGAGTACGTCCTCGACCACCACACCGCCAGCCAGTCGGTGCCGTTGTACGACATCGAGGCCCGCCGGTGGCACCAGCCCTGGTACGACGACATCATGGGTGAGCTGCCCGCACCCCGGCTGACCTGGTCGGCCGAGGTGGTCGGCACGGTCACGCCGACGGCGGCCGAGGCGACCGGGCTGCCGGTGGGCACCCCGGTCTGCGCCGGCACGGTGGACGCCTGGGCCGAGGCGGTCAGCGTCGGGGTACGCCACCCCGGCGACCTGATGCTCATGTACGGCTCGACGATGTTCTTCGTCCAGATCCTGCGCGGCCTGGCCCGGCACCCGCAACTGTGGAACACCGCCGGGGTGGACGCGGACGCGTACTGCCTCGCGGCCGGCATGGCCACCTCGGGCAGCCTGACCGGCTGGCTCCGGGAACTCGTCGGCGACGTGCCCTACGAGACCCTGGTGGCGGAGGCGGCACGGGTGCCGGCCGGTGCCGACGGGCTGTTGCTGCTGCCGTACTTCGCGGGGGAGCGGACGCCGATCTTCGACCCGCACGCCCGGGGCGTGGTGGCCGGGCTGACCCTGCGGCACGGGCGCGGGCACCTGTTCCGGGCGGTGTACGAGGGCATCGCCTTCGGCATCCGGCAGATCCTGGACCTGCTCGACACCGGGGCGAACCCGGTGCGCCGGCTGGTCGCCGTGGGCGGCGGGACCCAGGGTGGGCTCTGGACCCGAGTCGTCAGCGACGTCACCGGTCGGGTGCAGGAGGTGCCGAAGGTGACCATCGGGGCCAGCTACGGCGACGCCCTCATGGCGGGTGTCGGGGTGGGCCTCGTGCCGGCGGGGACGGACTGGACGACGCCCGGGGTCACGGTGGAGCCGGATCCGACGGTGCGGGACACCTACGACCTCCTCTTCGGGCAGTACACGTCGCTCTACCGGGACACCCGGGAGCAGGTGCACGCCCTGGCCCGACTCCAGTCCGACGGGGACCCCCTGGGACGGTGACCCCCCCCGCACCGGGCCACACGGGGGGTCCGGTGCGGGACCGAGGCGACGATCGAATCGACGCCTCTCGTTGACAGGCCGGTGAACCAGGCGTTACGTTCCCGTCGGTAGGAAAGCGATTTCCCGGGCGGGTCGGCCCGGTCGCCGGGGCCGACACCATCCCCTGACGGACCCGGTCGGGGCGGCCCCGTCCCGACCGCGCACGATCCGCTGCCCGTACGTCGGAACGGGCGAGCCGCGACCGGTGCCCGGTCTCCACGACCGGGCACCGGTTCGCCGTCTCACTCGAAGCGTGTCGGGTCCCCGGCGCCCCGGCGGACGATCTCGGCCGTGCCCTGCGAGAAGTCGATGACCGTGGTGGGCTCGGTGCCGCACTCGCCGGAGTCCACCACCGCGTCGACGACGTGGTCGAGCGCCTCCTTGATCGACCAGCCCTGGGTCATCGGCTCGGTCTCGCCGGGCAGCAGCAGCGTGCTGGAGACCAGCGGCTCGCCCAACTCGGTGAGCAGTGCCTGCGCCACGGTGTGCCGGGGGATGCGCACGCCCACGGTCTTCCGCTTCGGGTGCAGCAACCGACGCGGAACCTCCCGGGTCGCCGGCAGGATGAACGTGTAGCTGCCGGGTGTCGCCGCCTTGATCGACCGGAACAGCGCGTTGCTGATCTGCACGAACTGGCCGAGCTGGGCGAAGTCCCGGCAGACCAGGGTGAAGTGGTGGTCGTCGTCCAGGTGGCGGATCTGGCGGATCCGGTCGATGCCGGCCTTGTTGCCGAGTTGGCAGCCGAGAGCGAAGCACGAGTCGGTCGGATAGGCGATCAGCCCGCCGTCGCGGACGATCCCGACCACCTGGCCGATGCTACGGGGTTGCGGATTGTCCGGGTGCACGTCGAAGTACCTCGCCATGCGCCGGAGCATAGAAGCGCACGTCGCCGTCCCGCCAACCAGCCTCGCGACGACGGGCCGCCGGGGCACCCGTGCGGTGCCGCCGACGGCCGGGACCGACCGGCCGCCGGAAAAAAGAGAGCGGAGGGCGGTGAAGAAACCGGCCCCGGGCGGGCTCTACCTGATGACCGGCGCGGCAGTGCCGGTCCGTGGAGAGCGAGGGTGCCGATGGAGAGAACGACGGTCGTCCTGGAGGTGGCCGCCGGCGCGGTGGGGTTGGCGCTGGGCGTGGCCAGGCTGGTGACGGAGACGGTGGACTGGTGGTCGGCCCGCCGCCGGGGCGCCGCTGTCGAGGAGGCGACATTCCGGTGCGGGGCGGTCGGCGATGCTGGGAGGGGCGGCTCCGGTGGGGAGCGGACCGGTACGTGGGAGGACGACGGTGCATGAGTACACCGACTTCGACGACTTCGTCGTCCGGACCCGGTCGGCGATGCTCGCCCGGGCGGTCATGTACTGCGGTCGCCGGCCGGACGCCGAGGACGCGGTGCAGGAGGCCTACCTGGCGGCGTACCTGCACTGGTCGGAGCTGCGCGAGCCACGGGCCTGGGTGGAGACGACGGTGAGGCGGCGGTTCGCCCGGGAGGCCGGACGCTGGTGGTCGCGGTGGCGGCGCACGGAGCTGGAGGTGCCGGTGTCCCCCTCGTCCAGGCCCGACGAGGAGGCTGCCGCCGTGGCCGTGCTGCGCAGCATCGGGCTGCTGCCGCCCCGGCAGCGTCAGGTCCTGATCATGGTCTGCCTGCAGGGCATGACGTACCGCCAGGTCGCCGACGAGGTGGGGATCAGCGTCGGCGCGGTCGGGGCCAACCTCGCCAAGGCCCGGGAGCGGCTGGCAGTCCTGCTCGGTCTCACCTCCGACCCGCACCCGGTGGGCGATCCGCTGGTCGCCGGGGTGCTCACCCGGCCCGGCGGCATGCCGGGACACGGCGACGACGCGCTGGCGGCGGCGTTGCGCCGGACCGAGGCGTGGCTGGTCCGTGGCTTCGACGCCGACCCGGCCCCGATGCGCCGGCTGCGCGCGGCGCTGCGTCGGCAGGAGCACCCGTGATCGCCTCGCTGCGCGCGCTGCTCGCGCTGACCCTGCTGGTCGGCGTCTATCTGTTCACCGGTCTGCTGGTGCTGCTCTGGACCGGGTTCGCGGTCGCCGGAGTCTGGCTGCTCGGCAGCCGGGAGGCCAACCCGCAGTTCAACACGACACCGTTGCTGCTGGCCGCGGCGACCTCCGTCCCGCTGGCGCTGACCGTGCGGGAACTGGTCCGGGCGAGCCGCCCGGCCGGCCCCCGGCCCGACTCCGTGCTGCTCACCCGGACCGACGGGGCCGCGTTGTGGGAGCTGGTGGAGACGTTGGCGGAACAGGTCGGCACCGCCCCGCCGCGGGAGATCCGGCTCACCGGCGAGGCCAACGCGGCGGTGACCGACGACGCCTGGCCGCTGTCCCCGACCGGCCGCCGCCGGCTCTACGTCGGGGTGCCGCTCCTGGTCGGTCTGCGCCCGGACGAGCTGCGGGCGGTCCTCGCCCACGAACTCGGCCACTACGCGCGCCAGCACGCCCGGTTCACCGAACCCGCCCACCGTGCGCACGTCGGGATGGCCATGGCCCGGCAGCGCATCCGGGAGGCGATGGTCGTCAACCATCTGGTGCGCCTCTACGCCGGGCTTCTCCTGCTCACCGTCGCCGGCTGCGCGGCGCTGACCTACCGGCTGGTGCGACCGGTCCGACGGCGACAGGAACTGGAGGCCGACCGGATCGCCGCCGAGGTCGCCGGCACCGCCGCGCTGGCGGACGGGCTGCGGTCCGTGCCGGCGGTCGCCGCCGCGTGGGCCCGGTTCGAGGAGGACCTCGTCGAGCCGGTACGCCGCGCGACCGGCACGGTCCCCGACGCCGCGTACCGGGCGTTCGCGCACCTGCTGGCGGACCCGGAGTACCAACCGGAACTGGCGGCCCTGCGTCGGGCCGCCGAGCGGCTCCCGGCGGACGGGTTCCACCCCGCCCTGCGGTGTCGCCTCGACCGGCTGGGCGGGCTCCCCGACGACCCCCGGCTGCCACCCGCGCCGGAGGTCACCGCCGCGCTCGCGCCCGGCCCGCTGCGCCGGGCGACGACATACCCGGGGCGGAAACGGCCATGGCGGACGTGGCTCGACACGCTCGCCACCCACCGGGCCGGCGAGGCTGCGGACGCGGTGGTCCGGGTGCTGCACCCCGACCCGGAGCGGCCAACCGTGGCGGAGGTGCTCCACCGGGTCGGCTCCGGCCGGGCCGACCGGATCGCCCGGACCCTCGACCCCGATCCGCAGCTGGGCCGACAGCAGCTCATCGAGGGCGTGTCCGCGCTGGTGGGGCTCTGTCTGATGCGCGCGGGCCGGGTCGGGGTGACGGCGCGCTGGACGGGTTGGGGCCGGTTCACCGGTCCGGCCGTCCGCCACGACGACATCACGGCCTGGGTCACGGCGGCCCTCGACGACCCGGACGGGGTGGTCCGACTGCTGGCGCGGCTGACCGCGCTCGGAGCCGATCCCGAGGACAGCGTGGGCGACACGCCGGTCGCCACCGTCCGGGTGCTGACCATCGCGCCCGAACTGAACGAGGACGTCCGACGCCGCCACCGCGACATCGCCAACGTGTCGCTGGCCGTGTTGGTGTGTCTGGCCGTCCTGGGGTTCGCCCGCTGGCTCGGCGACGAGCCGGAGCCACCGTACCGGCCGGGGATCGTCCCCACCCGACTGTCGGATCCGCTGGACCAACGTCCCCTGCCGGGCCTCGACACGCTGCCGGGGTATCCGCTCCGGCCCACGGGTGGCGGGCTCGTGCCGGCCTGGACACCGCCGCCGCTACCGGACCTGGTGCCCCGTCCCGCCACGGGTGGGTGACCCGGAGGCCCGACCCCGCTCGGGGCGCCGCACCCGCCCCGAGCGGGGTACGACGCCCCGGCGCGGCTCAGACCCGGGTGACCCGGATGGCGTCGGCGATGACCAGCCCGCTGGCGGTCGTCCACCGGCTGACGCCGACGCGGTTCGCGTCGCCGGCCGCCAGGTTGAACGTGCCAAGGGTGCGCCACGTGCCACCGGTGCGCTGGTCGACGACGACCGTCTTGTTGCCGGTCGTCGTCGAGACGATGTACGGCGTGGCGCTGTTGTAGCCGGAGACGCCCGGCCACCAGGCGTCCACCCGGTAGTTCGCGGTCGCCGGGATGTTCACCTTGTACCAGGCGACGTCGCTGGCCAGGACGGGGTTGGCGTACCGGTAGTCGGCACCGTACCGCTGGCCGGAGTACGTCGAGACGCCCCAGTTGGCGCTCGCGGTGAACCGGCCGGCGGTGGTGTTGTCGACGATGGTGCTCCACGTGCCACCGCCCGCCATCTTGGCGGCCACGTCGGAGCGCATGACGTTCAGGTCGATGAAGGACGGGTCGATCTTGCCGCTCGTGCTCGTCTCCCGGTGTCCCCGGGCATAGCTGGAGTCCTTGCCCAGCCGGGTGAGGACCGCGGCGGTCGCGGCGATCGAGGCGTTGTACTGCGCCGCCGTCATCTCCTGGCTCACGCCGTTGTAGTCGATCTCCCAGCCGATCAGCATGGTGTTGCCGTCCCCGGCGGGGATCGGCCCGCTGGCCCGGGCGGTGCCCGCGTGGTTGCAGCGGCCGGCCGAGATGACGTGGAAGACGCCGTGGTAGTCGACCAGCGCCTGGCAGAGCGGGCCGGGCAGGTCGGAGCGGCCGTTGATGCAGACGTTGAGCGCGGGGTGCGGGTTGGTGGCGCTGGAGGTGGCCGCGGTGTGGTGCCAGAGCACGCCGATCGGGTTGAAGTCGCCCGGTCGCATCCGGTTCAGCCAGTCGCCCTCGACGACCACCTGCACGCCGGCGGCGCGCAGCACGTCGACGAGCCAGGGAATGGTGGCCATCAGGCCTCCTCGAGGAGATCGGCCAGGCACTCCACCCGCTTGGTGCGGGTGGTGGCCGGCGCGGCGCTCGCCGGGGCGGGCAGGGCGGCGGCAGCGGACGCGGCGACCACGAGGGCCGGGATGCCGAGCAAACCTCGGCGCCGCAGTCGGATGGATCGTGAGGTGGCCACGGCGCTCCTTGGGAACGAGAGGTCCAGGGGTGGGTAACCGGTCGACGACCAGGTTGATCGGCACGCTATAACCTCATGACCATCTATGTCGATAGTCTTCGCGACTGTTTATCTACGTGAAACTCTCCGACGATCACCGGGCGGCCCGGCGGGGGCGTGCCGACTCGATCCGTTGCGTGCACCGTCCGCCGACCGGGCGTGTCCGTCCGGAGGGTCAGACGGAGCGGGATTCCGCCGGATCGACCCGGTACGCCCGGTTCCTGCGTCGCCGACCTGGCGACCGGTGACATCCTCCTGGTCCGCCCCGGTGGCGGTTGCGCCGCGCCCGGCCGGGATGACGGCCGGCAGGCGACGGCGTGACGGTCCATGACGAACCGGCCACCGGCCCTGAACCGGGGTTTCGACCGTCCGGAGCAGCGGGGATGGGTACGTTGACGACAGCCCCGGAAGGGAAGGTGCCCCGTGGAAGTGACCGGCTTCTTCACCGCCATCATCATCGGCCTGATCATCGGTGCGCTCGGCCGGCTGGTCGTGCCGGGCAAGCAGCGCATCCCGATCTGGCTCACCCTGCTCATCGGTGTGGTCGCCGCCGTCCTCGGCACGCTCGTCGCCGGGGCCCTCGGGGTCGACGACACCCGGGGGATCGACTGGATCGAACTCGCCATCCAGGTCGCCTTCGCCGCGATCGGTGTCGCCGTCGTCGCCGGCGCCTACGGCCGACGCCGGTACTGACCGGGTCCGCCGCCGCCCGTCAGCCGGGCGGCGGCGGGGGGCCCGTGCTGCCGCGCACGGTCAGCCGGGGCTCCAACAGGGTGGCGTCCGGCACCGGCTCGCCGGTGAGCTTGCGCATCAGCAGCGACACCGCCTCCCGGCCGGTCTCCTCCGCCGGCACCGGTACCGAGGTCAGCGCCGGGCTGGCCCGCTCGGCGAACTGGTCCGGGCAGACCGCCACCACCGAGACGTCCTCCGGCACCCGCCGGCCCAGGGCCGGCAGCGTGGCCAGGACCGGCCCGACCGCGGCCTCGTTCTGCACCACCAGCCCGGTCAGGTCGGGCGCGCGGGTCAGCAGGTCGACCAGCTCGTCCCGGACGGCGGCCACCTCCTCGGGGCAGGGGCGGCTCTCGGCCGCGACGCCGAGTCGGGCCGCGGCGGTGGTGAACCCGGCCCGGGTCCGGTGCGCGAACCCGGTGCCCCGCTCGTAGACCGCCGTCGGTGCGCCGAGCAGCGCGACCCGGCGGTGCCCGAGCGCGGCCAGATGCTCGACACAGACCTGTCCGGCCCGGTGGAAGTCGAGGTCCACGCAGGTCAGATCGGTCGGGTCGGCCGGAAACCCGATCAGCACGCTGGGTCGGGCCAGCTCCCGCAGCACCGGCACCCGGGTGTCGTGCATCTCGACGTCCATCAGCACGATCCCGTCGACCATCGCGCTGGCCGCGATCCGTTGCAGCCCGGCGGCCCCCTCGTCGGCGGTGAGCAGCAGCACGTCGTGGTCGTGGCGCCGGGCGGTGGTCACCACCGAGGTGGCGTACTGCATCAGCACCGGCACCTGCGCGCCGGTGCGCAGCGGCAGGACCAGCGCGATGACGTTGGCCCGGCGGCTGGCCAACGCGCGCGCCCCGGCGTTCGGGTGGTAGTCGAGCAGGCGGATGCTGGCCAGCACGCGGTTGCGGGTGGCCGCCGAGATGGCCCGCTTGCCGCTGAGCACGTACGACACGGTGCTGACCGCGACCCCGGCGTGCCGGGCCACGTCGGCGATCGTGACCAGGTCGGCCGACTTCACCGGGCGGGACGGGGAGCCGGCGGTGCGGTCACCGGGTGGCGCCGACATCGAGGGGTTCCCGCTCGGGCAGTCGCTCGGCCGCCCCACCGGCCACGGCCAGCACGCCGACCAGCCGGATGTCCCGCGACGAGCGCCCCACCAGGACGCTGTGCCGGGCGTCCTCCACCACCGGCCGCCCCTGGGACTCGTCCCAGTACGCCAGGTCGGCGACCCGCAGCCGCAGCGCCACGACCCGCCGTTCGCCGGGAGCGAGGGTGACCCGGGCGAAGTCGCGCAGTTGGCGCAGTGGCTGCTTGACCCGGGAGCGGCGCTGGCGGGTGTAGAGCTGCACCACCTCCTCGCCGGGGCGGTCGCCGCCGTTGGTCACCGTCACGCTCACCACGACCTCCTTGTCGGCGGTCACCGACGCCGCGCTCAACTGCAGGTCAGCGTAGTCGAACCGGGTGTAGCCGAGCCCGTGGCCGAACGGGTAGAGCGGGTCGCCCCGGTGGTAGAGGTAGGTGGCGTCCGCCTCGATCACGTCGTAGTCGAACAGGTCGGGCAGCTCGGCGGCGTCCCGGTACCAGGTCTGCGGCAGCCGGCCCCCCGGTTCGGCGTCGCCGGCCAGCACCGAGGCCAGCGCCGCGCCGTACTCCTGCCCGCCGTGCGCGGACCAGAGCACCGCCGGCAGGTGCGCGTCGGCCCAACCGACCGCGTACGGGTAGCTGCTGCTCAGCACCAGCACGGTACGGGGGTTCGCGGCGTGCACCGCCTCCAGCAGCCGCTGCTGCCCGGTGGGCAGGGCCAGGTCGGCGCGGTCCTCGGTCTCGCGTCCGTTGACCATCGGGTGGTTGCCCAGCACCACCACGGCCACGTCGGCGGCGGCGGCGCGGGCGGCGGCCGCGCCCACCCCGTCGACGACCAGTTCGACCCGGAACGCGGTGGCCGTGGTGGCGTCGACGGCGTCGGCCCGCAGCAGCCCGTCCGGACCGACGGTGACGTACCGGTCGGTGGCGACGTGGTGTAGCAGCACGGTGCCGGCCGGGCCGGGCCGGCAGCGGAAGGTCTCCCGGACCACCCACTCACCCGGTCCGGGCCGGTCGTTGACGAGCAGCCCCTCCTCGTCGGCGCGGACGTGCCGGCCGTTGGCGACCGCGCGCAGCGCCAGCAGGTCCGCGCCCCAGTCGAAGACGTCCAGGTGGGTCTCGTCGGTGGCGTCGGTGGCGTCGGCGGCCAGCACCGCGCCGCCCGGCGTGCCGGCGCAGCGGACGTACCGGTCACCGACCCGCAGCGCGATCCGGTCCACGCCCTCGTGGGTGGTCACGTCGGCGTACCGCTCGGTCAGCCCGCCGTACGCGGTGACCGCGTACGGCAGCGTCCCGCTGTACCAGTCCTCGTACAGGGTGTCGGCCAGCGGACCGAGCACCGCCACCCGCAGCCCCGGGTCGGGGGCCAGCGGCAGGAGCCCGTCGTTGCGCAGCAGCACGATCGACTGCCGGGCGGCCTCCCGGGCCAGCGTCCGGTGCGGGGGGCAGTTGACCACGCCCGGCGACACCTCGGCGTACGGGTCACCACCCGGTGGGTCCAGTTCGCCGAGGCGGGCCCGGACGGTGAGGACGCGCCGCACCGCGGTGTCCACGTCGGCCTCGGTGACCAGCTCTCGGCGCAGCGCCTCGGTGAGCCGGCCGACGGTCGGCGCGCTGTCCTCGCCGTCCTCGGTGAAGCTGTCGATCCCGGCGCGCAGCGCGGCGGCGAACCCGCGCACGTGGTCGGGCAGGTGGCCCTGCACGCCGGCGATGTTGGTGACCGCCCCGGCGTCGCCGACCACCATGACCCCGCCGGGCGCGTACCGGCGTAGCTCGTCGGCGATCAGTGGGCTCAGGTGCGCCGGCACCCCGTTGACCAGGTTGTACGACGCCATCACGGCGACCGCCGCGTCGGCGGCGAGGGGGGCCCGGAAGGCGGGCAGCTCGTACTCGTGCAGCACCCGGGGCGGCAGGTCGCTGGAGGTGGTGGCCCGGTCGGTCTCGTTGTTGTAGCCGAGGAAGTGCTTCAGGGTGGGTGCGGTGCGCAGCCGCCACGGGTGGTCACCGCGTAGTCCACGCGCGTACGCGGTGGCCAGGTGCCCGGTCAGCCAGGGGTCCTCGGCGAAGCCCTCCTCGTTACGTCCCCAGCGCGGGTCGCGCAGCGGGTTGACCACCGGCGCCCAGACGTTCAGTCCGACCCGCTCCGGGTCGACGTGGTGCAGGGCGCGGACCTCCTCGCCGACGGCGGTGCCGACCGCGCGGAGCAGCTCCGGGTTCCAGCTGCTGCCGAGCCCGACCGCCTGGGGGAAGACGGTGGCCGGTCCGAGCCACGCCACCCCGTGCAGCGCCTCGGTGCCGGTCCGGAACGAGCGCAGGCCGAGCCGGGGCACCGCGGCCTGGTGCTGGTGCAGCAGCCCGATCTTCTCGGTCAGGGTGAGCTGGCCCAGGAGCTGGTCGACGCGGTCGCCCAAGGCGTTCCCGGATCCGGGATCGGTGCTGTTCGTCATGGCGGTCCGTTACCTTTCCTGGCCTGCCTCGGCCCGCTCCGGCCGATCGTCGAAGCGCTTCGACGATCGGCCGGGTCAGGGCGTGCGGGATCGGGATGAAGAGGTGGCCGTCGGCCCGGTCAGCGCGAAGCGCTTCGACGGCATGCGCACGTGAACCGCCCCGGTTGCCCACGTGTTACGGGGCGGTTGTCTGAGGCTTGCACCAGCGCCGTCCTCCGGTCAAGAGGTGGATGGGATCGCTTCCACGCGATTCACCCTCGACGGCGACCCGCAGTGTGCGGCACGGGTCGGCTGCGGGCGGCCGACCGCACCGGTCAGCCGACGGCGGCGACCGCGGGGGTGGGCAGCCGGCCGGCCTCGACGGTCGCCAGAGCGGCGGTCGCGCCGCCGAGCGCCGCCGCCGCGGCGCCGAGGCTGGAGGCGTCCAGCCGGCACCCGCCGGCGTCGGGGGCGAGGGTCCGCCGGGTCAGCTCCGCCCGGGCCGCCGGCAGCAGCCAGGGTGCCAGCGCCGCGAAGTGCCCGCCGACCAGGACGGCCTCCGGGTTGAGCAGGTCGGCCAGGACGGCCACCCCGTGGCCCAGCTGTCGGCCGATCTCGGCCAGGCCGGCAAGGGTGGACCGGTCCTCGGCGCGGGCGAGGGCCCGGATCCGTTCGATCTCGGGGGCGAAGTCGACGACCGCGCCGTCGCTCTCGGCGTCGGGCAGCAGCCGGCGGACCACCGCCGGGAGTCCGACCAGCGCCTCCAGGCAGCCCCGCCGGCCGCACCGGCACGCCGGGCCGGCCGGGTCCAGCGGCAGGTGCCCGACCTGGCCGGCGAAGCCCCGCCCGCCGCGCAGCAGCCGCCCCTCGACCAGGACGCCGGCACCGATGCCGGCGCCGCCGGTGAGGTGGACGAGGTTGGCGGTCCCGGCCCGGTCCCCGTGTCGCTGCTCGGCCAGGACGGCGAGGTTGGCCTCGTTCTCCACGGCCACCGGGAAGCCCGGATCGCGCAACGCGGCCCGCAGTTCGGCGGCGACCGGTGCGTCCCGCCAGTTCAGGGTGGCGGCCAGCGGCACGGTGCCGGTGGTGTCGACCAGCCCCGGTACGCCGAGGGTGAGCCCCAGCACCGTCCGACCCCCGGCGGTGACCCGCCCGACGGCCCGGCGGGCCAGCTTCGCCACGGCGGTGACCGTCTCGGTGGGGGAGGCGTCCAACGCGCCGAAGGCGCGCCGCCAGGTGAGCAGCCGGTTCCCGCCCAGGTCGACCGCGACCACCACCAGCTCGTCGGCGTCGACCTGCATGCCCAACGCCGCGTACGGCTCGCCGTCGAGGACCAGCATGGTCGCCGGGCGGCCGACCCGGTTCTCGGTCAGCCCGGTCTCGCGCAGCAGCCGGCGCTCGATCAGCTCGGTCACCAGGCTGGAGACGGTGGCCTTGTTCAGCCCGGTGTGGGCCGCGATGTCCGCCCGGGAGCAGGGGGAGTGGGTGCGGACGTAGCGCAGCACCACGGCCCGGTTGGTGGCCCGGACGTCGCTCAGGTCGGTCGGCTGCGGCCCGGTCTGCATCGTGATCAACGTTCTCCGCTCCCTGCGCCGACGACGCCCCGACCGGTGCTGTCGTGGGCGGTGATCGCGTCCTCATCATGCCGCACCGACCCGGGCGACTCTGACCGGTGCGCCCCCTCGGTCCGGTGGCGGTCCGCCGGACCCGCTCCCTTGTGGGAGCGGTGGCAGTCGTTTAGTTTGTTCGGCTAGAAGACTAACTAATCCTAACCGGGCCGGGCCGCTTTGCAACCGTGTTCGACAGGTGTCCGGCCGGTTTCGCCATGAAGGGAGTGCGCCGTGCAGCCGTCCCTGCCGGACGTATCCACCGATCGTCGGACCCTGCTCCGCCTGGCCGGTGTCGGCGCCGCCGCGACTGTGGCCGGCGGAACCCTGGCCGGGTGCAGCAAGGAGGCGGGCAGCCAGGGCAGCGCCACCAAGGCCGACGCCATCCGCGCCGTACTGCCCACCCACAAACCCGCCGAGCTGCTCAAGCCGGACATCCCGGGGGAGGGGCCGATCCCGGACGGCTACCTCACCTACCCGCGTGAGCTGGTCGACGCGGTCACCGAGCAGCCCGGGAAGGGCGGCGCGCCGATCGGCACCATGAGCCCGTGGTGGGGCCCCGCCCCGCCGACGCTCGGCCGCAACTCGTACCTGGCCGCGGTCAACGGCAAGCTCGGCGTCGACGTCAACCCGAGCCTCCAGGACGGCAGCACCTACGCCGACAAGCTCAACGCGATGCTCGGCGCCCGCGACGTACCGGAACTGCTCAGCGTGCCGAACTGGGAGGTCGACAAGGTTGCCCGGTTCTCCGACGCGGTCAGGGCGCTCTTCGAGGACCTCACCGACCACCTGAAGGGCGACGCCGCCGCCACCTATCCGTACCTCGCCGCCCTGCCCACCGGGGCCTGGGAGTACTCGGTCTGGGGCGGACGGCTGCACGCCGTGCCGTTCCCGACCGACGGCCCGTTCGCCTACGCCCTCTTCCACCGCAGGGACCTGGCCGTCAAGGGCGGTCTGGGCACCCCGACCAGCCCCGAGGAGCTGTACGAGTTCGGGAAGAAGGCCACCGACCCGGCCCGGGGCGTGTGGGCCTTCGGCAGCGTCTTCGAGATGGTCCAGCAGTTCTTCGGCTGCCAGCAGATCTGGCGCAAGATGGCCGACGGCGGGCTGGAGCACAAGTTCGAGACCGCCGAGTTCCGGGCCGCGCTGGAGTTCACCGCCCGGCTGTTCGCCGAGGGGCTGGTCCACCCGGACACGGTGGCCAGCAAGGGCGCCGACGAGAAGCAGCTCTTCAAGGGCGGCAGGATCCTCATGTACCAGGACGGCCTCGGGGCCTGGCAGGGCATGCAGGGCGAGCAGTCCAAGGTGCTGGCCAGCTTCGACATGCAGCCGCTGCCGGTCTTCGGCGCGAACGGCAAGCCGGCGGTGATCTGGGGCAGCGAGAAGCCGGTCTTCTTCACGTTCGTCAAGAAGGGGCTGGGGGAGGAGCGGACCAGGGAGCTGCTGCGGGTGCTGAACTGGTGCGCCGCGCCGTTCGGCAGCCGCGAGTTCGAGCTGCGCGAGTACGGCGTGGAGGGCCGGCACTTCACCCGTGGCGCCGACGGCAGCCCGGTCCCCACCGACCTGGGCCGCAAGGAGCTGGGCGCGCAGTACACCCACATCGGCGGCCGGGTGCCGGTGAAGGTGCGCAGCGGTGACACCCCCGACTACGTCCGCGACTACCTCGGCTACTACCAGAAGCACATCTCGTTGATGGAGAAGGACCTCTTCGCCGGGATCAAGCTGGAGCTGCCGGCGAACTGGTCGAAGATCATCACCCCGACCGAGGACAAGATCCGGGACATCCTCCGGGGCCGTCGGCCGCTCGGCGACCTCGACCAGGTGCGCAAGGAGTTCCTGTCCACCGGTGGCGAAGAGGGGCGCGCGTTCTTCGAGAAGGCGCTCGCCGACAACGGCCGATGAGCCGGGCGGGCACGGCCGGGGCGGTGGACGTCCCGGCCGGCACCGGCCAGGAGACCACCCCGGCCGGGCGTACGTCGACGCGGGGCCGCCGTGGCGACCGGCCCCGCCCGCGACGGAACCTGCGGGCCCGATTGCGCCGGGACTGGCCGCTGCTGGTGATGACCGCCCCGGCGGCGTGCCTGCTGCTGGTCTTCCACTACCTGCCGACGCTCGGCAACGTGATCGCCTTCCAGGACTACAACCCGTTCGTCGGCGACGACCCGGTCGAGGCGTTCCTCTACAGCGAGTGGATCGGCTTCGGCAACTTCGAGGCGCTCTTCCGTGATCCGCTGTTCTGGGACGCGGTCGGCAACACCCTCACCATCACCGCGTTCCAGCTGGTGTTCTTCTTCCCGTTGCCGGTCCTGCTGGCCATCCTGCTCAACAGCGTGGTCTCCGGCCGGGTGCGCGGGTTCGTGCAGAGCGTGGTCTACCTGCCGCACTTCTTCAGCTGGGTGCTGGTGATCACCTTCTTCGTGCAGATGCTCGGCGGGGCCGGTCTGCTGGCCCAGGAGATGCGTCAGGCCGGCCTGGCGCCGTGGAACGTGATGACCAACCCGGACACGTTCATCGTGCTGGTCACCGCCGAGGCGGTCTGGAAGGACGTCGGCTGGGGCGCGATCGTGTTCCTGGCCGCGCTCGCCGCCATCGACCCCAACCTGTACGAGGCGGCGGCGGCCGACGGTGCGGGCCGCTGGCGACGGCTGTGGCACATCACCCTGCCCGGCCTGCGCCCGGTGATCGTCCTGCTGCTCATCATGCGGTTGGGCGACGCGCTCTCGGTCGGCTTCGAGCAGTTCATCCTCCAGCGTGACGCGGTCGGCCGGGAGGCCGCCGAGGTGCTGGACACCTTCGTGTACTACCAGGCGATCGCGACCCAGCAGTGGGGCCTGGGTGCCGCCGCCGGCCTGTTCAAGGCGGTCGTCGGGCTGCTCCTCATCGTCACCGCCAACCACCTGGCACACCGGATGGGCGAACAGGGGGTGTATTCGCGATCATGACCGCACAGCTCAGTGGGGCCGGACCGGTGCCGGTGGCACCGCCGCCGGCCGACGGTCACCGGAAGCGGCGGGCCCGGTCGCCACGTCCGGTCTGGGAGGAACCGCCCTCGCCGGCCGGCCAGCTCGGCAAGGGCGTGGTGCTGACCCTGATGGTGCTCGCCGTGCTCTTTCCGTTGTGGTCGGTGGTGGTGACCAGCCTCGCCTCCCGGGAGACGATCAACGAAACCGGTGGCATGGTCGTGGTGCCGCGCGAGTTCGACCCGAGCGCCTACGTGACGATCTTCAACGGCGGGCAGATCACCCAGGCGGTCTGGATCAGCACCCTGGTCACCGTGCTCGGGACGGCGGTGAGCCTGGTGCTCACCGTGCTCGCCGCGTACGGGCTCTCCCGGCCGGGCTCGGTGGCGCACCGGGGGCTGCTGTTCTTCTTCCTGCTGACGTTCCTGATCTTCCCGGGGCTGGTTCCCAGCTACCTGGTGGTGACCGGTCTGGGCCTGAAGGACAGCATCTGGTCGCTGATCCTGCCCAGCGCGATCAGCGTGTTCAACCTGGTGGTGATCCGGGCGTTCTTCATGAACGTCCCCGGCGAACTGGTCGACAGCGCCCGGATCGACGGCGCGGGCGAGTTCCGGATCCTCTGGCAGATCATGCTGCCGCTGTCGAAGGCGGTCGTCGCGGTGGTCGGCCTCTTCTACGCCGTCGGGTACTGGAACGCGTACTTCAACTCGGTGCTCTACATCGACGACAACGACAGGTTCCCGATCCAGCGGGTGTTGCAGACCTACATCCTGGGTGGCCAGTCCCCGGCGGTCTCCGGGGCGTCGGTCAACCTCCCCGGGGTGACCGCGTACCCGCCGACGCTGGCGGTCAAGATGGCGGTGGTGGTGGTGACCGTCCTTCCCGCCGTGATCATCTATCCGTTCGTCCAGCGGCACTTCACCAAGGGCGTGATCACCGGCGCGGTCAAGGGCTGACCGGTGCCGGCGTGCGCCGGCACCGGAGCCCGGCCGCCCGGTGGTCCCCGGCCTCACCGAGGAGCGTCCCTACCCGTGCGCTCCGGCGCCCCGATCGGTTCCGGTCGGGGCGCCGTTCGCGGGTTCAGCTGGCCGGGTCGAAGAGTCCGTCGAGGGGCGTCGCCGGCATCTCGGTGCCGTTGAGCAGCACCCGGGCTGGTGCGTCGGCTCCGGCCACCGGGGCGAGGGCCAGCCCGGTGACCCGCAGCGGCCCGTCGGTGGTGACCCGCAGGGTGTCGCCGTCGCGGACCGCCTCGACGACCGTGTCGCCGTCGACGTCGTGCACCACCGTGCGGCTGTCCACGCCACCCCAGCTGACCAGCGTGACGTCGGTGAACGGGCCGTCGGCGATCCGGTCGGCCGGGGGCGCGACCGGCACCAGCGCGCCGTGCCGGACGAACAGCGGGGTCCGCTCCAGCGGCACGTCGACGCGGAGGTGCCGCCCGCCGGGGTGGACCTCGCCGGTGTGCGCGTCGACCCACCGGTCGCCGTCCGGCAGGTAGACGGTGCGCCGGCCGGTCGGGTCGAGCATCGGGGCGACCAGCAGGTCCCGGCCGAGCCGGTACTCCAGGTCGCGGGTCCACGCGGTCGGGTCGTCCGGGGTGTCCACCAGCAGGGCCCGCATCATCGGCGCGCCGGTGCGGGCCGCCTCGGTCGCGGCCGAGTAGAGGTACGGCAGGAACCGGTAGCGCAGCCGCAGCGCCGCCACGGCGTCCCGCTCGGTCTCGGCCGGGAAGTCCCAGGGCAGCCGGCTGGTGGTGCCGTGCAGCCGGACCAGGGGCGAGAACGCCCCGAACTGGGTCCAGCGCACGTACAGGTCGGGTTCCGGGGTGCCGTGGAAGCCGCCGGTGTCGTGGCTCCAGAACGGGATTCCGGAGAGCCCGTGCGACAGGCCGCCGCGCAGCGTGCTGGCCAGCGCCGGCCAGGTGGCGTTGACGTCGCCGCTCCACTGGGCGGCGTGCCGCTGGCCGCCGAGGTAGGACGAGCGGGCCCAGACGGTGTCGTGCCCGGCCACCTCCCGGGTCACGGTGGAGACCGCGTCGTTGAACAGCAACGCGTACACGTTGTGCAGTTCCACGCCGGTCATCCCGTTGGCGGCGACCGCGTCGGCCGGTACCCCCTCGGCGAAGTCGGTCTTGAACACCGCCGCGCCCTGCTCCAGCAGCGGACGCAGCAGCCCGGTGAACCAGTCGGTCGCCTCCGGGTTGGTGAAGTCGACGATCGCGCTGGCCGCGTGGCTGCCGTGCCAGACGTCGGCCACGTAGGTGCCCCCGTCGGGACGGGCCAGGAAGTAGCCGGCCCCGGCCGCCTCCGGGTAGAGGGGGCTGTCGGCGGAGACGTACGGGTTGATCCAGAGGCAGACCCGGAAGCCCTGCTCGGCGAGGGTGGCCATCATGCCGGCCGGGTCGGGGAACTGGTCGGTGTCCCACTGGAGGTCCGACCATCGGCCGTCGACCTGCCAGTAGCAGTCCAGGTGCAGCACGTCGCAGGGGATGCCCCGCTCGCGGATCCGGCGTGCCCGCTCCAGCACCCGCTCCTGGCTGTCCGGGTAGAAACCGGACGAGATCCAGGCCCCGAACGCCCACTTCGGCGGCAGGTACGGCCGCCCGGTGAGCCGGTCGAACCGGTCGAGGACCTCGGTCGGCGTCGGCCCGGCCAGGACGTAGTAGTCGAGCACGTCGTCCGGGACGAGGATCTGGACGCTGCTGTGGGTGGACTGGCAGACGTCGAACTCCACCGGCAGGCCGCTGTCGACCAGTACCCCGTAGCCCCGGTTGGACAGGTAGAACGGCACACACTTGTGGGACCGGTCCGACTCGCTGCCGAAGGCGTCGAAGTTCCACATGAGCGCGCGCTGCCCCCGCTTGTCCAGCGGGGTGAACTTCTCCCCGAAGCCGACGAAGCGCTCGTCGCCGGGGGCCACGAAGCTCTCGTGGTACGCCACCGGCCGACCGTCCGAGCCGGAGCGGCCGAACGGCAGCGTGCGCCGCCGGCCGGAGATGTCCAGGGTGCCGCCGTCCTGGTCGAGCAGCACCCGGCCGTCGGGGGCGAGGAAGCGCAGGTGCCAGGGGTCGAGGTGGATCTCGGCGACGATCGCCCCGGCGTCGACCCGGACGGTGCCGGCGTCGGCGGTCACCCGGGCGGGCCGGGGCTCGGGGGTGACCAGCGGCAGGATCCGCGCGGAGCGGCTGCGGGCCTCGGGGTCCGCAGCGAGACGGACGCGGATCGCCCCGTCGCCCGCGGACTCGATCCGGACGACCAGGGAGCCGCCGTCGGAGGTGCCGCTCTTCAGGGTCACCCCGTGGTCGTCGGTCTCCACCAGCTCGGCCCGGTTGACCACGGCGGGGCCGTCGTCACCGGCGCGGCGGACCGGCAGGTCGGGCGGGTCGGCCACGAAGGTCTCGAACGGAACCAGCGGCGGACGGTACGGCATGGACGTCTCCTCGGGGGTCGGCAACCCCTCTAGTTTCTTTGGATGTCCAACAAAGTGTCAACGAGATGCGGCGCTTGTCGTAGGCGTGATGGCGTTGACATGGGTGTTCGGCGGTCATAATTTAGCTGGAGGCTAAACAAAAGTTGCGGGAGTGTGCATGGTGGTGGACGGTCGGCTCTGCTACGGCGGCGACTACAACCCGGAGCAGTGGCCGACAGAGGTCTGGAAGCAGGACGTCGAGCTGATGCGGGCGGCCCGGGTCACCCTGGTCACCGTCGGCGTCTTCGCCTGGTCCCGCCTCGAACCCGCCCCCGGCCGGTACACCTTCGACTGGCTCGACCGGGTGCTCGACCTGCTGCACGCCGGTGGCATCCGGGTTGCCCTGGCCACCCCCACCGCGTCACCCCCGCCCTGGTTCTCCCTGGCCCACCCGGACGCGCTGCCGGTCACCGCCGACGGGATCCGGCTGCACCACGGCAGCCGGGACACCTACTGCGCCGCCGCGCCGGCCTACCGCGCCGCCGCCCGCCGGATCACCGGCCTGCTCGCCGAGCGGTACGCCGACCATCCGGCGCTCGCCCTCTGGCACGTGCACAACGAGTACGGCACCACCTGCCACTGCCGCCACGCCGAGGTCGGCTTCCAACGCTGGCTGCGGCACCGCTACGGCGATCTCGACGCGCTCAACGACGCCTGGACCACCAGTTTCTGGAGCCAGCACTACTCCGACTGGGCGCAGGTGAGCACCCCCCGGGCCACCCGGTACCTACCCAACCCGGGCCAGGTGCTCGACTTCCGTCGCTACTGGTCCGACGAACTGCTCGCCGCGTACGCCGAGCAGCGGGACCTGCTCCGCGCGGCGACCCCGGCGGTGCCCGTCACCACCAACTACGTGCTCGGCGACTGGGTGCCGGTCGACCACGCCCGCTGGGCAGCCGAGGTCGACCTGGTCGCGATCGACCACTACCCCTCCGCCGCCGGCCCCGCCGCCGAGGAGCAGATCGCGCTCGCCGCCGACCTGGCCCGCGGCTGGGCCCGGCACGGCGCCCGGCACCACGCCCGCGCCACCGACGCGGACCTGCCCGGGGCCCGTGGCTCCTGGCTGCTGATGGAGAGCGCCCCCAACCTGATCTACACCCCCGGTCGGATGCACACCCGGGAGCCCGGCCGGATGACCCGGCACAGCCTGGCCTACGTGGCCCGGGGTTCCCGGGGGGCGATGTTCTTCCAGTGGCGCGCACCGCGTGGCGGCGCGGAACTCTTCCACTCCGCCCTGGTGCCGCACGCCGGACCGGAGAGCCGGATCTTCCGGGAGGCCGTCGAACTCGGCGGGATGCTGGACCGGATCGCCGAGGTCGACGCCGGCACCGTCGAGGCCCCGGTGGCGATCGCCTGGGACGCGGCCAGCGGCTGGGCGTTGCAGCAGCGTGCCCTGCCGTCGGACGGACTCGACCACCACGCCGAGGTGGCGGCCGCGCACCGGGCTCTCTGGCGGGCCGGATACGGCTGCGACCCGGTGCTCCCCGGCGACCCGCTGACCGGGTACGCCCTGCTCGTCCTGCCCGCCCTCTACCTCGCCGCCGAGACCACCGCCGCCTGGGTCCGCGACTACGTCCGGGGCGGCGGGCACGTGGTGGTCGGCTACCTCAGCGGGGTCGCCGACGAGTACGCCCGGATCCGGCTCGGCGGCTACCCCGGCGCGTACCGCGACGTGCTCGGCGTCCGGGTGGAGGAGTTCCACCCGCTCGCCGACGGCGAGGAGATCCCGCTGACCGGCGGCGGCACCGGACGGATCTGGTCCGAGACCGTCCGGCTCGCCGGGGCGGAACCGGTCGACGCGTACGCCGCCGGGGTGCTCGCCGGGCAACCGGCCGTCACCCGCCACCGGTACGGCGAGGGCCTCGCCTGGTACGTCTCCACCCGGCCCGACGGGCCCACCTACCAGCGGCTGCTCGGCGACGCGGCCCGGGCCGCCGGTGCCGCGCCGACCTGCCCGGACGCACCGCCCGGCGTCGAGGCGGTCCGCCGCCGGGGTCCACGGGCGAGCTGGCTCTTCCTGCTCAACCACACCGACGAGCCCCAGCGCGTGCCGACCGCCGGGACCGATCTGCTCACCGGCGCGGTGGTGCAGGAGGCGCTGGTCCTGCCCGCCGGAGGCGTCGCGGTGGTCCGGGAGCACACCGGTGCCTGACCCGACCGCGGCCCGACCGGGCCCCCGGATCCGCTTCCACCGTCCCGCCACGAGTTGGATGGACGCGTTGCCGCTCGGTAACGGCCGGCTCGGCGCGATGGTGCACGCCGGCCGCACGCGGGACCGGATCGCGCTCAACGTCGACACCCTCTGGTCCGGTGGACCCCGCTCGCACGGCGTACCCGACGGCCCCGCCACCCTCGCCGAGGTCCGCCGCCTCCTGCTCGACGAGGGCGATCCGGCCGCCGCCGGCACCGCCTCGCATCGGTTGCAGGGCCCGAACAGCCAGGCGTACCAGCCCCTCGGCGACCTGCTGGTCGACCTGGCCGCCCCGGCCGACGGGGACTGCCGGCGGGAGCTGGACCTGACCCGGGCGGTGGCCACCGCGCGCACCGGCGCGGGTCCGGTGCGCACCGCGTTCTGCTCCGCCCCGGACGACGTCCTGGTGCTCCGGCTGCGTGGCGACGACCCGTTCGACGTCACCGTCGGCCTGCGCCACCCGCACGCCGAGGGCTGGACCCTCCACCCCGACCCGGTGACCCTCGCCGCCGGGGGGCGCGTCCCCGCCCACGTCCCCCCGCCGCACCCGGACCGCAGCGAACCGGTGGTCTACCGGCCGGGCGAGGGCATGTGCTTCGGGTACGCGGTGCGGGTGCTGGCCGGGGCGGGCACGGTGACCGCGGACGGCGGCTCGCTGCGGATCACCGGCACCCGGGAGGCGACGCTGCTGGTGGCGGCGGAGACGGCGTACCGGGGCTGGGACCGGGTGCCGCACGACGACCGGCGACGGCTGCTCGACGCGGTCCGCGCGACCCTGGACGCGGCCGCCGCCGTCGGCCCGTACCGCCTCGCCGCCCGGCACGAGGCCGACCACCGGGCGCTCTTCGGCCGGGTCCAGCTCGACCTGCCGGGCGACCCGGCCCTGGACGCCGTGCCCACCGACGACCGCCTCGCCCGGGTCCGGGCCGGGCAACCCGATCCGGGCCTGGCCGCGACGCTCTTCGCCTACGGCCGTTACCTGCTCATCGCCGCGTCGCGACCGGGCAGCCAGCCGGCCACCCTCCAGGGCGTCTGGTGCGAGGACGTGCAACCGGCCTGGAGCAGCAACCACACCACCAACATCAACGTGCAGATGACCTACTGGGCGGCGGAGACGACCAACCTCCCCGAGTGTCATCAGCCCCTGCTGGACATGCTCGACGAGCTGGCCGTCTCCGGGACGCGTACCGCCCGGTCGCTCTACGACTGCGCCGGCTGGACCGCCCACCACAACGTCGACCTGTGGCGGACGAGCTGGCCGGTGGGGGAGGGCCGGGACGACCCGATGTGGGCGATGTGGCCGATGGGCGGGGTGTGGCTCACCCGGCACCTGGTCGACCACGCCGCGTTCGCCGGGGACGACGACGTCCTGGCCCGCCGGGCCTGGCCACTGCTGCGCGGTCTGGCCGCGTTCTTTCTCGACTACCTCGTCCCGGACCGGACCGGCCGGCTGGTGAGCGCTCCGTCGACCTCGCCGGAGAACACCTACCGGGACCCCTCCGGCCGGGAGGTCTCGCTCGACGTGATGGCCACCATGGACGTCTGGCTGCTGCGCGACCTGTTCCGCGCCACTCTCGCCGCCGCCGACCGCGCCGGCCACGCCGACGACGACCTGATCCGGCGCGTGCGCGCCGTCCGGGAGCGGCTGCCCGCACCGCTGGTGGCCCCGGACGGGCGGCTGTGCGAGTGGTCCGCACCGGTGCCCGAGGCCGATCCCGGACACCGGCACCTGTCCCACCTCTACGGTCTCTACCCCGGGACCGCCGTGGACCCGGTCGACACCCCGGTGTGGGCGGCGGCGGCCCGCCGCTCCCTGCGCGCCCGACTGGACGCCGGCGGCGGCAGCACCGGCTGGAGCCGGGCCTGGACGATCGGCCTGTGGGCCCGGCTCGGTGACGGCGCCGCCGCCGCCGAGGGCCTGCGCGAGCTGTTCACCCACCACACCGCCCCGAACCTGCTCAACCTGCAACCGCCGGCGACCTTCCAGATCGACGGCACCCTCGGCGTCACCGCCGCCATCGCCGAACTGCTGGTGCAGAGCCACAACGGTCGCCTGCGACTGTTGCCCGCACTGCCACCGGACTGGCCCGACGGGGCGGTTCGTGGGCTGCGCGCCCGGGGCCCGGTGCTGGTCGACCTGACCTGGCGGGCGGGGCGGCTCACCTCGGCCACCGTGACCGCCGCCCACGACCGCACGCTCGTGCTGACCCTCCCACCCGGCGTCCCCGGCCCACCGCGCGTACACGTGCGTGCGCACATCCCGACCACCCTGACCTTCCCGCACTGACCCGGGTACGCCGCCACGCACCGGGTCACCGCTTCGTCGGATCCCGGACCGAAGGCTGCGGTGCGGCGGTCGGAGCGACCAGCATGGACCGGCACGGGTGTCGACCGTCGCCGGCGGGTGGCGACCGTGCCCGACGGCAGGGCACGATGCCGGGTGGAAAGAGGGAGGCACATCGTGACGGACGTCATCGTCGTCGGCGGCGGCATCATCGGGTTGACCACGGCCGTCCGGTTGCAGGAGCGGGGCGCGCGGGTCACCGTACTCACCGCCCACGCGCCGGAGCAGCTGGTCTCGACGGTCGCGGCGGCGGTCTGGTATCCCACCCACACCGATCCCGATCCGCGCGTGCTGGCCTGGGCGACCACCACCTACCAGGAGTTCCGCCGGCAGGCCGCCGACGGGGTGCCCGGTGTGCTCCTGCGTCGTACCCGGATGTTCCAGCGTCAGGCCGCCGACGAACTGCCCTGGTGGGCGGTGGCGGCCGGCGAGGTGCAGGCGGTCGGCGCGCCCGCGCCGTATCACCGTGAGCTGCGTTTCGTGGCGCCGTTGGCGGAGATGGCCACGTACCTCGACTGGCTGCGGGACCGGGTGGTCGGCGGCGGCGGCCAGGTGGTGCGGCGGCGGGTGGAACGGCTCGACGACCTCTTCGCCGAGGCGCCGGTCGTGGTCAACGCCACGGGCCTGGCCGCTGGCGCGCTCTGCGGCGACCCGACGGTGTTTCCGGCGCGCGGCCAGGTCGTGCTGGTCGCCAACCCCGGCCTGGACGTGTCGTTCCGCGACGAGGAGAACCCGGACGGCACCACCTACGTGCATCCGCGCAGCCGGGACGTGGTGCTCGGCGGCACCTACGAGTCCGGCCGGGCCGATCTGGAGCCCGACCCGGAGGTGCGGGCCGGAATCCTCGGCCGGGCGGTGGCACTGGTACCCGAACTCGCCGCCGCGCCGGTCGTCGGGGAACGGGTCGGTCTGCGTCCGGCCCGCCAGGGTGGCCCCCGGGTCGAGGCGGAACGCCGTGCCGGGGGACTGCTGGTGCACGCCTACGGCCACGCTGGGGCGGGGATGACCCTGTCCTGGGGCAGCGCCGACGAGGTCTGCGCGCTGGTGCACGCCGGACGGTAGAGCGGCACGGGCGTCCTCAGCCCGGGAAGAGGCGTACCGGCAGGGTCCGGTGTCCGTTGGAGATGAAGGAGCCGTCGGGCGTGGCGCGGGTGTGGTGCCGGGCCGGAGCCGTCGACGGGGTCAGCGGTCCGGGCTGTCGGCGGGGGCCATCACCCGCAGCGCGTTGGCGGCCAGACCGAGCCGGATCGGGGTCCGGCCGTACAGTTCCCCGTCGACCTCGACCCGCGCCGGGCGGTCGGTCTCCAGCCACAGTTCACGGACCGCGAGGAACGGCTCGTCGCCGAGCGTGCGGCGATGCCCGGTGGCCGCGTTGCGCGCGGTGTCGCGCAGCAGGCCACGCCGGGTCGGCCCGCCCACCGGGTACGCGACCAGCAGCCGGTCGTCGGCGTCGGCGTCGGCGGTGATCCGCCGCCCGGCGTGGAACCCGCCGTTGGCCACGTACAGCTGGTGGGTGACGAACTCGTGGTCCACCCCGGCGGCCCGGACGGTGGTCCGCATCGGTCGGTGCCGGGCGAGCAACGCCAACGCGGTCAGCGGGTACGCCAGTCGGCCGGTGATCCGCTTCAACCGGGGCGGGGTGCGGAGCATGATGTCGGCGGAGAGTCCGATCCCGACGTGGTTGGCGAACGGCACGTCCCCGGCCAGGCCGAGGTCGACGTCGATGACCTTGCCGTCGGTGAGGACCGTGACGGCGCCGTCGAGGTCGAGTGGTACGCCGACCGTCCGGGCGAAGTTGTTGGTGGTGCCGAGCGGCAGCAGGCCGAGGGCCATGTCCCGGTGGGCGAGCAGCCGCGCGGCGGCGCTGAGCGTGCCGTCCCCGCCGCCGGCCACGAGCAGGTCCGGTGCCAGGGCGGCGGCGGTGGTGAGGGCCTCCTCGAGCTGGCCGGGGCGGTCGACCGGATACGTGCCGAGCAGGTCGAAACCGGCCGCCCGCAGTCGCGACCGCGTGTGGTCGTAGCGGCGGCGACCCCGCCGGGACCGGGCGTTGACGACCAGTACGGCGCGGCGGTCCCGCCGGATGGCCTCACCCAGTTCCTGCTTGCTCCGCATGGGAACCGACCCTATCGCCCGCCCGCCTAATCGACGTGGTCGGTGCCGCACGGTCGTCCGGGGCCGAGGGCTGGCGGAACCACCGGAATCATGAATCGGTAAGACCGAGATCTGGTTCCGGTGTCCGACCGTCGCGGCGTCTCGCGCACCGACTCAGTGCCACTCCCAATCGTTGCGGTAGGAGGTGGCCTGCGCCGTGAATACCTGCATCGTGACTTCCTTTCGCGTTCTGACGTCATCGACGTTAGTCCACGCGAGGAAGAGTGTCTGCACCACTGTGAACTGTTGACCGGTTCCGGCCACCGGTCGCCGATTCCAGCTCCTCGAGAGCGCGCCGGATGGTGCCCTCCAGCAGCGTCGGGCGCGGCTGCCGGCAGAGCACGAGGGCGGTGTGCAGGGTGGCGCGGGCGCGTTCTGCCTGGCCAAGGCCCTGGTAGCAGAGGCTGAGCCCGTGCAGGGCCTGTCCTTCGCCGGTGAGGTCGCCGAGTTGTCGGCTAGCCGACAGTACCCGGGAGAACAGCGGTTCGGCTTCGGTGAACCGCTCCTGGCGTACCCGGAGCATTCCCTGCCAGAACAGCACCTGCGCTTCCAGCCTTGTCGATCCACCAAGTCGGCACATGTCCAGGGCCTGGCCGAAATAGTGGTCGGCCGTCGAATGATCCTGCTGATTCAGATGTATTTGTCCGATACCTCGGAGTGCGAGCGCGGCGGAACTCCAGTCCCGCGCATCGACCAATTCCGGTAGTACCTCCTTGTACCGGACGAGCGCCTCCCGTTCGTGACCCTTGATACGGCTCAACGACGCGGCAAAGGCATTCACGAGCGCACGTCCGTGCAGGCTGCCCGTGGTGGCGAAGATCTCCAGCGACCGGGCGATGTACTCCTCCGCCCGGCTGAACTCGCGGCGGTCGGTGCTGTGCATGGCGAGGCGGTAGAGCATCGTCGCCTCGCCGAGCCGGTCGCCGGCCGTACGCGCCGCGTCGAGCGCCAGGACGAGCAGGTCGTGCCACTCGGTGAAGTAGCGCCGCATCTGGAACAGCGGCGAGGTGATGTTGACCAGTTCCCAGCACGCCGCCGCGTGTCCCTCCTCGGCGGCCCGCCGGGCGACGACGGCCAGCGCGGCCCGTTCCCCCTCGAACCAGGTGACCGGTTCCTCGGCGGGACGGATCCGCTGGGCGTCGTCGACCGCGTACCGCTCGACGGAGACGCGGACCGTCTGGTACGGCCCACCGTGTATCGCCCGGTAGGCGCCGTCCGCCATGGACAGCCACGCGCCGAACACCCGGGTGCGCGCCGCCGCCAGCTCGCGGCGGTCGTCCTCGGCGTCGGCCCGCTCGCGCGCGAAGAGGCGTACGAGGTGGTGCAGGCGGAACCGGGAGCCGCTCGCCGGATCGGCCTCGGCGACGTCCACCAGTTGTCCGTCGAACAGCTCCTCCAGCAGCGTCTCGCCCCGCGTGGCGCTGACGTCCAGCAGTGCCGCCGCGATCCAGGAGTCGGTGTAGGCCAGGTCGACGTGACCGGTCAGGCGCAGCAGCCGCTGCGCGGCCGGGGAGAGCCCGGCGTAGCTGATCGCCAGGCTCGCCCGCACGTCCAGCTCGTGGTAGCTGAACTGGTCGAGCCGTCCGCTCTCGTCGCGCAGCATCCCGCTCAGCTTCGCCACGCTCCAGTGCGGCTTGGCCGCGAGCCGGGCACCGAGCACGCGCAGTGCCAGCGGGAGGAATCCGCACTGGCGGCATAGCTCGGCCGCGGCCTCCGGCTCGGCCCGCAGCCGGGCGGTGCCGGCTACGTGCCCCAGCAGCTCCACCGCCTGCCCCGGTTCGAAGATCTCCAGCCGTAGCGCGGGTGCGCCGAAGGTCGAGCCGAGGTGGGTACGACCGTTGATGATGACCGCGCACCGGCGTCCGGCCGGCACGAGCGGGGCGATCTGGTCGTCGGAGGCCGCGTTGTCGAGCACCACCAGCACCCGGCGCTCGGCGAGCAGGTCGCGGTAGAGTTCGGCCCGCTCCTCGATGGTCTCCGGCACCGCCGCGCCGTCGACGCCGAGCGCCCGCAGGAAGCGGCCGAGCACCTCGGACGGGTCGATCGGTGTGCGGTGGTCGGGCCCGCGCAGGTTGGCGTACATCTGCCCGTCCGGGAAGTCCGCCTGGAGGGTGTGCGCGACGTGCACCGACAGGGCCGTCTTGCCCACCCCGCCGGGGCCGATCACGGCCACCACCGCCACCCCGGTGCGGGTCGGCGCGGTGAGCAACCGGCGGATCCGGTCGATCTCGGCCGTACGCCCGGTGAAATCGCTCACGTCCGGCGGCAGCAGCCGGGGTACGCCGCCACGGAAGGCCACCCCCGACTGGTCGGCGACGCCTGCCGGCAGGACCTCGTCCGGAGGCTCGACCGGCTCGCCCTCACCCTCGCGCAGGATGGACAGGTGCAGCCGCTGGACGTCCGGCTGCGGGTCGACCCCGAACTCGTCGGCCAGCCAGCGGCGCCACTCGTCGTAGTAGCTGAGTGCCTCCGCGCTGCGGCCGACCCGGGTCAGGGCGAGCATGAGCTGGCCGACGAGCCGCTCCCGGGCGGGATTGACCCGGGCGGTCGCAAGGAGTTCGTCCACGATCCGCTGCTGGTTTCCGAGCCCCAGTTCCAGGTCGAACAGTTCCTCGGTGGCGGTCAGGCGCGCGGACTCCAGCCCCTGGCAGAGGGTCGCGCAGAGGGCGTTGGGCACGTCCCCGCCCAGCACCGGCCCGCGCCACAGGTCCAGCGCCCGCCGCAGGGTCCCGATGGCGGTCGTGCCGTCCCGTTCGGCGCGGGAGGCCCGGACCAGGGTGAGGAAGTGCTGCGCGTCGATCGCCTCGGGCGCGGACTCCAGCAGGTAACCGCTGCTACGGGTGCGCAGGCGCACCGCCGCGTCGACGGGTCCGTTGAGGACGGCACGCAGCTCGCTGACCCGGGTCTGCACGACGGCCCGCGCCTGGCGGGGCGGCGAGTCGCCCCAGAGCAGGTCGATCAGCTGACTGGCCGAGACCAGTTCGTTGGCGCGGAGCGCGAGGATGCCGAGGATCAGACGCTGCTGACGCCGGGCGAGCCGCACCGGGGCGCCGGCGTGCCACACCTCCACCGGCCCCAGTATGCGAACTTCCACGACACACCCCCCACGTTGGAGTTTCCGCGACGATACTCCTCGCGACGGCGTCCCCGCCCTACGTGTCGGGTAGCCGCGCAGTGGGGACCGCTTCCAGCCGGCGTTCGTGAGGTTCGATGGAAGCGGGCGGGAAGCGTTTGGGAAGACCGGCCTTGCGACACTGTGCGCGCCGGCCCCGACGCGCCGGTCCACTGTGATGTCAGGAGGAACGACCCATGCCCGTCCACGACGGACTCGCCACCGCCCCGCCCGCTGGCGATTCCCTGCCCACCCTCGAGGTCAGCAAGCTGGACCGGGACATCCTGCGTCAACTGGCCGCGGGCCATACCGACGAGGCGACGGCGGTGCGGCTGAACGTGAGCCCGCGCACGGTCCGTCGCCGGGTGGCCCTGATCGGCGAGCAGTTGGGGGTGCAGGGCCGGTTCGGCCTCGGCGTCGCCGCCGCCCAGCTCGGACTCGTGTCGGTCCGTCGGCGCTGACCGCTACCGGGACTCCTCCGGCCACCGGGCCTCGCGGATGCGCCGGTCGGTGAAGGCCCATCCGACGGCGAGCGCCAGGACGCCGGCCAGGGTGAGGATCGCGTACGCGGCCGGGAGCCGCTCCAGCAGCTGGCCGGAGGCGAAGAGACCGAGCGACGCCCCGGCCCCGAGCACCGTCATGAACGCGGTGAACGTCCGGCCGCGCTGCTCGTCGGGCACCTGCCGGAAGATCAGGATGTCGACGAGCACCCGCATCGACGGCCCGCCGAGGCCCAGCAGGAACAGCGCGGACGCCAGCCACCAGGCTCCCCAGGGCAGGGCCAGCGCACTGATGAACGCCACCGCCGTTCCGCCGAGAACCAGCATCAGCGTGCCCGGGGAGAACGCGCGGTGCAGCGGGCGGACCAGCAGGGTGCCGGCGAGCCCGCCGACCGCCAACCCGGCCGAGGTCAATCCGATCATGGTGGGGGAGGTCCCGGCGCGGTCCAGCATCACCAGCACGATGAGGAAGAGCGGCGCGGTGACCATGTTCAGCGCCATGGCGAAGAGCGTGCTGTGCCGCAGGGTCGGCACCCGCCAGAGCAGGACGAGTCCGGTGAGGGCCCGGCGGACCGTCCCGCCCTCCTCGACCGGTGCGGCCGGGGTGTCGTCGCGCCGGGGCACCCGGACGAAGACGGCGCAGATCAACGACACCGTGAACGACACCGCGGTCGCGACGAAGGGCAGCAGGGTGGCGACGCTGTAGAGCAGGCCGCCCAGCGGTGGTCCGCCGAGGGCCGCCGCGTGGGTGCGCACCTCCTCCTGGGTCAGCGCGGCGGTGAGCTGCCGGGGTGGCACGACCGCCCGGACCAGGAGCATCCGCGCCGATCCGCCGAGCGGCCCCACCGTACCGACGACGACGGCCACCCCCAGCAGGTGCGGCAGGGTGACGGCGTCGAGGAGGACCGCCGCCAGGACGCTCGCCGAGGCGGTCGCCCGAGCGGTCTCCATCACGATGAGCAGCTTCCGCCGGTCGTAGGTGTCGGCGACGCTGCCGGCGGGGATCCCGACCAGCAGGGCCATGAACAGCTGCACGCCGCCGAAAGCGCCCGCCCAACCGGGGGAGCCGGTGATGGCCAGGACCATCAGGGGGTAGACGAGGTCGGTGATCTCCCGACCGAGGAAGGCGAAGGCCGAGCCGCTCCACAGCAGCTGGAAGTCGCGGTTGCGACGCAACGGACGCTCCGCGGCCACCGCCTCGTCGAGCGCGCCCGACATGCCGGGGTGGACACTCATCGCGGGTCTCCTGTCGGGTCGGGACGGGTTCCGGCGTCGGGGGCGTGGTCGTCGGCGAGGATCCGGTACAGGTCACGTCGGGCCGTGTCCAGCACCCGGACGGCCCGGGTCAGCTGGTCGTCGGTGCCGGTGGAACCGACCTGGGCGACCGCCGAGGTCAGTCCGTCGAGGGCGTGGCGTACGTCGGCCACCCGCTCGGGCAGCAGCCGGGCCGCCGCGCGCCACGGCTCGTGGACGCGGTCCCGGTGGGCGGCGACGAAGGCCCGGCCGGCCTCGGTGAGGTGGCAGCGGCGGTCCGAGCCGGTGCCGGTGACGGCCACCAGGCCCTCCTCCTCCAATTGGGACAGTGCCGGGTAGACGGCACCGGGGCTGGGCCGCCACCGGCCGCCGCTGCGTTCCGCGACGGCCTGGATGAGCTGGTAGCCGTTGCGGGGCTGCTCGTCGAGCAGGGCCAGCAGGGCCGCCCGGACGTCGCCCCGGCGCATCCGGCCCGACCGCCCGCCCGGCGGGACCGGGGCGGCCGGCGGCGGTGGCGGGGCCGGTGGAGGCGGCGGCACCGGCTTCGGCGGCAGCGGCGGGAACGCGGGCAGGTGGTCCGGGTCCCCGCCCGGTCCCACGTGGACGTGGTGCGAAGGGTGCTCGGGCATCGGTCGACCTCCGTCGGGTGTGGACGTACCGCTAACGATATATCGCGATAGCTCGTTAGCGGTACCCCGGGGAGGAAGACTCACCGCCCCCGCCAGACCGGATCACGCTTCTCCGCGAACGCCCGCGGCCCCTCCACCGCGTCCTCGCTGGCCGACCGGAGCTGTTCCCACTCGTACGGCTCGGTGAAGGCCCGCTCCAGCGGCATGTCCACCGACCGCATCGCCGCCTGCTTGATCGCGCGTACCGCCAGGGGAGCGCTCCGCAGCAGGTCGTCGACCCAGCCCGCCACGCAGTCGTCGAGATCGTCGGCGGGCACCACCTCGTTGACCAGCCCGAGCTGCCACGCCCGTCGCGCGTCGAGCCGGCGACCGGTCAGCAGGTGACCCATCGCCGTCTTCAGCGGCAGCTGCCGGGCCAGCCGGAACACCCCGCCCGCGCCGGGAACCAGGCCGAGCCGGGCCTCCGGCAACGCGAACACCGCGTCCTCGGCGGCCACGACGACGTCACAGGCCAGCGCCAGCTCGAAGCCACCGCCCAGGGCGTAGCCGCGCACCCGCGCGACGACCGGCTTGGACAGCTCGAACCGCTCGGTCAGTCGGGGCCAGCCGGGCTGCCCCCGACTGCCGAACGTGGTGGGGCCGGCACCGGAGCGGTCCCGATGGGCCCGCTCCTTCAGGTCCTGCCCGGTGGAGAAGGCGCGCGTCCCGGCGCCGGTCAGCACGGCCACCCACAGCTCGTCGTCGGCCTCGAAATCGTCCCAGACCCGACCGAGCTCCTCGTGCATCCGCAGGTCCATGGCGTTGAGCACGTGTGGCCGGTTCATGGTCACGTACGCGACCCGGCCCCGCTTCTCGTACCGGACCCGGGGCTCGTCGCCGCCGTCCTGTGCCACCGTCGCGCGCTCCTTCTCCGACACGTCAGCCCGTCACCGCCGCCGCCCGGGGGGCCGCGGCGAACCGGGTGACCTTGTGCATGACGTCCTCGCTGTAGAGCCGCCGGGCCTGCTGGACGGCGAACTCCGCGAGGTACGCCCGGAACCACTCCTGCGGCTCCTCGGCGAGGTTGAGCATCCGCCGGTTCGCCACCACCGCCGGGGCGTCCATCCGGGCCACCTCGGCCGCGACCGCCGCGTCCATCTCCTCGGCCCCGACGACCTCGTCGAAGAACAGCTTCCCGTCCGGCTCGCTCGCCGACACCCGCCGCCCGGCGAGGATCACCTGCCGGGACAGCCGGCCGTTGGCGACCCGCCCGAGGCGCAGGTTCCCCACCCCCGGCACGATCCCCTCCTGGGCGGCCGGCAGGCTGAAGAAGGCGTCCCGTTCGGCCACCACCCGGTCGCAGGCCAGCACGAGCTGCGCGCCGCCGCCGATGGCGAAGGAGTCCACCGCCGCGATCCACGGCTTCTGCACCACGTCGCCGTCCCAGGCCCGGTCCCGCTCACCGGTCAACCCGTGGACGATCTTGGCGATGTAGCCCAGCTCCCGCCGGAGCAGGAAGTCCACGTAGGAGATCTGCCCGGCCTGCAGGCAGCGCAGGTTGATGCCCGCGCTGAACACCCGGCGCCCGGCGTACCGGGGATGGGTCATCACCCCGCCGCGCAGCACGCCCACCCGCACCGACGGCGCGAGCAGGGCCAGGTCGACGGCGGTCTCCATGTCCTCGACCTGCGCGTTGTCCTCGGCGTTGAGACAGTCGTCCCGCTGCATGGTCAGGTGGGCCGCGCCGTCGCGGACCTCGATCCGCACCGCGTCCAGCGTCATCACGCCGGTGCGCGCGAACTCCGGCAGCAGGGACAGCGCCCGCGCGGTGGGCCGGCGCATCGCCTCCAGCAGGTGCGGGCCGGCGGTGTCCGACCGGAGCAGGTGGCTGACCAGGATGCTCTGGTCGATGTCCAGGCCCTCCTTCTCCACCGCCGGCAGCCGCAGCTCCGCGTCGACCTGGGCCCGGGTGGGCACGAGACCGGGCACCGCCTCGGCGACGGCGGCGCAGATCTCGTCGAGCCGCAGGAACCGGGAACGGTCCGCGGTCACCTCGTCGTAGAGGCGGTCGACGTGCGAGCGCAGGAACGCGTCGGCGAGATCACGGGCGTGGCGGCGGGCCTCGGTGACGGCCGTCCGCTGCTCCGGCGAGCGCTCCGCCGCTCCGGGCAGGGTGGCGACCAGGTCCTCGACCCGTGCCGCAGCGGCGCTGACCTCGCGGGCGGCGGGCAGCACCGCCATCGGCTCAGACGAGAGCTGCGACATCGCGCACGTCCTCGGTGGTGGTGCGGCGCAGAAGCCGGTCGCAGGCGGCGAGGTGACGGCCGAGCGCCTCCTCGAACGGGGTGGTCGTCGCATCGAGCATCAACTGACGGCGTACGGCGACGTCCGGTCCCACGGTGGCGGTGAGCGCGGCGACCGTGTCCGCGACGGCGTTCGCGACGTCGTCGACGACCTCGTCCACCATGTCCAGGGTGACCGCCCGGTCGGCGGGGATCGGGTCGGGGCGGAGCACCGCGCGCCGCAGGCGGGCGTAGCCGACCTGGTTCGCCAGCCGGTAGAGGCCCATGCCCGGCCAGACGCCGCCGGTGGTGACCGGCAGGTGCAGGCGGGCGTCGGCGGCGGCGATCCGCAGGTCGGTCACGAGCAGAGCCTCGACGGCGATGCCGCCGCAGTCGCCGCGCACCACGGCGACCGTCGTGGTGCTGACCCGTTCCAGACGTCGCAGGACCCGCTCCCACCGGTTCACCACGGCCAGCGGCGGCCGCTCGGTGTCGGTCGGGACGCCGGTGAGTTCGAGGAGCGCCACCGCACCGGCAGGGGCGTCCTCGACCGTGTCGATGAAGGCGTCGAGCGCCGCGACGGTCGCCGGACCGAGCGGCTGGCTGCCGTCGATGGAGTGCTGGAGCTGCATGTCTTCTCCCGTGTGGGGTGGCAGGGGCGGAGGGGACGCCGGGCGGGTCACCAGCGGACCAGGGCGGTCTCGATGGTGGAACCGGGCCCCATCGTCATGAGGACGCCGTACTCGCCGGGGCGGACGGTGCCCTCCTGGAGCAGACGTTCGTAGGAGAAGAGGAACGACCCGCTCGACAGGTTGCCGTAGTCGCGCAGGACACCGGTGGTGTGCCGCAGGTCGTAACGGGTCAGGCCGAGGTTCACGCCGACGGCGTCGATGACCTTCTTGCCACCGGAGTGCACGAGCCAGTGCGCGATGTCGGACTGGCGCAGGCCGGCACGACCCAGCAGCCGGTCCACGGTCATCCGGGCGTGGGCCCCCACGACGTACGGGATGTCGGGGTCGAGGAAGAAGCTGAACGCCCGCTGCGAACTGTCCCAGTCGTAGCGCATCGCGTCCACCGCCTCGGGGATGATGCAGCTGGTGAAGTCGATGACGCGCGGCGTCGGAGGCTGGTCGGTCGCCGCGTCCGGCTCGGTCCCGGCGACCATCGCGATGGCCGCCGAGCCGTCACCGAAGAGGCTGTTCACCACCGTGGTCCGCATGGTGCCGTCGAACACGTACGCGGCCGAGCACGCCTCGATGCAGACCATCAGCGCCAGCTCGCCGGGGTGCGCGCGGGCCCAGCCCGACACCACGTTGAGGCTGTTCAGGCCGGCGTTGCAGCCCATGCCGACGATGTCGGCGCGGCTGGTGTGCCGGTCGAGCCCGAGCTCCCGGATCAGCAGGGCGCTGAACCCCGGGGTGAGGAAGCCGGTGGAGGTGACGCAGCACAGGTAGCGGACGTCGGAGAGGTCCGCCCCGGCCTGCTTGAGGCACTCCTGCACCGCGCGGGTGCCCATCGCGATGCCCTGCGTCTTGTGCTTGGCCAGCAGCTGACCGGTGTCCTCCCGAGGGGGGACACCGCTGCCGTCCGGCTGGGGGAGGGTCAGGAACCGCCGCTCGATGGCGCTGTTGAGGTAGATGCCGGCGATCCTCGGGTCCTGGATGCCGAGGATCTCGACGAGTTCCCGCTGGCTGTAGGCCGTCTCCGGGGTCGCCGTGCCGACGGCCAGGATCCGGGGCATGGCCGTCGATTCGAGCGCTGGCGGCGGTGTGGTGCGCATCAGCCCCGGGTGGGGCAACGGTGCGGTGACTGTCATCATCGGTAGGTCCAACCCCACATCCGTTTGCGGCTCCTGGTCAACCTCTTGACCGTTCGCTCAGTCAACGTCGTGCATCCTTTCCGCGATCATCGGGCCGATCCGGGACATGGCGGTCGCCTTGACGATGTCGAGGTGGCCGCAGTCCACGTCGTGGAACTCCGCCGGCCCGCCGAGGAACGGCTGCCAGAGCAGGTCGGAGTCCTTGTTGTGCCGGGTCGCGACGAATCCGAGGGTCGGACCGTCGAAGTGGCCCGGCGAGTGGACGGACATCGCCCGCACGTTCGCCGCGGTCACCGCGACCAGCCGGTCCAGCGTCGGGTCGTCCAGCGAGGCCAGCGGGCTCTGCGCCGCGACGAGCTGCTCCCGCCGGGCCGGACCCGCGTCGGTGGTCACCCCGTCCAGGGCGACGTAGCGGGCCTCCTCCTCGGTCGCCTCGTACGGGCCGTCGCCACCCGGGCGGGCGTCGAGCAGGACGAGCAGTGCCACCTCCGCGCCACCGGCCCGCAGCGCCACCGCCACCTGGTGCGCCAGGGTGCCCCCGAACGACCAGCCGGCGAGCAGGTGGGGACCGGTGGGCTGGATCGCGGTGATCTGGTCGCGGTACTCGGCGGCCAGGTCGGCCACGGACCGGGGTTCCACCGGCCCACCGGCCAGCCGGGGATCCTGGAGGGCGTGGATCGGGTGGCCCGACGGGACGTGCCGGGGCAGGGCCGAGTAGCCCCAGCCGAGCCCGTTCGCGGGCGGCAGCACGAACACCGGGGTCCGCTCGCCCGAACGGCGGTAGGTCAGCACCGGTTCCAGCCCGGTCGGCTGCTCCTGGTCGAGGAGGCGGTCGAGTTGCGCCACGGTCGGCGCGGCGAACACCGTCCGGACGCCGACGTCGACGCCGAGCACCGCCCTGATCCGGTTCACCAGGCGGGGCGTGAGCAGCGAGTGGCCACCCAGGTCGAAGAAGCTCTCGTCGACCCCCGGGTTGGTCACCCCCAGCACCTCGGCGAACAGGTCGGCGAGGACCTGCTGACGCGGCGTGGCCGGCGGCCTCCCGCCCGTGGGCTTCCGCGGCTCCGGCAGCGCCGCCCGGTCCACCTTGCCGTTGGCGTTCAGCGGCAGCGCGTCCAGCACGACCAACGACGGAGGCACCATGTAGTCGGGCAGCCGGGTGGCCAGGTGCGCCCGGACCTCGTCGAGGTCCGGTTCCGTTCCGGGCCGTCGGGCGAGGTAGCCGACCAGGGAACGGTCACCGTTGCCGCCGGTGTGGACGGTGACCACCGAGGCGGCCACGTCCGGGTGCGCGTCGAGCGCCGCGACGATCTCGCCCAACTCGATCCGGAAACCGCGGATCTTCACCTGGTCGTCGGTGCGGCCCAGGTACTCCAGGTGCCCGTCGCGCGCCCACCGGACCAGGTCTCCGGTGTGGTACATCCGCGCGCCGGGCTCGCCGTACGGGTCGGCGACGAACCGGCTGGCGGTCAACCCCGGCCGTCCCAGGTAGCCGCGGGTCACGCCGGCGCCACCGATGTACAGGTCACCGGCCGTGCCCTCGGGCACCGGGCGGAGGCGCTCGTCGAGGACGTACGCCCGGGTGTTGGCGACGGCATGTCCGATCGACGGCCCTCCGGGCCGGTCGTCGATCACCGCGTCCGTGCAGCTGACGGTCGTCTCGGTCGGGCCGTATCCGTTGATCACCCGGCGTCCGACGGCGCGCATCCGGTCGGCGAGCTGGCGGGACAGGGCCTCGCCCCCGGTGATCAACATGAGGCCCCGCATGGCGTCCGGCGTGGTCGTCAGGAGCACCTGCCAGAGGCTCGGCGTGGTCTGCATGACGGTGACGCCCCGGCTGCGGACCACCTCCGCCAGCGCGGCCGGGTCCGGCACCACCTCCCGGCGGACCAGCACCACCGTGGCCCCGGCGACCAGCGGGGCGAACAGGTCGAGGATCGACATGTCGAACGCCGCCGTGGTGATCGCGGCGAGCCGGTCCGCTTCGGTCAGGCACAGGAAATCGGCGATGGCGATCTGGTAGTTGACCAGGTTGGCGTGGGTCGCGACGACCCCCTTGGGGCGTCCCGTCGACCCGGACGTGTAGATCACGTAGGCGGCGTTGCCGGGTGCCACCGCAGGGCGGACGGCGTCGGCCGCCTGCGGCAGGAGCCCGGTCGCGGCTGCCTCGTCCAGCACGATCCGGGGACACCCGTCGACGTCGGGCAGCGCGTCCGCGGACTCCCGGTCGGTCAGCAGCAGCACCGGCCGGGCGTCGTCGAGCATGAAGGAGATCCGCTCCGCCGGGTGGTCGGTGTCGATCGGCAGGTACGCCCCACCGGCCTTCCAGACCGCCAGGATCGCCACGAGCAGCTGCTCCGACCGGGCCAGGGGAAGGGCGACGAACCGCTCCGGGCCCACCCCGCACCGCCGGAGGATGCCGGCCAGCCGGTCGGCCCGCTCGTCGAGTTCCCGGTAGGTCAGCTCCCGGTCCCCGGCGATCACCGCGACCGCCTCCGGCCGCCGCGCGACCTGCGCGGCGATCAGGTCCAGGATCGAACCGTCCGGCAGCGGACGGGCGGTGGAGTTGGCGGTGTCGAGCAGCCGGTTCCGGGTGGCCTCGTCCAGCAGGTCGATCTCACTGATCGGCTGTCCCGGCGAGGCCGCCACCGTTGCCAGCACGCGGACCAGCTGTGCGACGACGGCCTGCGCCGAGTCCCGGTGGAACAGGTCCTCGGCGTACTCGACGAGGCCCTTGATCCCCGCCGGTTCCCCGGCCGCGTCCCGCTGCTCGGCGAGGACGAAGGAGAGGTCGAACTTGGCCACGTCGTGGGCGGACCGTTGCGGCGCCCCGGCCAACCCGAGCAGCGGCACGTCCTCGGTGCCGCCGCTGGCCAGCATGAAGAAGACCTGGAACAGCGGGTGCCGGGCCAGGGAGCGGGTCGGCTGAAGCTCCTCGATGAGGCGCTCGAACGGCAGGTCCTGGTGGTCGAAGGCGGCCAGGTCCAGCGCCCGGACCCGGTGCAGCAGCTCGACGAAGGTCGGGTCACCGGAGGTGTCGGTGCGCAGCACCAGCGAGTTGACGAAGAATCCGACCAGGTCGTCCAGGGCCTCGTCCGACCGGCCGGACACCACGGTCCCCAGCGGGACGTCGGTGCCGGCGCCGAGGCGGGTGAGCAGGGTGGCGATGGCCGCCTGGACGACCATGTACACGGTCACCTGTTCCGCCTGGGCCAGGTCCCGCAGCCGCCGGTGGGTCTCCGCCTCGACGGTGAACTCGACCGTGCCCCCACGGTGGGACGAGCGGGCCGGGCGGGGGAAGTCCGTCGGCAGCGTCAGCTCCTCCGGCAGCCCTCGCAGGTTGCCCCGCCAGAAGTCCAACTGCCGGTTGAGCTCGCTGGCCGGGTCGTCGTCGGTCCCGAGCAGTTCCCGCTGCCAGAGCGTGTAGTCGCCGTACTGCACCGGCAGCGGCTCCCACCCCGGGGCCGTGCCGGCCACTCGGGCGGCGTACGCCTGCGACAGATCCCGGCCCAGCGGCCCCATCGACGCGCCGTCGGCCGCGATGTGGTGCAGGACCAGCACCAGCACACAGTCGTCCTCGGCGACGGTGAACAGCCGTACCGCCAGCGGAAGTTCCGTGGACAGGTCGAACGTGCGCGCGCAGACCTGGGCCACCCGCGCGTCCACCTCGTGGGCGGACACCGTCTCGTGCGCGATGTCGATCCGCGCCTCGGACGGGGACAGGACCCGCTGCGCCGGCTCGCCGTCGATCTCGACGTAGAGCGTCCGCAGCACCTCGTGCCGGGCGACCACGTCGGCCACCGCCGCCCGCAGCGCGTCCGGATCGACCCGATCGCTGAAGCGGTTGATCAGCGGAACGTTGTACGTCGCCGAGGGGCCGTCCAGTTTGTACAGGAACCAGAGCCGGCGCTGGGCGTACGACAGCGGGAGCACCGTTCCGTCCACCGTGGTCGGGGATGCGGTCACCGCTTGCGCCAGACGGTGACGTGTGACTCGAACCAGTCGTACTCGCGGGGGTTCTGCCGCAGCACACCGGGTTCGTCGACCTCGTCGATGAGCTCGAAACCGTCCCGCAGCAGGGCCTTGAGGGCCTCCTCGCTCGGCGTGGCGGTCGCCGCCGAGCCCAGCCACTCGCTCGGGGCGCTGTACTCGGGGTACCACGACCAGGGGCAGGCGACCATCATCAGGCCACCACTGCGGAGGATGTCCGCCGAGGCGGAGAACTGCTCCAGGCAGGCGGCCGGCTGCTCCACCCGGTCCAGGACGTTGGAGAGGACGACCGCGTCGAACGCCTCCTCACGGGCCCGCAGCGCGTTCGCGTCGCCGACCTCGAAGGTCAGCCCGGCGCGCCGGCCGGGCTCGGCGACCCGGAACGCGACCTCGCGGTAGAAGGGTCCCTGCTCGATGACGCAGAAGGTCCCGCCGCCGTGTTCGGTCAACGTCTGGGCGATCTCGATCGAGCGCTGGCTGACGTCCACGCCGACCACCTCGTCGCGCACCCAGCCGCTGAGCGCGTGCGTCACGCCGCCCACGCTGCACCCGATGTCGAGGGCCCGCGTCACCGTCGTCCCGGTCCGCTCCGCGCACGAGCGCAGCAGGTCGGAGAGGCGCTGACAGTAGCCGTGCGCCATCGCCAGCGGATGCTGGCCACGGTTGAACAGGTCCTGGAGGCTGCCGTAGTGCATCAGCAGGTACTTGGAGAGGTCACGGGAGGCGTCGTAGGGAGCACTGGCGTCGTGCTCGAACAGTTCGTCGCCCTTGAGCAGGGCCGGGGGCAGCGTCACGGGTGTTCCTTCCGCTTGTGGCTTCAGCGGTTGCCCGTCGACCGCGCACGAAGCGTGGGACGGGCAGGCCGAGCCGAGGTCAGGTGGGGTTCGAGAGCGGCGACGGTGGGGTTCTCGAACAGTTGGCGGACGCCGACTTCGACGCCGAGGGTGGTACGGATGCGGTTGACGAGGCGGGTGGCGAGGAGGGAGTGGCCGCCGAGGTCGAAGAAGTTGTCGTTCGTGCCGACGTCCGGGAGGCCGAGCACGTCGGCGAAGAGCCGGCAGAGCACGTCCTGGCGGGCGGTGCGGGGGGTGTCCTGGGCGGTGGTGGTCTGCCGTTCGGGTGCGGGCAGGGCGTTGCGGTCGAGCTTGCCGTTGGCGGTGATGGGCAGGGCGTCCATGACCACGTAGGCGGTGGGGACCATGTAGTCGGGTAGCTGCGCGCCGAGGTCCTGCCGCAGGGCGGCCACATCCACGGTGGCGTCGTCGACGGGGACGAGGTAGGCGGCGAGGCGTTTGTCGCCGGGTTGGTCTTCGCGGGCGATGACGGCGGCGTGGCGGATGTCGGGTCGTGCGGTGAGGGTGGTTTCGATTTCGCCGAGTTCGATGCGGTAGCCGCGGATTTTGACCTGGTCGTCGGTGCGGCCGAGGAAGTGCAGGTTTCCGTCGGTGTCCCAGCGGGCGAGGTCGCCGGTGCGGTACATGCGGCTGCCGGGTGGGCCGTAGGGGTTGGCGACGAAGCGGCTGGCGGTGAGGTCGGGGCGGTTGACGTAGCCGCGGGCGGTGCCGGCTCCGGCGAGGTAGAGCTCGCCGGGTACACCGGTGGCGACGGGTTGCAGGAAAGGGTCCAGCACGTACAGGTGGGTGTCGTGCAGTGGGTGTCCGAGGGGGACGGTGGCGTCGGCTTGTTCTCCGTGTCGCCAGGGGTACTGGGTGACGCAGAGGGTCATTTCGGTGGGGCCGTAGGTGGTGCGGACGATGGTGGTGGGGCAGTGGGCCAGGGTGTGGTTGACGGCTTGGGCGGAGATCACGTCGCCGCCGGTGGTGACCTCGGTGAGGGTGGTGAAGGCGTCGACGAGTTCGTCGGCGACGACGCGGAAGAGGCCGGCGGTGAGGCTGAGCCGCGTGATCTTGTGTTCGTGGATGAGGTTCTGGAGGGCGGCGGCGTCGAGGTTGCCGGGTGGGGCGACGACGACCTGTCCGCCGGCGAGGAGTGGTCCCCAGAGTTCCCAGGTGGAGGCGTCGAAGGCGTGGGGGGAGTGGAGGAGGACGCGGTCGTCGGGGTGCATGGTCCAGCTGGGGTCGCGGACGAGGTCGACGACGCCCTGGTGGGTGATCTGGATGCCCTTCGGTTCCCCGGTCGAGCCCGACGTGTACATCACGTAGCAGAGTTGGTCCGGGTGCACGTCCGGTAGGTCGGTGGTCCCGGCGGTCGGGTCCGGTTCGCAGGTCAGCACCCGCCGGCCGGCGGCCCGCTCCTGGGTGACCAGGTCGTGGTCGCGGAACGCCGCGTCCACCAGGAGGACCGGTGAGGTGCTGTCCGCGGCCACGGCCTGCATCCGGTTCAGCGGGTAGGCGGTGTGGATGGGCAGGTAGGCGCCGCCGGCCTTGAGGACGGCGAGGATGCCGACGACGAGGTCGACCGACCGTTGCATCAGCATCGGCACCGGCGTCTCGGCGGTCACCCCGGCCGCGCGCAGCGTCCGGGCCAGCAGCTCGGCGCGTTGCCGTAGGTCCGTGTAGGTCAGGGCGACCTGTCCGTCCGTGACCGCGACGTGGTGCGGGGTGCGTTCCGCCTGCTCGTCGAAGGCCCGCACCACGCTGCACGCCACGGCCGGGGCGGCGGTGGCGGCGGCCTCGGCCAGCAACTGCCGCCGCTCCGAGGCGGTGAGGATGTCGATCCGGCTGATCGGGGTGGCGGGTTGCCGGGCGACCTGGCGCAGGATCGCGGCGAGGCGCTGCCCGATCAGCTCGACGGTCCGGTGGACGAAGAGGTCCGTGGCGTAGGTGATCGTGATGTCGAGGTCCGCGTCGACCGGCTCGTCCGCCACGGTGATGTCGAGGTCGAACTTCGCGATGGACAGGCGGGTCGGTTCCGGTGTGCACTCCAGCCCCGGCAGGGGAGTGGTGGTGGGGGTGCGGTCGGCTCGGGACAACGCGATCTGGAACAGCGGGTGCCGGCCGGGCGTACGGGCCGGTCGAAGGTGTTCGACGAGGCGTTGGAAGGGGAGGTCCTGGTGGTCGTAGGCGGTGAGGTCGGTGTCGCGGACGCGGTGGAGGAGGTCGTTGAAGGTGGGGTTGCCGGTGGTGTCGGTGCGGAGGACGAGGGTGTTGACGAAGAAGCCGATCAGGTGGTCGAGGGTGTCGTCGGTGCGTCCGGCGACGACGGTGCCGAGGGGGATGTCGGTGCCGGCGCCGAGTCGGGTGAGGAGGGTGGCGATGGCGGCCTGGACGACCATGAACAGGGTCGCGTCGTTGTTGCGGGCGACGACGCGCAGCGCGTCGTGGGTGGTGGGGTCGATGGTGAGGTCGACGCGTCCGGCCCGGTAGGACGCCTGCGGCGGGCGGGGGTGGTCGGTGGGCAGCGGCAGTTCCTCGGGCAGCCCGGCCAGGGCGGTTCCCCAGTAGGTGAGCTGACGGTTGATCTCGCTTGCCGGGTCGTCGTCGGTGCCGAGGAGTTGCTGTTGCCAGAGGGTGTAGTCGGCGTACTGGACGGGCAGGGGTTCCCATTCGGGTGCGTGGCCGGTGGTGCGGGTGGTGTAGGCGGTGGCGAGGTCCTGGGCGAGGGGGGCCATGGAGGCGCCGTCGCCGGCGATGTGGTGCAGGTTGACCAGGAGCAGGTGGTCCCGGTCGCCGGTGGAGATCAGGTGGACGGCGAGGGGCGCTTCGCGGGCCAGGTCGAACGGGTGGGCGGAGAGAGCGGCGAGGAGGGGCTCGGCCTGCTCCGGGGTGACGGTGTGGTGAGCGAAGGTGGCGACGCCGGGGGCGGGGTCGTGGATGCGCTGGGCGGGTTCGCCGTCGATCTCGGTGTAGGTGGTGCGGAGGATCTCGTGTCGGGCGACGAGGTCGCCGACGGCGGCCCGGAGGGCGTCGACGTCGACCGTGCCGTGGAGGCGGGTGGTGACCGGCACGTTGTACGTCGCCGACGGACCCTCCACCCCGTGCAGGAACCACAGCCGGCGCTGGGCCGAGGAGAGCGGCAGCGGATCCGGGCGGTCGGTCACCGCGCCGAGCGGGGGACGCGACGAGCCGGTGTTCAGGTGGGGTTCGAGGGTGGCGACGGTGGGGTTCTCGAAGAGGTCGCGGACGCCGAGTTCGACGCCGAGGGTGGTGCGGATGCGGTTGACGAGGCGGGTGGCGAGGAGGGAGTGGCCGCCGAGGTCGAAGAAGTTGTCGCTGGTGCCGATGTCGGGGAGGCCGAGGACGGCGGCGAAGAGCCGGCAGAGGACGTCCTGGCGGGCGGTGCGGGGGGCGGCGTGCGCGCTGGTGGTGTGGGCCGGCACCGGCAGGGCTTTACGGTCGAGTTTCCCGTTGGCGGTGATGGGCAGGGCGTCCATGACGACGTAGGCGGTGGGGACCATGTAGTCGGGCAGCTGCGCGCCGAGGTCCTGCCGCAGGGTGGCCACGTCGATGGTGGTGTTGTCGGTGGGGACGAGGTAGGCGGCGAGGCGTTTGTCGCCGGGTTGGTCTTCGCGGGCGATGACGGCGGCGTGGCGGATGTCGGGTCGTGCGGTGAGGGTGGTCTCGATCTCGCCCAGTTCGATGCGGAAGCCGCGGATCTTTACCTGGTCGTCGGTGCGGCCGAGGAAGTGCAGCCGTCCGTCGGCGTCCCAGCGGACGAGGTCGCCGGTGCGGTACATGCGGCTGCCGGCCGGGCCGTACGGGTCGGCGACGAAGCGGGACGCGGTCATGGCGGCTCGCTTGACGTATCCCCGGGCCAGGCCCGGACCGGCGACGTACAGTTCGCCGGGTACCCCGACAGGGGTGGGCTGGAGGGATCCGTCGAGGACGTACAGGTCGGTGTTGGCGACCGGGACGCCGATGGTGACCGGTTCACCGGCGGGCAGCGGTCCACCGCTCGCGCAGACGGTGACCTCGGTGGGCCCGTAGGAGTTGACGAGGCGGTATTCGACGGACCAGGTGTCGACGAGCCACTGGGGGCAGGCCTCGCTGGCGGTGATGACCATCGCCCCGGTGGGGATGGTGCCGGCGGGCAGGGACGCCAGTAGTGACGGGGTGACGGTGACGTGGGTGGTCCGGCGGACGAGGTCGTGGCCGGTGCCGGCGGTGAGGAGTTGCTCGGGGGCGAAGGGGATGACGGTGCCGCCGGCGAGGAGGGCCATCAGCATCTCCCAGACGGAGCCGTCGAAGCCGATCGAGGCGATCTGGAGGATGTGGCTGCCGGGCCGGACCTCGAAGTCACGTTGGTAGCGGTGGGCCAGTCGGCTGATGCCCCGGTGGGTGACCGTGACGCCCTTCGGCGCGCCCGTCGACCCCGACGTGTAGATCACGTACGCCGCGTTGTCCAGGTGGAGCGGCGGCCGCGGGTCGGTGTCGGGCAGGGTGGCGACCTCACGCCACAGCTCCTCACCGACGACCAGCACCTTCGTTGCCGGGACCTCGGGCAGGAGACCGGGGTCGTCGACGAGGATCACCGGCGGTGCCGTGTCCCGCAGCACGTACTCCTTGCGGGCCGTCGGGTACGCCGGGTCCAGCGGCACGTAGCAGCCGCCCGCCTTGCTGATCGCCAGCAGGACGGTGACCAGGTCCGCCGACCGGCTCATCGACACGGTCACCGGAACGTCCGGTCCGACCCCCTGACCCGCCAGGTGGTGGGCGAGCCGGCTGGCCCGTGCGTTCAGTTCCCGGTACGTGATCTCCGCGCCGCCGTGCACGACCGCGACGGCGTCCGGGTGCTGCCGTACCTGCCGCTCGAAGAGCGCCGGAAGGGTCTCGGACGGCACGCGGGGCGTGGCGGCGTTGAAACCGGCGAGAACCTGACGACGCTCCTCGGACGTCAGGATGTCCGTGGACCCCAGCCGTCGCCCGGGGTCGGCGGCGACCTGCTCCAGCACGCTGACCAGCCGCCGCCCCAGCGCCTCCGCGCCGGCCCGGGTGAAGAGGTCCTTCGCGTACGTGACGGTCAGCTCGAGCTCGCTGGTCCCCTCCCGCGAGACGAACCCGAAGAACACGTCGAACTTCGCCGTCTCGAACGGCGCCTTCTCCGCCACCACGTCCAACCCGTCCATTTCCAGGACGAGCCCCCGGTCCACCGCGAAGGCGATCTGGAACAGCGGGTGCCGGGCGAGGGAGCGGGCGGGGTGGAGGTGTTCGACGAGGCGTTGGAAGGGAAGGTCCTGGTGGTCGTAGGCGGTGAGGTCGGTGTCGCGGACGCGGTGGAGGAGTTCGTCGAAGGTGGGGTTGCCGGTGGTGTCGGTGCGCAGGACGAGGGTGTTGACGAAGAACCCGATCAACTGGTCGAGGGTGTCGTCGGTGCGTCCGGCGACGACGGTGCCCAGCGGGACGTCGGTGCCGCAGCCGAGTCGGGTGAGGAGGGTGGCGATGGCGGCCTGGACGACCATGAACAGGGTCGCGTCGTTGTTGCGGGCCACGACGCGCAGCGCGTCGTGGGTGGCGGGGTCGATGGTGAGGTCGACGCGTCCGGCCCGGTAGGAGGCTTGCGGTGGGCGGGGGTGGTCGGTGGGCAGCGGCAGTTCCTCCGGCAGCCCGGCGAGGGCCTCACCCCAGTACGCGAGCTGACGGCTGATCTTGCTGTCCGGGTCGTCTTCGGAGCCGAGCAGGGCTCGCTGCCACTGGCTGTAGTCGGCGTACTGGACGGGCAGCGGTTCCCACTCGGGGGCGCGACCGGCGGTGCGGGCGGCGTAGGCGGTGGAGAGGTCCTGGCTGAGCGGCCCCATCGACGTGCCGTCCCCGGCGATGTGGTGCAACGAGATCACGAGCAGGTGGTCCCGCTCCCCGACGGTGAACAACCGCACCCGCAGCGGCAGCTCGGTGGCCAGGTCGAACGGTCGCGCGCACGTCTCGGTCACCGCCGCGTCGGCCTCGTCCGCCGAGAGCACCACGTGGGCGAAGTCCACCCGGGTCCCGGCCAGGGGCAGCACCCGCTGGACCGGCTCCCCGTCGACCTCCACGTAGACCGTCCGCAGGATGTCGTGGCGGCCCACCACGTCGGTGACGGCGGCCTCCAGCGCAGCGGCGTCGATCCGGTCCCGGACGCGGGTCACCACCGGGATGTTGTACGTCGCGGACGGGCCCTCCAGCCGGTCCAGGAACCACAACCGACGCTGCGCGAACGACAACGGGACCATCAGACTGCTCTCTTTCGGGTGTGCGGAGGTGCGGGGAGACGCGCGAGGACGCCGCAGGTCAGGACCGGACGAAGCCGGCGAGCCGGCGCAGGCCCTCGTCGATCTCGGCCGGGCTCAGGTGACTGAAGGACAGCCGGATCTGCCGGCGTGGTCGCCCGTCGCCGTAGAAGTGGTGGATCGGGGTCCACAGCACCCCGTGTTCCCGCGCGGACCGTTCCAGGACGTCGTCACCGGCCTCGAAGGGCACGTTCAGCAGCAGGAAGAACCCGCCGTCCGGGGAGTTCCAGGTGACCTCCGGCTGGCTGCCGGCCGGGAAGTGGGCGGCGAGACCGTCGAGGAGCTGCCGGAGGTTGCGCTGGTAGACGTCGATTTCCCGCTTGTTGGCGGCGCGCATGCTGAACCCGTTCTCCAGCAGCTTTCCGCCGATCACGGCCTGCCCGATCGGAGAGGTGTTGACCGTCAGCATGCTCTTGATCCGGGCGAGCTGGTCGGCCAGCGACTCGTGCCGTCCGTCCCGGTCGACCCGCTGGTCGGCGACGACGTACCCGACCCGCGCTCCGGGGAAGCCGGACTTGGCGAACGAGCCCACGTACACCACCCGGCGGGAGCGGTCCAGCGCCTTCAGCGTGGGCGGGTTCTCCCGCTCCGGGCCGAAGATGCCGTACGGGTTGTCCTCGATCAGGAGGATCCCGGAGTCCTCGGCGGCGCGCAGTAGTTCCTCGCGGGCCGCCCGGCTCAGGCTGTGGCCGGTGGGGTTGGCGAAGTCGGTGTTCAGGTACAGGGCCCGCGGGTTCAGTCCGTCGGTCCGCGCCCGGCGCAGCGTGTCGCCCAGGTCGGTCAGGTCCACGCCCCCGGGGCCGCCGCGCACCGGCAGAACCGGCATGTCCACCAGTTCCGCGGCACCGGTGAGCCCGACGTAACCGGGCTGTACCGCCAGGATCGCGTCTCCAGCCGTCCGGCGCAGGGCGCGCAGCACCAGGTAGAGCCCCTCCTGGGCGCCCACGGTGACCACGATGGAGTCCGGGTCGACCTCGATGCCCTCGTCGACGGAGAGGCTCTTCGCGACCAGGTCGTGGATGAGGCCCTTGGTCCGGCCGTACTGGAGCAGGTCCTGGCACACCCGGGTCTCGTCCCGGTCGTACTCGCGCAGCAGGTGCTCGGTGTACGTGTCGAGGTACCGCCGGATCAGGTCGACGCTGAAGAAGCCCTCGTGCGGCCGGCCGGCGGCGAACGAGACGGCGTCGGGGAACCGCAGCGCGATCTCGTTGAGGAAGTTCATGGTGTCGGCCTGCGGTGAGCTCAGGAACGCGAAGAGCTCGCCGCCGCGCAGGTCGACGTCGGCGGCCGGAGGGCTCATCGTCACCGCGCGTCGCCCGCCCGCATCGCCTCGACCAGGCTACGGGGCCGCATGTCGACCCAGTTCGCCTCCACGTAGGCCAGGCACTCGCTGCGGGGCGAGTCGGCCAGGCACACCGTCCACCCGGCGGGAACCTCCGCGAACGCCGGCCAGACGGAGTACTGACCCTCGTCGTTCACCAGAACCTTGAATGGGGCGTTCTCGTCGTCGAAGGGGTTCACCGGGAGCGCTCCTCGTGTCGTCCGACCCTGTGCAGCCGCCTCCACGAGGCGCCGGGACAAGACTGACGGTCGCCACTCACCGGTCGCTTCCCGCATTCTTACCGTCACCCGTCGCGCCCGGTTCCCACGTCCGCAGCGAGGGTTCAGCGGTCGAACGACGCCCAGATGTGCTTGGCGGTGTCGGTGGCGTACCAGCCGACGTCCAGGGAGAGGGCGAGTGCGATCTGGAGGCCACGGCCGCCCGAGCCGATCGGCTGGAAGTCGGCCAGCTCCGGCACCGTGCTCAGGTCGTGGTCGGCCACGTCCAGGTAGAAGAGGCGCTCCGACGCCGAGAGGGTGACGATCGTCGGCGGCAGCCCGTGCCGTAGCGCGTTGGTCGCCAGTTCGGTGGCGACCAGCACCACCAGCTCCGGTACCTCGTCGAGACGCGCCCCGTCGACCAGGTCGTCACCGGTCAGCGTCTCGTGCAGCGCCGCCCGGAGGACACGCAGGTCCTCCGGGCGGCGCAGCATCCAACGCCGGAGCTCGACCGCCCGGGGCGGTGGTGGTGACGTCCGCAGCGTTCCCATGCCCCAGGTCTACCCACGTCAGGCGTGGTCGAAGCGGATCACCGCCGGTCTGCTGCCCGAGGGGCGGCCCGCCTGGTGACGCGGGACGTGGTGCACGGCGGTCAGGCCGTCCACCACGTTCGCTCAGGCGTCCGCGCCCACCCTGCCGCCGGCCGGTTCGGTGGCCTGGTGGGCGCCGTTGGCCCCCGCCGGGCGGGGTGCCACCTGCGGGTACTCGCTGGTCGGGGCACCGCCCGCGGCGGCTGCCATCACCGCCGCCGCGGCCAGGTCGGCGACCCGCTTCGCCTCGCGCTGTACCCGGGCCCGGACGTCCTTGGCGTGCCGTTCGGCGGACTCAGCCGCCCGCCGCACCTCGTCCAAGCGGGTCAGCTCGCCGGCGAGTTCCTGGCGGGTCTCGGTGAGTCGCTGCTGGAGCTGGGCCATCTCCCGCTCCACCCCACCGGCCTCCTGGCGCGACTGCGCCAGGTGCTGCTGGGCGGCGTCCAGCTCGTTCTGGAGCTGGGCCACGGCCTGTCGCCGCTCGCGGATCTCCTGTTGCACGGCGGTGAGCTGCTGCTGGTGGACGCCGGCCTGCTCGTCGGCGTGCTGGCGCAGCTTGGTCGAGTACTGCTGCGCCTCGGTGACCAGCGTGGCGATCTTCTGCTCGGCGGTGCTCCGCTGGCGGGTGAGCTCCTGCTCGGCCGCCGAGCGGTATTCGGTGAGTTCCTGCTCCGCGGCGGCGCGCCGTTCCTCGATCTCCCGTTCCACGCCGGCCTGCCACTGGGCCAGTTCCTGCTGGGTCTGTGCACGGGCCGCGTGTACCTCCTGCTGGATCTGCGCGCGGGCGGCCTCCAGCAGCGCCTCGGCCTCGGCCCGGGTCCGCTCGACCTGCTGCGCGGTCTGCTCGTTGATCCGCTGGGCCTCCTGCTGGGCGCGTTCGTGTGCGGCCTCGCCCTCCGCGCGCAGGCGTTGTGCCACTTCGCGGGTCTCGGTGAGTTCGGCCTGGGCGGCGGCCCGCAGCTCCTCGTGGGCCTTCTCCTGCTCGGCCCGCCGGGTGGACAGGTCCTCCTCCAGCTCGCGCAGCCGCTGGGTCGCCTGCTCCCGGGCCTCGGTGAGCACCCGCTCCGCCTCGGTCTCCAGCCCGGACACCCGCGCGGTGGCGGCCTCGGTGATCGCCGCGGCCTGCTTCTCCGCCAGGGCCAGGATCTGGTCGACCATCGGACCCAGGTCGCGGAAGGAGGCGCGGTCCACCTGCGCCGGCCGCTGGCGCAGCTCGACCAGCTCCGTCTGGACCTTCTGGAGCTGCGCCGCCAGGGACTGGAGCTGACCGGAGGCCCGGTCCCGCGCGCCCGTCAGCGCCGTGATCTCGGCGTCGACCTGTTCGACGTACCGGTCCACCTGTCGTTTGTCGTAGCCACGCAGCGCGAGTTCGAAACTCGGTCGCGAGATCATGACATCGCGTAGTGCGAACGGCTCCTCGCCGTGGGACATGCGCCACCCTCCGTACGATCGCGGGCGTCACGCCGGTGGATGACCCACGGCATGACGCGGCGCAAGGCTACCGTCGGCCGGGTCAGGGGTCGTCACCGAGCCCCGTACCGGGTCGGGGACGTTCCGGCCGCCGGGTGCGACCGTCGGTACCGGGTGTCGGGGGCGGGTCTCCGGTCCGGCTCCTCAGCGAACCCCCGATGCTCCGATGTGGGCGGCCACGTCGGACGGGAGCGGGTACGGGCGCTCCTCGGGCAGCAGCGCCAGCGCCCCCGCGCGGTCTCTCTCGGCCAGCCGGGCGCGCACGGCGTGGGCGGTGGGCGTGACGTCGTGGACGGCCACGATCCAGTCGTCGACGTAGCGGTCGACGGCCTCACCGGAGAGACCGACCTGGAGCGAGCGGTACGGCAGCGGCCGAAGGTCGAGGTCGCGTTCCGGGTCCCACTGCACCCGCACGGGGCTGCGCCGGAGCCGGTGGGACCAGGCCGCGCGGTCGGCGTACCGGTCGGGGTCGTGGTGGCTCAGGCAGGAGTTGGCCAGCGCCCACTCGAACCCGGTGCGACTGATCTCGATCGCGAGCACGCACTCCTGGTCCGGCTTGGTGCCCCAACCACAGCGGTACATCATCCAGAGGAAGGACGGTTTCACCCAGGTCATCCGGTCGCGCTTGAACGGTGCGACGAACCGGCCGTGGCGCAGCGCCGGTGCGGCGATCGCCGGGGCGTACGCCTGGTAGACGGTGATCGTGTCGGCACCGTACCCGGCCCGGATCTCGCGGAGCGGACGTTCCATGGCGCCGATCATCACCGACCGGTCCGGTCCGGGCGACCGTTTTACCGGGTGCCCGTCCGGCCACCTCGTCGCCACCGGCCCCCACGTCGGCTCACCGGACGCTTGCCGGGGACCGCCACCGGTTGCGGGTGTCCCGGCCGGCCTCCTGCTCCTGCGGGTGGCGGGCAGCGAGGCGGGGGGAGGGATCGCTGCTCACCTCGGTCGGTGCCAGCGGCCGATCGCAGTCGGCGCAGAGGACGGTCGCCCGGACCGGTCCGCCGCACCCCTCGTGTTCGACGAGCCGGGCCGGGTTCTGCGGGCCGGCGAGGTGCCGGTCGCCCCACTGCGTCACGGCCAGCACCACCGGGACCAGTTCCCGGCCCCGGTCGGTGAGGTGGTACTCGTGCCGCACCGGCCGGTCCTGATAGGGCACCCGGTCGAGCACACCGGCTCCGACCAGGGTGTTGAGCCGGTCGGTCAGGATGTTGCGGGAGATGCCGAGGCTGCGGAGGAAGCCGTCGAAGCGGGTGACGCCCAGCAGCGCGTCCCGGACGATGAGCAGCGTCCACCGTTCACCGATGACGTCGAGGGCGCGGGCGAGCGAGCATGCCTGGACCGAACTGAGGCGGTACTGCATCCGCTCAGTCTAGGCACTACAACGTTGGAAATCGATACTCGTCGAAGTTTCGGTGTCTCCGGCCGTCCCGGGTGGACCCCGCCAGCGGACTGGTCGCCCGGTCCGGGTGCCCGCACCGGTTCCCGGCCGGTGCCGACACGTCGCGCGGGTCGACACCGGCCGGGAGGGGGATCACCGCCGGTCGGGCGGGATCGTCAGTTCACGAACACCGTTCCGCCCGGGCCGGTGACCGGAGCGTAGGTCACGCTGAAGTAACCGGTGGCGAAGCAGGTGCCGGGCCCGGAGACCTTGGTGAACGGCTGGTTGACGAAGGTGATGGACGCGTCGGCGTTGTTCGCCGTGCCCACCAGGCGGTTGTTGACGGCCTGGTAGACACAGGTGATCGCGCCGAGCAGGGTGCTGAGCGAGGCGGTCGTCTGGATCGGTCCGGCTGCGCCGCCGGTGATGGTGACGACCTTGCCGCTGGTGACCGAGGCGTTGAAGGGCAGGTTGTTCACGGTGATGCCCCGGACGCCGATCACCCCGATGACGTTGCTCGTGCAGCTGGCGACCGTCTGCGAAGTGACGCTCTCGGTGGCCGTGCCCGGAGCGGCCGGGTTGGTGAGGACCTTCGCCTCGAACCTGGCCTGGCTGCACTTCACGCCGGTGGTGCCGGTGGTGGAGTTGTAGAGGTTGACCGTGGTGCCGGTCTTGTTGGGGGCGTACAGCAGATCGCCGGCGCCGGCCGACGGTCCGGTCGCGCTGTTGTAGGTGAGTACGGTGCCCGCCGCGGCGGCCGGCCCGGCGCTGGCGAGCACTGCCAGCATCGCCGAGGCCGCGGCGAGGGTGAGGTACGCGTACCTGCGCATGACGTCTCCCTGGGTGTGGTGGTGGGGGGGGTGGGGGTGCGGGTGGGAACGGACGGGGTGGTCCGGGCCTCCCTTCTCGGGCGTACGGCACCGTCGACCCGGCCGGCGCGGCGGTGCGGGGCGGGGCGGCGGTGGTGGAGGCGCGACGTGGCCGTCCGCTGGTCGGCCCGGGACGGGGTCGACGCGTGGCGGTCGTCGCGTCGGTGTGGGTCGGACGGATCGCAGAAGGCGACGTCACGACGAGAAGCAATGAATTCTGCCGATGTTATATGCCCATCGCGGTCGCGCCGTCAAGAAACAATTCTGCGGCCCTGTCGCCGGGGTTTTTGACTCTTTTGCCATTGTGAAGACGCAGCTGGCAGACGCCTTGACCGCGAACCGTACCCGGCGGTAACTTGTGCCATCTCCACCGTCGACAGTCCGCCGCGACACCATTCGATCAAGGGAGTCGTTCATGTCGTCCGTCGATATCCCGACCGCCTCCGCAAGTGGGCCCGAAGAAGGCGCGGTCCGCTGGCGCCGGTTCTTTCCGGCGCTTCTCGGCACCGGTGTGCTCAGCGCCGCCATGGTGCTGCTCACCGCCCAGGGCGTCCTGGCGGCACAGTTCTCCATCTCCGGTCTGCCCTTCACGGTGACCGCCGACCGGCTCGACGGCACCGGCTTCGAGCAGTTCGCCGCACTGGACCACATGGTCGAGGGCAGCCCCAACGAGGGGGACACCGGCGGGCAGGTCGTGGTGATCGTCTCGGCCATCGACCGGGCCGAGCTGACCAACCTCTGCCAGAGCGTCGACATGGGCGGAATGGTGTTGAAGATCACCGCCGGTAACGCGGGCAAGCCGGTCAAGGCCCGCACCCTCGTCGTCGACTCCGACAGCATCACCGGTGACGCCGACTTCTCCAAGATTGACATCGGGCAGGACGCCAGCACCCTCGACAAGGTTCCCGGCGTCAAGGGCGGTATCGGCATCTTCGCCCAGCAGGCCGACACCGTCGTCATCGAGAAGCTCCGGCAGAACAACTGGGCCACCACCGCATCCGCCTTCACGCTGCCCAATCTGCGGATGAGCTTCGCGTCGGAGGGTTGCTGACGATGGCCGACGCGGTCCCCGGGCCCGTCGCGACGTCCCGCCGGAACCGGCCCGGCCGGTTCCGGCGCTGGCGTCGGACCCGTCCGTTCTGGGGGGCGCTCCTGGTGATCCTCGGCGGGGCCGAGATCCTGGCCTCGGTCCGTGCGCCTCTGCCGGTCATCCTGCACATCGGACTCCAGGGGATGGCCGGCTACCTCGTTCCGCTGCTGCTGGTGACCTGCGGCGTGCTCCTGCTCGCCACGCCCGCGCAGCGGGCCTTCTACGCCATCGTGTCGATCATCCTGGCGCTGGCGTCCTGGCTCACCTCGAACCTCGGCGGCTTCCTGATCGGCATGCTGCTCGCCCTGGTCGGCGGCTGCCTGGCGCTGGCCTGGACACCGCGCCACCGCCTCCCGGCCGGAGTCGCCCCCGCGCCGGCCGACCCGGAGGCGGCAACCCCCGCACCGGCTGATCCGGCCGACGCAACCCCCGCCGGCGTGGAGTCCGCCGCGCCGACGGCGGTGTCCGGGCCCGCCACGGACTCCACCACCACCGTCGAGACGGCCGTGCGGTCCGAGACCGTCGCCCCGTCGGACGCGAAGCACGCCCGCTGAGGCCGGCCGGTCCCTCGGTCAGATCCCGAAGGACCGGCCGACCCGCAGGCCGTGTGCCGCAAGACCTCCGGCGGCACGGCGCAGCCGGTCGGGCAGGTCGGGAGTGGCCGGGTCGAAGAGCAGCCCGGCCACGTTGCCGCTGTGCGCGACCTGGACACCGGCCGCGCCGGCCCGTCCCGCCACCCGCTCCAGGACGTCCAGTTCCGGTTTGGGCAGCAGGGGCTGGTTGCGTCGGGCGCTCTCACTGCTGACCCGGGCCAGCAGCCCGACGTCGGCGGTGACGATCGCCTGCCGCAGCGCGGCCCGTAGCTCCTCGTACGCCGGCACCGCCCGCACGGGCGGCGCGGGCAGGGCGAGCGTGTCCACCGGGCGCCCCGCGCCGGTGGTGCAGGAGAGGACGACGACGCTGGGCAGCGGGCCGCCGAAGTCCTCCAGCACGCGGGCTTCCCGGGAGGCGAACAGGGCCGCGCTGGTCCCCAGCATCAGCGGGTCGGACGCCTGCTCGGCCCGGACCGCGATCCGGGCCACCGTCTCCGGGGGCAGCCGGACGCCGAAGCTGGCTGCGACCGCGCGTGCCGTGGCGATGACGTCGCTGGTGGAGGAGCCCATTCCGATTCCGACCGGAACCCGGCCGTGCAGCGCCAGCCGCCCACCGCAGGGTTGCTCCCCGGTCCGGCGCGCGCACTCGGCGACCGCCAGGGCGGCGGCGCGCCGGGCCTTGTCCCGGTCGGCGGGGCGGACCGTCAGGTGGCCGGCGGGGCTCTCCAGGTGGCGGACGAAGGTGGCGGTGGTGCCCGTACCGGGAACGGGAAGGGTGACCAGGCCCCGGCACGGGCGTCCGGCGGAGTCCAGGAAGATGCCCTGGAGGATCTCGCCGTGGTGGCACGGGGCGTGCCCGACCCCGGCCGGCCCGTCGCCTCCCACCGGCCCCGGTGGGGCGTCCGACCGGTCGACCCGTGTCCGGGCGTCGACGTCGCGGGGCCCGGCCACCACCCCGGGCGGATGGTCGACGGGCTGGTCGAGGAGGACGTCCGGCTGCGGCGCGGCTGCGCGGCTGCCCTGGCCGACCGTGGGCGGGGTGCGGGTCACGTCGTCGAGTCTGACCCCTGCCGAGATCGGCGGCCGGTCCGCCGTCCGGGCTCGGCGGCCGACCTGCCGGTGTTGTCGCCTTGACCAGGGCGAAGTCCGACTTGCCGCAATAGGCCGTTTGGCTGGTTACTTCGTCCCGTAAGGCGGCTAACGTGCGATTCGTGGCGAAGAAACCATCAGCTCCCCCCATGGTGTTGGTCGATGCGGTTCGCGCGGTCGGCTCCGCCCTGAACGGCACGTCGCGGCGGCTCGCGCCACCACCCGCGAGCCTGCTCGACGCCGCGTCCGGCTTCTGGCGTACGCACGCGCTCGGCGCGGTCGCCCGGCTGGGGGTGGCCGATCAGCTCACCGACGGTCCCCGGGACGTGGCGACGCTCGCCGCCGCCACGGCCGCCGACGAGGACAGCCTCTTCCGGGTGCTGCGGGCGCTGGCCGCCGACGGCATCTTCCGCCGGACCGGGCCCCGCACCTTCGCACTGAACGCGCTCGCCGAACCGCTGCGCAGCGACCATCCGCGCTCGGTCCGGCACACGTTGATCCAGATCAGCTCCGGCTGGAACCAGCGGATCTGGTCCGACCTGACCGCCACGGTCACCGAGGGGCGCCCGGCGTTCCCCCGACAGTACGGCGGGTTCCTCTGGGACTACTTCGCCGAGCACCCCGACGAGGGGGAGCACTTCCATCGCTCGATGCGCGAGCTGAGCCGGCTCGACATGCCGCAGATCCTGGCCGCGCACGACTTCGGCCGGTACGAGCGGATCGCCGACGTCGGCGGTGGCTCGGGGCAGCTGCTGGCCGGGATCCTGGCCGCGCACCCGCACCTGCGCGGGGTGCTCTACGACCTGCCGGCCGCCACCGCCGACGCACCGGCCGTGCTCGGGGCCGCCGGAGTCGCCGAACGGGTGGAGCTGGTCAACGGCAGCTTCTACGATCACGTGCCGCCCGGCTGTGACGCGTACCTGATGCGCAACATCGTGCACGGGCTCACCGACGAACAGGCCCGCCCGGTCCTCGACCGGCTGCGGCCGGCGTTCACCCCACGCGCCCGGCTGCTGGTGCTGGACTGCCTGGTGCCGGAGGGATCGGGCGGCAACCATCCCGGCTTCCTCGACCTGCAGATGATGGTCGGCAGCGGCGGCCGGGAGCGTAGCGCGGCGGAGATGGCGGCGCTGTTCGCCGCGAACGGTTTCCACCTGGTCGAGGTGCGGCGTACCCCCGGGCCGACCGCGATCTTCGTGGGCCGCCTCGCCTGACCCGGCCGCCACGCCCGGGGGAACCGGCGACCGCAGCCCCTGACCGGTGCGCCGGATCAGGCGGACGGCCGGCCGAGCAGGTCGCGGACCCGGGCGGCCAGGGCGACCGACGCGTCGATCTCCAGCTTCCGGTTCGACACGCTCTCCACGTTGAACCCGAACGGCATCCCGAGCCGTCGGCAGAAGGTGACCAGCTCGCGGGCGGTGGCCAGGCACTGCTCGTACGACTCGGCGAGCGGGTCGTCGGCGTGCCGCAGCGCGTTCTCCAGCCAGCGCGGGACGCGGACACCGAGCCACTGGAGGAACGCGAGGGTCCTGAGCGAGCCGCAGACCGAGAGGGTGAAGACCACCGGTCGTGGGGTGACCCCCCGCTCCCGGCAGGCGTAGTGGTAGTCCGACACCATGCTCTTGGACGCGTCGACGTCGTAGATCACCTGGGAGACGAAGAATCCGCAGCCGCGTTCCTGTTTGGTCAGCATCCGCCGGTGCTCGTCCAGGTCACGGGTGTGTCGTTCGGGGATGGCGACGCCACCGACGGCCAGGTCGGGCCGGGTCTCCCGGCGCAGGGCGTGGGCCCGGGGCAGGGTGGTGCGCACCTGCTTGCTGCTGGAGGAGGCACCCACGAAGACGCTGCCCACCCGGCCGGTGTCCACCGCGCGCAGCCAGTCGCGCAGCTCCGGCTCCGGGTACTTGCCGACGCAGCGGTAGACGATCGCCGGGCGACGCCAGCCGGCCAGGTGCGCGGCGTGGAAGACGGCCGGATCCATCGTCGGCAGGTACGGGAAGGGCCGCTCGTCCGGATTGCGGTCGCTCTCGTCGTCGATGTCGTAGAGCACCAGCGCGTCCACGTCCAGCGGGTCGAGTCGGGCCCGGGTCAACCGGGCGATCTCCTGGGCCTGTTCGGCGGTGGCGCTGGCCCGCGGTGGGGTGATCCCGAACAGCAGCAGACCGCGCGTCGCCCCGGCGAGCACGTGCCGCAGCGAGGGACCGGCGCTGGGTGAGCCGGTCGGGGTGGCCGGACCGTCCACAGGGGAGAGCGGGGGAGGGGCCGACATGCGTACCAGGGTAGTCGGGCCCCGGGGCCGGGGCATCCATTGCCGGCGTCGGTCCGCCTGCCGGGACGCGGACCCGGCGCACCGCCGGCCGGTGCCAACCGGCGGGGACCGGTCGGTCACAATGCCGGCATGGATCAGCGGGCCCTGGTGCGGTTGAGTAAACGGATGTCCCTGGCGTTGCGGCACCAGCCCGACCAGTTCGGCCTCACCCTTGACCGGGGCGGGTGGGTGCCGGTCGACGACCTGCTGACGGGGCTCGGGATCGACCGGGCGGCGCTGGAGGCGGTGGTCGCCGACAACGACAAGCAGCGGTTCGCCGTCGAACGGGGCGACGACGGCGTGGAACGGATCCGGGCCAGCCAGGGGCACTCGATCCCGGTCGACCTGGGCCTGACTCCGGCCGTTCCCCCCGACCGGCTCTACCACGGCACGAGCCGGGACGCCCTGGACTCCATCCTGGACACCGGCCTGCACCGGGGGGCCAGGCACCACGTGCACCTCTCGGCGGACGTGCCGACCGCCCGCCGGGTCGGCTCCCGCCGGGGCGGCGAGGTGGTGGTCCTCACCGTGGACGCCGCCGGGATGGCCGGCGACGGGCACGTGTTCTACCGCAGCGCCAACGGGGTGTGGCTGACCGACGCCGTTCCGACCGCCTACCTGACCGGGCCGTGACCGCTGACGGCGGCCACGGCCCGGCCCGGTGGGCGCATGCCCGGACGGCTCGGCCGGGCGGAGGTCCGGCTCAGCCCGTCGCGACCCGGGCCGGTGACAGCAGCAGCGCGTCCAGCGGCTGCCGGACCCGGGGTGCCTCCTCCCGGGCGGCCAGCGGGGCGGGCAGCCGGGTCGCCGCGTCCGCACGGCCGACGGCGAGCACCACCACCGGCTGGAGGTCCCCGTCGAGATCGAAGGCGGCCCGGACGGCGGTGGCGTCGAAACCGCCCATCTGATGGGTGGCCAGGCCGTGCGCCTGGGCCTGGAGGACCAGGTGGGCGACGGCCTGACCGGTGTCGTAGAGAGCGAACGGCCGCTGCTGTCCGGTGTCGTCCACCGTCCGCGCCGCCACCAGGAGCAGGGCGCTGGCCGCGTCGGCCCACACCTGGTTGCCGGGGTTGAGCGTCGCGTGCAGCCGGGTGAAGGCGTCCTCGTCCCGTCGGGTGACCAGGAAACGCCAGGGTTGGCTGTTGTTGGCCGACGGCGCCCAGCGGGCCGCCTCCAGCAGCGGGCGCAGCACCGCGTCGTCGAGGTGGTGCGTGGGGTCGAAGCTGCGGGGGCTCCACCGCCCGGCGAGCAGCGGGTGCAACGGTGCCGGGGTGTCGGCGGACTTGGCGTACGTCATGGTGCGTTTCCTCGCGGGGTGGGGATCCGGTCCGGGTCAGCCGGCGATGGTGGCGTGCATCTCCCAGACCAGGATCTCGGCGGGTTCGGTGGCGGTGACCCGGTGGCCGCCGCCGGCCGTGAACCGGACGGCGTCGCCGGTGCCCAGCGGGCCGGAGCCCTCCAGCTCGACCGCGCCTCGGGCCACGAACAGGTGCAGGAAGGGCGCGTCCGGCAGCGGCACGCTCCGGCCGGGTTCGAGCCGGGCCGCGTACAGGGCGGCGTACCGGTTACGGATCCGGATGGCGGCCTCCCCGTCGTGCCGGTCCATCCCGGACGCGACCGGGACCAGACCGCCACCGAGCAGTTCGTCGTCGATCTCGAGCTGTTCGTAGCCGGGGGCCAGGCCGGTCTCGTCGGGCACCACCCACATCTGGACGAAGTGCACCGGCTCGGCATGCCGTTCGCCCTCGATGCGCCAGGAGTCGTTCTTCTCCGAGTGCAGGATGCCGCGACCGGCGGTCATCCGCTGGGCCAGCCCCGGGTAGATGACCCCGGAGTGGCCGGTGGAGTCCTGGTGGACCAGGGAACCCCGCAGCACCCAGGTGACGATCTCCATGTCCCGGTGCGGGTGGGTCTCGAAGCCGGTGCCCGGCGTGACGATGTCGTCGTTGTTGACCAGGAGCAGCCCGTGGTGGGTGTTGGCCGCGTCGCGGTGCCGGCCGAACGAGAACGAGTGCTTCGAGTCGAGCCAGCCGATGTCGGTGACGAACCGCTCGTCGGCCCGGCGGATGTCGACGCGGGGGGTCAGCAGGGTGCTCACGGGAGGTCCTCTCCACGGGAAGGCGGTCGGTGGGGGAGCGGGGGCGCACCGTCGGCGCGGCGCGCCCCACGGGTCAGGACTGCTTGATCGCGGAGACCTCGAACTCGAGGACGATCTTGTCGCTGACCAGGACACCGCCGGTCTCCAGGGCGGCGTTCCAGGTGACCCCGTAGTCGCGACGGTTGATGGTCACCGCGCCCTCGAAGCCGACCCGCAGGTTGCCGAACGGGTCGGTGGCCGAGCCCTCGTAGGTGAAGGGGATGGTCACCGGGTGGGTGACGCCCCGGACGGTGAGGTCACCGGTCAGGTCGAAGGTGTCCGCGCCGGTCTGCCGGAACGCGGTGGAGACGAAGGTGATCTCCGGGTGGGTCTCCATGGCGAGGAAGTCGTTGCTGCGCAGGTGCTCGTCGCGCTGCGCGTTGCGGGTGTCGATGCTGGCCGCCCTGATGGTGACGGTCACCGCGGTCGCGCTCGGGTCGTCGCCGTCGAAGACCACCCGGCCCTCGAAGTCGTTGAACGCCCCCCGGACCTTGGTCACCATCGCGTGGCGGGCGACGAAGCCGATCCGGCTGTGGCTCGGGTCGATCGTGTAGACGCCGGTGAGCTGGGCGAGTTCGGCGGTCGGTGCGGTCATGACGTCCTCCAGGTGATTTCGATGATGTGTCATTTACGTCTGCCTCAACCTACATGACCCGTCATCCATTCCCTACATGATGTGTCATCGATCACTGGTAGGGTGGAGTCATGACCCGATGGCTCGACGACGACGAACAGCGCGCCTGGCGGGCCTACCTCCAGATGCAGAACCGGCTCACCGCCCGACTGGGGCGGCAGTTGCAGCAGGACTCCGGCCTGTCCCTCGCCGACTACGAGGTCCTCGTGGCGCTCACCGAGGCGGACGGGGGACGACTGCGCCCCTTCGCGCTCCAGGAGCAACTGGAGTGGGAGCAGAGCCGCCTGTCCCACCACCTCAGCCGGATGCAGCGCCGGGGCCTGGTCGACCGCGAGGGCTGCCCCGGCGACCGCCGCGGGGCCTTCGTGGTGCTCACCCCTGCCGGACGGGAGGCCATCGAGGGGGCCGCCCCGGGGCACGTGGCGGCCGTCCGGGAGTTCTTCCTCGACCAGTTCGACCGGGACGGGGTGGCCGCCCTGGAACGTCTCGCCACCCGGGTGCTGCGCCGGCTGGACGCCGACGCTAGCCGGTGATCCGGTGGGTGAGCGCGGTGTGCCGGCGGCCGGTGCCCGCCGTCCGCACGGCGATCGCTAGGGCCCGGCGGGAGCCGGCCAGCACGACCAGCTTCCGGGCCCGGGTGACGGCCGTGTAGAGCAGGTTGCGCTGCAACATCATGTACGACCCCATGGTCACCGGCACCACCACCGCCGGGTACTCGCTGCCCTGTGAACGGTGCACCGTGATCGCGTACGCGTGCTGCAACTCGTCCAGCTCGTGGAAGTCGTACCCGACGTCCTCGTCCTCGTCGGTGCGGACGGTCAGCGTCTGCTCGTCGGGGTCGATCGCGGTGACCATGCCGACCGTGCCGTTGAAGACGCCCGCCGCGCCCTTCTCGTAGTTGTTCCGGATCTGGATGACCTTGTCGCCGACCCGGAACACCCGCGATCCGTGCCGCCGCTCCGGCGCGCCCTCCCGGTGCGGCGCGAGCGCCTGTTGCAGCAACGCGTTGAGGTTGCCCGCACCGGCCGGTCCCCGGTGCATCGGGGTGAGCACCTGGATGTCGCGGGGATGCAGACCGAAGCGGCGGGGAATCCGCCGGGCGACGATCTCCACCACCTGCTCGGCGGTGGCCTCCGGCTCGTCGCTGGGGAAGAGGAAGAAGTCCGGGTACCCCTCGAACGCCGGGGGCTGGCCCGCGTTGATCCGGTGCGCGTTGACCACCACGCCGGACTCCTGCGCCTGCCGGAAGATCCGGGTCAGCCGGACCCGGGGGACGGTCGCGGCGGCCAGGACGTCGCGCAGCACCTCGCCCGCGCCCACCGAGGGCAACTGGTCGACGTCGCCGACCAGCAGCAGGTGCGCCCCCGGCGGTACCGCCTTGACCAGCTTGTTGGCCAGGATCAGGTCGAGCATCGACGCCTCGTCCACCACCACCAGGTCGGCGTCGAGCGGGTTGTCCCGGTCGTGGGCGGCGTCCCCGCCCGGCCGCAGTTGGAGCAGCCGGTGCACGGTGGTCGCCGGCTGCCCGGTCAGCTCGGTCAGCCGCTTCGCGGCGCGCCCGGTCGGCGCGGCCAGCACGATCTTCGCCTTCTTCGCGGTGGCCAGCTCGATCACCGACCGGACCGTGAACGACTTGCCGCAGCCCGGACCGCCGGTGAGCACGGCGACCTTCGAGGTGAGCGCGAGCCGTACCGCCTGCTCCTGCTCCGGGGCCAGGTCCGCCCCGGTCCGGGCCCGCAGCCAGGCCAGCGCCCGGCCCCAGTCCACGCCCGCGAAGGCCGGCATCCGGTCGGCCGGCTCGCGCAGCAGCCGGACCAGGCTCGCCGCGAGCGCCGACTCGGCCCGGTGGAACGGCACCAGGTACACCGCCGGGATGGTGCCCCCGTCGCCGCTCGGGTTCGGCACCGGCTCCCGGACCACCCCCTCGTCGGCGGCGAGCGAGGTCAGGCACTCGGCGACCAGTGGCGCCGGCACGCCCAGGATCGCGGCGGCGTCGGCGAGCAGGTTCGGTTCCGGCAGGTAGCAGTGCCCGTTGTCGGCGGCCTCGGAGAGGGTGTACCGGATGCCCGCCTGCACCCGCTGCGGACTGTCGTGCGGGATGCCCACCGCCTGCGCGATGCTGTCGGCCGTCCGGAAGCCGATGCCCCACACGTCGGCGGCCAGCCGGTACGGCTCGTTGCGCACCACCGAGATCGCGTTGTCGCCGTACTCCTTGTAGATGCGCACGGCGTGCGAGGTGGAGACGCCGACGCCCTGGAGGAAGACCATCACCTCCTTGATGGCCTTCTGCTCCTGCCAGGCGGTGCCGATCGCCGCGGTGCGCTTGCGGCCGAGGCCGTGGACCTCGATCAGCCGGCCCGGCTCGTTCTCGATGACGTCCAGGGTCTGCGCGCCGAACGCGGCGACGATCCGGGCGGCCATCTTCGGCCCGATCCCCTTGATCAGCCCCGAGCCGAGGTAGCGCTCGATGCCCTGCACCGTGGCGGGCAGCACGCTGGTGCAGCTGTGCACCTCGAACTGGCGGCCGTACTTCGGGTGCGACCCCCAGCGGCCGACCATCCGCAGCCGCTCCCCGGGCTGCACGCCGGGCAGGGCGCCGATCACGGTGAGCAGGTCGGTGCCGGAACGGTCGGTGGCGACCCGGGCGATCGTGTACCCGGTCTCCTCGTTGACGTACGTGATCCGTTCCAGCACCGCCTCCAGCGTCGCGCCCCGGGCGGGGGCGGCGGCCGGGGCGGGCGGTACGGCGGTCATCGCAGACGATGATGGCAGACCCGTCCGACACACCGGTGGGCACGGCGCGCCGTCCGCGTCCGCCGTCGCGGGGCCGACCCCGGCAGGTGCGTCCGCCGCCGGGGCTCAGCGACGGCTGAGCAGGGAGGTGACCCGCATCCGCTCGCTGTGGATCCACACGTCGGAGTACTCGATCGCACGGCCGTCGTGGAGGTAGGTGATCTGCTCCAGGTACAGCAGCGGGAAACCCTCGGGCACACCGAGCGCGGTGGCGATCCGGTCGGTGGCGGCGGTCGCGGTGAACGTCCGCCGACCGGTGGTGATCTTCAACCCGTACTCGTTCTCGAGCAGGCCGAACAGGGAACGGTTGGCCAGGTCCGCCTGCTCCAGTCCGGGTGTCAGGTCGGTACGGACGTAGTTGACCAGCCAGGCCACCGGCCCGGTGGAGGCGGAACGGAGTCGTTCCAGGCGCAGCACCGACTGGCCGGGACTCAGGTCGAGCAGGGTGGCCAGCGGTGGCGGGGCGGCCATCACCCGCTGGGAGACCACCTCGGTGGTGTAGGAGACACCCTGCCGGGCGAAGTCCTCGGAGAGGGTGGTCAGCTTCTGCGCGATGGACGGCTCGATGGTGGTGGACGTGACGAACGTGCCCCGCCCGCGTACCTGCACCAGCAGGCCGTCGCGGATCAGCGTCGCCAGCGCCCGCCGTAGCGTGCCCCGCGAGATGCCCAGGTCGGCGGCGAGTTCCGGCTCGCTGCGCAGCCGGTAGTGCGGTGGCCACTCGGCCGACAGGATCTTCGCCCGGATCTGCTCGGACACCTGCGCGTGCAGCGGGGCCGGCGCGTCCCGGTCGAGTTGCTCGGTCACCCCGTCGGGGTGTGGTCGGTCGGACATGGCACCTTCCGTGGGGGCCGTCGCCCCCCGACCGGCGCCGGCCACCGGCCGGGCACGCGTGTCGAGGGGCGACAGACGGTCAGTAGCTCGTCGTGTGTTCGGTGACGTTGTCAGTGACGATAGCCACCCCGGCGCTGGTGCCGAGCAGCACCGCCCCCGCGCGCAGCAGGGACAGCGCCTGCGCGAAGGACTTGATGCTGCCCGACGCCTTGACCTGCACGCCCTCCGGGGCGCGGGCCACCAGGTAGGCGATGCTGTCCGGGTTGGCCACCTCGACCTGGCCGCTGCTGGCGTTCTTCAGGAACGCCGCACCGGCCTCGATGGACAGTGCCACGGCGGCCTCCCGCTCGGCGGGGGTGAGCAGCGGCAGTTCGAGCATCACCTTGACCGGTACGCCGGACGCCTTCACCACGCCGGCGATGTCGTCGCGGAAGGCGTCGAACCGGCCGCTCTTGAGCCAGCCGATCTGCACGCCGATGTCGATCTGGGTGGCGCCGGCCCGGACCAGGCTCTCCGCCTCGGCGGCCTTGCCGGCGCTGGTGGTCACCCCCACCGTCGGGAAGTCCAGGGCCGAGGCGACCTCGACACCGGTGCCGCGCAGCACCTCGGCCACCTCGGCGACCCAGGAGCCGGGCACCATCGCGGCGTTGAAGCCGTACCGGGCGGTCTCCTCGGCGTGGGCGACGATCCGGTCGTAGGTGACGCCGACGTCGATCAGCGTGTGCTGGATGTAGGGAGCCAACGTCGCGGGGCGGAGGTCGACGTCGGTCAGGAAGGCAGTGCTCACGGTTCTCTCCAAATCGGGTTACGTCGCGGCGATGCCGCTACATCCGGTCCCGGTAGTAGTCGGGGACGATCACGCCGGGCTCGTCGAACCAGCGCGGCACGTCCACGCCGCAGACCAGACCGACGTTGCCCCACGGGTTGAACGCGCCGGTCCGGACGATCGCCTTGGCCTGGTGGGCCAGTTCGCCGAGCATCTCGGCGTGCGGGCGGGTGGTCAGCGGTACGCCCGGGAAGCGCTGCCCCAGCCACTGCGCCAGCGGCGTGTTGTGCGTGGTGACGTCCTCGGCGACCACCACGCCCTCGACGATGATCTCGTCGGCGACGAGCGCCAGCACGGTGGTCAGGTCGGGCAGGTCCTCCGCGAGGGCCAGGTCGACGCGGTGGGCCGTACGCGGGATGGGGAACCCGGCGTCGACGACGAGCAGCAGGTCGGTGTGGCCGAGCGTGGCGAGCACCCCGGACAGCTCCGCGTTGAGCAGACCTCGACGTTTCATGCGTTCTCCTTCATGGTGTGGGCGCCGGTGGCCAGGGCCATCACCGTCTCCTCGGTGGCGTCGGCCGCGTCGAGCACACCGACCAGGCGGCCGGCCGCCATGACGGCGATCCGGTCGCTGACGGTGAGCAGTTCGGGCAGGTCCGACGAGGAGACGACGATGGACACACCGGCGCCGGTGAGGCTGCGGAACAGCCGGTAGATCTCCGCCTTGGCGCCGACGTCGACGCCACGGGTGGGTTCGTCGAGCAGCATCAGCCGGGGCTCGATCGACAGCCAGCGGGCGAGCAGGGCCTTCTGCTGGTTGCCGCCGGAGAGCTGGGTGATGCCCTGGGCGGTGGTGGCGGTCTTCACCGTCAGCTCGCGGGCGCGGTCCTCGGCATCGCGCCGCAGGGCCCGCCGCCGCAGCACCCCGAACCGTTGCCGCCGGCCCAGGGTCAGCACGGTGACGTTGTCGGCGACGCTCATCGTCGGCAGGATGCCCTGTTGCCGGCGTTCCCCGGGCAGGTAGGCGATCCGGGCGCGGATGGCGTCGCGCGGGGACCGGGCGGTGAACCGTTCCCCGTCGAGGGCCAGTTCGCCGTCGCGCACCGGGTCGGCGCCGAAGACACCGCGCAGCAGCTCGATCCGGCCGCTGTCGGGCAGGCCGGCCACGCCGACCACCTCACCCGGGGCGACGTCGAGGTCGACGCCGGTGAACCCGGTGCCGGAGACGCCGCGCAGGCGCAGCCGGGGGGTGGCCGTGGCCGCCGGTGGGGGAGTGTCGTGCCGGGCGAACTCGGCGGCGAGTTCCCGCCCGACCATCGCCGCGACCACCTGGTCCGGGGTGACCTGCGCGGTGGGCCAGTGCCCGACGTGTCGACCGTCGCGCAGCACGTGGATGTGCTGGGACAGGGCGAAGACCTCGGGCATCCGGTGCGAGACGTAGAGGAGCGTGACGCCGTCGGCCTGCAACGAGCGGATCACCCCGAAGAGCCGCTCGGACTCCGCCGGGGACAGGATCGAGGTCGGCTCGTCGAGAATGACCACCCGGGCCCGGCGGGCCAGCGAGCGGGCGATGACCACCAGCTGCTGGGACGCCGCGTCGAGGTGCCGTACGGCGCGACGCGGGTCGACCCGCAGGCCGAGCCGGTCCAGCAGGTGCGCGGCCTGCTCCTCCATCCGGCGGCGGTGCGGGAAGGGCCGGGAGCCGGGCTCGGCGCCGAGCAGGATGTTCTCCGCGACGGTGCGGTCCTGGGCGAGGGAGAGTTCCTGCGGCACCAGCGCGACCTGGTGCCGGCTGAGCAGGGTGGCCGGGTGGAAGCGGCGGACCTCCTCGCCGGCCACCCGTACGGTGCCGGTGGTGGGCGTGTCCAGCCCGGCCAGGATCTTCATCAGCGTCGACTTGCCGGCGCCGTTCTCCCCCATGACGGCGGTGAGACTGCCGGTGGGGACGCTCAGGCTGACGTCCTGCAACGCGCGGACGGCGCCGAAGTGCTTCGACAGGCCGGACACCTCGACGGCGGCCGTGGCGGGGGCGAGGATCGTGGCCGGGCTGGTCATCGGCTCAGCCCTCCACCGGCACGGTGGCCACGTTGTCGCGGGTGACCACGAGCGCGCCCGTGTCCACGTTCTTGATCTCGGTGCCGTTCTTCAGGTAGGCGGCGAGCAGCTTGACCGCCTGGTAGCCCTGCTCGGCCGGCCCCTGGCTGATGGTCAGGTCGACCACGCCGCCCTTGAGGTAGTCGACGGTCTGCGGCTGCACGTCGAAGCCCACCGAGTGGATCTTCCCGGTCTTGCCGGACTGCTGGAGCCACTTGGCCCCGGCGGTGAAGCTGCAGCAGTCGAGGGAGACCAGGGCGACCGCGTCGCCCTGCGCGGCCATCGTCGACTCGATGGTGTTGTACGCCGCGCTCGGCTCGTTGCCGGTGTTGACCGGGCCGACGATCTGGAGGCCGGAGTCCTTCAGGCCGGTCTGGAAGCCGGTGAAGCGGTCGTTGGACCAGCCGGCGCCGGAGTCGACCGACACCACCACGACCTTGCCCTTCTTGCCCTTCAGCACGCCGAGCAGTTCCTTGGCGAGCGACTCACCGGAGGCGACGAGGTCCTGCCCGACGAAGCCCATCTGCTTGGACTCCGGGTTGTTCGTGTTGAACGAGATGATCGGGATGCCCGCGTCGTACGCCTGCGCGATGACCGGCTTGAGCGCGTCGTTGCTGGCCGAGGAGACCGCCAGGCCGTGGATCTGCTTCTGGTTGATCAGCGTCTGCAACTCGGCGACCTGGTCGGCGGCGTTGCCGCCGGTCGGGCCGATCATCTGCGCCTCGACGCCGAGTTCCTTCGCGCCGCGCTCCATGCCCTGCCGGATCGGGACGGCGAAGGCCAGCGACGGGTCGTGGTAGCTGAGCCGGATCTTGAGCGGTTGTCCCTTGTCGACGGCTTCCTTGATGTAGTCGGCGAGCTGGAAGGCGCCACTGTCACCGCTGGAGGAGGTGCTGGCCGGAGTGACCGCGCCGCAGGCGCTGCCGGCCAGCAGCGTGAGGCCGAGGGTGGCGGCGACCGCGATCCGGCGCCGGAGGGTGAGCTTCATCGGGGGGTGCTCCTTGGATGTGGGGATGGGGGTGTGGTGCGGGTCGGGGCGGTCAGCGCCGCCCGGAGCGTCGGCGTAGCCAGGTGTCGGCGGCCACGGCCAGGATGATCACCGCGCCGGTCGCCACGGTCTGCCAGAACGAGGAGATGCCGCGCAGGTTCAGGATGTTCTGCAGGACGCCGATGAAGGCGACGCCGATGACGGTGCCGAGCATGGTGCCGGAGCCGCCGAACAGGGCCGCGCCACCGATGATCACGGCGGAGATGGCGGTCAGTTCCATGCCGGTGCCGGTGACGCCCTGCACGTAGGACAGGAAGGAGAGGCCGAGCACGCCGGCCAGGCCGGCGAGCGTTCCGGAGAGCGTGAACGCGGCGACCTTGACCCGGCCGGTGTTGATCCCGCACAGCCGGGCGGCCTCGGCGCTGCCGCCCACGGCGTAGGTGTTGAAGCCGTAGCGGGAACGGGACAGCACGACCATGCCGAGGACGGCGACGAGCGCGAAGATGACCAGCTGCATCGGGAGGAGACCGAACAGCTTGCCCTGACCGAGCAGGTTGAACTCGGCCACGTTCGCCTCGTTGGACGACAGGGAGATCGGTGAGCCGCCGCTGAGCAGCAGCGTGACGCCCCGGTAGACGCTCAGCGTGCCCAGGGTGACGATGAACGAGGGGATGCCGAAGCCCACCGTCATCAGGCCGTTGAGCAGGCCGGCGACCGCACCTGCGGCGATCCCGCCGAGGGCGGCGAGCGGCCAGGCCACGTCGGAGGTCATCAGCAGTCCGCAGACGACCGCGCCGAGGCCGTAGATCGAACCCACCGAGAGGTCGATCTCGGCGTTGATGATGACGAAGGTGACCCCGACGGCCATGATGCCGATCTGCGCGATCTGCTGGCCGACGGTGAGGAAGTTGTCGGTGCCGACGAAGCCCGGGGCGATCAGCGTGCCCAGGCTGAAGAGCACGACGAGGGCGAGGAAGGTGCTGGCCTCGCGGGCGTGCAGGAAACGCTGGAACGGGGAGCGGGTGCGGGGGACGGCGGTCTTCTCCACCGGTGCCGCCGCCGGGGCGGTGGTCATCTGGGCCATTGGTGTCATCTCCTCAGCAGGGCCGCGACGTCGTCCGGGTAGGGCAGGGCGGGGATCACCTCGGCGACTCCGACGGCGTGCGCGCCGGCCGCGGCGGCGAAACGGACCGCATCGGTGAGGGCGTCGCCCCGGGCGAGGGCGACGGCGAGCGCGCCGGTGAAGGCGTCCCCGGCGCCGGTGGTGTCGACCACGCGCGGCACCCGGACCGGGTCGACCCGGACCCGCTGCCCGTCGTGGTCGATCAGCGCACCCTCGGCGCCGAGGGTGAGCACGATCGTGCCGGCGTGACGGGTGCGGATCAGGTCGACCAGCTCGTCGCCGGTGGCCGGGTCCTCCGGGTCGCGGCCGGTGAGCACCCGGGCCTCGCTGGCGTTCGGCGTCACGACGTCGATCCAGCCCCACGCCTCGTCCGGCAGCCGGACGGCCGGCGCGGGGTTGAGCAGCGTCCGGACGCCGTGTTCGTGGGCGGTGCGCAGCGCCGCGACGGCGACCTCCAGCGGAATCTCCAGCGAGACCACCACCAGGTCGGCGGCGGCGATGCGATCGGCGAAGCCGTCGACGTCGGCCGGGGTCAGCTCGTCGAGCGCGCCGGGCGCGATGGCGATCCGGTTCTCGCCCTGCTGGTCGACGAGGATGACGCCGACCATGGTGGCGGCGGCCCCGATCGTCCGGACGCCGGTGGCGTCGATCCCCTCCTCGGCCCAGAGCTGTCGGGCGCCGGTGCCGAACTGGTCCGCGCCGACGGCGGTCAGCAGGCTGACCTCGGCACCGAGCCGGGCGGCGGCCACCGCCTGGTTCGAGCCCTTGCCTCCGTGCCCGGAGGCGAACCGACCCCCGGAGAGGGTCTCCCCGGCGACCGGCACCCGGGGCACCCGCATGGTGAGCCCGGCGCCGTAGCTGCCGATCACTGCAATCTTCATCCTGGGCCTCATGTTCATGGACAACCATGTACAACTGAGGGGACCATAGGGAGCGCGTCAGGGCGGTGTCAATAGCGGCAGGGGTGGTCGCCGGAAACAATCCGGAAATCCCGGGGCCACCGCCGCGTCACCCGGCGTGCTGCTGGCGGACGTCAGCGCGGCGCTGCGCCCACCTCCGGTCGCGGGGCCCGGGGCGCGGGAACAGACGCAGGTCAGGCGGGGGTCACGGCACCCGTGTGGGGGACGGGCGTCGGCCGGGGGTCACGCCACCCGGGCGGTCGCGCCGACGGGGGCGGGCGGTACGGCCTCCGGGTGCAGGATCGCGGCGATCGCCGCGACGCCGTCCACCAGCCGGGGACCGGGGCGCACCACGAGGGCGTCGGCGTCGACGGCCCACACCGTCGCCCCGGGGAAGCGGGAGGCGACCTGTTCCGCCTGTCGGGTAGCGCCGGTCAGGTCGAAGCCGCACGGCGCGACGAGCACGACCTCCGGTGCGGCGTCGGCCAGCCTCGCCCAGGTGGTCGGTGCCGACCGGGCCCCCGGGTGCGCGGTCACCGGTTCGCCCCCGGCGGCGGAGACGAGGTCGGGAATCCAGTGCCCGGCCGCGAACGGCGGGTCGACCCACTCCACCACCACGACCCGGGGGCGGGGCCGCCCGGCGACCGCTGCCGACACCGCCGCGAGCCGGTCGCGCAGCGCGGCCACCAGGGACGATGCCCGATCCGGTACGCCCGCCCGCTGCCCGACCGCGAGGATCGTGTCGAGCACGTCGTCCAGTGTGTACGGGTCCAGCGACAGCACGTCGGCGCGGCAGCCCAGGTGGTCCAGGGCGTCGGTGAGCTGCCCCGACGGGAGTGCGCAGACCCGGCACAGGTCCTGGGTGAGGATGAGGTCCGGGTCCAGCCCGGCCAGTGCGTCGGCGTGCAGGGTGTACAGGTCCGCTCCGGCCGCCCGTTGCGCCCGGACGTAGGCGTCGATCTCGCCCGGGCTCATGCCACGGGTGTCCCGGCCGCCCACCACCACGAGCTTGCCGGCCCGGTCGGCCGGGGGGACGTCGCACTCGAAGGTCACCCCGACCAGGTCGTCGCCGAGGCCGAGCGCGTAGACGATGTCCGTGGCCGAGGGGAGCAGGGAGACGAGGCGCATGAACGCCATCATGCCCGGTGCCGGGACGCCGTACGAGGTGTCGGCGGGTGCGCTGCGCGCCTCAGCTGGTGACGTGTGCGTTTCCACCGGTCAGGCGGACGGTGAAGCCGTCCGTCCCCCGGTGCATCGTCACGTGGTTGCAGGACTGGTGGGTGATCCACAGCCCGAGACCGCCGTTCGCACCGTTGCCGGTGGGCAGCAGACCGGCGAACGGGTCCTTCGGGCCGTCACCGCCGTCGTGGACGGTGACCACAATGCGGTCCGGCCCGCTCCAGAGCCGCAGCGCCACCGGTCGGCGTCCGTGCCGCAGCGCGTTGGTCACCGTCTCGCTCACCGCCACGACCAGGTCCTCGACGTCGTCGGGTGGCAGATGGCCCCGGTCGGCGTCGTACACCGCCGCGCGGGCCCGCGCCGGGCTCGGCTCGACCAGCTCCACCAGGGGCGGCGTGTACTGGATCGGATCGGGCAGCACCGGTCGGGGCTCGGTGAGATAGACCAGCGGATCGGTGTACGTCTCGCTCGGCAGGTGCCGGCCGTCGGGCAGCGCGACCCGCGGGTGGGTCCGCAGCACGTCCGCCAGCACCGGAGCCGGCGTGACCCGCCGGTCGTAGGCGCACATGCTCCACAGGGGGAACTCGTCGTAGGCATGGTTGATCGCCGACTCGTACCGGGCCCACCAGTCCCAGGTCGTGCCGAGGGCGGCCGGGGCCAGCTCACCGACGATCCGGATCTGCCCGGCTCCGGCGGCGACGTGCTCGGCCAGCAGCCGCCGGTACGACCGGATCGCGGCCGTCGGCCGGGCGTAGACGTCGCCGCCGGCGAGGAACTGCACCCCCGAGTCGGCCGGCAACGCCGACCGGACCAGTGCCGCGTGGCGCTCGCCGAAGGAGACCAGCGTCGGCTCGCCCGCCTCGACTCCGCCGAGCAGGAAGGGCAGCACCACGGCGAGCAGCTCCTCGTCGGAGTCGTAGCAGATCGCCTCGTGGAAGTAGCCGACGTGACCGGCGGCGGCACCTGTCCTCAACGGGTCACCTCGACGTCCAGCCCGGGAAGGTCGAGCAACTCGGCGACCCGGGCGGCGGCGGACCGGGAGGTTCGCAGGACGGCCACGGCGCCCCGCGCGCGGGCGTGGTCCCGCAGCTGGATCAGGTTGCGGTGGTCGATGAAGCGCAGGTCGGTCGCCTCCACCACCAGCCGACCGGCGGCCGGACGCGGGTCGGCGCGCTCGAGTGCGGCCCGGAACAGCTCGTGGTTCGAGGCGTCCAGTTCGCCGACGAGTGCCGCGTGACCGTCGCCCGGCGTCTCGGCGTAGAGCCGGAAGAGGACGTCGTCGGCGTTGTTGCCCGGATGCAGGCAGGCCAGTTCCCGGACGGCCTCGTCGCCCAACAGCCGCCGGTCGTAGGCGCACATGGCCGACATCGGTCGGACGCGCATGTACCGGTCGATGAGGTGTTCGTACCGGGCGAAGGCGTCCCGCTGCGCCGGGGTGCGCACCAGCGCGGTGGCGTCGGCGGCCACCCGCAGTCCGGTGTGGCCGGCGGCCAGGGCGTCCTCCGTCGCGGTCGCGTAGGCCCGCACCTGGTCGGCGGGGTCGACGATGTGGTCGTGGGCGTAGGCCGAGCCCAACGGGACGATCCGGGCGGCTTCCCGGCGGATGGCGTCCCGGATCAGGGGCTCCTCCCGCAGCTGGTCGGCGACCGGGTCCGGTTCGGACGTGACGTACCAGATCTGCTCCCCGAGGGCGAGGCCCTCCAGGAGGAAGGTCCGTGCCTGGGCGTGCAGGGCCGCGCGGTCGTCGTACCGCCAGCACACGTGCCGGTACGCCGCCTGCCGCGATCGACCGTTCACCCCGGACACCCCATGGCGACAGTGTAGGCCGGTTCGGAGGCGGGTCATCCTGCCGGGCGGATGCCGCCGGCAGCATCTCCGCCGGACCGGGGGTGGGCCCGTCCGGATCGCCGATTGACCCAATAATCGACGGATGTCATTGTCTGGACACATCCCCACCCAGGAGGCTCCATGAGAGGCAGAACGCTGACCGCAGCCCTGGCGCTCGCCGTCGCGACCGCGCTGACGGTGACGCCCGTCGCGTCGCCGGCCTCCCCGTCCGCGCCCACGCGGACGGTCGTCCCGGCTCCCGTCGTCACCCTCGCCGCCCCGGACATCGCGGTGGCCAACGTCCAGGCCCATCTGACCCAGTTCCAGACCATCGCCCAGCAGAACGGCGGCCACCGCCGGGCCGGGTCCGCCGGCTACACCGCCTCGGTCGCGTACGTCAGGGCCAAGCTCCAGGCGGCCGGCTACACGGTCACCGAGCAGGTCTGCACGACCTGCGTGTACCGCTCCAACAACCTGATCGCCGAGTGGCCGGCCGGTCCCACCGACCAGGTGGTGATGTTCGGCGCCCACCTCGACGGCGTGTCCGCCGGCCCCGGCATCAACGACAACGCCTCCGGCTCGTCCGTCCTGTTGGAGAACGCGCTGGTGCTCGCGCAGCAGCGGCCGACGATGACCAAGCGGGTCCGGTTCGCCTGGTGGACCGACGAGGAACAGGGGCTCAACGGCTCCGAGTTCTACGTCAACTCGCTCAGCGCCACCCAGCGCGGCCACATCAAGGGCTACTACAACTTCGACATGGTCGGCTCGCTGAACGCCGGCTACTTCATCAACCGGATCACCTCGACCACCGCCGCGCCGCTCAAGGCGTACTGGGACTCGCTCGGGCTCCAGCCGGAGGAGAACGTCGAGGGTCAGGGCCGCTCCGACGACTACCCGTTCCAGCAGGCCGGCATCCCCACCTCCGGCTACGCCGCCGGCGCGAGCGCCCGCAAGACCAGCACCCAGGCCGCCAAGTGGGGCGGCACCGCCGGTTCGTCGTACGACCCGTGCTACCACCGTTCCTGCGACACCACCAGCAACGTCAGCGCGACGGTGCTGAACCGCAACGCCGACGGGGTCGCGTACGCCATCTGGCAGCTCGCGGTGGGCAGCGGCACGCCCGGTCCCTGCACCGGCGGAGAGTCGGTCGGCAACGGCTCGTTCGAGAACGGCACCGCGCCGTGGACCGGCTCCACCGGCGTGATCACCAACTCCACCGGGCAGCCGGCGCGGACCGGCGCGTACAAGGCGTGGCTGAACGGGGACGGCACCACCCGGACCGAGACGCTGTCCCAGTCGGTCACCCTGCCGGCCGGGTGTACGAGCTACACCCTCACCTTCCACCTGCACATCGACACGGCCGAGACCACCAGCATCCGGGTCTACGACCGGCTCACCGTGCAGCTCGGCGGGGCCACGCTGGCCACGTACTCCAACCTGAACGCCGCCGCCGGCTACGTCGCCCGCACCTTCGACGTCGCCGCGTACGCCGGGCAGACGGTGACGCTCACCTTCACCGGCACCGAGGACGCCAGCCTCCAGACCAGCTTCGTCGTCGACGACGTGACCCTGCAGGCCAGCTGACCGAGTCGGGGTCTCCCGCCGTCGGGGCGGGAGACCCCCGCTCGTCGCACGACGCCCCGGCCGCCGGCGGTGCGGTCAGTGCTGCGCGGTCGCCGAGGGCGGGGCGCTGCCGCCCTGCGGGACCTCCGCCGTCATCAACCGGATGATCTCCTCGCGGTCGGCCGCCGACGGCAGCCCCCACTCCGGCCGGTAGCCGTGCACCTCGGCCAGGGGCGTGGAGGCGGTCCGGCCGTCGAGCATCTCCACCGCGTCGGTGGCGATCAGCCCCGGGTGTTCGACCCCGCACGCCTCGGCCACCTTCATCAGGTCGCGCCGCAGCGTCCGGATGTAGTTCGCCGCCCGGACCGACTTGAGCGTGGGGTCCAGCCCTCGTGCCAGCCAGGGGTTCTGGGTGGCGACGCCGGTCGGGCAGGTGTCGGTGTGGCACTTCTGGGCCTGGATACAGCCGATCGCCAGCATCGCCTCGCGGCCGACGTTGACCAGGTCGCAGCCGAGCGCGAAGGCCACGATCGCGTTGTCCGGCAACCCGAGCTTCCCCGCCCCGACGAAGACGACCTGCTCGTGCAGGCCCCGCTCGGCGAAGGTCCGGTAGACCCGGGCGAAGCCCTGCTGGAAGGGGAGCGAGACCGAGTCGGTGAAGATCAGGGGTGCCGCCCCGGTCCCGGCCTCGCCACCGTCGACGGTGACGAAGTCGACGCCCCGCCCGGTGTCCCGCATGAGGTCGGCCAGCTCCTCCCAGAAGGTGAGGTCACCGACGGCGGACTTGATCCCGACCGGCAGCCCGGTCTCGGCGGCGAGCAGCTCGACCCAGTCGAGGAGACTGTCGCAGTCGGAGAATTCGGCGTGCCGGGACGGGCTCACGCAGTCGCGGCCCGGCGGGATGCCCCGGGTCTCGGCGATCTCCGCCGACACCTTCGCCCCCGGCAGCAGCCCGCCGAGGCTGGGCTTCGCGCCCTGGCTGAGCTTGATCTCCAGCGCGCGTACCGGTGCGCCCGCCACCACCTCCCGGAGCCGGTCCAGGCTGAACCGGCCGTGCTCGTCCCGGCAGCCGAAGTAGGCGGTGCCGAGCTGGAAGACCAGCTCCCCGCCCCGGCGGTGGTACGGCGACAGCCCGCCCTCTCCGGTGTTCTGGAGGCAGCCGGCCAGCGCCGCGCCCCGGTTCAGTGCCTCGACGGCGTTGCCGGAGAGCGAGCCGAAGCTCATTCCGGAGATGTTCACCACCGAGTCGGGGCGGAAGGCCTTCGGCCGTCCCCGGGCCGCCCCGAGCACCTTCGCGCACGGCAGCCACACCTCGTGTCCGGCCGCCGGGGACGACGGTGGCACGGCCCGACCGAAGGTGCGGTGCTTGATGATCGGATACCCGGGGGTGTACTCGATGTCGTTGTCGGTGCCGAACCCGAAGTAGTTGTTCTCCTTCTTCGCCGACGCGTACACCCAGCGTCGCTGGTCGCGGGTGAAGGGTCGTTCCTCGTTGTTGCCCGCCACGATGTACTGGCGCAGCTCCGGCCCGATGGATTCGAGCAGGTACCGGGCGCGGCCCAGCACCGGAAAGTTGCGCAGCAGGGCGTGGTTGCGTTGGAGGAGGTCGTGTGCGGCGAGGGCCGCCAGCGCTGCTGCGGCGGCGGGTACGGCTCGACGTGCCCAGGTCATGCCGGTCACTCTTTCCGCGATCGGTCGCGCTCAAACTGGGCCGGATTCCCGTCCTCGTTCCGGCACGGCACACAGTCACCGCGTTAAATGTCGTACCCCGGTTGCAGCATGTCCCCATGGCTGTTCCCGCTCTGGCACCTGGCCACGACCGGCCCCGCTCGCTGCCGCTGCGCGAGGTCCGTACCCGGCTGACCCAAGTGGTCGCGATGGCCGAACTGACCGACACGGTCACTCTGGTCACCCGCGACGGCGACCCCCGACCCATCGCCGCGATCGTACCGGCGACCGCCGCCCGGAGTGCCGCCCAAGCCCGGGCCGACGCCGACCGGGTCGCGGCGGTCACCGCCGGCTGGGCCCGTCGCCTCGACGAGACGCACCGGCAGAGTGCCCGCCGGCACGCCGCCGAGCTGCGGGCGGTCACCGACGCGCTCGCCGAGGTGTGGGCCGAACTCGACCGGCGGGTCACGCCGGGCAGCGACCCGATGCTCGCCCGGCTCCGCGCCGCGCACGCCGACCTCCTGCGCGACTGATCACCGCTCCCGCCCGGGACGGGGGCGGCGGGTCCGCCGTGCCCGTCGGCCCGACCCGGTCCGTGGTGTGCGGTCCGGCCCGGAGGCGCACGGTGTGCGGTCCGGCCCGGAGGCGCGCGGTCCGATCGTGGCGCGATCTCCCGGCCGTGGCCTACGCGGGCCCGCGTGTGCCCGCGCGTGGCGTGCGGCTCCCTGCCGGAGCCTGCGGTCGGTCGTGGCGTGCGGTGGCCGCCTCGCGTTCGGTCCTGGCGTGCGGTCCGCGCGTGTGGTCCGGGCGTGCGGCCCTGGCGTGCGGTCCGGTAGTGCCTTCGGCGTGTCGTGGACGGGCAAGGGTGAGGCGTTCCGCTGCCTGTCGAGCTGCCCCGCTTGTGCTACCGCGCCCGCGGACCGGCGATCCCACCGGCGGCATCAAGAAGCTCGGCTGGAACGGCGACGCTCTGGCGTGTGGGCGTGTGGGCGTGTGGGCGCGTGGGCGCGTGGGCGCGTGGACGGGGCAGCTCGACACTGTCCGACCGCCAACTCTGTCCCCCCGCGGCCAGCCGTTCGCCCCGCCAACCGTTCGCCCCGCCAACTCCGTCCGCCCCCTGCCCTCTCCGTGCCCGGTCCACCAGGCCGGTCCGCCCGTCGGCTCTGCCCGCGTCGGCCCGGTCCGCCGGGCGGTGCTGGGCCCGCCGCGACGCCCCGTTCCGTGCAATGGGGTGAATCGCCGGGCGACCACGGGTGAAGTATTCATAACGGACTTAATGATCCACCAAATCGATTGACGTTCTTGCGCGGAGTTCTATTGCTCGGTAAGTTGTCTCGTCGTTGGATCCTGGGCTCCGTGCCGCGTTTTTTCCGGTTCGCGGATGTCCCGGTCTTCGACCCGGTCGGGACGTGTCCCCTGTCACAGAAAGTGGGATCTGTGAAGAGGAAGCACTCGGTCCCCGTGGTGCCCGGTGACGCCCACCACAGTCGTATCCGGTCGTGCCCGGATCCGCTGACCGGTAAGGAATGCGGACGTTCGGCCGGGCCGCCCGCGCCGGGATCCGTGACGGGTCGGGAGGTATTCCCGCTCCGTTGACCGGTGGCCGCTTCTCCGGCCGGTGTTCACGTCTCCGTCGATTCGTGGGCATACGCCTGCCCGGCCGCCGTCCGACTGTCCCTGTCGATTGCTGAGGTGACGTTCGTGCGCGACGTGGAATGCTGGTTGTCCGCAGGGGCCGATCCGGTGGAATTCCCCTATCCGGCGGTCACCAGCGAATATCTGCGGGTCGGTAAACACTTCGTCGACCGGGACGTCCTGCGCTGCCTCGACCGCGCCCGCGCGGCGCTGCCCATCGACCCGCGCCCCGGCGTGACGCGGTTGCGCCGCTTCCTCGACTGCGCCCTGGACAAGTGGGACGGCCGGTACGACTACCACACCTACCTGGCCCTTCCCGTGCTGTCGCTGGCCATCGAGGGGACCGGCGAGATCACCCCGGGCCGGGCCCGGCGGCACCGCGACCGGCGGTACCTGCACCTGTTGGCGGACCTGCTGCGGTTCGAGCTCGACGTCGAGGCGGGTCACACCGACGTGCTGCCCGGGCAGCGTCCGGACCGCGACCGGCTGACCAAACGATTGCGGCTGGCGGTCCGCGCCGCCCAGCCCGCCCTGGCCCGGCTCAGCCCGCTCACCACCATCACTGCCGCCGACCCGCTGGCCGCCGCAGCCGAGGTGTGCGCGGCTGTGGACGCCACCACCGCCGAACGGCGCGACCTGCGACTGTCCATGCTGCCGGTGTACGTGGTCCACGACGAGTACCTCTTCCTCCGGGTGCTCCAGTCGTACGAGACCACCTTCGCCCTGCTCGTCGTGCTGCTGCGCGCCGCTCGGGACGCGCTCGTCCGGGGCACCGCCGAGCCCGCCGCCGCGCACCTCGCCACGGCGACCGAGGCGCTGGCCGGCTCCGGGCTGCTGTTCTCCCTGCTGGCCACCATGCAGCCCGAGTCCTTCCGGACGTTCCGGGCGTACACCGAGGGTGCCAGCGCCATCCAGTCGCACAGTTACAAGCTGGTCGAGTCGCTCTGCCGTACGCCCGACCAGGAACGGCTGGACAGCGCGGCCTACCGGTCCACCCCGGAGGTCCGGCAGCGGGTCCTGGCCGGGCAACCGACCCTCGACCAGGCGTACCGGAGCGCGGTGGAGCGGGGCCTGCTCGACCCGGCCGAGCGCGCGCAGGTCGCCGACCGGATGCGCGCCTTCGCCGGGGCGCTGCTCACCTGGCGGCGCACACACCACCGACTGGCGGTGCGGATGCTCGGAGAGCGTTCCGGCACCGGCTACACCGAGGGCACGCCCTACCTGGCGGCCGTCCGCGCGGTGCCGGTCTTCCGGACGGTGGACGTCGCACCGGCCAGCGCGGAGGTCACCGCGCCGGCCGGCCCGACGTTCGCGTCACCGGTCGGCGAACCGTTCGGCGAAGGCCACCAGATCGCGACGTTCGATGGCGGCGGCCATCAGATCGGGAAAGGCGTCCGGCGTGCAGGCGAAGGCCGGTACCCCGAGGGCGGCCAGCGCGGCGGCGTTCTGCCGGTCGTACGCCGGGGCACCCTCGTCGGAGAGCGCCAGCAGGACGACCACCTGGACCCCGGCGGCGGTCATCTCCGCCACCCGGCGCAGCATCTGCTCCCGTACTCCGCCCTCGTAGAGGTCGCTGATCAGGACGAAGATGCTGTCCCGGGGACGGGTGATCAACTGCTGGCTGTAGCCGATCGCCCGGTTGATGTCGGTGCCCCCGCCCAACTGCGTGCCGAACAGCACCTCCACCGGGTCGCTGAGCTGGTCGGTGAGGTCCACGACCGCGGTGTCGAACACCACCAGTGAGGTCCGTAGCGACCGCATCGAGGCGAGCACCGCGGCGAACACCCCGGAGTAGACCACCGAGGCGGCCATCGACCCGGACTGGTCGACGCAGAGCACCACGTCCCGCTGCACCGCCGTGGTGCGCCGCCCGTACCCCACCAGCCGCTCGGGGATGATCGTGCGGTGCTCCTGCTGGTAGTGCTTGAGGTTGGCGCGGATGGTGCGGTCCCAGTCGATGTCGGCGTGCCGGGGACGGTTGATCCGGGTGGCCCGGTTCAGCGCCCCGGTCACCGCCGCCCTGGTCTGCTGGGCGATCCGCCGCTCCAGCTCCTCGACGACCCGGCGGACCACCTGCCGGGCCGCCTCCTTGGTCTGGTCCGGCATCACCCGGTTGAGGGAGAGCAGCGTGCCGACCAGGTGTACGTCCGGCTCGACCGCGGACAGCATCTCCGGCTCCAGCAGGAGTCGGGTGAGGTTGAGCCGCTCGATCGCGTCGGCCTGCATGACCTGCACGACCGTCGACGGGAAGTACTGGCGGATGTCGCCCAGCCAGCGGGCCACCCGGGGCGCGGAGCCGCCGAGCCCGGCCGAGCGCCGGGACGAGCCGCCGTCGCCGTCGGCGTCGTACAGGGCGGCCAGTGCCCCGTCCATCGCGGCGTCACCGCCGGAGAGACGGCCGCAGGCACCCTCGGCGGGCCCGCCCAGCACCATCCGCCAGCGGCGCAGCCGCTCCCGGTCCGCGTCCGCGTCCGACTGGGGGGAGGGCACGCCGCCCTGCGCGGCGGTGTCCGTGGAGGTGGTCAATGGATCTCCCGTCCGAGCAGGATGCCGAGCGTGGGCAGGACCGCCGTCGCCCGGTCGTGGTCGAGGCCGGCCGCCGGTGCCCGGTGCACCGGCTGGCCACGGTGGGCCACCCGGTCGCCGATGGACCGGCGCTCGCCGGCGGCGAAGCTGCCGAAGGTCCGCCGCAACAGTGGCAGGACCTCGGTGAACGAGTCGGCGGGGATGCCGGTCAGCCACTCGTCCACCAGGGACAGCAACGCGTCGTCGTGCACCAGCAGCAGCCCGCCACCGCCGAGGAAACCCTCCACCCAGGCGGCCCCGTCGGCCGGGGCGACCCCGGTGGTCAACGGCAGGCCCATCCGTCGGCGCACCTCGGCGCGCTCCAGCCGGCCCGCGTCGTGCAGCAGCCGGACCAGTCGGCCGGCGAGCAGGCCGTGCAGGTCCTCCCGGTCGGCGAGCGAGGCGAGGGTGTCCAGCCACGGCTCCCGCGCGCCCTCGTCGAGGAGGTTGACCGCCGCGTGCACCTCGTCGAGATGTCCGCGCAGTTCCCGGGCCGCCTGGTCGGCCAGGCCGACGACCGCGGCGGGCAGGCCGGCGCGGACCCGGGCCAGCAGCCCGGTGGTCACCTCGGCCAGTCCGCCCAGCTCGCTGCGTCGGACGTCGCCGTAGCGCAGCGTGCGGACCAGCGGCGGGATGGCCGCCATCAGGTGCGCCACGTCGGCGTCGAGGGCCGCCCGGGTGTCCAGCGACCGCAGCACCGGGGGGTAGGCGTCGGGCAGGTCCGCCAGCAGGCAGACCTCGACCAGGGCGGTGACCTCGGCGAGGCTGTCCGCGTCCCGGGCGGCGGTGGCCACCGCGCCGGTGGCCGCCGACACCACGGTGGTGCCGTACGCGCTGGCTTCGACCAGCCGCACCGCGAACTCCGGCTGCCAGCGCAGCCGCCACTGTTCCCGGAAGGTGCCGCTGCTCCGCCCGCGCCGGTCCGACTCGCCCCACGGCACGCCCAGCACCCGCAGGCGGTGCAGCAGTCGGCTGCGGGCCAGGTCGTTGTCGCGGCGCAGGTCGAGGTCGAGCGGGCGTTCCAGGGCCTCCGGCTTGAGCCGTAGGCTGCGCTGCTGCGTGGCGAGGTCGCGGGCCAGCGGCACCGCGGGCATGTCCTCGGGTACGCCGCCGAGCCGTTCGCCCACCACCAGCCGCCGACCGATCAGCTCCAGCCGCAGCGGGTCGCCCTCGCAGAGCACCGCCCCGCTGGCGTCGGTCAGCTCGGTCAGCCCGGCCAGCGGCCGGCCGCGCATTGTGGCCAGCGTCTCGGCCAGCCGGGCTGCCTCGATGACGTGCGCGGAGGAGGCGGGCACCCCCTCGTCGCGGAGCACCCCGGCGGCGGCGACCAGCCACCGGGCGACCACCTCGTTCTCCGAGGTGAACAGGTGGTGGTACCAGCCGGGGGAGCGGACCCCCGCCGCGTAGCCCTGCCAGGAGGCCAGCCGCCCGTACGTCCAGGGCACCCAGGTGAAGGTCACCTTCGCCTTCCGGCGTCCCTTGAGCAGGGCGGTGTCGGCGCTGGCCGGCACCTTACGGGTCAGCGCGGGCACGTGCCAGGCGCCGCAGACCACGGCGATGTTGTCGTGGCTGCGCCGCACCTGCCGCAGGACGGTGCGCATGTGCGCCTCGCGGAGCAGGTCGTCGGGATCGTCCGGCACCCCGTCGCGGATCGCGGCCATCGCCTCGGCGATCGCCGGGAACGCCGGGGCGCCCCGGTGCTCGACCACGTCCTCCCACCAGCGTTCCGGGTCGTCGTACCCGGCTGCGGCGGCGAGCTCCCCGATCGGGTCGACCGGACGGCGGGGCTGCGGGACGTCGGTGCCCGCCCCGGCCTCCGCCTCCGGAGCGTCGGTGCCCGCCCCGGCCTCCACCCCCGGGGCGTCGTCCGGCTCGGCGAGGCGGTAGGCGTACGGCAGGTCGAAGAAACGCACCGGCACGTCGTGCGCGACCGCCCAGCGGATCGCCTGCCACTCCGGCGAGAAGACGGCGAACGGCCAGAACCCGGCGCGGCGCGGGTCGTCGGTGGCGTACCCGAGCAGGGCGACCGGCGGCTCCAGCCGCTCGTCGGCCACCCAGCGCAGCAGCTCGTCCGCCTCCGGCGGACCCTCCACCAGCAGGATGTCGGGGCGTTGCTCGGCCAGGGCCGCCACCACCGCCCGAGCGGACCCCGGACCGTGGTGACGGATGCCGTAGAGCTGCTCAGGCATCGCGGGCGGCGCGGTAGAAGGGGCGCCACTCCTCGCGCTCGCGGACCACCGTCTCCAGGTACTCCCGCCACACCACGGCGTCGGAGACCGGGTCCTTGATGACCGCACCGACGATGCCGGCGGCCACGTCGCTCGGCCGCAGCACGCCGTCGCCGAAGTGCGCCGCCAGGGCCAGCCCGTTGGTGAGCACCGAGATCGCCTCGGCGGTGGAGAGGGTGCCGGTGGGGGACTTGAGTTTGGTCCGGCCGTCCTCGGTCAGCCCGGTCCGCAGTTCCCGGAAGATCGTCACGACCCGGCGGATCTCCTCGACGGCGGCCGGCACCTCCGGCAGGTCGAGCGAGCGGCCGAGCTGCGCCACCCGTCGGGTGACGATGTCCACCTCCTCCTCGGCGGAGGCCGGCACCGGCAGCACCACGGTGTTGAACCGGCGACGCAGCGCGCTGGACAGCTCGTTGACGCCCCGGTCCCGGTCGTTGGCGGTGGCGATGATGTTGAAACCGCGCTGGGCCTGCACCTCGCTGGTCAGCTCCGGCACCGGCAGGGTCTTCTCGGACAGGATGGTGATGAGCGTGTCCTGCACGTCGGACGGGACCCGGGTCAGCTCCTCGACCCGGGCGATCGCGCCGGTCTCCATCGCCCGCATCACCGGGCTCGGCACCAGGGCGGCCGGGGAGGGACCCTCGGCGAGCAGCCGGGCGTAGTTCCAGCCGTACCGGATCGCCTCCTCGGCGGTGCCTGCGGTGCCCTGCACCAGCAGCGTGGAGTCACCGCTGATCGCCGCGGCCAGGTGCTCGGAGACCCAGGTCTTCGCGGTGCCGGGCACCCCGAGCAGCAGCAGCGCGCGGTCGGTGGCCAGGGTCGACACCGCGATCTCCATCAGCCGGCGCGGCCCGACGTACTTCGGCGTGATCTTGGCGCCGTCGCCGAGCAGGTAGGTCACCACCGCCTGCGGGGAGAGCCGCCAGCCGGGCGGGCGGGGCCGGTCGTCGGTGGCGGCCAGCTCGGCCAGCTCGTCGGCGTACTGCTGCTCGGCGTGCGGACGTAGCGCGGTCATCGGAACTCCTTGTGCATGTCGGAACGGAAGGCGAGGACGGCGGCCAGCTGCCCGACGGCACGGACCCGGCTGGGATCGACGCCGTCCCGGGCGAGCTCGTCGGTGAGGCGGTGGAACCGGTCGGCCAGGGCGGGCGTCGCGGCGGTGCCGGCCATCCGGCAGAGTTCGGAGAGGTACCAGCCGTTCTGCCCGTTGGTGCGGGACCAGACCCCGACGGCGTCGGCGACCGCGCCGGAGAGTTCGGGGGACCAGTCGTGGGAGAGCATGCCCAGCAGGCGGGTCGCCCGGCCCGAATCGGTGCGCAGGGCGTCGGCGACCAGATCACCGAGACGGTCGGCGGGCAGCACCTCGTGGAGCTGCCAGAGCAGGTGGTCCGGCAGCCTGTCCCGGCGTTGCCGGCCGGCCTGCCGGGAGACGGTGACCAGGGCGTCGGCCCAGTCGGCGGCCCGCTCCTCGGCGGCGGCCCGGGCCCAGCCCCGGTACAGCACCGGACCCCAGTCGTCGGCGGCGGCCAGCGCCACGACCTCGGCCGGAGTCCGGGCGAACGCGGTGGTCCAGGCGGCCAGGGGGGTGCCGGCGACCACCTCTTCGAGCAGCCAGGCTCCCACTCCCGTCCCGCGTGGCGGCTGCGGGTCCACCCCGTCCCGCCGCATCGCCGGGTCGCATTCGCGCGGTGGGTCGACCGTCAGCTCCGTCCCGCCCGGGGCGAGGCGGATGCAGGCCGTGGCCCGCTCGGCCATCCGTCGACGCAGCCCGGACCCGGGCAGCTGGCGCAGCAGGGCGACGGCGGCCTGGCGGACCTCCTTGCGCCGGTCGTCCAGCACACCGTCGAGGAAGGCGTCGTCGGCGGGGGAGAGCCCCACCTCGAGTGCCTCGACGAACCGGGCCCGGTCGGGGGCGCTCTCCGCGGCGAACCCGGCCGCCAGCAGCTCGCGGGCCGCGTCCGGGTCGCGCGACCGCAGGCGGGTCAGGTACGTGAGCCGCTGACCGGCGGTGCCGGTCTCCCAGTCGTCGCTGCCGACCTGCCCGGCCGTCGGGACGGTGTGGTCGAGGGCCTGGTAGAGCAGGTAGCCCCACTCGGAGCACAGACCGGCCAGCCACCGTCCCCGGCGGCCACCGAGCCGGTTGAGCCGGGGGCGCAGCGCCCGGTGACGTCGGCCGACGTCCAGCAACGCCGGCAGCGTGTCGGCCGGGACCAGCCCGCCGTGCCGGTCGGCCAGGCGTAGCCACTCGTCGAGCAGTTCCTGCTGGATCTGGCTGCCGCCGGGCGCACCCCCGTCGGTGAGCAGCGTGCGCAGCCGGACGGTCGCCGCGGTGGGCAGGGGCGGGGCCGACTCGGCGGGCGCGGCGGGCACCGGTCCGAGCCCGGTCGACGGGGTGATCCCGGCCCGCCGGTACGTCAGGGCCACCGCCGCGGCCTCCAGTACGCCGGCCGCGCCCTCCCCGCCCGCGCCGAGGGGCTGGCCGGCCACCGCCACGGCACCGTCCCAGGGGCGGCGGGCGGTGCCGACCAGCGCGGCGGAGAGCAGTTCGGTGGGGAGTTCGGCAGTGTGCCCGTCCGGGCCGACCGGTGCGCCCGCCGGAGCGGTCAGGTAGCGCCCGTCCGACCAGGCGGCCAGCGGCCGCAGTCCGGCCGGGCCGAGCTCGGCGGCGAGATCGACCGGCTGGCCGCCGGCCCCGGCGAGCAGCCACCACGGCTGGTCGTGCCCGACGAGCAGCGGCAACGCGTCCCCGGCCTGGTCGACCAGGTGACCCTCCCGGGTGGGCACGACCCCGGCGAGCAGCACCGGCACGGACTCCCGCCAGGGGTCGGCGGCGAGCCCGGCCGAGTATTCGGCCAGGGCGGTGCGGATGTCGACCGCACCGGTCGGGGCGGTCAGCGGCACCGGGGCGCCGTGCCGGGTGGACACCAGCGCCCGCAGCGGCCGGGAGCCCGGGTAGAAGCACAGGTCCGCGTCGACCTCGGTGCCGGGCACCAGGTCGGCGGGGAACGTCTGCCCGGGTGCGGCGAACGCCAGCACCAGCGCGAACCGGCCGGTGCCCGCCCCGCGTAGCCAGATCCGGCGGGTGGTCACCTTGTCGTCGGCGGAGTCGACCTGCCCGAGAACCTGCCACCGGTCCCGCACCGGCGGGGTGGCCAGCACCTCGTCGGTGGCGACCGGGTAGCCGACCCGGGACCGGACGGTGGCCGCCAGGTCGTCCGGGAGCGCGTCGAGCCGGTCGTGGGCGGTGACCAGCAGCCGGATCAGGCCGAGCTCACCGAGGAGACGGTCGGCCCAGTGCGCGCCGATGCCGGCCGTGCGACCCGCCCGGCGCAGCGTGCCGGCCACCGTCGGGGCCTGCGCGTCGACCAGCCGCGCGGCCACCGTCTCGAACGGCGCCGGTCCGGCCTGCTCGGCCCCGGCGAGCCCCTGGTCCACCTGGTCGTCCAGCCACCGCCGCAGTTCGTCCAGGCCGGCGGCCACCCGGGCGGCGCGCTGCTCGACCCGCTTGGCGGCGGCGGCCGGGTCCGCCGGGCCGGTGGTGGCCGGCGGTTTCGCGGCGCGTTTCGCCCGTCCGGCCTGCCACTCGACGACCCAGTCCGGGGCCTCGGCGTCGCCGGCTCCGGACTCGGCCCAGAGCAGCAGCAGCCCCAGGGCGTGTTTGCAGGGGAACTTGCGGCTCGGGCAGGAGCAGCGGTACGCGGGCCCGGACAGGTCGACGCAGACCTGGTACGGGTTCTTCCCACTGCCCTTGCACAGCCCCCAGAGCACCTCGCCGGTCAGCCCGGAGGCCGACCACTTGGCGGCACCGCTGACACTGCGGGCGGTGCGGGCGGCGGCGGCGTCGGGCGCGACGGCGAGGACCTGCGCGGTGGACCAACGATCAACTGGCACCGGCGCACTGTAGGAGACCTGTACGACACGACCGCCGCCGGCACCCGTCGGCGACGGCGGCGGTGGCGCAGGGCGATCGGGCGGTGACCCGCAGGTGAGGGCCGGTTCGGCCGGTCCGGCGGGGCCCGGTCGGTGCCGGGCGGCACGCGAAGCATCCTCTAGTCTCCTTAGGTCGGACCCGAGACCAGGGGAGGCGACCGTGTCGCACAGTGACGCCGTAACGCGGACCGGCTCCGCGCCGTCCGGAGTGGACACGTCGGTGCCGCACTCCGCCCGGATCTACGACTGGTGGCTCGGCGGCAAGGACAACTTCGCCGTGGACCGGGCCACCGGCGCGGCGATGCTGGAGGCGATCCCCACCCTGCGGATGATGGCCGCCGAGAACCGCCGCTTCGTCCACCGGATGGCCCGCTACCTGGTCACCCACGCCGGTGTCCGGCAGTTCCTCGACGTCGGCACCGGCATTCCCACCCGTCCCAACCTGCACGAGGTCGCCCAGGCCGTCGCCCCGGAGACCCGCGTGGTGTACGTCGACAACGACCCGATCGTGCTGGCGCACGCCCGGGCGCTGATGATCAGCAGCCCGCAGGGGCGCAGCGAGTACATCCACGCCGATCTGCGCCACCCGGAGCGCATCCTGGAGGAGGTGTCCCGACGCGACACCCTCGACCTGACGAAGCCGGTGGCGCTCACCCTGATCGCGATCCTGATGCTGCTCGGCGACGCCGACGACCCGATCGGTCGGGTCCGTGCGCTCACCGACGCGCTGCCGTCGGGCAGCTACCTGGCGATCACCCACCCGACGCCGGACTTCAACCCGGAGGCGGTCGACGCGGCGGTGGCCGCCGCGACCGGCAACGGGATGACCCTGGTGCCGCGTACCCGGGCCGAGGTCGCGCGGTTCTTCGACGGATGGGAACTGGTCGAGCCGGGCATCGTGCCGGTGCCGGCGTGGCGGCCCGACGGGGCGGCGCCGACCGACCCCGAGGCGGTCTACTACTGGGCCGGGGTCGCCCGCAAGCCCTGACCGTGCGCCCGGCCGGGCGCAGGCCACCGACAGGTGGGATGGCGGTCACACGAAACTACGTTGCAGTCTCTGCAAGTTTGCTCGTACCGTCTTCGCCGTGACCATCACGGAGGGGCGTCGTGACCGTCGGAAACGACAGACCCGGGCGACGCTGAGCCTGACCGCGTTGCGCATGGTCGCCGAACACGGCCTCGACCACGTCACCGTGGACGAGATCAGCGAGGCCGCCGGCGTCTCGCCGCGCACCTTCTTCAACTACTTCACCTGCAAGGACGCGGCGGTCATCGGCGACGTGATGGTCGACGAGGAACGGCTCGTGGCGCGGCTGACCGCCGTCCCCGCCGACCTGCCGGTGGTGGCGGTCCTGCGGGCCGCCTTCGCCGAGCTGGTCGAGGACGTCCAAGCCGACCGGGACCTGTGGTGCCTGCGCATGCAGGTCGTCGAACGGAACCCGGCGCTGCTGTCCCGCCTGGTCACCATCGGGGTGCGGAACGAGCGGACGATCACCGCGGCGATCGCCGCCCGGCTCGGCCTTCCCGACGACCATCCCTACCCGTCGCTCGTCGCCGCCGTCACCGGGGCCGCCCTGCGGGCCTGCCTGGGCCAGTGGGCCCGTGGCGACGGCGCGCGTCCCCTCACCACCCTCGTCGACGAGGCGTTCGCCGCCCTCGCCGCCGGCCTTCCGGAACCGCGCCGCCCGTGACCCACCGCTTCCCCCGGCGTTGTCCGACCCGGGGAGACTCTCCCACAACCAGAGTGAGGAAAACTCCATGACCGCTTCCGCCCCGCCAGCCGGCGTCGCCGACGCCGTCGCCGGGCGTATGTCCCGCCGTGAGGTGCTCCAGGCTCTCTCCGGCCTGATGGTCGGCCTCTTCGTGTCGATCCTCGCTTCCACGGTCGTGGCCAACGCGCTGCCCCGGATCATCGCGGATCTCCACGGCAGCCAGACGGTCTACACCTGGATCGTCACCACCGAGCTGCTCGCCATGACGGCGACCGTGCCGCTCTGGGGCAAGATGGCCGACCTCTACAGCCGCAAGCTGCTGATCCAGCTCTCGCTGGGGCTGTTCGTGGCGGGCTCGCTGATCGCCGGTCTCACCCCGAACGTGGAGATCCTGCTGGTCAGCCGGATCGTCCAGGGCGTCGGCGCCGGTGGGATGACCGCGCTGGCCACGATCGTCATGGCGGCGATGATCCCGCCCCGGGAGATGGGCCGCTACGCCGGCATCTTCGGCGCGGTCTTCGGCGTCGGCACCATCGCGGGCCCGCTGATCGGTGGCGTGCTGGTGGACACCTCCTGGCTGGGCTGGCGCTGGTGCTTCCTGATCGGGGTGCCGTTCAGCATCCTGTCGATCGTCCTGCTCCAGCGGACGCTGCACCTGCCGGTGGTCCGGCGTGAGGTCCGCATCGACTGGGCCGGCGCGTTCCTGATCACCACCGGTGTCTCCACCCTGCTGGTCTGGTCCTCGCTGGCCGGTCACAAGTTCGCCTGGGCGTCCGGCTGGACCGCGCTGATGGTGATCAGCGGGCTGGTGCTGCTCGCGGCGGCGGTCTGGGTGGAGTCCCGGGCCTCCGAGCCGATCATCCCGCTGGACCTCTTCCGCAACCGGACCGTCGCGCTCACCACCGTGGCGAGCGTGCTGGTCGGTGTGGCGATGTTCGGCGGCACGGTCTTCCTGTCGCAGTACTTCCAGATCTCGCTGGGCAAGTCCCCCACGGTCGCGGGTCTGATGAGCCTGCCGATGATCTTCGGTCTGCTGGTGTCGTCGACGGTCGCCGGACAGCTCATCACCAAGTACGGCCGGTGGAAGGGTTACCTGGTGGGCGGGGGCACCACGATGACCATCGGGATGCTGCTGCTCGGCACCATCGACGCGCACACCAACATCCTGCTGCTGTCGGTCTTCATGGCGGTGCTCGGCATCGGTGTCGGCATGCTCATGCAGAACCTGGTGCTGGCCGCGCAGAACGACGTGCCCGCGCACGAACTCGGTGCCGCCACCTCCGCGCTGACCTTCTTCCGCAGCATGGGTGGGGCGATCGGGGTGAGCGCCCTCGGCGCCGTCCTGGCGAGCCGGATCACCACCCTGATGACCGAGAAGCTCGGCCCGCTCGCCGCTGGCGGTGCCGACGGCGGGGGCCAGGAGGTGCCGGACATGTCCGCCCTACCCGGCCCGGTCCGGCAGATCGTGCAGGAGGTCTACGGCACCGCCACCGCCGAGCTGTTCCTGGTCGGCGCGCCGATCGCGCTGCTCGCGCTGGTCGCCGTGCTGTTCATCAAGGAGAAGCCGCTGCACAACCTCAGCGGTGACGAGCGGCGCGTCCAGGAGGAGGCGGCCGGGCTCAAGTCCCTGCACTGACCGGGTTGCCGCCGGAGGGCGGTCAGCGTGCTGACCGCCCTCCGGGCCGCCGGCCGTCGCGCAGCCGCCGGGGCGACCCGCCCGCGGCGTCCAGTACGGCCCGGTCGGCGGCGGCGGTGCCGGAGGACCAGCCCTCGGCGTCCCGGACGGTCAGCCGGCCCCGGGTGACGCCGGGGAAGAGCGCCTCCGCCCGCTGCCGGACCGCGTCGGAGCGGCTGGCCAGCACCGGCAGCAGGCGGTCACCGCCGTCGGCCCGCGCCGCCTCCCGGCTGGTGCGTTCGGTGGCCGCCCGCAGCCGTTCCCCGATCCGCAGCGCGTACGCCTGGAGGAACGACTCGTCGTACTCGCGGGTGCGCCGGCTGCTCGTCGCCCGCCGCTCGGCCCGGCCGCGCAGCATCGCCGAGGTCGCCTGCACCAGCAGCGAGGTGTAGAGCACCTCCACCGCGTCGAGGTCGGCCGGGAAGCCCAGCACGGTGCTGAAGCCGAGGTCGTCGGACCAGACCGCCTCGCACCGGTTCGCCGCGGCCACCTCCTGCACCAGCAGTGCCTTCGCCCCCGCGTACGGCGGGTCGGTGCCGAGCCGGACACCGCCCGGCTGGTCGGCCGGCCCGGTGTCGAGCAGTACCCGGTCGATGCTGTGCCGGGCCATCAGCTCCTGGGCCTTCGCGGTCAGCGCCTCCGCCTCGGCCGGGAAGCCGGTCGACTCCGCCTTGGCCAGCAGGGCACGGACCCGGTCGAGCATCCGCGACCCGCGGGGCCCCGGCCCGGCGGTGACCTGGCCTGCGCCGGGCGGCGGGCGCAGCACCGCGACCGGCGGCAGCCCGTCGAGCACCGCCAGCACCTCGACCGCCTCACGCAGCGCGGTCACCCGGTCCAGCCGTTCCCGGGCCATCCAGTCGGCCAGGTGACGGCCGTCGTCGTCCCACCACACCCGGGCGTCCAGGGCGGCGAGCTGCTCGTCCCACCAGGCCGGCGCGGTGGCGTGGCCGCGCCGGTCGGCGGCGAGCACGTCGGTCAGCAGCCGGGCCGGTCGGGCGCCCGCGCGCCGGGCCACGATCCGGGCCACGTCGACCGGCTGCCATCCCCGGGGCCAGAGCCGCCCCACGGCCCGCACCAACCGGGCGACGAGGGCCGCGTCCACCACCGCCGGGTCGCCCACCACCAGCCGGTCGAGCTGCCGCTCCGCGAGGCGTACGTCGGTGCCCCGCGCGGCCGTGAGCGCGTCGCCGATCAGCGCGTCGACGTCCGACACCGCGGGCTCCCTCCGGTACGACCACTTCCGGTCGGCCGGGCCGGCCGTCCCCCCGACACGCTACTGTCGCCCACCAGCCCCACCTGCGGGCGGGCCCTGCGGGGCGAGGCGGGGGACTCGAAGGCCGGTCACCGGGTCAGGCCGACCGCCGCCGCGAGGCGGGCGACGCCGGCCGCTTCCGGGCCGCTCCGGTACACCTCGGCGAGCACCGTACGGGCCACCGGCCGGCACCGGACCTCGGCCGGTGCGGTGCGGTCCGCCTCGACCAGCAGGCGTCCCGCCCCGGGCAGGTCGCCGAGCCGGAGGTACGCGCGGGCGGTGTCGATCAGGTGCGCGGCCCGGTACTCGGCCGGCAGTCGTCGCCACGAGTCCCGTCTCGTGACCGAAGCATGGCGGCGCAGGGCGTCGGCGGTGTCGCCCAACTCAGCGGCCGTCAGCACCCGGGCCAGCTCGATCACGGTGGGCCCGAAGCTGGTCTGGTGGTGGTCGTGTCCGTCGCCGACCCGGTCGGCGAGGTCGGCGGCCCGGTCGAGCAACTCGGCGACGCTGCGGTCGTCACCGCAGTCGACGGCGGCGAGGGCGGCCTGGAGCAGAAGCGCCCCGCACACCACCGACTCTCCCGGCGGCACCTCCCGCGGCACGGCTGGCGCGATCCGGTTCGCGGCGGCGAGGGCCGCGGTCATCGCCAAGCGCCCTCGGCCGAGCGCACGTAGCGCCTGCCCGAGCGGCACCGCTGCGGTGGCCGCCACCACGGGGTCCTCGGCGGCCACCGCCATCGCCCGGTCGGCGGCCAGCCAGGCGAGGCCGGCGTCACCGAGCTTGACCAGGACCGACGAGGTGAGCCGGTACGCCTGCACCAGCAACTCCGCACTCCGCTCCGCGCGTGGGGTGTGGCAGCGTCGGGCGGTGTCGAGCAGGTCGGGCAGCATCCGCACCAACTGCGGGTAGTGGGCGTGCTGGTAGGCCAGCCAGCCGTGACCCACCAGGCGTGCCACCTCGTCCACCGGTGGCAGCGGCGGAGCCTCGACGCCCGTACGGAACACGTCGTGGCGGGCCAGCGCCGCCCGGACACCGTCCACCCCGTCGACCAGACCGGACGTGGTCGCCGCTGCTGGTGGGGTGTCCCGGCCGAGCAGCACCACCGGATCGATCCGGAGCACCTCGGCGATCTCCTCGATCACCGACAACCTGTCCAACGCCCGGACCCCCCGCTCGACCTTGTCCACCCAGCTCTTGGACTTGCCGAGCCGGTCGGCGAAGACCTGTTGGGACATCCGCCGCTGCACCCGCCACTGCGCCACCCGACGACCGATCGGCAGCTCACCCACGGTCACGGCGCCACCGCCGGTCGGGCACCGCGCGTGTGGTCTCCTCGACCGGTATCCGCTCCGCGTCGGCCTGCGCCAGGAGCCGGTCCTTCGCCGCCTCCCGTTCGGCCTGCTCGACCTGTTCGCCCCGGCTCTGTGCCGGATCGCGCCGCGTACCGTCCATCCGCAACCTTTCGGAGGGGGCGCGGCGATGGTTCCTGCGGGGATCGAGACCGCCGCGCCGGTGGAGAGCGCGGCCAGCCCCACCGGTGTCGATGCGTCGTGCCGTCACGCCCGTGGTCAGGACGCTACGGAGCACACCGGTACCTGCTGGAACAGTTACGCACCACTACCGTACGGCTACCCGGAGGTGATGCTCATGCGTTCGCAGAGGCCCCGCAGCTCTGATGAGGTCGCGCCCCTGCGGAGCAGCGATCGCACGGTCTCTCGGGCCGAGATCGACGAGCGGGTGTGCTGCGGGCCGACCCGCTCCGCGGCGAGGAGCATCCGTACGGCGTCCCGGTCCCGACCGGTCCCTTCGGCCGCGCGGCTCATGTCGAGCCAGAAGTACACCTGCCGCACTGCCGGCAACCCGGTCACGTCCACGCCCGCCGCTGTCCCCATGGCCGCCTCGGGACGACCGGTGTCGAGCTGGTACGCCATCCGCCACAGGGCCACGTTCCGTGGCCCCCAGGCGAGGTCCCAGCTCGTGGTTTCGCCGGTGTGCGCGGCGATGCGGGCGGCCTCGGCCAGGTGATCCTCAGCCCTCGCATGGTCCCGCAGGCCGGCGAGGTGGTGGGCCCGCGCGAGGTGGAGGAAGCCGAGCACGTCCAGGGCGCTGTCCGCGCTGCTGCCCTGGAGGTCGGCGCTTGCCGCGTCGCAGAGGGCGCGCGCCGGACCGTACGCACCGGAGTAGGCGGACACCCGCGCCCGGTTGGCGGCAGCCACCCCCGCTGCCACGGGGTCATCCAGCAGCCCCGCTGCCTCGGAGCAGCGCTCCGCCGCGAGCCAGGCATGTGCGGGGTAACCGACGTTGAGCAGGGCACCCATCGCCACCCCGTACACCGGCACCATCTCCACCAGCGCCGTGCGCCGGTCGGTCAGGTCGTGCAGCGCCGGCACCAGGTCCACGAGCCGACGCAGGGCACCGGCGTAGTCGCACCGGCCGTAGAGGTCCCGTACGAGCGCGGCCTCCCGACGAATCTGCTCGGCCGTCACCCCGGCACCGGGTGAGGTGGTCAGCGGCGTGTCCATCATGATCCGCCACACGCGTTCGGCATCGATACGAGCCGCGTCCAGCTGCCGGTCGGCCGGTGTGTACGCCTGCCCGGTCAGGTCGAACACCGAACATTCGAGCGCTGCGGCCAGGTCGACGACCATGTACCGGTCGGTGCGCTGCTGTCCACGCTCGATCCGTGACCACGAGGTGTGGGAGATGCCGGCACGACTGGCGGCGTGTCGGACACTCCACCCGCGCAGTTCCCGGCGGGCACGGATGCGGTCACCGATCGTCGGATCGGCCGGTATGGGGCGACGAGGCATGGGTGGGCGCTCCCCGACAGCGGGACTGGTCGGCGGACACCGAGGGCTGCTGACACGGCAGACCGCCACTTCGGACAGTACACGGACGGCTACCGCGCCACGTCGGTCAGGCGACGTCGACGACATCGGTGCCCACCAGATCCGCCAGGCCGGCCCGGATGTCGACCAGGTCGGCCAGGGCGCCGGCCAGGTCGTCGTACCGGATGGGAAGCAGGATGTCGCGCAGCCCGGCCTCGACGTCGAGCAACGCCGCGACATCCTGTTCGATCGCGCGCAGGCCGATGGGGAACGTGTCGGGCGTGTCCACCGGTACCGTCCGGTCCATGTTTCCTCCCCCACCGGTCATCGCCGGTCCGGCTCCCCGCGCAGCAGCGTGGCCAGCGCCCGCCGGGCCTTCAGCAGGCTGCTCCTGACCGCCTCCGGAGTCATGTTCAGCTGTTCGGCGATCTCGCCCGGTTGGTAGCCCTCCAAGGTCCAGGCCATCACCTGACGCTGCCGGGAGGGCAGGTGACCGAGCAGGCGGAGTTCCTCCTGCCCGGCCTCCCAGGCGGCGATCTCGGAGACGGACGCCCGCAGCAGGGGAGTGCGGTCCGCGAGGTCGTCGGTGGGCAACTCCACCAGCCCGGCCATGCGTCGGGCGTACTCCCGGGAGGCGACCCGGCGGGTCCACGGCCCCGGGCTGCGGATGGTGTCCCACTGCTCCAGGGCCCGGCGCATGGTCTCCTGGGCGACGTCCGCCGCGTCCGCGACGGACGCGCCCTGCCACACCAGGAACGCCACCAGTCTGCCCACCTCGTTGCGGTAGAAGGCGCTGAACGCCGCGACGGTCGCCGGCGACAGGACGTCCCGGTGCCGCTGCGGTGTGGTGCCCGGCGTTGCTCGGTGCTCCGTGGGCCTGGTCGATCCCCCGGGGCGCTCATCCACGACGCTCGTCGTCCTTCCGGGACGGCACGGTCAGGGTGCAGCAGGAGCCGTCGGCCCGCCGCTCACGTACCTGTCCACCGGCGGGTAGTGCCGAGACCAGCGCCACCAGGGTCTCCCCGCGCGCCTGCTCCTGGCGCACCCGCCACTGGAGCCGGATCCACAGCGCAGAAACTGTGCTGGCCTTGGCAACGACCGCCAGACCGATCCACCCCCAGGTCACCATGTCCACCGCACGTCACTCCGTTCGTCCGCGAGGGTTGCGCGTCGTCGTAGTGAAGAGCGACGGCGGGTGGCGTCCGTGAACCGCCGGGCCGGTCTTTTTTCGGGGACGGCCGAGTTGTCTCCCGGACGGGCCGGTGACCGTGGACCGGGCAGACGAGCCCACACCGTGGCGCTTCTGCGAGGACGAGGGCGGAATCATGGTGGCTTCCGCAAGGGGTGACTGGCATGTGGGCTGGTGGATGCGGGCGCTAGGGTGTCCCGGTGACGAGTTACCGGATCGGGGAGGCCGCCGAGCTGCTCGGGGTGAGCGCCGACACCGTACGCCGTTGGGTCGACGGTGGCCGGCTGCCGGCCGGGCGGGACACGCACGGCCACCGGATGATCGACGGGGTCGAGCTGGCCGGGTTCGTCCGGGCCCAGGCCGCCGAGCCCGACGACCGCTCGGAGTTCTCCTCCGCGCGCAACCGGCTGCGGGGCATCGTCACCGCCGTGATCAAGGACGCGGTCATGGCGCAGGTCGACATCCAGGCCGGCCCGTTCCGGATCGTGTCGCTGATGAGCCGGGAGGCGGTCGACGAGCTGGATCTGCGGGTCGGTGCGGTGGCGGTGGCGGTGATCAAGTCGACCACGGTGGTGGTGGAGCGTCCGTCGGCGACGCGGGGGAGGGCGGGATCGTGAGGGTACGCGGCGTCCTGGCCGCTCTGGTGGCGTCGGCCGTGCTGTCCGGGTGCGGCGGCCCCGGCTCCGCCGACGGGGGCACGGAGACGGTCACCGTCTTCGCGGCGGCGTCCCTGACCGACGCGTTCACCACGCTCGCCCGGGACTTCGAGGCCGACCGGTCGGGGACCCGGCTGCGTCTCACCTTCGCCGGCAGTTCGGCGCTGGCCACCCAGATCAACCAGGGTGCCCCGGCCGACGTGTTCGCCTCGGCCGCGCCCGCCCCGATGCGGGCGGTCACCGATGCGGGCAACGGCGACGGCACACCGGTCACCTTCGCCCGCAACCAGCTGGTCATCGCGGTGCCGAAGGGCAACCCGGCCGGGGTCACCGGGCTGGCCGATCTGACCGGGCCCGGGGTGAAGGTCGCGCTCTGTGCCGAGCAGGTGCCCTGCGGCACGGCGGCGCGTACCGCGCTCGACGCCGCCGGGGTGACGCTCACCCCGGTCACCCTCGAACAGGACGTCCGGGGCGCGCTCGCCAAGGTGACCCTCGGCGAGGTGGACGCCGCCCTGGTCTACCGCACCGACGTCCGGGGCGCGGACGACGTGCAGGGAGTCGAGTTCCCCGAGTCGTCCCGCGCGGTCAACGACTACCCGATCGTCGTGCTCACCGACGCGGCGAACCGGTCCGGCGCGCGGGCCTTCGTCGACCACGTACGGTCCGAGCGGGGCCGGGCGGTGCTCGCCGCTGCCGGCTTCCAGTCCCCGTAGTGCCGGCGCGCATCCGTACCCCCGGGGTGGCCACGCGACGGCAGGTGCCGATCGCGCTGCTCGTGCCGGCCGCCCTCGGGTTGCTCTTCCTGGTGTTGCCGCTGGTCGGGCTCCTGGCCCGCGCGCCCTGGGCGGACCTGCCCCGGCGGCTCGCCGAGCCCGGCGTGCTCACCGCGCTGCGGCTCTCGCTGGTCTCGGCGACCCTGGCCACCCTGCTCTGTCTCCTGCTCGGCGTGCCGTTGGCCTGGCTGCTCGCCCGGGTGGAGTTTCCCGGCCGGCGGCTGGTCCGCGCCCTGGTCACCGTGCCGCTGGTGCTGCCGCCGGTGGTCGGCGGCGTGGCGCTGCTGCTGGTCTTCGGCCGGCGTGGCCTGCTCGGCGGCTGGCTCGACGCGACGTTCGGCGTCTCGCTGCCGTTCACCACCGCCGGTGTCGTGCTCGCCGAGTCCTTCGTGGCGATGCCCTTCCTGATCATCGCGGTGGAGGGTGCCCTGCGCGGTGCGGACCGCCGCTACGAGGAGGCGGCCGCGACCCTCGGGGCCAGCCGGTGGACCACCTTCACCCACGTCACCCTGCCGCTGGTGGCGCCGGGGGTGACCGCCGGGGCGGTGCTCTGCTGGGCCCGCGCTCTCGGCGAGTTCGGCGCGACGATCACCTTCGCCGGCAACTACCCCGGCACCACGCAGACCATGCCGCTGGCGGTGTACCTGGCCCTGGAGACCGACCTGGAGGCGGCCATCGTGCTGAGCCTCGTGCTGCTGGCCGTCTCCGTCACCATCCTCGCCGTGCTGCGTGACCACTGGACGGTCGGCCGGTGACCGGGGGACTGGCCGCGCACCTGGTCGTCGAGCGGGTCGACTTCCGGCTGGACGTCCGGCTGCGGGTCGCCGCCGGGGAGGTCGTCGCCCTGCTCGGTCCGAACGGGTCCGGCAAGACCACCGCCCTGCGCGCACTGGCCGGACTGCAACCGCTCACCGCCGGACACGTCACCCTCGACGGTCGGGACCTCGACCGGCCCGCCACCCGGTCGTGGACCCCGCCGGAGCGCCGCCGGGTCGGCGTGGTCTTCCAGGACCACCTGCTCTTTCCCCACCTGAGCGCGGTGGAGAACGTGGCGTTCGGGCCGCGCCGGCAGGGGCTCGACCGGCGGGCGGCCCGCGCGCTGGCCCGGGACTGGCTCGACCGGGTCGGCCTGGCCGACCACGCCGCCCGCCGCCCCCGGCAACTCTCCGGCGGGCAGGCGCAGCGGGTCGCGGTGGCCCGGGCGCTGGCGGTCGGGCCAGCGCTGCTCCTGCTCGACGAGCCGCTCGCCGCGCTCGACGCCCGGACCCGCCTGGACATCCGGGCCGAACTCCAACGGCACCTGGCCGCCCACTGCGGAGCGGTCCTGCTGGTCACCCACGACCCGCTGGACGCCCTGGTGCTCGCCGACCGACTGGTCGTCGTCGAGGCGGGACGTGTGGTGCAGGAGGGCGACGCGACCACCGTCACCGCCCGCCCCCGCACCGACTACGTGGCCCGGCTGGTCGGGCTCAACCTGCACCGCGGGCACGCCACCGGTCACCGGGTCCGGCTCTCCGACGGGCTGGTGCTGGCCACCGCCGACCGGGGCGACGGGGACTCCTTCGTCGCCTTCCCGCCGTCGGCGGTCGCGCTCCATCCCGACCGACCGGGGGAGGGCCGGTGCAACACCTGGGCGGCCACCGTCGCTGGCGTCGAGCGCCACGGCGACAACCTCCGGGTACGCCTGGACGGCGTGCTCCCGGTGGCTGCCGACGTCCCCCCGGTCGACGCCGCCGGGCTGCGACTCTCCACCGGCCAGCCGGTCTGGGCCGCCGTCGAGCCCACCGCGATCCGGGTGTACCCGGCGGCGGTGACCTGACGTCGCGCTTCGTCAACCTCAGGTTGACTTTTGCTGTGCGTCAACCTATGGTTGACGCATGACGAATCCCGTCCAGATGAACAACCCGGTACGCCTCGACGACCTGATCGAGGCGATCAAGCTCGTGCACAGCGACACCCTCGACCAGCTTGCCAGCGCGGTGGTCGCCGCCGACCACCTCGGCGAGGTCGCCGACCACCTGATCGGCCACTTCGTCGACCAGGCCCGGCGCTCGGGTGCCTCCTGGACCGACATCGGCCGGAGTATGGGTGTCAGCAAGCAGGCCGCCCAGAAGCGCTTCGTGTCGAAGGGAGGAGACGCGCCGATGGACCCGAGCGAGGGCTTCAGCCGATTCACCCCGCGTGCCCGCAACGTCGTGATGGCCTCGCAGAACGAGGCCCGTGCCGCCGGCAACCCGCAGATCGGCCCGGAACACCTGGTCCTCGGGCTGCTCGCCGAGCCGGAGGCGGTGGCGGCCAAGGCGATCACCGCGCAGGGGGTCACCCCGGAGGCGCTCCGGGAGGCGGTGACCGCGACGCTGCCGGCGGCGGTGCCGGACGTGCCGGACCTGATCCCCTACAACGCCGAGGGCAAGAAGGCCCTGGAGTTGACCTTCCGGGAGGCGCTGCGGCTGGGGCACAACTACATCGGCACCGAGCACATCCTGCTCGCCCTCCTCGAACAGGAGGCCGGCAGCGGCGTGCTCACCCGCCTCGGGATCGACAAGGCGGCGGTGGAGGCCACCGTCGCGGCGGTCATCGAGGCCATCGTGCGGGCCAGGTCCACCGACTGAGCCGACCCGGCGCGGGCGTCCCCGACCGGGGGACCGGGACGTCCGCGCCGGGTCGCACCGCGAACGCTCCATTACCGGTAAGCGGCAGCGTGCGGGAGGCGGTGGTCGACTTTCCGTCACGTGGCACATCGCTGTGTGCGAGTGCCCGAACACGCCGTTACGATGTGCGGACGTACCCGCCGAAAGGGCCGTCCCCTGTTGCGCCGTGCCGCGATCGTCTCCCCCTCGGCCCCGACCCCGGGGCGTTCCGCCCTGCCCGGGTCGGCGGGGTGGACCCGCCTGGCTCGCGCGGTTGTTCTCGCCGTGGCCGGGGTCGGCGCCGCCCTGCTCGCCGTGGCACTCTTCGACACCCCGGCCCGCGCCGAGACGCGTGCCGGTGGCGGTGACACCGGACGCACCGCCGACCTGATCGCCCACCTGGGCCACCCCGGACGCCTCACGACGTCGGCCCCGTTACGCGAGCCCGCTGCCGCGCCGGCCCACGTTCCGCTGCCGGCGGCTCGCTCCGCCGTCACCGGCCGGAGCCGGCTGCCCGTGGCTCCGGACCGGCCGGGTCCGCAGGCGCCGTCCACCGGCGAGACGCCGTCGCTCCGGCCGCTGGACCGGGAGGGCGCGACGCGGCCCCGAACGGAGCCCCTCGTGCCCCGGGTCGTCGAGCGGGTCCTGCCGTCGCGCCCCGCTCCGCCGGTGCCGGACTCGCCGGTCGTACCGGCCGACGGGCCGCTGCGGCCTCCGGTGGCCGCCCCGCCGGGCACCCCGGGCGGGGTCGTGCCCGCCCCGCCGGGCACCCCGGGCGGGGTCGCGCCCGCCCCGGTTACCACACTGCCCCGGCCGTCCGTCCCCGTCGTGCCGCCCCGGCCCGACGCCGGTCCCGACGGCCCGGTGGAGATTCCCGCCGTGCGTCCCGCGCCGGACCCCGCGTCGCCACCCGGTCGGATCCCGCTGCCACCCCGGCTGGTCGGCGTGGTGGACGGTGCGCTGCGGCCGATCCTCGACCTGCTCACCGACCTGGTCGGCGGGGTGCTCCCGCCGATCCTCGACCTGCCCGGTGGCGTGATCGGCCCGCTGCTCCCGCCGGATTCGGCGACCCCGGCCGTGCCGGTGCCGACGCCCGTCCCCGTGGACCGGGCGGAACAACCGCCGGTCACGGATCCGCAGGTCGATCCCCCCTGGGTCCACAATGGAGTTCCGCTGCCGCCGGGCCTGGCCGGAGGCGGGGGAGCCGGAGGGCCCGTGGCGCCGCCGGTCGTCCCCGTCTGCCGGTCGGCCGCGCCGGCCGCGTCGACCGTTCATTCCGGGCCAGCCCCCGGTGAGGCCCCGGAGGCGCCGGTGGCACCCGGCGAGGACCGGGCCACCGGGGACACTGGCCCCCGCAGCGGTGCGGCCCTGTCGCCGGAGACGTCCGGCCTGGACCGCTCCGACCGTCACGCCCGTGCGGAGGTTCCGCCGGCACCCGCCCGGGGTCGCTCTCCCGCGGTGGCCGCCCGCCCCGGCTGAGTACGCCCTCCCGCCGTCCGCCCCGGCTCCACGAGCCGTCCGGGCGACGACGGGTCACGCGGGCACGCCCGTCCGTCCCGGACATGGCGGAGCCCGAGGGCCGTACCCCTTCCGCGTGCGTACCGGCCCCGCCCTCCCGTACCGGGAGCCGGCCGGGTGGCCGTCGCGACGCGTACCCGAGATCGGAGAGTACGTAGTGATTCGTGTAGTCGTGGTGGAGGAGATGGGACTGTTGCGCGGTGCGCTCTGCGCCGTGCTGTCCCACGAGGAGGACATGGAGATCGCCGCGGCGGTCGCGGACGTCCGTGAGGTGTCCGCGGTGGTGCGTCGCACCCAGCCGGACGTCGTCGTGCTGGATGTGGTGCCGGAGTCCCCCCAGTCGTGTGGCCCGGTCCGAACCATCGAGGAGATCGGCGTGCACGTGCCCAAGGCGGCTGTACTGGCGATGAGCTACCGGTGGAGCCCTGCGGTCCTCGAGGCGGCGGTGTCGGCCGGGGCGCGCGGGTTCATTGGCAAGGACGGCCCGTTGGAGGAACTGGTTCGGATGGTCCGGTCGCTGGCCGCCGGGGAACGGGTCATCGACCCCACGGCGGCGGTCGCCGTGTTGAGCCCGCCGAAGAGCCCGTTCACGCCCCGGGAGCTGGACGTGCTGCGCGCCGCCGCCGAGGGGCTGCCGCTCAAGGAGATCGCCCGTCGCCTCTTCCTGGCGCACGGGACGGTGCGCAACCACCTGTCGGCGATCCTGCGCAAGACCGGGTCCCGTAACCGGATGGAGGCGATCCGCCGCGCCCAGCGCGACGGGTGGCTGTAGACCCTGCCGTCGGTGGGGTCGGCCGGTCGGTGCCGGTCGACTCCAGGCTCCGGCCGGTCGCCGGCCGGTGCTCCGTCCACCGACGGATGTCCGTCAGTCCCGTGCAAGCGACTTTCCGGCCGCATCGGTCATCGCGGAACTCATCCGACTGATCAGCGGTACCGGCCGAACGACCGATTCGGTATTGTCCATTCGGGAGTGACGGTGATCCGTCCGGGGGAATTCATCGATGCTAAACATCCGTCGGCGTGGATTCGTCATGCCGGCCGGACGTTACATCGGTGTAAGGAAACGTCAACCTCTCTGCTTTCCGGTTGGTGTCCAATTCGGGAGGAAATTCGTGATCCGTACCCTGCTTGCCCTCGACGGCACGCTGATCCGCGGCGCGTTGGCTCTGGTGCTCGCCGCTGAGCAGGACATCAGCGTGGTGGCCGAGGTGGATCGCGGCGACGAGGTCCAGCCGATGCTCTGGACGAAGCTGCCCGACGTGGCGGTGGTCGACCTCGACCTGATCGACGACGGGGCCGGTCCCGTCGGACCGTGCCCGATGCTGGTGCTGGCCGACCGGCGCCGGGTCCGGGGACTGCACCACGTGCTCGCCGGCGGGCGCACCGTCGGCGTGCTCGCCAACGATGTCTCACCTCACCGGGTGGTCGACGGCGTCCGTCGGCTCGCCCGGGGAGAGACGGTGGTCGACGCGGAGCTGGTGCTCGCCGCGCTGACCGCCACCAGCCCGCTGACCGGCCGGGAGACCGAGATCCTGGAACTCACGGCGGCGGGAGCGACGGTCGCGGAGGTGGCCGGCTCGCTGGGACTCTCACCGGGCACGGTGCGCAACCACCTTGGCCGGATCACCCGGAAGGCGGGTGCCCGCACCCGGGTGGAGGCGGTCCGCCTCGCACGCGACGCCGGCTGGATCTGACGCTCCGCGCCGGCCGGATCGGCACGGATCCGGCCGGTACGCAGCCGACGATCAACCCGCCCGTCGACCGCTGTCCCGTACCTCGCCGTCGACCGCTGTCCCGTACCTCGCCGGAGGAGGTGCCGCGAGCCGTCGGGGAAGGAGCTGGTCGGGCGTCAGGCCGATCCGCTCCGCGCCGGAGAGCCGGCCGCCGGAGGGGACGCCGGAACGTCGTCCCAGTACCCGACCAGCTCCCGGTAGGTGGCGGACCGGCCGAGCAGGTCCCGGTGCTCGCCGAGCATCGGCCGCTCGCCGTCCAGGACCAGCACCCGGTCGGCCCGTAGCGCGGACGTGATCCGGTGGGCGACCACGATCAGGGCACCGGGCCGTCGGCCGAAGGCCTCCTCGACCAGCGCCTCGGCGGGCGGGTCCAGGTGGCAGGTCGCCTCGTCCAGGATGGCCAGCGGGGCGGGTGCCAGCCAGGCCCGGACCGCCGCGATCACCTGCCGCTCCCCGGCGGAGAGCGTCGTCGGTGCCACCGGCGCGGCCAGCCCGCCCAACCGGTCGGCCAGCGGCCGGGCACCCAGCGCGTCCAGCGCTGCGGTCAGGGCCGCGTCGTCGGCGTCCGGACGCAGGTAGCGCAGGTTGTCCGCCAGGGAGCCGCTGAAGACGTACGCCTCCTGCGGCACCAGCACCCGCAGCCGGGCCAGCTGTTCCGCGGGGAGCTCGCCGACCGGCGTACCGGCGATCTCCACCGAGCCGGACTCCGGCCGCACCAGCCCGGAGGCCAGGGCCGCGAGGGTGGACTTGCCCGCCCCGCTCGGCCCGACCACCGCGAGGTGCTCGCCGGGAGCGAGGGTCAGCGAGAAGTCCGCGAGCACGGGCCGGGCGCGGGGGCCGTACCGGAAGGTCAGCCCGCGGACGCGTAGCGCCGCATCACCGTGTGCCGTATCGCCGTGCGCCGCGTCGTCGGGCATCCCGCGTGACGGGCGGGAGCCGCGTGTCGGGCCGGCGTCGCCGGAGGTGGCCGGCGCGTCACGGGCCACCGCTGACCGGCCGGCGTCGGCCGGCGCACCGGTCCGGTCCGCCGATTCGTCCGACGGGCTGGTCAGCAGGATCCGCTCCAGCGTCACCACGTACCGCAGACCGCCCCCGCCCACCCCCTGCACCAGGGCCCGCAGCGCCGGTTGCAGCCCGGTCGAGATGTAGACCAGCGCACCGAGCACCGCCCCGGCGGTCACTCCCCGCGCCACCAGCCACGGCGCGGCGAGCATCAGCACCGCCAGTGGCGCCCAGCCGCCCAGGCCGAGACTGAGGCTGCGCAACGCGGTCATCCGGGCCACCGTCCGCTCGGCGTCGGCCTGCGCGGTGATCCGGCTACCGACCTCGGCCACGACCCGGTCCTGCGCGCCGCAGGCGAGCACGTCCCGGTGGCCGGCCAGTGCGGTCGCCGCCGCCTCGCCGAGCGCCTCGCCGGCCCGGACGTACCGGCGTTGGTGGGCGACCATCGCCGGCAGCCCGGCGGCGAAGACCGCCAACCCGGCCAGCAGCGGCGCGGCGACCAGGGCGGCGACCAGTGGGGCCAACGCCACCAGGCCGACCAGCGCCGAGACGGCGGCGAAGAGGAACCCGCGGACGACCATCAGCAGGCCGCCGAAGGAGTCCCGGACCACCTCCACCTGCTGGGTCAGCCGGGCCACCGCCGCGCTCTCCGGCCGGGTGCCGCCGGTGGTCGCCGCGCGCAGCGCGCCGCGCACCACCCGGTCGGTCAGCTCGTCGCGGAACGGTTCGACCACCGTGCCGAGCGCCCGGTACACCTGGCCGGTGGCCACCGCGCCGACCAGTACGGCCAGCGCCAGCCCGCCGAGCCAGGCCAGGCCGGTGCCGAACCGCCCGGCCAGGAAACCCTCGTCCACGGCACCGGCGACCAGGTAACCGGAGAGCAGCGCCGGCAGCGACTCGGCGGCCGACCAGCCGGCGAGCCGGCCGAGTTGCCACCGCCGGGCACGCAGCGCCCGCCCGGTCTCCCGGAGCACCCCGACGGGCCGCCGGTTCACCCCGTCCGTCGGTCGCGCGCCGTCGTCGCCGACGGGGGAGGCGGTCACCGCGAACCGTCCCCGGCCTCGAAGACCGCCCGGTAGGCAGGATCCGACCAGAGCTGGCGGTGCGGCGCGAGGGCCCGCAGCCGCCCGTCGTCGAGCCAGGCCACCAGGTCGGCCGCCGCCGCCGTCGCCGCGCGGTGGGTGACCACCAGCCGGGTACGCTCACCGGGCCGTCCGGCCACCGCCCGGGCGATCCGGTGCTCGGTGGCGGTGTCCAGGCTGGACGTCGCGTCGTCGAGGACGAGCAGCCGTTCGGCGGTCAACGCGCGGGCCAGCCCCAACCGCTGGGCCTCGCCGCCGGAGAGCGGCGTCCGGGCCAGCGGGGTGCGGAAGCCCTCCGGCAGGCGGCTGACGCAGTCGTCCACCGCCGCGGCGCGGGTCGCCGCGAGCACCGGGGTGGTGGCCGGGGCGCCGGCCGGCGGGGTCGCCACGTCGGCGGGGAGCGCCAGGGCGACCGCCTCGTGCACGGTCGCGCCGACCAGCACCGGCCGTTCGAAGGCGTACCCGACCGCGCGACGCAACGCCGCCGGGGCAACCCGGTGCAGTGGCACCCCGTCCAGCAGCACCTCACCGGCGTCCGGGTCGTGCAGCCGGCCGGCCAACGCCGCGAGCGTGGACTTCCCGGACCCGGAGACACCCACCACCGCGACCGTGTCGCCGGCCGGCACGGTCAGGTCGACCCGGTCCAGGATCGGGCGGCCGTCGTCGGCGTGGACCGTCGCCCCGCGCAGGGTCAGCACACCCCGCCCGGGCGGCAGGGGCAGCTCGCCGGCCGGGACGACCGGCAGGTCGGTCAGCTCGGCGAGGCGGAGGGCCCCGGCGCGGACGCGGACCAGCCGGTTGAGGGCGGCCACCGCCGCGCCGAGTCCCGCGCCGAGGGCCGCGTACCGGACGGCGGCGACCAGTTCCCCGGGGGTGAGCCAGCCGGCGGTCAGCCCGTACCCGCCGACGGCGATCACGGCCAGGTTCAGCAGTGGCGCCACGGCGGCGGTCCGGGCACCCGCGCGGGCCAGCAGCTCCCAGCCGCGCCGGCCGTGTCCGCCCAGCTCGGGCAGGAGTTCGAGGATCCGGTCGGTTTCCCGGTCGGCGGTGGCGGCAGCGGCGATCGTGCGCGCCCCGCCCATCGACTCCAGCAACCGGCCGGCGATCGTGCCGAGGGCCCGCTGGTAGGCGGTGGTCACCGTGGAGGCGTCGGTGACGAAGGCACGCAGCAGTACGGCCAGCAGGATCAGCCCGGCGAGCAGGGTCGCGCCGAGCAACGGTTCCAGGAGGACCAGCGCGACCACGCTGCCCAGCGGGGGGATCAGCGCGACCACGCCGAGGACCACCGCGTTGCCGGCCTGCCCGGCGTCGGCCGCCTGACCGACCAGCCGGGCGACCAGGTCGCCCACCGGGTGTCGGCGGGCCTGCCGGACGTCCAGACGAAACAGGTGGCGCAGCAGATGGTCGCGGAGCCTGGAGGTGGCCCGGGCCGCGCCGTACCCGGTGGCCAGGTCGCCCAGGGTGTCGGTGGCGATCAGTACCGCCACCAGTGCGCAGGCGACCAGTGTCCACCAGCGGGGGCCGTCGCCGAGCGCGGCGTCGACAGCTGAGCCGAGAGCTGCGGGGAGGAGGAGTCCGGCGGCCGCGCCGAGCAGCGCGACAGCGGCCAGCGTGACGGTCCACCGCCCGCCGTACCGCACCGACCGGCGCACCAGCCGGTCCCCGGCCGATCGCGTCCCCATTCGTCCTCCCGACACGCGCGCGCCCCGGGCGGGTACGTCTACCCGCCCGGGGCGCGCTTGGCGAACTGATCAGTCGCAGCTCGTGACGGACAGCGAGCTGCCGTCGCACATGAGCACGCTCAGGCCGCTGGTGTCGTGGGTACGGTCGGCCATCTCCAGGCCCTGCAGGTCCAGAAGAGTCATGTCAAGTCACCTCCTTCCACGGTCTCGGTCGTCAGGCTCGCCCCGTTGGCCCGGGGGAGATCGGGAGCGCCGGCCAGCGGCGCGAGGAAGGGCAGCGTCAGCGGCTCGTCGTGCCGCGCCGTGCCCAGGGCGAACAGCACCCCGGCGGTGCCGGTGCCGAGGTCCATCGAGAGGCGCAGCAGCTTCTCGCCCGGGAAGGCCACCCCGCCCCCGTACGGCATCACGTGCCAGGCCAGCCGGCGTAGCTGTGCGTCGAGTTCCTGCCGTTGTTCGGGCGTCCGGGCGGTCGCCGCCAGGTAGGCGACGATCCCGGCCCGGCCCACGAAGAGGCCGCTCTGCGCGTACAACGGGGAGCGGGCTGCCCGGTACGCCGCGGCGCTCGCCCGGGCGAACCCGTCGTCGTGCCGGTGGGCGAGGTACTGGTCGAGGACCAGCCCCACGCCGACGCCGCCTTGCCCGAGGTAGGGCATGGTCCGCCAGCCCTCGTTGACCTCCAGCGCGCCGGTCGGGCGTACCACGCACCGACGCAGGTCCTGGCGCAGTGCCGTGGCGGCGTGCTCCAGCAGCGTCGCATCCCCGGTCAGTTCGGAGAGGCGCACCAGCAGCAGTGCCGGTCCGCTCCGGCCGCGCAGCAGCCCGGCGTACGGGTGCGTGCCGCCGCTGATGTCCGGCCCGGGGTCGTCGGCGAGTTGGTCGACCACCCGCTCGGCGGCCCGCCACGCGGCGTCGCGCAGCGCCGACTCGCCGGTGCGCCCGGCCAGGTCGAACAGGTTGAGCGCCACTCCCGACAGCCCGCTGCGCAGGCTGTGGTCCAGCCGGTCCCAGGACTCCCGGAGGCAGATGTCGATGACGTCCAGCGCATCCTGTCGGCGGCCCAGCCGCTCCAGTGCGTACGCCACCCCGTGCAGTCCGTCGTAGAAGCCCAGCCGGGTCCCGGACAGCGGGTTCGTCGCCCGCCGGACCAGCCACTCCTCGTGTTCCGGGAAGCGGCCCGCCCCGGTCTGCGCCAGGGTGTGCAGCACTCCGGCCGCGCCGTGCGCGAGATTGAGCCCACCGCAGCGGAACTGCTCGATGTCACCCGGGAAGAGCCGGTCGTCGCGTTCGGGGGTGGCGCTGGCGAGGATCGCCTTGGCGAGTCGGTCCCGCAGGGCCGGCCAGTCGTCGGCGGCCAGGTCCGGCACCGGCGTGACGGCCGCTGAGGAGCCGGCACCCGTGCCGGACCCGCCCGTCGTGTCGGTCCCCGCGGTTTCCGCGTCGAACGCGGCGGTGATCTCGGCGACCGCCGGGTCGACGAAGGACCGGGGGACCGGGAAGTGCTCCACGATGACGTCGGCCAGGTGCGCCGCCTTCGTCGGGGAGAGCCGGATGAGTTGGGTCAACGGGAGGAACAGCGCCAGGCGGAGACAGGCCAGGGCGTACCGGTCGGCGGCCCTGCCCCGGACGTGGCGGGGTGCGGCGAAGCCCTGGTTGCGCAGGCCCGGCCGCTGGCTCTCGTCATCGGCGACGGCGACCTCGAAGTCGACAAGCGTGATCCGGTCGTCCGGCCGCACCATGATGTTGGCCATGTGCAGGTCGCCGTAGACCACGCCCCGGTCGTGGATCGCCCGCACGGCCGCCTCGACCTGGTCGAAGACGTCCCGTGCCCACCGGGCGTACGCTGCCCGGTCCGCCTCGGTGGCGTCGGCGTCCACCAGCGGGTGCCGGTTGGCCAGCACCTTGTTCAGTGACCGGCCCTCGATGAACTCCAGCGCGATGAACCTGTGCTCGCCGAGGGTGAACTCGTCGTGCAGCCGGGGCACCTGCGGCAGGTCGGCGAGCCGGCGCAGCATCGCCGCCTCCCGCTCCAGCCGGGTGACCGCGTCGGCGCCGTCGGAGTCCAGGCCGGCCAGGGGGCGGGCCTCCTTGAGCACCACCTGCGTGTCGTCGCGGGTGTCCCGCCCCACGTAGAGGCCGCCGCCGTTGGAGAAGTGGATGACCTTCTCGATCCGGTACGGCACCTCGTTCGTGCTGGTCGCGTTCCGGGCGGCCAGGTGGGGGGCGAGGAAGTCGGGCAGGGTCACCCAGGACGGCACGTGGAAGACCGGGTCACGCCGGTCCGGCACCAGCGTGCCGGTGCCGTCGGCGATCGCCGGGACGGTCTGCCCGTCCGGGGTGACACAGTATCGGGCGGTGAAGCTGCCGTAGCGGACGTACACCGGCCCGGCACCGTAGCGCAGGTCGCTGAGGATGTACGGACCGGACTCACCGGCGAGCAACTCGTCCAGCTCCTTGCAGGCGAGCTCCAGCTCCGCCTCGTCCCGCGGGTAGATGGTGACGAACTTGCCGCTCCCGCCGCGGTGGGCGTACTTGGAGTTGCGCAGCAGCACGATGCGTGGGCTGCGGAGGAACTTGAACGCCAGACCGCGCGGCACGCAGTAGGACCAGACCGCGTCGAGCACCCGCTCGGCGTTCTCGACGCCGGCCGAGACGTGGATCTTCCAGCCCTGCGGGGGCAGCGAAGCACCCTCCGGGGCGTAGTTCATCCAGTCGCTGGTCGCCTCGGACGTCCAGCCGGCCGGGGCGGGACGCCCGGCGGCGAAGGTGTGCCCGTCGGTGGCGTTGCCGAGGGAGTCGTAGAACAACCGGTTCGTCACGCAGAAGCTGTCGTAGCCCTCGTCCACCGTCTGGCCTCCCTCCGCGTCCCGGGCCGGTCCTCGTTCCCGGCGATGCAATGAGTCTCGTGGACGGGACGGTGTCGGCTCCAGTGCGCTTAGTCACGACGGTGTATGCGCAGCGCACGGGTACTCATGACAAAAGTCAGCCCGAGGCCGTGCGGACATGCGCGAGCCGCCCGGCGCGGACGCCGGGCGGCTCGGTCGATCGGGGTGTATCCGCAGGTCAGGTGACTCGCGGGGTCTCCTGCGGAAGCTGCTCGTGCCCGCCGCGCGCCACCAGGTCGCGCAGTCGCGCCATACCGTCCCAGACGTCGACGTAGCGGGTGTAGAGGGGCGCCGGGCCGAGCCGCAACCGGTCCGGTACCCGGAAGTCACCCACCACCTTCGCCTCGCTGATCAGCGCCCGGGAGATCCGCAGCGCGTCCGGGTGGGCCAGGCAGATGTGGCTGCCCCGGCGGTGCGCCTCGCGCGGCGAGGCGAGCGTGAAGCCGAGCGGGGTGAGCCAGGCGTCGGCGAGGTCGACCATCAGCTCACCGAGGCCGACGCCCTTGGCGCGCAGCCGGTCGATGCCCGCCTCGGCGAGCACGTCCAGCGCCGGGTCGAGGGCGGCCAGCGACAGGATCGGCGGGGTGCCGACGAGGAACCGGTCGATGTCCGGGGCGGGGTCGTACTCCGGTCCCATCCGGAACTGGTCGCGCTGGCCGAACCAGCCCCAGATCGGCTGGCGCAGCCGGGCCTGCAACTCCTGCCGGACGTAGAGGAAGGCCGGCGCGCCCGGCCCGCCGTTGAGGTACTTGTAGGTGCAGCCGACGGCGAGGTCCGCGCCGGAGGCGGTCAGCTCCACCGGCACCGACCCGGCCGCGTGCGACAGGTCCCACAGCACGTACGCCCCGACCTCGCGGGCCGCCGCGTTCACCGCGGCGAGGTCGAGCAGGGTGCCCGAGCGGTAGGAGACGGCCGAGAGCACCACCAGCGCCACCTGGTCGTCCAGGGACTGCCGTACGTCGGCCGCGCTGAGGCCCTCGTCCAGGTCGGAGGGGAGAGGCCGCACGGTCAGGCCGCGCTGCGCGGCGAGCCCCTGGAGGAGGTAGCGGTCGGTGGGGAACTCCTCCGCGTCGACCAGGATGACGCGCCGGCCGGGGTTGGCGTCCAGGGCGGCGGCGGCCAGCTTGTACAGGTTCACCGAGGTCGAGTCGGAGACCACCACCTCACCGGGGCGTGCGCCGAGCGCGTGCGCGGCGAGCCGGTCGCCGAGGCGACGGCCCCAGTCGATCCAGGACGACCAGGAACGCACCAGGTCGGTGCCCCACTCCTGCCGCACCAGCCGGTCCAGCGCCTGCGGCGTCGCCGCCGGGAGCCGACCCAACGAGTTGCCGTCGAGGTAGATCAGCTCCGGGTCGGTGATCACGAAGCGGTCGCGCAGCCCGGCGAGGGGGTCGGCCGCGTCCCGTTCCTCCGCCGCCTGACGGGAAAGGTCCCCGCGCATCGTCCGCTCCTTTCGTCCACGCCCACGAGCGGGGCCAACATAGCCGATCGACCAGCCCCTCCGTCCAGGCCACCCGCCCCGGGTGGCGGTTCGTGGGGCGGCCGGTGAGTACCCGCCCGTGGGCCACCGGCGTCCCGGTAACGTGGTGCTCCGTGACCGGATGCGTGCTGCGGGGCGCGGCGACCGTCGCCGGGGCCGTCGTCCTCGCCGGGGCCGCGGTGGGCCCCGTGTCGGCCGTGGCCGGGCCGGTTCCCACGCCGGCCACCTCCGTGCCGAGCGCCGCCGGGGTTCCCGCCCCGGTGTCGTCGCCGGTCGGGCCGCCCTGCCCGCGGCAGCCGGCCCCGGCGGTGTCCCGTCCGCCCCGGCCGTCGCCGCCGCCGGTCGGGCCGGGCGAGCGGGCGGTGGGCGGGCCGGCACTGGCCACCCCCGGGCTGGTCGTGCCACCCGGGTCGCCACCACCACCGGCGTTGACCGCCACCTCCTGGCTGGTCGCGGACCTGGACACCGGGGCGGTCCTGGGCGGATGCGGCCCGCACGAGCCGGGCACCCCGGCCAGCGTGCAGAAGCTGCTGCTCGCGGCGACGCTGCTGCCCACCCTCGACCCGCGCCAGGTGGTCACGGTGACCCGCGCCGACCTCGACATCGAGCCGGGTAGCTCCGCCGTCGGGCTGGTCGAGGGCGGCCGGTACCCGGTGGAGCTGCTCTGGCTGGGGTTGCTGCTCCAGTCCGGCAACGACGCCGCCAACGTGCTCGCCCGGCTCGGCGGCGGCGCGCAGGGAGCGGCCGGCGGGGTGCAGGCGATGAACGAGCGGGCCCGCCAGCTCGGGGCGTACCAGACCCACGCGGTGACGCCGTCCGGCCTGGACGGCCCGGGCCAGTTCACCAGCGCGTACGACCTGGCGCTGATCGCCCGGGTCTGCTTCGCCGACCCGACGTTCCGGCGGTACGCGCTCACCGGAGCGGCTCAGGTCCCGGCCCAGGGACGCCTGGCGCGGGGCTTCCAGATCCAGAACGAGAACCCGCTCGTGGGTCGGTATCCCGGTGCGCTCGGCGGCAAGACCGGCTTCACCGACCTGGCCCGGCACACCTACGTCGGCGCGGCCGAACGCGACGGGCGGCGGCTGGTCGTGACGCTGCTGGGGGCCGAACCCCGGCCCCGGCGCGGCTGGGAGCAGGGGGCCGCGTTGCTCGACTGGGGGTTCTCGCTGCCCCGGGACGCCACGGTGGGCCGGCTGGTCGACCCGGGCGAACCGGTGCCCGGTACGCCGCCGACCGGTGTCCCGGCGGCCGCCCCGGCCGTCGTGGCCGCTCCCGCCCCGGCTTCCCGGACCGGCACCCGGTGGTGGGGCATGGCGGGTGCCGGCGTGGTGGTGCTCGGAGCGGCCCTCGCCGTCGTGCTGCTGCGCCGCCGTCGGGGCGGCCGGACGACGCGGCGTCCGTAACGCCCCTGTGGGTGACCCGCGCTTGCCGCCGGCGGATCTTCTATTGACATGTGTCACTGTCGTGGCAGGATTGCAGATCCACGCCGAACAGGCTCCACCACCCGGGGAAACCCGACGGTCCGGCGAAGGCGGAAACGGTTGTGCAGGTGACGACGGCGTACCGGACGATGCTGCGGATCCGGGTCCTCGAGGAGCGGATCATCGAGTCCGCCAACCGGGACGAGATCGCGGGTTTCGTGCACCCGTACACCGGCCAGGAGGCGGTCGCGGTCGGCGTACTCTCGGCCCGCCACCCGGACGAGTGGGTGGTCAGCTTCTACCGCTGCCACGGGCACGCGGTGGCCGCCGGCCTCCCGGTGGACGGGATCGTCCGGGAGATCCTCGGCCGCTCCGGCGGGCTCTGCGGAGGCAAGGGCGGCTCGATGCACCTGGCCGACCGGACCCGGCACTTCCTCGGCGCCAGCTCGATCGTCGGCAGTCAGCTCTCCATCGCCGCGGGCGTGGCGATGGCGGAGAAGGCCACCGCCTCCGGTCGGGCCACGGTCGTCTTCTGCGGTGACGGCGCGCTCGGCACCGGGGTCAGCTTCGAGACGCTCACCATCGCCGCCACCATCGGCCTGCCCCTGGTGCTGGTCTGTGAGGACAACGGCTGGCAGGACCAGACCCGCAGCGACTTGGTCCGGCACCGTACCCCGACGGAACTGGTGGCCGGGCTGGGCATCGACCACCTCGAGGTCGACGGCAACGACGTCGAGGCGGTCCACCGGGCCGCCGGTGAGCTGCTGGCCCGGTGCCGGCGTGACCGCCGTCCCCAGGTGCTGGTGGCCCGCACCTACCTGCGCCACTACCACGCGCAGGTGGGCGGTGCCCGGCCCGCCGAGTACCGGCCCGCCGACGAGGTCGCCTACTGGCTGGCCCGCGACCCGCTCGACATCGCCGCCGCCAGCGCCGGCCTCACCGACGCCTGGCGGGCCGCGCGGCACGCCGAGACGGTACGGGAGATCGACGAGGTCTTCGCCGTCGCCCGGGCGGCCCCGCCGCCGGACCCGGTCACGGCAGCCGGGAACGTCACCACCGTGGCGGTGCCCCGGTGACCCGGCGGCACCCGGTGGGCGCGGCCGTCCGCGCGGCGCTGACCGACCAGCCCGACCTGCACATGTTCTGCACCTACCAGCAGCCCGACCTGATCGAGCTCTTCGGGGGCGACCGGATGGTCCGGTTGCCGATCGCGGAGAACGCGATGGTGGGCATGGCCGTGGGCATGGCGCTGGTCGGGCGGCGCGTGCTGGTCAGCATCGCCCGGGTCGCGTTCCTCTTCACCGCCTTCGACCCCCTGGTCAACCAGGCCACCAAGTGGCGGTACATGTCCGACGGGCAGTTCTCCGTGCCGCTGGTGATCCGGGGGCTGACCCGGGGCGACGAGCACCTCGGTGCCCAGCACGAGCACACCGCCCACTCGATGCTCAGTCAGATCCCCGGTCTGGTCGTCGCCGTCCCGAGTTCGCCCAACACGGCGGCCGGACTGCTCAGCACCGCGCTGCGCCACCCCGACCCGGTGGTGGTGCTCGAGTCACCCCGGCTGTACACGCCGGACTGGGCGGACCTGCCCGAGCCGGAGGCCACGCCGGCGCCCCTGCCGTTCGGGGTGGCCGGCCGGGCCCTGGCCGGACGCGACCTGACCCTGGTGGGTATCGGCAACACGGTCGCGCTCTGCCTCCGTGCCGCCCGTCGGCTCGCCGACCACGGGCTGCGCTGCCAGGTGGTCGACCTGCGTACCGCCGCGCCGCTGGACCGGGACGGCACCGCCGGGCTGGTGGCCGGCGCGGGTCCGGTGGTGCTGGTGGACGAGGAACCACGCGCCTCCTCCCTCCTGTGTGACCTCGGCCTGCACCTGGTCCAGGTGGGGGCGGTCGACCCGGACCGGCTGGCCGTCGTCACCGGCGCGCCGGTGCCCGCTCCCGCGAGCCCGGTGCTGCTGGCACCGCTGCTGCCCACGGTCGACGACGTGATCGGGGCAGCCCTCGCCCTCACCCGGCGGCGGTACGTGGCCACCGGGGGGACGTCCGCCGGGCAGCACTGACCGGCGTCGATCGAATGGCGGCCCACCGGGGCCGGCACCGACTGGGAGGGCTCGGATGGCTTCGGATTTCCCCGCGGACTACGCGGTGTGGCACGGCCTGTCGCCGATGACGGACTTCTTCCGTGACGGGGATCCGGGTCTGTTCCTGGTCTCGGGCTCCGGCAATCACGTCACCGACGCGGCCGGGCGCCGCTACCTCGACGCGCGGTCGTCCATGTGGAACCTCACCCTGGGGCACTCCTGCGAGCCGGTGAAGGAGGCGATGCGACGGCAGCTCGACACGCTCCCCTCGGGCACCGTGATGCGGTACGAGCACCCGCCCGTGGTGGCCGTCGAGTACGCCGCCCGCCTGGCCGCGCTGATGCCGGCGCCGCTGCGGCACGTCCGGTTCGGCAACACCGGCAGCCAGATGACCGAGTCGGCGGCGATGCTCTCCCGCTTCCACCGGCGGATGACCGGAGCTCCGGAGCGGCGGTACGTCGTCGCGGTCCACAACGGCTACCACGGCACCGGGCCGCTGGCCACCGCGCTGACCGGCGAGCCGATCCTGCACGAGTGGTCGGCCCCGGTCGACGACTACGTCCGGCACGTCACCGCGCCCACGGTGCCGGAGATCCTCGCCCTCGTCGACGGGATCGGGGTGGACCGGGTCACCGCGGTCATGGTGGAACCGGTGCTCGGCAGCGCCATCGGCGCGGTCTCGCTGCCGTTCCTGGAGTCGCTGATCGCCGAGTGCCGGGCCCGGGACGTCCACGTGATCGTGGACGAGGTGACCACCGGCGCCGGTCGTACCGGGACCATGACGGTGAGCGAACGGCTCCCGGAGGCCCCGGACATGGTCGTGCTCGGCAAGGGGTTGAGCGCCGGCTACTTCCCGCTGGCCGCGCTGGTGGTGGCCACGCCGATCTTCGACGCGCTCGCCGACCCGCCGCTGCGGCTCGGTTTTCCGAACGGCTCCACCACCGACGGGCACCCGATCGGGATGGCCGCCGGGCTCGCCGTCCTGGACGTGCTCACCGCCGACGGGTTCCTGGCGGGGGTCCGCCGGACCGGGCGGCACCTGGTCGAGCTGATCACCGGGTCGTTGGCCGGCGAGCCGGGGGTCGGGCCGGTGGTGGGCGAGGGCATGATGCTCGGCCTGGAATTGGTCCACGACGACGGCGAACCCTGGTCGGTCGCGGAGGTGAACCGGTTCCGGTTGACCTGCCGTGACCACGGCCTGCTGACCAGCTACGCGCCCGGCTTCCTGCCGCTGATGCCGCCGCTGACCCTGTCCCGTGCCGAGTGCGCCGAACTCGTCGACCGGCTCCGGGCCGCGCTGCGCGCCCACAAGGTCGAGCGCTGAGGGCGGACGGCCCGGTCGAGGTCAGTGCCGGACGGCCTGGTCGCCCGTCGGCTCTCCGGCGAGGTCAGTGCTTGGCGGCCTGGTCGCCCGTCGGCTCTCCGGCGACCGGTCCGGCGGCGGGGTCACCGGTGGGCCCGCCGTCCGGTCCGGTCCGCCGGCGGATCCGTCCGGTGACCGTGGCCGTGCCGGCGAGGGCGACCAGGGCGAAGCCGGTGAGGGTCCCCGGCAGCCCCCAGACGTCGGCGGCGACGCCACCGACGAGCGCCCCCACCGGTACGGCCAGGATCGACACCGTCCGGCTGAACGCGATGACCCGCCCGAGCCGTTCGGCCGGCACCAGCTGTTGCTGGAGGGAGGCCGACGCCACCGACCAGACCGTCGCGCAGTACCCGAAGATCAGCTCGTAGACGACGAAGAGCAGCAGCGGGGCGGCCAGCGACGCGGCCGGGATGAGCAGCAGTGACCCGGCCGCGACCGGGGCGAACAGGGCGATCGAGCGGTCCAGCCCGAACCGGCCGACCACCCGTCGGGCGGTGGCCACGGCGGCCAGCGCCGCCGCGCTGTTCACCCCCCACAGGGCCCCGACCTGGAGCGGGCTCAGCTCCAGCGTCCGGTAGGCGTAGAGGGTGTAGAGGGCCCCGAGACCGGCGCCGCCGACGTTCAGCGCGGCGGTGGCGAGGGCCAGCCGCCCCAGCAGCGGGACCTCCCGGAAGGTGCCCAGGCCCTCCCGCAGCGAGGTCCGCAGGCCAGCCGCCGAGCGGCGCAGCGCGGCGCTTCGGGACACCGGCGCGGTGGCCGCCGGTCGCTCGGGGGTGCGGCGGTGCGCCCCGCGTAGCCGGCTGAACACGACCGCCGAGGCCAGGTAGCTGACCGTGTCGACGGCGATGGCCAGCGCCGCGCCGAGGGCCTGCACCAGCAGCCCGCCGACGGCGGGCCCGGCGATCTGCCCGGCGGCGCGGGCCCCGGCGAGGGCGGCGTTCGCGCCGACCAGCCGGTCGGCGGGCACCAGCCGGGGCAGCACCGCGTTGATCGAGATGTCGGTGACCCCGGAGAGGATGCCGGAGCACGCGGCGACCACCACCAGGTACGGCAGGGAGAGCACGTCGAGCAGGTACATCGCCGGCACCGACGCGACGACGAGCGCGTGGAGCAGGTCGTTGGCGACCAGCAGGCGGCGTGGTGAGCGGACGTGGTCGACGAGGACGCCGACCAGTGGCGCGGTCAGCCCCCGGGCCCCGTACTCGAGGGCGAAGATCAACGCCGCGGCGACCGGCCCGGCGTCCAGCAGCAGAATGGCCAGGGTGGGCAGGGCCAGCGCGGTGACGTGGGTGCCGGTGAGGCTGATGAGCTGGGCGAACACCAGCGGCCGCAGGGGGGACCGGTCGGGCGGCGGGGTCGTCGACGCGGGACGCACCGGACCTCCCGAAGCGGTGGCGGACCCGGTCACCAGGTGACCGGCAGCTCGCGGGGCCCACGCAGGATGGTGCCGGTCTTCCAGTCCACGCTATCGGGTGGTACCGCCAACCGGAGTGTCGGCACGCGCTCCCGCAGCACGGCGATCGCCTCGTGCAGCTCCATCGTGGCCAGTCGGGCACCCAGGCAGCGGTGCGGACCCCAACCGAAGGCCAGGTGGGGCTCCGGCTCCCGGTCCAGCCGGAAGGTGTCGGCGTCCGGGAACGCCTCCTCGTCCCGGTTGGCGGAGATGGTGGAGACGAAGACCGCCTCGCCCGCGCGGACCGTCACCCCGTCGAACTCCACGTCCTCGACCGCGACCCGGGCCAGCCCGGTGCCGCCGTTGAGCGGGACGAACCGCAGCAGCTCCTCGACCGTGGTGGCCATCCGGTCCGCGTCGGTGACCAGGCCCGTCCAGAGTCCGGGCCGGGTCAGCAGCAGGTACGTCGAACTGGCGATGTGGCTGGCGGTGGTCTCGAACCCGGCGGCCAGCAGGGTCACCCCGAAGGAGAGCAGCTCCTGCTCGCTCAGCCGGCTGCCCTCGTCCCGGGCCTGGACCAGGGCGCTGAGAAGGTCGTCGGTGGGCTGTGCGCGGCGCTGCCGGATCAGGTCCCGCAGGTACGCCTCCAGCGCGTCGACCACCGCCCGGAACTCCTCCGCGGTGATCCTGCGCAGTGCGACGAGGGACTCGGTCCACCGGCGGAACTCGGCCCGGTCGGCCAGCGGCACGCCCAGTGTCCGGCAGATCACCGTCATCGGCAGCGGCAGGGCGAGGGCCTGGGTGAGGTCCGTCGGCGGCCCCTGCCGGAGCATGTCGTCGACGAGCCGGTGGGCCACCTCGCGCACGTACGGTCGCAGCCCGTCGATGCGCCGCTCGGTGAACGCCACCGCCACCAGCCGACGCAGTCGTCCGTGTTCCGGCCGGTCGACGTCCATGATGGTGCTGACGAAGGGCGGGTCCGGGGTCTGCCGGGGCACGTCCGGCCCCATCGCCGCCGCCCGGCTGAACCGGGGGTCGGTCAGGACCTTCCGGACGTCGCGGTAGCGGGTGGCCAGCCACGCCTCGCCCGCGTACGGCAGCCGGACCCGGGTCAGCGCGCCGCTGCGCCGCGCCTCGTCCAGCCGGGGGTCGAGGCGCAGCTCGGCGTAGTCGAGGAACGGGTAGGCGGGCACCGGTTCCGTGGTACGCACCACGCTGCTCCTTCGGGGTCGCGGACCGGTCAGATGGCCAGGTACGGAACGGGCCAGTGCCGCAGCCGGTACGGCAGGACCAGCAGTCGCTGGTCGACCCGGAGCAGCAGGCCGGCCCCGGAGACCGTGTCGACCAGCTCCTGCGCGGCCGGCTCCAGGTCCGCCAGGGTGTGCGCCTCGGCCATGGCGAGGAAGTGCTCGGCGCCCTCGTCGATGGTGAGCCGGGCGTCCTCGCTCTCCGGACGGACGTCCTTGATGGCGACGAACCCGGGACCACGCCGGTAGAAGAAGCTGCCGTACCGGTAGTCGGCGGCCCAGGCCGTGGCGTGGGCGGTGCTGTCCGCGTCCACCCCGCCGGAGGGCGCCACCAGGTGCACGTGGGTGTGCAGCGGGAAGCACGGCAGCCCGGCGAGCCGCCACCGCAGCCGTACCGCGTGGCTGGTGACGTCGCGCAGGTAGCGCAGCAGCGCGAGGTCCTCGCCGGGGGAGCGCCCGAAGTGGAGCACGGTGCCGACGTCGACGGGATGGTAGGTGAGGTCCGGGGTGATCGGCGGGAGGCCCTGGGCCGCGACGACGTCGACGGCGGGCGGATTCGAGGTCAGCATGGTCATCCCACCTTGATCGGAATGGCGCTGGTGGCGAGGCCGATCCACTGTCCGTTCTCGACGAAGACCAGCCCCCGGGCGACGAAGCCGGCCAGGATTTCGCGCAGCTCCTCCTCGCCGACCGGGAACCCGGCGGCGGTCACGTCCCGCAGGAGCGCGGCCAGGGACCGCCCCGGTTCCGTGGCCCGGTACACCGCCCGGTGCGACGGTTCGGTGATCCGGTGGTCGGTGGCCGGCCACCCCACCCGGCGGTCGACGAGGACGGTGGCATCCGGTTCGTCGACGCGGACCAGGGTGCTGTCCGGGTAGCCGGCGATCCACGCGTCGAGCAGGTCACGCAGCTCCTTGGCCTCGGCGTCGGAGATGCCGACGGGGTCGGTGTCGAAGAGGTAGACCATGTCGCGCACGTCCTCCTCCGGCAGGGCGTACACGTGTCGGTACGCCCGGGCGGTGCGGCGGTGCGGGAAGCCCAGCGCGGGGTTCTCGAAGTACGGGCTGAAGCGCTCCAGCAGGATCCGGGACGCACCGGCCGGAGGTTGCAGGTGCACCAACGCCGGGACCTGCCGCAGCACGGGCTCGTAGTCCTCGGCGCGTTCCTCCGGGAAGCCGTAGAGCCAGTTCCAGGTGACGGTGAGACCGGCGGACTCGCAGTCGCGCAGGGTCCGCACGTTGCGGGTCCCGGCCACGCCCTTGTCCATGATCTTGAGCACCGGTGACACCAGGCTCTCGATGCCGGGCTGGACGTGGCTGACCCGGGCGGCCCGGAAGATGTCGATCTCGGCGGGCTTCAGGTTGGACTTCACCTCGTAGTGCAGCCGCAGGTCCCAGTCGAGTTCGGCGAGCCGGGGCAGCACGGTGGTGAAGAAGCTGTTGGCGATGATGTTGTCGACCATGATCACGTCGAGGGTCCGGTGCCGACTCGTCAGCTCGCCGAGTTCCCGGATCACCGCGTCCGGATCCTTCGCCCGGAACGTCATCAGCGTGCCGTTGAGCCCGCAGAAGGTGCAGTGGTGCTTCTCGCCCCACCAGCAGCCCCGGGCGGTCTCCAGCACGAGCTTCGGCTCGACGTGGATGTTGACCGGGGAGGTTTCCATCCGGGCGAACCAGTCGTCGAAGTCGGGGACGGGTACCTGCGGCATCGGCAGCGGTGACGACTGCGGGTTCTGGTGCGCGACCCCGGCGTCGTCCCGCCAGCAGAGCCCCGGGACGGTCCGCAGGGCCTCCGGCGTGGCCCCGTCGGCCAGGACGCGCAGCAGCGCCGGGAAGGACTTCTCGCCCTCGCCGCGGAGCACCAGGTCGACGAAGGGGTAGTTCCGGTGCAGGGCGACGCCCATCGGTCCGTCGCAGTTGCCTCCACCGAAGACGATCGTCACGTCCGGGTCGCGGGCCTTGATCCGTCGGGCCACCGCCAGGCTCGGCACGTTCTGCATGAAGGTGGTGCTGAACCCCACGATCCGGGGTCCGCGCGCCAGCAGCTCGTCGGTCACCAGTTCGACGAAGTCCTCGGCGTGTGCGCGCATCCGGGTGACCGGCCCGATGTCCAGGTCCGCTTCCGCCGCGTACGCCCGCAGCGTCTCCACCCCGAACTCGGGGTCGTCGTGCAGGACGCCGGTGAAGACCCAGTCGCCCAGCCCGTCGAAGAGGCCCTCCTCGGCGACCGCCGTGTACTCCCGGGGACCCAGCTCCTCGCCGGTGCGGGCCATCAGGAACTCCGCCCAGCGCAGGTTCGCGTGGTAGGTCTCCGGCGTGGGCAGCCCGGCCCGGGTCACCGCGGCGCGCAGCAGGCCGAGCGGCAGTGAGGGCGACTCCAGCGACTGCCACGGCATCGCGACGAGGCACACGGACACGTCATCGTCCCTTTCTCGTACAGCGGGGTCGGGCAGGCCCGGGTGGGCCGGCTTCCACCCGGGCCGCTCGGTCACTTCTGCGACTCGGTCTGGGGCCGGTTCAGCGGCACCAGGTACTTGCAGACGCCGTGCGTCGGCGCCTTGACCTTGACAACAGTGATCTTCATTTGAATCACCTCCCTCCTCGGTCTCCCTCCGTCACTTGGCCGCGCGGGCGTGCCGGGTCTGGATGGAGTGCGTGGAGACGCCGTGCGTCGACGCCTTCACCTTCACGACGGTGATCTTCATCGGGATCACCTCCCTTCCTCGATCTCGATGTGGATGCCGGCGGCGGCGAGCCGGGCCCGGTGCCGCCGGAGGAACCAGGCCCGGACCACCGCGGGGTCCCGGCCGGTGTGGGTGGCCAGCGCGACCGCGACCTCGTCCAGTCCGGTCAGGCCGATGCCGGTGTCGTGCCACTCGCGGGCGTGTTCGGCCCACTCCTGGCGTCCCCGTGGGGTCCGGGTCTCGCGGGCCAGGAAGTTCAGGCCGATCGCGATGTGCCGGATCTCGTCGCGGCGGACGTGGTGGTACAGCCGCCCCAGCGGGTCGCCGGCGAAGACCTCGCCGAGCAGGATGAACTCGTCGGCGGCCAGCCCTTCCAGCAGCGTGTGCACCAGGGCCCGGCCCAGGTACGGCAGGGCGGCCAGTCCGTCGTCGAGGGGTTGCAGCACCTCGCGGCAGGGCTCCGGCTCACCGCCGACGGCCTTGGCGTACCGGTAGAAGGCGTCGGCGTGCCGGGCCTCGTCGGCGGTGGCGAGGGCGAGGCTGAACCGCAGCGGGGCGTCCTCGGTCTCGGCGGCGAGGGTCGCCGCGGCGACCAGTCCCGCCTGCTCGGCGTAGTAGCCCCGGGAGGCCACCCGCCACGCGCGTTCGGCGCGGACCGGGTCGTCGCTGAACCGTCCCTCGCGGAGCACGTCGTCGATGCGCCAGGGGGTCCGGTCCCGGGTGACCTGGAAGATCCGGTACGCCACCTCGTCGGCGTCGAGGTCGTCCGGTCGCAACAGGCTCATGAACGCCCCCGCGTGGTGCCGGGCGGGCCGGCCGGTCCACCGTGGGCGCCCGCCGGCGCTGCGATGGGGTACGGGCGGACCGGGAGCCGGTGCCGCCGGTCAGGTGGGTCTCCGGTCACCGAGGTCCGCCCCCTTGGGTCGATCGAGCCGGTCCGGATCGTGCGGGCCGGTGGGCGGTCGCTACGTCCTGCCCGTGAGCTTCATCGCTGGGCGCAGGTGGTGGCAGGGCAGCCGGCCACCCATATTCCGGCCCCTTCCGCCGCCGAGGGGGACCGGTGGGACGGCGCGGGCCGGCGGCCCGGCGGGCGTCCGGCCCGAAACCCTGGTGGCCGGCGCTGCCGCGGTGCCGTGGCCGGGTGTCCTCCGGGACGCACAATCTGGGTGGTCACCACCCACCGTCAATCACCGGTCGCCCTCTGCTGTCGCCTGTCGCGGGCGGCTCGTCGCCCGCCGTCCGTGGACGCACCCGAGCAAGATTGATATTTTTCTATCCATGTCGGTGGGGGTGACGCGACTGGTGGGCCGCACCGACGAGCTGCGCACCCTGGCCCGGACGTTGACGGCCACCCGCGACGGGGGTGGCCGGGCGGTGTTCCTGGTCGGTGAACCGGGCATCGGCAAGTCCCGGTTGGTCGCCGCGGCCCGCGACCTCGCCGCCGCGGTCGGCACGGTGGTGCTGCACGGCCGCTCCGGCGTGGTCGGCCCGGCCATCCCGCTGCGACCGTTGCGCGAGGCGCTGCTCTCGGTCACCGGTGTCCTCCCGCCGGACGACCTCACCGCGCTCGGTCCGTACCGGCCGGCGCTGGCCCGGCTGGTGCCGGACTGGGCCGTCGTCGACCCGCCCGGGAATCCACCCGACCACGACCTGCTGGCCCTCGCCGAAGGGGTCCTCCGCCTCACCGGGCTGGCCGGCCGGGACCGGGGATCCCTGCTCGTCCTGGAGGACCTGCACGACGCCGACGGCGGCACCCTGGCCGTGCTCGACTACCTCGTCGACAACGTCGGCCGGCAGCCGACCACGCTGCTCGGCACGCTGCGCGCCGAGGCGGGACCGGCCCTGGACCTGGTCCGTGCCGCGGCCCGCCGAGGCGCCTGCCGCCTCGTCGAACTGGGCCCCCTCGACCCGGACGACGTGCGCCGACTGGCCGGCGCACGTCTGGACGCCCACCCCGACGAGCTGCCACAGCCCGCCCTCGACCTGCTCTGGGCGGGCAGCGGAGGCAACCCGGGGTCCGCCGAGGACACCCTCGACGAACTGGTCGGGGCCGGTGTGCTGCGGTCCACCCCCACCGGATGGCGGGTCGGGCGTGGAGACGCCGACGGTCCGGCGGCCCTGCCCGCCCTGACCCGCCCGGTCGACCGCCTCGACCCGCCCGAGCGCGAGTCGCTGCTGCTGGGGGCCACCATCGGACCGGTCTTCCCGCTCGCCGTGCTGCGACAGGCCACCGGTCGGTCCCACCGGGAGATCCACGACGACCTGGGTGACGCGACGGCCGCCCGGTTCGTCCGGCCGGACGGCCCGGAGCCGGACCGGTACCGCTTCGTCCACCCGCTGCTCGCCGGGGCGCTGCTCGCCCGGCTCGAACCGGCCGAGCGGCGCCGGCTCGCCCGGCGGGCCGCCGACGCGGTGACGGCCGCCCACCCGGGACTGCCCGGTCCGCACTGCCGGACGGCCGCCGACCTGTGGCTCCGGGCGGGGGACCCGGCCGCCGCCGGCCATCTCCTCGCCGAGGCCGGGCGGCGCGCCGTCGACCAGGGTGCCGCCGGCGAGGCCGTGGACCTGCTCGACCGGGCCCGCGACCTGCTCGCCGACGCGGACGCCGTCCGCCGTGCCACCGTGCTGGAGACCCTGATCCGAGCGCTGACCGAGGCCGGGGCCGTCGACCGGGCCCTCGGCCACGCCGCCGCGCTCGCCGACCTCGCCGACCAGCTCGACCCGCGGCACCGGGCCCGCCTGCACACCGCCCTCGCCTGGGCGGCGACCACCGCCGGTCTGACCGGCGACGCCGCGCGCCACGTCGACCTGGCCCGCGCGCTGCTCGGCCCCGACGCCACCGCGCCGGACACCGCCCCGGTCGACGTCGTCGCCGCCCACCTGACGGCCGGCAGCGGCGGGGCGGACCATGTCACCCGTGCCGAGGCCGCCGCCCGGCAGGCCGAGACGGCGGCCGTCGCCGCCGGCCTGCCGGCCGTCGCCTGGCGAGCCGGTCTCCTGCTCGGCGAGCTGACCCGGCCCCGGGACCCGGCCGAGGCCACCGCCCACCTGAACCGGGCCTGGTCGGTCGCGGTCCGGCAGCACGTCCCGGTCTGGGAGATCCACTCCCTGGTCCGGCTCGGCGACGACGACGCGCTGCGCACCGGGGACCTGGAACGGCTGGAGCGGGCCCACCGGACGGCGGCCCGCGCCGGTGCCCAGCACGCCCGGCACGAGGCGGAGACGCGACTCGCCCTGCACGCCGTCCTCCAGGGGCAGTTCGCCGCCGCGGACCTGCTCACCGAGCGGGTGCTCACGGCCGCCAGCCGGCACCGGCTGCCCCGCGCGGCCCGGTACGCCCTGCTGCTGCGCGCCACCGCCGCCGCGCACCAGGGCCGGCACCGGGCGATGACCGACGCGCTCATCGAGTTCCGCCGGCACGGCGGTGACGCCGACCGGTACGCCTCCTGGATACACGGGCTGGCCCGGGTCTTCGCCGCCCTGCTCCGCGAGGACCGCCCCCGGGCGTCGCACGAGTCCCACCGCGCGACCCGGGCCGACCGGGAGCACCCGACGGTCTGCCCGATCGCCGGTCGGCACGGTCTGGACCTGCTGTTGCGGGCGCTCACCGGTGCCGACGACGACGCGCATGCCCCGGACCAGGCGGGCCGGCTCCGCTGGAACGAGCAGTTCCGGCTGTTCGCCCGGGCGGTGCGGCAGGGCCGGGCCGGACGCGGCGACGAGGCGACGGACGCGGTCCGCCAGGCGCTCCGGGTCGCCGCGCCCTACCCGGTGGCCCGGCACCTCGGTCTGCGCCTGGTCGGCGAGGCCGCCCTGACCGACGGCTGGGGCGAGCCGGCCGAGTGGCTGCGCGCCGCCGAGGACCACTTCCACGGCAGCGACGTGCCGGCCGTGGCCGCCGCCTGCCGGAGCCTGCTGCGCCGGGCCGGCTCCCGGCCGTTGCAGCGCCGGGCCGGCGTCGAGGAGATCCCCGCCGCGCTGCGCGTCGCCGGTGTGACCCCCCGCGAGTACGAGGTGCTCCTGCTGCTCGCCGGGCGGCTCAGCAACCGGGAGATCGCCGACCGGCTGCACCTGTCCGCCCGCACGGTGGAGAAGCACGTGGCGAGCCTGATCGCCAAGACCGGCCAGCCGGACCGGATCGCCGTGGGGCGGCTCGCCGCGACCGGCGTTCCGCCGGGCGCCGCCGCCCAGGTGTAGCCGTCGTCCGCGTGGGTAGCCCGGGGCGTGGAACTGGTGGAGGAGTCGCCGTACCGGTTCCGGATCGACCGGCACGGTCCGATGCGGGTGCCCGGGGTGGTCTTCGCCGCGCGGGCGCTCCTGCCCGACCTGGGCGAGGACCGGTCCCTGGACCAGGTGGCGAACGTGGCCACCCTGCCCGGCATCGTCGGTGCCGCCTACGCCATGCCCGACGTGCACTGGGGGTACGGCTTCCCGATCGGCGGCGTGGCCGCCACCGACGTGGCCGCCGGTGGGGTGGTCTCCCCGGGCGGCGTCGGCTTCGACATCTCCTGCGGCGTGCGGCTGCTCGCCGCCGACCTGACCCGCGCCGACCTGCCCCGGCTGCGGGAGGCGCTGCTGGACGGTCTGGACGCGGCGGTTCCCCGGGGCATGGGCCGGGGCGAGGTGTGGCAGCTCACCGACCGCGCCGAACTGGACGCGGTGCTGCGCGGCGGCTCCCGGTATGCCGTGGAGCGGGGCCACGGCGTCGCGGCGGACCTGGACCGCTGCGAGGACCAGGGTGCGGTCGGCGACGCCGACCCGGCCCAGGTCAGCGACCGGGCGGTGCAGCGGGGGCAGGGCCAGGTGGGCAGCCTCGGCTCCGGCAACCACTTCCTCGAGGTGCAGGCGGTCGACGAGGTGTACGACGAGCCGACGGCCACGGCGTTCGGGCTGCGGACCGGCCAGGTCTGCGTGATGGTGCACAGCGGCTCCCGAGGACTGGGCCACCAGGTCTGCACCGACCACGTCCGGGCCATGGAGCGGGTCATGCCCCGTTACGGCATCGAGGTGCCGGACCGGCAACTCGCCTGCGCGCCGGTGGACTCCCCGGCGGGGCGGGCGTACCTGGGGGCGATGGCCGCCGCCGCCAACTACGCGCGCGCCAACCGGCAACTGCTCGCCGAGGCGGCCCGGCGGGTCTTCGCGCGGGTCGCCGGCGCCCGCCTCGACCTGGTCTACGACGTCTCGCACAACCTCGCCAAGCTCGAAACGCATCCGGTCGACGGGTCGCCCCGCCGGCTCTGCGTGCACCGCAAGGGGGCCACCCGGGCGTTCCCGCCGGGGCACCCGGACCTCCCCGCCGACCTGCGCCCGGTGGGTCAGCCGGTGCTGATTCCCGGCTCGATGGGCACCTCGTCGTACGTGCTGACCGGGGTGGCCGGCGCGCCGGCGTTCGCCTCCACCTGCCACGGGGCGGGCCGGGTGCGCAGCCGGCGGCAGGCCACGCGGACGGTCCGGGGCCAGGACCTGCGCCGTGACCTGGCGGCCCGGGGCGTCGCCGTGCGTGGTACCTCCTGGCGGGGCCTGGCCGAGGAGATGCCGGAGGCGTACAAGGACGTCACCGCGGTGGTCGACGCCGCCGAGGGGGCCGGGCTGTGCCGTCGCGTGGCCCGGCTGGTGCCGCTCGGCGTGGTCAAGGGCTGACCCGCCCACCGGCTCACGGTCCCCGGGGAGTGCCCCGGACGGCGTGCACGCTGGCGGTCCCCGGGAGTGCCCCGGACGGCGCGCACCGGGCCGGTCAGACGTCCAGGGTCACCGCGCAGGACCAGCCCGTCGCGTCCCGGTCGAACCGCAGCCCGTGCAGCGACACCGCCTTCGGCACCGCGCCGACCAGCTCCACGGCGTCCGTGCCGACCGTCCGCCACCGCACCCGCAGGCCGCCGTCGCCGGACACCTCGGTCGCCACCGGCAGCGTCCCCTCGGTCTCCAGCCGGAAGACCACCTCGTCGAGGACGCCCACCAGCAGGTCCTCGTCGCGTCCCGCCGGCACGTCGAACCCGCCGGTGCCGGTCGGCGCGGCCCCGCCGGGGTCGGCGAAGCACTCGACCAGCGCGGCGACCGCCTCGGCCACGCACTCCTCCCGGGTCGGCGCCCACGCCTCCACCCGCACGTCGGCGGTGTGCGGCACCCGCCGGTGTCCCCGCGCCGGTCCTGCGTCCATGCCCCGATCATGCCCGGACTCCTCGCCCCGCGCGGCGCACCCGCCGTTCCGGCGCCCACCAACCGCCCGCGCGGCTCCGGCCGGGACACCGGGCCCGACCCGGGCCACGTACGGTGCCCCGGTGAAGGTCACCAAGTTCACCCACGCCTGCGTCCGGATCGAACACGAGGGGCGGGTGCTGGTCATCGACCCGGGCACCTGGAGCGAACCGCGCGCCCTGGCCGGCGCGGACGCCGTCCTGGTCACCCACGAGCACACCGACCACGTCGACGTGCTCCGGCTGGCCGGGCTGGGCGTCCCGGTGCACGTGCCGTCCGAGGCCCGGCTGGGCGACCTCGCCCCGCTGCCGGTGATCCGGGTCCACCCGGGGGAACGCTTCACCGCCGCCGGGTTCACGGTGACCGCCGTCGGTGGCCGGCACGCTCCCATCCACGCCGGGCAGCCCGACTGCGCCAACCTCGGCTACCTCGTCGACGACCGCCTCTACCACCCGGGCGACGCGCTGCACGTCCCGGACGTCCCGGTGGAGACCCTGCTGGTGCCGGCGCAGGCGTCCTGGCTGAAGCTGACCGAGGCGATCGACTTCGCCCGCGCGGTGGACCCGGCGCGGGTCTTCCCGATCCACGACGCCCAGCTCAACGAACGCGGCATGGCCAGCGTCAACGGCTGGTTCGGCGAGATCCTCGGCGGGCGTTACCGCCACCTCGCGCCCGGCGAGACCGCCTGACCGTCCCCGCCACGGTCCATGACGATGTCGTGACGGGGGGTGTCGGTCCGGCGTTGACCCGGCCCGTCCACGCTGGTTACTGTCCGGTAGTGCCGGTCCGTCGACCGGGGGTCACGTCTCGTGGGAACGGAGCGGGCATGGCAGTGGACCACGTCGACGTGCTCATCGTCGGTGCCGGCCTCTCCGGGGTCGGAGCCGCCTGCCATCTGCGCCGCAGCTGTCCGGAGAAGACCGTCGCGATCCTCGAGGGCCGGGACGCCGTCGGCGGCACCTGGGACCTCTTCCGCTATCCCGGCGTCCGCTCCGACTCCGACATGTTCACCCTCGGCTACTCGTTCCGCCCCTGGACCGACCCGAAGGCCATCGCCGACGGCGACTCGATCCGCCGCTACGTCCGCGAGACCGCCCGCGAGTACGGCGTCGACGCGCTGATCCGGTTCCGGCACCGCGTGGTGGCCGCGGAGTGGTCCAGCGCCGACGCCCGCTGGACGGTCCGCGCGCAACGCGCCGACACCGCGGAGACGGTGGTCCTGACCTGCGGCTTCCTCTACGCGTGTGCCGGCTACTACCGGTACGACGAGGGGTGGACCCCGCACTTCCCCGGTGCCGACCGCTTCACCGGCCGGATCGTGCACCCCCAGCACTGGCCCGACGACCTCGACCACACCGGGCGGCGGGTGGTGGTGATCGGCAGCGGCGCGACCGCGGTCACCCTCGTCCCGGCACTGGCCGACCGCGCCGCCCACGTCACCATGCTGCAACGCTCACCCGGCTACGTGGTCTCGCTGCCGTCCCGGGACCGGCTCGCCGACACGCTGCGCCGCCGGCTGCCCGCCCACGTCGCCTATCCGCTGGTGCGGTGGAAGAACGTCCTCGTCACCACGGCGATGTTCCAGTTCAGCCGCCGCGCGCCCCGGTTGGCGCGGTCCCTGCTGCGTCGCGGTGTGCGCCGTCAACTGCCCGCCGGCTACGACGTCGACACGCACTTCTCACCCCGGTACGACCCCTGGGACGAGCGTCTCTGCGTGGTCCCCGACGGCGACCTGTTCGCCGCCGTCCGGTCCGGCCGCGCCGAGGTGGTCACCGACACCGTCGAGACGTTCACCGAGACCGGCATCCGTCTGGCCTCCGGCCGGGACCTGCCGGCGGACGTCATCGTCACCGCCACCGGCCTGAACCTGCTCGCCGTCGGCGGCGTCGAGCTGACCGTCGACGGCGACCGGGTCGACCTGGCCCACACCGTCGCCTACAAGGGCATGATGCTCTCCGGCGTGCCGAACTTCGCGATGACCCTCGGCTACACCAACGCCTCGTGGACGCTCAAGGCCGACCTCGTCGCCGGGTACGTCTGCCGGCTGCTGCACCACCTGGACCGGCACGGCCACCAGGTGTGCACCCCGCTCGCCCCGGACACCGACCGGCTGGACCCGATCATCGACCTGCGCTCCGGCTACGTGCGACGCAGCGTCGACGCCCTGCCCAAGCAGGGCCCCGCCGCGCCGTGGCGGCTGCACCAGAACTATCCCCGGGACGTGTGGACGATGCGGCACGGCCCGGTCGACGACGGGGTGCGGTTCTCCCGGGCCGCCGCGCCGGTCACCACCGGGGGAGGAGCCTCCCATGCGTGACCTGGTCTTCACCGACGGCACCGCCGTGGTCACCGGCGCGGCCGGGGGCATCGGCGAAGCCCTCGCCCACGGCCTGGCCCACCGGGGCAGCCACCTCGTCCTGCTCGACCGGGACGCCGAGCGGCTCACGCAGGTGGCCGCCGCGGTGGGAGCAGCGCACCCCGCCCTCCGGGTCGACACCCACGTGGTCGACCTGGCCGACGCCGGGGCCACCGCGCGGGTCGCCGAGACGGTACGCGCCGCGCATCCGGCGATCCGGCTGCTGGTCAACAACGCCGGAGTCGCCCTGGGCGGCCGGTTCGACGAGGTCACCCTGGAGGAGTTCTCCTGGGTGATCGACATCAACTTCCGGGCGGTGGTGCAGCTGACCCACGCGCTGCTGCCCGCCCTGAAGGCGGAACCCGGTTCGCACCTGGTCAACCTCTCCAGCCTCTTCGGCCTCATCGCCCCACCCGGCCAGGCGGCCTACTCGGCCAGCAAGTTCGCCGTCCGGGGGTTCACCGAGGCGCTGCGGCACGAACTGGCCGGCGACGGCGTCGGCGTCACCTGCGTACACCCCGGCGGCATCCGTACCCGGATCGCCGAGAGCGCCCGGGTCGGCAGCGGCGTCGACCCCGACGAGTACGAGGCCGGCCGCCGCCAGTTCGAGAAACTGCTCACCATCGACCCGGCCCGGGCCGCCGAGGTCATCCTCGACGGCGTACGCCGCCGCCGGGGCCGGGTGCTCATCGGCTGGTCGGCGACCCTGCCCGACCTGTTGGCCCGGCTCCTGCCCGGCTCCTACGGCCGGCTGCTCGCCCTCGGCAACGGGCGTTCCGTCCGGCCCGCGAAGGACCGGGCATGAGCGACAGCTGGCTCACCGTCGCCGGTCGACGGGTCCGCTACCGGGTCGACGGGTCCGGGCCGCCGGTGGTGCTGCTGCACGGCATCGGCCGCAGCCTGGAGGACTGGGCCGAGCAACACGACCTGCTCCGCGCCCGGTTCCGTGTCCACTCCCTCGACCTGCCCGGTTACGGCCGCAGCGCGCCGCTGCCCGTACCGCACACCCTGCCGGCGCTGGCCGACGCGGTGGCGCAGTTCTGCGACGAGGTCGGGATCACCGGCCCGGCGCACCTGGCCGGCAACTCCCTCGGCGGGGCCGTGGCCATGCAGTTGGCCGTCCGCGACCCGGCCCGGGTGGCCAGCCTGGTGCTGGTCAACAGCGCCGGCTTCGGCCGGGAGGTGGCCCTCGCGCTGCGGATCCTGGCGATCCGCCCGCTCGGGTGGATGCTGCTGCGGCCCAGCCACCTCGCCGCCCGCCGGGTCACCCGGTCGCTGTTCCACGACCCGACCCACGTCACCGAGGCCCGGGTCGCGCACGCCCTCGCCCTGGCCCGCGAGCCGCACGCCGCCCGGGTGATGCTGGAGACCCTGCGCAGCCTCGGCGGGGTGCGCGGCGTCCACCCGCAGTGGCGGACCGCCCTGCTCGACGCGGTGGCCGTGCTGCCGGTGCCCGTCCTGGTCACCTGGGGCGACCGCGACCTGATCCTGCCCGTCACCCACCTCGCGGCGGCCCGCGCCCGGCTGCCCCACGCCCGTACCCACCTCTTCCGCGGCTGCGGCCACCTGCCCCAGGTGGAGTGCGCCGAGGAGTTCAGCCGGGTCGTCACCGACTTCTGGGCCACCCCCGACTGACCGGCCGGCGTCCTGCCGTCTCGGCCGAGGCTCGTCTGCCGGGCGCCCTGCCCGATTCGGCCGAGAGTCGTCTGCCGGGCGTCCGGGAGCCGTCCACGGGTGATCCGGGCCGGGGCGGGAATACCGGAGTAGGTTGCCAGGTGGACATGATCCACGAACCGTGGCGCGGCGACGCGGCGGAGAACGAGGGGGAGAGCATGAGCCAGGAAGTGCGGGGAGTGATCTCCCGACGCAAGGGCGCACCGGTCGAGGTCACCACGGTCGTCGTGCCGGATCCGGGGCCCGGGGAGGCCGTCGTCCGCGTCCAGTCCTGCGGGGTGTGCCACACCGACCTGCACTACCGCGAGGGTGGCATCAGCGACGACTACCCGTTCCTGCTCGGTCACGAGGCCGCCGGCATCGTCGAGCAGGTGGGGGAGGGGGTCACCGGGGTCGCCCCCGGCGACTTCGTGGTGCTCAACTGGCGGGCGGTCTGCGGCGACTGCCGCGCCTGCCGGCGGGGCCGCCCCTGGTACTGCTTCAACACCCACAACGCGGCCCGGAAGATGACCCTCACCGACGGCACCGAACTCACCCCGGCGCTGGGCATCGGCGCGTTCGCGGAGAAGACCCTCGTCCACGCGGGACAGTGCACCAAGGTCGACCCGGCGGCCCGACCCGCCGCCGTCGGCCTGCTCGGCTGCGGGGTGATGGCCGGGCTCGGCGCGGCGATGAACACCGGCGGGGTCGGCCGGGGCGACTCGGTCGCGGTGATCGGCTGCGGCGGCGTGGGTGACGCGGCGGTCGCCGGTGCGGTGCTGGCCGGCGCGACCACGATCGTCGCCGTCGACCGGGACCCCCGCAAGCTCGACTGGGCCCGGAAGTTCGGGGCCACGCACACCGTCGACGCCTCCGCGGAGGACCCGGTGGAGGCGATCCGCGCGGCCACCGGCGGCTTCGGCGCCGACGTGGTGATCGACGCGGTGGGTCGCCCGGAAACCTGGAAGCAGGCTTTCTACGCCCGCGACCTCGCCGGCACGGTCGTGCTGGTCGGGGTGCCCACTCCCGAGATGACCGTCGACCTGCCGCTGCTGGACGTCTTCGGCCGGGGTGGAGCGCTCAAGTCGAGCTGGTACGGCGACTGCCTGCCCAGCCGGGACTTCCCGCTGCTGACCGAGCTCTACCTCCAGGGCCGCCTCGACCTCGACGCGTTCGTCACCGAGGAGATCGGCCTGGACCAGGTCGAGGACGCCTTCGGCCGGATGCACGCCGGCGACGTGCTCCGCTCGGTGGTGGTCCTCTGATGCCGGCCCGGATCGATCACGCCGTCACCAGCGGCACCTTCTCCCTCGACGGCCAGACCTTCGACGTGGACAACAACGTCTGGGTGGTCGGCGACGACACCGAGTGTGTCGTCCTGGACGCCCCGCACGACGTCGAGGCGATCCTGCGAACCGTCGCCGGTCGGCGGGTCCGGGCGATCCTGGCCACCCACGCCCACGACGACCACGTCCGGGTGGCCCCGGAGCTGAGTCGGGCCACGGGTGCGCCGGTGCTGCTGCACCCCGCCGACCGCGTGCTCTGGGACATGGTCCACCCGGAGGTGCCGCCCGGCGGTGAGCTGCGTGACGGCGACACGATCGAGGTCGCCGGCACCGCCCTGCGGGTGCTGCACACCCCGGGCCACAGCCCGGGCGCGTGCAGCTTCCACGCCCCCGGTCTCGGTGCGGTCTTCACCGGCGACACCCTGTTCGCCGGAGGTCCCGGCGCGACGGGGCGGTCGTTCAGCGATTTCGGCACGATCGTCGACTCCATCCGGGAGCGGTTGCTGACCCTCCCGCCGGAGACGGTCGTGCACACCGGTCACGGCGACAGCACCAGCATCGGCGCCGAGGCACCGCACCTGCCCGACTGGCTGGCCCGCGGCCACTGATCCCCTCTTCCCGCTCCGCCGAGGTGGTAGCAGGGGCCCCTTGTTACCGCTTTTTGTCCTGCAAGGGGCCCCTGCTACCACCTCACCCCCCCCACGCCGCCCGACAGGCACACCGGCGGAAACCGAGGCGCGGGTGGGCCGCCTGGCCGAGGAGGGCGTCTACCGCAGCCAGTTCGAGACCGGCATCTCCAACGGCGGGTTGACCGCGTACCCGGGCGGCGACCGGGACCGCTGGGAGGCGGCGCTCTTCGGCGGCGCGTACCAGACGCTCGGCGTGCGGCTCGCCGAGCGCCCGACGTACGGCGGTCTCGACCTGCTCGGGCATCCGGAGGGAGCCTGCTCCCGGTTCGGCTCCTGCCACCTCAGGCTGCGGCTGGACGCCGGGGGAGCCGGCCCGGTCCCTCGACGACTACGTCGAGGCGCAGATCCACGGCGGCGTCGACCTGGGCCGCGACGTCGAGGCGCTGGTGGCCGACCCGTCCTTCCGGGGCACCGCGTGTGGGGCGGCTCTGGTGGGGCTCGCCCGCCGCTACGGGTTCCCCCTGCACTGGCACCGAGGGTTCGTGCTGCCCGTCGACCGGATCGACCCGGAGTTCCGGGGGCCGGCGATCCCACCGCTGGCCGCCCGGGTGCTCGCCGGGTTCGGCCGGCCGGGGGCGCGCGTCGACGCGGCGCTGATCGGCCGGGCCGCCGCCTCGGTGGTCACCGAACCCGGACGGTGGGCCGACCGGGGACCGGCGGCGGTCACTCTCCAGCACCTCAAGCAGCTCTGGCACGTCCTCGTGCGGTTCGGGGAGGCGTACTGACCGGTGTGGCCGTCGCCGGCCCCGGTGTCCGGATTCTCGGGGTGACCCGGCCCGCACCCTGAGCGGCAGGCGACATATCCGGAATGCCTGACCCGGCAGCCTGGTTGTGTCCCCCGTACCCCCGGATCCAAACCCCCGTCGGGTACGGCAGGACCCCCGTCCGGCACGTCCACCGATCGAAAGGGCAACCATCGTGAAGTCACACTTCACCCGATGGCTCCCCGCCATCGCGAAGACCACGCACCGCAGGACCGTCCTCAGCGTCGCCGGTGTCGTCGCACTGGGCGGCCTGGCCCTCGCCCCGGCCGCGTACGCCGACCCGCTCACCGGCGAGCCCCACCCGGACGCGGTGGCCGCCATCGACCTGGCCACCGGCAAGGACCGTGTCCCGCAGAACGCGGACGGCCCGAGGAGCACCGGCGGCACCGTCACCCCGACGGAGGCCGTCCGGTCCGACACCGCCGAGCCGACCGAGCCGGCGGAGTCGCCCGAGTCGACCGAGTCGGCGGAGTCGACCACGTCGGCCGGGAAGCCGCACATCGACCGCCTCATCCCGTACGGCGTGCAGGGCGCGCAGTCGCGCATCCCGCTCGACGACGCGCAGCTCGCCAACGCCAGGGCCATCGTCGAGACGGCCCGGGAGACCGGCGTGGGTGAGCGGGGCGCCGTGATCGGCGTGGCCACCGCGCTACAGGAGTCGAAGCTCTACAACCTCGGCCACCTCGGCGCGATCAACGACCACGACTCGCAGGGCCTGTTCCAGCAGCGTCCGTCGAGCGGTTGGGGCACACCCGAGCAGATCACCGACCCCGAGTACGCCTCGACCGCGTTCTTCGAGGCGCTCAAGGGCGTCGGCGGCTGGCGGCAGGCCCCGCTGACCGTGTCCGCGCAGACCGTGCAGGTCTCGGCCTACCCGTTCGCGTACGCGCAGTGGGAGGAGCAGGCGGCGGACATCGTCCAGCAGGTCTGGTGATCTGACCTGACACCCCCGCTCCGGCCGGGCCCCGTCACCCGGGGCCCGGCCGGACGTGTCCTCAGAGCAACGGGCCGTACTCCTGACGCAGCCGCGCCGAACCGGGCGCCACCGACCATCCCGCGACCCAGGCGCTGCCGCTGGTCGGACTGGTCCGCTCGGTCACGTGGTACCAGTCCATCCGGCAGTGCTGCGGGGTCACCTCCAGCACGCCGTAGCCGTGGCCGTCCAGCTCCGTCCAGCGCACGTGCGGATTGGTCGAGCGGATCAGCGACGCCCCGAGCGCGCTGAGCGAGTTGTTCGCCGGCAGGCCCAGGAAGTCGTTGATGTTGTCGCTGGTGACCGATGGGACGACGAACTCCGCGGCGGCCGGGCCGGTCAGCGCGGTCGACCGGGTGGTCACCTCGTTCGCCCACGAGAAGTGGATGTCCCCGGTCAGGAACACGACGTCCCGCGTGCCGGTGGCCCGCAGGTGGTCGACCAGCTCGTTGCGGTCGGCGTTGTAGCCGTCCCACTGGTCCGGGTTGAGCGCCGCGCCGTTCTCCGGGATGCCGAGCAGCTCCCGCAGCGGGCCGAGCAGCCAGGCCGGCAGCGCGCCCAGGTTGAGCCGGGCCATCATCACCGGGTTGCCGACCAGTTTCCAGCGGGCCGTCGAACCGGCCAAACCCGCCTTCAACCAGGCCATCTGCGGGTCCCCGGTGATCGTGCGCGCCGGGTCGTCCACCGCCGTGCCGGAGGTCTGCCGCGACCGGTACGACCGCAGGTCCAGCATGGACAACTCGGCGAGCTGCCCGAACCGCAACCGGCGGTGGATGGCCCCGTCCGCGCCGGCCCGCACCGGCATCCACTCGAAGTACGCCTGCCGGGCGGCGGCCAGCCGCGTCGCGTAGTCCCCCTCCGTGTCCGGGGAGTGGTTCTCCGCCCCGCCGGACCACTGGTCGTTGGCGACCTCGTGGTCGTCCCAGGTGATCACCCAGGGCACCGCGGCGTGCAGCGCCTGGAGGTCCGGGTCGGTCTTGTAGAGGGCGTGCCGGATCCGGTAGTCGGCGAGGGTCAACGTCTCGTGCGGCGGCTGCACCGGGCGGACCACCGTACCGCCCGCGTCGAACTGGCCGGTGCCGTACTCGTACAGGTAGTCGCCGAGGTGGACGACGAGGTGCAGGTCGTCCCGGGCGGCCAGGTGCCGGTACGCCGAGAACCAGCCGGCCTCCCAGTTGGCGCAGGAGACGACACCGAGGCGCAGCCGGTCCACCGCCGCGTCCACCGGGGGCGCGGTCATCGTCCGGCCGACCGGGGACCAGGTGCCGGCGTAGCCGAAGCGGTACCAGTAGGTCGAAGCCGGGCTCAGGCCGGTGACCTCCACCTTGACCGTGTGGTCCCTCCCCGGCCCGGTGGACGTCACTCCCTGGGCCGTCACCGCGTGGAAGTCCGGGTCGGTGGCGACCTGCCAGGACACCGCGACGTCGGGTCCCCGCCCGGAGCCCGGTAGCGCCTCGTCGGTGGGGGTCAGCCGGGTCCAGAGCAGGATGCCGTCGGGGAACGGATCACCGGAGGCGACCCCGTGCCGGAAGGCGCCGCCGGCCGCGTGGGCGGGAACGGTCGCGGCCAGCACCGCCCCGGCGAGGACGGCGGTACCGGTGGAGGCGCCGGCGACGCGCAGCAGCGTACGACGGTCGAGGGTGTTCGTCATGGTCTATGTCCTACTGGTCACCCCCTCGACTCCGCTGCCCCTGGAGTCAACGTTCGTCTATTTTTGGGCGGGGGTTCCCCTTTGCGTCGTCTGGCAGGACGGCGCGGCGAGGGCGGCCACACGTGATCCCGGTGTCAGCGACGGGTGTCGAACAGGGCGGCGAGGAGGGCCAGGGCGATCACGCCGATGGCGAGCAGCAGCGAGTCCTGGAACGCCACCGACCACTGACCGCCACTGTCCGACAGCGACGAGAAGAACGCGGCACCCACCGCGGCGATGCCGGCCGCCGAGCCGAGCCGCTGCCCCGTCTGGAGCATGCCGGCGGCGCTGCCCGCCTCCCGCACCGGGACCTCGGAGAGGGTGAGGGTCTGGTTCGGCGTGATCACCAGACCACTGCCCAGGCCGGCGACGAGCAACGGCAGAGCGGTCACCAGGGGTGCCGGGGCATCCGGCGCGAACCGGAGGACGGCCACCACCCCGCCCAACCCGACGACGACGGTGAACAGTCCGACGGTGACCAGCGGACGTCCGTACCGGTTCACCACCCGGCCGCCGAACGCGGACGCGGCGGCCGACCCGAGCGCGAACGGTGTGATCGCCAGACCGGCCAGCAGCGCGGAGTAGCCCAGCCCGTTCTGGAGGAAGAGCGTGAAGACGAAGAACAACGCGGTGAAGCCGCCGAAGTAGACCAGCGCGATCACCGACCCCAGGGTGTACGACCGCCGCCGGAACAGGTTCAGGTCGAACAGCGGCTCCCCGTGGCGGGCGTACCGGCGCTCCCAGAAGCCGAACGCGGCCAGCGTGGCCAGCCCGGCCGCCACGAGCAGCCACCGACCCGCACCGTGCCATCGCTCCCGCTGCACCAGCGGCAGCAGCACCAGGACGACCCCGGCGCCGAGCAGCAGGACGCCCACCGGATCCAGCCGCCGACGCCCGGCCGGGCCGCGTCGGGCCGGCGCGGGCAGCAGCCGCCAGCCCAGCACCACCGCGACGACGCCGACCGGCACGTTGACGAAGAAGACCCAACGCCAGCCGTGGTCCGCGCCGCCGACGGCGATGAGCAGCCCGCCCAGCAGCGGGCCGATCGCGGTGGAGATCCCGATCGTCGCGCCGAGCAGCCCGAACGGCCGGCCCCGTTCGGGACCGTGGAACAACTCCTGGATCAGCCCGGTGACCTGCGGATTGACCAGCCCGGCGGCGGCGCCCTGGAACAGTCGGGCGGCGATCAGCCAGCCGGGCGAGGTGGCGAACCCGGCCACGGCGCTGGTCACCGTGAACAGGGCGATGCCGACGACGAAGGCGGTCCGCCGGCCCCGGGCGTCCCCGAGCCGTCCCGCCGGCACCAGGACCAGACCGAAGGTCAGCGCGTACCCGGACAGGACCCACTGGAGGTCGCTGGAGCTCGCGCCGAGCGTCCGGTCGATCGACGGGACGGCGACGTTGACGATGCTGACGTCGAGCAGGGTCATGAACACCGCGACCAGCCCGACCGCCAGGGCGTGCCACCGCCGCCGGTTCTCGCCCTGCGCCCGTGCCCCGGACCGGCTCACGCCGGACCCCGCCGACAGTGGACCGCGCACCCTCGGCCGCTACCCGGCACCGCACCGGGCGGACGGACGACCGGTCACGCCATCTGCCGCGCGCACCAGCGCGGACCGAAGTCGAGACCGGCCATCGGCGAGTCCTCCCGGTGCACCAGGTTCTTCTCCGACAGCATCCGCAGCGGCGCGACGATCTCCTCCTCGGTCAGCCCGGACTCCTCGGCGATGACCGCCGGGTACGGCACCTGCCCCCGCGCCTCCAGCGCGTAGACCGCCTGGTAGACCCGTTCCTCCAGATCCGAGAGCGGGACCTGCTGCATGACGTCCTCCTTCGACCGCACGCCCGACGGGCCGTGCACGCACCCGGGGTTACCCCCCACCGGGTCGTTGAAGCCCACCCGTCCGGGCGGTTCCTCCGCGTCCGGTGGGGTGGCGGTGCCCTAGGCTGCCTGACGTGACCGTCTGGGACTGTGCTGTCATCGGGGCCGGCCCGGCCGGGCTCTCCGCCGCCTACGCCGCCGCCCGGGCCGGCGTCCGCACCGTCGTCGTCGAACGGGCCACCCACCCCCGTTACAAGACCTGCGGCGGAGGACTGATCGGCACCTCCCTCGCCGCCGTCGCCGGGCGGATCGAGGTGCCCGCCGACGACCGCGTCGACCGGGTCACCTTCACCCGGGACGGCCGTCGGGAGTTCACCCGCCGGCACTCCGGGCCACTGGTGACGATGGTCCGCCGGGAGGAGTTCGACCTGCGGCTGCGCCAGGCCGCCGTCGAGGCGGGGGCCGAGCTGCGGGAACGCGCCCCGGTCCGCGCCCTCGAACAGGACCCCGACCGGGTACGGGTCCGCCTGGCCGACGGGGAGACCGTCACCGCCCGGGTCGTCATCGGTGCCGACGGCTCCTCCGGGGTCACCGCCCGCCACGTCGGCGTCCGCCACCAGCAGGTCGACCTGGGGCTGGAACTGGAACTGCCGGTGCCGGCCGAGGAGCAGACGCGCTGGCGCGGGCGGGTCCTCCTGGACTGGGGAGCGATCCCCGGCTCGTACGCCTGGGTCTTCCCGAAGGGGGACCGCCTCACCGTCGGCGTGATCGCCTCCCGCGGCGAGGGCGAGCGGACCCGCGCCTACCTGCGGGCCTTCGTCGACCGGCTGGGCCTGACCGGGCTGGAACCGGCCCACGACTCGGGGCACCTGACCCGCTGCCGCGCCGACGACTCCCCACTGCGGCGGGGCCGGGTGCTGGTCGCCGGGGACGCCGCCGGCCTGCTGGAACCGTGGAGCCGGGAGGGGATCAGCTATGCGCTGCGCTCCGGCGCGCAGGCCGGCGCCGCGGTCGCCGCCGGTGACCTCGACGGGTACGCCCGTGCGGTGCACGCCGACCTGGTGCCGTCGATGCGTGCCGGCCACCGGCTGCTGGACGTCTTCGCCCGCCGGCCCGACGTGTTCCACGCCCTGCTGGCCACCCCACCGGGATGGCGGATGTTCGTCCGGTTCTGCCAGGGCCGGACCAGCTTCGACGAGACGCTGACCCGCGCGCCGGTCCGGGCCGCGCTGGCCCTCCTGGACCGGCTCCCGCCGGCCCGGTCACCGGCCCGCGCCGGTTGACCGCCCACTGGCAGACCCGTGGCCCGCTGCCCGTGGCTTGTCCCGGTCCCGGCGACGACGCGATGATGAACTCCCCGCGCCGAGGAGGACATCATGGCCGACGACCACTCCGCCGAGTCGTTCAGCGACGCCGACTTCGCGTTCCTGCGGTACGCCCGCTTCGGTGAGCTGCCGTCGCCGGTGCGGCCGGACGATCGCGTCGAGCTGACCGAGACCGGGCAGCTCCGCGACGGACCGACGGTCAACCCCGACGAGTGGCAGCTCCGCCTCGGTCCCGGCATCGCCTGACGCGCCCGGCCAACCGGTCCCGATCGGGCGTGTCGACCGGGACAGGGATCTCGTTTCCGCGTTCCCCCGTCGGGTAGGGCAGGAAGGACCCGCCGGTGACGTGCGCGAGGAGACCCAGCGTGAGCGAAGACCAGTACACCCCGCAGGACCCCACCCGCCAGTACGGCCAGGGCCAGCCGGAGCAGCAGCAGACCCCGCCGGGCACCACGCGCGAGATGCGCCCGAAGCCCGACCACGGCGAGGAGTCGTACCGGGGCAGCGGCCGACTCGAGGGCAAGCGGGCCCTGATCACCGGCGGTGACTCCGGTATCGGCCGCGCGGTCGCCATCGCCTTCGCCCGCGAGGGCGCCGACGTGCTCATCTCCTACCTCGGCGAGGAGGAGGACGCCGACGCCCGCGACACGGTCCGCCTGATCGAGGAGGCCGGGCGGCGGGGCATCGCTGTGCGGGGCGACATCACCGACGAGAGCCACTGCCAGTCGCTGGTCGACCGGGCCGTGCGCGACCTCGGCGGGCTGGACATCCTGGTGAACAACGCCGCCTACCAGATGGCGCAGGACAAGGGCATCGCCGGAATCAGCAGCGAGCAGTTCGACCGGGTGCTCAAGACGAACCTGTACGCGATGTTCTGGCTCTGCAAGGCCGCCGTCCCACACCTGCCGGAGGGCGGGACGATCATCAACACCTCCTCGATCCAGACGTACCAGCCGTCGCCGCAGCTGCTGGACTACGCGACGACCAAGGCGGGCATCGCCAACTTCACCAAGGCGCTCGCCGAGGACCTCGCCGAGCAGGGGATCCGGGTGAACGCGGTGGCCCCCGGTCCGATCTGGACGCCGCTGATCCCGGCCACCATGCCGGAGAAGAAGGTCGAGTCCTTCGGTGAGGACACCCCCATCGGTCGCGCCGGCCAGCCCGCCGAACTCGCCCCCTCCTACGTGTTCTTCGCCTCCCAGGAATCGAGCTACATCACCGGCGAGGTGCTCGGCGTCACCGGCGGCAAGCCGATCAGCTGACGACCGACGTCCCGGTGTCCGCCGGATGGTCGTGCGTGTTTCTCACCGCGGCCACCCGGCGAGGCGTTCCCGGACCCGGCGTACCTGCTCGGCGTCCAGGCCGTACCGGGCGAACCGCCGCTCGGGCAGCCGGTCCAGATAGCGGCCGGCGGCGGCCACGTCCTCCGGGTCCAACGCCGGGTCGAGCTGCCGGGCCAACGCCAGCAGTTCCGCCACCGGGTAGTGGTCCAGCGCGGCGGCGACGTCGATGTAGTCGCGTACCTCCCGGCGGTTGACCAGCGCGGCCGTCTTGCTCGCCACCAGGTCACGGACGTCCATCACCGGACCCAGGTCCATCACCACCGGGCTGCGGTACCGGTCGAGCCGGGCCAGGGTCAGCCGGAGCTGACGCCCGTCCCGGGTCACCACGAAGTCCTTCATGTCCTGGTCGAAGCCGGCGAACAGGTCGGCCAGCTCGCTGTCCGGGTCGGCGTCGGCCACCGCGAAACCAGCCCTCTCCAGCGCGGTGCGGACCTCCACCGCCGCCGCGGCCGCCGCGCCCTCGACGTCGGCGAACAGGTCGACGTCCTCGGTCGGCCGGGTGACCAGGCCGTGCGCCGCCCAGGCGACCCCGCCGCCGAGGACGAACCGGTGCGGGCCGGCCGCCGAGAGGGCCACCCTCGCCACCTCGCGGTAGAACTCGTTGAGGTGGGTGGTGCTCACGCGGTACGCAGACAGCGGTGGCGGCTCTCCCACGCCTGCCGGACGCCCCGGGGAAGGTTCAGCCGACGCCAGACCCGCCGCAGCGTCCGGCCGTCGATGAGTTGCCGCAGGTCCTCACAACGGGTGGTCTCCCGCAGGACGTTCTCGTACATCCAGAGCAGGTCGTCCGGGTCGCCGAGGTCGAAGGTGCGCTCGGTGTTCCACATCAGCCGTACCGGCAGCTCGACCACACCGTGGCGCGGGCCGGTCAGCTCGGCGAGGGTGCGCGCGACCACGGCCGGGCGTCCCGGACGGGCCAGGAACGCCACGTCGGCCGAGGTGGGGGAGAGGCCCTGCATGGACTCAGGGTAACCCCCGCGCCGGGCGCCGCGCGGAAAACCGACGGCGGATCGCCCCTGCCCGGAGTGTCCGTCCGCCACCGCCGGTGGTGTCGGTGGGCGATCCCGACGCCGCCGACACGCCGCAGAACGCGATTCAGACCTGGTGGTACGTGCCTATCGGTGGACGTGTGTCCGGGGTTGCCGCCGCCAGCGGGCTTGCGGTCGGGCCCCGGCCCCCGGAATGCCGGCGGGTGGCGGGTCGTTGTACATGGTTCACCGGCGTGGACGGGCGTGCAGCCTTCCGCCGGTGGAGAGTCTTCCCCCTGCTGTTCTTGTGTGCGGGTGCCGTGACGGTGCTCGTACCCCCTGGCCCCATTTCCCCCTGGGGTGCCGGGGTGTCGACCCCCTGATGGGAGTTCCCCCATGAACACGAACACGATGGATCTGTCGATGCTGCGTAAGGGTGTGCTGGGTGTGGCCGGTGTGGCGTTCGCCGCCGGTGTGGTCGCCGGTCCGGTCGCTGCGGCGACGGTGGAGTCCCCGGCGCAGGCCGCCCCGGTGGCGGTGGCGGTGCAGGGCGACAAGCCGGACACGGGCAGGTTGATGCCGCATGGTGTGCGGGGTGAGCAGTCCCGGATTCCTCTGGATGCCGAGCAGACCGGCAACGTGAAGGCGATCATCGCGGCGACGAAGAAGGCCGGCATGGACGAGCGGGCCGCCGTGGTCGCGATCGCCACCAGCTTGCAGGAGTCGAAGCTGGAGAACCTGGGTCATCTGGGTGACCGCAACGACCACGACTCGCAGGGCCTGTTCCAGCAGCGCCCGTCGAGCGGGTGGGGCACGGTCGAACAGATCACCGACCCGGAGTACTCCACCACCGCGTTCCTCAAGGGCCTGAAGCAGGTCGACGGGTGGCAGGACATGCCCCTGACGAAGGCCGCCCAGACCGTGCAGGTGTCGGCGTACCCCGACCACTACGCCCAGTGGGAGACCCAGGCCGCCGACCTGGTCGCCGAGCACTGGACCAGCTGACCCACACGTTGGGCCGGCACCCCGAACCCGGGGTGCCGGCCCACACGCGTCTCCGGTGGCTTGGCTATCCCGAGCCTGCCACCTATCTTCCTAGGATGCCTTACGGGTGGTGCCGTCGCCCACACGGAGAAAACCCACCCGCACCGGGTCGCCGGACCAGCCCGGTTGCCCTAGGGTCGGCAGAGAAGCGTGACGGAGGGGAGGTGGCGGTCGGTGGGACTGCGAACCTTCCTGGAAGGCTGGCCGGTGTACCGGCAGCTCACCGGCACCGATCCGCTCGGTCGGGGAGCCGCCGCCCAGTCGGCCCGTTCCCGGGCGCTCACCCCGCGTACCGAGACGGCCGACCGGGTGGCCCGGTCGGTGTGTCCGTACTGCGCGGTGGGATGCGGTCAGCGGGTGTTCGTCAAGGACGGGCAGGTGACCCAGATCGAGGGTGACCCGGACAGCCCGATCTCACGGGGACGGTTGTGCCCGAAGGGTTCGGCCAGCAGGTCGCTGGTGACCAGCCCGCTGCGGCAGACCAAGGTCCGGTACCGGCGTCCGTACGGCACCGAGTGGGAGGACCTGGAACTCGACACCGCGTTGGACATGATCGCCGACCGGATCCTCGCCGCGCGTGCCGAGACGTGGGAGGACGCCGACGCCGAGGGGCGCCCGTTGAACCGGACGCTGGGCATCTCCAGCCTGGGCGGGGCGACGCTGGACAACGAGGAGAACTACCTCATCAAGAAGTTGTTCACCGCGATGGGGGCGCTCCAGATCGAGAACCAGGCGCGTATTTGACACTCCGCCACCGTCCCCGGTCTGGGGGCCAGCTTCGGTCGCGGTGGTGCGACGGATTTCCAGCAGGACGTCGCCAACGCTGACGTCATCGTCATCCAGGGCTCGAACATGGCCGAGGCCCACCCGGTGGGTTTCCAGTGGGTGATGGAGGCGAAGCGGCGGGGCGCGCGGGTGTTCCACGTCGATCCCCGGTTCACCCGGACCAGTGCGCTCGCGGACACGTACCTGCCGATCCGGGCGGGGACGGACATCGCGCTGCTCGGTGGGGTGGTCCGGTACATCCTGGAGAACGAGCTGGACTTCCGGGAGTACGTGTTGGCGTACACCAACGCGGCGACGATCGTCAGTGCGGACTTCGTCGATGCCGAGGACGGTGACGGGTTCTTCTCCGGGTTCGATCCGGAGACCGCCTGCTATGTGCAGGACAGCTGGCAGTACGCCGGGCACGAGGGCGACTCGGGTGCGGGGCACACCGGCGGCGAGCGGGACAGTGCGGCGGGGCTCCAGCACGAGGCGCACGGCGCGCGGGTGCACGGTCAGGTCCAGCGGGACGAGACGTTGCGGCATCCGCGCTGCGTGTACCAGATCCTGCGGCGGCACTTCGCGCGGTACACGCCGGAGATGGTGGAGCGGGTCTGCGGTATTCCGCAGGAGCGGTTCCTGGAGTTGGCGCGGGCGTGGACGGAGAACTCGGGTCGGGAGCGGACCGGGTGTCTGATCTATTCGGTGGGGTGGACGCAGCACAGCGTGGGGGTGCAGTACATCCGGACCGGGGCGATCATCCAGTTGTTGCTGGGGAACGTGGGTCGTCCGGGTGGTGGGGTGCTGGCGTTGCGGGGGCACGCGAGTATCCAGGGGTCGACGGACATTCCGACGTTGTTCAATCTGTTGCCGGGTTATCTGCCGATGCCGCGGCACGACGTGCATGTGACGTTCGACGACTGGGTGCGGAGCATGGCGCATCCGGGGCAGAAGGGGTTCTGGGGTAACGCGCGGGCGTACGCGGCGAGTTTGTTGAAGGCGTACTGGGGGGACGCGGCGACGCCGGAGAACGACTTCTGTTACGGGTACCTGCCGCGGCTGACTGGTGACCATGGGACGTACCAGCAGGTGTTGAACATGATCGACGGGAAGGTGAAGGGGTACTTCCTGTTGGGTCAGAATCCGGCGGTGGGTTCGGCGCACGGGCGGGCGCAGCGGTTGGGGATGGCGAATCTGGACTGGTTGGTGGTCCGGGATCTGTTCATGATCGAGAGTGCGACGTTCTGGCGGAACGGTCCGGAGGTGGAGACCGGGGAGATCGTGCCGGAGGAGTGCCGGACGGAGGTGTTCTTCCTGCCGGCGGCGTCGCATGTGGAGAAGGAGGGCACGTTCACCCAGACGCAGCGGTTGTTGCAGTGGCGGGAGAAGGCGGTGGATCCGCCGGGTGACTGCCGGTCGGAGTTGTGGTTCTTCTACCACCTGGGGCGGAGGCTGCGGGAGAAGCTGGCCGGCTCGACGTTGCCCCGGGACCGGGCGTTGCTGGATTTGACCTGGGATTATCCGACGCACGGTCCGGATGGGGAGCCGAGTGCGGAGGCGGTGCTGCGGGAGATCAACGGCTACGAGGTGGGGTCGGGTCGGTTGTTGTCGTCGTTCGCGGAGGCGGCGGATGACGGGTCGACGGCGGTGGGTTGCTGGATCTACAGCGGGGTGTTCGCCGACGGGGTGAACCAGGCGGCGCGGCGGCGGTCGCGGCACGAGCAGGACTGGGTGGCGGCCGAGTGGGGTTGGGCGTGGCCGGCGAATCGGCGGACGTTGTACAACCGGGCTTCGGCGGATCCGGAGGGTCGGCCGTGGAGTGAGCGGAAGCGGTACGTCTGGTGGGACGCGGAGGCGGGGGAGTGGACGGGGTACGACGTGCCGGACTTCGAGCGGACGAAGCCGCCGTCGTATCGGCCGCCGGAGGGTGCGAGTGGTACGGCGGGGATCGCGGGTGATGATCCGTTCGTGATGCAGGGTGACGGTAAGGGGTGGTTGTACGCGCCGAGTGGGGTGGTGGATGGGCCGTTGCCGACGCATTTCGAGCCGGCGGAGTCGCCGGTGCGGAATGCGTTGTACGGGCAGCAGGCGAATCCGATGCGGAAGGTGTACGGGCATCCGGTGAATTCGGTGAATCCGTCGCCGCCGGAGGCGCATGCGGGGGTGTTTCCGTATGTGTTCACGGTGAGCCGGTTGACGGAGCATCACACGGCGGGTGGGATGAGCCGGACGGTGGGGCCGTTGGCGGAGTTGCAGCCGGAGATGTTCGTGGAGGTGTCGCCGGAGTTGGCGGCCGAGCGGGGGCTGGCGCATCTGGGGTGGGCGCATCTGGTGTCGGGGCGGGCGGTGATCGAGGCGCGGGTGTTGGTGACGGATCGGTTGACGCCGTTGCGGGTGGAGGGCCGGGTGGTGCACCAGGTGTGGTTGCCGTATCACTTCGGTTCGGAGGGCCTGGTGACGGGGGATTCGGCGAACGACCTGTTCGGGATCACGTTGGATCCGAATGTGCTGATCCAGGAGAGCAAGGTCGGTACGTGTGACGTGCGGGCGGGGCGGCGGCCGAGGGGTGCGGCGTTGCGGGGCCTGGTGGAGGAGTACCGGCGGCGGGCGGGGTTGACGTCGGAGGCCGTGGTCGCGGACGGGGAGTGTGATGGTTGACGGGAACAGCCTGTTCGGGCCGGTGGATCCGGCGTCGGATGCGGGTTGGACGGACGCTCCGCCGCGGATGGGTTTCTTCACCGATACGAGCGTGTGTATCGGGTGCAAGGCGTGTGAGGTGGCCTGCAAGGAGTGGAACGGGGTGCCGGGGTCGGGTTTCGATCTGCTGGGTTTGTCGTATGACAACACGGGGGCGTTGACGGCGAACTCGTGGCGGCATGTGGCGTTCGTGGAGCAGCCGGGGCGGGTGGGCGGTGAGGGTCTTCCGGCTGGGCCGCACGGCGGGTCGTCGGGTTCGGCGTCGGCGGCGGGGCACGGGTCGGCGGGTGGGCCGCAGTTCCTGGGGATGCCGGGTTCGCAGCCGCCGGGGCGGGCCGGTGCGGGTGGGGGGCGGTCGGATTTCCGCTGGTTGATGATGTCGGACGTGTGTAAGCACTGCACTCATGCGGCGTGTCTGGACGTGTGTCCGACGGGGTCGTTGTTCCGGACGGAGTTCGGGACGGTGGTGGTGCAGGAGGACATCTGCAACGGGTGTGGGTACTGCGTTCCGGCGTGTCCGTACGGGGTGATCGATCAGCGTCGGGGTGATGGTCGGGCGTGGAAGTGCACGTTGTGTTACGACCGGGTGGGTGCGGGGGCGGTGCCGGCGTGTGCGCAGGCGTGTCCGACGGAGTCGATCCAGTACGGGCCGTTGGAGGAGTTGCGGGGGCGGGCGGCGGCGCGGGTGGCGGTGTTGCACGAGCGGGGGGTGCCGGAGGCGCGGTTGTACGGGCACGATCCGGGTGACGGGGTGGGTGGTGATGGTGCGTTCTTCCTGTTGCTGGATGAGCCGGAGGTGTATGGCCTGCCGCCGGATCCGGTGGTGACGACGCGGGATCTGCCGCGGATGTGGGGGCGGGCGGGGGTGGCGGCGTTGGCGATGGCGGCGGCGGTGGTGGCGGCGTTCGTGGGGCGTTCGTCGTGACCGGGGTGTCGCGGGGTGGTAGCCGGTCCGGGGGCGGTGTGGAGGGGCGGTCGGTGGGGGCGTTGTTCCGGCGGTTCCGGGAGCGGGTGGTCGACGGGGATGGGGTGGGTCCGGCGCCGGTGGGGGGTGGTCGGGGGCGGCGGGGCGGTGAGGAGGTGGCGGTGCCGCCGGTGGAGTTCACCTCGTACTACGGGCGGCCGATCGTGAAGGCGCCGGTGTGGCGGTGGGACATTCCGGCGTATCTGTTCACCGGGGGGTTGGCGGCGGGGTCGTCGTTGCTGGCGGTGGGGGGTCAGGTGACGGGCCGGCCGGTGTTGCGGCGGGCGGGTCGGTTGGTGGCGTTGGGTGCGGTGGGGGCGAGCGCGGTTTTTCTGGTGCACGATCTGGGTCGGCCGGAGCGGTTCCATCACATGTTGCGGGTGGCGAAGGTGACGTCGCCGATGTCGGTGGGGACGTGGATCCTGGCGGTGTTCGGGCCGGCGGCGGGGGTGGCGGCGGTGGCGGAGGCCGCGTCGTGGTTGCCGTCGCGTGGGGTGTGGCGGTTGGCGCGTGGGGTGTTGCCGCCGGTGGGTCGGGGTGCCGGGTGGGTGGCGGCGGTGACGGCGCCGGCGTTGGCGACGTACACGGGGGTGTTGTTGGCGAACACGGCGGTGCCGTCGTGGCATGAGGCGTATCCGGAGTTGCCGGTGGTTTTCGCGGGGAGCGCGTTGGCCAGTGGCGCGGGGGTGGGGTTGTTGGCGGCGCCGGTGGGTCAGGCGGGTCCGGCGCGGCGGTTGGCGGTGGCGGGTGCGGCGTTGGAGTTGGTGGGCGCGCATCGGGTGGAGACGCGGTTGGGGTTGTTGAGTGAGCCGTACCGGGTGGGTGTGGCGGGCCGGTTGCTGCGGGCGGGGCGGGCGTTGACCGCGGTGGGGGTGGTGGGGGCGTTGCTGGGGCGGCGGTCTCGGGTGGTGTCGGCGGTGTCGGGGGCTGCGCTGGTGGCGGCGTCGGTGGCGACGCGGTTCGGGATCTTCCATGGTGGGGTGGCGTCGGCGCGGGATCCGAAGTACACGGTGGTGCCGCAGCGGGAGCGGTTGGCGCGGCGGGCGGCGGGCGGGTAGGCGACCTTGCCGCGTGGCCGGTGGGGTGTTTGTGGTTTAGTGCGGGTGGAGGCGTTCAGGCGGCTGGTGCCCCTCCCGGTCTTCAAAACCGGTGTGGTCCGGGATCCGGGCCAGGCGGGTTCGATTCCCGTCCGTCTCCGTCAGCGTGCGCGGGGGTCGGGTGGTGGGTGTGGGGGTGGACGATCCGCGGCGGCGGGTGCCGCGTACGGATGTGGTGCTGGCGGATCCTCGGGTGGCCGCGGCGGTCGGGGTGTGGGGCCGGGAGCGGGTCAAGGCGGCGGTGGTCGCCGCGCAGCAGCGGGCCCGGGTCGGTGAGATCGCGCCGGAGGAGGTGCCGGCGGTGGCGGTGGCGTCGTTGCCGGTGGGTGTGCCGCGGCGGGTGGTGAACGCGACCGGGGTGGTGCTGCACACGAATCTGGGCCGGGCGGCGTTGGGTGCGCCGGCGGTGGAGGCGGTGGTGGCCGCGGCGGGGCACACGGACGTGGAGTTGGATCTGCGGACGGGTCGGCGGGCGCGGCGGGGCCGGGACGCGGTGGAGGCGTTGGCGGCGGCGGTGCCGGCGGCCGGGGCGGTGCATGTGGTGAACAACGGTGCGGCGGCGTTGGTGTTGGCGGCGACGGCGTTGGCGGCGGGCCGGGAGATCGTGGTCAGCCGGGGTGAGCTGGTGGAGATCGGTGACGGGTTCCGGTTGCCGGATCTGCTGGTGAGTACGGGGGCGCGGTTGCGGGAGGTGGGGACCACCAACCGGACGTCGGTGGCGGACTACGCGGCGGCGGTGGGCCCGGAGACGGGTTTCGTGTTGAAGGTGCATCCGTCGAATTTCGTGGTGTCGGGGTTCACGGCGTCGGTGCCGGTGGCGGAGCTGGTGTCGTTGGGTGCGCCGGTGGTGGTGGACATCGGGTCGGGGTTGTTGGCGCCGGATCCGTTGTTGCCGGCGGAGCCGGACGCGGCGTCCGCGTTGCGGGCGGGGGCGGCGTTGGTGACGGCCAGTGGGGACAAGTTGTTGGGTGGGCCGCAGGCGGGTTTGTTGTGGGGTGCGGTCGAGGTGGTGGAGCGGCTGCGGCGGCATCCGTTGGCGCGGGCGTTGCGGGTGGACAAGTTGACGTTGGCGGCGTTGGCGGCGACGGTGCGGGATCCGGTGACGCCGACGTGGCGGGCGTTGCGGGCGGACGCGGGGGAGCTGCGGGTGCGGGCGGTCCGGTTGCGGGACCGGTTGCTGGCCGGGGGGTGTCCGGCCGAGGTGGTGTCGTGCGTGTCGGTGGTCGGTGGGGGTGGTGCTCCGGGGGTGGAGTTGCCGTCGTGGGCGGTGGCGTTGCCGGAGGGGTTCGCGGAGCCGTTGCGGGTGGGTGATCCGCCGGTGCTGGGTCGGGTGGTGCGGGGCCGGTTGTTGTTGGATCTGCGGTGTGTGCCGGGGTCGGCGGACGAGGTGCTGTGGGCTGCGGTGGCGCGGGTGGCCGGCTGACATGTTCGTGGTGGCGACGGCCGGGCACGTGGATCACGGCAAGTCGACGTTGGTGCGGGCGTTGACGGGGATGGAGCCGGACCGGTGGGCCGAGGAGCGGCGCCGGGGCATGACGATCGATCTGGGTTTCGCGTGGACGTCGTTGCCGTCGGGGGCGACGGTGGCGTTCGTGGACGTGCCGGGGCATGAGCGGTTCGTGCCGAACATGCTGGCCGGGGTGGGGCCGGTGCCGGCGGCGTTGCTGGTGGTGGCGGCGGACGAGGGGTGGATGCCGCAGTCGGCGGAGCATCTGGCGGTGTTGGACGCGCTGGGGGTGGCGTACGGGTTGGTGGCGGTGACCCGTGCGGATCTGGCGGATCCGGGTGTGGTGGTGGCGCGGGTGCGTGCGGAGGTGGCCGGTACGTCGTTGGGTGCGGTGGAGGTGGTGCCGGTCAGTGCGGTGACCGGGGTGGGGTTGCCGGAGTTGCGGGCGGCGTTGGACCGGTTGGGGGGACGGTTGCCGGCGCCGGTGGTGGACGCGCCGGTGCGGCTGTGGGTGGATCGGTGTTTCACGGTGCGGGGCAGTGGCACGGTGGTGACGGGCACGCTCGGGGCGGGGCGGCTGCGGGTCGGTGACGAGTTGGAGGTGTCCGCGGACGGCTCTCGGGTGCGGGTGCGGGGTCTGCACCGGCTGGGGGTGGCCGGGGACGAGGTGTCGGCGGTGTCGCGGGTGGCGGTGAACCTGCGGGGGGTGGCGCGGGAGCGGGTGGCGCGGGGGGACGCGTTGGTGTCGCCGGGCGGGTTCGGTCGGGTCGATGTGGTGGACGTGCGGGTTGCCGGGGAGCCGGTGGCGGGGCTGCCGGGGTCGGTGATGCTGCACGTCGGGTCGGCGGCGGTGCCGGTGCGGGTGCGGCCGTTGGGGCGGGACACGGCGCGGTTGCGGTTGGCCCGGCCGGTGCCGTTGCGGGTGGGGGACCGGGCGGTGCTGCGGGATCCGGGGCGGCGGTTGGTGGCCGGTGGGGTGACGGTGCTGGATGTGGCGCCGCCGCCGTTGGCGCGTCGGGGTGCGGCGGCGGCGCGGGCGCGGGTGTTGGCGGGTCTGGACGGGCGGGCCGATGCGGTGGGGGAGGTGCGGCGGCGGGGGTTGGTGCGGGCGTCGGACCTGGCGCGGATGGGGGTGCCGTCGGCGGTGGCGCCGGTGGTGGGGGACTGGCTGGTCGACCCGGAGCGCTGGGCCGGGTGGGGTGCGCGGCTGGTGGCGGAGGTGTCCCGGTACGCGGGGGAGCATCCGTTGGAGCCGGGGGTGCCGGTGGAGGTGCTGCGGCAGCGGTTGGGGTTGCCGGACCGGTCGTTGGTGGAGGCGCTGGTGCGGGCTCCGCTGCGGGTGCACGGCGGTCGGGTGGGTGTGGGGCCGGTGTCGGGGTTGCCGGAGCCGGTGGTGCGGGCGGTGGACCGGTTGCGGGGGGAGTTGCGGTCGCGGCCGTTCCGGGCGCCGGAGGCGGACCGGCTTGCCGCGTTGGGCTTGGGGCCGCGGGAGGTCGGGGCGGCGGTGCGGGCGGGGGTGCTGCTGCGGTTGGCGGGGAACGTGGTGTTGCTGCCGGGGGCGGTGGAGGAGGCGGTGCGGGTGTTGGCGGGGTTACCGCAGCCGTTCACGCTCAGTGCGGCCCGGCAGGCGTTGGACACGACCCGTCGGGTGGCGGTGCCGTTGTTGGAGTTGTTGGACAGTCGGGGTGTGACGCGCCGGTGGCCGGGGGACACGCGGTCGGTGGTGGCGCGCTGACCGGCGGGTCGGGTTGGTCGATTCCCGGGGTGGGTGGCCGGGGCCGGTGGTTACGGTGGGCGCATGGACCCTTCGGCGGTCTGGCGGGACCGGCTGCACCGGTGGCGGATCGAGGCGTATCGGGTTCCTGATCTGCGGTTCGCGATCGTGGCGACGAACGGGCCGACCGAGTCGGCGCCGGTGTGGTTGTTCGGGATGTCGGCGTTGGCGCGCTGGTTGATGACCCATTCGATCGAGTTGGACGACCTGGTGCGGGACTGACCGGCTGCGGCGCGGACCGGAGGTTGGCGGGTGGGGGGTCTGCTGGGGCAGGTGGCGCTGGTGGTGGTGCTGGTGCTGGTCAACGCCGCGCTGGCGGGCAGTGAGATGGCGTTGGTGTCGTTGCGGGAGGGCCAGTTGCGGCGGCTGGCGCAGGCCGGGGGGCGGGGTGCCCGCCTGGCGCGGCTGGCCCGGGATCCGAACCGGTATCTGGCGACGATCCAGTTGGGTATCACCCTTGCGGGTTTCCTGGCGTCGGCTGCGGCGGCGGTGTCGTTGGCGCGTCCGCTGGTGGGTCCGTTGGGGTTTCTGGGGCGTGCGGCGGAGCCGGTGGCGGTGGTGGCGGTGACGATGGTGTTGACGTTCGTCACGCTGGTGGTGGGGGAGTTGGCGCCGAAGCGGCTGGCGATGCAGCGGGCGGAGCGGTGGGGGCTGCGGGGTGCGGTGGTGGTGGACGCGGTGGCGTGGGTGGCGCGGCCGGCGGTGTGGTTGTTGAGTGTGGCCACCGACGCGGTGGTGCGGGTGGTGGGTGGGGATCCGCGGGCGCGGCGGGAGGAGGTGTCCGAGGAGGAGTTGCGGGAGATGCTGGTCAGCCAGCGTGGCCTGTCGGCGCAGCAGCGGGAGATCCTCACCGGGGCGTTCGACATCGCCGGTCGGACGGTGCGGCAGGTGCTGGTGGCCCGGCGGGACGTGACGGTGCTGCCGGGTGGCCTGTCGCCGGGGGAGGGGATGCGCCGGTTGGCGGAGGCGGGCCGGTCGCGGGCGCCGGTGGTCGGTGGTGGCGGGTTGGACGACGTGGTGGGGGTGGTGCACATCCGGGATCTGGTGGGGGCGGGTGCGTCGACGGTGGCGGGTCGGGCCCGGCCGCCGTTGCTGCTGCCGGGGTCGGTGCCGGTGTCGGAGGCGATGCGCCGGTTGCGGGTGGAGCGGGAGCGGTTGGCGTTGGTGGTCGACGAGTGGGGTGGCGTCGACGGGATCGTCACGATGGAGGACCTGCTGGAGGAGGTCGTCGGGGAGTTGTACGACGAGACGGACCGGGATGTGCGGGCGGTGGTGCGGGAACCGGACGGGGCGTTGCTGCTGCCGGGTGATTTTCCGTTGCACGACCTGCCGGACGTGGGGGTGGCGGTGGGGTTCGCGGTGTCGGGGGAGTACACGACGGTGGCGGGTCTGGTGCTCGCCGGTCTGGGTTACGTGCCCCGGGGGGTGGGGGAGACGGTGTGCCTGCCGGGGTTGACGGTGCAGGTGGTGCGGGTGGTGGACCGGGCGGTGCGGCAGGTGCGGGTGCGGCCGGCGGCGGACGGGTCGTCGGGTTGCCGGGACGGTGCCGGTCCGTTCCGGGCGGCGCCCCGCCGGGTGGCGCCGGTCGCGCCGGAGGATGCTCCGCCGGGTCGCCGCCACCCGGACGAATGACCCCCGACGATATGCACTTTCTGTGGCTTTTCGGCGGTTTAGTGTCGGTGGGGTGAAGGACCGAGGACTGCGCAGTTTCGTCACCGTGCTGACCGGCCTGGTGGTGCTCTACTTCGGCAGCGCGGGCCGGGATCCGGGCGAGGACGGCCGGGTCTCCAACGGGGTGATCGTCCTGGCGTTGGCCGCCGCGCTGCTGGTGTGGAACCTGACCAGGCCGGGCGACTCCGCGGCCAAGTGAGCCGTCACCGGCCGTCACCGGCCGGCCGCGCCACCCACCGGCCCCGTGCCGTCACCGGCCGCCGGTGGCCGCCCTCGTCACCTCGGCGGCGGACTCCTCACCGAGGGCCACCCGCACCAGCGCGGAGGTGAGCCGACCGACGTCGGCCGGGGCGACCAGCGCCGCCAGGTCCTTCGCCGACCCGGGCAGGTCCAGCCGGGCCGCGCCCGCCAGGGCCCGCCGGTCGGCGAAGGGCCGCACGTCCGCCCACACCGTCTGCACCTCCCGCAGGAAGATATCCGCGCCGGTGGGGCCGATCCCCGGGAACGCGGTGAGCAGCCGCCGCAACCCTGCCGGGTCGCCGCCGGCGGCGGCGTGCAGCCGCCGCAGGTCGCCCCGCCACCGGTCCAGGCACAGCCGCGCCCCGGTGCCGAGCATCGTGGCGGTCCGTTCGTCGTAGCGGCGGTAGTGGCCGCGGCCCAACGCGTCGACCCGGTCCTGCCAGGCGGCGGCCTCCATCCGCTGCGGGGTCCGCAGGCCGGCGGCGAACAGTTCCCGGGCGGCGGCCACCGCCACCTGCGCCCGGATCCGGGTGCTCAACAGGGTGGCCAGCACCAGCAGCTGGTACAGGGCGGCGGGCTGGTCGGTCAGGCGGATCCCGGCCTGCTCGGCGTAGGTGTGCGGCTGGCGGCGCAGCAGGGTGCGCGCCACCGCGCGTTCGTCGCTCACCGGCGGGATGTACCCCCGGCGCCGCCGATCAGCCCCGCCCGGCGGGGTCGATCCGTCACCCGGCGGGGATCCCCGCCGGCCGCGGTGACCGTGGGTGGGACGGTCGCATGGGCCCGCCGGGCCCGGGTAACCGGCCGGTGGCGGCATCCCGCCGTGTACCAGCCGACGAGTGAGGAGAACAGCCGTGTCCAACCCACAGCAGCCGGAGTTGCGGCGCAACGCCCGTAACGACGCGGTGCAGGACGCCAAGGGTCCCGGCGTGGCCGGGCACCCGCAGGGCGGTTCCCGCACCGGCGACCGGGGCCGACCGGTGCCGCGCGGGCAGACCTCACCGTACGGGCCGGCCGGCGAGCCGGTCGCCGACGACGAGAGCGACGCGCGGGGCTAACCCCGGCAGGGCGGCCGCAGCCGGTACCAGGTGGCGGCGGCCGCCGCCCCGTACGCCAGGTGCGGCACGATGTCGGCCAGCCAGTCGGTGCGGCTCCACCGGCGGGGGTCGGTCACGCCCACGGCGGTCATCGTCGCGTCGGACAGCGCCATCACGGCCGCGCCGAGCAGCCCCACGGCCAGCGGCGGCGCCAGCAGGCGGCGGTGGGTCGCCACCGCGAACACCGCGCCGACGCCGACGCCGAGCCCGTAGCCGAGCAGCGGCCCGAGGCCGGCGCGGCGGTTGGCGGCCGGCTCACCCGTACCCAGGTCGAGGTGGGCGGTGTCGGCCAGCCGGCCGGCGGTCTTGTCCGGGGTGCTGCTGGCCGGGCGGCCCCGGACCGTCATGTCCAGGTAGCTGACCATGTTCAGCGCGGCACTGCCGACCGCGCCCGCGAGCATCCCGTCGACTGCCACGCCGGTCATCGGGGATCACCCGGTTCCCGCTCGGCCTTCGGGCCGTAGGTGCGGTCGCCGCGCACGACGCCCCGCTGTCCCCGGTCCTCCCGCAGGATCCGGTTGGCGACGTCGTTGGCTTCGTCGTCGGCGGCCCGCCCCGAGTTCTCGACCAGCTTGCGCAGTCGGGCCCGTTCCTTGTCGTACGCGTTGCTGCCCGGTCGTGGTCCCGGCATGCCTGCCGCCTCCCTGTGCGTCGTCGTGGCCGTTGGCGTACGCCGTGTACCCGCCGCGTCCCCGGCCATGCCGTCGGGGCGCGGCGGGCGGATCGGCGTGCCGGCGGCGGCCGTCCGGTCACGCACCGACCGGCCGGCGACCGGGACGGGTCAGTGCGGGCCCCGGACCACGGCCACCGGGCAGTCGCTGTGGTGCAGCACCGACTGGCTCACCGAGCCGAGCAGCAGGCCGGTCAGTTCACCCCGGCCCCGCGCGCCGACCACCAGCAGTTGCGCCCGGCGGGACGCCTCGGTCAACGCCGGACCGGGTTTGGCGTGGACCACCTGCCCGGTCACCGGCACCTGCGGATACCGGTCGGCCAGCCCGGCGAGGGACTCGGCGAGCAGCCGCTCCTCCTCGCCGCGTAGGGCCCCCTCCTGGTGCACGAGGGGTTGCATGTCGCCGGGCCCGGTGGACGCCGGATGCCGGTAGGCGTGCACGGCCAGCAGCCCGGTGTCCCGCCACGCCGCCTGCTCGGCGGCGACCTGCACGGCCAGCCGGGACAGGTCGGAGCCGTCCACCCCGACGACCACCGGGCCGGTCGTCCGGTCGGTGCCCCGGGCCACCAGCACCGGGCAGTCGGCGTACGCGGCGACCTGGATCGCCACCGACCCGACCAGCAGCGAGGTGAACCCGCCCAGGCCCCGGTCGCCGACGACGACCGAGGAGGCGGTGAGGGACTCGCCGAGCAGCACCGCGGCGGCACCACCGTCGATGATCTCCCCGGTGACGGGCAGGTCCGCCACGGTGGCCCGGGCCTCGTCGACGGCCTCGTCGACGATCCGGTGGGCCTGCTGCCGCAGTCCGCTGCCCGGTGGCCCGCCGGCCGGTGGGGCGCCGCTGACGTGCAGCAGCGGCCAGATGTACGCGTGCACCACGCGCAGCGGCCGCTGTCGCCGGTCGGCCTCCACGGCGGCCAGGCGCACCGCGCGCAACGCCTGCGGGGAGCCGTCCACCCCGACCACCACCGCCGCGCCGTCCGCCGAGTTCACCGCCGTGGCCCCTTCCGCGCGTCGTCCGACCCGCCTGCCTCGGCCCAGTATCGCGGCCGGGGCCGCCGTGCCGTGGCGATACCGGTCAGGACACCGGTCGGTACGCTGTCGACGATCACAGTGGAGGGGACGAGACGATGGCCGAGCCGACCGCACCGAGCACCGCCCGGATGATCGACTTCTGGCTCGGCGGGAGCGACCACTTCCCGGTCGACGTGGCCGCCGCGCACGCCTTCGAGCAGGCGTACGGGCCGTGCGCGCCGGTGTTCCGGTCGTTGCGGGCGTTCCTCGGCCGGGCGGTGCGGCACATCGCCGACGCCGGCGTGGACTCCTTCCTCGTTTTCGGCGCGGGCGTGCCGACGTGCGGCAACGTCCACGAGGTGGTGCCGGAGGCGACCGTCCTCTACACCGACGTGGACCCGGTGGCCGTCGAGATCGGCCAGCGGATGCTCGCCGGCCACGACCGGGTGGGCTACGGCTTCGCCGACGCCACCGACGTCGGCGGCATCGACCCGGCGCTGCGGCGGCGGTTCCTGCCCGGCTGGGGCGACCGGCCGGTGGGGCTGGTCTTCCTCGGGCTGGCCGCGTTCCTCGACGACGACACCCTGGCCCGCACCCTCGACGACCTGTACGAGGCGGTGGCGCCGGGCAGCCGGCTCGCCGTCGACTTCGACACCGAGGAACTCGCCGGATATCCGCAGGCCCTGGCGATGATGGGTCCGGCGTTCCGGATGCGACCGCCGGAGTCGTTCGCCCGGCTGCTGGGGCGCTGGCAGCCGACCGCCGACGGGATCGTGCCGGTGGCCCGGTGGCGTCCGGACGGCACCGGCGAGGCGGTGCCGGACGCGTTCTACGGGGCGGTGGCGGTCAAACCCGCCGGGTGACCACCGCGGGCGAGGCGCCCGCGGCGTCCTCCGTATGCTTGCTTGCCATAGAGCAACAGTTTTCGGAGGAATCCATGCCGCAGGCGCCCGCATCGGTGTCCCGCGCGTTACGCCAGGCTTCACCCGACCGGTTGGTGGAGGCCGCCGACCGGGTCATCCGCTCGTCGACCGGCGCCCTGCGAACGGACGTCTTCATCGCCGACTACCGCATCACCGGCCTGTGGCCGGTGCTCGACCCGACGCTGCCCGACGCCGGATCACTGCTCGACAGGGGCGGCGCCCAGCGGTGTTTCCGCAGTCAGCAGCCGGTGCTCGACGACGCCGGGAACGGGCGCTGCCAGTTGTGGCTGCCGCTGACGGCGTGGGGTGAGCGGCTCGGGGTGCTGCTGGTGGAGGTGGCCGGGCACCCGGACCGCGACCTGCTCGGCTGGGTCGGGGAGGTCGCCGGGGACCTGGCGGTGGCGCTGCGCGCCGCCGACCGGGAGACCGACCGGTACCGCCGGGCGCGGCGACGGGAGCGGCTGACCCTGGCCGCCGAGATGCAGTGGGACCTGCTACCCGGGCGCAGCCTCAGCCACACCGCGTTCCTCCTGGCCGGGCAGCTCGAACCGGCGTACTCCGTCGGCGGCGACCACTTCGACTGGTCGTTGGACGCCGACCGGTTGACCGTGACGGTGCTCAACGGCACGGGCAGCGGCCTGCCGGCCGCGCTGCTGACCTCGATCACCGTCAACGCGATGCGTAACGCCCGCCGTTCCGGCGGGAGCCTGGTGGAGCAGGCCGAGCTGGCCTCCGACACGATCTTCTACCAGCATCGGGGCGGCCGGCACGTGGCCACCCTGCTGCTGGAGGTGGACGTGCCCTCCGGGCGGGTACGGGCCGTCGACGCCGGGTCGCCGCACCTGCTGCGGGCCCGGGCCGGTGCGGTGCAGCGGATCCCGCTGGACCAGCAGATGCCACTGGGCATGTTCCCCGACACCCGCTACGAGGTGCAGGAGTTCGACCTGGAACCGGGGGACCGGCTGTTCGCGGTCAGCGACGGGGTCTACGCGGCCGACCCGACCGGCACCGAGTCGTACGGGCGGCGGGCGATGGCGCGGGCCATGCGATCGACACGGCTGCAACCGGCGGCCGAGGCGGTTGGTACGGTGATGCGCGAACTGCACGCCTACCACGCTGACGCCGATCTGCGCGATGATGCGGTGGTCGTGTGCCTCGACTGGCGGGGAATACCGCGCCGGGACGGGCGGGAGCAGTAGCCGTACGTCCGGGGACGACCCGGTCGGGACAATCGCAGGGGACATCGGGTGGAGCGACCTCCGAATCTGGCCGCGGCGGTCGAGGCTGCGGCCGGGGCTCTCGTCGGTGTGCTGGAGTCGGCCGCGTCCCGGCACAGTGTGTCGGTGCCACCGACCCAGCTCCGCGTGCTGTCCATCATCACCGAACGGCCGGGCACCAACGTCAACCGGTTGGCCGAGCTGCTGGACGTCGTACCGTCGTCGGCGAGCCGGCTCTGCGACCGGCTGGAGGCGACCGGGTTGGTGCGTCGGGTGCCCGACCCCCGGGACCGCCGTGAGGTCCACCTGGTGCCCACCGCCGCGGCGGAGAACCTGCTGCGGGAGATCAAGGAACGCCGGCACCGGGCGGTGCAGGCGGTGTTGGACCGGATGCCGAACCGGGCGCAGCACGAGCTGCTGCTGGCCCTGCTGGCGTTCGGGCAGGCCGCGGCCCTCGGCGAGCCGGTCCCCGCGCAGCGCGACAAGGCCGCCCGTACGGCCTGAGGCGGCACCGGGCCACCCTGTCATCCTAGGACGACCCACGGAACGTGCCGTCGCACCCACCCGGTGGGCACGACCACACCCGGCTCCAACGACCGGCACCACGGCCAGGAGACGGGAGCCGGATATAGTGGCACCGCGAATCGACGGCCCATGATCACCACGACCACGGGTCGGGGTTCGCGTCAGCGCCCCGACACGGGGCAGAGGGTGCCGGCGACCGCCGGCCCGGCAGCGCGCACGTCCCTCCGCATTGCCCCGACCACCGGCCGGGCGTCGGACCGTGTCGCGGAGGGAGGTTCGGTGTCGCGTCGGCAGGCTCGGGCGGGGCACGCCCAGCCGTCCGGGGACACCGTCGACCGGGCGGCGGACGCGGGCTCGCGGGTGTGGACCCTGCCGAACCTGATCAGCTTCGTCCGGCTGCTCGGGGTGCCGCTCTTCCTCTACCTGTTCCTCACCGTCGAGGCCGACGTCGCCGCGATCGTGGTGCTGGCGATCGGCGGCACCACCGACTGGGTCGACGGGTGGGTGGCCCGCCGGTTGCGTCAGGTGAGCCGGCTCGGGGAGCTGCTCGACCCGTTCGCCGACCGCCTCTACATTCTCGCCACCCTGCTCGCGTTCACCGCCCGCGAGGTGGTGCCGTGGCAGTTCACCGCCGCGCTGCTCGGCCGGGAGCTGCTGCTGCTCGGTGCCCTCGCGGTGCTGCGCCGCCACGGCTACGGCCCGCCGCCGGTGCACTACGTGGGCAAGACGGCCACGTTCGTGCTGCTGGCGGCCTTCCCGATCCTGCTGCTGGGCGCGACCACCCCGGCCGTGGCAACGGCCGCCGCGGCGATCGGCTGGGGCCTGGCCTGGTGGGGGCTGGTGCTCTACTGGGTGGCCGGGGTGTTCTACGTGGTGCAGGCCGGTCAGCTGGTCCGGCGGCGCGGCGGAGCGGCGGCATGACCGACAACACCCCCCGCGACGGCGGTGGTCGCGGTGAGCGGGTCTACGCGCCGGACTTCCTCACCGAGCTGTTCCAGAACCCGCTCGACCAGGGTTACGCCGACGCGGCGCAGCGGCGTCGGGTGGATCCGCCGTCACCGGCCCGGGTCCGGTCGGGTCGGGTGGTCAGCGCGGTGGTGCTGCTGGCGCTGGGGTTCCTCTTCGCGGTGGCGTATCGGCAGACCGTGGCGGAGGAGCCGGACCGCAGTCAGGCCCGCTCGGGGCTGGTGAGCCAGATCCGGGAGCGGCAGGAGGAGACCGACCGGTTGACCCGCCGCGCCGAGCAGTTGCGCGAGGACGTCACCCGGCAGCGGGACGCGGCGTTGACCCGCAGTGCCGCGGCCCGGCTGCGGGACCTGGAGGCGATGACCGGGCTGGGTCGGGTCCGCGGCGACGGGGTGGTGGTGCAGCTCGCCGACGCCTCGGGCAACCAGGACGCGGTCACCGGCGCCGGTGGTCCCGGCCCGGGGCGGGTGCTGTACCGGGACCTGCAACTGGTGGCGAACGCGTTGTGGGCGGCGGGCGCGGAGGCGATCGCGGTCAACGACCAGCGGCTGACCTCGACGTCGACGATCCGGTCGGCCGGCGAGGCGATCCTGGTGGACTTCCGTCCGGTGACCGGCCCGTACCGGGTGTCGGCGATCGGCCCGGACGGGATGCGCCGTCGGTTCGAGGCGAGTACGGCCGCGGCGCTGCTGCGGCGGGTCGCCGACCAGACCGGGCTGTCGTTCGGGTCGCGGGAGGCCTCGGACCTGACGTTGCCGGAGGCGGCCACCGACTCGCAGCTGCGCTACGCCAGTCCGCCGCCGGAGTCCCCGCAGCCGTCCCCGTCGTCCCCGGCGGCGGGCTCGTCCAGCGTTCCCCGGCCGTCCGGGTCGGGAACGTCGTCTCCCAGCCCCTCCGGAGGTGGCCGATGATCGCGGTGCTGGCACTGATCGCCGGTGTGGTGCTCGGGGTGTACCTGGACCCCACCGTTCCCGCCGGCTTGCAGCCGTACCTGCCGATCGCCGTGGTGGCGGCGTTGGACGCGGTCTTCGGCGGGGTGCGCGCGAAGCTGGACCGGATCTTCGACGACAAGCAGTTCGTCGTGTCGTTCATCTCCAACGTGCTGGTCGCCGGGCTGATCGTGTACCTGGGTGACCAGTTGGGGGTGGGCGGGCAGTTGTCCACCGGTGTGGTGGTCGTGCTGGGGGTGCGGATCTTCGGGAACGTGGCGGCGATCCGCCGGCACCTGTTCCGGGCGTAGGTTGGTGGGCGATGAGCGACGAGCAGAGTGGTACCGGTGCCGAGCAGACCGGGCCGTCCCGCCCCACCGGTCCGGCGGCGGAGCCGGATCCGCGTCCCGACGCCCCCGACCCGGAGGAGACCGCGCCGCTGCGGGTCGAACCGCAGCCGGGGGAGACCGCCTCCGACGGTGAGCGCTCCGACGGCGCCGAGGTCACCGTCGACCTGAGCCGGTCCGTGGTGGCCGGTGGCGCACCCGCGGCCACGCCGGTGAAGCGGATGACGTCGGCGTCGGTGATGATCGCCGTGCTGCTGGCGCTGCTGGGGTTCACCCTGGTGGTGCAGCTGAAGACCACGTCGACGGATCCGACCCTGTCGGCGGCCCGGCAGGAGGACCTGGTGCGGATCCTCTCCGACCTGGACGCCCGGGAGAACCGGCTGCGGCAGGACATCGCCGAGTTGGAGGAGAGTCAGCGGCAGCTGGCCTCGGGCGCGCAGGGCCGTGAGGCGGCGCTGGAGGAGGCCGCGCGGCGCGCCGACGAGTTGGGGATCCTGGCGGGTACGTTGCCGGCGACCGGGCCGGGGTTGACGATCCGGATCAGCGGTGGCGGCCGGTCGGTGCCGGCGAGTCGGATCCTCGACGCGGTGCAGGAGTTGCGGGGCGCGGGCGCGGAGGCGATGCAGATCTCCGGTGGGGTCGGTTCCCCGGTGCGGATCATCGCGTCGACGTACTTCCTGGACGGCGAGGGCGGTGGCCTGGTGGTCGACGGCCGTCGGATGACGGGGCCGTATTCGATCACGGTGATCGGTGACCCGGCGACGATGCGAACCGCCTTGAACATTCCCGGCGGGGTGGCCGCATCGATCAAGGGTGACGGCGGTAACGTGAGCTTCGAGGATCGTGAGGTTGCCGAGGTTTCGGCGCTGCACGAGCCGATCAAGTTGGAACACGCCCGTCCGGTCTCCTGACCGGTGGGCGGCGCCGGGACGCAACCCCGGCGCGCGTTTGGTCAGTACGAGGACGAAGGACGCGTCTGGTGATTCCTGAGGACCTGCGATACACCGCCGAGCACGAGTGGGTGGCGGGTGACGGTAGCGGCCCGGTGCGGGTCGGCATCACCCACTACGCCCAGGACGCGTTGGGTGACATCGTGTACGTCCAGTTGCCGGACGAGGGTGCGGTGGTGGCGGCCGGTGAGCCGTTGGGTGAGATCGAGTCGACCAAGAGCGTGTCGGAGATCTACGCCCCGGTGAGCGGGACGGTGGCGGCGCGCAACGAGGCGCTCGGCGACACGCCCGAGGTGATCAACACCGACCCGTACGGCGCGGGCTGGTTGTTGGAGATCCGGCCGGATGATCCGGGTGTGGTGGCGGGTCTGCTGACTCCGGCCGCCTACCAGGATCTCATCGGGGGCTGATTCCTCCGGTCCGGATCGCGGTGTCTCCGCGCGTCCGGTTGCCCTGCATTTCGGCGCTGGCTAGGCTCGCCCAGTCGACCGAGAAACCAAATAGTTGCGCGTCGTGGAAAATTGCCTTCCCGGGCCCGGGGAGCCAGCCGCCGGGTGTTCCTCAGCCCGGCGGCCAAGACCGGTCTTTACCCGACGCCGACCGAACAGATCCGTGAGGTGGTCCCATGACGCGCCCAGACGACGAGTTCCCCCCGCTCGACGTCACGTCGACGCTCAATCTCGGTTCGCTCGACGAGGTTCTCGAGGGTCCGGACACCGACGTGGTGCCGAGCCGGATGTCCGGTTCGCTGCCGCCGGGTATGGCGTTGCTGGTGGTCCGTCGCGGGCCGAACGCCGGTGCCCGCTTCCTGCTGGACCATGACGTGACGACAAGTGGCCGGCACCCGGACAGCGACATCTTCCTCGACGACGTCACGGTGTCCCGGCGGCATGCCGAGTTCCACCGCGACAGCGGCACGTTCACCGTGCGGGACGTGGGAAGTCTGAACGGCACGTACGTCAACCGGGAGCGGGTGGAGGCGGCGACGCTGAGCAACGGTGACGAGGTGCAGATCGGTAAGTTCCGGGTCGTGTTCATCGCCGGTCCGCGCCCGGAGGAGGAGGCCGGCCGGGGGTGAACGAGCCTGCGGCCTCCATGCCGCCCGGGGCGGCCCGGTCCCAACCGCTGATGAGCATCGGCGAGGTGCTGGCCCAGCTGCGGGTGGAGTTTCCGGACACCACGATTTCGAAGCTGCGGTTCCTCGAGGCTGAGGGCCTGGTGGAGCCGCAGCGCACACCGGCGGGTTACCGGAAGTACAGCTGGGACGACGTGGCCCGGCTGCGGTTCGTGCTGGCAGCTCAACGGGATCAGTACCTGCCGTTGCGGGTGATCCGTGAGCAGTTGGCCGAGTGGGACTCCTCGCCGGATGGTGCGGGCCGACCGCGACCGACGTTGGTCGCGGTGGGCCCGGGCGGTGAGGTACCCGGTCGCGCGCCGACGGAGCCGGATCCGGCTCTGTCGGCGTCGGTGCGGCTGAGTCGGACGGACCTGGTGGCCCGTAGCGGGATCGAGGAGTCCACCCTGGGTGAGCTGGAACGGCTCGGGGTGGTGGTGTCGAGTCCGCCGGGCTGGTACGACGGTGACGCCCTGGTCATCGCGAAGGCGGTGGCGGGTCTGGCGGCGTACGGGCTGGAGCCTCGGCACCTGCGGGCCTTCCGGACGGCGGCGGACCGGGAGGCGGGACTGTTCGCGCAGTTGCTGCTGCCGTTGGCGCGGCAGAGCGACCCGGCGGCGCGGGCGCGGGCGGCGGAGACCGCCCGGGAGCTGGTGGCGTTGTCGCAGCAGTTGCACGCGGCGTTGGTGCGGGTGGGGTTGCGGTCGACGTTGGGTCGCTGAGACGGCGGCAGAGATCTGCTCCAGGAAGCGTGCCGTAGGCTTCCTGGGGTAATCCCTCCCGGCGCGGATGCGGCGGGCGTGGTGCGCGCGGGACGGTCGTCTCGGGGTCCGTGTACCGTGCAGGGAAGGGCGCGGTGCGGCGTAGGTGACAACGACACGGAGGCGGCGGTGCGCGAGCTGAGCGTGGTCGGAGTTCGGGTGGAGCTGCCCACCAATCAGCCGATCGTCCTGCTCAGGGAGGTTGACGGGGACCGCTATCTGCCGATCTGGATCGACGCGGTCGAGGCGACGGCGATCGCCTACGAGCAGCAGGGTGTGAAGACGGCCCGGCCGTTGACGCACGACCTGCTGCGGGACGTGCTGACGGCGTTGAAGGCGCCGTTGCGGGCGGTGGAGATCACCGAGCTGAAGGAGAACGTCTTCTACGCCGACCTGCTGATCGGGGACGGGGTGCGGGTGTCGGCGCGGCCGAGTGATTCGATCGCGTTGGCGTTGCGCGTCGGGGCGCCGATTCGTTGTGCCGAGCAGGTCCTCAGCGAGGCGGGGATCGTTATTCCCGACGAGCAGGAGGACGAGGTGGAGAAGTTCCGGGAGTTCCTGGAGCAGGTCCGTCCGGAGGACTTCGCCGGCTGAGCCGGTGCCCGGGGCCACCCGCCTGACGGCTGTGAGGTTGCCTGTCGTCACGTTCGGTGATGTGTGGTGATCGTTCGGCGTGTCGCGACGGTGCCTGCCCGGTAACTCCTGAACCCCGCTATAAGGTTGCCGTGTCGAGGGGTGCACGTCCCACACGACGTGTCACCGCACGGGCGGGGAGGTTGTCGGGATGCACGGGCCACGAGATTCAGATCCGGGTACGGCGCCGCAGGGCCTCGGTGAGGTGTCGCCGCCGTTGGCGACGGAGGGTGACGACTCGGTGGGTTACCGGGGCGTGACGGCGTGCGCGGCGGTGGGCATCAGCTACCGGCAGCTGGACTACTGGGCCCGTACGACGCTGGTGGTGCCGAGCGTGCGGGACGCCTCGGGTTCGGGGACCCAGCGGCTCTACTCCTTCCGCGACCTGGTGGTGTTGAAGGTCGTGAAGCGGTTGTTGGACGCCGGGGTGTCCCTGCAGAACATTCGCAAGGCGATCGAGGCGTTGCGTTCGCGTGGCGTCGGTGACCTGGCCGGCATCACGTTGATCTCCGATGGGACGACGGTGTACGAATGCCGTTCCCCGGAGGAGGTGGTCGACCTGTTGCAGGGCGGCCAGGGGGTGTTCGGCATCGCGATCGGTGGTGCGTTCAAGGAGATCCAGGGTTCGCTGTCGCATCTGCCGGCGGAGCCGGCCGTGCCGGGCCCCGAGGAGCCGGCGGAGCCGGCCGTGGGTGACGAGCTGGCGGCGCGGCGGGCCCGGCGTCGCGCGGGTTGAGCCCGCCGGGTCACCACCGTCGGTGACGGCCGGGGCACGGGAGGCCGACAGGCCGGGCGCGAGTCGTCCACGAGGACACGCTATGGTCCGTCACACGGTCAGTCGGTGTGGCCCGAAAGGGTCATGCCGGTTGGCCGTGTGTTGGTCCGCGCTGTCCTTTGCGCGGTTCCCCTCCCTTCTTGGAAGGATTGACCGTGACGGTTACCGAGCAGTCCATTCCCTCGCACTACGACCGCATCGGCGGTGCGGCCGCCGTGAAGGCGGCCGTCGATGTGTTCTACGGTCGGGTACTCGCCGATCCGGAACTGGCGGGTTACTTCACCGACATCGACATGGTCGGGCAGCGTCGCCACCTGGCATTGATGCTGACCGTGGTGCTCGGGGGTCCGAACGAGTACGCCGGCCGTGGGCTGGCCGAGGCGCACCAGCCGCTGGGTATCCCCGACGCGCACTACGACCTGGTCGGCGCGCACCTGCTGGCCACGTTGACGCAGCTGGGTGTGCCCGCGGACGTGCAGGACCACGTACGGACGGTGTTGGGTCAGGTGCGTGACCAGGTGGTGACCAGCGGCCGTCCGGGCGTCTGAGCGTGGACGTCGCACGGCTCAGGACGAGTTGGAACCTGGTCGCCGCGCACGGCGACCAGGTTCCGCTCTACTTCTACTCGGCGCTGTTCCTGTCCCACCCGGAGATCCGGCAGATGTTCCCGACGAACATGGCCGGCCAGCGGGACCGGCTGGTGACCGCGTTGGGGCACATCGTCTCCCAGGTGGACCAGGTGGACCGGTTGACCGGGTTCCTGCGGGACCTCGGCGCGGACCACCGGAAGTTCGCGGTCCGCCCGGAGCACTATCCGGCGGTGGGTGAGGCGTTGCTGGCCACCCTGCGGCACTTCCTCGGCGACCAGTGGACCGAGGACCTGGCCCGGGACTGGGCGGACGCGTACCAACTGGTGTCCCAGGTGATGATCGAGGCGGCCCAGGCGGCGGAGCAGGTCAACCCGCCGTGGTGGGTGGCGGAGATCGTCGGGCACGAACGGCGGACCTTCGACGTGGCGGTGCTGACGCTGCGTCCGCAGTACCTGCTGCCGTTCACGCCGGGCCAGTCGATCGGGGTGTCGCATCCGGCGGTGCGGGCCTGGCGGTACTACTCCCCGGCGAACGCGCCCCGCCCGGACGGCACCATCGAGTTGCACGTGCGGGCCGCTGCGGGCGGGGCGGTCAGTTCCCGGTTGGTGTACGGGTGCGCGGTGGGTGACCAGATCCACCTGGCGGCCCCGGTGGGGGACCGGTTGACGCTCTGGTCGGCGGGTGGGGCCGACCTGCTGCTCCTGGCCTCCGGCACCGGCTGGGCGCCGGTGAAGGCCCTGGTGGAGCAGGTGGCGGCGGAGGGTTCCCGCCGGCGGGTCGACCTGTACGTGGGGGCGCGGTCGAGGCTGGAGTTCTACGACACCGACGCGGTCGACAAGCTCGCCGCGGCGTACCCGTGGTTGACGGTGACGTCCGTGGTGGGGATCGACCCGCGCCGGCCGGGGGAGGTGACGTACCCGGTGGACCGGGCGCTGGCCGACGGTGACTGGCGGTCCCGGCACGTGTACGTGTGTGGTTCGGACGAGATGGTGGGGCGTACGGTGCAGACCCTGTCCCGGGCCGGCTACCACGCCGGCCAGGTGCACCACGAGGGGCTGGGCCGGCACTGGTACGGCCCGGCGTGGCGCACGGCGGTGGAGTCGTCGCCCCAGGACGATTCCGGAGGTGCCCGGTGAACACGACCCCGATCGGCAGGTACGAGGGGGTGCCGGTGCCGGCGAGCGGACCGCAGGTGCGGTTGACGGCGGACCGGGTCCGGCGGTGGGAGTTCACGACGGCGTCGTTCACCCGCCGGGGCTACGACCATCAGGACGTGGACCGGTTCCGGGTGCAGGTCGCCGACGAGTTGGACCTGCTGGCCGCGCAGCTCGCGCACCTGCGCGCGGAGAACGAGCGGCTCACCGACCGGGTGGAGCTGCACCGGCACGGGGTGATCCCGAGCGCCGGGGCGGCGGGGGCGACCCCGGCGGCGAAGGAGGTGAACCTGCTCTCCGCCGCGCAGCGCGAGGCGGAGCAGATCATCGCCCAGGCGCACGACTACGCCCGGCGGGTCGCCGAGTACGCACGCATGCAGTACGAGAGCTACGTGCAGGCCGCGGCGGAGGAGGCCCGGCAGGAGGCGGAGCGGGCGGTGCAGGACTACCGCCGGTCCGCCGGGTCGGAGTTCGACGACTCGGTGGCCACCCGGGAGGCGTTGCGCATCTACGGCGAGATGATGATCTCGCACATGCAGGCGGCGGCCCGGCAGCTCGACGACGGCAGCGCCCAGTTGGCGCGGACGATGGACCGGCTGGTGGGTGCGGCCGGTGCCGGGCCGGCGGTGGCCGCCGCGGGGGTGGCCCCGGCGTTGCCACGGCAGCAGCCGCCGCCACCCGCGCCGCGTTGAGGCGCGGGGGTCGGTCCGGACGCGGGCCGGCCCCTGGGCGACCCGTTCTCGCCGTGGGCACGTCGGCTGAGGCAGCATGGACGGGTGACGGAGCGGGTCGACGCGGTGGCGGAGCTGGTCGCCGCCGGTGGTGTGGTGGTGCTCAGCGGTGCGGGGCTGTCCACCGAGTCGGGTATCCCGGACTACCGGGGGCCCAGCGGGGTGGCGCGCCGACACACCCCGATGACGTACCAGACGTTCACCGGTGACGCCGCCGCGCGGCGTCGCTACTGGGCGCGCAGCCACCTGGGGTGGCGGTTGGTGGCGAGGGCCGCGCCGAACGCCGGGCACCGGGCGGTGGCCCGGTTGCAGCACGCCGGCCTGGTGGACGCGGTGATCACCCAGAACGTCGACGGCCTGCACACCGCGGCGGGCAGTCCCCGGGTGGTGGAGCTGCACGGCCGTCTCGACGAGGTGGTCTGCCTGGACTGCGGGAACCTCACCTCGCGGGAGGAACTGGACCGGCGGCTGCGCGAGGCGAACCCCGGATTCGACGTGACGGTCACGGCGGTCAACCCGGACGGTGACGTGGACCTGCCCGACGAGGCGGTGGCCGCGTTCCGGGTGGTGGACTGCGCGTTCTGCCGTACCGGGCTGCTCAAGCCGGACGTGGTGTTCTTCGGTGAGACGGTGCCGGCGTCGCGGGTGGCCCGCTGTTTCGACCTGGTGGAGCGGGCGCGGCTGCTGCTGGTGCTCGGGTCGTCGTTGACGGTGATGTCGGGTCGCCGGTTCGTGCTGCGGGCGGCGAAACGGGACGTTCCGGTGGTGATCGTCAACCAGGGACCCACTCGGGGCGACGGGTACGCGGCGGTGACGGTCGACGCGCCGTTGGGGCGGTTCCTGCCCGCCCTGGCCGACCGGGTGGTGGCCGCGCCGGCCGACGTGTCCTCCTGACGGGGTACGCCCCGCCGGCCGCTGGTAGCGTGGACCTTGCCGGTACCACCCACGGGGGAGAGACCGCGCGGGCATCCGTCCCGCCGCGGCGCCGAAGGGGCAACCCCTCCCCGGAACCTCTCAGGCAAAAGGACCTCGCGGGCAGGCACTGTGGAGCGCTGTCCGGGCGCGACAGAGGGGGAGGCCGATTGAGTCGACCTGGCCCCCGGGAGCGCAGCCCATGACCGTAGAGCAGTTCGCCGCCCGTCACATCGGTCCCGATCCGGACAGTGAGCGCCGGATGTTGGAGACGGTGGGATACGGCTCCGTCGAGGAGTTGATGGACGCGGCGATCCCCGAGGTGATCCGCTGGCACGGCACCCTGGACCTGCCGGCCCCGGCCACCGAGCGGGAGGCGATCGCCGAGCTGCGGGCCCTCGCCGCGCGGAACACCGTCGCGGTGTCGATGATCGGGCTGGGCTACCACGGTACGCACACCCCGGCGGTGATCCGCCGCAACGTGCTGGAGAACCCGGCCTGGTACACCGCCTACACCCCGTACCAGCCGGAGATCAGCCAGGGCCGCCTGGAGGCGCTGCTGAACTTCCAGACCATGGTCACCGATCTGACCGGTCTGGCCACCGCGAACGCCTCGATGCTCGACGAGGGCACCGCCGCGGCGGAGGCGATGACCCTCGCGCGCCGGGCCACGAGGACGAAGAGCAACGTGTACGTGGTCGACGCGGACACCCTGCCGCAGACCGTCGCGGTGATCGTCGGGCGGGCCGAGCCGCTCGGCATCGAGGTGCGGGTGCTCGACGTCGACGCCGAGGAGCTGCCGGCGGAGTTCTTCGGCCTGCACCTGCAGTACCCGGGGGCGTCCGGCGCGGTACGCGACCACGCCCCTGTGGTGGCGGCGGCGCACGCCGCGGGTGCGCTGGTGACGGTGGCCGCGGACCTGCTGGCGTTGACGCTGCTGCGCCCGCCGGGTGAGATCGGCGCGGACATCGCCGCCGGCACGACCCAGCGGTTCGGGGTGCCGATGGGCTTCGGTGGCCCGCACGCCGGCTACCTGGCGGTCCGTTCCGGGCTGGAGCGGATGCTGCCGGGCCGCCTCGTCGGGGTGTCCCGCGACGCCGACGGCAACCCGGCGTACCGGTTGGCGTTGCAGACCCGTGAGCAGCACATCCGCCGGGAGAAGGCGACCAGCAACATCTGCACCGCGCAGGTGCTGCTGGCGGTGATGGCCGGCATGTACGCCGTCTACCACGGCCCGGACGGGCTGCGGGAGATCGCGTCGCGGACCCACGACATGGCGGCGCGGCTGGCGGCCGGGCTGCGCGCCGGCGGGGTTGCCGTCGCGGAGGTGCCGTTCTTCGACACGGTGTGCGCGCACGTGCCGGGTCGGGCCGCGCGGGTGGTCGACGCGGCCGCCGCGCGGGGGGTGAACCTGCGGCTGGTCGACGCCGACCGGGTGGGGATCTCCTGCGACGAGACCACCACCGTCGCGCACCTGGAGGCGGTGTGGGCGGCGTTCGGGGTGGCGCCGGTGACCGGTGCGGTGGACGCGGCGCTGCCGGCCGCCCTGGCGCGTACCGGGGACATCCTCACCCACCCGGTGTTCCGCAGCCACCACTCGGAGACGGCGATGCTGCGTTACCTGCGCCGGCTCGCCGACTTCGACTACGCCCTGGACCGGGGCATGATCCCGCTGGGGTCGTGCACGATGAAGCTGAACGCGACCACCGAGATGGAGCCGGTGAGCTGGCCGGAGTTCGCCCACCTGCACCCGTTCGCGCCCGCGGCGCAGACCGCCGGCTACCGCGACCTGGTCGCCCAGCTGGAGGGGTGGCTGGCCGAGGTGACCGGCTACGACGCGGTCAGCGTGCAGCCGAACGCCGGTTCGCAGGGGGAGCTGGCGGGTCTGCTGGCGATCCGCTCGTACCACCGTGGTCGGGGTGAGGCGCACCGGGACGTGTGTCTGATCCCGTCGTCGGCGCACGGCACGAACGCGGCGAGCGCGGTGATGGCCGGGATGCGGGTGGTGGTGGTCGGCTGTGACGCCGACGGCAACGTGGACCTGGTCGACCTCGACGCGAAGATCGACAAGCACCGCGACGCGCTCGCGGCGATCATGGTGACGTACCCGTCGACGCACGGCGTGTACGAGACGGGCATCGCGCAGCTGTGCGCGAAGGTCCACGACGCCGGTGGCCAGGTGTACGTGGACGGGGCGAACCTCAACGCCCTGGTCGGCTACGCCAAGCCGGGCCGGTTCGGGGCGGACGTGTCGCACCTGAACCTGCACAAGACGTTCTGCATTCCGCACGGCGGGGGCGGCCCGGGGGTGGGTCCGGTGGCGGTGCGGGCGCACCTGGCGCCGTTCCTGCCGGGTGACCCGGTCGGTGGGCACGACGCCGACCGGCCGGCGGTGTCGGCGGCCCGGTACGGGTCGGCGGGGATTCTGCCGATCCCGTGGGCGTACCTGCGGATGATGGGCGCCGAGGGCCTGACCCGGGCGACCGGGGTGGCGGTGCTGGCGGCGAACTACGTGGCGGCGCGGCTGCGCGCCCACTACCCGGTGCTGTACGCCGGCAACAAGGGCCTGGTGGCGCACGAGTGCATCCTGGACCTGCGGCCGTTGACGAAGGCGGCCGGGGTGAGCGTGGACGACGTCGCCAAGCGGCTGATCGACTACGGGTTCCACGCGCCGACGATGTCGTTCCCGGTGGCCGGGACGCTGATGGTGGAGCCGACCGAGAGTGAGGACCTGGCCGAGTTGGACCGGTTCTGCGACGCGATGATCGCTATCCGGGCGGAGATCGACCGGGTGGGGTCGGGGGAGTGGCCGGCGGGGGACAATCCGCTGTCGAACGCCCCGCACACCGCGGCGATGGTGTCGGCGGACGAGTGGCCGCACCCGTACCCGCGGTCGGTGGGCGCGTATCCGGCCGGCGTGGACCGGGTGGGACGGTACTGGCCGCCGGTGCGGCGCGTCGACGGCGCGTACGGCGACCGGAACCTGGTGTGTTCGTGTCCGGCGCCGGAGGCGTTCGCCGAGTGATCCGGGCTGCGCCGGGGCGGTGGTGACCGCCGCCCCGGCCGGCGTGGAGCGTGTTCCCAGGTCTAGCCTGGACCAGCGCGGACGCCGGAGGGTGGACGCGGGCGGGGTCCGTCAGGCGGCGAGCGCGTGGCGGGCAGGGCCGCGGTGCGGGGCGATGGTGCGTCCGTCGGGGAGTAGTTCGCCGGTGTCCTCGAAGACGATCACCCCGTTGCAGAGCAGGCTCCAGCCCTGCTCGGGGAAGCAGGCGATGATCCGGGCGGCTTCCCGGTCGGTCGCCTCAGCGGAGGGGCAGGTGGGTTGGTGCTGGCACATCGGGTTCTCCGGACTGTGGGGGCACTGTGTCATGGTTCACATGACCAGTGACGCACAGTACCAAGCGAAAGTGCACGGCATCGAGCAGCTATGGACATAATCGCCCGGAAATCCTCTGAACAGACGATCCCCCATGGCCCGGACGTCGTGGAAGCGCTCCCACAGCGGGTGGGTGTTCCCCCGGCCGCCCCCGCCGGCTGCCGGCACGCCCTCACCGCCGTCGCCCGCCTCGAGTGGCGGACCGCCGACGGCGGTGATCCCGCCACCGTCGTGCAGGACTTCCTCACCGCCCACGGCCTGCCCGTGGCCGACCTGACCCGCCCCGCCCGCCACGACCCCACGGGCGTCTGCGGCGCCTCCCTCTACGTCTCCGCCGCCGCCGGCGCCCGCATGGTCGGCGCACCGACCGGCCCACCCACCCCCGTCCCCGCACTGCCCGACGTCGCCGTCGTCGTCCACGCCCACACCGACCGGCCCGCCCCGCCGCCACCCGCGTCCCGGCCTTGGTGGCTCGGCCAGTGGCGACCCAGCTGGACCCCCGACCAGCACGCCGCCGCCGTCGACACGGTCCGCGCCGCCATCGCCCGCGGCGACGTGTACCAGGTCAACCTGGTCGGCCACGCCGCCGCCGACTACACCGGCGACCCCCTGCCGGCGCTCGCCCGCCTCGGCGCCCTCCCCGGCGCCCGCTACGGCGGCACCCTGCACGGCCCCGGCTGGGCACTCGGCTGCGCCTCCCCGGAAACCCTCGTCGAGGTCACCGCCGGGCGGATCCTCACCCGCCCGATCAAGGGCACCCGCCCCGCCACCCCCACCGGCCGCCGCGACCTGCTCGCCTCCGCCAAGGAACGCGCCGAACACGTCATGATCGTCGACCTGGAACGCAACGACCTGGCCCGCGTCGCCCGCACCGGCAGCGTCCGCGTCGACGAGCTGTTCGCCGTGCGCCGCTGGTGCGACCTGTGGCAGGCCGAGTCCACGGTCTCCGCCGTCGCCGCCGACGGCCTCGCCCTGGCCGACCTGCTGCGCGCCGTCTGCCCCGGCGGCTCGGTCACCGGCGCCCCGAAACTCGCCGCGCTGGCCGAGATCGCCGCCTGCGAACCCGTCGGCCGGGGCGCGGGCATGGGCGCCCTCGGCTGGGTCGGTCCCGGTCACGTCGACCTCGGCCTGACCATCCGCACCGCCGCCGCCGACCCCCACCGGATGCACCTGTGGGCCGGTGGCGGCATCACCTGGGACAGCGACCCGCACGCCGAGGTCGTCGAAGCCGCCGCGAAGGCCGCCCCGCTGCGCGCCGCCCTGGCCCGCCCCTAGGTCCGTCCCCCGCCCGGTGGACCGGGGTCGGCTCAGCGCACGGCGGCGAACTCGTCCAGCGCGGCGGTCACCGCCGCGACCATGTCGGGCCCGCGGGAGCCGTGCCCGTCCGCGTCGAGCAGCACCAGCCGGGCGTCCGGCCATGCCTGCGCGAGCTGCCACGGCCCGTCGGCGGGGCTGCTGATGTCGAGGCGGCCGTGCACCAGCACCCCGGGGATCCCGGACAGCCGGTGCGCGCCGCGCAGCAGTTCCCCGTCGTCGAGGAAACAGCCGTGCCGCCAGTAGTGGGTGACCAGCCGGGCGAACACCATCCGGAACTCCGGGTCGGCGTACCGCTCGTCGGGGCGGTACCCGGGAACGGTGGTCACATGGGTGTCCTCCCACGCACACCAGTCGCGGGCGGCCCGCTCCCGTACGGCCGGGTCGGAATCGGCCAGCAGCCGGGCGTACGCGTCGGCGAGACAGCCGTCCCGGTCGGCGGGCGGCACCCCGTCCCGGAACCGCGCCCACTCGGCCGGGAACACCCGACCCATGTCCCGCAGGATCCACTCCACGTCCCGGCGGGTGCCCAGGGTGACGCTGAACAGCACCAGCTCCGACACCCGCCGCGGATGCCGCTGCGCGTACGCCAGGGCCAGGCTGCTGCCCCACGACGCGCCGAGCACCAGCCACCGGTCCACACCCAGGTGTTCCCGCAGGCGCTCCACGTCGGCGACCAGGTGGTCGGTGGTGTTGGTGGACAGGTCCACCGTCGGATCGCCGGCGTTGGGGGTGCTGCGCCCGCAGCCCCGCTGGTCGAGGAACACGATCCGGTACCGGGCCGGGTCGAACACGCGGGCCGCGCCCGGCGCGGACCCCGACCCGGGGCCGCCGTGCAGCACCACTGCCGGTTTGCCGTCCGGGTTCCCGCCGACCTGCCAGAACACCTGGTGACCGTCGCCGACGTCGAGCATTCCCTCGGCGTGTGCCTGCATCGTCGGGTGCATGGGCGGCTCCTCCGGTTTTGTCACAGCAACGGCAACCGACCATGCTCGCCGGTCCGGTCGCGGTTCGGCGACCGGTTTTTCTCAGCCGCCGCCGAGCAGCGCGGCGGCGCGGGCCGCCGCCCGGGCCACCAGCCCCCGCAGCTGCTCCGGGTCGACACCGGCGGCGGGGGAGAACAGTGGCGGCGTGACCGGCCCGCCCGGTGGTCCGGCCGCCGCCGGCAGCGCCGCCACCGGCCGGGCGTACGCCCGGTGGGGGCTCTCGCCGGGCGGTTCGTCGTCGCCGGCTCGCCCGGATCCGTCGCCGGCCGGCCCGGGTTCCTCGGCGACGCGGATCCCGGCGAGGAAACCCGCCTCGTCCCGGCCACGCATCAGCAGCAGCAGGAACGGGTCGGTGTCCAGCAGCCAGGCCACCTGCGTGACGAGCGCGGCGACGTGCCGGCACGGGTGCTCCCAGTCGGGGCAGTCGCACTCCGGGGTCAGGTCCGCCACCCCGGGCAGCAGCGGCACCCCGGCGTCGTCGGGCAGCCCGTCGGGCAGGTGCCGGGCCAGCAGCGCGGCGAGGTGTCCGGTCCGGTCGGTGACCGCCGCGCCGAGCCGCCCCCAGTCGGCGTCGGCCAACCGGGCCACCCGTACCACCGCCCGGTGCGCACGCTCGGGATCCCCGTCGTGGACGGCGGCGGCGACCCGGCCGGCGCTGACCGTGACCGGGCCGACGTGCCCGGCGACGGCGTACCGGCGGCCCCGGCGCAGCGGCCGTTGGTCCAACGCGACGTCGTCCCAGGTCCGCAGCCACGCCGTCGCCCACCACGACCGGACCCGCCGGGCCCGGCCCGGGGCGAACGCGGGAAAGCCGCGGGCGGTCACCGGGGCTCCTCCGTCAGCCGCACCAGGTCCGCCAACCCCGCGTCGTCCAGGGCACCCCACCCGCCCGGACCGGCGTCGAGGACCGCCCCGGCGAGGTCCCGTTTACCGGCCAGCAGCGCGGCGACGCGTTCCTCGACCGTACCCACGCACACCAGCCGGTGCACCTGCACCGGGCGGGTCTGCCCGATCCGGTACGCCCGGTCGGTGGCCTGGTCCTCGACGGCCGGGTTCCACCACCGGTCGTAGTGCACGACGTGGTCGGCGCGGGTCAGGTTCAGCCCGGTGCCGGCGGCGGTCAGCGACAGCAGGAACACCGGCGACCGGCCGGCCTGGAAGCGGGCCACGAGGTCGTCGCGCGCGGCGACCGGCAGCCCGCCGTGCAGCAGCAGCGCGTCCACACCCCGCCCGGCCAGGTGCCGGTGCAACAACCGGGCCATGGCCACGTACTGGGTGAACACCAGCACCGCCCCGCCGGCCGGCAGGATCCCGTCGAGCAGGTCGTCGAGCAGGTCCAGTTTCCCGGAGCGCCCGGCCAGGCGCGGCGCGGTCTCCCGCAGGTACTGGGCGGGATGGTTGCAGATCTGCTTGAGCGCGGTGAGCAGCCGCACGACCAGTCCCCGCCGGGCGAAGCCGTCCCGCCCGGCGATCGCCGCGAGCAGCTCCCGGACGGTCGCCTGGTAGAGGGTCGCCTGCTCGACGGTCAGTGACACCGGGTGGTCGGTGACGGTCCGGGCGGGCAGTTCGGGGGCGACACCGGGGTCGCTCTTGCGGCGGCGCAGCACGAACGGCCGCACCAGCCGGGCCAGTTCCCGCCCGGCGGCCGCGTCCCGGTCGGTCTCGACGGGCCGCACCCAGCGGGCCCGGAAAGCACCCAGCCCACCCAGCAGGCCCGGGGTGCTCCAGTCCAGGATCGCCCACAGGTCGGTGAGGTTGTTCTCCACCGGGGTGCCGGTGAGCGCCACCCGCGCGGCGGCGGGCACCGTCCGCAGCGCCCGCGCCGCCCCGGCAGCGGGGTTCTTCACCTGCTGCGCCTCGTCGGCGACCAGCAGCGACCAGCGGTGCCCGGCCAGTCGGGCGGCGTCGCGGCGCAGCGTCCCGTACGTGGTGAGCGCGACCCCGCCGGCCAGGCCGGTCAGCGTCCGGGCGGGACCGTGGAAGCGGCGTACCGGGGTGCCCGGGGCGAACCGGGTGACCTCCCGTTCCCAGTTGCCCAGCAGCGAGGCAGGGCAGACCACCAGAGTCGGTCCGGCGGTCACCGGGTCGGTCTGCCGGTGCAGGTGCAGCGCGATCAGGGTGACGGTCTTACCGAGCCCCATGTCGTCGGCGAGGCAGCCACCCCAGCCGAGCCCGGTCAGGCGGGCCAGCCAGGCCAGGCCGTCGCGCTGGTAGCCGCGCAGGGTGGCGGCCAGCCCGGGCGGGTCGGGCACCGCCAGCGGAGCCTGCTCCAGGGTGCGCCGCAGGTCGGCCAGACCGCCGGTGACGGTCACCTCGACGGGCACGCCGCGCACCGGCAGCGTCCCGGTCAGCGCGGCGCGCAGCGCGGCCGGGCCGGTCACCGGGGCGAGGTCGGGTCGGCGGGCGCGGTCGGCCAGGTCGGGGTCGACCAGCACCCACCCGTCACGCAGGCGGACCACCGGCCGGCGGGCCCGGGTCAACTCCTCCAGCTCGGCTTCGGTGAGCACGTTGCCGCGCAGGGTCAACCGCCAGTCCAGGCCCCACCCGTCCGGGTCGGTGAACACCGATGCCCCGGCGGGGCTGCGCAGCCGTACCCCGGCGGTCAGCCCCCGGTCGACGGTGGCCGGCCAGTGCACCTCGACGCCCGCGTCGGCGAGCCGCCGCCCCGCCGGCCCGGCCAGGTCGGTCAGGTCGAGATCGGACAGCGGCAGCGGAGCCGGGGCGGCCGTGTCCAGCAGCGCGCCCAACGGCGGCCACACCCCCGCGGCGTGCCGCAGGGCCAGCAGCACCGTGGCCCGCGACCGGGACGGAAATCCGGGCACCGGACCCCGCCACAACGCGGCCGCGTCGGTCAGCAACCCCGCGTCGGCGCGGTGGTGCACCTGGGCCACCGCCTGCCAGGGCCCGTCGGGGTGACCGCCGTCGGCCGGTTCCAGCCGCAGCGACAGCCGGGTCGTCGCGTCGGCCCGCGCCTGCGCGGCCCACTCCCGCAGGCGCGCGTCGACCCGTACCGGCGTGGTCCCCGCCCAGGGGAGCCGCGACCCGCCAGCGTCCGCCGGCGGATCGGCGCGGGGGAGGGTGTCGGCGACCGCGTCGCAGAACCGACGCAGCAGGGCCAGCGGGTCGGGCAGCCACCCACCGGGGCCGGGCACCGCACGCGCGGCGGCGGGCATCGCGGCGGCCAGGGCACACAGCCGCTCCTCGTCGGCCGGGCCGTACGGCCCGATCCGCCACGTGTCGTGACCGCCGGCGGTCACGGCGGGCCACACCAGACCCCGGGCGACCAGGTGCAGGGCCTCCCGGACGGCGCCCGCCCAGAACACCGCCGTCGGATGCGCGCCGGCCGGCACCGCCAGCAGCGGCCCGACCGCCTCGGCGATCGGCACCGGCCGCACCGGCAGCGCCGTCACCGTCCCGTCCGGCGGGACCGCCAGGTCCACCCGACGGTCGCCGTCGTCCACCCACACCAGCAGCGCCCCGGCGCGCGGCGGGTCGGCCGGCGCGAACGTCACCGGATGCTGCCCGTCGAAGCCCACGTCCCCGCCCATCGCGGCCACCGTACACCCTACGGTAAGCCGCACGGGTACAGTGTCGCCGTGACCACCGAGTACAGCGGCACCGGCGACCCCGCCCGCAGCCTCGCCCTGCTCTGGCGCACCCGGGAACGACCCACCCGACGCGGCCGCCCCGACCTCACCGTCGACCGGATCGTCCGCGCCGCCATCGACCTCGCCGACACCGAAGGACTACCCGCCCTGTCCATGCGACGGGTCGCCGAACACCTCGGCGTCGGCACCATGAGCCTCTACACCCACATCCCCGGCAAGGGCGAACTCCTCGACGTCATGGTCGACACCGTCTACGGCGAACCCACCGACCCACCCACCCCGACCGCCCACGACTGGCGCACCCGACTCACCCACATCGCCCACACCAACTGGAACCGCTACCTCCGCCACCCCTGGCTCCTCCAGGTCGCCACCACCCGCCCCCCACTCGGCCCCCACGTCATCGCCAAATACGAGAGCGAACTCCGCGCCGTCGACGGCATCGGCCTCACCGACCTCGAAATGGACGCCGTCATCACCCTCCTCAACGGCTACGTCCACGGCGCCGTCCGAGGCGCCGTCGAGATCGCCCAAGCCGCCGGACACACCGGCATGACCGAGGAACAGTGGTGGCACGCCCACGCCCCCTACCTCGAAAAAGCCCTCGACCCTCGCCGCTACCCGACCGCCGCGCGCGTCGGCACCACCGCCGGCGAAGAATACGGCGCCACCACCGACCCCACCCGCGCCTTCACCTTCGGCCTCGACCGCATCCTCGACGGCATCGCCGTCCTCATCACCAACCGACCGGACACCACACCCCCCGCACCCGGCCGCTAACCTTCCGCCATGACCATGCGCCCCATCCGCATCATCGGCGACCCCGTCCTGCGAACCCCCAGCGAACCCGTCACCACCTTCGACGCCGACCTACGCGCCCTGGTCACCGACCTCATGGACACCCTCCTCGGCGCACCCGGCCGCGCCGGCGTCGCCGCCCCCCAGATCGGCGTCAGCGCCCAGGTGTTCGTCTACGACGCCGACGGCCACCGCGGCCACCTCATCAACCCCACCCTCGAACTGTCCACCGAACTCCAGGACGACGACGAGGGCTGCCTCTCCATCCCCGGCCTGTACTTCCCGACGCCCCGCGCCCTGCACGCCACCGCCCACGGCTTCGACCAGCACGGCGAACCCCTCACCATCACCGGCAGCGGCTTCCTCGCCCGCGCCCTGCAACACGAGACCGACCACCTCGCCGGCACCCTCTACGTCGACACCCTCCGCGGCGACACCCGCCGCCGGGCACTCCGCGAGATCCGCGCCGGCCGCTACGACTCACCCCGCCGCCGCTGACCCCCACGCCGTCAACACGAACTCCCCGTACCCCGCCACCGGCGTGAACCCCAACCGCCCGTAGAGCCGCAACGCGGCCACGTTGTCCGCCCGCACGTTCAACGCCACATGATCCACACTGCTCCGCAACCGCCCACACAGCGCCGCCACCACCGCACCCGCCCACCCCCGACCCCGATGACCCGGCCGGGTGGCGACATTCCCCACCGCCGCCACCCGGAACACCGGCGACCACACGTGCACACCCGCCACCGCCACCAGCTCACCAGCCACCCGCACACCCACGTACTGACCGGTCTCCACCATCCGCGGATCAAACCAGTTGTCCGGATACGCCACCGCGTACAACTCCTCCAGATCCGGCAGATCCGCCCCCGTCAACACCGCACCCGCCGGCCGCACCCCCGCCAACCGCCCCACGTCGGTCAACGCCAACCGGTGATGCGCCACCGCCGCATCCACCCGGAACCGGCCACCCAACGCACCCACCAGACCAGGGGAGAGGTGCGCGTACACCCGCTCCGGCAACACCGGCGCCACCTCCGCCAGCAGCGCCCCCAACCCACCGACACACTCCGCCCCACCGAACGCCAACAACGTCGGCGGACTCGTCGCCCCATACAGCAACACCACCTGGTCACCACGACGGAACCACGTCGTGTACGGCCAGAAGAAATCGTCCAGATCACCCAACTCGTAGACGTGCAACAACGGATCCCGCCCCAGCAGACCCGCCAACACCGCCCGGTCACGTTCCACCCGCACCCGCAGATGATCACACAGCCGCCCCGGCGGCCCACCCCACCAGGATCAGCCCGCCCGCCACTGGTCGTAACCCAACTTCGCCACCAACGCCAGCACCACCACCAGCAACACCACCCGCACGAACCCGGCACCCCGCCGCAACGCCATCCGAGCCCCCAGAGCCGCACCGGCGATGTTGCACACCGCCATACCGAGCCCCAACAGCCACCACACATGCCCCGCCAGACCGAACACCACCAGCGCGCCGAGGTTCGTACCCGCATTCACGATCTTCGCCATCGCCGACCCGTGCACGAAGTCCGCCCCCACCAACACGGTGAACGCCACCACCAGGAACGTCCCCGTACCCGGACCGATCAACCCGTCATACAGAGCGATCCCACCACCGGCCACCGCCACCGCGACCACCACCCGCACCCGGGTACGCCGCTGCGGCACCGCCACCGTCCCCAACCGCGGCCGCACCGCCACGAACACCGCCACCGCCACCAACACCACCAACACCACCGGCCGGTACGCCCCCGCCGGCACCGCCCCCGCCAACGCCGCACCCACCCCGGCCGTCACCACCGCCAACCCCGCAGCCGGCCCCGCCACCGCCCAGTCGACCTTCGTCCGCCGCGCATAGGTGACCGCCGCCGTCGACGTCCCCGCGATCGCCGCCAACTTGTTCGTCCCCAACGCCGTCGCCACCGGCACACCCGGCGCGGCCACCAACAACGCCGGCAACAACAGCAGGCCACCCCCACCCACCACCGCATCCACCCACCCGGCAACAGCGGCAGCAGCGAACAAGGTCGTCAACGACAGCGGATCCACGGGCCGCATTCTGCCCACCCACACCCACCCGCCGAAGGCCCTGTGGCCAGCCTCACCGGCCCCGACGACGACGCACCCACACCCCGACCGCCCCGACCGCCACGAACAACAGCACCGAACACAGCAACGCCCTGACCACCCGGCAACCCTCCCACGGCCACGTATCGTGCAAGAGTGCGCCTGGCCACCTTCAACCTGCTGCACGGCCGCTCCCCAGCCGACGGGCTCGTCGACCCCGACCGGCTCACCGCAGCCGTCACCGCACTCGACGCCGACATCCTCGCCCTCCAGGAAGTCGACCGCGACCAGTCCCGCAGCGGCCACCTCGACCTCACCGCCATCGCCGCCCGCGCACTCCACGCCACCGAACACCGATTCGCCGCCGCGGTCGTCGGCACCCCCGGAGAACAGTTCCGACCCCTCACCCACGACGACGACGGCCACGGCGAACCCTGCTACGGAGTCGGCCTCATCAGCCGCTACCCCGCACGCACCTGGCAGGTCACCCGACTACGCCCCGCCCCCATCCGATCCCCGGTCTACCTACCCGGCCCACACGGCGGCCTCGTCCTCCTCCACGACGAACCCCGAGTCCTGCTCGCCGCCGTCCTCGACACCCCACACGGACCACTCACCGCCGCCGCCACCCACCTGTCATTCGTGCCCGGCTGGAACGCCCACCAACTCCGACAGGTCGTCCGCGCCCTACGCACCCTCCCCGCACCCCGGATACTCCTCGGCGACCTCAACCTCCCCGCCGGCGCCGCCCGCCTCATCTCCGGCTGGCAACCACTCGGACGACAACCCACCTTCCCCGCCGCCCAACCCCGGGTACAGCTCGACCACATCCTCATCGACCGCCACGACGCCCACCGACTCCCACCGGTCACCGCCGTCACCACCCCGGTCTCCACCATCTCCGACCACCGCCCCCTCGTGGTCGACCTCACCTGACCGCAGACCCGATCACGCCCTCCACCGCCGGCGCCCCACCACCCACCAACACCCGCTTATGCGCCAACGCCGCACCCACATCCGCGAACACCAGACCCTCACGTCGCAACCGATCCACCGCCCCCACCGCATCCAGCACCCGATCGTGGCCCGGCACGACACCCGACAACAACACCACCACCCCCCGCCGACCCAACGCAGCCACCACCTCACCAGCTCCCCGTCGGGCCCACACCCTCACTCCACCGACACCAACCCCACCAACACCCGATGCGTACGATTCGACCGCACCGCCGCCCGCTGCTGACCCGCCGTCACCTCGATGTACGTCTGCGACGACGCCAACGACGCATGCCCCAGCAACCGCATGATCTCCGCAGCGCTCGCCCCGTCCTCGGCCAGCCGCGTCGCGAACGTATGCCGCAACGCGTGCAACCGCGCACCCCGCGGCACCCGATCCGCGATCCCCGCCCGCCGATAACACGAATCCACCAGATACTGCAGACCACCCCGCCGTAACGGCTCACCCCGCCGATCCACCAGCAACGCCGAGTCCGGCCGCACCGAACGCGCACCGAACCGCCGCACCCGACTCTCCAGATACGCCACCAGCACCCCGTCCAACTCCGGCTCCACCGGCACCACCCGCGGACGACCACCCTTGCCCGCCACATCCACCCGACGCTCACCCGGACGACCCGCCACCGAACCGACCCGCAACGCCAACAACTCCGACAACCGCAACCCCGTACACAGCGCCAGCGCCACCACCGCCAGATCCCGCTCCGGCCACGGATCGTGCTGCCGGCCCGCAGCACGGGCCACCGCGTCGAGCAACCGCTCCGGGGTGTCCTCGCCGCGCAACGGCTTCGGCTGGGGGAGCGGAGCGCGGGGCCGGTCCACCGCCGGCATCGGGTTGCCCGGCACCACACCCTCGGCGACCAGGAACGTGAAGAAGTTGTTCCAGGTGGACCACGCGCGATGCACCGACGCCGCCGCCCGGGGAGCGGCGAACGCGGCGAACGCCGCGCGCAGCACCCGGGGGGAGAGGGCGGTGACCGGCAGGGCGTCCAGCGGCAGGGGAGGGGTGGCGCGCTCCGCGGCCAGCCGGGCTACCCCCACCAGATCCCGCCGGTACGCCTGGAGCGTGTGCGGCGACGGCTTCCGGGTCGCCCGGGCGATCAGGAACTCCTCGATCAGCACCGTAACCCGATCGTCCACTTTGTCATGCATAAGGGTAATTATGCATGATTTTCGGATTACTGCACATCGCTACGGGAGTGGGGCAGGAGCGGAGCGTGATCGTCCGACGACAACCGTCGAGGCCGGGGTGCACGGCCCCGACCTTCGCGACGGTCGAACGGCCCCCAGCACCGCTGGGGGCCGTTCGACGCATTCGAAGAGCGGAAGGTCAGACGCCGAACGCCGCCGGGTAGCGGATGACACCGCTCGGGACCGGCTGTTCCGGGTTGAGGGCGAGCGCCATCATGTACTTGTCCTCGACGTCGAAGGGCGGGCGGATGCCGAATCCGGAGGCCGGGGTGAAGCCGAAGCGCGGGTAGTACTCGGCGTGCCCGAGCACGAGCACCAGGTTCTCGCCCCGCTCGCGGGCGGCTTGCAGAGCGGCGCGGATAGCGGCGGAACCGGCGCCCCGCCGCTGATGTTCGGACTTGACGGCGCAGGGGCCCAGGGTGAGTGCGGGTGAGTCGCCGACGTGGCAGCGGGTGAGCAGCGCGTATCCGGCGAGCTCGCCACCGGGGGCCTCGGCCAGCCAGGACAGGCCGGCCAGCCACGCCTGCGGGTCGGCCCGCAGCGCCTCGACGAGGTCGGCCTCGTGCGGGGTGGGGAAGGCGGCAAGGTTGATGTCGCGGATGGCGGCGACGTCGCCGGCGCTCTCGGGACGGGTGGTCCAGGAAGGGGTCATGGTCGGGTTCGTCTCCTTGTCCTTTGGACGATGAGCGGTCGGGGAGGCCGGTGGGATGCGGCCGGTCATGGCTGCTGGTCCCGGAACCTGTAGGTGGCGCGCAGGTGACTGGTGATGGCCTTCTGCCGGTTGACGTGCTCTTCGCGCAGCCGGGCATCGGTACGTGAGGCCGCCCAGGCGTTCTCCCGTCGCAGCTTGTGGTAGCTGCGCAGGCGACGTTCGGGCAGTTCACCCGCCTCTATGGCGGCCTGCACCGCACATCCTGGTTCGGTGTCGTGGGAGCAGTCGCCGAAGCGGCAAGACGTGGCGAGTTCTTCGATCTCGGCGAAGACCTGCTCCAGGCCGTCGGCGGCATCGTGCAGGCTGATCCCGCGCAGGCCGGGCGTGTCGATGAGGACCCCGCCGCCGGGCAGGGGGAGCAGCTCGCGGCGGACGGTGATGTGGCGGCCCTTGCCATCCCGCTCTCGTACCGTGCCGGTGGCCAGCAGTTCCTCGCCGAGCAGCGTGTTGCCGAGGGTGGACTTGCCCGCGCCCGAGGGGCCGAGCAGCACGGTGGTGCCGTGCATCATCGCGGCCAGCACGTCGATGTTGTCGCCGGTGGCGGCGCTGGTGACCAGGACGTCCACGCCGGGTGCCAGCGCTGCGGCCTCTGCGTGGACGGCCGTGGGATCGTGGGCCAGGTCCGCCTTGGTCAAGACGATCACCGGCTGTGCCCCGCTCTCCCAGGCCAGGGTGAGCAGCCGCTCCAGTTTGGCCGCGTCCAGGGGGGTGGCCAGGGACAGGGCGATGACGACCGTGTCGACGTTGGCGGCGAGCATCTGTCCGTGGGAGGACCTGGACGCCGACGAGCGCACGATCGCGCTGTGCCGCGGCAGCAGCGCCACCAGGTGCGGCTCGGTGCCCGGGCGCAGCGCGGCCCAGTCGCCGGTGCAGGGTGTCAGGAGCGGGTCGGGCGGGTACGGCGCGGCGAACGTGGCCCGCGTCGGGCCCGACGCGGTGATCGCCGTGCACAGGCCGCGATCGACTCGGGAGATCCGGGCCGGTACGAGGCCTGCGTCGTAGTGCTCGGTGAAGGTTTGGTCGAGTGTGCCGGTCCACCCGTATCGGGACAGGCCGGATGGATCGGTGTGCGTGTATGGCAACGTGAGAGACCCTTGCGGAGAAGGGGCCCCGACGAGACGCGGACATCACCCCGCCTGGCGAGCGCGATGGCTCGAGGCTGGGGGAAGAAGTAGGTCAGACCGGGGCCCGGGACGTGAGGTTGGTCCGGGCGCTGCGCATGGCAGCGGTCTTCACCGCGGTCATCAAACCTCACCTCCCTCGCACGCTGATCCGATACTGAACGAGTGGCAGCCTAGCACCCCGGCGCCGGGGTGCATCTACGTGGTTCTCTCGTCTGGATCCGCAGTTTCCGGCTCCGCGCCCGGGGAAACCAGATTCGATAATGTGCATTATGTCAAGTAGACCGGTTGGGGGCCCTCCTCCGGCGCGAGGCGGGTCAGAGGCCGCCGGCGACGCGCAGCACCGTACCGGTGGTGTAGGAGGCTTCCGGGCTGAGCAGCCAGGCGATGGCGGCGGCGATCTCGTCGGGTTCGCCGGCCCGCCCGATGGGGATCCGTTCCGCCGCGCGGTCGGGTCGGTCGGGCATGCCGGACAGGGCGTGGATGTCGGTGCGGACGATCCCGGGCGCGACGGCGTTGACCCGGATGCCGCGTGGGGCGAGTTCCTTGGCCAGGCCGACGGTGAGGGTGTCGGCGGCGGCCTTGCTGGCGGCGTAGTGGATGTACTCCCCCGGGCTGCCGAGGGTCGCGGCGGCCGAGGAGACGTTGACGATGGCGGCTCCGGCGGTCATCCGGCGGGCGGCCTGCTGGGCGCAGAGGAGGTAGCCGACGACGTTGACGTCGACGACGCGGCGCAGGTCCTCGACGGTGAGGTCGACGAGGGGGCCGATCGGGCTGGTGATGCCGGCGTTGTTGACCAGGCCGGTGATCGGGCCGAGGGTGTCGGTGGCGGTGTCGAAGAGGTGGGTGACCTGGTCGGGTTCGCGGGTGTCGGTGGGTACGGCGACACCGCGGCGCCCGGCGGCGTGGACGTCGGCCAGGACGGCGGTGGCGGCGTCGGTGTCCCGGCGGTAGCAGAGGGCGATGTCGTGGCCGGCGTGGGCGAGGCGGCGGGCGGTTGCGGCGCCGATGCCGCGTCCGCCTCCGGTGATGACGGTGACCGGCGTCGTCATGTGGCCTCTCCCCCCGCGCTGGTGGTGTCGGCCGAGGCTACCGTGGCGCGCGCCGGGGGTCGGTCGGTTGTGGTCGGTGGTGGGTGGTGCCCCCGGCGGGGTGGGTGTCGGGGGTGGCTGGTATCAAAGGCAGGAATTTCCGACAGTTGTCCGAAAAGAGGGTGGTTGGCGATGGGGGCGACGGGTCAGGGATTGTCCACTGACGAGGTGCAGAGCATCCGGGAGGCGTTGGCGGCGGGGCGTAAGCCGAAGGTGGTGTTCACGGCTGCGGCGGGGCAGATCGCCGGGCAGGTGGGTCAGGTGGTGGAGCTGACCGATCCGGCGGTGTCGGACGAGTTCGTGGTGGTGCGGTTCGGGCGGGACGAGTTGCCCTTCTCCCCTGCCGACGTGGCGGTGGCGCCGCGTGGTGCGGGGCGGCGGGTGGTGGAGCCGAAGCCGGAGGCGGAGGCCGGGTCGGAGCCGGTGGTGGCGGAGCCGGAGTTCGTGTTGGAGCGGGTGCCGGTGCCGGAGCAGTCGCGTGGGGACGAGTCGCGGGGTGAGCGGCGGGAGGAGCCGAAGGTGGATGTGGTGGAGGCGAAGCCGGCGAAGCGGGCGGTGAAGGCGGCGAAGCCGAAGGCGCCGGCGGGGTTGACGGTGACGTTGCAGTACGCGGAGGGCGAGTGGACGGTGGCGGCGCAGCAGGGCAGCAAGTCGTTGGCGAAGCCGTATGTGGTGAAGCCGGCGGAGGCGTTGCGGATGGTGGCGTTGGTGGATGTGCCGGGTGTGCAGGAGGCGGTGGAGCAGATCCTGGGGGCGGAGCGGGCTGAGGCGGAGCAGCAGGCGGAGCGGTTGCGGGCGGAGTTGGCGGAGATCGAGGCGCGGTTGGCGGAGTTGCGCGAGGCGGGGTGAGGTGTGGGTCGGGGGCGCCGGTGGGTGTCGCTGACCCGTGGTGTGTGTGGCGTGGGGTTGCCTGAGGGTGGCTCCGCGCCACGTGGTGTTTTCGGCCCCCGACAGAACGTCGGGGGCCGGTTGGTGTGTGGGTCAGTGGGTGGGGATGTGGGCGACGCCGATGCGTTTGCGGAAGACCCAGTAGGTCCAGCCCTGGTAGGCGAGGACGACGGGGGTGAAGATGGCGGCCACCCAGGTCATGATCCCGAGCGTGTAGGGGGTGCTGGCGGCGTTGGTGGCGGTGAGGGTGCCGGTGGGGTCGCCGGTGGAGGGCAGGACGTTGGGGAAGAGGGCGGTGAAGAGGGTGGCGACGGTGAGGGCGATGGCGGTGGCGGTGCCGGTGAAGGCCCAGCCTTCGCGGCGGGTGTGGGCGGCGGCGAGGCCGGCGAGCAGGGCGGCGGTGGCTGCGGTGGCGAGGATGACGGCGGCGGGGTTGCTGCGGATGGTGAGGGTCCAGGTCAGGAAGGTCACGGCGAGGGTGGCGGCGAGGATGCCGAGGCGGACGGCGAGGGTGCCGGCGCGGTGGCGGATGTCGCCGGTGGTTTTGAGGGCGGTGAAGATGGCGCCGTGGGTGAGGAAGAGGGCGGTGGTGGTGGCGCCGCCGAGGAGGGCGTAGGGGTTGAGGAGGTCGAGGAGGGTGCCGGCGTATTCGTGGTCGGCGTCGAGGGGTACGCCGCGGAGGATGTTGGCGAAGGCGACGCCCCAGAGGAGGGCGGGGATGAGGCTGCCGAGGGTGATGGCGGTGTCCCAGCGGCGTTTCCAGGTGGTTTCGGGGCGCTTGTGGCGGTATTCGAAGGCGACGCCGCGGACGATGAGGGCGAGGAGGATGAGCAGGAGGGGGAGGTAGAAGCCGCTGAAGAGGGTGGCGTACCACTCGGGGAAGGCGGCGAACATGGCTCCGCCGGCGGTGATGAGCCAGACTTCGTTGCCGTCCCAGACGGGCCCGATGGTGTTGATCATGACGCGGCGTTCGCGGTCGTCGCGGGCGAGGACGGGTAGGAGCGCGCCGACGCCGAAGTCGAAGCCTTCGAGGATGAAGTAGCCGGTGAAGAGGACGGCGATGAGGACGAACCAGACGGTGGTGAGGTCCACGGTGGGGCTCCGGGGTCAGTAGGCGAAGGCGAGGGGGCGGTCGGTGTCGTCGGTGTCGTCGGGTGTGGGGTCGGGGGTGTCTTCGGGGAGGCCGGTCCTGGCGTAGCGGACGAGTAGGCGGACCTCGATGACGGCGAGGGTGGCGTAGACGATGGTGAAGGCGGTGAAGCTGGTGAGGACTTCGGTGAGGCTGACGGTGCGGGAGACGCCGTCGCGGGTGAGCATTTCGCCGAAGACGATCCAGGGTTGCCGGCCCATCTCGGTGAAGATCCAGCCGAAGCTGTTGGCGGCGAGGGGCAGCAGGGGCATGACGAGGCCGGCGCGGAGGAGCCATTTTCCGCGGGGGGTGCGGCCCTTGCGGTGGGCCCAGAGGACCCAGAGGGCGATGGCTGCGGCGGCGAGGCCGAAGCCGATCATGAGGCGGAAGCTCCAGTAGGTGACCGGGATGATCGGGGTGTAGCTGCCGGGGCCGTACTGGGCGGTGTACTGGGCCTGGAGGTCGTCGATGCCCTGGACGGTGCCGTGGGGGTCGCCGGTGCCGAGGACGCTGAGCAGGTAGGGGATCTTGAGGGCGTAGATCTCGCGGCTGCCGTCGAGGGTGCCGATGGTGAGGACGCTGAAGGCGGCGGGGCTTTCGGTGGTGTAGAGGCCTTCGGCGGCGGCCATCTTCATGGGCTGCACGTCGGTCATGATCTTGCCTTGGATGTCGCCGGTGATGAGGACGCCGGCGGTGGCGGCGAGGGTGACCCAGGCTCCGAAGCGGGCGGCGAAGCGGTAGGTGGGGGTGTCGGTGTGGCCGGGGTGGCGGATGAGGTGCCAGAGGGCGACGGCGACGATGAGGCTGCCGGCGACGAGGAAGCAGCCGGCGATGGTGTGGGGGAAGGTGATGAGGGCGACCTTGTTGGTGAGGACGGCGAGGAAGTCGGTGAGTTCGGCGCGTCCGGTGTCGGGGTTGATGCGGTAGCCGACGGGGTTCTGCATCCAGGAGTTGGCGGCGAGGATGAAGTAGGCGCTGAAGGTGGAGCCGAGGGCGGCGGCCCAGATGGTGGCGAGGTGGATGCGTCTGGGGAGGCGGTCCCAGCCGAAGATCCAGAGTCCGAGGAAGGTGGATTCGAGGAAGAAGGCGACGAGGGCTTCGATGGCGAGGGGTGCGCCGAAGATGTCGCCGACGAAGCGGGAGTAGTCGCTCCAGTTCATGCCGAACTGGAATTCCTGGACGATGCCGGTGACGATGCCCATGGCGAAGTTGATGAGGAAGAGCTTGCCGTAGAACTTGGTGAGTTTGAGGTAGCGCTGGTCGCCGGTGCGGTGCCACATGGTCTGGAGGATGGCGACGAGGACGGACAGGCCGATGGTGAGTGGTACGAAGAGAAAGTGGTAGACGGTGGTGACACCGAACTGCCAGCGGGCGACGTCCAACGCGTCCACCAGGAACCCCCCAGGTCGTACTACAAGACGTAGTAAATACTACCGGGTGTCGTAGGGGTGAGGGCAGGGTCGCCCGTCCCGAAGCGTCCCGGGGCCAAAGACCCTGGTCACCGGGCCGGTCGACCCCCACCGCTCCCCCACCGGTCGCCCCGTCCCGCGCGTCGCTGGCGCGGGCGTGCGACCATCGACCGCTGATGGAAACACCGCACTCCCCCTGGCGCGCGCCGTGGCTGTGGCGCGCGGCGCAACTGCTCGCCCGACTCGTGGTCGGCGCCCTGGCCCGCCTCCAGGTCAGCGGCGACGTGCCCGACCGGCTGCGCGCCGGGCCGCTCATCCTGGCGGCCAACCACATCAGCCCGTTCGACCCGATCGTGCTCGCCGCCGCCTGCCGGGCCCGGGGGGTGGCTCCCCGGATCATGGCCACCGGCGGGTTGTTCCGGGCCCCGGTGGTGGGTGCGGCGATGCGTCACGCCGGGCACATCCGGGTGGACCGGGGAACCGCCGCGGTGGGGCGGGCACTGCACGACGCCGCCGACGCGGTCGCCGCCGGGTCGGTGATCCTGGTCTACCCGGAGGGACGCATCGGCCTGGACCCCGGCATGTGGCCGGAGCGCGGCAAGACCGGGACCGCCCGTCTGGCGTTCGCCAGCGGCGCGACGGTGGTGCCGGTCGCCCAGTGGGGTTCGCACGAGGTGCTGCCGTACCGGGCGCCGAAGGGCCTGTTGGGCGCGGTGTGGCGGGCGGTGTGGCGGCGGCCGGTGATCCGGGTGCACTTCGGCGCGCCGGTGGACCTGGCCGATGTGGATCCGGCGGCGGTCGGCGCGGCCCGGCGGGTCACCGACCGGATCATCGACGCGGTCACCGACGCGCTGGTGCCGTTGCGCCCCGACGAGCCCGACCGGCCCCGGCACGTCGACCCGGGGCGGCCGGCGGACACCAGCCGGCTGCACCGGCGGCGTCCGGCCCGCCCCTGAACCGGGGACTACGCCGCCGGTAGGCGGGTTGACCTGCCCTTCTCCGGTACGGTCAGGACCGGGGCAGCCGCCCGCCGCCAGGGGGCGCGTCCCGCCTGCCGCCACGGTGCGGCGGTGGTGGCTGCCGGCCCCGTACCCGGCGGCGGAGCGGTCCGCGCCGAACCGTGGAGGCACGTATGCGCGCACCGAACGGGGTGACCCGCTTTCCCGCCCTGGCGCCGGCGACGGTGGTGCCGCTGCTGGCCGTGGTGGCTCTGGTCGCGGTCTGGGGCCGGGCCCTGCCGGCGGTGGTGGAGGTCGTCGTCGTGGTGCTGCTGGCGGGCGCGGTCCTGGCGGCGGTGCACCACGCCGAGGTGGTCGCGCACCGTGTCGGGGAGCCGTTCGGGTCGCTGATCCTCGCGGTCGCGGTGACCGTGATCGAGGTCGGCCTGATCATCACGCTGATGGTCTCCGGTGGCCCGGACACCGCCACGTTGGCGCGGGACACCGTGTTCGCCGCCGTGATGATCACCTGCAACGGGATCGTCGGGCTGTCGCTGCTGCTGACCGCCGTGCGTCGCCGGGTGGTGGTGTTCAACCCGGAGGGCACCGGCACGGCGTTGGCGACGGTGCTCACCCTGGCGACGCTGAGCCTGGTCCTGCCGACGTTCACCACCGGCAGTCCCGGTTCGGCGTTCACCGGTCCGCAGTTGACGTTCGCCGCGGTGGCGTCCCTGTTCCTGTACGCGACGTTCGTCTTCGTGCAGAACGTACGGCACCGCGACTACTTCCTGCCGCCGCCGCGCGAGACCCACGCGGTGGCCTCCGGCCCGCGTCGCCCGGCTGGGGACGCGACGGACAGCGCCGCCGGGGACGACGAGCACGCCCCGGTGCCGTCGGCGACGACCGCCCTGGTCAGCTTCGCGCTGCTGATCGTGGCGCTGGTCGCGGTAGTGGGGTTGGCGAAGGTCGAGTCGCCGACCATCGAGGCGGTGGTCGCCGACGCGGGGCTGCCCCGGCCGGTCGTCGGCGTGGTCATCGCCCTGCTGGTACTGCTGCCGGAGACCCTGGCGGCGGCCCGTAACGCCCGCCGGGACCGCGCCCAGATCAGCCTCAACCTGGCCCTCGGGTCGGCCATGGCGAGCATCGGGTTGACGATCCCGGCGATCGCGGTCGCCTCGCTGTGGCTCGACGGGCCGCTGGTGCTCGGTCTCGGGGCCACCCAGATCGTGCTGCTCGGTCTGACCGCCGCGGTGGGGATCCTCACCGTGATGCCCGGCCGGGCGACCCTGTTGCAGGCCTGGGTGCACCTGGCGCTGTGTGCGAGCTACCTCTTCCTCGCCACCAACCCGTGACGGGGCGTCGCCGCCGTGGCGGTACGCGGTGTCCGATGTCCGGCACGGGCCGTGCCGGTCGCCGGCCGGTCACCCACCGGCCACCGGCGGCGGGCATACTGCCGGCGTGTCCCACCCCTACCTCGACGCGCCCGCCCCGCTGGCCTTCGCCCACCGGGGCGGCGCCGCGCAGGGCGACGAGAACACCGCCGCGGCGTTCGCCCGGGCCGTCGCGCTCGGCTACCGGTACGTCGAGACCGACGTGCACGCCACCGCCGACGGCGTCGCGGTGGTCTTCCACGACGCCACCCTGGACCGGCTCACCGGTGAACGTGGGCGCATCGCCGCGTTGCGCTGGGCGGACCTGGCCACCGTGCGGGTCGGCGGGGCGGCCGTGGTGCCGCGTCTGGAGGAGGTCCTGGCCGCCTGGCCGGAGATCCGGTTCAACGTCGACGTCAAGGCCGACGGTGGGATACGGCCGACGGTGGCGACGGTGGAACGGGCCGGGGCCGGCGAGCGGGTGCTGCTGGCCTCGTTCAGCGACGCCCGACTGGCCCGGATCCGGGTCCTCGCCGGTCCGAAGGTCGCCACCTGCCTGGGTGTGCGCGGGGTGGCCCGGCTGCGGTGGGCGTCGCTGACCGGGCAGCGGCTGCGGCTGCCGCCGTCGGTGGTCGCCGCGCAGGTCCCGGTCCGCTACGGGCGGGTACGGGTGGTCGACCGGCGGCTGCTGCGTCACGCCCACCGACTCGGCCTGCAGGTGCATGTCTGGACGATCGACGAACCTGCCGAGATGCACGAGTTACTCGACCTGGGCGTGGATGGCATCATGACCGATCACGTCGGCGTGCTGCGCGACGTCTACCGCAGCCGCGGCCACTGGGCCGCCTGATCCACCCCGAGGAACCCGATGGCCGAGACCCTGACCACCCCGGCGGCGCACACCCCGCCGTCGAGCAGCCGCCGGGAGCGCACCGGCTGGTACTTCTACGACTGGGCGATGTCGGCGTTCTCCACCACCGTCATCACGGTCTTCCTGGGGCCGTTCCTGACCAGCGTCACCGAACTGGCCGCCGGCTGTGAGCTGGGCGCGGACAACTGCTCCGGGTACGTGTACCCGCTGGGCGTGAAGGTGGCCGCCGGGTCGTACTTTCCGTACCTGGTGTCGCTGTCGGTGTTCCTGACGGTGTTCGTGCTGCCGGTCACCGGCGCGGTCGCCGACCGGTCGCGGCACAAGAAGCGGCTGCTGGCCGGGTTCGCGTTCCTCGGCGCGGGGGCGACCGCCGCGATGCTCTTCGTCACCGGGGACCGCTACCTGCTCGGTGGGGCGCTGTTCGTGCTGGCCAACATCGCCTTCGGCGCCGGTGTGGTGGTGTACAACTCGTTCCTGCCGCAGCTGGGCGGCCCGGACGAGCGGGACGCGATCTCCAGCCGGGGCTGGGCGTTGGGCTACCTCGGTGGTGGTCTGCTGCTGGCGGTGAACCTGGTGGTGGTGAACTCGTTCGGCGACGGCACCGACCAGCGCACCCTGGACCTGGCCCGCTGGTCGATCGTGTCGGCCGGGCTGTGGTGGGCGGTGTTCACCCTGGTGCCGCTGCGCTGGCTGCGGGAACATCCGTCGGTGGAGGCGACCGTCGGCGGTGGCAACGTGCTCGTCGACGGGTTCCGGCAGCTCGGCCGGACCCTGCGGGAGGTCAAGGCGTACCCGCTGACGTTGTTCTTCCTGCTGGCGTTCCTGGTCTACAACGACGGCATCCAGACGGTGATCGCCCTGGCCAGCCAGTACGGCACCAAGGAGCTGCGGCTGGGCCAGACCACGTTGATCGTGACGATCCTGCTGGTGCAGTTCCTCGCCTTCGGTGGGGCGCTGCTGCTCGGCGCGCTGGCCCGCCGGATCGGGGCGTGGAAGACGGTGCTGCTGTCGCTGGTGCTGTGGACGGTGGTGATCCTCGCCGCGTTCCGGCTGCCGGCCGAGGCGCCGGTGCCGTTCATGGTGCTCGGCGCCGGCATCGGCCTGGTGCTCGGCGGCAGTCAGGCGCTGAGCCGGTCGCTGTTCAGTCAGCTGATCCCCGCCGGACGGGAGGGCGAGTACTACGGTTTCTACGAGATCAGCGACAAGGGCACCAGCTGGCTCGGGCCTCTCGCTTTCGGGTTGGTGTTCCAGCTGACCAACTCCTACCGGGTCGGGCTGGTCTCCCTGCTGATCTTCTTCGTGGTCGGATTCCTGCTGCTGGCGGCGGTGCCGGTACGCCGGGCCATCATCGCCGCCGGGAACACCCCGCCCCGCGTCCTCTGACCAGACCCATTGGTCAGGGTCGATGGGATAGGCTGCCCGACCGTGACCGACGCCGACCCCGCCGCCCCGACCTGCCTGGCCCGACCCCTGCCGGGTGAGCAGGACACCCCCGTCTGCGCCGCCGCGCGCGGGGCCGACGGGCGTCCGCTGCACGCCGCGGCGCTGAAGTTCTTCTGGGGGCCGATGGACTGCGGCAAGTCCACGATGGCCCTCCAGATGAACTACAACCACGCCCGGCAGGGCCGGCGGGGCCTGGTCACCACCCGCATCGACCGGTCCCTGGGCCCCCGGGTCACCACCCGCATCGGCCTGGCCCACGACGCCATCGAGGTCACCGACGACCTGGACCTGCGGGCCCTGGTACGCGACCGCTGGGCCGCCGGGGAACGCGTCGACTACCTCATCTGCGACGAGGCGTCCTTCTACAGCGTCGCCCACGTCGAGCAGATGGCCGAACTGGTCGACCACGACGACGTCGACGTGTTCGCCTTCGGCCTGGCCACCGACTTCCGGTCGTGTTTCTTCCCCGCCGCGCAGCGGCTGTTCGAACTGGCCGACTCCGTCGCCCGCATCCAGGTCGAGGTGCTCTGCTGGTGCGGCCGGGAGGGACTGCTCAACGCCCGGGTCGTCGGCGGACGGGTGGTCCGTGAGGGCGAACAGGTCGTCATCGGTGACACCGTTCCCGACGCGCAGGTCCGCTACCAGGTGCTCTGCCGCCGTCACCACCGCACCGGGGACCTCGGCCCCCGCGACTGACCCGCCCCGACGCCGACCCTCCGTGACCAGACCGTGATCGAGACTTCCGGCCGCCGCGCCAACCTTTCGGCTCCTCTGGCCGCTCTCCACCGGCACGCGGGACGGCACCGGGCCACCCCGCCACGGCGACGCGGGGGACACGACACATGCGGCTGGCGCTTCGACGGGCCCGTGGGGCGAAGGGTCTGCTCCTGGCGGCGGTGGGCGCCACCCTGGTGGCGACGGTCGCCCTCACCGGCCTGGCCGGCTACCACCGCGACGTCGTCAGCTCCGGGGTGCGCGGGGTCCTGGCCGCCGCCACCGTCGAGGAGCGCTCCGTCCTGGTACGCGGTGCGGCCGGCCGCACCGCCGACACCCTCGCCCAACGGGACACCGCGCTGCGCGCCGGCGCCGCCGACGTCCTCGACGGCTGGCCCGGCACCGTCGAGGCGGCCGGGTACGCCGCCGGCCGGCAGCTGCACGGCGACGTCGGTGACGCCGTCGCCGACGACGCCGGCACCGTCTACGCCAGCGTGCTGTTCCTCGACGACCTCGCCGCGCACGCCGACCTGACCGCCGGCACCTGGCCGGCCGCCGGCGGCAGCCCCGTGCAGACCACCCTCGCCGAACCGGTCGCCACCACCCTCGGCGTCACCGTCGGCGACCGCATCCCGGTCACCGACGGGTTCACCGGCCGGATCACCGACCTCACCGTCGTCGGCCTGTGGCGGCCCCGGGCCGCCGACGACCCGTACTGGCGGCTGGCCCCCGAGGCCACCACCGGCGTGCAACCCGGCACGGCCACGTACGGTCCGCTGACCGTGGACCGCGCCGACTTCGTCCGTCACTTCCTCACCAACGCCTCCGCCGGCTGGCTGATCACCCCCGACGTCGGCGCGGCCACCGGCACCGCGGACCTCGACCGGCTCGCCGACGCCGCCGACGCCGCCACCGGACTGGCCGCCACCGCCGGACTCGGTGACTCCGGCACCGCCACCACCGCCCTCGGCGACCTGGTCGACCGGATCCAACGCGCCGCCCTGGTCGGCCGGTCCGCCCTGGTCACCCCGATGCTGCTGGTCGCCGTGCTCGGCGGGTACACGCTGCTGCTGGTGGCGGCGCTGCTCACCGAGCAGCGCCGCGCCGAGACCGCGCTGCTGCGCGCCCGCGGCGCCGCCCGCTGGCAGCTCGCCGGCCTCGCCGGCCGGGAGGCGGCACTGGTCGTCGCCCCGGCGATCCTGCTGGCCCCACCGCTGGCCACCGAACTGCTGCGGCACGCCGGCCGGATACCGGCGCTGGCCGAGGCGTCGCTGCGCCTGCAACCACGCCTGGACGTTCTCACCTGGACCGCTGCGCTCCTCGTGGCCGCCGGGTGCGCGCTGGCCATGCTCGGCCCGAACCTGCGCCGGGGCGACAGCTACGTCGCCGACCTGGCCGCCCGGTCCCGGCCCGGCCGCCGGGGCGCGGTGCAACGCGCCGGTGTCGACGTCGTCCTCGTCGTGGTCGCCCTGCTCGGCTGGTACCAGCTGCGGTCGTACTCGTCGCCGCTGTCCGGTGTCGGCGGCGACCTGGCCGTCGACCCGCTGCTCGCCGCCGCCCCCACCATCGGCGTGCTCGCCGGTGCCGTCGCGGCCCTGCGGATCCTGCCGCCGCTGACCCGCCTCGCGCAGCGGTACGTCGACCGCACCCGCGCCACCGCCGCGATGCTCGGCATGTGGCAGGCCGGCCGCCGCCCCCACGCCGGCCCGGTGCTGCTGGTCGCCCTCGCCGTCGCGGTCAGCGCCCTCGCCTGGTCCCTGGCCGGCACGACCGGACGGTCCCTGACCGACCAGGCCGACCACCGGGTCGGCGCCGACCTGCGGCTGACCGAGACCGCCGGCACCCCACCCGCCGACCGGGCCGCGCAACTGGCCCGGCTGCCCGGCGTGAGCGCCGCGCTGCCCGCCTGGCGGGCCACCCTCAGCCTCGGCGCGACCGGGCAGCCGGCGTCGCTGGTCGCCGTCGACGCCGGCACCGCCGCCCGCGTCGTGCGGCTGCGCCCCGACCTGGCCGACGGCTCCCCCGCCGACGTGTTCACGCAGGTCACCCGGGCCCGCGTCGACGCACCCCACACCGCCCTGCCGGTCGGGGCGCGACGCCTGACCGGCCGGTTCACCGGCACCGTCACCGCCACCACCGCCCCGGTGCGTGCCTTCGCGGTGTTCGCCGAACCCGCCGGCACACACCGCCGGGTGCCGTTGGGCGCCAGCCGGGACGGACGGGCGGTCGACTTCACCGTCGACCTGCCCGACGACCCGGCCCGGCTGGCCGGGTTCACCGTCGAGACCACCGGCCCCGCCAAGCTGGTCGTCGACTGGCGGCTGCGTGACCTGCGCGCCGACGGCCGGCCCGTCGACCTGGGTGGCGGGCCGTGGCACACCGTCGACCGCAGTGGCGTGACCCGCGACGGCACCACCGCCACCGCCGCCGGTGACACCCTCACCGCCCGCTGGGTACGCGACGACGACACCCGCCGGGGTCGGGGCGGCTCCCCCGTGCACCTGGCCGTCACCCGACCGGCGGCCGGCCGGGTGCCGCTGCTGGTCACCCCGCAGGCCCTGGCCGCGCTCCGGTTGGCCGTCGGCGACGACACCCGGCTGTTCCTCGGCGCCGCCGAGGTCGACGTCCACGTCGTCGGCACCGTCGAGGCGTTCCCCGGCGACACCGCCGCCGCCACCGTCTTCGCCGACCTGCCGTCACTGCGCGACCGGATCTTCCACGACCGGGGCCTCACCCGCGACGTGCAGGAATGGTGGCTGTCGGTGCCGACCGACCGGCACGACGAGGCGGTGACCGCCGCCGGCGCGCTGACCGGCGTGGACGTGCTCGACCGGCAGGCGGTCGCCCGGGACCTGGCCGGTGACCCGTTCGGCGTCGGCGCGCGCGGCGCGCTGTTCGCCGCCGCCCTCGGCGCGGTGCTGCTCGCCGCCGTCGGCATCGCCGTCGACGTCAGCGCCACCGCCCGCCGCCGGGCCACCGAACTGGCCGTGCTGCGCACCCTCGGCGCGACCCACCGCACCGTCACCCGGTCCCTGGTGACCGAACAGGCGTTCCTCGCCGGCACCGGTGTGGCCGTCGGCCTCGTCGTCGGCGTCGCCGTGGCCGCCACCATGGCGCCGTTGGTCATCCTCACCCCGTCGGCGGACCGGCCGACACCCACGCCCGCCCTGCTCATCGACTGGCCGCCCCTGCTGGCCACCGCCGCCGGCGTGCTCCTGCTCGCCGTCGCCGCCACCTTCACCGCCGCAGCCCGGCTACGCGGGCGTTCCGAAGCCGGCCAGCTGCGCGGCGGGGAGGACCGGTGACCACCACCGTGACCGGACGGCCCGCCACCGGGCGGCGGCGACGCACCGGCGGGCCCGGCGCCCGCCTGCGGACCTTCGCCGGCCCCGCCGTCCTGCTCGCGCTGCTCGGCCTGGTCGCGGCGGCGCTGGTCACCGGTGCGCCGAGACTGACCAACGACCTCGCCGACCGGAGCCTGCACGCCGACCTGGGCCCCCTGCCCCACCAGGTACGCGACCTGACCATCGAGGTCCGTGCCGGCGCCGACGGGGCCGCCCCGACCGGAGCGGCCGGCGCGCTGGAACGCTTCCACGCCGCCCTGCCGCAGCCGCTGCCCGCCCTGGTCGACCAGCGGTGGCAGGCGGCCGCCGTCGCCGCCGACACCGCGACCGCCTCCGGTGACGTCGGCCCGCTCGCCGAGGGCGGCACCGTCCGCCTCGGACTGCGCACCCAGACCGGCCTGCCCGAGGCGGCCCGGCTGACCGCCGGAACGTGGCCCCGCACCAACCCCGGCCAGCCCGTGCAGGTCGCCGTGTCGCAGGCCGTCGCCGACACCCTCGCCCTGCGTCCCGGGGTGCGCCTCGGCGTCGCCGCACCCGGACAACCCCCCGCCGACCTGCTCGTGACCGGGGTGTTCCAACCGGCCCGCCCCACCGACCCGCTCTGGGCGGCCATGCCCCAGGCGGTGGAACCGCTGCTACCGGTCAACGACGGCGACCCGTTCGTGGCCGTCGCCGTCACCGACCCCGCCGGCCTGGACGCCGCCGGCCGGGCCGGGCTGCCCGTCACCCACTCCTGGCGGTACCGGTTCGACCACGACCGGATCACCTCCTCGACGATCGAACCGGTCGCCGCCGCCGTCGGCGCGGCCCGACGCACCCAGTGGCTGCCCGGCGCGACCGTGCAGACCTCCCTGGACACCCAACTGGTGCGCTTCGGCGCGCAGCTCACCTCGGTCCGCAACCTGCTGGCCGTGGTGCAGGCCGGACTGCTGGCCAGCCTGCTCGGGCTGATCCTGCTCGCCGCCCGGGTGGCCGTGCAGACCCGCCGCGCCGAACTGACCCTGCTGCGGTCACGTGGCGCGTCGCTGGCCGCCATCGGCCGGCACACCCTCGCCGAGGCGGCCCTGCCGCAACCGGCCGCGGTGGCCGCCGGGGCGCTGCTCGCGCTGGCGGCACCCGGACGCGACGGCGGAACCTGGTGGGCGCTGCCGCTGATCGCCGCCGTCACCACCGCCGCGGTGCCGGTGTTCGCGATGGCCGGGCAGCGGCACGTCGCCGTGGTCACCGGCCGGCAGGACCTGACCCGGACCCGCCCGTCGGCGCGCCGCGTCACCGTCGAGGTCACCGTGCTGCTGGCGGCCGTCGGAGGGCTGGTCCTGCTGCGCCGCCGGGGCCTGGACTCCGGCGGCGACGTCGACGTCTACCTCGCGGCGGTGCCGGTGCTGCTGGCCGCCGCGGTGGCCCTGCTCACCCTGCGGGCCCTGCCCTGGCCGCTGCGGCTGCTCGACCGGGCCGCCGCCCGGGCCCGGGGCGCGCTGCTGTTCCTCGGCGTGGCCCGCGCCGGCCGGGGCACGCCGGTGACCACCGCCCCCCTCGCGGTGCTGGTCGTCGCGGTCAGCACCGGCGTGTTCAGCGCGGTCGTCACCGACACCGTCGGCCGGGCCCGGGACACCGCCGCCGACCTGAGCGTGCCCGCCGACGCCTGGCTCACCGGGTACGCCTTCACCCCCGACACCGCCGGACGGCTCGCCGACGTCGACGGGGTACGGGCGCTCACCCCGGTGCGCATCGACTCGAACCGGCCGCTGCGCTCTGGCACCGACCCGCAGGCCCGTACCCTCGGCACCGCCCGGATCATGGTGGTCGACGCGCCCGCGTTCGCCCGGGTCGCCGCGGCCAGTGGCGTCGACGTGGACGTGCCGGCGGTGCTGCGCGCCGCCGTGCGGGGCGACGGTCCGGTGCCGGCGGTGGTGTCCCCGGGCGTCGCCGCGGCCGTCGACGACACCGCCGCCGCGGACGTGCAGAGCCGCCTGTACCCGTTCCGGGTGGCCGGGGTCGTGGACACCTTCCCCGGCGTGGACCTGGGCACCGACCGGTTCGTGGTGCTGCCCTGGCAGGCGCTGACCGAGTACGAGCACACCCCGATCGTCGCCAACCGGTACCTGCTCGCCACCGACGACCACGACCCGGCGGTGCTGCTGCGCACCGCCGACGACGGTCAGCGGCGGTGGCAGTCGGCGGTGCTGGGCAGCGAGGTCGACGCGCCCGAGGTGCCGGCACAGCTGCTCACCCGGCGCGCGTACCGGGAGGGCCTGGACCGTACCGGCGCCAACGACGTGCTCACCCTGGCGTTCACCGTCGGCGCGGTCGGCGGCAGCGCGCTGGCCGTCCTCGCCGTCGGGTTCGCGGTGCTCGCCGACGCCCGCGCCCGCGCCCGGCTGCTGTCCCGGCTGCGCACCCTCGGCTTCTCCGAGGGGCAGGGCCGCCGGCTGCTGGTGTACGAACTCGTGCCGCTGGTGGGGGTCGCCGCGCTGGCCGGCGCCGCCGTCGGGGTGGCCCTGCCGGGGCTGCTCGGCCCGACGCTCGGGCTGTCCGCGTTCACCCCCGGCGTCACCGCCGGCTGGTACCTGGACCCGCTGGTCGTCGGCGCGGTGCTCGGGCTGGTCGCGGTGGGCCTGACCGCCGGGCTGGGCGTGGAGATTCTGGTGAACCGACGGACGCGTCCCGCCGAGGCGCTCCGGCTGGGAGAGGAGAACCCGTGACCGCCGTCCACACCGTCCCGGACCTGGTGTCGTTGCAGCAGCGCGCCGCCGACCGGGCCGCCGACCGCGCCGGGGGCGCCGACCGGCTGCGCGGCCACATCGTCTGCGACGGCCTGGTGCGCATCTTCTCCACCGACGGGGTGGAGGTCGTCGCGTTGCAGGGCCTCGACCTGGTCGTCGACCGGGGGGAACTGCTGGCCGTCGTCGGCGCCTCCGGCTCCGGCAAGTCGACCGTGCTGAACATCCTCTCCGGACTGGACGTACCCACCGCCGGGATCGCCCGGGTCGCCGGGTACGACCTGCTGACCATGTCGGCGCGCAAGCGCCTGGCCTACCGTCGGCGGACCGTCGGGTTCGTGTGGCAGCAGACCGCCCGGAACCTGCTGCCCTACCTGAGCGCGGCGGAGAACGTCGAACTGCCGATGCGGCTGGCCGGCCGGCGGGGCCGCGTCGCCCGTCGGCGGGCCGCGGAACTGCTGGACATGGTCGGGGTGGGACACTGCGCGGACCGTCGGCCGGCCCGGATGAGCGGCGGTGAGCAGCAGCGCTGCGCGGTGGCGGTGGCGGTGGCCAACGACCCGGAGGTGCTCCTCGCCGACGAGCCGACCGGGGAACTCGACGAGAACACCGCCGCGGAGGTGTTCGGGGCGCTGCGCACCATCAACGCCGAACTGGGTGTCACCGTCGTGGTGGTCACCCACGACCACACGGTCGCCACCCAGGTCCGCCGGACCGTCGCGATCCGCGACGGCCGTACCGCCAGCGAGGTACGCCGCCGTGCGCGCGTCGGCGCCGACGGCGTCGAGGAACTGGTCACCGAGGAGTACGCGGTGCTCGACCGCACCGGCCGGATGCAGCTGCCCGCCGCGTTCGTCGACGCCCTCGAACTGCGTGACCGGGTCCGGCTCACCCTGGAACCCGACCACGTGCAGGTGCGTCCGGGCAGCGGGCAGGAGGAGCAGCAGTGAGCGAGGACCTGGTCTCCGTCGAGGGCGTCGGCCGTGAGTTCCCCGGCGTCGGGCAGGTGGTGCACGCCCTGCGGGACGTGTCGTTCACCGCCGGCCGGGGTGAGCTGGTGGCCGTACGGGGCCGCTCGGGTGCCGGCAAGACGACCCTGCTGAACCTGGTCGGCGGCCTGGACCGGCCCACCGCCGGGCGGATCCGGGTGGCCGGGCGGGACGTGACCGCCGCCAGCCGGCGGGAGCTGCTGGCGTTGCGCCGCGACACCGTCGGGTTCGTGTTCCAGTCGTTCGGGCTGATCCCGATCCTCTCGGCGGCGGAGAACGTGGGACTGCCGCTGCGGTTGGCGAAGGTGCCCGCCGCCGAACGGGACCAGCGGGTGGCGGTGCTGCTGGAACTGGTCGGCCTCGGCGGGCACGCCCGGCAACGGCCGTACGAGATGTCCGGCGGCCAGCAGCAGCGGGTCGCCCTGGCCCGGGCCCTGGCCAACGACCCGGCGCTGCTGATCGCCGACGAACCGACCGGGCAGTTGGACTCGGAGACCGGTCAGGCGGTGATGGACCTGCTGCGGGCGCTGGTCCGCACCCGGGGCATGACCGCGCTGGTGGCCACGCACGACCCGGCGCTGGTGGAGGCCGCCGACCGGGTGGTGACCCTGCGCGACGGCCGGCGGGTCGACGCCCCGGTGCCCGCCTGATGCGGGGCGGGTCAGAACGGGTCGCCGCAGATCCGCCAGCCGTCGTCCTCCCGCACCACCGGAAGTTCCCGCTCCTCGCTGCGCCCCCCGTCGCGGATGAGCCGTACGGTCACCGTGCCGGTGGGTTTCCCGTCGCGGGTGCTCACCGACACGTCGGTGAGCTGGTGTCCGGTCACCACCGGCGGGGTGCGTACCCAGGCCGCGAACCCGACCGGACTCCACCGGGTGCGTGCCGACGCGCAGAGCCGCCGGTACGCCCGGTCGGCGTCCCCGGCGGCCACCTCCGTCAGGAACGCCTCGGCGGTCTCGCGGACCGGGGCGTCGGCCTGCCGCACCGCCTGCACGTTCCACACGCCCAGCCCGGTCACCCCGACGCAGCACAGGCCCAGCAGCGCGCCGGTCACCACCAGCCCGACCCGCACCGGCCGGTGCGGGCGGTGCGGGCGGGACCACTGCGCCGAGGACATGATGACCAACGGTAGATAATCCGACACCCACCGCGCAGGAACTCGCGCCTGTCGCCGCGCCCGGGGATCGTCTACCGTCGACGCGAGCCCCTGTCCCCCCTCGCCAGGAGTGACGCATGGTCCGCTTCGTGCAGCCGGTGTCGGCACCCGCCGACCCGTACGTCGGTGACCCGCTGCTGCGGTCGTGGCTGGAGCGGCAGCTCGGCCCGGCCGGACACGCCGCCGCCAAGGGCCGCCTGGCCGATCTGGCCGCCGACGTGACCGGTCCGCTGCGCGCCGCGCACGCCGACGCCGAGGCCCACCCGCCCACCCTGGTCCGCTACGACCCGTGGGGTGCCCGGATCGACCGGGTCGACACGTCCGCCGGGTGGCGGACGCAGCGGGCCGCCGCCGCCCGGCACGCCGTGGTCGCCCTGCCCTACCTGGAGTCCGCGCGCGGCACGTGGGGCGCGGCGGCCCGGATCGTGCAGCACGCCCTGCTGCACCTGTACGGGGCGGAGTCGGCGACGTTCTCCTGCCCGGTGGCGATGGCCGACGGCGCGGCGGCGCTGCTGTCCCGTCCCGAGGTCGACGCCGACGTGCGCGACGCGTGGCTGCCCCGGCTGACCGCCACCGACCCGGACGTGGCGATCACCAGCGGCCAGTGGATGACCGAGTCGCAGGGCGGCTCGGACCTGGCCCGCTCCAGCACCATCGCCCGCCCTGCCCGGGACGGGTCGTGGCGGCTGACCGGCGAGAAGTGGTTCTGCTCGGCGGTCGACTCGGCGATGGCGGTGGCCCTGGCCCGGCCGGAGGGAGCCGGGAAGGGCAGCCGGGTCCTCGCCCCGTTCCTGGTGCCCCGCTACGCCGCCGACTCCCCCCTCGCGGACGGCCGGGCCCCGGACGCGTGCGCACCGGGGGTGCGCATCCACCGGCTCAAGGACAAGCTCGGCACCCGGGCGTTGCCCACCGCCGAGGTCGGCCTGCGGGACGCGTACGCGCTGCCGCTGGGCGACCCGACGCAGCCCGGCCTGGTCCGGGCGATGACCCTGGTGGTGGTCACCCGGCTGCACAACGCGGCCGCCGCCGTGTCCGGGATGCGCCGGGGTCTCGCGTACGCGCGGGCCTACGCCGACGCCCGGCAGGTCGCCGGGGGCCGGTTGGTCGACTCGCCGCTACACCGGGCCACCCTCGGCACCCTCGGGGTGGACACCGCCGGTGCGTTCGTCCTGGCCGGACACGCGTTCGCGCTGTTCGGCCGGGTCGAGGTGGGCGCCGACCCGGACGCCGCCGCCGAACTGCGGGTCGTCGCGCCGCTGGCGAAGCTGGCCACCGGGCGGCTCGCCGTCGCCTGCGCCAGCGAGTACGTGGAGGCGTTCGGTGGGGCCGGCTACGTGGAGGACACCGGGGTGCCGCGGCTGCTGCGCGACGCGCAGGTCCTGCCGATCTGGGAGGGCACCACGAACGTGCTCGCCCTGGACGTGCTGCGCGCGGTCACCCGGGAGGACGCGGCCCGGCCGTTGCTGCGCCGCCTCGCCGCCGCCGCCGACACCGCCCGCGGCCTGTCCCCCGCCCTGGCGCACACCCTGACCGCGGTCACCGAGGAACTGCGGGACACCTTCGCCGCGGTCACCGCCGACCCGGGCGGGGTGGAGGCGGTCGCCGGGGCCCGCGCGGTGGCGTTGCGTGCCGCGTACGCCCTGACGGCGGCGCTGCTGGTCGAGCACGCCGCCTGGGGCGACGAGACGGCCGAGGTGGCGGCCCGGCTGTGGGCGCGGCGCTGGCTGCGGCACGAGGAGATCGCCGTGGACGCCCACCAGCACCTGGACCTGCTCTGCTGACGCCGCACCCCGGAGACCGGGCCGGGGCGCCTCAGCCGGGTGACCGCCGGGACCGGGCCGCCCAGATCACGTACGCCGGGTCCCGGTCGAGGTTGTGCCGGTCCCGGTCGTAGCGTCGGGTGGTGCGCGGGTCGGCGTGGCCCATCGCGTCCTGCACGTCCTCGAGGGGGACGCCCTCGGCGCGGGCGGTGGTGGCGAAGGCGTGCCGCAGCGAGTGCGGGGACAGTCTCGCCCAGGCGGGGATCCCGGCGTCCCGGGCCAGCCGGCGGACCAGCCGGAACACCGAGTGCCGGTCGAGTCGGCCTCCGCTGGCGGTGACCAGCAGCGGCCCGGTCAACTCGTGCACGGCCACGCCCTGCGCGTCCGCCCGCGCCGCCAGGTACGCGTCGAGCGCGTACGCGGTGCCCGGGGTCAGTGCCCGCCGCCGGGACCGGCCGCCCTTGCCGACGAACCGCACGCTGCGGTGACCGCGTTCCACGCCGAGGTCGTCGAGGTTCAGCGACACCAGTTCCCCGACCCGCAGCCCGAGGTCGGCCAGGAGCGCCACCACGGCCCGGTTCCGTACGGCGGTCGGACCGGTGGCGGCCTGCGCCGCCGCGAGCAGCGCGTCGACCTCCTGCGGGGTGAGTCCGACGGTGGCCGAGTGGTCCCGGTCGACGCGCGGCCGGTCGGCGCCGGAGACCGGGTTGGCGTCGATGGCGCGCAGTTTGACCAGGAAGTCGTACCAGCTGGACAGCGCGGAGAGCTTGCGGGCGACGGTTGCCGGGGTCAGCGGGCGGCCCGTCCGCGCGGCGAGGGTCGACTCCAGGTCCCGGCCGTAGGTGTTGACGTGCAGGAAGTTGGCCCGCAACGGGTCGATGTCCTGGGCGGCGCACCAGGTGAGCCAGCCGGCGACGTCGCGCCGGTAGGCGTCGCGGGTGTGCGTGGACAACCGCCGGTTGGCGAGCCACGCCTCGGTGAAGTCGACCGGGGCGTCGGGCAGGGCGGGCGTCGGCGCGGTGCCCGACAGCACCGGAAGGTCGGAATACGACATACCGGAAAGGCTCTCAGGTTCGGGCCGGGATGGCGACGAGGCGCGCCCGGCCGGTTCCTGCCGTCCCGGTTGGCCGGTACGCCTTTTCGCGCATGGGGTTCGCGTATTTGTCAGGCACGTTCGCCGTCAACATAATCGGGGTCCGGAAAACCGCGTGACCGCTCGTGCCGTCGCGCTACGCGGGCACGAGCGCATCCGAGATCAGGGAAAGGGGACGGAGTGACGAGCCGGCGGGGCCGTTGCTCCACATCATCCTATGGGAATTGATCACCACGGTCGTACGCACCGCCTGGACTGGGAGGACGCCACGCTACGGGAGTGGGACTGCACCGTCCTGTGGTCGGATCCCGCGGATCCCGAGCAGGGCATCGTGCTGGACCGCTCCGCCTTCTACCCCGGCGGGGGTGGACAACCACCGGACCACGGGGTGCTCATCTGGCAGGGCGTGCAGACCAGGATCGTCGGCACCCGCAAGGGCGACGACCTCTACCTGCTGCCCGCGCCCGGCGACCCGGTGCCGCCGCCCGGGACGACCGTCGTGGGGGCGGTCGACGACGACCGCCGCTCCGCCCTGATGCGGACCCACTCCGGGCTGCACGTGCTCTGCGGGGCCGTCTTCCGTGACTTCAACGCCCTGGTGACCGGCGGCAACATGGAGCCCGGCGAAGCCCGGATGGACTTCAACCTGCCGGAGGTGCCGCCCGGGTTCAAGCAGAACCTGGAGGACGCGGTGAACGCCGAGATCGCCGCCGACCGGAAGATCGTCGTCCGGCTGATCTCCGCGGAGGAGGCCAACGCGATCCCCGACCTGGTCCGCACCCAGTTCGTGGCTCCGCCGACCATGCCCCAGGTCCGCGTCGTCGACATCGTCGGTCTCGACGTGCAGGCCGACGGGGGCACCCACGTCGCCTCCACCGGGCAGATCGGCCGGGTGGTCGTCACCAAGGTCGAGAGCAAGGGCCGACAGAACCGGCGGGTCCGGATCAAGCTGGTGTCCTGAGCCGACACCCCAGCGTCCCGCGGGTACGGCACCCGCGGGACACGCAACCGACGCCACGGTCAGGAGTTGATCTCCCTGCGGCCGTTGCCGTTGGTGAGGACGGCGACCCGGCGCGGCTTGGCCCGCTCGGCCACCGGGATCCGCAGGGTGAGGACCCCGTTGTCGTAGCCGGCCTCCAGCCGGTCGGTGTCGAGGGTGTCGCCGAGGAAGAGACGGCGGGTGAAGGTACCCATCGGTCGTTCGGCGGCGACGAGTTCCACGTTGTCCCCGGTGGGCCGACGGCGTTCCGCCCTGACGGTCAGCACGTTGCGCTCCACGGTGCAGTCGATGCTGTCCGGGTCCACGCCGGGCAGGTCGAACGCGGCGTAGAAGTGGTCACCGTCGCGGTAGGCGTCCAGGTGCATCACCGCCGGACGGGTGGCGGTGCCGAAGACCTGGTCGGCGAGCCGGTCGATCTCCCGGAACGGGTCGGTCCGCATCAGCATGGTGTGCCTCCTCGGTTCTCCTGGGCCGAAGGTTTCAAGTTGAGTCTGGTCGACTCAAGTTCTTCTCCTTTGATAGCGCGCCCCCGCGGCGTCGTCAAGTCGATCCGACCACCGCCCTCCGAGACGTTGACCCTCCCCCTCGGGCAGACCCCAGGCTGGTCCGTGCCGGTCACCCGGACCGGCACGAGGAGGATGGCGACGTGGGGCTGCTGACCATCGGGGCGTTCGCCCGGGCGGCACGGCTGACGCCGAAGGCGTTACGCCTGTACGACGAACTGGGTCTGCTGCCACCGGCGGCGGTGCACGCCGAGTCCGGGTACCGGCTCTACGACCCGACACAACTCGACCGGGCACGGCTGATCGCCCGACTCCGCCGCATCGGCATGCCGCTGACCGAGATCCGTGACGTGTGCGACCTCGACGGCGGGGCGGCGGCCGAGGCCGTCACCGCGTACTGGCAACAGGTCACCGCCGACACCGCGACCCGCGCCCGACTGGCCGCCCTCCTCGTCCAGGACCTCTCCGGAAGGGGCACCATGTCCGACCCGACCCCCACCATCGTCGTCCGCTCCGCCGCCGGCTGCGACCCCGGCGCCGTACGGGACAGCAACGAGGACGCTGCCTACGCCGGTGACCGGCTGCTGGCCGTCGCCGACGGCATGCGCGGCCCCGGCGGCGCCGCAGCCAGCGTCGCCGCCATCGACGCCCTCAAACCGCTGGAACTGACCGACGCGCCGGCCGCCGACCTGCTGACCATGCTCGCCCGCGCGGTCGCCGACGCGCACCGGGTGGTCCGCGGCGCGGGAACCGGCGACCACCAGCCGGTCACCACCCTGACCGCGCTGCTGCGCCACGGTTCCCGGCTGGCCCTGGTGCACGTCGGCGACACCCGGGCGTACCTGCTGCGCGGCGGCGCCCTGTTCCGCCTCACCCAGGACCACACCTGGGTGCAGACCCAGGTCGACCAGGGCCGGCTCGACCCGCACCGGGCCGCCACCCACCCCCGGCGCGCGCTGCTGGTCCGTGCCCTCGGCGGCGGACACGACGTCGAGGCGGACCTGGCACTGCGCACCGCCCTGCCCGGCGACCGCTACCTGCTCTGCTCCGACGGGCTGCACGCCGTGGTGGACCAGGCGGCCCTGCACGCCGCACTCGAGGGCACGGACCCGCCGGAGCGGACCGTGCGACAGCTGATCGCCCTCGCCCACGCCCACGGCGCGCCGGACAACGTCGCCTGCGTCGTCGCCGACATCGTCGCGACCTGAGCCACCACCGGTCGGCTCAGGTCAGCGGGAAGTCGGCCAGTTCACGGACCGCCGTGTCCAGCGACGCGTCGAACCCCTGCGCGACCATCTCCCGGAAGGCGGGGTCACCGGCGGCCGCGTTGCGCCGGATGCCGTCCGCCGACGCGGCCGCACGCTCCCGGACCACCGCCAGGAACCTGTCGAGCGGCCCGTCCCAGCCGTACGCGTCGAGGAAGAGCCGCAGCCGAGCCGGCCGGTCCGCGAACGCGGTGAAACCCTCCGCCGTCACCACGTGCCGGGCGTGCAGCGGCACCCAGGCGAACGCGGTGAACGCCACGTCCCACTCCACCGTCACCGGTCCCGCGAAGTCCCAGTCGAAGAACCCGACCAGCCGTCCACCGGACCACGCCGCGTTGTACGGCGCGGCGTCGTTGTGCCCGACGATCAGCCCCGGACGCCACCGGCCGCCCTCCCGCCAGACGGCGTCCGGTGGCGGAACGAAGTCGGCGACCGCCGTGTGGAAGGCCCGCAGCCAACCGGCGACCTGGCGAAGCGCGTCTACCCCGTGCACCCAGGACGGCCACGGCCGGCGGTCCCCGACCACCTCGCCGGGCAGATACGTCAGCACCTCCCGACCCTGACCGTCGACGCCGCGCGCCCGTGGGGCCCCGGTGAACCCGACCGCCTCCAGATGGCGCAACAGGGCGTGCACGGCTGGTGTCCACGGCCCGGCGGTGCGACGTACCGTCTCACCGATCCGCACCGCACCACCGCTGTTGCCACCGGGTAGACGCTGTTCCACGGTCAGGGCCCTCTCCTTCGGCACACGTCGGCGGGATCGTCCACCGGGCACCGGTCGAGTGTGACGCCTACCGGCAGCGAGTTCGACACGACCGCCGGCCGGCGCCACCGATACGGTTCGTCCCATGGACGCAGCGTCGACGCGAGTATCTCCGCACCTGCGAGAACGCCTCAAGCTCGTCCACTGGATCGGCGGTGGCAGCGGCGCCGGCAAGTCCACGATCGCCGCATGGATGACCGGTGGGTGAACCGGTCTCCGGACACCATGCTGGACACGTTCCACTGGTACCGCGGCGAGGCGTTCGACCTCGTCGTCGAGGACCTGCTGGCGTTCCCGGCCGAGCGCGGCGTCATCGCGGAAGGCTTCCGACTTCTGCCGGAACTTGTCGCGCCGCTGCTGGCCGAGCCCCGACGCGCCGTCTGGCTGCTCCCGACACCGGATTTCCGCCGAGCGGCGTTCGACAGCCGCGGTGGCCTGTGGCAGATCGCCGGCCGGACCAGCGACCCCGAACGCGCCCTGCGCAACCTGCTGGAACGAGACCGGATGTTCACCGAGCGCCTCGATGCCACGGTGACCAGCCTGTGCCTGCCGGTCATCCGCGTCGACCCGCAGACAACCGAGGACGACCTCGCAGCCCAGGTCGCCGAGTCGCTCGGTCTCTGACCGGGCGCCGCGGACCGGTCGCCGGTGAGGGCGAGCCCATGACCTGGGGCGGCCCGTAGCGTGGGGCCCATGCTCTCCCGCGTCAACGGCCTGTCCCGCCACTTCACTCCCGACAGTCTGCGTGAGCACCTCCTCGCCCGCGCCACCCGCGTCGACACCGGATGTCTGATCGTGCGGGGCTACGGCACCCGACGCGGGGTCCACCAGAAGGTCGCCGGCCGCGCCTGGGCACACATCGCCGCGTACGCCGTCTTCGTCGGCGACTACGACCCGGACCTCGAGGTCGACCACGTGTGCGGGGTCGCGGACTGCATCGAGCCCACCCACCTGCGGCAGGTCACGCACGCGGAGAACTGCCGGGACCGGATCCGCCCACCGCGCTGCCGCAACGGCCACGAGCGGGAGGTCGACCCGGCCACCGGCACGTACCGCCGGGTGTGTCGCGCCTGCAACCGGGACGCCCAGCGGCGCTGGCGGGAACGGCGGGCCGCCGAGGCGGCCGGGGCGCGCATCGCCTACGGACGCGAGTAGCCCTCCGACCGGGGGGGGGGGTGGAGAGGCCTGAGTCACGGGCCGGTACACCAGCGTAAGTGCTTACGCACCTTAACTGACATTATGGTGCGCGGCCGGTATGCCCGATTTGCCGGAGGCCTTTATCGTATTGCTTTTATCGGTAATCCGATAATCCGCGCGGCCCTGGCCTCCGCGCGTGGTCGATGGTCGACGCGAGGTGTGGGGCCATCGCCATCGCCAAGCTCCTCGGCGTCAGCCCCGGCACCCTCTCTACAACCACATCCCCGACCTACGCGAACTCCGCGCCGCCGGCGCGGCCGTGTGCGACCATCGCGAATTACGTGAGACGACATGCCGATGAGGACGTCACGGTTCACGAGCTGGTTATGGGTCGATGGAAGGACCGAGCCACTTGGTGCAGGTTGTGGTCGTGGGAGCGGGAATCGTCGGTGCCGCGGTGGCGTACGAAGCCGCACGGGCCGGAGCCGAGGTCGTCCTGGTGGACAAGTCGCTTCCCGCTTCGGGAGTCACTGCGGACTCCTTCGCTTGGATCGGCGGCCCACGAGGAGGAGACGCGCCGGATCCCAGCACGGTCCTGCGGCGCCGGGTTCTGCAGGACTACCGGCGTCTGGAGGACGAGGTGCCAGGCCTGCGGGTGCGCTGGCGAGGCGCCCTGATGTGGGGCGAGGAACAGCTTGACGACGGTCGTCTCGCGCCTGGCGAGCGCCTCGTTGACGCCAGAGAGGTCGGGCTGTTGGAGCCTCGCCTGAAGGCCCGGCCGATACGCGCTCTGCACCTCGAGAGTCACGGTGCCATCGACCCGGTCGCCGTGACACAGGCGCTGGCACGTGCAGCGCAGGAACACGGTGCGCGGCTGATGGCGAACTCCGCCGTCACCGCACTGGATCTCCGTGACCGTCAGGTCACGGGAGTGCGGACGTCGACCGGCTCCCTGCCCGCCGACACCGTCGTCGTGACCGCCGGTGTCGACGCGCCCATGCTGTGCGGGCCGCTCGGATTCGATCTGCCCGTCGCGCCGTCGCCGGCTCTGCTCATGCGCTTCACCGCACCACCCGGGCTGGTCCGCACACTGGTCGCCACCCCGCACCTCGAAGTGCGTGAGGCGGCCGACGGTCATTTGCTGGTTGCCGCCGGATACAGCGGGGAGATCGACCACGACGATCTCCGGCGCGCGGGCGAGATGATGCTGCACCGGCTCACCGCCACCTTCGACGCACCGGACATCGAACTGGTCAGCGTGAGGCTCGGAACGCGGCCCATGCCTGCGGACGAACTGCCGATCATAGGTCCCGTCCCAGGCGTGGGAGGGGTCTACATCGCCGTGATGCACTCCGGCGTCACCTTGGCCCCCACCGCCGGGCGGCTCATCGCCTCGGAGATCGTGCACGGCGTGGAGGCCGGGCAACTCGCGGGCCTGCGACCAGCCCGGTTCCGCTCACGCGCCGAGTGGCGACCGCAGCGGCGGGCCGACGCATGACAACAGCCGGGCTGTTCGCGCCATCGTGACCTGGATCGAACGGACCTGCCGCCGCCGACGGCAACGATCCCTCGTCCGGTTGACCCCGTTGAGTTCGAGACCATCATGACCCCACCGGCCAGTCAGGCCGCGTGGCTGCACCTGTCACCCATCGGTGCAGCAGACCCTTTGGTACCTGGGCATGGCGAGATTGAGCGCCTCAATCGGTTGAGACTGGATCGGTCGTGGAGGGTGGCCGTTCCGGTCCCCGGCCAGCGCGGTGATCGAAGGCGGCGGGAGCGCTGGCCAACTCGGTGAGTGAGTCGAGCTGCGCCGGTTCGAGCTCGACGTCGGCTGCTGTGGCATTGGCCCGCAGTTCGTCGAGGGTCTCAGCGCCGACGATGGCGGAGGCGACGGCCGGACGGGACAGCAGCCAGGCCAGCGAGACCTGGTACGGCGCCAGTCCCCAGGCACGGCCGAGCCGGTCGACCTCCCGGCCAACGGCGATCTCGGCCTCGGTGAACCCCGCCGCGCCGAAGCGTTGGTCGCCGGCGACGTCGCGGTCGAGAACGCCGAGGTCGGCAAGCAGGCCGCCGTGCAGTGGCGCGTACGGGACGAGGGACAGCCCGAACTGCTGGCAGGCGGGCGCGAGTTCCCGCTCGGCGGCCCGATCGATGAGGTTGTATTTCACCTGGGCGGCGACGGGTGCCTGCTGACGCCGGTCGTCGGCGATCCACAAGGCATGTGTGACCTGCCAGGCGGGATGGTTGGACAAGCCGACATAGCGAATCTTCCCCTGCCGGATGAGATCGTCATACGCCGCCAGGGTCTGCTCCAGCGGCGTGTCCGGGTCGGGATCGTGCGCGTAGTAGAGGTCGATGTAGTCGGTCTCCAAGCGGCGCAGGCTCGTCTCGACCTGGCGGATGATGTGGCGACGTGACAGGCCACGGTCGTTGATGTCGAGCCCGACGATCCCGTTGGACTTGGTGGCGATCACCATCTGGTCGCGGCGACCGCGCAGGGCGCGGCCGAGGATCTGCTCGGCGGGTTCACGGTCGGCGGCGGCTGGGGCACCGGGCCGGTCGAAGACCGGCATGTTGCCGTACACGTCGGCGGTGTCGACGAAGTTGATGCCCAGGTCGACAGCCCCGCCGACGACCCGGTCGGCGTCCTGCGCGGTGGGAGCGACTCCAAACGTCGCGGTGCCCAGACAGATCCGGGACACCTTGACGCCGGTCGCACCGAGGACGGAGTACTGCATCAGCGTTTCCTTGTCTTCCGTGTGGCGGGCGGCAGCACTGGCAGAAGGCGGGAATCGGCGGGCGGCGTAGCCGCCGTCGACGGGAGGAAGACGCCGATGACGAAGGCGGCGTCGGTCGTCTGCTGCTGCCAGGCGAGGGTGTTCGCGTCGAGGGCGGCGTGGTCGAGACTGCCGCCGAGGAGGCCCGCACGTGCTCATCGGCCTGCCGGCCACGATCCCTCCCCCGACGATGAACTGTAACCGAGTGGTAGGCTTTGGTCAACGGAGCATGAGAGGGTGAGGAAGATGTCGGGCAGCACAGGGACCACCGCCCGCGGTCCCTACCGCACCGGGATCCGGCGGCGGGAACAGATCGTCGCCACCGCCATCACGGTTTTCGGCGAGTACGGCTTCGCGGGCGGATCGATCCGCACCATCGCTGACCGGGTCGGCGTCTCCCACGCCACCCTGCTGCAGCACTTCGGCAGCAAAGAAGGGCTCCTGACGGCAGTGCTGCAGGAATGGGACCGCCGAACCGTGGAAGCCAGTCTTACCGATGTCGCCGGGCTGGATTACTTCCGCCGGCTACCCGAGGTCATGACCGCACACCTGAACAACCGGGGCCTGCTCGAATTGTTCACCACGATCGCGGCAGAGGCATCCAGCCCGGCACACCCGGCCCACGCCTTCATTCAGCGCCGTTACACCGACAACCTAGCCACCCTCGCCACCCACCTGCAGCAGGCAGTCGATGCCGGCGAGGTGGCACCACTCACTCCAGCCGAAATCGAGATAGAAGTACGCCTGGTCACCGCCGTGCTGGACGGGATCGGGCTGCAATGGCTGCTCGACTCCTCCACCGACGTCACCGCCAGCGTCGAGACCTACATCAACCGAACCATCGCGGCCTGGAGCAGTGGCCACCGATAGAACCACGAAAGGGCGCGGGCGATGTCCTACGGATGAAAGTACGGTCGCACTCTGATCGGCGCGTGGGGCCAGAAGCCCGGATGGCCGCAGACCGTGCAGAGTGCCGTGGTGGCGGTCAGTCCAACGAGATGACATCCTCACCCACACGGACGAGGAGATCCGCCGCAACGTCGAGACCAACTTCCTCGGCCCGCTCTTCCTCGCCCGCGCGTTCACACCGATCCTGTCAGCGAAGGGCGGGAACACGGCGATCAAGGCTGGCCTCAGCGCCCCGCTCGAGGCCGTCTACCCGCAGCTCGCCACCACGAAGTAGCCCCTGCACAGCGATCGCCGCGGCCTCTCCGTTCCATCTGGACGTGCCCGCCGTGCTGCTGCGGCAGGACGGCCACGTGGCCTGGGCCGGCGACGACCAGGCGGATCTCCTCGCCCAGATGCCACGGTGGTTCGGCACCGCCGTCAGCGGTACGCGCAGGTTGCGGACGGCACCAGCCGGGACCCGCGCCCGCGCCGGTGCCGGCCCACAACCGTACGGAGGAGTCCGCCGGCCTGTCGCGCCTGCCCGCGTGCCGCTACCCGGAAGGCAACCCGACAGTCCCGCCTACGCTTTCCGTCAGGCGTCGTGGTGTCGCAGATAGGTGTCGAGCGCGGCCGCGCCGGCCAGCATGGCCCGACCCCGCGCCGTCAGCCGGTCACGCCACTGGCGCAGGGTCGCCCGCAGCGGCTCCGGCCCGCCCGCCGCCCGCACCTGCTCCAGCACCCGCGCGATCTGCTCGAGCCCGTGCCCGCCACGCCGGAGCTGGTGGGCCAGCAGCGTGTCGCGTACGTCGGCGGCGGTGTAGACGCGGTAGCCGGTGCGCGGGTCGCGTCGGGGCACGACCACGCCGGCCCGCTGCCACGTGCGCAAGGTCGCGGGCCGGATGCCGAGCCGGCGCGCCAGCGGCCCGATGAACGTCACACCCGGTTCCCCGGCACGGGGTGGCTCCAGGTCACGCAGTGCCCGTTCCACGGCCTCCAGGGTGCGCCGGTCGTCGGCCAACTGCGCGTGACCGTCGTCGATCAGCCGTAGCGCGTCCTCGACGGCGCCGCCGTTCACGGCGCGCATGATCGCCCCGGCGGTCGCGTGGCCGTGGGCGGGGATCAGGGTCAGGAACGTCCGCAGGGCGGCCGCGTGGTGCGGAGCGTAGACGCGGTAGCCGTGCGGCGAGCGCTCGGCGGGCGGCAGGATCCCCGCCTCCTCGTAGTTGCGCACCGCCTGCGTGGACAGGCCGTGTTCGCGTGCCAGATCGATGGGCCGCAACCGCATTTTGAGGGTATGTCCTCGTCCGCCGCTGGATATGTCGCAAAAGTTTACACCGTCAGTTCAACGATAAGGTCGAAGGGATGACGGACCTGATCCGGGGCGCCACCCGCGACGGGTGTCGGGAGCGGCGGCTTCGAGGTCGGCGATACTGCCCGACATGATCGTCCGCACGTGCGCGGTGATGTGCTCCGTGGGCCAGTCCCACCAGGCCACTGCCAGCAGCCGGGCGATGTCCTCGTCGCGGTGGCGGGTGCGGATGACACGGGCCGGGTTGCCGCCGACGATGGCGTAGGGGGGAACGTCGGCGGTGACCACGGCGCCCGCGCCGACGATCGCGCCGTGTCCGATCCGTACGCCGGGCATCACCGTCGTGTCGTAGCCGAACCAGACGACGTCGTTGCCGACGACGGTGTCACCGCGATTCGGCAGGCCGGTCAGCAGGTCGGCGTGGTCGGACCACGAGCCGCCCAGGGCGGGGAAAGGGAAGGTCGACGGGCCGTCCATGCGGTGGTTGGCGCCGTTCATGACGAACCGCACCCCGGTGCCCAGGGCGCAGAACCTGCCGATGACGAGCTTCTCCGGCCCGTAGTGGTCGAGGACGTTGCGGGTCTCGAACGCGCTCGGGTCGTCCGGGTCGTCGTAGTAGGTGTACTCCCCGACCTCGATCAACGGGGACGTCACCTCCCATGGTCGCGGTACCGCGCCGGCCAGCACACCCGACCCCAGCGCGGACACCAGCCGCACAGTAGGCACGGGTGGACCTGTCACGCCAGAAGGACGCGCCAGCGGTCGGCCGACTCGATGCCGTCCAGGCTGACCCGTTCCAGGAACGCCCCTGCCCTGGCCAGCCGCTGCCCCACGGGGCTGTCGGGCCCGGACGTCTCCGCCGCGGCCAACGCGGCCTGCGCCGCCTCGAGCGTCTGCCGCGCGCCGATCACGACGGACTGGTACCAGGCCTCGTCGTCGACCACGTAGACGTCGCGACGCCGCTGCGGATCACGCTCGCGCCGGACGTACCCGCTGCGGACCAGGTAGTTCACCGCCACGGAGACGGAGGCCGGGCTGACCCGGAGCCGGCGGGCCAGCTCGGCGGCGGTGCGCCTGCCGTCTTCGGACAGCAACAGGTCGACGTGCACGCGCGCGGTCATCCTCGGCAGTCCCGTCCGGACCGCCAGCTCGACGATCTCGTCTCCCGCCGTGCCGCCCGTCGGTCCGGCCGCGCGCGGGGGCGCCGGTGTGCCGCGCCGCGCGCGCTGGGCCGTCACCCGGTGCGCCTGCTGGGGGTGGTAGCCGCCGGGGCCGCCGTTGCGTCCGACCTCCCGGCTGATCGTCGAGGTCGGACGGTCGAGCCGCCGCGCGATCTCGGCGTAGGAGAGCCTGGCGGCGAGTCCGGCCGCGATGCGCTGGCGGTCCTGCTGGGTCAACCGTCCTCCTGGCATCCCGCGAGTATTGCCTTCGCCGCCATCCATTGCAACGCGGTATTGCGTTAGGGGACAGCGTCATTGCATCAGTTTTCGGCTGTTGACCTGCGCGAACGCTCTTTTGCCGATTGACATTCATTCCGAATGAAACGTAGCTTTCGACCATCGCTGAACAGTCACCATCGCGAGATGAGGAATGGTCATGGGTGAATCCCTGCACACCGTCCGGACGATGCCGACGGCACGTCAGCCCGGCTGTCCGTTCGACCCGCCGGCAGAACTGATCGACGCACGCCGACACGGCCCCATCAGCCGCTACACCTTCCCCGGCGGAAGAGCCGGCTGGCTGATCACCGGATACGACCTGGTCAGGTCGGTCCTGGCCGACTCCCGGTTCAGCTCACGCAAGGAGCTCATGCTCCACCCGACCATCGACTACGGAGACATCACGATCCCCCCGGCGCCGCCCGGCGAGTTCCTCCTCATGGACGAGCCCCAGCACAGCCGCTACCGAAAACCGCTGATGGGCAAGTTCACCGTACGACGGATGCGGCTGCTCACCGAACGCGTCGAGCAGATCACCACCGAACACCTGGACGCCATGGAGAAGACCGGTCCTCCGACGGACCTGGTGACCGCGTTCGCCAAGCCCATCCCCGCCATCATGATCTGTGAGCTGCTGGGGGTGCCCTACCAGGACCGGGGTTCCTTCCAGGAGCAGGTCGACTCGTTCATGAACGGGGAGACCAGCGACGAGGACCTGTTCGCCGCCTACACCGCGACCCAGGACTACCTGACGGAACTGGTGGCCACCAAACGCGCCAACCCCACCGACGACGTGCTCAGCGACCTCACCGACACCGATCTGACCGATGAGGAGCTGAAGGGGATCGCCCTGATCCTGTTGGCGGCCGGGCTCGACACCACCGCGAACATGCTGGCGCTGGGCACCTTCGCGCTGCTGCGCAACCCGGAGCAGTTGGCCGCGCTGCGCGCCGATCCCACACTCGCCGACCGGGCCGTGGAGGAGCTGCTGCGGTACCTCAGCGTCGCCAAGACGTTCATGCGGACGGCGCTGGAGGATGTCGAGGTGGGCGGCCAGACCATCAGGGCCGGCTCGCCGGTGATCCTGTCGTACCACACCGCCAACCGCGACCCCGAGCGCTTCACCGATCCCCACGTGCTCGACCTCCGCCGGCGCGACGGCGGGCACCTGGCCTTCGGTCACGGCATCCACCAGTGCCTGGGTCAGCAACTGGCCCGCGTCGAGATGCGGATCGCGTTCCCCGCGCTGGTCACCCGCTTCCCCACGCTGCGCCTGGCCGTACCGCCCGACGAGGTTGCCCTGCGCCCGGAGACCGCCGACATCTACGGGGTGAAGAGCCTCCCGGTCACCTGGGACGCGTGACCGGTGCGGATCACTGTGGACGCGGAGCGGTGCGTCGGCTCCGGGATGTGCGTGCTGACCGTCGGCGAGGTGTTCGACCAGCAGGACGACGGCAGGGCGGTCGTCCTGCGACCTGAGCCGCCGGCGGGAACGTGGGACGCGGTTCGCGAGGCCGTCGACCTGTGCCCGGCCGCAGCGATCGTCCTGTCGACCGAACGCCGACCCTGACGTGAGTCGGGACGGACCTCGCCGGAACCGGTCCTAACCGGCTCCGGTCAGCCTGCGCACGATCCCGGCGGTCGGGCCCGGCCGGGCCTCGGCATGCGCCGTGCCCGCCCACAGGTTGATCGCCTCCGGATCCTCACGGCGGGCCGCCGCTGCCCGGACCGGTGCGGTCAGGTGATGGACGGCGGGATACCCGAGCGGTGCGGTCGACGAGTACGTGTCGGTGAACCGGTTGCGCAGCGCCCGCGCCGGTTGGCCGGTGAACGCCCGGGTCACCACCGTCTCGGTGAACCGCCCCGACAGCATCGCGTCGCGCTGCACCGCCCGGGTCCCGGCCTCGTCGGCGAGCAGGAACACGGTGCCCGCCCGGACGTCCCGGGCGGTTCCGGTACCGCCCGCGCCGATGACGGGCAGACCCACGGCGGCGCGGACGTCGCGGACCACCTGCGGCGCCGTGGACGAGCCGTCGTAGTCAGCAGGTGACGTCGTGGCCGAATGACCACCGGCCGACCCTGCCTGCGCGATCAGCGCGTCCGGCCCCACAGCCGCCGCGCGTCGGGCCTCCTCGGCGTCGGTCACCGTCACCAGCACCGTGCAGCCGGCACGCCGCAGCTCCGTGACGACCGACGCCTCCGGAACCCCGAAGGTGAAACTCACCCAGGGCACCGCCGCGCCCACCGCGATCCGCACCTTGGCGGCGAAACCGTCGTCGTCGGCCAGCCGAAGCCGAGGCAGCTCGACCTCGTACCGCTCCGCCTCTGGTCGGAGAGCCTGCCGGTACTCCCGCAGTGCTCCCACGTCGACCGGTGGCGGTGACGGCAGGAAGATGTTCAACCCGTACGGCAACCGGCTGGCCCGCAACTCGGCGACCTCCCGGGCCACCAGGTCGGCCGACTTGTACCCGGCCGCCAGAAAGCCCAGCGCACCGGCGGCCGCGGCCGCCGTCACCAGGCCCGGCGTCGATGGTCCCCCGGCCATCGGCGCCACCACGACCGGGCTCCCGAACTCCCACACCATGACCCCATCCTGCCTCGCCGGCACGCCACCACGCTCGATCCCCGGACGTGACGGGCGTGGTCGGGGCCCGGCGGCCACCCCTCGCCGTCGCCCGCCAGTCAGGGCCGGGGCGTGCGGCGCCACCAGCGACGTCGCCGCGTGGGCCGAACCGCTGCGGCGGCAGGGGGGTCGCCGGCCGGCACCGGCCCGGAGCGGGCCGCCCGCCACTGCCGCACCACCGCGTCGACGTCGACCGGCCGGACCACCACCCGAGGCCCGGTCGGCGTCCGCAGCCACGCCACGATCTGCGTGTTCAGCTCCTGCGCGCACGCCCGCACCGCCGCCTCGGTGGGCAGCTCCCGGACCTCGTCGGGCAGCCGCTCGACGCGCCTGCGCAGCAGCAGGGGGGTGGGCAGGAGCGCCTCGGTGGGGATCTTCTCCCGCTCCAACAGTCCCTTGATCCACCACTGTTCGTCGTACGGCAGGTCCCGGCCGGGGATGGGCCGGCCCGCGCCGGGCAGGTTGTCGAACTCGCCGCGTTCCACGGCGGCGCGGATCTGCGCCTCGGCCGCCGCCTCCCACGCGTAGGTCATGCCGGAACCTCCCCGTGTCGTCGGCACCCGCCACCAGGATGCCCCACCGGGCGGGGACGTTCCCACCCCGGCGGGCCGCACACCGGCCGGGGGCCGCCGCGCGGTGCCCTAGACTTCGCCCTCGATGGACGACCAGGCCACCCCCGTCGACACCCGCCCCTGCGCGCACTGCGGCCGGGACGTGCCGCAACGCGCCGGCGCGGGCCGTCCTTTCCGGTACTGCCGTGACAACGACGGCGCCTGCCAACGCGCGTCGCGCAACAGCCGGATGCGCCACCGCAACGCCCCCGGCCTCGCCGGGCAGGTGGCCCGGACCTGGGAGGCGGTGGACCGCCTCGACCAGCTCGTGGACTCCCTGACCGAGACGCTGCACGCCGAGCTGTCCCCGGTGGGGGTGGAACGGCAGCTCGCCCAGGTCCGCGCGGAGGCGGCCGGGCAGGTGGCGCAGGCCCACACCGAGCGCGACGAGGCACGCCGCGCCGCCGAGGACGCGCGGGCCGCCGAGGTGGCCGCCCGCCGGGCCGCCGAGGACGCCGTCGCCCAGCGGGACGCCGCGCGCGCGGACGCGACCCGGCACGCCGAGGACGCCGCGCGGGCCGCGGACCGGGCCGCGGACGCCGAGACGGCCCGCGACGCCGCGCAACGGACGGCCAGCGCCGCGGAGGCGCTGCGGGTGCAGGCCGAACGGGACCGGGACGCGGCCCGCCACGACCTGCGGACCGTCCGCGCGGAACGGGACACCGAACGCCGTCGGGTCGCCGAGTTGACCGCCGAGCGGGACACCGCCCGCGCCGACGCCGACCGGGCCGCCTCGGCCGCCGCCGACGCGGTCGCCCGCGCCGACCGGGCGCAGGCCGACGCCGCCGCCGCCGGTCGGGACGCCGACGCGCACCGCGCCGCCGCCGACCGGGCCCGCGCCGAGGCGGAGGCCGCCCGCCGGGAGGCCGCCGAGGCGACCCGGTCGGCGGAAGCGGCCCGCGTCGACGCCGACGCCGCCCGCGCCGAGAGCGCCGCCACGGCGCAACGGGCCCGGGAGGAGATCGCTGCCCTCGCCGCCCACCGGGACCGGCTCACCACCGACGTGGCCGACGCCCGGCAGGCGGCAGCCACCGCCGAGGTCCGCCTGGCGGAGCTGACCGTACGGCTGCGCACGGCCGAAACCGACCGGGACGCGGCGGTGACCCGCGCGGCCCAGCTGGCCGACCAGGTCAGCGACCTGGCCACGGCACTGGCCCGGCTGGGGTCGCCGACACCGCGCTGACCAGCCCCGGCCGGCCCGCGCATCGGTCACCGTCGAGGGACACCGGAACGGGCCGGGTACCATACAGGTGACAGCCAGCACACTCCACCGTTTCCCACCCGGCCGGCGGTGCCCGCCGGGGGTCCGGCCAGGCCCGCCCGCCGGGCGTGGCCTCGTCACCGGGGAATGCCCCGGCGACGGCGGGCCGTTACACCGAGAAGACCAGCACCACCAACGAGGGGAAGTCGAACATGGGCGAGCGTATGCTGCGTGGTAGCCGTCTGGGCGCGGTCAGCTACGAGTCCGACCGCAACACGGAGCTCGCGCCGCGTCAGACCCGCGAGTACCTCTGCGCCAAGGGCCACCAGTTCGAGGTGCCGTTCGCCGTCGACGCCGAGGTCCCGACCACCTGGGAGTGCAAGTTCGACGGCAGCGTCGCCCGGCTGGTCGACGGCAGCGAGCCCGAGCAGAAGAAGGCCAAGCCGCCGCGCACCCACTGGGACATGCTGCTGGAGCGGCGGTCGATCGCCGAGCTGGAGGACATCCTCGCCGAGCGGCTCCAGGAGGTCCGCACCCGCCGCGGTCGCGCCTGACCATCCACGACGAGCCCCCGGGACGGATCGCCGTCCCGGGGGCTCGTCGTGTTGTCACGGGGCTTCACCGGCCCGGTTCGACGATCTCTCCCTCGATCGCGGCGGCCGGGTCGGCGCCCGGCCGGGACGGGCCCGGTTCGGTCGGCGGCGTCGCACCCCGGTACACCCGCACCCGGCGGGGACCAAACAGGTCACCGGCGACCATCGACGACACCCGCCGCTCCGTGGCCCGCTGCACGCCCGCGCCGGCGAGCCGGCGCAGCGGCGGCACCAGCAACGCCACCCCCACCACACCGCTGACCAGGCCCGGCACGGCCAGCAGCAACGCACCGGCCAGGCCGACGAGCCCGTCGGTCAACTGCCGGCCGGGCGGCTGGTGCGACTCGACGCTGGCCCGGAAGCCCCGCCAGGCGCGCATGCCCTCCCGGCGTAGCAGCAGCAGACCCACCAGCGACACGGCGAACACCACCAGCACCGCCGAGGCGAACCCGATCGCCTCGCCGACCAGCACGAACACCGCGACCTCGGCGGCCAGCCCGGCCAGCAACCCCAGCGGTACGAACCTCCACGTCCGGCGCATCACACCTCATCCGACGTCGGCGACGCTCTCCCGGTCAAGGATGCCACGGGCACCGGTCACGGCCACCGGCCCGCGACCGGCCGCCGCCGTCCCCGCCGCCGGTCCTGCAACCCCCACAGGGTGATCCGCCACAACGCCTCCAGCACGATCCACGGGCTCATCTTGCTCGATCCGCGTTCCCGCTCGGCGAACGTGATCGGCACCTCCACCATCCGCGCTCCGGCCCGGTGCAGCAGCCGCGACAGCTCCACCTGGAACGAGTAGCCCCGCGAACACACCCGGTCCAGGTCGACGGCGGCGAGGGCGCGCAGCCGGTACACCCGGTAGCCGCCGGTCGCGTCGGAGACGGGCACCCCGAGGGCCCACCGGGCGTACCAGTTCCCGCCGCGCGACAGCAGTAGCCGCCGCCACGGCCAGTTCAGGACCCGCGCGCCGCGTTGCCACCGGGACCCGATGACGACGTCCGCGTCGCGGGCGGCGTCCAGCAGCGTCGGCAGGTCCTCCGGGGCGTGCGACCCGTCGGCGTCCATCTCCACGACCGCGTCGTAGCCGCGCCGCCGTGCCCACGCGAATCCCGCCAGGTACGCCGCGCCGAGTCCTGCCTTGCCCTCGCGGTGCAGGACGTGCACCCGGGGGTCGACGCGGGCCAGCCCGTCGGCGAGCGCCCCCGTGCCGTCGGGGCTGTTGTCGTCGGCGACCAGCACGTCCACGCCGGGCGCGTGCCGGTGGACCCGGTCGACGATCCCGGCGAGGTTGTCGGCTTCGTTGTAGGTGGGCACCACCACCAGCACCCGCCCCACGTCCGGACGTCCGACCGTCCGGCCGGTCTGCTCGCCCACCTGGACCTCCCCCGGTCGCGCCGGCCCGTCCGGGCCGGTCGTCGTGCGGTTCTACCCGGGCGGCACCGGCCGGCGTCGCCGCACGGCCGCGCCGGCCAGGACGAGACCGGCGGCCACCAGCAGCGCCACCTCCGGCCACACGCCCATCCACGTGGCCGGGGTCGACCCGGTACCGAGCCGCATCTGCCGGACCACCACCGCGCCGGTGTTGAACCCGGTGGCCCCGTCTACCCGCCCGTCGGGGGACACGAACCCGGACACCCCGACCGTGGAGGCCATCAACGCGTCCCGGCCGTGCTCGACGGCCCGCAACCGGACCATCGCCATCTGCTGCAACGCCTCGGCTTCGTCGAACGTCGCGTTGTTGGTCTGCACCACCAGCAGCTCCGCGCCGCCGGTGACCGTGTCGCGGACCAGCCCGTCGTAGGCGACCTCGAAGCAGATCACGTCACCGAGGACCGCGTCGCCGGTGCGCAGCACACCCGGCGTGGCGCCGGGCACGAAGTCCGCCCGGATCCGGTCGACCTGCTTGCTGACCATCCGCGCCAGGTCCCGCATGGGCACGTACTCGGCGAACGGCACCGGGTGACGTTTGGTGTACAGCTGCCCGGTGTCGGGGCCGCTGCCGGGCCGCCACAGCAGTCCCGCGTTGCGCACCTGCCCCTGGCCGGGGCCGCGCAGCACCGCCCCGACGAGGATGGGCGCACCGATCGTGTCGGCGGCCCGGGAGATCCGCGCCCCCGCCGTGGTGTCGCGCAGCGGGTCGATGTCGCTGGAGTTCTCCGGCCACACCACCAGGTCGGGTCGGCGGGCCTGCCCGGCGGTGACCTGCCGGGCCAGGTCGAGGGTGGCCTCGACGTGGTTGTCGAGCACCGCCTGCCGTTGGGCGTTGAAGTCCAACCCGAGGCGGGGCACGTTGCCCTGCACGATCGCCACGGTGACCTGCTCGCCGCCGCCACGCACCCCCACCGGGACGGCCAGGGCGGCGGCGACGACGGCGACCAGGCCCACGGCCGGCGCGACGGTGTGCGGGCGGGGCCGCCGCCACGACCGCCACGACAGGGTCACCAGCAGCCCACCGGCGAGCGCGACGGCGACGGTGACCAGCGGGGCGCCGCCGAGCGCGGCCAGCCGCAGCAGCGGCGAGTCGCCCTGGCTGAACGCCAGCCGCCCCCACGGGAACCCACCGAACGGGGTGCGGTCGCGCAGCGCCTCCTGCCCCACCCACAGCAGCGCCGTGGCCACCGGCCACAGCGCCCGCCGCCGGTCGACCAGCGGGGACACGTAGGCGGTGGCCGCGCCGAGCAACGCCACGTAGGCGGCCTGGGACAGGCTCAGCAGCACCCACGGCAGGTAGCCGGTGTGCAGGTTCGTCCAGGCCAGCAGCGGCGCGAACAGGGTCACCCCGGTGAGGAACCCCAGGGCCGCGCCGGCGCGGACCCGCCGCCGGTGCGTCGCCGCGGCGACGGCCGCCACCCCGACCGCCGCGAGGGGCCACCACCCGTACGGGGGAAACGCCGCCAGCAGCGCCAGCCCGGCCACCACCGCCAGCGCCACGGCCGCCGCCAGGGGCAGCGGACGCGGCGACGGCGGCGTGCCGGCGGCGGCGGGGCGTACCTCGTTGAGCGTCGTCACCGGCACCTCACCCTCGATCACACCGCCGAAGGTTACCCGCCGGCCGCCGCGACGCCTCAGGGCAGCCGGTGGGCGACGAGGACGGCGTCGTGGACGGTGACGTCCCGACCGTCGGGGTCCACGGCGGCTCGCGGCCGGGCCTGCGCGACGCGGACCCGCCAGCGGGCCTCATCGAGCAGGTCGGCGGCCTGTTCGGCGGTGAACATCAACTCGGGGAAGTGCATCCGCCGGGCCGTGGTACGCAGGTCCAGGGGGTGGTGACCGACGACGAGCAGGGTGCCGCCCGGGGCCACCGCGTCGGCCAGCCGGGCCACCAGGTCCCGCCACTGCCCGGCCGGCAGGTGCATGAACTGCGCCGACACCAGCTGGTAGGCGCCCGCCTCGGGCGCCTCGACGCGCAGGTCCGCCTGGCGGGCGGTGACCCGGTCGGCGACGCGCGCGTCGGCGGCGTGCGCGGCGGTGCGGTCCACCGCGGTGGGGGCGATGTCCACGGCGGTGACCTGCCACCCCCGGCGGGCCAGCCACACCGCGTCGGCGCCCTCCCCGCAGCCGACGTCCAGGGCCCGCCCCGGTGGCAGGTCGGCGGCCTCGGCGACCAGCTGCGGGTTCGGGTTGCCGCTCCACACCGCCGGCCGGGACCGGTACCGCTCCTCCCAGGCGTCCTGCTCGAACATGGTCGCCAGGTCGTGCCGGTACGCCTCGACGGCCCGGGCGGTGTCCTCGGCGACCAGGTCGGCGTTGATCGCCCCGGCGGCGGTCACCCCCTGCGCGGCGGAGACCACGACCGTCGCGGTGACGGCGGCCGCGTTCCCGGCCACCCACACCCCGGGCACGTCGGTGGCCCCGAACGCGTCGGCGGGGATCCGGGTGCCGACGCGTTGCCCCTCGTGGTCGACGTCGACCGGGAACAGGCCGAGCGGGGCGAGCGCGTCGGCGTGGGCGGCCACCCGGGTCGCCACCACCAGCGCGTCGACGCGCACCAGCCCACCGTCGGCGAGGCGGACCCCGGTGAGCCGGTCGTCGTCGACGACCAGTCCGGTGACCGGCCCGTCGACGACGGTGACGCCCCGGGCGGCCAACTGCTCGGCCTGCGTCGGGTCGGGCGCGTCGCCGTGGTGACGCAGCAGCAGCACGTGCGGGGTCCACTGCCGCCACAGCAGCGCCTGCCGCACCCCCACCGGCCCGTCGGCGAGGACCCCGACCCGCCGGTCGCGGACCTCCCACCCGTGGCAGTACGGGCAGTGCAGCACGTCGCGTCCCCACCGGCCGGCCAGGCCGGGCACGTCCGGCAGCGCGTCGACGCCACCGGTGGCCACCAGCAGCCGCCGTGCCCGCGTCCGCCGCCCGTCGGCGAGGGCGACCGCGAACCCGTCGTCGTCCCGGTCGACGGCGGTGACCGTCGCGTCGACGACGTGCCCGCCGTAGCCGGTGACGTCGGCGCGCCCCGACGCGAGCAGCTCCGCCGGGGGGACGCCCTCCCGGCCGAGGTGGTTGTGCACCCCGCCGGCCGGGGCGTTGCGGGGCCGGCCCGCGTCGACCACCAGCACCGACCGGCGGGCCCGGGCCAGGGCCACCGCCCCGGCGAGCCCGGCCGCGCCGCCACCGATGACCACCACGTCGTACCTGTCGTCCATCACGCACCCCTGTCCGTCGTCGTCGACCGCCACGGTGCGCCCACCCGACCCCAGACGGCAACTATTGTTGCCGGTATGGCAAACGACGACGAGGCGGCGGTCCTGGCCGGCGTCGGCGCCCGGCTCCGAGCCCTGCGCACCCGACGCGGCACCACCCTGACCCAACTGGCACAGACCACCGGCATCTCCGTCAGCACCCTGTCCCGGCTGGAGTCCGGTCAGCGCCGCCCCACCCTGGAACTGCTGCTCCCCCTGGCCCGCGCCCACCAGGTACCCCTCGACGACCTCGTCGGCGCGCCCCCCACCACCGACCCGCGCGTACACCCCCGCCCGATCGTGCGCCACGGCATGACGTTCCTGCCGCTGACCCGCCGCCCCGGCGGCCTCCAGGCGTTCAAACAGATCATCCCACCGCACACCCCCGCCGACCCGCAGCCGAAGACCCACGAGGGCTACGAGTGGCTGTACGTGCTCTCCGGTCGCATCCGGCTGATCCTCGGCGACCACGACCTGATCCTCACCCCCGGAGAGGTCGCCGAGTTCGACACCCGGGTGCCGCACGCCGTCGCCAACCCCGACCCGCAGCCGGCGGAGATCCTCAACCTGTTCGGGCCGCAGGGCGAACGGCTGCACGTGCGCGCCCACCCCACCACGTCCCGCTGACCCCGGGCACGAAAATCGGGGCGCGGCAACTGCCGCGCCCCGATGCTCCCAGGCCCTCCCCGGCCGGTGGGGCGAAGATCAGGCACGCCGACCTTCGGACCGACCGGACGGTGGACTGGCTGCCCCCGTCGGGCCGTTGTCTACTGGCCGTGCACCTCACCCTGCCCGTACACCGGTAACCGCGGCCGGTTCGCGCCGCCCCGCCGACCCCCGCCCGCTGGACCTGGCCGCCGCAACCCATCCTGGTCACTCGGCCAGCGGACGAAGGGACGAAGCGAACAACAGCCGCTTCCCCGTAGTAGGACTCAAAGACGGTACGTGCCACCCCCCGGGGACTGTCAACCCGCCCCGGCCAGTCGCCCGGCGTGTCGCCCCGGCGAGTCGCCGTTTCCCCGACGTTCACCGGCCACCCGACCGGTCAGTCCACGATCAGATGCCGACCCAGCACCGCCCGCGCCACCTGCGGATGCTCACCGGCCAGCAACCCGGCGGCAGCCAGCACGTACGCCCCGTCCACCACCGCCCGCGCCGCCCGCGGCACCGCCCACCCACCCGCGTGGTCGGTCAGCACCGCCGCCAGCACCCCGGCCGCCTCCCCCGCCGCCGCATGCCGCAACACCCCACCCGAACCGACCAGCAGCCGCACGTCCCGCAGATCCCGCCCGGCCCGCTCCCCGGTCGCCGCGCCCCGCGCGTGCCGACGCACCGCCACCGTCGCCGCCAGGGCCGCGATCCGCCCCTCGGCCGCCCGCTGGGCCCCCGTGGACGGCAGGAACCCCGGATCGGCGGCCCGCACCGCCGCGGCCGCCGACAGCTCCTCCGCACCGACCCCGTCGAGCAGCCGCTCCTCCACGGCCGCCCGCACCACCCCCGGGGCGCTCCACCGCATCCCCAGGTCCCCCTCCACGGTCCGCGCCCGCCACAACGACCCCGCCACCTCCCGAGCCGGCCCGTCGGCCCGCTCGTCCGGCGTCAACACCGAATACACGTCCGTGGTGGCCCCACCGACGTCCACCACCACCAGGTCACCGCCGACCGTGTCGGCGAGCACCTCCACCCCCGTCAACACCGCGTCCGGCGTCGCCGCCCGCACCAACCGCGCGAACCGCGGCCCCCGCGACAGGCGCTTCCCGCCGATCACATGCCGCAGGAACACCTCCCGGATCGCCGCCCGCGCCGACGACGGCGCCAACACCCCGATCCGCGGCAGGACGTTCTCCGCCGCCGTCACCGGCACCCCCGCCCCGGCCAGCAGCGCCCGCACCCCGTCGCGCACGTCGGCGTTCCCGGCCAGCACCACCGGCACCCGCCAGCGGGCCCGCGCCAGCCGCGTCGCGTTGTGGGTCAACGTGTCCGCGTCCCCACCGTCGGTGCCCCCCACCAGCAGCACCACATCCGGGCGGGCCGCCCGCAACGCCGAAACATCCGCCCCACCGAGCCGCCCCGCCGCCACGTGCACCACGTGCGCCCCCGCCGACAACCCGACCCGCCGGCCCGCCTGCGCCGTGACGAGCGGCTCGTAGCCGACCACCGCCAGCCGCAACCCACCACCGGCCGACGAACACACGTACCACGGCACGTCCCCGCCACCGCCGACACCGGCGGTCGCCGCCGCCACCGCCGCGTCCAAGCCGTGCAGCACGTCCGTACCCACCGTCGTCGGCGCCGCCGCCGACCCCACCAACAGCCCACCGTCGAGATCCACCACCGCGACCTTCGTCCACGTGGACCCCACGTCGGCGCAGACGGCCAGACTCACGCCGCCGCCGGCACGACCACCGTGCCCGTCGCCGTCACCGCCACCACCGGCTCCGCCAGCACCTCCGCCGCCGACTCACCCCGATCCGGCCGCCCCCGACACACCACCCGCGCCTCGAAGTCGATCGTCCGGCTACGCGTACCCACCCGGGTCACCGTCGCCGACACCTCCAACACGTCCCCCGCCCGCATCGGACTACGGAACTGCACGTCCGAGTACGAGGCGAACAACCCCTCGTCGCCGTCCGTACGGATACACACCTCCGTGGCCACATCCCCGAACAACCCCAACGCGTACGCCCCGTCCACCAGGTTCCCCGCATAGTGGGCATGCGAGTACGGCACGTACCGGCGGTGCGTCACCGTCAACCCGACCCGCGAATCACTCATGCTCTCGCCCTCTTGTCCGTCACCAACGCGTGCACCAGAAAACTCGCCACCTCACCCGGCGTGGTGCCCCGACCGAAGATCCGGTCCACCCCCAACTCGGCGGCCATCGACTCGTCGAACCGCGGCCCACCCACCACCAGCAGCGGACGCCGACCCGCCGGCATCGCCTCCCGGAACGCCGCCGACATCTCCCGCGTGTTGTGCAGATGCGCGTCCCGCTGCGTCACCACCTGCGACACCAGCACCGCGTCCGCCCGCTCCACCCGGGCCGCCTCCACCAGCTCCGGCACACTCACCTGCGCACCCAGATTCGTGACCTTCAACTCCCGGTAGTACTCCAGGCCCTTCTCCCCCGCGATGCCCTTCACGTTCAGGATCGCGTCGATGCCCACCGTGTGCGCGTCCGTGCCGATACACGCCCCCACCACCGACAACTTCCGCCGCAACCGCCGCTTCACCACCGCGTTGACCTCCCGCGCCGACAGCAACGGGAAATCCCGCTCCACCACCTGCACCGCCGAGACGTCCACCAGATGGTTCACCCGCCCGTACACCACGAAGAAGGTGAACCCGTCACCCATCTGCTTCGCGTGCACCAGCATCGCCGGATCGATACCCATCTTGTTCGCCAACTGGATCGCCGCGCCCTCGGCCCGCTTGTCATGCGGCACCGGCAACGTGAACGACACCTGCACCATCCCGTCACCGGTGGTGTCCCCGTACGGCCGCACGACCGTCTTCCCGCTCATACCGGCTGCTCCAGGATGTCCGTCGCCGGGTTGTAGTAGTCCGCCTCGTGCACGGCCACCCCATCGAGACCCTTACCCCGGTCCGCGGGACGCTTCATGATGCCGAACGTGCCCTCGGCGATCGCCGTCAACAACGACTGCTCACCGATCCGCTCCAACAACTCCACCGCCTCCGCCAGGACCCGGTGCGCCCGCTGCTGGATGAACCCACCCGACGCCGGCACGAAATCCTCGCGCAAACCGCCCGCCGCACCCAACACGTACCGCACGTTCTGCAACGCGATGTCCCGATCCGACAACCACGGCGTCACCACCGCCTCGGTCATCATCCCCACCAACAGGATCCCCTGCCCCGTCAGCGTCCCCACCAGATTGAAGAACCCGTCCAACAGGTTCCCCCGGAACACGTCCCCGGTCATGTGCTTCGTCGGCGGCATCCATTTCAACGGCGCGTCCGGGAACAACTCCCGCGCCAACAACGCGTGCGCCAACTCCAACCGCAACGACTCCGGCACATCCGGATTGATCTCGAACGCGTGCCCCAGACCCAACTGCCAGTCCGCCAGACCCGCCTCGTGCGCGAAGAACTCGTTCAACAACTGCGACACCGTCACCGTGTGCGCCTCGTCCACCGCGTCCGCAGTGGTCAGATAATTGTCCTCACCCGTGTTGATGATGATCCCCGCCCGCGCGTGCACCTGCCGCGAGAACCGCTGATCCACGAACGTCCGCACCGGATTGATGTCCCGGAACAGAATCCCGTACATCGAATCGTTGAGCATCATGTCCAGACGCTCCAGACCCGCCAGGGTCGCCATCTCCGGCATACACAAACCCGACGCGTAGTTCGTCAACCGGATGTACCGACCCAACTCCCGCGACGACTCATCCAACGCCGCCCGCATCAACCGGAAGTTCTCCTGCGTCGCGTACGTCCCCGCGAACCCCTCCCGCGTCGCCCCCTCCGGCACGTAGTCCAACAACGACTGCCCCGTCGACCGGATCACCGCGATCACGTCCGCACCCGCCCGCGCCGCCGCCTGCGCCTGCGGAATGTCCTCGTAGATGTCCCCCGTCGCCACGATCAGATAGATCCACGGCCGACGCGCCGGATCCCCGTACCGCCCGACCAACCGCTCCCGCTCCACGCGCCGCCGGTCGATCCGCCGGATCCCCGCCGCCACCGCCCGCCGCGCCGCCCGCCGCGCCACCGTCGCCGCCCGCCCCGACGGCACCACGAACCGCACCGAACCCGCCGCCGCCTTCTGCGCCAGCAACGTCACATCCGCGATCTGCTCCCGGACCAGGGCATCGAACACCGGCACCGCCACCCCGTGCCCCAACCCCACATCCGCCACCACCGCGTCCACCAGACGGTTCACCCACGGAATACCATCCGGATCCGCACCGGACACCCCCGCCAGCCGCAACACCGCCCGCTCCACCGACACCGTCGTGTGGCTCCGCGCCAACTCCACCACCGGCTGCCCGGCACGCCGCGCCAACTCCCGCGCCCGCGCCACCAACCGCGGATCGAGGTCAAGCTTCCCTGTCAAGACGACCCTTCCTCGAAAATCACCTGACCACGCAGCACCGTGCGCCGACACACCGGCAACGGCGTCGGATCCCCCGGCCCCCGCAACTCCGGATCCTCCGCCTGCACCACCGGCAACCCACGCTCCACACCCGCCGGCGTCGACCACACCGCGAACGTCGCCGGCGCACCCAACGCCAACACACCCTCGCTGTCCAGACCCACCGCCCGCCAACCACCCCGCGTATGCGCCGCGAACGCCGCCCGCACACTCATCCGCTGCGCCGGATTGTGATGCGCCGCCGCCGCCCGCACCGACCCCCACGGATCCAACGGCGTCACCGGCGAATCCGACCCGAACGCCAACGCCACCCCCACCGAATGCATCGCCCCCATCGGATTCGACGCCAACGACCGGTCCACACCCAACCGCGACTCGTACATCCGCCCCACGCCACCCCACAACCGGTCGAACGCCGGCTGCATCGACGCCACGATCCCGAACTCCACGAACCCGGCGATCAACCGCCGACTCATGATCTCCGCGTGCTCCACCCGATGCCGGGCCGCCCGCAACCGATCCACACCCAGCCGCTCCGCCGCCCCCGCGAACCCCGCCAACACCGTGCCGATCGCCGCGTCACCGATCGCGTGGAACCCGCCCTGCACCCCATGCGCCGCACAGTCCAACAAATGGTCACGCACCTGCTCCGCCGTCAGATACCCGTGCCCACACGACCCCGACCGCGAATCCCGGTACGGCTCCGACACGTGCGCCGTCCGCGACCCCAACGCCCCGTCCGCGAACAGGTCACCCCCGGCACCCACCGCCCCCAACTCCCGGGCCCGCGCCGCACCCAGCAACTCACCCCAGTACCCGTACACCTCCGGCACCCCGACACCCGACAGCGCCAGCAGACCCGTGAAATCCTCCTCGTCGGAAATCTCCGGACCACCACACTCGTGCACCGCCGCGATCCCCAACGACGCCGCATGCCCCAACGCCGCCCGCTGCGCCGCCACCCGCTGCGCCCGCGACACCGACGCGAACGCCGCCGCCCGCACCACATGATGCGCGTCCCGACGCACCCAACCCGACGCGTCGAACCCGGCCGCCGACACCACCTCCGGACACGCCGCCAGCATCGCCCGGGACACCAACGCCGAATGGATCGACGCCTGCGACAGATACACCCGCCGCCCCCCGGCCGCCCGATCCAACGCCGCCGCGTCCGGCAGCACCGCGTCCACCCAGCCCGACTCGTCCCAGCCGTGCCCCAACACCACCGCGTCACCCGGCAACCCCGCGGCGAACGACGCCACCGCGTCCAACACCGCACCCGCCGACCGCGCCCCGGACAGATCCAACCCCGACAACACCAGACCCGTGTCCGTCGCATGCACGTGCGCGTCCACGAACGCCGGCGTCACCAACGCCCCGTCCAGATCCACCACCCGATCCGCCGACGGCGCATCCACCGCCGACCCCAACCAGGCGATCCGACCATCCCGCACCAGCAGCGCCGACGCGCCCGGATCCGCCGGACAGTGCAACACACCACCGCGGTACAACGTCGAGGGGTTCGTCATGGCCCTATCCTGCCGCCAACCGCGCCGCGAACAGCCCCCGCACCCCCGGCTCCGACCGCACCAGATCCAACGCCAACTCCGCGTGACCCGGCACGTACCCGTTGCCCACCAGCATCGTCACGTCCGCCGCCAGACCCTCCGCCCCCAACGCCGCCGCCGCGAAACTCGTCGCCATCGAGAAGAAGACCACCGTCCCGCCGTCCGCCGTCGCCAGGATCGCCCCGTGCTCACACCCCGGCACGTCCACGCACACCACCGTCACGTCCGCCGGCACCCCCAGCGCCGTGGTCACCGCCGACGACAACGCCACCGGATCACGCGCGTCCGCCAACACCACCTCCGTGGCCAACCCCGCCGCCACCAACGCGTCCCGCTCCGCCACCACCGGCACCACCCCGACCGTACGACCGGCACCCGCCCGCCGCGCCGCCGCCAGCGACAACGAACCGCTCTTCCCCGCGCCACCGACCACCGCCACCGTCACCGGCCGCGGATCCCCGTCCCGCTCCCGCCGCGCCACCTGCTCGGCCACCACCCGCGCCGTCAACGCCGGCGCGCCACACACGTCCAGCACGGCGAGGGACAACTCCGGATCCAGGTCCACCGGCAACACCGCCGCGATCGACCGCGCGAACAGGATCGCCCACCCGTCACACGGCACCTGCTCACTCCGCCCGTCCCACCGGGCCAGACCATCGGTCACCACCAGCGGCGTCAACGTCAACGACACCAACGTCGCCACCCGGTCACCCGACCGCAACCCCAACGGCGACCGCCGCCCCGCCTCCTCGACCGTGCCGATCAACATCCCACCCGACCCGGTCACCGGGTTCTGCATCTTCCCCCGCTGGGAAATGATCTCCAGCACCTCGGCGCGCACCTTCTCGCCGTCCCCACCGTGCTTCTCCGACAACTGTCGGAAACTCGCCGCGTCCAGATTCAGCCGCTCCACCCGGATCCGCACCTCGTTCGGCGCGATCTCCCGCGCGGCGTCCAACCGCCACGCCGCCTGCGGCAGCACCCCCACCGGCTCCACGACGCGATGCAGACCCACCGGTGACGTCACGGCAACCCTCCCCCTGTCCAGCCGCCCGAACCCCCGGCCAGGGACTCGCGTCGCGGGAAAACTTACGGCAGACTAATTTCTCCACCGCAGATTTTCCAGTAGCCTTCGAGGTCGCTGGCAGCACCAACCGCACCGAGGAGGGTTCGTGACACCGACACAACCGCTGGCGACGGCCACCCGTCCCAACCCGGTCGCGCCACCTTCCGCCGGCCAGCCCTACGAATACCGCCGCGCCCCACTCGTCGAACCCGACTGGACCCGCTTCCCCGGCTGGCGCCACATCACCCGCGACCAGTGGGAATCCGCCCAGTGGCAACGCGTCAACTGCGTCAAGAACATCAAGCAGCTCCGCACCGTCCTCGGCGACACCGTCGGCGAGAGCTTCTACGCCGACCTCACCGCCGACCAGCACGCCCTGGCCACCATGTCCATGCTGGTGCCACCCCAGATGCTCAACACCATGGTCCCGTTCGCCCCGATGACCACCGAGGCGTTCCTCGCCGACCCCATCCGGCGCTACATGATCCCCGTCGCATCCGACCGGCGCACCGACTGGCCCTCCCACCCCTACGCCAGCCGCGACTCACTCCACGAACACGACATGTGGGTCGCCGAGGGCCTCACCCACCGCTACCCCACCAAGGTCCTCGCCGAACTGCTCTCCACCTGCCCGCAGTACTGCGGGCACTGCACCCGCATGGACCTCGTCGGCAACTCCACCCCCGCCGTCGACAAACTCAAGCTCACCCTCAAGCCCGTCGACCGGTACGACGCCCACATCAGCTACCTCAAGGCCCACCCCGGCGTCCGCGACGTCGTCGTCTCCGGCGGTGACGTCGCCAACGTCCCCTGGCGCAACCTCGAGTCCTACCTCATGCGCCTGCTGGAGATCGAGACCATCCGCGACATCCGGCTCGCCACCAAGGCCCTCATGGGCCTACCCCAGCACTGGCTCCAGCCCGACGTCGTCGAAGGCCTCGAACGGGTCGCCCGCACCGCCGCCCGGCGCGGCGTCAACCTCGCCATCCACACCCACGTCAACCACGCCCAGTCGCTCACCCCGCTGGTCGCGAAGGCCGCCCAGACCGCCCTCGACGTCGGCGTCCGCGACGTCCGCAACCAGGGCGTCCTCATGCGCGGCGTCAACGCCACCGCACCCGACCTGCTCGACCTCTGCTTCGCCCTCCAGGGCGAGGCCGGGATCCTGCCGTACTACTTCTACATGTGCGACATGATCCCCAACGCCGAGCACTGGCGGGTCCCGGTCTGGCACGCCCAGCAGCTCCAGCACGACATCATGGGCTACCTGCCCGGCTACGCCACCCCGCGGATCGTCTGCGACGTCCCCTTCGTCGGCAAGCGCTGGGTGCACATGCTCACCGAGTACGACCGCGAACGCGGCATCTCGTACTGGACGAAGAACTACCGCACGTCCATCGAGCAGGCCGATCTGGAGGCCCTGGACAAGCGCTACGCCTACTACGACCCGATCGACACCCTGCCCGAGTCCGGGCAGCACTGGTGGACCACCCACCGCGTCGACGACTGAACCCCACCACGTCGAAGGGCCCCGGCGATTGCCGGGGCCCTTCGACGTACGGCGTGGTCACTTCGTGAACGCGTCCCGCACGTCCCGACCCGCGTCCTTGACGTGCTCACCGGCCTGACGGGCCCGCGCGTCGGTCTGCTGCGCGGTCCCCTCGGCCCGTAGGCGCTCGTTGTTCGTGGCGTCGCCGATGCGTTCCTTCGCGGCACCGGTCAGTTCGTCGGCCTTGTTCTTCGCCTTGTCGGTGAAGCTCACGTCCACCACTCCCTCCGGCTGCTCCCGGCCCGTTCGTCGGGCCTGTCCATGGACTTGCCCCGTGGTCGTCGTGGGAAACGTGCTCTGTGGCGGGCCCCACAACCCGTAAGGGCGTCCTAGGAAGATAGGTTGAGAGCGGAGAACACACTCGGATGGTTGACTGGCCGGATGGGAGAGATCCTGCTGATCCGACACGGCGAGACCGCCTGGAGCGCCAGCCGCCGGCACACCTCGTACACCGACCTGGAGCTGACCCCGGACGGCGAGCGACAGGCCACCGCGCTGCGCGACCGGCTCGCCGGCCGCCACTTCGTCACCGTGCTGGCCAGCCCCCGGCGACGGGCGCTGCGCACCGCCGAACTCGCCGGTCTCACCGTCAACGACATCGACGACGACCTGACCGAGTGGCACTACGGCGCCTACGAGGGCCGCACCACCGCCGAGATCCGCGCCGAGCGCCCGGACTGGGTCATCTGGCAGGACGGCTGCCCGGACGGCGAGTCGCCCGAACAGGTGGGCGCACGCCTCGACCGGGTGCTCGACCGGGTCACTCCCCTGCTCGACTCCGGCGACGTCGCCCTCGTCGCCCACGCGCACGCCCTGCGGGTGCTCGGCGCCCGGTGGATCGGGCTGCCACCCGCCGTCGGCGGTCGGCTGCGCCTGGACACCGCCAGTGTCAGCGCACTCGGCCACGAGCACGGACGACCGGTCATCCTGACCTGGAACGGGCGCTGAGCCCGGCTCGGCCCGCCGGGCCCACGGACCCCCGTCCCTAGATGCGCGGCGACCGCTTCTCGTACGGGGTGGAGAGCACCACCGTCGTCCGGGTGGTGACGTTCGCCGCGGTCCGGATCTCCTGCAACAGGCGCTCCAGGTCGGCTGGACCGGCCACCCGCACCAGGAGCAGGTAGAAGTCCTCCCCCGCCACCGAGTAGCAGGAGTCGATCTCCGGCAGGTGGGCCAGCCGCTCCGGGGCGTCGTCCGGCTGGGACGGGTCGAACGGACGGATCGCCACGAACGCGGTCAACGGCAGGTCGAGCGCCTCGAACGAGACCTGCGCGGCGTACCCCTTGATCACGCCGCGTTGCTCCAGCCGCCGCACCCGCTGGTGCACGGCGGACACCGACAGCCCCACCCGTTCGGCGAGGTCGGTGTACGACAGCCGGCCGTCGACGGTCAGGGCGGCGACGATGGCGCGATCGGTCTCCTCCACGCTGGGCAACCTACCGGGAAAACCCTCTCCGGGCGACGACGTCCCACCACGGCGTCCCGCGCGTCACATTCCGACCGCGGGACGCCACAGTGGACGGCCGGGTCAGCCCTTGGCCAGGGCGCGGGAGATCACCAGGCGCTGGATCTGGTTGGTGCCCTCCACGATCTGGAGCACCTTGGCCTCGCGCAGGTACCGCTCCACCGGGTGGTCGGCGACGTAGCCGGCACCGCCGAGCACCTGGACCGCGTCGGTGGTCACCCGCATCGCCACGTCCGTGGCGAACAGCTTCGCCTTGGCCGCCTCGATCGAGTACGGCCGGCCGGCGTCGCGCAGCCGGGCCGCCGCCAGGGTCAACGCCCGGGCCGCCGAGATCTGGGTGGCCAGGTCCGCCAGCATGAACCCCAACCCCTGGAAGTCGACGATCGCCCGGCCGAACTGCTGCCGCTCGCGGGCGTAGCCGACCGCGTAGTCCAGTGCCCCCTGGGCCAGCCCCACCGCGCAGGCGGCGATGCCCAGCCGGCCGGAGTCCAGCGCGGACATCGCGATGGTGAAGCCGGTGCCCTCCCCACCGACCAGGCGCTCCGCCGGCACCCGGGCGTCGTCGAAGGCGATCTGCGCCACCGGCGAGGACCGCAGCCCCATGGTCTTCTCGGTGGCCTGCGGCGTGATTCCCGGCGTGCCCGCGTCGGCCAGCAGGCAGGAGATGCCCTTCGCGCCCGGCCCGCCGGTGCGGCAGAAGACGTTGTAGAAGTCGGCGCTGTGCGCGTGGGTGATCCACGCCTTGGTCCCGGAGACGACGTACTCGTCGCCGTCGCGGACCGCCCGGGTGGTCAGCGACGCCGCGTCCGACCCGCCCTGCGGCTCGGAGAGGCAGTACGCGCCGAGCAGCTCCCCGCCGAGCATGTCGGGCAGCCGCTTACGCAGCTCGTCGCTGCCGTACTGGGCGACCGGGTAGCAGGCCAGGGTGTGCACGCTTACCGCTTCGGCCACCGCGAGCCAGCGGCTGGCCAGGATCTCCAGCACCTGGAGGTAGACCTCGTACGGCTGGGCGGCCCCGCCGTACTCCTCGGGGTAGGGCAGGCCGAGCAGGCCGGCCCGGCCGAGGGTGCGCAGCACCTCCCGGGGGAACTCGGCGCGGGCCTCGAAGTCGGCGGCCCGGGGCGCGAGTTCCCGGTCGGCGAGTTCGGTGGCGAGCTCCAACAGGTCGTGGGCCTCGTCGGTGGGGAGGATCCGGTCGACAGTCATCGTGCGGTGCGCTCCGTGGGGGTGGTGGTGAGCCGGGACGCGCCAACCGGCGGGCGGGCGCGCGGGTCGCGGACCAGCGTGAGCGCGCCCGACCCGTGCGGAGCCGGGACGCGGCGCGCGTTGGACCGCCGCTTCGGCGGATGTCCCTCGCGCGTGCCCACCCCGTCAGCTTAACGGTCGTTCGGGCCGCTCGGGTCGGTCGGTCGTCCGGCCGACCCCGGCACGGTGGCCGCCGAACCCGGCCCGTCCCCCGGTCCCCCGCCCGCTGGTTGGCCACCCGGGTCAACCCGGGATGGAGCGGGCAAGGCGGAACCCCAGGTCGTCGATCCGAAGGGTCGGATGGCTGCGGCGGCGGACCGAGGCACGGCAGCTCCAGGGTTCGTCGAACCAACCCCCGCCACGCAGTACGCGGTAGTCGCCGTAGACCTCGGCGTCGTAGACGTCCCAGCACCACTCCCAGACATTGCCCAACATGTCGTGCAGGCCCCACGCGTTCGGCTGCTTGCCGCCGACGGAATGCGGCCGCTCGTCCGAATTGCCGCGGTGTCAGGCGATCTCGTCCAACGGGCCGTACCGCGGGCCGGTCGTACCGGCCCGGCACGCGTTCTCCCACTCCGCCTCGGTCGGTAGCCGGTACCCGTCGACGTTCGCGTCGCACTCCACGCCAGCGCCGTCGCGGCGATACACGGGCGGCAGACCCTCTTGGCGGGACAGGGCGTTGCAGAACCGGACCGCGTCCAGCCACGACACGCTCTCCACGGGCAGCCTGTCACCCCGCGCGGCGCTCGGTCGCTCCCCGGCGACCTGGGCGTAGAGCGCCTGGGTCACCGGGACCACGCCGAGCTGGTACGGCGCGAACTCGACCGACCAGCTCGACCGTGTCCGTCGGTCCGACAGGATCACCGCGCCCGCTGGGATGGCAATCATGGCAAGTCTAGTGTCGGCGTTCACCGACGGGTGATCCTACCGGCGGCTCGTCCGCGCCCCTGATCTCGTGCCAGTTCCTCCAACGAGACCAACGGCTGGTCGCTCGTTTCTCGTCGCGGGAGACTACGGCTGGGCCGCGTACGCACGGGTGACCGTGGCCCGGTCGAACACCCGCCACGTCGCCGCCGTCACCAGCACCGCCACCACGAACCCCACCCAGTACGGGGCGGTCAGCCCGAACCGCGCGGCGAGCACCCCGCCGAGCAGCGCGCCGACGCAGTTGCCCCCGGCCGCGACGAACAGGTTGGCGCTGCCGACCCGCCCCAGCAGGTCCGGCGGGGTCAGCCGCTGGCGCAGCGAACTGGCGACGATCCCCCACAGGGCGCTGTGCACCCCGAACAGCGCCAGCCCGGCGCCGACGACGTACGCGTCGGACGAGACGGCCAGCGTCAGATGCAGCGCGACCTCGGTGAGCAGCCCGATCCGGATGGTCCAGGTCGCGCTGACCGCCGCGATGAGCCGGTCACCCACCAGCGCGCCGGCCAGGCTACCGACGGCCATGCAGGTGAGCAGGACGCCGTAGCCGACCGAGCCGAGGCCGAGCCGGTCCCGCGCGAGGAGAACCAGCAGGGCGAACGCGGCGGTAAGGGTGACGTTGAGCAGCCCGATCAGCAGCGCCATGGTGCGCAGCAGCCGGTGCGCGGCCAGCCACCGGAGACCCTCGACGAGGTCCGCCCGGACCGAGCGGGTGCCGGCTGCGGGATTCGCGCGGTACGTCCCGGCGATGCCGGCCAGGAGCACCGCGCCCACCGCGTACGTGGCGGCGTTGACCAGGAACGGAACGCTTGCCGCCAGGACGAACAGCACCCCGCCGAGCGGATTGGCGACCATGCCCTGAGCCACCGTCGTGCCCCCGGCGAGCCAGCCGTTCGCCCGTTCGAGGCGGTCCCGGGGCACCACCGCCGGGACCATCGCCTGACTGGCCGACCGGACGACGATCTCGCCGGTGTTCAGCAGGAACAGCACGGCGTAGAGCAGGGCCACGGTCACCAGGCCCACGCCGACGCACACCCCGAGCAGCACCAACGCGGCTACCCGCAGCCAGTCGACGACGATCATCAACCGGCGGCGGTCGACCCGGTCGACGAGGACCCCGCCGGGGAGCGCGAACAGCAGCCAGGGCAGCCACGCCGTCGCGAACGCCCCGGACACCACCACCGGGTCGTCGGTGAGCGAGGAGACCAGCAGTGGCGCGGCGACCGTGCTCAGTCCACTGCCGAGCGCCGAGGTCGTCGCCGCCGCCCACAACCGGCCGAACCGTCCGTCGAGTCGTTCCCCCACCCGTTGCGTCACCGCGGGACGCTAGCAACAGGGTCCGGGACCGGCCACGGCTTTTCCGCTGCCCCGCCGGAGGGCGCGGTAACCGTACGGTCCGGCTACCGCGCTTCCGCCATGTCACGACCGGCGGCCGACCGGCCACCGTTTCTCTGTCACCCGGTCGTGCCGCCTCCGTGACCATCGATGCCTAACCTCCGGCGTATGCGATCCCGCGCGGCTGTGGTGACGGCCACCCTCCTGTCCGTGCTGCTGGGTCTGGCCGTGCTTCTCGGCTGCCTCTTCAGCCTGGTGACCTTCGTGCCCTCGGCACCGTGTCCGAACGACACCATCGACTCGTTCCGACGGGCGATGACCATCCGGACCCTGCTCAGCGCCCTGATGACGGTGACGGCGCTCCTGTCCATCGCCGTCGCCCGGTGGGGGGTGTCGCGCCACCGCAGGAACCCCTGGCCCTGGTTGGCCGCCTCGATGCTGGGATTGGTCATCGCCGCTGCCCTGGTGGTACCGATCGATCGGTTGGGTTCCTGTTGACATGTGCGGGTCACCGGCTGCCAATCGTGGACAGTCACCGTCGCGTGGGATCGGTGACTGTCCACGATTCGCAACGGGCGGACGAAGCGGTCAGCCCTTGACGCAGACCACCTGCTTGAGGTGGGCGACCACCTCGACCAGGTCCTCCTGCTTCGCCATCACCTCGACGATGTCCTTGTAGGCGCCGGGGATCTCGTCGACCACCCCCGGGTCCTTGCGGCACTCCACCCCGGCGGTCTGGGCGGCCAGATCCTCGGTGGTGAAGGTCCGCTTGGCCTGCCCCCGCGACATCCGCCGGCCCGCGCCGTGCGACGCCGAGCAGTACGCGTCCGGGTTCCCCCGCCCACGCACGATGTACGAGCCGGTGCCCATCGACCCCGGGATGATGCCGAGGTCACCCACGCCGGCCCGGATGGCGCCCTTCCGGGTGACCAGCACCTCCACGCCGTCGTAGGTCTCCTCGGCCACGTAGTTGTGGTGGCAGGAGATCGGCTCGTCGTAACGCACCTGCGGCAGCTGCCCGCGTACCACGTCGCAGAGCAGCGCCAACATGACCGCCCGGTTGCGGCGCGCGTACTCCTGGGCCCACCAGAGGTCCCGTCGGTAGGCGTCCATCTCGGGGGTGCCGGCGAGGAAGACCGCCAGGTCGCGGTCGGGCAGGTCGGCGTTGTGCGGCAGCCGCCGGGCCACCGCCATGTGCCGCTCGGCCAGTTCCTTGCCGATGTTGCGGGACCCGGAGTGCAGCATCAGCCAGACCCGGCCGTCGTCGGCGCCGCCCTGCTCCAGGCAGACCTCGATGAAGTGGTTGCCGCCGCCGAGGGTGCCCATCTGGTGCTGCGCCCGGTCCTTCAGCTGGTGCACCCGCCGGTCGAGGTCGTCGAAGCCCCGCCAGAACCGGTCCCAGCCGCCCTGCTCCAGCCCCCGCACCCGGCGCGGGTCGACCATCCGGTCGTGCTTGGCGAACCCGACCGGGATGGCCGCCTCGATCGCGCCGCGCAGCGGGGCGAGGTCGTCGGGCAGGTCGGCCGCGGTCAGCGAGGTCCGTACCGCGGACATGCCGCAGCCGATGTCCACCCCGACGGCCGCCGGCGAGACCGCCTGGCGCATCGCGATCACCGAGCCGACCGTCGCCCCCTTGCCGAAGTGCACGTCGGGCATCACCGCGACGCCCTGCACCCAGGGCAGCGCGCCGATGTTGCGCAGCTGCCGCAGGGCCTGCTCCTCGATGGCGTACGGATCGGTCCAGACCCGGACCGGGGCCCGGGTGCCGTGCAGCGGGGTGAAGCTCATGGTGTCTCCTGTGGGTCGGCTGGCAGAGAGAGAAGCCACCGGCCGGGCACGAAAAAGCCGCCCGACCCGGCTGGGGTGGGCGGCGGACGTGCCGTCACACGGGCGTTGTCACGCGCCGCCACCCCGGGAACGTTGCGGATACCACGCGACGCGGACACGACGGACCCGCGCGGGCACCACGACCGGTCCACGCCGGCAGGGGCGTGGATTGCCGGTACGGGCCAGGCGGGTCACGGTGGCTCCTCGGAGGTCGTCGGTGGACGGTGTCGTTCACGGTAGGGGCGCACCCGGCGCGCCCGCAACACATATCGCCGGGGCGGGACCGGTCCGGTCCCGCCCCGGCGGAACTCAGTGCCGACGGACCGCCCGGTCGATGTCGACCGGCACGGCGGGCGCGCCGTCGACCGGGGCGGGATCCTCGACCGTCGGCGCGATCCCGGCGGCGGCGATCCGGTCCAGGGTGGCCAGTCCGGCCGGCTCGATCGCGCCGAAGACGGTGTAGTTCGGCCGCAGCGCCGAGTCGGACTGGACCAGGAAGAACTGGCTGCCGTTGGTGTCCGGGCCGGCGTTGGCCATGGCCAGGGTGCCCCGGGCGTAGAGCCGGCGTACGCCGGTCGGATCGGTGGGGGCCGGCGGCAGGTCGGTGGGGAGTTCGTCGGCGTACCGGTAGCCGGGGCCGCCCGAGCCGGTGCCGGACGGGTCGCCGCACTGCAACACCTTCAGCGTGGGGTACGCGGTGAGCCGGTGGCAGGAGGTGTCGTCGTAGAAGCGGTGCCGGACGAGGTGCAGGAAGCTCTGCACGGTGCAGGGTGCCTGCTCCCGGTCGAGGACCAGCGGGATCGGGCCCTGGTTGGTGTCCAGCGTGACCCGGACCGTCCCCTCGTCGGGGGTGCGTCGCGGATCCGGGGGCAGCGGCACCTTCCGGGCGGCCGGGTCGTCGGGGGTGGCGGTGTACCCGCACGGGCCGGGCGTGGTCCGGGCCGGCTCGGCCGCAGCGGCCGGCACGGTGGCGCCGGTGGCGCCGAGCAGCGCCCCGGCGACCAGGACGCCGCCGAGGAGCCGGGCCCGGACGGGGGCGGCGGATGGTGGTCGGGGTGTGCGCGACACGGGTCCTCCTGCACGACGATGGGCGAAAGATCGCAGTCTATGGACTCGGTTCGGGCTTGTCGATGCGGCCGACCACCGCGCCGGGGCGCCCACCCCGGCACGTCCGGTGACGGATAACCGACACCCGGCGGGCGTGGTGGCCGGCGCGCCCGGCGACGCAGAATCAGCCCGCCGGACGGGGACGGACGGGAGCGACCAGCGGATGCCGACACCGAGCCAACGCATGATCGAGCTGGGCATCGCCCAGGAGGGCGCGGCGGTCCTGGCCCGGCCGGCGACGACCTTCACGCTGCCCGCCGAGACGCCGGAGGCGCGGCAGGTCGTCGCCCGCCTGCGCGCCACGATGTCCCGGGTCGCCTCGGTGCACCCGTTCGCCAAGGGGATGGGGCTGGCCGCGCCGCAGATCGGCGTCGGCCGCGCCGTCGCGGTCGTCCGGACACCGGACGGCACGGAGCTGGTGCTGGTCAACCCCCGGGTGGTCGGCCAGTCCCCGGAGTCCGACGAGCAGTTCGAGGGGTGCCTGAGCTTCTTCGACGTCCGGGGGCTGGTCCGGCGGCCGACCCGGATCGAGGTGGCCCACCAGGACGTCGACGGCCGGTCGGTGGTCGCCGCGTTCCGGGACGGACTGGCCCGGCTGGTGGCACACGAGATCGACCACCTCGAGGGGCGTCTGTACCGGGAGCGGATGCCGCCGGGGGTCGAGGTGATCCCGGTGTCGGTGTACCGGGGCACCGGGAGCGACTGGTCGTACGGGGCCGCCGGACGAGCCGCCGACCAGCGGGCCGGTGATTGCCGCGCCGGACCGGCCGGCAGTGGGCCGGGCTCGGCTCCAGCGATCCAGTGATGTCCGTGGTGGGGAGATGCCGAAGTCGCACCCCGCTGCGGGACGCTCACCTTCCGCAACCTTCAGCGGAGTCGTCAGGGGAACCACGCTCACACAACCATCGAGGGAGGCAGATATGAGCAGCTGCCCGAAGTGTCGCCGGTCAAAGGACTACCCGGGCGAGTGCATGTACTGCTGGGGCCGGGAGGCGGGAGATGACATAAACGCAGGGACAGCTTTTCGACTTCCGAACTCTGATTCGAGGCACGACCTGCAGACCGGGCAGACCTACCACCCGAAGAACTCCGGTTGCCTCGTGCTCGCCGTGCTCGCACTGTCGCTGTCCGGGCTCATCCCTGGCGTGCTGCTGATGTGGCATCTGGCGATCTGACCCCCACTGCGGGCTTGGGGTCGTGCTCGTCGACGGGCGACCCCGGTCGCAGCCCGTCACGGCGACCGGGGTGCCGGGACCGTCGCCCCGGCCAGCCCCCGGGACCGGAGGTAGTCGTACAGGGCCGCCGAGGCGCCCAGTCGGGCCAGGCTGCGCCGGTGCAGCTCCTGCTCCCGCCGGGCCAGTTCGGCCCGCACCCGCTGCGGGCTCCCGGTCGTCCGCAGTTCGTCGAGCACCGACGCGACGATGTCGAACGGGTAGCCACCCCGGCGCAGCAGCGCCACGACCTGGGCCGCCCGCAGTTCGGCCTCGTCGTAGAGCCGGTACTTCGTGCCCCCTTCCCGGACCGGCCGCAGCAGTCCACGCCGCTCCCAGAGCCGCAGCAGGGACGTCCGGACCCCGACCAGGTCGGCGACCTCGCCGATCCGTACGCCCCGGCGGCGGGCCGGCACGGCCACCGTCGGGCCGGTCAGCACCGTGTCGAACGCACCGAGCACCCGCCGGATCTCGGCCCGCTCCCGGTCCAGTTCGGCGTGTCCCCGGTCCAGCGCCGCCAGGGCCGCGCCCAGGTCGCCGAGATGCACCGCGGCCATGACCTCCCGGGTGCGGGCCCACCCGTGTCCCTCGGCCATCCGCCGGACGACCACCAGCGCCTCGGCGTGTGCGGCGGTGAAGACCCGGTAGCCGGCGGGGGTACGGGTCACCGGCGGGAGCACCCCGAGGTCGACGTAGTTGCGGACCTGCTGCACCGAGATCCCGACGCTCGCCGCGAGGTCGACGGCACGCAGCCGACGCGGTTCCACCACCGGATCACCCTACCGTCTCCCCCCTGGTTGAGACTTTTCCGGACGTTCTGTCGGCGATCACCGGGGTTCGCCCGCGAAACCCTCTACGAGCTGGTCAATGGGAGAATGTAATCCCGCCAGCTCATCGCGTAGCTCGGGCGGGACGCACCCTGCCCGGAAAGGGTGACCATGCAGCAGCCGACCCACGCCGCCGACAGCCACGACATGATCGAGGTACGCGGCGCCCGGGAGAACAACCTCGCCTCGGTCTCGGTCGACATCCCCAAACGCCGGTTCACCGTCTTCACCGGGGTCTCCGGGTCCGGCAAGAGTTCGCTGGTCTTCGGGACCATCGCCGCCGAGTCACAGCGGCTGATCAACGAGACGTACACCGCCTTCCTCCAGTCCTTCATGCCGAGCATCGGCCGGCCGGACGTGGACGCGCTGCGCAACCTCAGCGCCGCGATCGTCATCGACCAGGAGCGGATGGGGGTCAACTCCCGCTCCACCGTGGGCACCGCCACCGACGCGTACGCGATGCTGCGGATCCTGTTCAGCCGACTCGGCACCCCGTACGTGGGCACGGCGAGCGCGTTCAGCTTCAACACGCCGGACGGCATGTGCCCGGCCTGCGAGGGGCTGGGCCGGGTGACCGACGTGGACGTGCACCAGCTCGTCGACGTGGAGCGCTCGCTCAACGACGGGGCGATCACCGTGCCGAACTTCGGCGTCGACTCGTGGTACTGGCGGGTCTTCGTGCAGTCCGGGCTGGTCGACCCGGATCTCAAGGTGCAGGACTACCCGCCGCAGATGTGGCAGGACTTCCTCTACCGGGAACCCACCAAGGTCAAGGTGGGCGGCAGCACGCTGAGCTACGAGGGGCTCGTGGTCAAGGTGCGCCGGCTCTACCTGGCCAAGGACCGGGAGTCGATGCAACCGCACATCCGGTCGTTCGTGGACCGGGCGGTCACGTTCACCACCTGCCCGGACTGCGCGGGCAGCCGGTTGAACGCCGCCGCCCGTTCGGCGCGGGTGGCCGGACGCACCATCGCCGACTGCTCGTCGATGCAGATCAACGACCTGGCGGCGTTCGTCCGGGCGCTCGACGAGCCGTCCGTCGCGCCGCTGGTGGCCACCCTGCGGGAGACCCTCGACTCACTGGTGGAGATCGGGCTGGGCTACCTCAGCCTGGACCGGGAGTCGGCCACGCTCTCCGGCGGCGAGGCGCAGCGGGTCAAGATGGTGCGCCACCTCGGCTCCAGCCTCAGCGACGTCACGTACGTCTTCGACGAACCGACCGTCGGGCTGCACCCGCACGACATCGACCGGATGAACGACCTGCTGCTGCGGCTGCGCGACAAGGGCAACACCGTGCTGGTGGTCGAGCACAAGCCCGAGACCATCGCCGTCGCCGACCACGTGGTCGACCTCGGGCCGGGCGCGGGACCGGGCGGTGGGCGGGTCTGCTATGCCGGCGACGTCGCCGGGCTGCGCCGCTCGGACACGCTCACCGGGCGACACCTCGACCACCGGGTCACCCTGCGCGAGCGGGTCCGCCCGCACCGGGGTCGGCTGGAGATCCGCGGCGCGGACCTGCACAACCTGCGCGACGTCGACGTCGACGTCCCGCTCGGCGTGCTGACGGTGGTCACCGGGGTCGCCGGGTCGGGCAAGAGTTCCCTGATCCACGGCTCGCTGTCCGGCCGCGACGGGGTGGTGGTGGTCGACCAGTCGCCGATCCGGGGCTCCCGGCGCAGCAACCCGGCGACGTACACCGGCCTGCTCGACCCGGTCCGGACCGCGTTCGCCAAGGCCAACGGGGTACGCGCCGCGCTGTTCAGCGCCAACTCCGAGGGTGCCTGCCCGGCCTGCAAGGGCATCGGCCTGATCTGGACGGACCTGGCGATGATGGCCGGGGTGGCGTCGCTCTGCGAGCAGTGCGAGGGCCGGCGGTTCACGCGGGAGGTGCTGACCTACCGGTTACGCGGCAAGAACATCAGCGAGGTCCTCGCGATGTCGGTCAGCGAGGCCCGGGACTTCTTTCCCTCCGGGCCCGCCCGGGTCGTCCTCGACCGGCTCGCCCACGTCGGTCTTGGCTACCTCGGTCTCGGCCAGCCGTTGACCACCCTCTCCGGGGGCGAGCGGCAGCGTCTCAAGCTGGCCATCCACATGGCCGAGCGGTCGAGTGTCTACGTGCTCGACGAGCCCACCACCGGCCTGCACCTGGCCGACGTCGACCAGCTGCTGGCCCTGCTGGACCGGCTGGTCGACGCCGGCAACACGGTGATCGTCATCGAGCACCACCAGGCGGTGATGGCGCACGCCGACTGGCTGATCGACGTCGGACCGGGAGCCGGACACGACGGGGGCCGGGTGGTGTTCACCGGCACTCCCACCGACCTGGTCAGCCGGGGCGACACGTTGACCGCCCGGCACCTGCGGGCGTACCTCGGCCGCTGACCGCCTCGCCGGACGGCCTCGCCCCGCCGGACCGTGCGGTCCGGCGGGGCGAGGCCGTCCGGGTGTCTCAGCTCGTGGCACCCGTACCGACGCGGTTGCGCCGCCGCAGCGCGAACGTCGTCAGCAGCAGTACCGCACCCACACCGACCAGACCGCCACCGACCTTGAGCGGGGTCTCCATGCTGCTGCCGGTCACCGGCAGCGGGCCCTTGCCGTGGTCGTAGGGCTTGAGGACGGTCAGGACCACGCTGGCGGTGCGACCGGAGGTCAGGCCCCGGGCCGTGAAGGTGATCTTCCCCGGGTGGCGCGCACGGAAGGCGAACTCGAAGAAGCCGTCCACGTCGGCGCGGATCCAGAACACCTGACGTGCCCCGTTGTGGGAGCCGTCCCACGGGCCCTTGCTGGGCACGTGCTCGGGCGGGTTCCCCCCGCCGGGCTGCGGCTGCTCGTCGGCGCGGAACGCCACCGGGGCCAGCGCCACGGTGCTGCCGTCGCTGCGCCGGGCGCTCTGTCCGGGCACCCCGGCGGCCAGCGGACCGGTGGTGATGGTGATCTCCACCAACTCGCGGGAGCCGAAGCCCCGGCCGGTCACCGTGGCGATCTCCCCGACGTCCACCGTGCTCGGCGAGACGGTCAGGCTCGGTACCGGCGGCTGGTACGGCGGCGGCTGCGGCTGGGACAGTGCCGCCCCCGCCGCGCCCGGGGTGGCCGCCACGGCCAGACCGACCGCGATGGTCGTGATGATGCGGGATAGCCGCATGATGGGTCCTTCCTACTGGTTACAGCGTGACGCGGTTTGGATGTGGGTGGTCCACGGAGTGGCGGTGGGGGTGAGCCGCAGCTCGGCCCCACCGGTGCCGCTCCGGTCGGTCAGCAGGTCGACCTCGAGGCTCCGGGTCTTCCCGGGGCCGGCCTCGACGGTGGCGATGGCGACCTGGCGGCGCCGTTCGGTCCCGCTGCCCAGCGCCACCTCCACGCCGTCCAGCCGGGCCCGCAGCACCGCACCGCCCGCCGGGCTGAAGACGTAGACCAGGGTCCGGACGACGTACGGGTCGCCCGTCCGGCCGACCCCCAGCACCGAGGGCGTGAGTCCCGACGTCGGTGCCGAGGAGTGCAGCGACATCCTCAGCCGGAGCTCGCGGCGACCGTCCGGTCGGCACGTGCCGACCGTCAGCTCCGCGCTCGGTTTCAGGTAGTAGCCGAGCTTCGCGCCGCTGCCGTCGTTGAGGAACACGCCGACACTCGGCTCGGTCTCCCGCTCCGGGAGCACCCCGGCCAGTCGGCTCTCGCCGAGAGTTCGCTGTTCCTCCGGGTGGGCACTCCAGAACAATATCCGGCTTTCATCAACAGATCGGTCAAATGCCGACAAAAGCTCCCTAGGTGGGACGGGCCTGGCCAGGAGCGTCTCGAACACCGTCGCCGCCGACCGGGCGAAGAACTCGTCCTGGCGGCGCAGGTCGAGCGTCAGGTAGCTCTCCGACAGCAGCGAGCGGACAGCGTTCCCGCTGCTCAGGAGCCCGAATCCGGGCACCTCGACCGGTCCGGTGACCGCCAGCAGGTACGACAGTGCGACCGGGTCGGTGGCCAGGACGCCGTCGACGGTCTCGCCGGTGCGGCGGCGGTACATCTCGTGGTAGAGCGCAGCGGCGGTCGGGAAGTGCGGAGTCAGGTTCACGTCCGCCGGCCAGATGCCGGGCAGGTCGGTGTAGAGGCCGCGCATCTCGCGGCTGACCCCCGGCAGCGGGGGCAGGAAGTGGCCCAGCTGGCCCGCCGTGCCCTGCCGGACGAGCCGGACCCTCCCCTGCTCGGCGCGGACGACCGCGTACGCGCCGAACATGCCGCCGGTGGCGCGCAGTTCGGCGAGGTTCTGGGAGACCAGCAGGTACTCCCGCCCGTCGGCGACGCCCAGCAACGGGGGCAGCAGCGCGGCCCCCCGGCTCACCGCGCCGGTGAGCCCGGCCAACCGGTCGACCTCGCCGCGCAGTTCGCCCACCGCCGCACCGACCTGCCTGGTCAGGCCGCCGGTGGGCACCGCGCCCAGCCGGGTCTGGGCCTGCCGGACGACCTCGTCGGCGGCAGCCAGCTCCCGCTCCGCCGCGCGCAGACCGGCCAGGTCGAGCCGACCCTGTCGGGGCAGGAGTGTGTCGAGGTCGACGTCGAGCAGCCGGGGGAACGCCCGCCGGGCCAGGTCGTCGACCGCGACCGCCACCTGCCGGACCGCGCTCAGGTCGTCGCCGGCGACGGGCACCCGCCGGCCGAGCGCCCAGCCGGGATCGGCGGTGGCCCGCCGGGCGGCGGCGGCCCGCTCCTGGAGGGCCGTCAGGGTGCCCCGGGCGCGGTCGACGTCCCCACCGGCGACCTGGGTGCTCAACTCGCGTGCCAACTCGGCGGCGCCGAGCAGGTGGTCCCGGGCCTGCCAGCCCCGAAAGGCGACCCATCCGACGGCGGCCAGCGACAGTGAGAGGGCCAGCAGGCCGGCGACCGCCGCCCGGCGCAGCCGCGACCGGGCGCGCCGCCGCCACCACGGCGCTTCGCGTGTGGTCACTCGACCCCCAGAAAGAGAAAAGGACGAAAAGCGCTTCCTTGTCAGCTTTCTACCCTGTCTGGGCGTCCTGTGCCGGTCTTTGCAGCGAATCACCGTTTGGGGGTTTGGTGAGACGCGTTCGGAGTCAGCGCCCGCCGTGCGCGGCCGGCGGCGACGTCGTAGAGCATCTGTTCGATCCGGTCCACACCGGCCCGCAGCGACATGTGCCGCTGGTACGCCTCCCGGCCCCGCTGCCCCATCCCGGTGCGCGCCTCGACGCCGATGGCGGCGGCCAGCCAGAACCGGTCCGCCAGCGCCGTCGGGTCCTCCGGCGGGCAGGACAGACCCGCCCGGGCCCGCTCCACCATCGTCGCCGTGTCGCCGGCCGCGGCGGCGATGACCGGCACGGCACAGGAGAACGCGGCGGGCAGCGTCGCGGGCACCACACCGCGCAGTTCGGGCAGGTCCCGCAGCGCCACCAGCTGGTAGTCGGCGGCGGCGTAGAGGTCGGCCATCGCCACGGGTGACGCCCCGTCGACGAAGCGGACGTTCCGCACGCCCCAGTCGGCCACCAGCCCCCGGATGCGCGGCTCGTCCGCGCCGGAGCCGACGAGGACCAAATCCATCCGGTCCGGCACCGCGGCGGCCGCCCGGACGGCGGTCTCCAGCCGTTGCCGTTCGCCGACGGCGTCCGCGTGCATCACCACGCAGCGCCCGGTGCCGCCGACCAGCCGGCGGGCGGCGGGGCTCGGCCGGACCGGTCGGAAGATCCGCTCGTCGGTCCACGGCAGCACCAGCCGCGCCCGGGGCGCGTCGGCACCGGCAGCGCTCACCAGGTCCCGCATCGACGGGGCACTCACCGCGACCGCGTCGGCGCCGCGCAGGAGCCGGCGCAGGACAGCGGCGGTCCCCTCGCCGCCCGGTTCCCCGGTCAGTTCCCCGCGCGGCCGGATGTCCTGCACGTGCAGCACGACCGGCACCCCGGGCAACGCCCGCCGCAGGGCCGCGGCGGCGAGCGTCACCGCCGGCTGTTGGCAGACGTGCAGGACGTCGATCCCGGCCAGGAACCGACGTCCGGCCAGCGCGGCGGCGGTGGCGAAGGTGAGCTGGCCGGCCAGCCGGGCCCGGGGCGAGGCGTCCGCGGCGTACCGGGGCACCCGCCGCACGGTCAGTCGCTCGCTGTGGGTCTCGTACCACCAGCGCTGGCGCCACCCCGGGTGGATCCGGCCGCCCGGATGGTGCGGGAAACCCGTCAGCACCCGCACCTCGTGCCCCCGGGCGGCCAGCTCCTCGGCCAGGCTGCCGGGCAGGAACGCCGGCTCCGGCGGGAAGTGGTACGTCAGGACACCGATCCGCACCGGAGCACCTCCGCCCTGCCCGTCGGCGCGGCACCCGGGCACGCCGGAGGGCGTACCGCATACGATGCCGTCATCCCCTCACCCGACCGCCGGCCGCCGCCTGGCGCGGCCGGCTCCAGGACGTGCCGTACACGAGGGGTCCCCATGACCGAACAGGTGCTGTTCGTCTGCCATGCCAACCTGTGCCGGTCGCCGATGGCCGAGTACATCGCCCGGCGGGCGCTGGAGCGGTGGCCGGTGGCCGTGACGAGCGCCGGCACCGACGCCGTCGAGGGCCGGCCGATCCACCCGTACGCGGCGGTCATCACCGCCGCCCGGGGAATCGACGCCAGCGGGTTCCGTAGCCGGCCGCTGCGGACCGACCACCTCACCGAGGCCACGCTGGTGCTGACCGCCACCCGGCGGCAGCGCGCGGTCTGCGTCGGACTCGCCCCGGCGACGGTGCACCGGACGTTCACGCTGCGACAGTTCGCCCGGCTCGCCGCGGTGGCCGACCCACCGCGGCGAGCGGCGGGCCGGCCGGTGCGGGCGGCGGTGGAGGCCGCCGTCCGGGCGCGGAGCCGGCTGCAACCGATGCCGGGCACGGACGACCTGGTGGACCCGATCGGCGGTACCGCAGCCGACTTCCAGCGGTGCGCCGAGGAGATCGAACGGTCGATCGCGCCGATCGGCGTACTCATCGCGGCAGCCGGGTGAGTTCCGGCGCGGCCTGGCCGGCGCCGGACCGGTTGCCCGCACCGTGCCGGGCGGTGGCCCGGTCGGTCGGCACGTTCCGGCGGTCCGCGGCCACCCGGTACGCCTCGTACTGGTACGCGTCGGCCTTGGCCACCCGGGCCATGTTGAGCACACAGCCGAGCGTGCGCACCGAGACCGAGTGCAGCGCCTTGGCCGCCCGGGCCACCTGGTTACGGGACGTGCGACCCTGCTGGCTGACCATCAGCGCCCCGTCGGCCTGCACGGCCACCACGACTCCGTCGGTCACCGCGAGCAGCGGCGCGGTGTCGATGATGACGATGTCCGCCGACTCGCGCAGCGTCAGCAGCAGATCGGCCATCGCCTTGGAGCCGAGCAGCTCGCTGGGGTTGGGCGGGTTCGAGCCACTGGGCAGCACCAGCAGCGAACGGTCCCCCCACCGCTGGACCACGTCGCCGACCTCGACGTCGCCGAGCAACACGTCGGTCAGGCCGACACCCCGCTCCAGGCCCAGGTAGTCGGCCACCCGGGGACGGCGCAGATCGGCGTCCACCAGCAGCACCCGCCACCCCGCCTCGGCCAGCGTGATGGCCAGGTTGCAGGAGAGCGTGGTCTTTCCCTCCCCCTGCAACGCGCTGGTGACGGCGATGATCCGGGCTGGTTCGTGCACGTCGACGAAGCGCAGGTTGGTACGGAGCTTGCGGACCGCCTCGGCGCGCGCCGAGGTCGCCGCGTCGCCGACGACCAGTGGCTCGGTCCGGGCATCCGGATCGAAGGGGATCTCGCCGAGCAGCGGGCTGCCGGTGGCGCGCTGAAGGGTGTCCCCGTCGCGCAGCCGCGTGTCGACCAGGCCCCGCAGCACTGCCAACCCGATTCCGGCGAGCAGTCCGAGCAGCCCGCCGAGCAGCAGGTTGCGGTCCATGCGCGGGGAGACGGGGTCGGTGCCGACGCGGGGGCCGCTGACCACCTCCATCTTGACCGAGGAGCGCCCCTCCGGCGGGGTCTCGACCATTCTCACCAGGTCGGCGAATTTCACCGACACCGCCTCGGCGAGCCGCAGCGCCCGGGTCCGGTCGGTGTCGGTGACGGTCGCCTCGATCAGCACCGTGCCGTTCTGGAGGGAGGCGTCCAGCCGGCTCTGCACCCCCTCGGGGGTCAGTCCCAGGGCGGAGTCGGCGGCGACGGTACGCGCCAGCCGGTCGCTGCGCAGCAGGTCGGCGTAGGACTTCACCCGCTGCTGGAGCCAGAGACTGCCCTGGTAGGCGTCGGTGACGCCCTGGGTCGGCGTGGTGACGAAGAAGGTCACCGACGCCATGTAACGCGGCTCGGCCCGGACGGTGAGCCACCCGCCCGCGCCCAGTGCGACCAGGACCGTGACCAGCACGATCCACCACTGACGGCGGACCAGCTGGAGGTAGGTACGGAGGTCCATCAGGCGCGCCTCCGCTGCCCGACCAGTACGTGGATGAACTGCACGAAAAGCCCCCAAACTGGATATAAGCCGTGACAGGATGAAGACCGCTCACCGGCCGTAGGAGTCACCTCGCCGAATGTAGTTGATGAATCGGCGCAATAAGTCGCATTCCCCTCAATGGGGCACTGACCACTACTCACCGATCTTTGAGGGCATAAGATGGACCATGCTTCTCCCACCGGACCGGAACGTCCCGTGCCACACCGGGACTGGGTGACCCGACGCACCGCGACCCTCTCCCTGATCACGTTCGACGTCCTGGCGTGGGTGGCCGGCTTCATGGCCGCCGCGTGGACCCGGTTCGAGTTCGACCTCACCGCCCCGTACACCGGTCTGGTGCTGGCCAGCGCGCTGGTCTGCGCCGTGGTCCACACCGGGATCAGTCAGCTCTGGCTCACCGTCGGCGGGCGACACCCGGTCGGCAGCGCCGACGAGGCGCGCTGCCTGGCGGCGACGGTCACCCTGGCCACCGCCGCGATGCTGGCCTGCCTGCTGCCGATGGCGGTCCGTCCCGTACCGGCGACCACCCCGTTGCTCGGCGGCGCGGTCGCCCTGCTGCTCATGGTCGCGGCCCGGGCCGGCTACCGGCACCACCGCGACCGCCGCGACCGCCCGGTCCGGTCGGCCAGCCGGACCCTCGTCTACGGCGTCGACGCGGCGAGCGAACGACTGGTACGCGCCCTGCTCAGCGACCCACGCAGCCGGTACCTGCCGGTCGGCCTGCTCGACGACGACCCCGACCGCCGGCCGCTGCGCCTGCACGGTCTGCGGGTGCTCGGCGGTCGGGCCGACATCCGACAGGTCATCCGCCGCACCCGTGCCACCACCGTGATCTTCTCGATGGCCGGCACCGACGCCGACCTGCTGCGCGACGTGCGCAGCCGGACGCTGGAGACCGGGGCCGCGTTCAAGGTGCTGCCCCCGGTCCGCGAACTGCTGGAACGGCCGGTGGCGGTCACCGACGTCCGGGACCTGCAACTGACCGACCTGCTCGGCCGGGCGCACCGGGCCGCCGAACTGACCGTCGAGGCCAGCGGGCTCGCCGGACGGCGGGTGCTGGTGACCGGGGCCGGCGGCTCGATCGGCTCCGAACTCTGCCGGCAGATCGCCCGCTACGAGCCGGGTGAGCTGATGATGCTCGACCGGGACGAGTCCGCGCTGCACGCGCTCCAGATGTCCCTGCACGGGCGGGCCCTGCTCGACGGGCCGGAGCTGATCCTGGCCGACATCCGCGACGCCGAGGGCATCGCCCGGATCATGGCCGACCGCCGGCCGGACGTGGTGTTCCACGCCGCCGCCCTGAAACACCTGACCCTGCTGCAACGGCATCCCGGCGAGGCGGTGAAGACCAACGTCCTCGGCACCCTGAACGTGCTGGAGGCGTGCCGGGACGTGGCACGGTTCGTCAACATCTCCACCGACAAGGCGGCCCGGCCGGTCAGCGTGCTCGGCTACTCCAAGCGGGTGACCGAACGGCTCACCGCACACCACGCCCAACAGCTGGGGGCCACGTTCCTGAGCGTCCGGTTCGGCAACGTGCTCAGCAGCCGGGGCTCCGTGCTCAACGCCTTCCGGGCCCAGATCGAGGCGGGCCGGCCGATCACCGTCACCCACCCGGACGTGACCCGGTACTTCATGACCGTGCAGGAGGCGGTGCACCTGGTCCTGCAGGCCGCGAGCATCGGCGGGGGCGGCGAGGCGCTCGTGCTGGACATGGGGGAACCGGTCCGGATCGCCGACGTGGCGCGCCGGCTCGCCGCCGAGGCTCCGCACCCGACCGAGATCGTCTTCACCGGGCTGCGGCCCGGCGAGAAGTTGCACGAGGACCTCTTCGGCCCCGGTGAGGCCGACAGCCGTCCGCTGCACCCGCTCGTCTCGCACGTACCGGTGCCGGCGCTGGCACCGGAGGAGCTGCACGCCCTCGACCCGTACGCGGATCCGGAGGAGCTGGTGAAGCGCCTCGACGCGCTCTGCGCCCGGACCGGCGCGGACGCGGCGCTCCCGCTGCGCCGGTGAGTCGGCCTCCCGGGGTCGGCACCCCGGCGCCCCGGGCCGGGTGAGCTTCCGGACGCTGCTCACCCGGCCCGGTGAGCAGCGTCCCAGCGCCAGCGCTCGCCCGTTCCGGTCCTGGTCGGTAAGGTCGGAGCCGGTGTGCCGGGAAGTCTGGTCGGCGATGGGCCCTGCCGACCCCAGACCCCGAGACGAGTCACGCCGATGAGCCACCGCATCCCCCCGCACCCGGACGACGAGCGCCGCCTCTTCACCCGTAGTTCCTCCTGGCCGGAGACCCGTTTCCTCGGTGACGTCCTGCGCACCGAGACGGTCGGCGGCGGGTTACTGCTGTTCGGTGCGGTGCTCGCCCTGATCTGGGCGAACTCCCCCTGGGCGGACGCCTACACCTCGCTCGGTGCGTGGGTGCCCTGGTCCGGCGGGACGACGCTGCACCTCGACCTGAGCCTGGCCGCCTGGGCGGCCGACGGCCTGCTGGCCGTCTTCTTCTTCGTGGTCGGCCTGGAACTCAAACGGGAGTTCGTCGCCGGTGAGCTGCGCGACCCCCGGCGGGCCGCGCTGCCGGTGGTGGCCGCCATGGGCGGCATGCTGGTGCCGGCGCTGTTCTACGTCGGGGTCATGCTGGTCACCGGCACCGACGGGCTACGCGGCTGGGCCATCCCGGTGGCCACCGACATCGCCTTCGCCCTGGCCGTCCTGGCGGTCATCGGCTCCCACCTGCCGCAGGGGCTGCGGGCGTTCCTCCTGACCCTGGCCGTGGTCGACGACCTCCTCGCGATCATCATCATCGCGATCTTCTACACCTCCGGCTTCAGCCCTCTGCCGCTGCTCGCGGCGCTGCTGCCGATCGCCGCCTTCGCCCTGCTGGTCCAGCGACGCAGAACCTGGTGGTGGGCGCTGATCCCGCTCGCGGTGACCACCTGGGCACTGGTGCACGCCTCCGGGGTGCACGCCACCATCGCCGGAGTGCTGCTCGGCTTCACCGTCCCGGTGCTCGGCGGAGGCACCGGCCCCGGCCTGGCCGAGCACCTGGAACACCGGTGGCGGCCGGTCTCGGCCGGCTTCGCGGTGCCGGTGTTCGCGTTCTTCGCCGCCGGGGTCTCGCTACGCGGCACCGACCTGGGCGGCCTTTTCACCGACCCGATCGTGCTCGGCATCGCGGTCGGGCTGGTGTTCGGCAAGGCGATCGGGGTGTTCGGCTCGACCTGGCTGGTCGCCCGGTTCACCCGCGCCGAACTCGACCGCGAGCTGAGCTGGTCCGACCTGCTCGGCGTCGCGTGCCTCGCCGGGATCGGCTTCACCGTGTCGCTGCTCATCGGCGAGCTGGCCTTCGGCGCGGGCACCGACGCCGAGGACAAGGTCAAGACCGGTGTGCTGGCCGGCTCCCTGATCGCCGCCGTGGTCGCCTCGGTCCTGCTGATCCGGCGCAACAAGGTCTACCGGCGCATCGACGAGCGGGACCGGCGCGACGCCGACCGCGACGGCGTCCCGGACGTCTACCAGCAGCGGCCGGCCTCCCCGAACTAACCGGCCGTCGTCGGCGTCCGGTTGTCGTTGACAGCATCCGCGCCGGCTTGTGGGGGGTGGTAGCAGGGGACCCTTGTTACCGCTTTCTGTCGTGCAGGGGACCCCTGCTGCCACCCCACCGGCGAGGAGCCCGGCCCCGTCAGCACCGGTGGGCCGGGGTCGGGGCACGCCGGTCCTCCGGTGCCCCGCCGACGGTCGGCTCGGCGACGGCCAGGGCCGCCCAGAGCAGGCGGCGCAGCGCCACGATCGCCGCCACCGCGGCGAGCGCGCCCCACCCTTGTGCCCCGCCCAGCCGCAGCAGCCCGGCAGCGGTCAACAGGTCCAGCAGGATCCGCAGGGCGGCACGCCACGATCCGGACGTCAGCAGCACCACCACGGCACAGACCGACGCAGCCACGCCGAGCGCGGTGACCGCGACGCGGATCATCGGTCGGTCCGGCCGGCGCCACCGACCTGCTGCTGCTCCTGCGCGATCTCCCGACGCAGGAAGTAGTTCAACGCGGTCCGGATGGCGGCGATCGCCGCGAGCTGCCCGATCTGGGGGAACGTCGGGGAGATCGCCGTACGCAGGATGTCGGCCGCGAGCTGGAACTCCAGCCCCAGGGTGAGGAAGCGGCCCAGAGAGAGCCGGATCGGGGTGAACACGGCGGCGCTGCGGTGCCGCGTCCCCTCGACCACGAACCGCACCGCCGCCCAGCACGCGCCGACGAAGATGACCACCGCTCCGGCGACCTCCACCAGGGCGACCAGGATCTGGTCGCCCACGCGCAGGATCTCCTCCGGGCCCACCGGCCACCGTTACCCGCCGCCGGCCCCCGTAGTCGCCGCCCGCCACCGGACCACGTCCGGAGGGCGGCCGGTCAGCTGGGCATCCTGGCCCGAAGGCGGGCCAGGGACCGCGTCAGCAGCCGCGACACGTGCATCTGCGACAAGCCGACCTCGTCGGCGATCTGCTCCTGGGTCAGGTGGCCGTGGAACCGCATGGCGAGGATCCGACGTTCGCGCTGCGGCAGGGCCGCGACGAGCAGGGAGAGCGCGAGGCGGTCGTCGACCCGGGCGAATCCGGGGTCGACCGCCCCGATGCGGTCCACCACCGTGAGGTCGTCGGTTCCGGGCCGCGGCGCGTCCAGGGACACCAGGCGGTACGCCTGCGCGGCGGTGACGGCGGCCAAGACCTCCTCGACACCCACCTCCAGGTGGTCGGCGAGTTCCACGGCGCTGGGATGGTGACCGTTCCGTTGCGTCAACTCACCCGTCGCGGCGCGAACGCTGCTGTTCAACTCCTGAACCCTGCGCGGTACCCGGATCGCCCAGGTGGAATCGCGGAAGTGTCTGCGGAGGGCGCCGAGGATGGTCGGGACCGCATAGCTGGAGAACGGCGACCCTCGGCTGGCGTCGAACCCGTCCACCGCTCTGACCAGGGCGAGAGCCGCGACCTGCGCCAGGTCGTCGTAGGGCTCGCCGCGTCCGGTGTACCGGCGGGCGAGTCGGCTGGCCAGCGGCAGACGGTCCTCGATGATCCGGTCCCGAAGCCCCGCGCGGCGGGGGTCGTCGCCGTCCAGCGCGGCAAGCTGGTGCAACAGCGGTTCCCGGGGGCCCGGTGTGTCCGGCAGCAGCGGAAGGCGGGGAGCGGTCGGGAGGGGGATGGCCATCGTGGTACGCCCCTTTGGGCTGGCAGCGGCGGAGACGGACAGCCACCGGGGGCCAGGGCGACAGCACCACCGTACGCCCTGCGGCGCGACAAGGCTCTCCGACGGCGCCTACGTGTCCGACCGCACCGCCCTGATCCGGCGGTCAGCCGACCGCCACGGCCGCCTCGCCGGTCACGAACTGCTCCGAGCCGTCGACGACGGCGCGAGCCAGGTCGGACAGTCGCCGGTTTCGACGGCGCGCCTCGGCGCGCAACAGGGTGAACGCCGCACCGACGTCCACCTGGAGGCGCTCGGCGAGCACCCCCTTCGCCTGTTCGATCAGGACCCGGCTGGTGAGCGCGGTCTGCAGCTGTTCGGTGAGGATGTCGCGGCGGTGGACGGCCCGCTGCTGGAGCAACCCGATGGTGGCCACGTCGGCCAGGGCCTGGCCGACGCGGAGCCTGTCTGCGTCGAGCGCGCCCGACTGGACGTCGAAGAGGCTCAGCGCGCCGATCACCTCGGAGCGCAGGCGCATGGGCAGGGCGTGGACCGCGGCGAAACCGACCTCGGCGGCGGCGGCCGTGAACCGGGGCCACCGACCGGCGGCGGGCAGGTCGGTCACCGACACGGGTCGACCGGTACGGAAGCAGTCCAGACAGGGACCCTGGTCGGTCTGCAGCTCGAACAGCTCCAGCAACCTGGTACGTCCGGAGGAGGCGGCCACCACCCGCAGCGTGTCCTGCTGGTCGGTCAGCAGCAGCCCGGCCGCCGAGACGCCGAGCAGCTGGACGCACCGCTCGGTCAGCACGTGCAGGAACTCGAGTACGTCGAAGTCGTCGACGAGGGTGTCGGCCGTCTCCACGAACACGTCGGACATCGCGATCTCGATCATGTCAGTCATCCTCGTCTGGACATCCAGCACGGCGGGACGGATCCCACCGCTCCGGAGGCGGCGTGAGCGCCGCGTGGGCCCCGGCGGGCACCGCCGGGGCGAACACCGGCCAGCGGGCCGGTCCGTGCGGGGCGGTCGACCGCCCCGTTCGGGCCGTCGACTCGCGGCCACACGATCGGCGCGTTGAGGGTCGGGATCAGCTCTCCGGTTCGGCTGGTCGCTGGGCGCGCGGGAACCGGTGCCCGCGAACGGAGCCCGGGTCGGGATCACCGTACTCCGGGATCACGCTTCCCGCGCGGTTCGGCCGGCGGCCGCCGACGGAATCGCCGGCCGGTGTCCGGGGGCGTACGATGGCAGTTGTCGCTCGGGACCCCGGTGGCTGACAGTCCGCCGCTGACGGACGCGACCCATCGATCGAGGTCCCCCTGCCGGCCCAGTCCGCGCACCACGCCAACCGGTCACGTCACCCCCCCCCGGGGGCCACCGGTCTCCGTAGCGACGCCTCCGGACCGCGGCGCCACGTCACCCGCCAGCAACGCTCGCATCGTCCAGCACCAGGAGAGGTGACCCATGACCGGCACCGTGCTCGTTCCGTCGTCGCTTTCACACACTCGACTGGTCCTCGCTCCCACCCGGGACCGGACCGTCCTGGACGGCGGGTGGTGGCCGCGTTCCTGGGACCCGGCGGCGGAACTCCCCGGCTTCGTCCGCGCCCTCTCGGAACGGTACGGCCGGATCCGTCACCTCATGCTGAACATCCACACCTGGGACAGCCGGATCCATCGGTTGACCGTCGGGCCGGACGTCGTCCGGATCGGCTGGTTCGACTCCCTCGACCCCGCCCTGCTGGTCGCCACCACCGCCAGCGACGACCAGGTCGACCTGCTCGTCGTGCCACCCGCGACGGCGCCTGCGGCAGCCGAGCGGGCCCTGGCCGCCGCCGCCGACCCGGCCAACCTCAGGCACGCACCGGCTCTCCTCCTCGTCGGAACGACCACGTCGGACGGGCCACCGACGACCGGCTCCGCGGCGCACGCGGTGTGGGACAACGAGGGCGGCAGCGCCGCGATCCGCTTCGCGAGGTCGTCGTCGGACTCCGGACCCGACACGACGTAGCGGGTGAACGACACCTACACCTGCCGTCCACCCCGGGGTGACGCGGGTTCGACCATCGCCGCGACGAGCGCGGCCACCGGCACGGTGGCGAACCCGACCCGGGCGTCGCTGGCCCCGTACGGCAGCCACAGCTCGTCGGCGTGGACGAGCCCACCGCAGGAGTAGAGGACGTTCGGCACGTACCCGTCGCGTTCGACCGGGTCGGGTGCCAGGAGCGCGCCGGGGAGTTCGGCGATGACCTGTTCCGGTCGGTGCAGGTCGAGCAGGATGGCGCCGATGGCGTAGCGACGCATGGGACCGACGCCGTGGGTGAGCACGAGCCACCCGGCGTCGGTTTCCAGGGGCGAGCCGCAGTTGCCGACCTGGATCAGTTCCCAGCTGTGCCGGGGAGCGTGCAGTCGCACCGGCGTCTGCCACCGGTTGTCGTCGTCCAGACAGCTGAGGCCGATGGTCTCACCGTCGGTGCGGCACAGGGCGAGCTGGCGTCCCCCGACGGCACGGGGGAACAGCGCGACGCCCTTGTTGCGGACACCCGGGCCGCGCATCGGGGTGACCTCGAAGCGCCGCAGGTCCCGGCTGGCCAGTGCCCGGGTGGCGACGCGCCGACCGTCGTAGGCGGTATAGGTGGCCCGGTACACCGGCCCGGAGTCGTCGACGAACCTGACGAACCGGGCGTCCTCCATGCCGTTGCTCTCCGCCGGGATGCCCGGCCAGAGCACCCGTTGGTGCAGCCGGCTGTCGGCGGGAAACGCCACGGCGTAGCTGGCGGCGTTGGCTCGGCGCAGTTGTTCGACGGTGCCGGAGGCGGTGCTGCGGGAAAGCAGGTCGGGCGGCAGCCCGGCGATGATCTGTTCGAAGGTGGCCTCGTCGTACCGCTCGGGCAGGGCGTCCAGCACGGTGGCGGAGACCTCGTCGTCGCAGTCGTCCTCGGCCAGCCCGGCGATGAGCAGGTCACGGCGGTGTCGTACGGCGGTCCGCTGCCCGACGACCAGCGGGCCGGACCGGCCGGTGACGGCGAGGCGGCGGCCGGGCCCGAGGACGGCACTGGCGAACCCGATCGACGACAGGTGGCCCTCGCCGATCTGGCGCAGGCTGATCGCGACCCGCAGTTGGCCCGGTTCCAGGTCGGCCTGGTCGGGGTGGACCACCATCGACGGGTTGCACAGCGCGGCGGCCTCGACCGCGTACTCGTGGCTGAAGTAGGCGCCGACCAGGAGACGGGTGGTGGGGGCGAGGTCGCGTGGCCGGGCGGCTCGGTGCCGGACGAGGTCGTAGTGATGATGGAAGGTCCCGACCAGGTCCCGGTGCCGGTCGCCGAAGCGGCGGAAGGTGTCCCGCAGCAGCCGGCCGGTTCCCTCCTCGTCGAGGTGCGCTACGCGGTCGACGAGCGCCTGGGCGCGGGAGTGGGCCACGGCGTCGTCCTCGCCGGGCACGAAGAGCTTGACGATGACCCGACGTGGGTCCGGACTGAGCGTGAGGTCGTGCCGGACGGCCAGGTTCCCGGTCACGACCACCGCCGGGCGTGTTGCAGGGTGGAGATCAGCGCGAGGGTCGACTCGGCACCCTGGTTGAGGTTGGGCCCGTGCGGGGTCAACCCGTCGTAGCCGCCCCCGGTGGCCGGGTCCCACATCGGCGTGCCGACGTCGTTGTCGCCGAGGAACCACCCGACAGCCTGCCGTACCCCGGTGTCCCAGCCGGGATCACCGGTGACGGTGGCGGCCGTGGCACAGGCGTCGGCGAAGGCGGCGACCTCGATCGGCTGCTGGTCGTGGCGCAGCCGCGCCGTACCCCGTTCCCACCCGGCGGCCGGGACGACGGACAGCCGCCCGTCGCGCAGTTGGACGTCCCGCAGCCAGGCCAGCATCCGCAGGCCGCCGTCGAGTAGTGGACCGTCGTGGCGCAGCTGGCTGGCGACGATGACGACCTCGGCGAGGGCCGCGCTGGCGTAGGTCAGGCGCCGCTGCGGCCAGGGCCAGCGCGGGTCCGTCGCCGGAGCACCGATCGTGGCGGCCGCATCGGCGAGCAGCACGGCAGCGGCGGCATGGGTGGGATGGCGGCGCAGGACCTCGCGGGCACCGAGCCCGGCGAAGGCCATGGCGTGTGGGGACGGGCTGCGGCGTACGGCACCCGCGCTGAAGGCGACCAGCGCCTCCTCCCGGATCCAGGCGGCGGGGCTCCGGGCGACGGCGGTGCCCAGGCCCCAGAGCGCCCGCCCCCACCAGTCGCCGAGACCGGGCTCGTCGGCCCAGCGCCGGTCGAAGCCGAGACGGTTGTGGAAGGCGCCGCGCGCATCCTGCGCGTGGGTCAGAAAGGCGAGGTAGGACTCCGCGAGCCGGAGCAGCGCGCCGCTCGGCTCCGGTTCCCGGCACGTGACCACCAGACCGCGCGCGACGTCGTCGGTGCAGTAGCCGTGTTCGCGGCGGACGACGGCGCGTCGGGCGTGTTCGAAGAGACCGGTGTCATCGCTCAGCCGCGACAGGTGGGCGAAGCTCGGCGGGGGCGCGTCCAGGCGGTGGCCGGTGACCGGACCATCTGCGCTGGCGGGACGGCCCGCGGTCGTGGTCACGCCGGCACCGCGCTGACCGCGAACCTGCCGGTGGCGGTGAGCCGTTCCGCGAGGACGCCGTATTGGGCGGCCACCGCCGGCCACCGCAGCTCCGCGGCCACCGGCCGGACCCGGTCGGCAGCACCGGGTTCGGCCAGGATCCGCCGGATCGCCGCGGCCAGCGCCGCCGGATCGTGATGCGGTACGACCAGACCGGAGCCGTCGGTGAGCAGCTCGACGGCGTGCGGGAAGGGCGTGGCCACGACGGGAACCCCGGCGGCCACCGCCTCGACGAGAACGCCGGACGTCACCTGCTCACGGGAGTCGTAGGGCAGCAGGACCACGTCGGCGGAGCGGATCAGCGCGCCGAGCGCGGCCGGATCGTGGTAGACCGGCTGATAGTCCACGGCATGTGTGACGCCCAACCGCGCACCGAGCTGGTGCAGGCCCGACCGGTAGGTCTCCCCCTGGTGTGCGAGCACCTTCGGGTGGGTCCGGCCCGCGACGGTGAAAGTGGGTGCCGGATCGAGGTCCTGCAACCGCGCGAGCGCCCGTAACGACCACTCGATGCCCTTGCCGGGGCCGAGCAGCCCCCAGGTGAGCAGGTGTGGACGGGCACGACGTGGGGCTGGTACGCCGACCTGATCGGCGACGCCGTGCGGGATGACCGAGACCTTCCCCGGGTCCGCGGTGTAACCGGCCAGCAGCCGGTCACGAGCCGTGTCGGTCATCGTGACGACCGCCCCGGCCGCGGCGACGATCTGCTCCAGCAGGGACTTCTGCCGGGCGCTGGGGTGGCTCAGCACGGTGTGCAGGACCACGATGCTCGGCACGGTGAGCCGGCGCAGCAGCGGCAGGACGTCCCAGCCCTCCGGGCCGGGGTAGATGCCGTACTCGTGCTGCACGACGGCCACGTCGAAGGCGTCCAGCGCCGAGGCGGCCTCCCGCCAGCCCGCCGGGGTCCGCGCCGCCCAGGTGTGCACGACACCGGGCAGGACGAGCCGGTCGTCGCCGCTGTCGGTGACCCGTACGACGCCCCCGCGCGTACCGCCGCCGATCAGGTGGGTGGCCAGCGCGGAGTTGAAGGTGGCCAGTCCGCACCGGGTCGGCGGGTGGGTACTGAGGAAACCGTAGCTGAGCATGCGTTGGGCCTTCCGGTTGTCGGCCACCGCCCAGGGAACGGGATGGGCCTCACGCGGGTGTCAGCGCACGCCGGCCAGCGTGTGTGGCCCACGGCGCGGGGATTCGCGGCGGCCGCCTCGGGTGCGGGGCCGCGACGAGCGCGGATCGAGCGAAGCGGTGACGGACCGCGGGGTCAGCGTCGTGGAGAACCGATCAGGTCGTCGTAGACGGCGAGGTAGTCGGTGACCATCCGGTCGGCGTCGAAGCGCTGTCGGGCCCGTTCCCGGCAGCCGGCCCGGTCGATGTCCCCGATTCCGGCGACGGCGTCGACGGCCTGCTCGACGGTGTGGACGAGCGACCCGGTGACCCTCTCGTCGACGACCTCCGGCATGGACCCCCGCGCGTATGCCACCACCGGTGTACCGCACGCCATCGACTCCACCACCGACAGACCGAACGGCTCGTCGAAGGCGATCGGGTGCAGCAGGGCGGCGCTGGCACCCAGGATCTCCGCGCGTCGTCGGGGGCCCACCGATCCGAGGAAGAGGACCCGTTCGCCGTCGATGTGTGGCGCCACCCGTTCCCGGAAGTACCGCTCGTCCTGCACGATGCCGCAGATGGTCAGCGGCCGGCCGGCGAGCCGGGCGATCTCGATGGCGGTGTGGATGCCCTTGTCGGGGTGGATCCGGCCGAAGGCGACCAGCCCGGGGCCGGCCACCGGAGTGAACGGCAGCCCGGTCACGTCCACACCGTGGTGCACGGTGGCGACGTAGTCGAGGCCGGCGATCCGGTCGGAGTCGGAGATCGAGACGTAGGAGGAGCGGGCCTTCGAGTACGCGGGCAGGATGCCGGTGCCGGAGAAGCCGTGGACGGTGGTGAGCAGCGGAGCGCGGCAGTGCTCGGCGAAGGCCAGCGGCAGCCAGTCGAGGTGGTTGTGCACGAGGTCGAACTCCGCTGAGCGGGCGAACGCGTGCGAGACGTGCATCGCCTCCCACACCCGCCCGTCCATGGACGGATCATCGTCGTATCCCTGCGGGCAGACGCCGTCGAGGGCGGCGGAGGTGACCGAGTCCAACGTCGCGAAGAGGGTCACGTCCACCCCTCGCGTGGTCAGTCCCTCGGCGAGCAGGCCCGTCACCTGCTCCCAGGGACCGTAGTGGTGCGGAGGTGTCCGCCAGGCGACCGGCCCGAGCAGGGCCACCCTCACGGGGACCGCACCTCGACGAGGTCGGCGGGATCGAGACGCAGCGTCCCGAGCAGCCCGGTGTGCTTGTCGGATTCCACCCACTCCGGTAGTTCGAACTCGACCCAGTCGGCTCTGATGTGCTGGCCGCGCTCGCGTAGGGCCTCGGTGATCCGGTGCCTGGCGATCCTCATCGTCTGCCTCCTCGTGTAGCCGTGGGAACGGTCGTGGCCCCTCCCCAACCTCCCCCGACCGGGATGCGGACGTGGCGGAAGTGGGTGGGACGTCGGGGGCGAAGGGGGCACGACGGTCGGCGTAACGGCGGTGAGCCGGTCGTCGTCGCAACACCCGCAATCGCGGGAAGGAAGGCTGCCGTCCTGCCGGGAACGGTGCCGAACGCCCGTCAGGCGCCGGTGGCGACGGAACTGGCGGGGCCACCGGGAGACCCCGGCGACATGGCAACCGTACGCCTCATCCGGACGAAGGGCACCCCGTGGCCCGTCGCCCGGACCGTCCGTGCTCGGCCCGACCCGAGCACCACCGCCGCCGGAGCCGTCGTCAGGTGAGCTGGTCGACCGCGTCGAGGATCAGCCAGAGACCGCAGATCGCGAAGAGGATCGCCGCGCCGTACTTGATGGTCTTCTCCGGCAGCCTGCGGCCGAGCATCCGGCCGACCAGGATGGCCAGCGCGTCGGCGGCCACCATGCCGATCGTCGAGCCGATCCAGGTGCCGAACCAGCCGTACTGGGTGGCCAGGGTGATGGTGGCGAGCATGGTCTTGTCGCCCAGTTCGGCGAGGAAGAACGCCACACCGACGGCGAACACCGCCGACTTGGTGCTCCGTTCGGCCTTGCGCTTCTCCTCCTCGGTGAGGGTGTCCCCGCGCAGCGTCCAGGCGCCGAAGCCGAGGAAGGCGAGGCCGGCGACGAGGGAGATCCACCCGGTCGGCAGGGTCGCGCCGAGGCCGTAGCCGATGGCGACCGACACGAGGTGGACCACGGCGGTGGCGACGGTGATCCCGATCAGCACCGGGACCGTCCTGAACCGCGTGGCGAAGGTCAGCGCCATGAGTTGGGACTTGTCCCCCAGCTCGGCAACGAAGATCACGCCGAAGCTGACCGCCAGCGCGACGAGAAAGCCCTCCATGGGCGTCCTTCCGGATCAGGCCGGGAGGAGGAACAGGGGCGCCCTCGACCCGGCTGTTGACAGCCTGGTCGAAGGTCTCGCCCGCCCCGGTACGGGGCCGCGTGGCCGGATGCGGAACGCATCAGTATGTCGACCACGACATTGCGGGCTACTCCCCTTCGCGGCGCCCAGCGTACCCGACCCGGGGCCGCCACCACCGGCGGGGGCGGCCCGGGGCAGCGGAAACTCAGATCGCCCGGGCGAGGGTCAGCCCGAACAGGCCGTCCGGGTCGGTCCACAGCTCCTCGACGGTGAGACCGGCGGCGGCCAACTCGGTGGCGACACCCTCCGGGCGGAACTTCGCCGACACCTCGGTCCGCAGTTCCTCCCCCTCGGCGAAGTCGACGGTGAGATCGAGCACCCGGACCCGCATCGACCGTTGCGCCCGCAGGCGCATCTCGATCCACTCCCGTTCGGCGTCCCAGACGGCCACGTGCCGGAACTCCTCGGGAACGAAGTCGGCACCCAGTTCGCGGTTGACGACCCGGAGCACGTTGCGGTTGAACTCGGCGGTCACTCCGGCGGCGTCGTCGTAGGCGGGCAGGATGATCCCCGGGTCCTTGACCAGGTCGGTGCCGAGCAGCAGCCAGTCCCCGGTCTCCAGGGCTGCCCGCGTCGCGGCCAGGAAGGCGGCCCGCTCGTCGGGCATCAGGTTGCCGATGGTGCCGCCGAGGAAGGCCACCAGCCGACGGCCGCCGGCGGGTAGCCGGTCCAGGTGGCGGGTGAAGTCCCCGACGATGCCGCGGACCCGCAGGCGGGGATAGTCGGCGGCGAGAGCGGCGGTGGACTGGCGCAGCGCGCTCACCGACACGTCCAGCGGGACGAATGTGCCCAGGGTGCCCCGGCCGCTCAGCGCGTCGAGCAGCAGCCGGGTCTTCTCCGACGAGCCGGAGCCCAGCTCGATCAGGGTCTTCGCCCCGGTCACCTCGGCGATCCGGGACGCGTGCCGCTGGATCACCGCCCGTTCCGCCCGGGTCGGGTAGTACTCCGGCAGCCGGGTGATCTCCTCGAACAGCTCGCTGCCCCGGGCGTCGTAGAACCACTTCGGGGGCAGCCACTTCTCCCTGGCGGTCAGGCCGACCCGGACGTCCTCGCGCAGGCTTCGGTCGAGGTCCCGCTCCTCCAGGTGGATCTCCAGCGGTTCGGCGCTCATGGACTTCCCTTTCGTTGGTGAACGTCGCGTCGGCCGGCGCTACCCGCTGGCGAGCGGGGTCGTACGCAGCCCGGCCGGGTCGGCCACCACCAGGTGACCGTCGGGAACCGGCCGCCAGGCCGGGTGGTCGTCGAGGGGTTCGGAGGCGAGCAGCACCGCGTCGCCGTCCACGCGGACCGACAGCGCGTGCCCGGCAGCGGTCGCCACCGCACCACGGCCGTCGGTGAGCAGCAGGTTCAGCCGGGATCCGGGAGCCGCCACGGTGACCGCCCGGACGGTGTCGGCGACCGCGTCGGCCGGGTCCGCTCCGGCCCGCAGCCGGTCCCGGACCAGTGCCCAGAGCAGCGCCGCGTCAGAGGGGGCGTCCAGGGTGAGCAGGTCGCGGACCGGCAGGGCGGCGGCGAGTTCGGCCACCGTGTCCGGCCAGCCGCGCACCACGCCGTTGTGGCTGAACAGCCACCGACCCTCCCCGAACGGGGCGACGGCCCCGGCGTGCACCGGCATGCCCACCGTGGCGGAACGGACGGCGGCCAGCGCCGCGCCGACGACCGTGGTGGCGGCCAGGCCGGGCAGTGCCGGGTCGCTCCAGATCGGTTGGGCGCTGCGGTAGCGGACCGGCTCACCGCCGTCCGGGTACCAGCCGACGCCGAAGCCGTCGGCGTTGACCGTGCCGCCGCCGCGCATGTCCGCCGGGGCCCAGGACTGCCGGACCAGCGAGTGCGGCGGATCGAACAGCAGCGCCCGCAGCGGCACCGGCGGCCCCAGGTAGGCCAGGTGCCGGCACATCAGGCGTCGCCGGTCGGCATCGGACCGGCGGCGCGTCGGGCCACCGCAGCCGGCCCGGCGGCCGGAGCGTCCCGCGCACAGCGGAAGCCGCTGAAGATCTGCCGGCGGATCGGGTAGTCCCAGTTGCGGAAGGTACCCCGGCAGGCGGACCGGTCGGTGCCGAAGGAACCGCCGCGCAGTACCCGGTAGTCGTCGCCGAAGAAGACCTCGGAGTACTCCCGGTAGGGGAAGGCGGTGAAGCCCGGGTGCCCCCGGAAGGTGGTCGACGTCCACTCCCACACGTCGCCGACGAGCTGGTGCACCCCGAGCGGGGACGCCCCGGCCGGGTACGCGCCGACCGGTGCCGGCCACAGGTGACGCTGGTCGAGGTTGGCGTGCGCGGCGGTCGGTTCCTCGTCGCCCCACGGGTAGCGGCGGGAGCGGTCGGTGGCCGGGTCCCAGCGGGCGGCCTTCTCCCACTCCGCCTCGGTGGGCAGCCGCTTGCCGGCCCAGGCGGCGAATGCCTCCGCCTCGTGGAAGCAGACGTGCACCACCGGCTCGTCGTCGCGGACCGGGGCCCACCGGCCGAACCGGCGGTACGCCCAGCCGTCGCCGTCACGCCGCCAGTGCATCGGTGCGGTCAGCCCCTCGGACTGCCGGTGCGCCCAGCCGGCCGGACTCCACCACCGGGGGTCGTCGTACCCGCCGTCGGCGATGAACTCCCGGTACCGCCCGTTGGTCACCGGCGCGGCGTCGATCAGGTACCCGGGCAGGTCGACGGTGTGGGCGGGGCGTTCGTTGTCCAGCGCCCACGGGTCGGTGGAGGTGCCCATGGTGAACGGCCCCGCCGGCACCAGCACCTCCCCGCCGACCCGGGCGGTCGGTTCGGGCGGCGGGGGCGCGGCGAGCACCGGCGGGCCGGAACGCAGCTGGTGGGTGGCGAGCATCGTCTCGTCGTGCTGCTGCTCGTGCTGGACGATCATGCCGAAGGCGAAACCGTCGGCGACCAGCGGCCGGTCGGTGAAGCGCACCCGCTCCAGCAGGTCGTGCACCTTCTCCCGGACGGTCGCCACGTAGGCGCGGGCCTCCCGGGGCGGCAGCAGCGGCAGGCCCGGTCGGTCCCGGCGGGGCTGCTTGAACGCGTCGTAGAGGTCGTCGATGTCCCGCCGGACCGGTTCCCGGCCACCGACGTCGCGGACCAGCCAGAGCTCCTCCTGGTTGCCGACGTGCGCCAGGTCCCAGACCAGCGGGGACATCAACGGGGAGTGCTGGCGGGTCAGGTCGTCGTCGTCGACCGCGTCGGTCAGCCCGGCGGTCCGGACCCGGGTACGGGCCAACTCGGCCGCGATCCGGTCGCGGAGGGTCTCCGCGTCCCACTGGGTCGATGTCACCGTACGTTCCTCTCCGCGACGGCCCGACGCCGTCGTACACCTCGAACGATCTCCTCGGACGTACCCGCCGGCAGGTCGAAGCGGGACAGGGCCGCCAACGCCAGGTCGAGCAGCTCCACCGCGGCCCGCGCCACCGGTGGATCGGCAAGCCCGTAGCGGGCCGCCTGGTACCAGCGGTCCGCCACCGGAGCGCCGCACGCCGCCGCCGCAGCGGTCGTCGCCGGGTCGCCGAACAGGGCCGCCACCACCGCGACGGGCACCATCCAGTCCCGGCCCGGCTGGGCGTCCAGGTAGCGGACCTCCAGGTAGCCCCGGGGCCGGACCGGCGGGAAGAGGGTGCTCAGGTGGTAGTCGAGGTCGTCGGTGGTGGGTGGGCGCGGTAGTGCCCCGTCGATCCAGTCGGCGAAGGTGATCCCCGGCGGGACGGTCCAGTCCGGGCCGTCGGCGCGGACGCAGAGCAGCGGAGCGGCGAGCGCGTACCCGGTCCAGGCCGCGACCGGGTCCCGGTGCCCGTCGGCGGGCTGCCACACCGGCCGGGTGCGGGTCGGGTCGATGGTGAGCCACGCGGCCATCCGGGCCGATGCCCAGCCGGTGAGCCGGCCGGCGTGCCGGTCGGCGGTGGCGAAGGCCGCCAGCAGCGGCGGGCCGACGGCATGCGCGGCCGTCCACCGGGCCGGCAGATCGGCCTCCTCCCCCGCGTCCAGGCAGACCTGGAGCCCGGCGGTGCTGAACATCATGGTCCGCCCGGCCGGTCCGCGCCGGTCGAAGGCACGGCGCATGGCGTGGTAGCGGGGGGTGTCCACGACGGGCTGGGGGACCCGATGGGGATCGATGCCGCTGCGGCCCAGGGTCAGGCCGGCGGTGTCCAACAGCCGGGTCAGCTCACCGACGTCCGCGTCGGTGCCGGTGAGCAGGGCCGCGAGCGAGGGTCGCGGCGCGGTGGAGAGTTCCACCTGCCCGCCGGGCTCCACGGTGACCGTACTGTCGTGGTGGAGCCGCTCGGCCGGGCTCGTGCTGTCCAGGGTGGTGGGGCTGTGCCGCCCCAGTGCCGCGCGCAGCCGGTCCCGGTCGACGGGACGGGCCGGGTCCGCGGCGTCGTGCACGGTCCATTCCAGCTCGACACCGGTGAGGAGCGGGGGACCGGTCTTGAAGCAGATCCGGGCGATGTGGCCGGCGGCGGCACCGGCCTCCCGCAGGATCGCCGAGCGGTCCAGCTCCGGCGACATCACCATCCGTGGTCCTTCCCCGAGCCGTTCGTCGACACCGGGCCCACCGTCGCGAACCGGGGCGGCGGCAGCCCTTCCGCGTCATGTCTAGCAGACGAACGACAGTCGTCGCTCGTCGTCGGAGGTCAGCGGGGCGGCGACGGTCGGTCGGCCGGCGGACCGGTCCGCTGGTGGGCTGTCGGCCGCCCGCCCGGGGAGGACGGGTGGCCGCCCGGGGACGAGGGGCGGTCGCCCGGGGAGGCGGGGTGCTCGCCCGGGGAGGTGGTCACCAGGCCCCGGCAGTACGCGTCGACGCGCCCGGGACCGCCGGCCGCCTCGACGAGCGGACGGAAGGTGGGACTCTCCAGTGACGTGGCCCGCTGGTCGGCGGGTTTGGCCAGGTACGCGGTGCAGAGGCCCCGCTGCGCCGCGGGGCCGGGGGGATACGGTCCGGTGGAGCGTGGATGCCCCGGGCCGGGTGGGGACCCGGTGGTGGGCGCACCGCTGCCGGTGGCCGGAGTGGGCACGGGGCTCTCCGGCGGGGCCGGGACGCCGGTGGTCGGCGCGGGTGGGGCCGGGGGTGGGTCGGACCTGTCCAGGCCGACGGCGGCCACCGCCACCCCGGCGGTCGCGGTGACCGCGAACCCGGCCAGCCAGACCGCGGCGCGGGCAGTGCGGCGCGGACGGGCCGGCACGGTTGCGGGGCGCTGCGCCCGGGCGGCCCGGAACGCGGCCAGCGCGGCGTCCTCCCCCGCCAGCTCGTCGGGGCGGGCCGGCGCGACGGCGGCGGCCAGCAGCCGGGCGACGGGGTCGTCGGATCGCTCGGCGTGACCGGTCGCAACGGTGTCGAGCAGCCGTTCGGCCGCCCGCTCGTCCGGACGGCGGGATCGACGGAAACGCATCCAGGCTCCCCTCACGTCAACCGTCCGCCGGTTCGGTTCGGGGCGGGCCCGGCAGCTGCCGGCCCCGGCCGGGACGCGGGCGGGGTGGGGTGACCGGGGACGACGCGCCGTCGGCGTCGCCGAGGAGCCCGGCGAGCCGGCGCAGGCCCCGGTGGGCGGCGGTGCGGACCGCGCCGGCCCGTCTGCCCAGCACCCGGGCGGCGGACTCGGCGTCCAGCCCGATCACCGCCCGGAGCAGGACCGCTTCCGCCTCGCGGGGCGGCAGCGTGGCGATCAGCGCGATCGCCGACTCGGTGCCGAGGGTCTCCCCGGCGTTCTCGGCGGTGTCGCTGTCGCCGGGCAGCTCACTGAGGGACTGCACCGGCACCGGTACGGACGGCCGGCGGCGCTGCCGACGCAGGTGGTCCATGGCCCGGTTGCGGGCGATGGTGACCGCCCAGGCCCGGAACTCACCGCCGGTGAAGGTGGCGAGGTCCCGGGCGACCTGGAGCCAGGTCTCCGAGGCGACGTCCTCGGCGTCCGCCCCGACCAGGGCGGTGAGGTAGCGCAACAGGCCCGGTTGCAGGGTGCGGTAGAGGAGGCGGAACGCCTCCTCGTCGCCGTTCTGCGCGGCGGCCACCACCGCGTTCAGGTCACCGGTCATCGGGGGGTCGATCCTGCCACGTGTCCACCCGGGTCCGACCGTTCGGGGTCGGTGCCGTCGACGCCGGACCGGACCTCCACCCGCACCATCAGCCCCCCGCTGGCCTCGCACCACGGCCGTGGCCGAGACGGCACGGCAACCGGGGCGGAACCGTCCGTCACGGCGGATCCCGCGCCCCGGTCGGGGCCGACCCGAGTCGGTAACGGTAGGGGGCAGGTCACCCAGCGACAAGGCAGCATCACAAGTAAAACAAGTGACATAAATCAACGAACTGCCACGGCGTGTCGACGTAACGCCTGCCGCCATCGGGACGCCCGCCGACCACAGGGCGGCGTTCCCGCAGCGTACGAGCACATCCGCCGGCGCGACCCGGGGCCGGCCGGCGGCTCGTCGGACGCCGGGACACCGCCCACCACGGGCCTTCGTCACCCAGCGTGCCCCAACCACTGCGCCCCGCTCACTTTACCCGGGATCGCGCCCGGATAGCTCCGCGCGCCGGTGGGTACGGTATTGCGGTGTTGTCTTCCGGAGTCGTGCTCAGCGGTCGGTACCGCTTGGACGAACGTGTCGCCACCGGCGGCATGGGCGATGTCTGGCGCGCGTCCGACGTGGTGCTGGGGCGGCAGGTGGCGGTCAAGGTTCTGCTGCCCGCGCTGGTCTCCGACCCCGACTTCATCGCCCGGTTCCGCGCCGAGGCCCGGATGATGGCGGCGCTGCGCCACCCCGGGATCGTGCAGGTCTACGACTGCGGCCAGGACGAGCTGCCCGAGGGCGGCACGGCCGACTACCTGGTGATGGAGTTCGTCCAGGGCAGACCGCTGTCCAGGCGCATCGAGGCCGACGGCACGCTCGGCGTCGCCGAGACCATGTCGGTGGTGGCCCAGGCCGCCGAGGCGCTGCACGCGGCGCACAGCGGCGGCATCGTGCACCGGGACGTCAAGCCGAGCAACCTGATGGTCCAGGAGAGCGGCGCGGTCGTCCTCGTCGACTTCGGCGTGGCCCGGTCGACCAACGTCACCAGCATCACCAGCACCAACGCCGTTCCGGGCACCGCGCTCTACATGGCGCCGGAACAGGCCGCCGGCCGGCCGGTCTCGGCCGCCACCGACATCTACGCCCTCGGCGCGGTCGCGTACTGCTGCCTCACCGGCGGTCCGCCGTTCACCGGCGACAACCCGCTCCAGGTGGCCGTGCGTCATCTGGACGACGAACCGCCACCGCTGCCGGCCGAGATCCCCGCGCCCGTGCGGGACCTCGTCTTCCGGGCGTTGGCCAAGGAGCCGGCCGAGCGGTACGCCTCCGGCGCCGAGATGGCCGTCGCCGCCCGGGCGGCGGCGGGCGCCGCGGCCGGCGGCACGCCCACGGTGCCGGTCCCCGGCCCGCTGCGGCTCTCCGGGCCGGACACCCGCACCGACCTGCCCGCCGTGTCGTCCACCGGTGCGACCGGTGCGCGCACCCGGCGGCGCGGTCCCCTGGTGGGCGCGGTCGCGGCGGTGCTGGTGGCCATCACCGGCCTGGTCACGGCGATGAGCCTGACCAACGACGGCTCGGCGCCGGCCACCAACCTGCGGACCACCCCGTCCGCGACGGTCCCGAGCGGCGATCCCCAGGGGCCGGGGCCGGCCGAGGAGACCACGCCGGGACCGAACCGCCCGAACCGCCCCGGCTGGCCGACCGGCCGCCCGTCGGTCGGCGCGACGGTGACCCCGAGCCCTGGGTCGAGCGGCTCGGGCGAACCGGTCCCGTCGACCGAACCGACCGGCGCGCCGACCACCACGCCACCGGTGGCGGCCACCACTACTCCGGCGACCGAGCCGACCGACCCGGCTCCCACGACCGGCCAGACGACGACCGCCCCGCCCGGAGGCGGCAACGGCGGGGCGGACGGCCCCGCCTGACCTCCGGGCGGGGTGCGACGCAGGTCAGCGGTCGAGCAGCGTCCGCATCCGGTCGATCTCCACGTTCTGCTCGACCGCGACCGCGGTGGCGAACTCCGACAGGGTCAGGTCCGCACCGACCCGGAGCAGGTCGGTGGCCATCGCGACGGCACCCCGGTGGTGATCGGTCATCATGCTGACGAAGAGCCGGTCGAAGTCCGCCCCCCGGACGGCGGCGAGTTGCCGCATCGCCTCCGGGGACTGCATGCCCCGCATGGCGCCGCTGCCGTGGCCGTGGCCGGTCGCCTCGGCAGGTAGTCCCCGGGTGGCGAGCCAGCCCCGCAACATCCCGACCTCCGGCCCCTGGCTGGCCCTGATCCGCTCGGCGAGGGCCCGCACCGCCGGGTCGCCGGCCCGCTGCCGGGCGAGATCGGCCATCTCCATCGCCTGGCCGTGGTGCGGGATCATCGCCCGGACGAACGAGACGTCCGCGTCGTTGTAGCCGGGTGAGACGTCCGGGCGCACGTCGCTGCCGGCGCGGGTCACCGCGGACTCACCGGGATGCCCCGGAACGATCACCGGTGGGCCGTCCGAAACGGGCGTGGCGGTGGCGCGGGCGGTGGGGCGGGCGGCGGGTGGCAGGGGCGCTTCGGGCGGCTCGGCGGCGAACCGCAGCAGCAGGGCGGCCGCGCCCACCACCAGCAGTACCATGGCAACGGCCAGGAACCGTCCATGTCGGACCGTCATCCACACCCCTCCCCCTCCGCATGGCGCACGAGACCGTGTTGTCCACTTTCGCCAGCCGGGCTACATCGACTGCTATCGTCAGGTTGCAAGGCGCCCTCGTACCATAGCCTTCCGTCGAAGGATGCCGCCGATGAGCAGACCCTTCCCATCCCCACGTCACCTGCGGACCCTGGGCCTGGCCGCCACCGGCCTCCTCCTGCTCGGTCTCGCTCCCGCCGCGCCCGGCGCCGCGCAGACCGCCGCTGCCCCGGCCCCCGCGTGGGCGGGCACGGAGAGCCCCACCGCCATACCGGGGGTCGACGAGATCGCCAGCAGCCCGAACATGCGGCTGGTCGCGAACGCGCCGATCGGCACACCGTTGAACACGAGCGTCAACAGCGACCTGGCCTTCCAGGGCAAGTACGTGTTCGTCGGCAACTACAACGGCTTCCAGATCCACGACATCGCCCGGCCGGAACGGCCGAAGCTGGTCTCCCAGGTGCTCTGCCCGGGCTCGCAGAACGACATCTCGGTCCACGGCGACCTGCTGTTCCTGTCGACCGACTCACCCCGCAGCGACGACTCCTGCGCCAGCACCCGGGTCAACCCGGACACGACCGCGTGGGAGGGCATCAAGATCTTCGACATCAGCGACAAGACCGCCCCGCGCTACGTCAAGTCCGTCCAGACCGCCTGCGGCTCGCACACGCACACCCTGGTGCCGGCCCGCACCCGGGGCACCGTCTACCTCTACGTCTCCTCGTACGGCCCGTCCGACACGTACGTCGGCTGCCCCCGGCCGCACGACTCCATCTCCATCGTGCGGGTGCCGGTGCAGGACCCGACGGCGGCGAGCGTGGTCGCCACCCCGAACCTCTTCCCGGACGGCGGGTACGAGGGACGTCCGGACGGGTCCGCGACCAGCGGGTGCCACGACATCACCGTCTACCCGGACAAGGACCTGGCCGCTGGTGCGTGCATGGGTGACGGCATCCTGATGGACATCGCCGACCGGGAGGCTCCCCGGGTGATCAACCGGGTACGGGACACGGAGAACTTCGCGTTCTGGCACTCGGCCACCTTCAACAACACCGGCACGAAGGTGGTGTTCGTCGACGAACTGGGTGGCGGCGTTGCGGCGACCTGCAACGCCACCGTGGGCCCCGACCGGGGCGCGAACGCCGTCTACGACATCTCCGGCGACGGGGACGCCCGGACGATGACCTTCCGCAGCTACTTCAAGATTCCGCGGGCCAACGCGGACACCGAGAACTGCGTGGCGCACAACGGCGCGCTGCTCCCGGTCAAGGGCCGGGACATCATGGTCCAGTCCTGGTACCAGGGGGGCGTGTCGGTCTGGGACTTCACCGACTCGACGAAGCCGAAGGAGATCGGCTACTGGGAGCGGGGGCCGCTGTCGGACAGCGCGCTCGTCTTCGGCGGCAGCTGGTCGGCGTACTACTACAACGGGTACATCTACTCCAACGACACGGTCAAGGGCCTGGACGTCCTGGAGATCGACGACCCGCGTACCGCCTCGGCGAAGCTGACCCGGTTCCAGGAGTTCAACCCGCAGACCCAGCCCAGCTACCGCAGCTGGTAGTCCGGCCACGTCCTCGGCCCGGCCCCGTGTGGGGGCCGGGCCGAGGCACGTCCGGGATCAGGCCGGCGGTAGCCGGTACTCGCGCCGGCCGCCGGTCGCGGTGACCACCCGGACCTCGCCGCTGCGCAGCCCGTACGTCACCGACCACCGGGTGTGCCCCTGCCGGACGTCGTCGAGCAGGTCCAGCGCCGCAGGGGCGTCCAGCCGCCCGTGGGCGGCGGTCAGCGCCTCGGCGAGCATGCGGTAGCGACGGTCGTCGCGTCGGCGCTGCTCCGGGACGTCGACCACCGGCACGTTCGTCAACGCCTGCCAGCTCCCGCCACCCGGCTGCACCCGCATCCGACCGTCGACGAACTCCACCACCGCCGACGCTCCGGTCGCGTCGGCGAGCAGGTAGTGCAGTGGCGGGCCGCCCTCGAAGTCGAGGTTGTACCGCTGGAACACCCGCACCGCCTCGGCGACCGTGGCCGCCTCGTCGAGCACCAGCCGCAGGATCCGGACGCTGCCCACCCGGGGCAGCCCCGGCACCGGTTCGGCCCGGGCGTTGTCGTCGGCGGCAAGCCCCACCGCGAGGCCGCGCTCGTTCATCCCGTCGAAGGGCAGCAACGGGGCGTCGAGCAGCCGGCGGTCGCCGGTCGGGTCGGCCCCCACGCCGAGGTAGGAGATGTCCACCAGGGAGACCGAGGCGTACCCGTCGGGCGGGTCGGTGCGCAGCACCATCGCCGGGTTGGGGTCCCAGTCGAAGTTGCGGGCGAACAGCGGCCGGTCCCGGTCGCCGAGGGCGGCGAAGAGCGAGCAACCGACCGGGCTGGGCGTGGGCCGGTCCAGGCCGGCCTGCGCGTCGTAGTCGCCGACGTAGGTCATCTCGTACAGGGGCAGGTCGTCGACGCGACGCAAGCTGGCCAGCGTCCGCTCGGCCTCGGCCGGGGTCTGTCGGGAGGCGACCGGGGTGGACGGGGCGTCGGTCGGCCCGGCCGGCGCCCCGGTGACCGGTTCCGACCCTGAGCAGCCGGTCAGTGCCAGCAGCACCACCAGACCGAGCACGAGCGCATGTCTCCGCATAGCTGGAAGACGCTAGGTCAGCGGCGGCGGGTTGTCCACGGTGGTGGACCGTCTCCGGTTTCCGGCCGCCGCGGCCGGGTACCAGGAACACCGAAGGGATGGTGAGGTGACGATGAAGCGGAACGAATACCACGTGGTGCCGGACGGTCAGGGCTGGAAGGTCGAACAGGGCGGCAAGCAGGTCGGCCGGTACGACACCAAGCAGGTCGCGGTCGAGGCGGGGCGGAAGGCCGCGCACGCCGACGAACCCAGCCAGCTCGTCGTCCACACCGCCGACGGCCGGATCGAGACCGAGTACACCTACAAGGACGACCCGTACCCGCCGGCGGGCTGACGCCCCCGTCCGCACCACCGACGGCCCGCCGGGCCACCAGCGTCGCTGGGACCGGCGGGCCGTCGGCGTACCCGCCCCGGTGCCGCCGGGACCGGATGCCACCTTCGGCACGTGCTCCCCCGCAGAACCCGCTCCGATGCCCGTCCACCGCGCTGCCGGTGGTGGACCGCCAGCACCTCCGACGTCCACAGTAGAGTCGGAGCGTCCATCGGCCGGGGCGGGACGGTGTCGGCCGACGCAGGGAGTGTGAGCAGTTTGAATCGGGTGGACCTACCCGGCCTGATCGGTGACGAGCCGCTGGGATTCCTGGCCGCCGTCGGGCTGATGGACCAGCTGATGGAGACCAGCTATCTGTGCTGGGACCGGCAGGACCGGCACGCGATCCTGTACTGCCGTCGTCACTCCAGCGTCGCCGACCTCGTGGACCACCTGACGAGACAGCTGGACAGGATCGAACACGGGGCGGCCATCCCCCACACCTCGGGCTTCCCGGTGCGACGGCGGCGAGGGGCACCTGATCCGCTGCGCGTCCGCCCAGCCGACTACCGCAGCCTGCTCGAACGCGTGAGCCGGTCCTCCGGAGGGCGCCACTGGCTCGAGGCCACGGTGACCGAGAGGGCCACCGACGAGGACGGGTTCTGCGTGGTGAATCCGCTGGTCGCCGTGCGCGGCCGGCAGACCCTCGGCAGCTTCTGGTACTACCCCATGCGGGACGTACGGCAGGATCCCCGGCGGCTGCTGACCGAGGCGCTGACGAGTTGGCGTCGGGTCGACGGCTCGGAGGGATGGCTCCTCGACCACCGCGCGAGTTACTCCACCCATCCCGGCCTGCGCGGCCCCGGCGGCAGCGGGGCGGTACCCGGCGCCACCTGGCTGGCGACCCTGGCCGTCACCACCTTCGGCTACCGCCGCCGCAACGGCGTCGAGGCCGGTCGTCCGGTACTGCCCAACGGATGGTTCCGCCTGGGCGCCGAGGACGTCTTCCTGTGGCCGCTGTGGACCCTGCCGGCAAGCAGCAACGTGCTCAGCGCCGTGTGGAACGTCGGGTGGGCCTCCGACGCCTGGAAGCTCGACCGGGAGCGTGACGGCACCTTGCGGGCCAGCATCGGCACGACCCATGGCGTGCCCGCGCCCAACTCGATCGATCACGCCGTCGACCTCGGCATCTTCACCATGTGCGCCGCCGTCCGACACGGTACGCAGGGTCCACTGACCCCGGTGCCCACCGCGACACTGCGGAGAGCCGACGAGTGGTCCAGCTACCCGGCGTGGGCGGGCTGGGACTGGAGGTACCCCGACGTCGGCGACTACCCCGGCAAGTACGGCTGGGGCTGACCCGGGCCCGCCGGCCACCGGTCCGACCCGGAGCCGGACGTCTCGGGGCGGTCTTCGTGGACCCACCGCGAGGAGATCTTTACAACGTTGTCTTCAACGTTGTAGAAAGGCACGACACCGCAGCGACGACGACCGACACCGCCCCGACCCAAGGCAGGTCTGATGGGACTTCTCCGCCGCGGCGGCGCGTGCAGCGCCGTACTCGGGCTCCTTCTCGCGGCCACCGCGTCCGCGCCGGCGCTCGCCGGCCCGGACCACCCGCCCCGCTACGACAATCCGCTCTCCGCCTCCTTCGCCGACACCTTCGCCGACCCGGTGATCGTCCGGGGGCCCGACGGCCTCTGGTACGCCTACGGCACCACCGATCCCCTTCGCGAGGGCGAGAAGCAGTTCCACGGCGTCCCCATGGCCCGCTCGGCCGATCTGCTCCGGTGGACCTACGTCGGAGACGCCTTCACCCCCGGCCAGCGTCCCCCGTACGCCGCCGAGGGGGCCGGGTTCTGGGCCCCCGACGTGCGCTGGGTCGACGGCCGCTGGGTCATGTACGTGACCGTCACCGACACCACCGTCTCGCCCGACGGGGGCGACTTCGCCGTCGGCGCGGCCACCGCCCCCACCCCCACCGGCCCGTGGACCTTCGCCGACGAGCCGGTCGTCGCCCCCCGCCCGGGTGGTGGTGGCGGCTGGCTCTGGACCATCGACCCGAGCCAGTTCACCGACGTCGACGGCACCCCCTACCTCTACTACGGCAGCTACTACGGGGGCGTATCGGTCACCGAGCTCTCCCCCGACGGGCTGCGGGCGGTCGGCACGCCGACACTGGTGGCGATCGACAACAAGTTCGAGGGCAGCTACGTGCTGCGCCACGACGGCTGGTACTACCTCTTCGCCTCCACCGCCAACTGCTGCGCCGGGCCGGCCACCGGCTACTCCGTCCACGTCGGCCGGTCGAGGAGCCCGCGGGGGCCCTTCGTCGACCGGGAGGGACTGGCGCTGACCGCTTCCCGGGCCGGCGGCACGCCCGTGTTGACCCAGAACGGCAACCGCTGGATCGGCGTCGGGCACAACGGCTTCCTCACCGACCTGTCCGGTCAGGACTGGATCGTCTACCACGGCATCGACCGGGCCGACCCGTACCTGGACGAACCGTTCGGCATCAACGAGCGGCCGATGCTGATCGACCGGCTCGACTGGGTCGACGGGTGGCCGGTGGTGAACGCGGGCGCCGGACCGTCCGACGGCGACCGGCCCGCCCCGGTCACCACCGGACGAATCGACGAGCGCTTCCAGGGCGTCGCCCTCACCGGCTGGCGGCACGACGGCGACTGGCGGGTCACCGACGGACAGCTGCGCGGCACCGGAACGCTGACCCATCACACGACCACCGGCGGGGACGTCCGTGCCGAGGTGGACCTGCGCCCGGCCGGTGCCCGCGCCGCGGGTGTCACCCTCGGCGACCGCGTCGACGTCCGGGTCGACGTGGCCGGGGGCCTACTGGTGGCCCGTGACGGCCACCGGACGGCGACCGCGCCGCTGCCGGCCGGCTTCGTCCCCGGCCACCGGCACCACCTGGCCGTCGAGGTACGCGGTGACCGGCTGGTCGCCACGCTGAGCCCGGCCCGCCTGGGTGACCAGCTCGCGGTGGTCACCCTGCGGCTGGACCGATCGCCGACCGGCCGGCTCGGGCTGGTCGCCGCCGGTGGCGTCGCCGAGTTCGACAACGTCAGCGTCGCCCGCCTGCACCGACCGGTGCGGCGGACCGTGCCCGCGCCCCGCGTCGGCGGGATCCTGCCGCAGTTCTCCGACGAGTTCGACGGCGACCTCGGCACGCCCTGGCAGTGGGTGCGGCCCGACCCGGGGGCCACCGTCGCCGACGGGGCGCTGCGCTGGCCGGTGCGCTCGGCGGACCTGACCGGCACCGGCAACGACGCCGGAGTGCTGCTGCGCGACGCGCCGACCGGCGACTACGTCGTCGAGACGAAGGTGACCCTCGACCTGGGCGAGGAGACGGTCCGCAACTACCAGCAGGCCGGCCTCGTGGCGTACGTCGACGACGACCGCTTCGCCCGGCTGAGCCAGGTGGCGATCTGGAACACCCGCCAGGTCGAGTACGGCTACGAGCTGCCCTTCGCCGGCCAGCCGGTGTACGGCGGGAACATCGTCGGCGCGCCGGCCGCCACCACCTGGCTGCGGCTGGCGCACCGGGTCGACCCGGTCACCGGCGAGCACGAGTTCCGGGCCGGCTCCAGCCGCGACGGCCGTACCTGGACCTGGGGTGGCGTCTGGACGTTCCCGGCCGACACCACCCCCCGGATCGGCCTGGTCGCGCACGGCGGGGCCGAGCCGGCGGTCACCGCGGAGTTCGACTACCTGCGCTTCCACCGGTAGTCACCTGGACGGACGGTCCACGGGGTGCGGCGTCGGACCGCCCAACCGGGCCCCCTGCCCCAACGGGCGGGGGGCCCGCTCACGTGTCGGGGACCGCGCGGCCCAACGCGGTGACCGTCCGGTCGGCGCCGTCGTAGCTGCGGGCGGCGACGAACGCACCGGTTGGGCGGTCGGCCGCGGCCACCGCGCGGGCCCGCCGGCGGTCGGCGTCGCGGAAGCGCAACGCCAGGCTCAGGTGCGGGATCCACCGGCCCGGCGCGTGCCAGGGCAGCAGCCCGTCGGCACCGGCGAGGGCGTCCCAGACGGCGGCGTGCAGCGCGGTGAGTGCCGGAGACGGACGGACCAGCCACACCAGTGGGGCGCTGCCGTCCAGGACGGTGATCCGGTCCAGCCGCACCGGCAGGGGCAGCGCGGCGTCGACCAGGGCGGCGAGGCGGGCCTGCGCCCCGGGCGGGAACTCGTCGACCGAGGCCAGGGTCAGGTGGGGGCGGTTGGTGGGGTGCGTGTTCCGGGCCAGGCTGGGCAGGCCGGCCTCGGCGAGCCGGTGTCAGGCGCCCCGGACGGCGTCCTCCAACGGCGGGGAGCAGAGCAGCTCGACGGTCCGCACGCCGCCCAGGTTAGCCGCCTGCGGTGGTGGTGCGTCACAGCCAGCCGTTGTCATGGGCCAGACGGACCGCATCGGCGCGGCTGGCCGCCCCGAGCTTCTGCACGGCCGAGGCGAGGTAGTTGCGCACCGTGCCGCTGGACAGGTGCGCGCGGCGGGCGATCACCGCGACCGGTGCGCCGTACTCGGCCAGCCGCAGCGTCTCCAGCTCCCGTGGGGTCAGCGGGCAGGGCGGGATGCTCAACGCGTCGGCGGCCAGCGCGGGGTCGACGTACCGGCCGCCGGCGCGTACCCGTCGGATCACGTCGGCCAGCGCGCCGGCTGGCGAGCCCTTGGCCAGGAAGCCACGCGCCCCGGCGGTGAGGGCGCGGGGCAGGTGCGCGGGCCGACCACGGCCGGTGAGGATCACCACCGCGCAGTCGGGCAGTACCCGGGCCAGTTCGGCGATGACGCCGAACCCGTCCAGGCCGGGCATCTCCAGGTCGACCACGGCCACGTCGGGGCGGTGAGCCCGGGCGGCGGTCACCGCGGCCGGCCCGTCGGCGGCCTGCGCCACCACCGTCAGGTCCGGTTCCAGATCGAGCAGTGCGCCGAGGGCCGCCCGGATCAACTCCTCGTCGTCGGCGAGCAGGACGCGGATCATGCGGGGACCGGCACGGTCGCCTCGACGGTGAAGACGTCGCCGTCATGCCGGACGGCGAGCACGCCGCCGACGGCGGCCAGCCGTTCGCTCAGCCCGTCCAGGCCGTGACTGCGGTCGTCCGGGCCGACCGCCGGGGCCCCGTCGTTGGCGACGGTCATCCGGGCCACCTCGTCCTCCACACTGATCTCGATCCGGCACCAGCCGGCCCGGCTGTGCCGGAGCACGTTGGTGCTCGCCTCCCGCAGCACCGCCGCGAACTGGGCGGCCGTCCCCGCCGGCAGGGCGCCGTCGGGCAGGAGCACGGTGGACCGTACGCCACAGGACCGGAGCACCTGCCCGACGGCGGCGGCCTGGTCGGCGAGGTCGACCCGCCGGTACCCGTGCACGGCGTCGCGGACCTCGTCCAGGGCGGCCGCAGCCAGCCGGCGCACCTCGTCGGCTTCCCGCCCGGCACGCTCGGCGTCCACCGGGGCGAGCCGGGCGGCGAGCTCGGCCTTGAGGGCGATGACGGTCAACGCGTGTCCGAGCACGTCGTGCACGTCCCGCGCGAACCGCAGGCGCTCCTCGGTGGCGGCCAGCCGGGCTCGCGCCTCCTGGCCCTCCCGGGCCCGCAGCAGCAGATCCCAGAACCAGAACTGGAGACCGTTGACGGCGGCGATCCCCAGGCCGACGCCGCCGGTGACGGCCAGGTGCCGGACGACGGAACCACCGGTCGCCCCGGCCACCGTCACGGTGACGAGCAGCGCGCCGGCGGTGACGGGCAGCAGGGCCCGTACCGGACCCAGCAGCGGGACGGTGCCGACCATAGAGGCCCCCAGCCACGCCCAGCTCGGCCAGGAGCCGGCGGCCAACGGCGCGACCAGCGGCACGCTGAGCACCGCCGCGCCGACGAAGGCGAGACGGCGACGGCGCCGGGCCCGGTCGTCCAGCCAGGGGGTGACGGCGGCATGCACCGCCACGCCCTGCGTAACGGCGAAGAGGACGATGCCGGCCGCTCCCCCGGCCAGCCGGAGCCCGTCGGTCTCGCGGAACATCCCGATCGCGGGCAGGAGCAGACCGGCCCACAACCCGCCGGCCAACGACACCAGGGTGACCGTCCGGGCCCGGCGCAGCCAGCGGTCCGGGTCGGCGGGAGTGGTCGGCACGGCCCCGATGCTAGGAGAACGACGGCCCGCCCGTCAGGCCCGGGACGCACGGGTACGCCGGGCGTTTCGCACGGCCGACCGGTGACACCGCGCGGATGGGCTCCGGGTCCGGGTACGCCGCAGGCTCGACACATGAGCGAAACGACGACGGCAACGCCTCCCGTGGCCCGGACGACGACCGGGACACCCCTCGTGGCCGAGCCGGTGGCGGGTCGACGCCGGCTGCTCCGGCCCGTACTGGAGATGCTCGCCGCCATGGTGGCGGGGATGCTGCTCCTCGACCCGCTCTGGGCGGTGGCCGCCGACCGCCTCGGCCGACCCGACCTGCTCGCCCGGCCGGACGTGGGCATGCTGGTCATGGCCCTCGACATGGCGATCGGGATGACGGTGTGGATGTGGCACCGGGGGCACCCGTGGTCCGGGGTGGGCGAAATGGTGGCCGCGATGGTGCTGCCGCTGCCGCTGCTCGCCGTACCGTGGTGGGCCGGGCTGATCGACGCGGACGTGCTGACCCTCGGCGCGCACCTGCTGATGGTGCCGGCGACCGTCGTCGTGGTGTGGCACCGCCGTGGCGAACACGTCCACGCGGGCGCTCCCACCCCGGCGGCGGGTCCCCTGCTCCGGCTGCTGCGGCACCGCTGGCCGACCCTGCTGGCCTTGCTGGTGACGGTCGACATGGTGTTCGCGCCGGTCGTGCCCAATCCGTGGTTCGTGCTGGTGCTGCCGGCGGGTTACCTGGTGATCGGCGCGTACCGGCGTCGGCTGGGTGACCGCCGGATGCTCGCCGTGCAGGTGGCCGGGATGCTCGCCTGGGTTGGCCTGGCGGCCGCCGCGGCGACCGCCGCCGAGCCGCTCGCCACCTGGCTGGTGGCGGCCGGCTGGCTGGCCCACTCGGCGTGGGACGTCGTGCACCACCGCCTGAACCGGGTGGTGCCACGCGGGTACGCCGAGTGGTGCGCCGTCTTCGACACCGGGGTGGGAATCGCGGTGCTGCTGGCCCTCTGAGCCGTCCGTCCCGGCTGCCTGATCGGGGGCGTCCGGACCCAGATCGTGGTCCGGATGGCAGCGGGACGCCGTGGCCTCGTCGAAGGGGCCACGGCGGTGCGGGCGACGCCTGAACGGGCGTCGTCCGCACCGGCGTACCGGAAGGTGTCGCCGATGTGGCCCGGTCGCCGCAACGTGACCCCAGGGGTGATGGAAGGCTTGTCGCATGAGTTCCGCACCTGTACTGCCCGAACCAGCGTCCGCTTCCACCGGTCCGGGCGACCCCGATCCGGCGAGCCCCTTCTCCGACCTCGGTCTGCGACCCGAGTTGCTGGGCGCGTTGTCGTCCCTCGGCTACGAGGAGCCCACCCCGATCCAGCGGGAGGCGATCCCTCCCCTGCTGGCCGGTCGTGACCTGCTGGGTCAGGCGGCGACCGGCACCGGCAAGACCGCCGCCTTCGCGCTGCCCCTGCTGAACCGGCTCCCGGCCGAGCGTGCGTCGGGTGACCCGGTGGCGCTGGTGCTGACCCCGACCCGGGAGCTGGCCGTGCAGGTCTCCGAGGCGCTGCACCGCTACGGGCGGGAATTGGGGGTCCGGGTACTGCCGATCTACGGCGGGCAGCCGATCGGGCGGCAGCTGCGGGCCCTGGACATCGGGGTGGACGTGGTGGTGGCGACGCCCGGCCGGGCGCTGGACCACATCGCCCGGGGCACGCTGCGCCTGGGCGGGTTGGCCACGGTGGTGCTCGACGAGGCCGACGAGATGCTCGACATGGGTTTCGCCGAGGACATCGAGGCGATCCTGGAGCACGCGCCCGCGCAGCGGCAGACGGTGCTCTTCTCGGCCACGATGCCGGCGCGCATCGACGGGATGGCCCGGCAGCACCTCACCGACCCGGTCCGCATCCTCATCGCCCGGGAGCCCACCGTGGCCGGGGAGACGCCCCTGGTGCGGCAGCGCGCGTTCATCGTGGCGCGGGCCCACAAGCCGGCGGCGCTGGGACGTGTCCTCGACGTGGAGTCCCCCACCGCGGCGATCGTCTTCTGCCGCAGCCGGGAGGAGGTCGACCGCCTCACCGAGACGATGAACGGCCGGGGCTACCGGGCCGAGGCGCTGCACGGCGGGATGAGCCAGGAACAGCGGGACCGGGTGATGGGACGGCTGCGCGCCGGCACCGCCGACCTGCTGGTGGCCACCGACGTCGCGGCCCGGGGGCTGGACGTCGAGCAGCTGACCCACGTGGTCAACTACGACGTCCCGTCGGCACCCGAGTCGTACGTGCACCGGATCGGCCGGGTCGGCCGGGCGGGACGGGAGGGCGTGGCGATCACCCTCGCCGAGCCGCGTGAGCACCGGATGCTCAAGACCATCGAACGGGTGACCGGCCAGCGGATCGTCATCGACAAGATTCCCACGGTCGCCGACCTGCGTACCAGGCGGTTGGAGCTGACCCAGGCGGCGCTGCGGGAGAGCCTGCTGGAGGACGACCTCGATCCGTTCCGGGTGATCGTGGAGTCGCTCAGCGACGAGTTCGACCTGATGGAGGTCGCGCTCGCGGCGGTGAAACTCGCGCACGAGGCCGCCGGGCCGGGTGCCGACGACGAGGAGGAGATCCCGCAGGTTCCGGTCCGCGCCCCCCGCGAGGCCCGGCCGGGGTACGACGCACGCGGCGAGCGCCGCCCGGCCCGTTCCCGCACGGGCGGGACGACCCAGGTCTTCATCGGGCTGGGCCGGCGGGCCGGGGTCCGCCCGCAGGACCTGGTCGGGGCGATCACCGGGGAGACCCAGCTCAGCGGACGGGACATCGGCTCGATCGAGATCGCCGACCGGTTCTCCCTGGTGGAGGTGCCCCAGTCGGTCGCCGACGAGGTGATCGCCGGGCTGCGTGGCAGCACCATCAAGGGGCGCAAGGCCACCGTGCGCCGCGACCGCGACAATCGCTGACCCCCCTTGTGGGGTGGTAGCAGGGGTCCCCTGTTACCGCTTTTTGTGGAGCAGGGGCCCCCTGCAGTGCTCAGCGCACCGCAGGGGGCCCCTGCTACCACCCCATCCGCGTCAGGCGGCGGCGAGGGCGGGACCGGTGCGGGTGTCGGTGTCGGTGTCGGCAGGGCGCAACGCCACGGCGAGCACGTCCGCCACGTCCGCCAGCGTGTGTACGGTCAGCGCCTCGCGGACCTCGTCCGGCAGGTCGTCGAGGTCCGGCGCGTTGCGGGCCGGGACGACCACCTCGGTCAGGCCGGCCCGGTGCGCGGCGAGCAGCTTCTGCTTCACCCCGCCGATGGGCAGCACCCGACCGGAGAGGGTCACCTCGCCGGTCATCCCGACCTCGGGACGAACCGGTCGGCCGCTGACCAGCGAGGCGAGCGCGGTGACCATGGTGATGCCCGCGCTCGGCCCGTCCTTCGGCACCGCGCCGGCCGGCACGTGCAGGTGGATCCGCCGTCCGGCGAGGGCGTTCGGGTCGAGGCCGAGCTGGCGGCCGTGCGAGCGCAGGTACGACAGCGCGATGTGCGCGGACTCCTTCATCACGTCGCCGAGCTGTCCGGTGAGGGTCAGCCCCGGTTCGCCGTCCATGCTGGTCGCCTCGACGAAGAGGACGTCACCCCCGGCTCCGGTGACCGCCAGGCCGGTGGCCACACCCGGGACGGCGGTCCGCTCCGCCGACTCGGGGGTGAACCTCGGGCGACCCAGGTAGCGGGTCAGGTCCTCGACGTCGACGTGGACCGGTCCCGCCTCGGTCGCCAGCGTCACGGCGACCTTGCGCAGGATCCTCGCCAGGGCCCGGTCGAGCTGCCGGACACCTGCCTCGCGCGTGTGCTCGGCGGCGATGCGGGCCAGCGCGGTGTCGGTGACGGTCACCTCCTCGGCGGTGAGTCCGGCCCGGTCCCGCTGCCGGGGCAGCAGGTGGTCCCGGGCGATGGCGACCTTCTCCTCCTCGGTGTAGCCGTCCAGGGTGACCAGCTCCATCCGGTCCAGCAGCGGGCCGGGGACGTTCTCCACCACGTTCGCGGTGGCCAGGAAGAGCACGTCGGACAGGTCGAGGTCGACTTCGAGGTAGTGGTCGCGGAAGGTGTGGTTCTGCGCCGGATCGAGCACCTCCAGCAGGGCGGCGGCGGGATCGCCGGCGTATCCGGCGGCGAGCTTGTCGACCTCGTCGAGGAGCACCACCGGGTTCATCGAGCCGGCCTCGCGCAGGGCGCGGACGATCCGGCCGGGCAGCGCGCCGACGTAGGTGCGCCGGTGGCCACGGATCTCGGCCTCGTCGCGGACGCCACCGAGGGAGACCCGGACGAACCGTCGCCCGAGGGCACGGGCCACCGACTCGCCGAGGCTGGTCTTGCCGACGCCGGGCGGGCCGGCGAGGGCGAGTACGGCGCCGGAGCCGCGTCCGCCGACCACGCCGAGGTTGCGCTCGGCGCGCCGGTTGCGCACCGCCAGGTACTCCAGGATGCGGTCCTTGACGTCGGCCAGGCCGGCGTGGTCGGCGTCGAGCACCGCACGGGCCGCCGCGAGGTCGGTGTCGTCCTCGGTACGGGTCGTCCACGGCATCTCCAGCACGGTGTCCAGCCAGGTACGGATCCAGCCGGCCTCCGGGGAGGCGTCGCTGGCCCGCTCCAGACGGCCGACCTCGCGCAGCGCCGCCTCACGGACCTTCTCGGGCAGCTCGGCGGCCTCGACCCGGGCCCGGTAGTCGGCGGAGCCGTCCGGCTCGTCCTCGCCGAGTTCCTTGCGGATCGCGGCGAGCTGCTGGCGGAGCAGGAACTCCCGCTGGGACTTCTCCAACCCCTCGCGGACGTCGTTGTTGATCCGCTCGCTGACCTCCTGCTCGGCGAGGTGGTCGCGGACCCAGCCGACGAGCAGGTCGAGTCGGGCGGTGACGTCCGGCGCGGCGAGCAGTTCGGTCTTCTGGGCCAGGGTGAGCCAGGAGACGTAGCCGGCGGAGTCGGCGAGTTCGGACAGGTCGGTCATCCGCTCGATCGCGTCGATGACCTGCCAGGCCCCGCGCTGCTGGAGCACCGAGGTCATCAGCGCCCGGTACTCGCGGGCGAGGTCCCGGGCCCGGCCGGCGGGGGCGGGTTCGGTCAGTTCGGTCGCCTCGACCCAGAGGGCGGCGCCGGGTCCGGGGACGCCGGAGCCGATCCGGGCCCGGGTCAGGCCCCGGATGACGGCCGCCGGTTCCCCGCTGGGCAGCCGACCGACCTTCTCGATGGTGGCGACCGCGCCGACCGGGCCGTACTCGCCGTCGATCCGGGGCACGGCGAGCAGCTTCTGGTCGCCGGTGGCGCGGGCCGCGTCGACGGCGGCCTGGGTGGTCGGGTCGAGGGTCACCGGGATGACCATGCCGGGCAGCAGGACGGTGTCGGTCAGGGGCAGTACCGGAAGAGTTGCCATCGCACACCTGCCAAAAGCGTTGACTTGAGCGTGCCTGACTCAAGTCGCGCCACGTCCGCCCTGTTCCACCGTGTGACCCACACCACGACCGCCGGGAGACGCACCGAGCGGCTCCCCGGCGGGCGGGACGCTCGCAGGAGCAGCGGGCCCGAGGAGCCGCTGAGGAGCGGCACGTTCCGGAACGAACCGTCAAGCGGACGGCCGTCTCGGCGTTGCGTAAACTCCGGGTGACCAACCGGACGGAGGCCGCCGCACTCGCCGGCCAGGCCGGGCTGCCCGGCACCGGAACCGCATTCGTCGCCATGCGGGTTGCGCGGCGCGTCCGGTGGGTTCGGCGACGGCCGGGCCCGACCGCCCGACTGGCAATTTCCATGCCAGGGCGAGTTTTCACCCGCTTGGTGTGCGCCATGGAATGCCGAGGGCCACGCATTGTTGCGGATTTGCGGTGCGATACGTCAAACTCTTAGCCACACCCCGCCACGCACAAGGAGTAATGGACGATGGCCAGGAAAGTAATCACAGTTCTCACCGACGACCTCGACGGCGGAAAGGCCGACCGGACGGTCGAGTTCGGGCTCGACGGCGTCATGTACACCATCGATGTGTCGGACGAAAACGCCGGGGTTCTGCGCAAGGCCCTGGACCCGTACATCACCGCTGGCCGTCGCATCGGTCGGGGCGTCGTGGAGAGCAACCGGGGAGTTCGCCGTCCGGGTCGTCCGGCGACGTCCGGAATGGATCGTGAGCAGAACCGGGCGATCCGCGAATGGGCGGTGAAGAACGGCTACGAGATTTCCGAGCGTGGCCGCATCCCGGTGTCGGTGGTCGAGGCGTACAAGAACCGCTGACCGACCGTCGATTACCATCCGGAGCCCGGACGTCACGCTGGGGAATCACCAGCGCCGGCCGGGCCACCCTTTCCGCCCGTCCCCCGAACCCGCGCCCCTGCTTTCCACGCGTGCTGACCAGGGCCGACCTGGCGCGGTCGCCGCCCTACCGGCGTCGGCGGTCGGCCACCGGTCAGTCTCCGGTGGGCGACGGGTCCGGACGGCGTCGTGGTCGGTGCGGCCGCGGGTCCACCGTGGCGGGATGTCCGCGTCGACGACGGGGATCCGCCGGCCGGCAAACGGCGGGAGCGCCGACCGGGACGCACCGGCGACCGTGAGCGGTATTCCCGTTCCCGGGAAAGATGTCGATTACCGACGATGTCCTTTCCCGTCACCGCTCCGACCGGCTCGGGACGAGCCGATCCGGCCCATTCCCCGCACGGCCCGACGCCCGGGGATCGAGATCCCACGCGCCCGGCGGCCGGAAAGGGATCAGTCGAAGGTGAGATGGTCGAAGTCGAACCCGTGCGCCATCTCGTCCCGGCGGGACCGCAGGCGGTCGACGTCACGTCCGAGGTCGATCCGGGGCACCAGGTCCGGTTCGTCGGTGTCGAGCTGGCGGAGACGCTCACCGATCGCGGTCACCGCCAGGTCCCCGGCCAGTCGTGCGGCGTCGACCCCGCACGAGAAACGGTGTTCCCACAGCAGGACCCGCTCGACCAGGCACCGGCCGGGACGCACCTCCACCCAGGCCCAGCCCTCGGTGGAGCCGTTCGTCCAGCGCACGTGCAGGCCACGGACGATGGGGTCGACGAGCTGCCGGGCCACGTACGCCTCGACCGCGGCGGCACGGGCGATCGCGCCCAGGTCGTTGACGGGGCCGTCACGCCCGTCGGGCAGCCGACCGACGATGTCCCGGAACCCCACGGGCTGCTCGGCCGCCGGATCGTCCTGTTCCGGAAGGCCGGCGGCGTAGCGACGGGCGTCGATCAGGTACTCCGCCACCCGTCGCCCGTGCGGGCCGGGCCGCAGGGTGGCGGACTGGATCCTGAGCACCTCCAGGCCGACGGCCGCGCTGACCGCGTCACGCATCCGCATCTCGCGTCGGGCCTCCGGCGTGGCGACCGGAGAGGTGAACTCGACCGCGAACACCGGCCGGCCGGTGGCGCCGTCACAGACCACGACGTCGAGAGTGGCCCGACCGGCCGTGTTCCACTGGTGGCCGGTGACGCCCGGCGGACGACCGGACACCAGCTCACCGAGGCGGCGGGCGGTGTACACGACGTGCCCACCCCGCTCCAGGAGCGGACCGCGTCCGGCGGCGAGCGGGCGCAGCCGGGCGTCGTCGTCGAATCCGGTGCTCGTCATCTGTCCCACGTTCCATCCCTCGGTGCCGGGGCCAGAGTCTAGGACGCGGCCGGGGCCCGCCGCCGGGCGGTCCACCCGACGGCGGACACGCCGGGCGGACCCGGTGGACGCGTCGTGGGACCGGGTGCCGTCCGGTGGCGGAGGCCGCCGGTCCCGGGCTCAGACGCCCATCACCAGTCCCTCGATCGTGTGCTTCTGCCGGATCGGGGTCAGGGTCTCCACCACCGGGCAGGGCAGGTGCTCGCGGACCAGCGGCGGCAGGCGCTCCCAGTAGCCCCGGGTGACGGCCATGTCGTGCCGGGCGGCGTTGCCCGCGCCGGGAGCGTCGACGCCGAGCACCAGCACCGGTCGGGCCACCGTGGAGACGTTCGGGGTGCCACGGTGGATGGTCAGCGCCGACCGGGCCGAGACGTCGCCGCGCTTCGGGTACTTGCGCACCGCGCGTCGCTCGTAACGGGGGTAGCGCTCCCGGGGCGGGAACATGCCGTGGTCGAAGTCGGCGTGGTCGTCCCACTGGGTGCCGGGGGCGATCTCGAACGGGCCCATCTCCTCCACCGTGTCGACGGTGGTGAGGTTGAAGGCGAGTGAGGTGAGCCGCCGTTGCTGCCGGGTCTCGCCGGGCATCGGGAAGTCCCGGTGCCAGGGCTGGTAGGCGGCCCCGGGGAACGGGGTGTCGAAGCCCAGCTCGACGATCTCGTAGCGCGGCCCGAGCACCGCCCGGCAGACCCTCACCACCCAGGGATGGGTGACCAGGTCGACGAAGCCGCGCAGCTGCTCGGGATGGATCTCCACGTACCAGCGCTGCGGGCCCCGGCCGACCGCGCCGTCGGGGCGGGACCTGGCCTCGGCGAACGCCGTGTCGACGTCCTCGCGGACCTGGTCGACCCACTCGGCCGGGAACGCGCCCCGACAGGCGGTGATCCCGTCGCGGTAGAGGTCGCCGAGCGCCTCCACCGGTGTCTCGTCGACCTCCGCGGCGTCGCGCGCCGGGCCCGTGGACGTCGTCTTCGCTTCGTGTCGCATACCGCCTCCTCGGGGTGCCACCGGGAGTATTACAACGTTGTAGAAGCGGTGCAACGGGCCACGATCGGATCGGGCATCATCGAACCTGGCGAGTGGTCGGGATTCGGGAGGTACGCACGTGCGGGTGGTGTCCCTGGTGCCGTCGCTCACCGAGGCGGTGGCGGTCACCCTGCCCGGGGTCCTGGTCGGCGCGACCGACTGGTGCACCCACCCCGCCGGTCTGGCGGTCACCCGGGTCGGCGGCAGCAAGTACCCCGACCTCGACCGGGTGCTCGCACTCCGTCCGGACGTCGTGCTGCTCAACGTCGAGGAGAACCGCCGCGAGGACGCCGACGCGCTGGTCGCGGCCGGCGTGCCGGTACGGGTCACCTACCCGCGGACCGTACCGCAGGCCCTCACCGAGCTGGGCGACCTGCTCGCCGCCCTCGGCGCGTCCGGCGAACCGGCGTGGCTGGCCGCCGCCCGCCACGCCTGGGCGACGCCACCCGCCCCGGTCGGGATCCTCCGCGTGGTCGTGCCGGTCTGGCGCCGGCCCTGGGTGGTGCTGGGCGGTGACACCTTCGCCGGGGACGTGCTGCACCGGCTCGGCCTGCGCAACGTCTACGCCGACCATCCGGAACGCTACCCACGGCCGGGTCTGGAGGAGCTGCGCGACCATCGGCCGGAGCTGGTGGTGCTGCCGGACGAGCCGTACCGGTTCACCGCCGAGGACGGCCCGGAGGCATTCCCGGGCGTGCCCTGCGCGCTGCTCTCCGGCCGGCACCTGACCTGGTACGGGCCGTCGCTGGCCGAGGCACCCGAGGTGCTCGCGGCGCAGCTCGCCCGGCGGACGACGCACCCGGGGCGAACGGTCGACGGGGCCGGCACGGCCGGTCGGCCGAGCCGGCCCCGACCCGACTGAGCCGTCGAGCGAGCCGGTCCGTCGAGCCCGTTCCGGTCGACCCGCCGACCAGGTGTCCGGGCGCGGCCGGACGACGGTCACGCCACCGGGGTGATCCCGGCCTCCTGCTCCAGGGCGACGGTGTCGTCCTGGTCGTAGCCGAGCGTGCTGTTCACCCGGGTCACCCCGCTGACCTGCCCGGCGAGGCGGACCGCCAGGTCGGCGGAGCTGCGCCGGTCGACCCGACCGTCGAGGGTCACCTCGCCGTGCCGCACCCGGACGGTGACCAGCCCGTCCTGGACGGCGAGCACCCGGCGCAGCACCTCCTGCACCACGTCCTCGCGGATCTCCGCATCCTGGCGCAGGTGCACGCGCAGCAGGTCGGAACGGGTGACGATGCCGACGAGCCGGCCAAGGTCGTCCAGCACCGGCAGTCGCTTGACCTGTTCCCGGTCCATCAGCCGGGCAGCGGCCGGCAGGGACGTCTGGGGGGAAGCGGTGACCGCCGGAGCGGTCATCAGCTCACCGGCCACCATCGCGTCGGCCTTGATCCGCGCGTCGCGGCGGCGGCGCCCCTCGAAGATCCGGCGCTCCTCCGGACGGCCGGCCCGCTCGACCTTGTGCAACAGGTCCGCCTCGGAGACCACACCGAGCACCCGGCGGAACCCGTCCACCACCGGAACCGCGCTGATCCCCCGCCGGATCAGCAGATCGACGATCTCCCGGTACGGGGTCTCCTCGCCGACCGCCGCGACCTCCGCGGTCATCACGTCGCTCACCTGCCACGTCCTCATTGCGACCTCCCTGTCGTCCGTGCCGACGCTACGGCGGCCGCCCGGGGGCGGGCAGAGGCTAAGGGACCGCAGGACACCGGGACCTCCGGCCCGCGGAGGTCCCGGCGGAAGAGGGCGAAGGTCCCGCCCGGCCAGGGACCGGTCGACCCTGCTCCCGACACCCCGGCCGGAGTGGAATGGAGATGCCACCGGGAAGCGGTGCGAGGCACGAGGAAGGACGTGGACACCATGACCGCGACGATCGAACGGGACACCGCCCGCACCACCACTCCGGTGACGCCGACCCGAACCCACCAGGACGGGACCCCGACGCCGGGGACCGCCCGGGCCCGGGCCGCCCGGTTCGTCTTCGCCGGGATCCGGATCGCGCTGGGCTGGACCTTCCTCTGGGCCTTCCTGGACAAGACCTTCGGTCTCGGCTTCGCCACCGAGGCGAAGAACGCCTGGATCGACGGTGGCAGCCCGACCAAGGGCTTCCTGGCCTTCGGCGCCGAGGGACCGTTCCAGGGCCTCTACCACGACATCGCCGGTGCGGTCTGGGCCGACTGGCTGTTCATGGCGGGCCTGCTCGGCCTCGGCGTGGCCCTGCTGCTCGGCATCGGGATGCGGATCGCGGCGGTCGCCGGCGGCCTGCTCTACGTGATGATGTGGACCGTCGTCCTGCCTCCCGAGAACAACCCCTTCATGGACGATCACCTGATCAACGCGGCCCTGCTCGCCGGTCTCGCGCTGGTCGCCGCCGGTGACACCCTCGGCCTCGGCCGGGCCTGGGCGAAGCTCCCCCTCGTCCAGCGGTTCCCCTGGCTGCGCTGACCGCAGACCGGCACCACGGCGGACGTCACCACCCGGTGACGTCCGCCGCGTCGTGTCCGCACCGTCCTGCCGGACATCGGCCGCTGACGATCCGGCAGGATCGACCGGGACAGTGATCCCGCGAGGCAGGAGAGCCAGGATGAACAAGCCCGAGGTAGGCCCGATCGAGGGTGCCCCGCCCGCCGATCTCGTCATCGAGGACATCACGGTGGGCGAGGGCCCCGAGGCGGAGCCCGGGCAGCTGGTCAGCGTGCACTACGTCGGAGTGGCGCACTCCACCGGTCGCGAGTTCGACGCGTCCTGGAACCGTGGCGAGACCTTCGACTTCGGGCTCGGCGCCGGCCAGGTCATCGCCGGCTGGGACCGGGGCGTGGTGGGGATGCGGGTGGGCGGCCGGCGCCGGCTCACCATCCCGCCGCACCTGGGCTACGGCAACCGGGGTGCCGGCGGCGTCATCAAGCCGGGCGAGACGCTGGTCTTCGTGGTCGACCTGCTCGGCGTCCGCTGACCTGGGGGTCGGGGCCGTCGGCACGCCGGTGGCCCCGACCGTCCGCGGGTCGGGGTGGGCCGCCGGTCAGACCGCCGCGAGGGGCCGGTACGACAGGGCCGGGTACGTCCGGCCCACCGGTACCGGGTCCGACGGTCGCCGGTCGACCGGCACCCGGGAGCGGGACACGTCGGTGGCCGCCCAGGACCGCCGCCCCGGGCCCGCGCTGGAGGGCACGGCGTCGGCCGGCGGGACCGGGACGTCGGCACGGCGGCCTTCCCGCGCCGCGTCCACGGCTTCCGCCGGTGGTCGCCCGGCCGGCAGCGTGAGTCGCGGCGTGGCCTCGGCCACCGGGATGACCCGGTGCAGGCCGGCACCGCGCAGCACGCGCAGGATCATCGGGTGCGGATCGACCAGCACCAGTTCCCCACCCCGGGCCCGGACGCCCAGGTGGGCGGCGACCAGGGTGCGGATCGCGGTGGCCGAGAAGACCGGCACGGCGGAGAGATCGAGCCGCAGCACCGGCCGGGATGGCTGGGCCCAGAGGACCGACCGGAACTGGGCCACCGTCGCGATGTCGATCTCGCCGGCCACCCGCACGTCGACCGCCCGCTCACCGATGCTGACCTCGACCTCGAGCCGGTCACTGCGCTGCCTCATGACCCCGAATCTATGCGGTGGGACCGACACTTTCCTCCTGCCGCGGGCCGATCCCCGGGTACGCCCCGGGTCGGGTCCGGGGAAACCCCTCACCCTCCCGGAGGAGGAGGCCCGACCGCCGGCCCGGACCGCCGCGACGTCAGCCTCCGACGGTGTAGTCGAAGGTGAAGCCGTGTTCACCGTCGACCAGCAGGATCTCCATGGTGCCCGTCAGCCCGGTCAGCTCCCCGGTGCCGGTGTCCGGGACCACCTGGATGGTCAGCGAGCCCCTGCCCCGGTCCATCACCCCGCAGTGCTGGAGGACGAAGCTGCCCGGCCGGCCGTGCAGCGTGCCCACCACCCGTTCGAGGCCGACGTACCCGCCCGAGCCCGGCCGGGCCGACTCGGCCTTGAGCAGGTGGGCGACGCTGGAGGCCTGGAGGTCGCCCTGGAACTCCTTGGTCACGACGACCCGGGCCAGCCGGCCGCCCGCGCGGTCGTCGTAGGGCGGTTGTTCGTCCCAGATCAGGTCGACGGCACCGACGGCACGGACACTCATGGCGGGCTCCCTCCGGTGGTACCGGATGAGATCATCATGCCGCACCGGAGGCGTCGCCGCAGGTCCGCCACCCGCTCGGACCTGCGGCGGAAGCCCCGGTGCGGGTCGGACACCACCGGCGCGGACCGGCATCGCCGGTCCGCGCCCACCGGGCCGCCAGACCGGATCAGCCGCCGCTGCCGGTCGAGGTCGGCGCGGGCGTCGCGCCGGCCGCCGGTGCCACCGGGCTACCGGTCGGTGCCGGCGCGGGCCGCAGGTTTCCCGGTACGGGCAGGGCGCTGCCCTTCACGAACTCCTCCCAGGTGACGTTCCAGGCGGTCCAGCCGTTGCCCGGCTGGAGCCGCACCTCGGTGCCCTTGACGGTGATCAGGTCCCCCACCTGCGTGATCCCCATCAACCAGTCGGCGGCGCGGGCGGAGACGTTGGCGCAGCCGTGCGAGACGTTCGTGTTGCCCTGGTCCCCCTCCGACCACGGGGCGGAGTGGATGAACTCGCCGCCCCAGGTGTAGCGCTGGGCGTCGTCCACGTCGACCACGTAGCCGCCGTCCGGCTCGCCCCGGGTGTCGAAGGTGGTCCGCTCGTGCTTCTCCATGATCACCATGCGGCCACTGGAGCTGGGCGTACTCGGCTTGCCCAGGCTGACCGGGATCCTGCGCAGCAACCGGCCGTCCTGGAACACCGACATCTGCTTCGTGGCGTTGTCGATCTCCAGGGACACCTGGCGGCCGATCCGGGAGGTGGCCCGCCGGTCGGCGTCCCCCACGCGGTCCCGCCCGATCGGCAGGCCCTCCAGCGCCGCCCGGACGCTGATGCTGGTGCCGGGCCGCCAGAAGTCCGGTGCCCGGTAGTAGACCTGGCTGCCGTCCTCCAGCCACGACCAGGTGCCCGGCTGGGGCGGGTCGGTCGTGACGAACAGCCGACGCTGGACCTCGTCCCTGGCCGCTTTCGGAATCGGCGGGTCGAATGCCACGGTTACCGGCATGGCGGTTCCGTACGTCCGGTTGCCGGCGAAGTAGAGCGTGCTGGTAATTGTCGGCACGTTCGATTTCGCGGCAGTGGTGAAGGTCGTGGTACGCGTGGCGGTCTGGCCGGTGTCACCGGTCGCGGTCACCTCGGCGGTGTACGTCCGGCGGTGTGCCAGGGGCTCGGCCGGCACCCAGGCCGACCCGTCCTCGCGGGGCTCGGCGCGGACCTGCACCCCCCGGTCGTCCCGGATCCGCACGTCCCTCACCTTGCCACCGCGGACCGCGACGCCGACCTCAGCGCTGATCGGCACGTCCCGGGCCCGGTCGGCGGGCGTCACCGTCAGGTCCAACGGTGCCCTGGCCACCGCCTCCTTCTTCGCCGGTGCCCGGTCCGCCGTGCACCCGCCGAGTGCCAGCGCGGTCGCCGTCAAGGTCGCCGCAGACAACGTGAGCCGCCGCCTCCACTCCATGATGCTCCCCCCGTCACCGTTTCCCTCCGGCACATTGTCACCATCTCGACTCACCCACTGGCGCAATTTCCACAGAATTGTCCGCGCAATTTTTCACCGTCATTGGGCGTGATTTACCGAATGGGGCGAACGGGTCGGTCGGCCGCCGAGTGCCCGGCGCGCGAGGAACGTCCCGTCCGTCCCACCCATGGGTCGGCGGGCGGTTCGCCGCACCCGCGCGCCGCGGCATGAACCGACTCGGGCGGGTTCGCCGCACCCGCGCGCCGGCGTGGACCGACTCGGGCGGGGAGCCGGGTGGACGGAAACGCCCGGTCGGCCCGGGAGACGGTGCCGGGCCGACCGGGCGGGTGCGGGGTGGTCAGACGTTGGCGATCAGCAGGGCGGGCTGTTCGACGCAGTCGGCGACGTGCCGCAGGAAACCGCCGGCCACGCCCCCGTCGCAGACCCGGTGGTCGAAGGTCAGGCTGAGCTGGGTGACCTTGCGGACCGCGAGCTGCCCGTCGACCACCCAGGGCTTGTCCACGATCCGGCCGATCCCGAGCAGCGCCGCCTCCGGGTGGTTGATGATCGGGGTGGAGCCGTCCACGCCGAACACCCCGTAGTTGTTCAGGGTGAAGGTGCCACCGGTGAGCCGGGCCGGTGGGAGGGCTCCGGCGCGGGCCGCCGCCGTGGTCTCGGCGAGCGCGGCGGCGAGTTCGGCGGTGGTGAGCCGCTGGGCGTCGCGCAGCACCGGGACGATCAGTCCCCGGTCGGTCTGCGCGGCGATCCCCAGGTGCACCCCGGCAGACTGGACGATCCGCTGCGCATCGCCGTCGACCCGGGCGTTGAGCTGCGGGAATCGACGCAGCCCGGACAGGCAGATCCGGGCCATCAGGGCGAGGATGCTGACCGGCTGGTCCGGGCCGGCGGCGTTGATCGCGGCCCGGGTGGCCAGCAGACCGGTGGCGTCCACGTCGACCCAGATGGTCACCTCCGGGATCTCCCGCCGGCTGCGGGAGAGCTTGTCGGCGATGACCTTGCGGACCCCGGTCAGCGGGATGACCAGGTCCTCGACGCCGGAAGCCGGACCCGGATCGGGCACGGCGGTGACCGTGGTCGGGGACCCGGTGCCGGCGGCCGGCCCGGTGGCGGCGAGCGCGGCCTCCACGTCCGCCCGGCGGACCACCCCGCCGGGGCCGGTGCCGCGCAGGGCGGTGGCGTCGATGCCGTGCTCCCGGGCCAGCCGCCGGACGATCGGCGAGATGACCGGGGACCCACCGCGGGTGACGGGGTCACCTCCGCCGGGCACCGCCGGGGCGGTGGCGACCGGGGCCGCCGCCGGAACCGGTGCCGGCCGGGTCGGTTCCGGTGCCACGGTCAGCCGGGAGCGGCGACGACGCCGGCCCGGACCGTGCCCGGTGCCGTACCCGATCAGCACGTTGCCCGACCCGGCGCGTTCCTCCTCCCGGTAGGTCGCGTGGCCAGCCGGCTCGGTCGGGGCGGCGTCCAACGGCGCCACGGTGACCAGGGGCTGGCCGACCGGGCGGACCTCCCCCGCCGCGCCGTGCAGGGCGACCACCCGGCCGGCGTACGGGCAGGGCACGTCCACGACCGCCTTGGCGGTCTCCACCTCGACCACGATCTGGTCCACGGTCACCTCGTCGCCGACGGCGACCCGCCACTGCACGATCTCCGCCTCGGTGAGCCCCTCCCCCAGGTCGGGCAGGAGGAACACCCGGGTGCCGTCCACCGTGGTCATGCCGCGCTGCCTTCCAGTCGGGGCAGCCAGCGGGCGTCCGGCTGGTCGTCCCACTGCAACCGGGCCACGGTGTCGAGCACCCGGTCCACCGACGGCAGGTGGGTGTGCTCCAGCATCGGCGCCGGGTAGGGGATGTCCAGCCCGGTGACCCGCAGCACCGGCGCGTGCAGGGCGTGGAAGCAGCGTTCCTGCACCCGGGCGGCGATCTCCGCGCCCACCCCGGCGAAGCCCTGCGCCTCCTGGACCACCACGCAGCGGCCGGTGCGGCGCACCGAGGCGGTGACCGTCTCGTCGTCGAACGGGACGATGCTGCGGCAGTCGACCACCTCGAGGTCCCAGCCCTCCTCACGGGCGGCCTCGGCGGCCTCCAGGGCGACCGGCACCGACGGGCCGTACGCGACCAGGGTGGCGTCGCGGCCCGGCCGGCGGACCACGGCCCGGCCGATCGGCGGGGCGGTCGCCGGCAGCGCCGCCTCGGCGCTGGAGAAGTAGAGCTTCTTCGGTTCCAGGAAGACCACCGGGTCGGGGTCGTCGATCGCCGCGCGCAGCAGCGCGTACGCGTCCTCCACGGTGGCCGGCGTGACCACCTTCAGCCCGGGGGTGTGCGCGTAGTACGCCTCGCTGGAGTCGCAGTGGTGCTCCACTCCCCCGATGCCCCCGGCGTACGGCACCCGGATGACCATGGGCACGCTCAGCGCGCCGCGGGTGCGGTTGCGGATCTTCGCCACGTGCGAGGCGATCTGCTCGAACGCCGGGTACGCGAACGCGTCGAACTGCATCTCCACCACCGGCCGCAGCCCGGACATGGCCAGGCCGACCGCGAAGCCGACGATGCCGGCCTCGGCCAGCGGGGTGTCGAAACAGCGCTTGTCACCGAAGCGGGCCAGCAGCCCGTCGGTGATCCGGAAGACCCCGCCCAACTGGCCGACGTCCTCGCCGAAGACGAGCACCCGGTCGTCGTCGGCCATCGCGTCGGCGAGCGCGGCGTTGAGCGCCTTCGCCATCGTGGTGGCGGCCATCAGTTCTCCCCCTGCCGGTCGGCGTCGGCGGCCAGCTCGGCACGAACCTGCTCGCGCTGCTCCCGTAGCTGTGGCGTGGGCTCGGCGTAGACGTGGTCGAAGAGGCTGAGCGGGTCGACGGTGGGCTTGTCGTGCATCCGCGTGCGCAGGTCCGCCGCGTACGCCTCGGCCTCGGCGGCCACCGCGGCGACCGCCTCGTCGTCGAGCACCCCGCGGGCGCGCAGGTACGCCTCCAGCCGCACGATCGGGTCCCGGTCGCGCCACACCTCGACCTCGGCGCCGTCGCGGTAGCGGGTGGCGTCGTCGGCGTTGGTGTGCGGCTCCATCCGGTAGGTGTGCGCCTCGACGAGGTAGGGGCCCTTGCCGGCGCGGGCATGCGCCACCGCGCGGGTCAGCACCGCGAGCACCGCGACCGGGTCGTTGCCGTCGACCTGCTCGGCCGGGACGCCGTACCCGACGCCCTTGTAGGCCAGCGACGGGGCGGCCGTCTGCCGGGACAGCGGGACGCTGATCGCGTACTTGTTGTTCTGGACGAAGAAGACCACCGGAGCCTTGAAGACGGCGGCGAAGTTGACCCCCTCGTGGAAGTCACCCTCGCTGGTCGCGCCGTCGCCGATGAAGGCCAGCGCGACGGTGTCCCGCCCCTGGTACGCCTCGCCGTAGGCCAGACCGGCGGCGTGCACGCACTGGGTGGCCAGCGGGGTGCACTGGGGTGCGGTGTGCCGGACGGCGGGGTCGTACCCGCAGTGCCAGTCACCGCGCAGCAGGGTGAGCACCTCGACCGGGTCGATGCCCCGGGAGACCAGGGCCGTCGACTCGCGGTAGGTGGGGAAGACCCAGTCGGTGTCCCGCAGGGCGAGCACCGCCCCCACCTGGCAGGCCTCCTGCCCCCGGGAGGAGGGGTACACGGCGAGCTTGCCCTGTTTGGTCAGGGCGGTGGACTGGGCGTCGAACCGGCGGCCGACGACCATCCGCCGGTACATCTCCCGCAGCTGGTCGACGGCGGGTTCGGCGAGGGTGGTGGGCAGTGGCGTACCGCTGGGGTCGAGCATGCGGACCGGCTCCGCGCTGGGCAGCAGCTCGCGCGCCGGGTCGGGCGGGGTGGCCGCGCGACGGGAGGGCGACGGTGCCCGGCGGACCGCCCGAGATGTGGTCGTCACGGCGGAACCTCCTGGACGTGTGGTGGCCCTATGCTCGACCGTGCGGATGGTTGACTCAAGATCAACGGAAAAGCCGGGACGTTTGGCCGCCAGGAGGCCCGATCATGAGCCAGGATGACCGACCGGACGCGGAGTTGGCCGCCGGCGCGGGACGAACGGCCCGGCCGTTGGACGAGGTGGACCGCCAGATCGTCGCTGAGCTGGTGCGCGACGGCCGGATGTCGATCCGGACACTCGCCGAACGGGCGCACGTGTCGCGGACCAACGCGTACGCCCGGGTCGAGCGGCTGCTGCGCAACGGGGTGATCACCGGGTTCGCCGCGCAGGTCGCCCCGGAGCAGGCCGGGCTGGGCACCTCGGCGTACGTCGCGTTGACGATCGAACAGAACACCTGGCGGGAGGTGTCGGCGCGGCTGGCCCGGGTGCGCTACATCGCGCACGCGGCGTTGCTCGGCGGCGACCACGACGTGCTGGCGCTGGTCCGCGCGCCGGACAACGCGACGCTGCGGGACGTGGTGCTGGGCCAGGTGCAGAGCATCCCGGGGGTGAAGTCCACCCGCACCTGGCTGGTCTTCGAGGAGTTCGACGGCACGCACAGCCCGTGGGCCTGAACCGTGTCACACCCCGCCCCTATCCTGGCCGGATGGAGCTGGAGTTCAGCGGCGAGGTGCGGTACTGGCGTGGCCCGGCGCCCTACCACTTCGTCGGGGTGCCGGCACGGGAGAGCGCGGCGCTGAAGGCCGCCGCGGCGGCGGTGACCTACGGCTGGGGGATGATCCCGGTGGCCGCGCGGGTCGGCGACACCCGGTGGACGACTTCGCTGTTCCCCAAGGACGGCCGGTACCTCGTGCCACTGCGGGACGCGGTACGCCGCGCGGAGGAGATCGAGCCGGGCGAGGTGGTGACCGTGCACCTGACCGTCGGCGGCTGATCCGGCGCGCGCGACGGCGCGGGCGGTCGCCCGGCCCGCGCCGCCGCGCGCGGTGCTATCCCTTTTCCTGCCGCATCCGCTCCATGAGCATCTGTTTGCCCTGTTCCCCCGCCTTGCGGTTGTTCTCCTGGATCCTGCGGAACCAGGAGGCGAGTTCCTTGTCGCCCCGCTCCTCGGCGTCGGCGATGTAGGTCTCCATCCGCCAGATGTGCTCGAGCGAGAGCTGGAGCGTGTGGATCAGGTCGTAGTTCTTGTCCTTGACCGGGCTCATCGGCTCCCTGATCATGGTCGCCACGGTGCACCTCCCCTGGTTCGCCGCAAACGGTCGGCCCGCGCTTACCCGCCGGCCGGCCGTTCACGCGTGCGCCGCGCGGACCGCCACCGGATCCGGCCCGGGTTACCGCGGCGGGTCGCCGGGTAGGGAGGCGCGCATGGCGGAACTGGAACGGCTCTGGATCATCAGGCACGGGGAGAGCACCGGGAACGTCGCGGCGGCCCGGGCCGAGGCGGCCGGGACCGACCTGGTCGACATCACCGAACGGGACGCGGACGTGCCGCTGTCGGCCACCGGGCGGGAACAGGCCGAGGCCACCGGGCGCTGGCTGGCCGCGCTGCCCGACGGTGAGCGCCCCGACGTCGTGGTGGTCTCGCCGTACCGACGGGCCGCGCAGACCGCCGAGCTGGCCCTGGCCGGGCTGGACGTGCCGGTACACCGGGACGAACGGCTGCGGGACCGGGAACTGGGCGTCCTCGACCTGCTCACCTCGCACGGCGTGGCGAGCCGGTTCCCCGACGAGGCGGAGCGCCGGGCCCGGCTCGGCAAGTTCTACTACCGGCCGCCGGGCGGCGAGTCCTGGGCCGACGTGGCACTGCGGCTGCGCGCGCTCCTCGGCGACCTGCGCCGTGACCACGCCGACCGGCGGGTGGCCCTCTTCGGCCACGAGGCGCTGGTCTTCCTGCTGCGGTACCTGCTGGAGCCGATCTCCGAGCCGGAACTGGTCGAGCTGACCCGCCGGCACCGGCTGGGCAACTGCTCGGTCACCGGGTGGCGGCGCGGCCCGGACGGCGGGCTCGACCTGACCGTCTTCAACGACGTCACGCACCTGCGGGAACAGGGCACCGAACCGACCCGGGAGGAGGGCGTCGATGCCGAACCGGTCTGAGCCGAAGGTGATCACGCCAGGGCTGCTGCGGAACTGGGCGCTGCCCGTGCCGACCGGCGGGAAGGAGACCCGGGGCACGGTCCTGGTGGTCGGCGGGTCCCGGGTGACCCCCGGGGCGGTGCTGCTGGCCGGGGTGGCCGCGCTGCGGGCCGGGGCCGGGGTGCTGCAACTGGCCGCCGCCGAGTCGACCGCGGCGGCCCTGAGCATCCAGGTGCCGGAGGCACTGGTGGTGGGACTGCCGGAAACCCGCGACGGCGCGGTCGCCGGAGCGCGCGCGCAGCGGCTGGACGAGCTGGTCGCCGAGGCCGACGTGGTCGCCGTCGGGCCCGGACTGCACGACATCGACGAGACCCGGGCGGTACTGCACCGGGTGCTGGACGCGGCGGGACCCCGGACGGCCCTGGTGCTCGACGCGTACGCCCTCGGTGCGCTCAGCCACGAACCGGAGCTGCTCACCGGGGCGGACCGGACCGCGGTGCTCACCCCGAACCTCACCGAGGCCCGCCACCTGCTCGGCCGCGACCCCGGCGACGACCTCGACGCCGAGGCCGCCGAGCTGGCCGGGCGCTACCGGGCGGTGGTGTCGCTGTACGGGCACATCGCCAGTCCGGACGGCCGGCGGTGGCGGGAGGAGAGCGGCGACACCGGGTTGGGCACCTCCGGCAGCGGTGACGTCCGGGCGGGGCTGCTGGCCGGGCTGCTGTCCCGGGGCGCGGGTCCGGAACAGGCCGCCTGCTGGGCGGCGTTCGCGCACGCGGTCAGCGGGCAGCGGCTGATCCCCCGGTACGGCCGGATCGGCTTCCTCGCCCGGGAACTGCTCGACGAGATCCCCCAGGTGCTGGCGACCGTCTGAGGACCGGTCACCGTCTGACGGGTCGTGCCTGACCGAACGGATGTGTGTAACGCCACATCCGCCTCCCTACGCTGGTCAGTCGAGGGTGGGCATCCCGCCCGCCCCCGCCGGACGCGCTTGCACGCGGAGCGCGACCGGCGGGAACAGCCCCTGGGAGTGTGTGTGAAGTTCATCCGTCGCAAGACACTTGCCGCGGCCTCGACCGTGGCGCTCGGTGTCGGCCTCGCCGTCACCGGTGGGCTGGCTCCGGCGTCCGCGGCAGGTCCCGAGACGACGTTCCTGGTGCTCGCACCGCAGGGCGCGTCGACGGACCGGGCCGTGGCCCGTGCGACCGCCGCGCAGGGCACCGTGGTCGCCACGTACGACCAGATCGGTGTGCTGGTGGTCCGCTCGACCAACCCCGACTTCGTCCGGCAGGTGGCCGGCGCCGGGGTCGAGTCGGTGGCCTCCACCGCCGGCCTGGGCGCCGCGCTGGACGAGGGTGAGACGGTGGAGCTGACCGGGCTCGCCGCGACCACCGCGAACCCGACCGGCGAACCGCTCTTCGCCCAGCAGTGGGACATGCCGATGATCAAGGTGCCGCAGGCCCACGCGATCAACGCCGGCAGCCCGGACGTCGTGGTCGGGGTGCTGGACAGCGGCATCTCCAGCAGCCACCCGGACCTGGCCAGCCAGATCGCGCGGGACAAGAGCGCCAGCTGCATCGGCGGCGCCCCGGACACCACCGAGGCGTCCTGGAACCCGACCACCTCCGACCACGGCACGCACGTGGCCGGGACCATCGCCGCCGCCGTCAACGGCGTCGGCGTCACCGGTGTCGCCCCGGGCGTCAAGGTGGCGGCCGTCAAGGTCGTCAACGACGACGGCTACATCTTCCCCGAGGCGGCGGTCTGCGGCTTCCTCTGGGCCGCCGAGCACGGCATGCAGGTGACCAACAACAGCTACTACATCGACCCGTGGGAGCTGAACTGCCGCAACGACGCCCGGCAGCGTCCGGTGTGGCAGGCCATCCAGCGGGCCATCCGGTACTCGCAGAGCAAGGGCGTGCTGCACGTGGCGTCCTCCGGCAACTCCAACTACGACCTGGCGCACAAGAACGTCGACTCGGGCAGCCCGAACAACGGGACGCCCGAGGTGCGTGAGGTCAACAGCGCCTGCCTCGTCCTGCCGGGCGAGGCGCCGGGCGTGGTGACCGTCTCGGCGGTCGGCCCGACCGGGGCGAAGAGCTACTACTCCTCGTACGGGCAGGGTGTGGTCGACGTGACCGCGCCCGGTGGCGACACCCGCTTCCGCACCCAGGGTGCCCGCTCCACCACCTCCGACGCGATCCTGTCGACCACGTTCAACGTGGTGACCCGGACCAACGGTTGGGGTTACAAGCAGGGCACCTCGATGTCGAGCCCGCACGCGGCCGGCGTGGCCGCCCTGGCCGCCTCGGCGCACCCGGGCATGAACCCGGGTCAGCTGGCGGCGTTCCTGGAGAGCACCGCCACGCCGCTGTCCTGCCCGGCCGGGGTGTACAACCCCGTACCGCTGCTGGGCAGCGACTACGACGCCACCTGCTCCGGCGGGGCGCGTAACGGCTTCTACGGCGCCGGCATGGTCGACGCCCACGCGGCCGTCCGGTAACAGCGGGACCGCACCACGTGAGGGCCCGGCGCGGGAACGCGCCGGGCCCTCACCCGTCCGGGTGAGGTCTGTTTTGCCCGGCCGGGTGAGGGGGTAGCAGGGCGGGCACCAGCCCACCCGAGGAGGTCAACGGTGTCCACCGATGCCATCGTGCTGCTCAAGGAAGACCACAAGGAGATGCGTCGCCTGTTCCGGGAGTTCCAGGACGCCCAGGAGGGGCCACCGCGGCGACGGCAGGAGCTGGTGACCCGGATCCTGGCGGCGCTGACCGTGCACACGTACCTCGAGAACGAGGTGATGTACCCGGAGGTCCGCCGGCTCCTGCCCGACCTGGAGGACGACATCCTGGAGTCGTACGAGGAGCACCACGTCGCCGACGTGCTCTGCGCCGAGCTGGCCACCATGGACGCCGACGACGAGCGCTTCGTCGCCAAGACGACGGTGCTGATCGAGAACGTGACGCACCACGTCGAGGAGGAGGAGCAGGAGTGGTTCCCGAAGGTGCGCGAGGCGCTCGGCCGCAAGCAGTTGCAGGAGATCGGTGAGCGCATGCTGGCGCTGCGCCCGGACGCCCCGCGTACCCCGACCGCGCCGAAGGCGCTGAAGAAGGCGCTCGACGCGCTGACCGCCTGAGCCCGACTACCGGAGTGGCTGGATCGCCGGCCACTCCGGTAGGTCGCCGGGCGGGGTGGGCAGGATCTGCCGCAGTCGAGGGGGGTTCGGGCGGCGTTTCCACTCGCGCGGATATCCGAGGGAGACCTCCTCGAACCGCACCCCGTCGTGCACGCTGGTGCGGGGGATGTGCAGGTGGCCGTAGACGACCACGGCGGCCCGGTAACGCAGGTGCCAGTCGGCCGTCGCGGTCGTGCCGCACCACTGGGCGAAGATCGGATACCGCAGGATCCGGGTCGGCTCCCGCACCAGGGGATAGTGGTTGACCAGCACGGTCGGCATCGGGTCGAGCGCGTCGAGCCGGGCCCGGGTCTGCGCCAGCCGGGCCTCGCACCACGCCTGCCGGCTCGGGAACGGGTCCGGGTGCAGGAGGTACTCGTCGGTGCAGACGATGCCCGTGCGGTGCGCCTCGGCGAGCGCCGCCGCCCGGTCCATCCCGTCGGGCAGGAACGTGTAGTCGTAGCCGAGGAAGAGCGGCACGATCCGGACCGGCCCGTCCGGGCCACGCCAGATCTCGTACGGGTTCTCCGGGGTGACCACGTCGAGCTGGCGGCACAGGTCGACCAGGTGTCGGTAGCGCTCCTCACCCCGCAGGGTCACCGGATCCGTTGCCGGGGTCCACAGCTCGTGGTTGCCGGGCACCCAGATCACCCTGGCGAAGCGCTCGCGCAGCTGGGCGAGCGTCCGCTCGATGTGCGAGACCGTCTCGCCGACGTCCCCGGCGACGAGCAGCCAGTCCTGCGGCGACTCCGGACGCAGCTCGTCGACGATCCCCCGGTTGTCCGCGTACCCGACGTGCAGATCACTGATCGCGACCAGACTGCCGCCGTCCTCCCCCACCATGGCCCCGATCTTACGGACACCCCGGTGGGGCCAGCGTCCCCGCGTACGCGCGCCCGGCGTCGACACTCGTGGCCCGCTCCAGCCCCGGCGGAGGCGCGCCGGAGGCCGGCCACCGCCACCCGGTAGGATCGCCGGTGGGCCGTGACTGGCGCGTGGGGATGGAGCACCATCGGGAAGCGGTCCCGTCATGAGGACGCACGCCGAGCGCCTGGGCCTTCCGCACCGTACTGGAGGTCGCATGCCGTCGTCGTCGAACGCCGAGTCCACCGCTTTCCGTAGCGCCCTTGAGGTGATCCGCGCCGTCGAGCCCCGGGTCGCCGACGCGATCGGTGCCGAGCTGGCCGACCAGCGGGAGTCGCTCAAGCTGATCGCCAGTGAGAACTACGCCTCCCCGGCCACCCTGCTGGCGATGGGTAACTGGTTCAGCGACAAGTACGCCGAGGGCACCGTGGGCCGGCGGTTCTACGCCGGCTGCCAGAACGTCGACACGGTCGAGGCGCTCGCCGCCGAGCACGCCCGGGAGCTGTTCGGGGCCGCGCACGCGTACGTGCAACCGCACTCGGGCATCGACGCCAACCTGGTCGCCTTCTGGGCGGTGCTGGCCGACCGGGTCGAGGCCCCGGCGCTGCGGAAGGCACAGGCCCGGCACGTCAACGACCTGACCGAGGCCGACTGGTTCACGCTCCGCCGCGAACTGGGCGACCAGCGGATGCTCGGCATGTCGCTGGACGCCGGTGGGCATCTCACCCACGGCTTCCGGCCGAACATCTCCGGCAAGATGTTCGACCAGCGCAGCTATGGCACCGACCCGGCCACCGGGCTGGTCGACTACGACAAGGTCGCCGAGGCGGCCCGCGAGTTCCGGCCGCTGATCCTGGTCGGCGGCTACTCCGCGTACCCGCGGAAGGTGAACTTCCGGATCCTGCGGGAGATCGCCGACGAGGTGGGCGCCACCTTCATGGTGGACATGGCGCACTTCGCCGGGCTGGTCGCGGGCAAGGTCTTCACCGGTGACTTCGACCCGGTGCCGCACGCGCACATCGTCACCACCACCACCCACAAGTCGCTGCGCGGTCCGCGCGGCGGCATGGTGCTCTGCGGCCCGGAGCTGGCCGAGCAGGTGGACCGGGGCTGCCCGATGGTGCTCGGCGGCCCGCTGCCGCACGTGATGGCCGCCAAGGCGGTGGCGCTGGCCGAGGCCCGCCGCCCGGACTTCGCCGACTACGCGCAGCGCATCGTCGCCAACGCGCAGGCCCTCGCCGAGGGGCTGCTGCGGCGGGGGGCCACCCTGGTCACCGGGGGCACCGACAACCACCTGGTGCTCATCGACGTGACCGGCTACGGGCTGACCGGCCGGCAGGCCGAGCAGGCCCTGCTGGACTCCGGCATCGTGACCAACCGCAACGCCGTGCCGCAGGACCCGAACGGCGCCTGGTACACCTCCGGCATCCGGATCGGCACCCCGGCGCTGACCACCCGGGGCCTCGGCACGGACCAGATGGACGAGACCGCCGAGCTGATCCACACCGTACTGAGCCAGACCCGCCCGGGGTCGAACGCCGACGGCACGCCGTCGAAGGCGAAGTACACCCTGGAGCCGGCGGTGTCCGAGCGGATCGCCAAGCAGGCCAGCGACCTGGTCGCCGGTTTCCCGCTCTACCCCACCGTCGACCTGGGCTGACGCGGCGGACGCGCGGGGGCGGTGCCGGTTCCGGCAGCGCCCCCGACGCGCGTCAGATGGTGATCGGCCGCTTGAGGTGGTAGCGGTGCACCTCGGTGCTGCCCTGGACGTTGTTGACGTCCTCGGCGGCGGCGACCAGTTCCCATCCCTCCCGGCCGACCCGGTTCAGGTGGGCGATGGCGGTGTCGCCGTACGGGGTGACGTCCCGGCGTGAGCCGTCCGGTCCGTACCAGATGAACGTGACCTCGAAACTGCGCCCCTGCCCTTGGTAGCGGCGGACCAGTAGTGCGTACTCCCAGGCGACCATCGCTCCATTATCGCCGTCCACAGCGGAGCCCGCCGACCGCCGGGGACGTGTCGCACCCGCCGTCAGGTCACCGACACGCCGCGTCGGTCCATCTCGTCGGCGAGCAGGGCGGCCAGCCGGTCCAGGCCCAGGTCGATCTGCTCGCGGGTGACCGCGCTGACCGACAGCCGCAGCGCGTCGACCGCGGCGGTGTCGTCGTAGAAGTGGGCCATCGGCGTCCAGAGCACGCCGAACTCCTGTGCCGACCGGGCCAGCAGCGCGTCGTCGACCGGGAACGGCACGGTCACCACCGCGAAGAAGCCGCCGGAGGGGACGTTCCAGCGCACCGGGGACGGCGGCGGGAACCGCCGGGCCAGGCCGGCGGCGAGGTGCCGCACGTTGCCGGCGTAGACCGCGCGTTCCCGCTCGTTGGCCCGGGCCAGACTGCACCCGTGCGCCAGCAGCCGGCCCCCGACGACCGCCTGGGCGATCGGCGAGGTGTTCACGGTGACCATACTTTTGATCTTGGCCAGCTGGTCGGCGAGCAGCCCCACCGTCCCGTCGGCACCCCGGACCCGCTGGTCGGCCAGGACGTAGCCGACCCGGGCGCCGGGCAGCACGGTCTTGGCGAACGAGCCGAGGTAGACCACCCGGCCCCACTCGTCGAGCGCCTTGAGGGTGGGCAGCCGGGTCGTGCCGTCGGCCGGGAACAGGCCGTACGGGTTGTCCTCGATCAGCAGCAGGTCCTCCGCCTCGGCCAGGTCGAGCAGCCGGCGGCGGTCGGCGAGGCCGATGCTCACCCCGGACGGGTTGGCGAAGTCCGGCATCAGGTAGCAGGCCCGGGGGCGTTCCCCGGCGGCCCGGGCCCGGGCCAGCTGGGCACGCAGGTCGGCCAGGTCGATGCCGTCCGGACCGCCCCGGACCGGCCGGACCGGGAAGTCCAGCAGCCGGGCCGCCCCGGTGAGCCCGACGTAGGTGGGCGCGACGGCGAGCAGGACGTCCCGGGGGTCGGCGCGCAGCGCCCGCAGCACCAGGAACATCGCCTCCTGGCAGCCGACGGTCACCACGACCGCCTCCGGGTCGACGGTGACACCCTCGTCCACGGCCAGGTTGCGGGCGACCAGCTCGTGCAGGATGCCCTTGGTGCGGCCGTACTGGAACAGGGTGCGCCGGACGCCCGCCTCGTCGTAACCGAGGTCGTCGGTCAGGTAGCGGCGGAACCGGTCCAGGTAACGGGGCAGCGCGTCGGCGTCGAAGTACTCCTCGTACGGCCGCCCGGCGGCCAGGCTGACCGCGTCCGGGTACCGCTGGGCCACCTCGTTGAGGAAGTTCATCGAGTTCAACGCGGGGTCGTCGACCGCCGGGTGCAGCGCGGCGACGTCGATCTCCACCGGTCGGCTCACCGGTCCCCTCCGGTCAGCACGCGCAGCTCCCGGGCCTCGGCCGGATCGGCGCACCCGGCCAGGGTCAGGGCGTCGCGCAACTCCCCGGCCAGCATCGACAGGGCCCGCTGCGCGCCGGAGCGCCCGTCCACGGCCAGGGCCCAGAGCATCGGCCGGCCGACCAGCACGCCGCTCGCGCCGAGCGCCAGGGCGCGCAGCACGTCGGTGCCGCTGCGCACCCCGCTGTCCAGCAGCACCTCGCCGCGGCCGCCGACCGCCGCCAGCACCTCGGGCAGCATGGTCACGCTGGCCGGCGCGCCGTCGAGCTGCCGGCCGCCGTGGTTGGAGACCACCACCGCGTCCGCGCCGACGGAGGTCGCCAGGGCGGCGTCACGCGGGTCGAGGATGCCCTTGACCAGCAGCGGAAGCCGGGTCTCCGACCGCAGCCACTCCAGGTCCGACCAGGTCAGGGCGGGAGCGAACACCGCGCCGGTGTGCGCCGCCACCGCCGACACCCCGGGGGTGCCCTGGTGGGCGAGGTCGTCCCGGCCGCTGGGCAGGTTCGCGGCCACCACCTCGGCGGGCAGGCGGAACGCGTTGCGCAGGTCGCGCAGGCGGCGGCCGAGCACCGGCACGTCCACGGTCACCATCAGCGCCGAGCAGCCGGACTCCTCGGCGCGGGCCAGCAGGTCGACGACCAGGGCCCGGTCCCGCAGCCAGTACAGCTGGAACCAGACGTCCGCGCCGGTCGCGGCGACCTTCTCGATCGGGCAGCTACCCAGCGTGCTGGCCACGTAGGGCACGCCGGCATCGCGCGCCGCCGTGGCCAGGGCCAACTCCCCGTCGGGGTGCACCAGCCTCTGGTACGCCATCGGCGCCACCGCCACCGGCAGCGCGGACGGTCGACCGGCGAGCACGGTGTCCAGCCGTGGGGCACCCGACCCGCGCAGCACCCGGGGCAGCACGGCGACCCGGTCCAGGGCCGCGCGGTTGGCGGCGAGGGTGGTCTCCGCACCGCTGCCGCCGGAGACGAAGTCCCACACGTCGGCCGGCAGGACGGCGCGGGCTGCCGCGGCGAAGTCGGCCAGGCAGACCAGCTGGTCGTCGGCCGGCCGTCCGGCGGTGGCCTCCGGGTCGGCCCCGGCCACGAACTCAGCCATCGGCCCGCCTCGCACCCACCGGCCGCCGGTCCGCACCGGTGGACTCCGCCCCGCCCGTCGGGGTGAGCAGGCGCGCCCGCAGCCAACCGGCCGCCTGGTCGAGGGCACGCCGGCCCCCGTCGAGGACCCCGGACATGGCGAAGAACCCGTGGATCATGCCGGCGTAGCGGGTCAGCTCGGTCGGCACGCCGGCCTCGCGGAGCCGTTCGGCGTACCGCTCCCCCTCGTCGCGCAGCGGGTCGTACTCGGCGGTGACCACCAGCGCGGGAGGCAGGCCGCCGAGGTCCTCGGCGAGCAGGGGCGAGGCGAGCGGGTTCCGCCCGTCCGCCGGGTCGGCCAGGTAGTGCCCCCAGTACCAGTCGACCGAGGTCCGGTTGAACAGGTACGGGTCCTCGGACTCGCGCATCGACTCGGTCTCGCCCCGGTGCAGGGTGTTCGGGTAGACCAGGAGCTGACCGGCCAGCGTCGGCGCGCCGTCCCGGCGGGCGAGCAGGGTGACCGCCGCGGCGAGGTTCCCGCCGGCGCTGTCCCCGCCGACGACCAGCCGGGCCGGGTCGACGCCCAGTTCGTCGGCGTGCGCGGCGATCCAGGCGGTGGCGGCGTGGCAGTCCAGCACCGCCGCCGGGAACCGGTGCTCCGGGGCGAGCCGGTAGCCGACGGTGATCACCTGGCAGGGCACCGCGTTGGCCAGCCGGCGGCAGATGCCGTCGGCGGTGTCGATGCTGCCGAGGGTCCAGCCGCCGCCGAAGAAGTAGACCAGGGTGGGCATCGGCCCGTCGCCGGCCGGCCGGTAGATCCGGATCGGCAGGTCCCCGTCCGGGCCGGGGACGGTCCGGTCACGTACCTCGTGCACCGGCTCGGCGTCACCGCCGCCGGCCCGGATCGCGGCCAGGTCGGCGGCGCGGGCCTCGGCGAGGGTCTGGGTGTAGAGCTGGGGCGTACCGGACGCCGCCCGGCGGGCGCGGTACGCCAGGACCTGTGGGTCCAGTGGCATGTCGGTCTCCTAACCGCCGGTGGTGACGAGCAGCCGGTCGATGCCGCGCAGGAAGAGGCTGCCACTGTAGGTCGGCTCCTCGACGACGGACATCCCGGGGAAGCGGGCGAGCAGCCGGGGCAGCGCGAGCCGCCCCTCCAGCCGGGACACGGCCGCGCCCAGGCAGAAGTGCAGGCCGAGGCCGAAGGCGAGCGACGCCGGCCCGGGGCGGCGCGGGTCGAACCGGTCCGGGTCAGGGAAGCGCCCCGGGTCCCGGTTCGCCCCGGCGATCAGCAGCAGGACGTTCTCGTCCCGGGCGATCGGGACGCCGTCCAGTTCGAGGTCACGGGGCGCGGCGCGGGCCAGGAAGTGCACCGGGTTCTGCATCCGCAGGATCTCGTCGACGCACCCGGCCGCGAGGGTGTCGTCACCGGGCAGCGCGGCGACCGTGTCGGGGTGGTCCAGCAGGATCGGCAGTCCGTTGCTCAACATGTAGACCGTGGTGACGAAGCTGGCGTTGAACAGGACGACGAGGTTGCTGATCAGCTCGTCCTCGGTGAGCCCGACGTCGCCGGCGTCGACCGCCTCGACCAGGCCGCTGATCAGGTCCTCGGCGGGGGTGGCGCGGCGGTGGGCGATCAGGTCGCGGTAGAACTCGCGCAGTTCGGCGGCGGCGGTGTTCGCGGCGGCCAGCCGCTCCGGGGTCTTGCCGGCCACGTCGAGGAACGCGTCGATCGACTCCACCCGGTCCCGGTACCAGGCCAGGTCCCGCTCGGGGATGCCGATGAACTCCGCCATCACCCGGGCCGGCACGGGATGGGCGAAGTCGGCGACGAAGTCCACCGCCGTGCCGCCCGCGCCGGTCTCGGCCATCTGGTCGAGCAGCGTGTCGACGACCCGCGTCACCACCGGTTCCAGCGCGCCGAGACGACGCGGGGTGAAGGTCTTCGCGAAGACCTGCCGCATCCGGGTGTGGTCCGGCGGGTTGACGAACATCATCGAGGTCTGGAGGGTCCGCAGCACCTCGTGGTCCCGCCAGGTCGGTGGCGGCTGCTTGTAGAACTCCGGGTCGCGCAGGACCCGGGCGACCGCGTCGTAGCCGACCGCGACGGCGGTCACCGAGCGGTGCTCGCCCCGGTCCGGTACGGCGGTGACCGGCCCCAGCCGGTGCAGGGCGGCGTAGTACGGGTACGGGTCCTGCCGGCCCTGCTCACTGTAGAGGCCGGTCAGGATCTCTTGGACGTCCACGTGTGGTGCTTCCTCCCCAGGAATGACGGCAGGAAGCGGCGGGGGATCACCCCGCCGCTTCCGACGTGCCGTTACAGGCCGAGCAGCCGCAGGTTGACGGCGTCGGCCATCGCCTTGTTGCCCAGGTCGTTCGGGTGGATGTGGTCCCCCGAGTCGTACGCGGGCAGCAGCCGGCTCGGCTGGGCCGGGTCGCGGAGCACCCGGTCGAAGTCGAGCACGCCGTCGAACTCGGTGCTGCTGCGCAGGTACGCGTTGACCGCCTGCCGGGTGGCCTCCTTCTCCGGCGTCCAGACGCCCTCGGCCCCGTGTCCCTCGTACGGGGTGAGCGTCGCCACCAGGCTGGTCAGCCCACGCTGCTGCACCTGCTGGTTGATCTGCCGCAGGCTGGCGATGATGCTCTCGGCGGAGTCGCCCGACATCCAGATGTCGTTGATGCCGAGGTGGGTGACGACGGTCCGCGCGCCGGTCTGGGCGAAGACGTCCTCGTTGAGTCGGGCCAGGGCGTTCGGGCCCAGCTCGTGGTAGCCGGGGAAGCCGCCCGCCCCGGACTCGGTGCCCTCGTGGTTGAGCCGGTTGCCGGCGAGGCTGGCGTTGAGCACGCCCGGCGTGCGCACCTCGGAGCGGGTGTCGATCAGCCGGTCGGCGAGGAAGTCCGGCCAGCGCTTGTTGGCGTTGACCGTGCTCGCGTTGCCGTCGCCGATCGAGTCGCCGAGGACCACCACCGCGCCCGGGCTCCGACGCCGCTCGACGTCCACCCCGGAGAGGAAGAACCAGCAGCAGTTCGGACGCAGGGTGAAGCCCGCACCGCCGGCCGCGCCGGTCAGGTCGGTGGCCCCGATGTACGTGGTCTGCCGCGACTGCCCGTGGAAGGTCACCGGCCCGGTCGAGGTCGGGAAGTGCAGGGTCACCACCAGGTCCTGCTGCTCGCCGACCGGCAGGTCGACCGGGTCGCTGAGCAGTTCCCCGCCCCGGTTCATGGTGACGGTGGTCGAGCCGCCGAAGGTCAGCTCGCGCAGGCTCGTGGTATCGATGTCGGACAGGTCGTCCGGGGTCCCGGTGTTCGGCATGGCGACGGTGGCCCGACCGAGCTTGACGGCCTGCTCACCGAAGATGTTGCTGAGCCGGATGCGCAGCCGGTCACCACCGACGGTGGTGTGCACGACCATCCGGACGCTCTGGTTGTTCAGCCCGGTGTTGGTCAGCCCGGCCGAGTTGCCCCGCGTGACCGCGGCGGCCCAGGTTCCCGCCCACACGTCGCGGGACCGGTCGTCGCGGTTGGTGTCGGCCGACGGGCCGGCACTGGCCACGACGGCGGGCGTGGCCGTGACCAGCAGCGCCGTGGCGGTGGCCACGACGTGCCATCTTTTCGGGGTCGACATTGAACCTCCATTATCGGCAGCCCGGGGCCGTCCGCTGGTCGGCCAGCGCCCGGACGATGGTCCAGAAACCTAACGGCGCTGGTGACGGGGGTCAATCAACCGGACCGGCATGATCAACTACTGCCCGGCCGGTGCCCTCCGACGATCGGCTCTGGTCCGCACCGACACCGTCCACCTAGGCTCGACGAGCGGCGGTACGGGTGGTCGGCGGCGGTCGCCGCGGTCCCGCCACCGGCCGACACTTCCGGACGCGCCCGTCTCCGGCCCCGGTGGAACGCGCGCGTCCGGCGACCACCCCGCACGGATGGGAGCTGCCGCATGACCGACGGGTCCACGCACCGGACGAGCTACGTACACGACGCCCTGACCCTCTTCGCCGGGTTCGGTGACCGGGAGGCACTGGTCGCCGACGGACGGCGGCTCTCCTACCGGGACGTCGCCGACGCGGTCCGGTCCCTCGCCGGCAACCTGCACCGACACGGGGTGCGACCGGGCGCGGCCGTCCTGGTGATGGCCGGCAACGTGCTCGAGGCGCCGCTGCTCCAGCTCGCGCTGCACCTGCTCGGCTGCCGGTCGATGTGGATCGCGCCGGTCACCTCCCGTCGGGAGGTCGAGGAGTTCGCCCGGCTGTCCCGGCCGGACGTCTTCGTCCACGACGCCCGCGACGGCCGGTTCGCCGCGGAGATCGCCGCCGCGCTGCCCGGCGTACCGCTGCTCTGCCTGGGTGCCGGGACCGGACCCGACCTGACCGCGCCCGCCGATCCGGCCGACGTCGCCGCGCTGCCGGTGTCGGTGCCGGAGCCGGAGTCGTTCCTCCAGACCAGCGGCAGCACCGGCACGCCGAAGCTGGTGCACCACCGGGAGAGCTTCTACCGGCAGGTCCTCGCCATCGCGGAGGCGATCCGCAGCAGCGGCGCGCCGCTGCTGCGGCACCTGTCGCACTCGCCCATGTGGATCGCCAGCGGACAGGTCACCACGCTGGTCAACCTCTTCACCGGCGGGGTGCTCTTCCCGGCCGACGGGTGGGATCCGGCCCGGTTCATCGCCACCGTCCACGCCGAACGGGTCAACTCGACCTTCCTCACCCCGCCGATGCTCTACGAGGTGCTCGACCACCCGGCGCTCGCGGATGCGGACTTCTCCGCCATGTTCATGTTCAACGTGGGCGGCGGTCCGGCCGCGCCCGCGCGGCTGCGCCAGGCCATCGCCCGCTTCGGTCCGGTGATGCGCATCGTGTACGGGCTCAGCGAGGCCGTGATCGTCACGGCGCTGCCGCAGTTGACCGAGGACCCGGCGCACCCGGAGCGGCTGCGCTCCTGCGGCCGCCCGTACGGGGATGTGTCCGTGGAGATCCGCGACAGCGACGGACAGGTGCGTCCCCCGGGCTCCAGGGGCGAGGTGTGGGTTCGCACGAAGCTCAGCTTCGTCGGATACTTCGGCCAGCCGGAGCTGACCGCCGACACGCTGGTCGACGGTTGGGTCCGCACCCGCGACGTCGGGTACCTCGACGCCGACGGGTACCTCTACCTCGTCGACCGGTTGTCCGACCGGATCCTCACCAAGCGGCGGGCCTGGCCGATCTACAGCCGCCCGATCGAGGACGTGCTCGCCGGACACCCGCAGGTCGCCGCGGCGGCGGTGGTCGGGGTGCCCGCCGAGGACGGCGCCGAGGCGCCGTACGCGTACGTGGTGCCGGCACCGGGGGCGACCGTGACCGGGACGGACCTGGTCGACCTGGTCACCCGGGAGCTGAGTGACCTGTGGGCGCCGCAGGCGGTGGAGTTCGTCGACCGGTTGCCGCTGAACCGGTCGAACAAGGTGGACAAGCGCGCCCTGCGCGACCGGTACGCCGCCGGCCGGCAGGCGATCGGCACACCCCGGTGACCCCCCGGGCCAGGCTGGCCACGCTGGTCACCGCCGACATCGTCTCGACGCTGGGCAGCCGCGTGTCGCTCGTGGCCATCCCCTGGCTGGTGTTGGAGACCACGGGCAGCCCGGCCCTGATGGGGTTGGTCGCGGCGGCGGAGACCGTCCCGTACATGCTCTCCAGCGCGCTGGCCGCGCCGCTGGCCGACCGGGTCGGGCTCCGCCGCAGCTCGGTGGTGGCCGACGCGGGCAGCGCGGCCGGGATGGTCGCGGTCGCGCTGGCCCCCTGGTTGGGCCTGGCCGCCCTCGTCGTCCTGGTCGCGGTGGTCGGCGGGCTGCGCGGCATCGGTGACCGGGTCAAGCACGTGATGATGCGCCCGGTCGCGGAGGCGGCCGGGGTACGCCTGATCCGGCTCACCTCCGTCTATGAGGGACTCAACCGGGTGGTGACCCTGCTCGGCGCCAGCCTGGGCGGGCTGCTCATCTTCTGGTTCGGCACCACCACCGCGCTGCTGATCGACGCGGCCACGTTCGCCGTGTGTGCCCTGCTGATCGGGCTGCTGGTGGCGCTTCCGGCCCCGGCCGCACCGGCGGGCGACGCGGCACCGGCCCGGGAGGGCTACTGGACGGCGCTGCGCGGCGGTTTCCGCTACCTGCGCACCGACCGGTTGCTGCGCAACATGCTGCTGGTCGTCTTCGCGCTGAACATGGTGGCGAACGCCAGCATCGCCGTCTTCGTGCCGATCTGGGTCAACGAGGTGCTCCGCTCCCCCACCGGGCTCGGCCTGGTGCTCGGCGCGTTCGGCGGCGGGGCGCTGCTGGGCAGCCTGCTCTTCACCTGGCTCGGCCCCCGGTTGCCCGCGTTCGCCACCTTCGTGCTGGGTGCCGCGCTCAGCGGTACGCCCCGACTGTTCGCCCTGGCCGCCACCGACGACCTGACGATCGTGCTCGGGGTGACCTTCGTGTCGGCCATCGGCGTGGGCGCGATCAACCCGCTGCTCGGCGTCGCCCTCTACGAGCGGGTGCCCCCGGCGTTGCAGACCCGGGTGATCGGCATCGCCGGGGCGGTCGGCTTCGCCGGGCTGCCGGTCGGCGCGCTGCTGGCCGGCTGGGGGGTCAGCACGCTCGGGTTGACGCCCACCCTGCTGCTCTCGGGCCTCGTCTGCCTCGCGGTGACCGCCGTGCCGCTGCTCACCGGCCCTCCCTCGGCCCGTCTCGGCACCCCGGAGAAGGTCACCGCCACCGCCTGACCACCGACCCGGTAACCCCTCACCGTCACGATCGCGCTCGCCCGACGCGGTGCTCGACCCTGCCGGCGAGCCGGAGCGGCTCGGCGAGGGTGGCGGACGGATAGGGTGGGGCGGCCGTTCCACGTCCGCTCTGGAGCCCCCGATGACCATGCCCGCCGTTGACCTGCCCGGCCTACCGACCGCCAAGGCGGACCAGCCGCTGCTGACGTACTACGACGACGCGACCGGCGAGCGGACCACACTGACCGCGACGGAACTGGGTGAGTGGGCCGCCCGGACGACCGGGCTGCTCCGCGACGGCTGCCGGCTGCGGGCCGGTGATCGTGCGGCCGTGCTGCTGCCGCCGCACTGGCAGACCGCTGCCGTGCTGCTGGGCTGCTGGGCGGCCGGGGTGGCGGTGTCGTTCCGGGGCCGGGCCACCGCCGGACTGCCCACGCTCGGGCCTGGCGGGCACGAGCCGCTGGACGCCAGCTTCGTGCACCGGCCCCGGGTCGACGACTGGCTGGACAACCCACCCGAGGCCACCCACCGGTTCGTGCTCGGGCTGGGGCCGCTCGGGGCGCCGACGCCGCCCCCACCCACCGGTTACCTGGACTTCCTCACCGAACTCGACCTGCACTCCGCCGACCCGCCCCCGGTCGCGGTGGTCCGGCGGTCGGACGCCGCCAGCGTCGACGGCACCAGCTACGCCCAGTGGGGCGAGGTGGCCCGCGCCGTCGCGGAGGCCGGCGGCCTGCGACCGGGCGACCGGATCCTGGTCGACTCGGCCGTCCACGACGAGCCGGTGAAGTGGCTGCTCGCCCCGCTGGCGGCCGGCGCGTCCGTGGTGGTCTGCGCCAACTGCTCCCCCGAGCGCCGCACCGAACTGGCCGCCGCCGAACAGGTCACCCGGGTGCTCTGAACCCCGGTGACCGGTCGCCGGGCGGTACGGCCGTAGCCACGCCGCCCGGCGTCCTCGACGGATCAGAAGACCGCGACGCCGTACTTGCTCAGCGCCTCGGTGACCGGCTGGAAGAAGGTCGTCCCGCCGGTCCGGCAGTTCCCGCTGCCGCCGGAGGTGAGGCCGAGGGCGGTGCTGCCCGAGTAGAGCGGGCCACCGCTGTCGCCCGGCTCGGCGCAGACGTTGGTGGCGATCATGCCGCGCACGGTTCCCTCGGCGTACCGGACGGTGGCGTTGAGGCCGGTCACGGTGCCGCTGTGGGTGCCGGTGGTGCTGCCCCGCCGGGTCACCGACTGGCCGACGACCGCGTTGCCGGCGGAGGTGATGTCCTGCGACCCGACGCTGCCGTCGATGGCGATCGAGGTGTTGGTGTACCGGACGATGCCGTAGTCGTTGCCCGGGAAGCTGGTGCCGGTCCGGTCACCGAGCTTGGTGCTCTGCGCGGAGTTGGCGTACCAGGCGCTCACCGCGTCGGTGCAGTGGCCGGCGGTGAGGAAGAAGTACTCGCTGCCCTTGCGCACGTTGAAGCCGAGCGAGCAGCGGTAGCCGCCGCCGTAGATGGCGTCGCCACCGGAGATCCGCATGCTGAGCGTGCCACCCAGCTCGGCGAGGCGGGCCGCTCCGCCGGAGGCGGCGACGGCGGCCTTGACCCGGGTCAGCTTCGCGCCGGTGACGGTGCTGTCCACGCCGACGACGACCTGGTTGGTGGCCGGGTCGACGTAGAGGGCGGTGCCGGTGACGCCGAGGTCCACCTGGGACTGGGCGCGCTCCAGGGCGCGGGCGCTGCGCTCGACCACCCGGGCCACCCCGCCGGCAGCGCGGACCGAGGCCGCCGCGCGGGTGTCGGTCACGGTGACGACGGTACGGCCGGCGGCGTCGACGTACGTGCCGGCGGTGCGGTCGGACCCGAGGGAGGCGGCCAGCGTGGCGGCGCGCTCGGCGGTCAGGGTCTGCGGGGCGGCCTGGGCCGGCGACACGGCGACCGCGCCCAGCATCATGGTCGCGGCGGCGGTGGACATCATCGCGCGTCGGGTGAGTCTCACGGGTTCCTCCTGGGAGGCCGAACCGATCCCGGTTGATCGATAGTTCGACATACTTACACCTGGCGGGTCCGGCGTCCAGGCTGTGCCGTGGTCCTGGCCGGGCCACTCGGCCGCTGGTGGGCGCGGCCACCGTCCACTACGGTGCCGACATGCCGTCGACGTTGACCGAGTCCACCGATCCCTACTGCCTGCGCGACGGGGAGGGTGCCGCGCTGCTCGCCGGGCACCCGTGGCGACGGTTCGTGGTGCTCGGCGACAGTGTGGCCGAGGGGCTCTGCGAGCCGGTGGACGGGTACAGCACCCTCCAGTGGGCCGACCGGATCGCCACCGAACTGCGCGCGGTCCGGCCCGAGCTGGCGTACCTGAACCTCGGGCGGCGCGGGCTGCGGGCGCACGAGGTACGGGCCGAGCAGCTCGGCCCGGCGGTGGACTTCCGCCCGGACCTGGCGCTGGTGGTGTGCGGCGGCAACGACGCGTTCCGCCCGGCGTACGACGCGGAGGCGGTCGACGCCGAGCTGACCGAGATGGTCACCACGTTGCAGACGGCCGGGGCGGACGTCATCACGGTCGGCATGTTCGACGTGTCGAACAGCCCGGCGGTGCCGGAGCGGGTTCGGCCCGGCCTGCGGGAGCGGATGCGCCGCCTGTCGGCCCACACCGCCCGGCTCGCCGAACGGCTGGGCACGCTGCACGTGGCGTTGACCGACCACCCGCTCACCGCCGATGCGTCGATCTACAGCAGCGACGGGCGGCACGGCAGTGGACGCAGCGACGCGATCGCCACCGCCGAGACCCTGCGGCGGCTCGGGGCCACGCTGCGGAACTGACCGCCGACGCGCCCTGTCAACCCGGCTGACCCCACCCGGCGAAGGTGGCCCGCTTGAGGAAGACGACGCCGTCGATCATGTCGAGCTGGGCCGGATCCAGCGGGAAGTAGGCGAAGTCCCGGGAGATGCGCCCAGCGGCGTCCGTGACGACCCGGGCCAGGCGGTGGGCGTCGACGAGGGAGTGGTCCCACGGGAGCGTGGACAGGAGGCCCTCGACGGTGTCCGGGGGCGCGGTGTCGCCGCCGGCCGTGCCGAAGGCGGAGGCCAGGAAGGCGTACCGGTCGCCCAGACGTGTCGCGGTGATCGCCCCCGCGCTCCACCACTCCACCTGCTGGTCGCCGAGCGGCATGGAGCTTTTGTTGCGTTGCAGGTGGAGGTTGGAGGCGTAGACCATGGCCGGGCCGTGCTCGGCGACGGCACACAGGTTGGCGGCCATCATCGCGTCCCGCAGGCCCGACAGCCTCGATATCCGGGCCGGGGACGTGTCGGCCATCCAGTGGTGGTAGCGGAGCAGGCCGACCGCGGTGCGCCCGTACAGTGCCGCCCGCTCTCTGTCCCGCGCGCTCAGCCGTGGGGCCTGTGTGTCGAGGAGGGCCACCAGGTCGTCGGCGAGCACCCGCAGCCTCTGGGCGTCGGCGGACTGGCCGATCGACTGGGACGGGTCCATGACCGTGGCTTCGTTCGTCCACCGGTCGTCGGAGCCGAGCAGTGCGTCGAGGGTCTCCCTCGTGCACGGCAACGGGCCGTCGAGGAGGCCGTGAAGGGCGGTGAGCGCCTGGCGCGGGCTCTCGGCCCAGTACTCGAGCGGCCCGTCGAACCCGTAGAACCGCAGCTTCTCGTCATGCCCCTCGTTGTACGCCCGCATCCAGCGCACCAGCTCACGGTTGGCCGGGATGCCGCCGAAGCGGTGACTGAAGCCGTGTTCCATGACGTCGTCGAGCGTGCCCGTGCCGGTCGTGATGTGGTCGTCGACCACGAGTCCCCTGAGGCAGTCGCTCTCGATGGCGAACGACCGGTAGCCCTCGTGCTCGACCAGATGCCGGAAGATCTCGTTGCGCACCTCGCCCAGCTCCTCCACGAAGTGCCGGGCTTCGCCGAGGCCGAGCAGCGAGGGCTTGGCGGGAAGTGACCGGAGGAAGGCTGAGACGCCCGCGCCGTCGAGCGGCCGGGCCGTGTCCTTGATATCCACTCCTTCAACAGTATCGTTGAACCCACGGTGTGAACTTTTCCTCGTCAATGCTGCTCTGATCGCGACAGACCCTCAAACGGCGATGCCTCCCTGAGGCCGGTCGACCCGACGTGCGAGACGTCCGGCTGGTCCACCGGCTCAGGCGGGAGCGCCCCAAGCCACCACCGGGGGTTACCCGTCGCCCCCACGAACGGCGCGGGCCGGTCTCAGTCGACGAGCAGGATGCCGGAGAGCAGGACGCCCCGGGAAAGGTTGAGCACCCCCTCGCAGCCCGGGAACCCGGAGCGGACGCAGGCGTTCGCCGGCTGGTGCCCGAACAGGTACGGCGCGATGCTGTACGGCACCTCCTCGGTCACCGTCTCCCCGGTCTCGATGTGCACGAAGTCCATCGGCACCACGTCGGCGTGGGCGTACTCCTGGAGGATGTGACCACCCCGTTCGATCCCCCGGCCCAGCGCCTCGCGCCAGGTCTGGGCGTCGGACTCCCGGCCGATGACGACGTCCACGCCGGCCGACCCGTCGGCGGGCTTGCAGACCAGGTCGTGCCGACCGGCCACAGCCGCGTCGTACCGGTCGGCGGTGAGCAGCTCGGTGCGGGGCAGGTGCCGGCGGACGATCGCCTGGTCGTTCGGGTCCAGGCCGTCCAGGTCGGACCAGAGCCAGGCCAGCAGCTGCTTGTTGCCGAGCAACCAGGCCGCACCGGAGGTGAAGGCCGGCAGCCGCCCGGAGAGCACCGCGGTCTCCAGCGCGTCCAGGCCGGGGCCCCGGGTCACCCGGTTGAGCACGAAGAGCCGGAACACCCCGTCGACCGGCTGCCCGGCGACCAGCGGCGTCCCGTCTTCGGCGAGGCTGACCGAGGCGACCGCCTCGATCGGCATGACCAGGCCGAACCGCGCGGCCCGCTCGGTGACCGGTGCGAGGACCCGGCGCATCAGGTCCGGGTCGTCCAGGCCGGGGTAGTCGGAGTCGAAGTCCAGCAGCAGCGGCACCACGGCACCCTCGGGCAGCCCGAGGGTGGACCGGATCGCCGCGAACCGGGTGTCCATCGCCGACGGTGCCGGCCGGACCGGGACGGTGTCGAGGATGCCCCGCTGCTCGTAGATCCGGGTGAACCGCTCGAGGACGGTGTCGGCGTCCAGGACCCCGCCGATGCTGCTGTCGATGTTGAACTCGACGACCCGGGGCACCCCGTCGCTGAGCAGCACGTCGGGGCGGACGGCGGCGAGCAGGTGCGCGTCGAGCGGCTCGTCGGTGGGCAGCATCCGCGTCCCGACCGGGTCGACCCCGAGCACGGCGGCCAGCTCACCCGTGGTGCGGGCCCGGCGCTGGGCGGCCTCCAGCAGCAGCTGGGCCAGCCGGTCGACGGTGGCGACCAGCACCCGGTAGCTCTGGGCGGTCAGCACCGGTGGCCGGGCCAGCCGCCACTGCTTGTTGTAGGTGGCCCGGCCGTGGAAGATCTCCGCCCAGTTCTCGGCACCGGCGGCCACCATGCCGGCGCGGACCGACTCCGGCAGGTCGAACCACGCCTGTCCCGCGGCGGGCCAGGCGTACGTCGCGTCGATCATCTATCCGTCCTTCGTGACGTGGTGGATGGCGGCGGTGAGCTGTTCCCGGCTGGGCTGCACGGCCCGGTCCAGGGCCTGCGCGAACGGCAGCACCGCGCCGTCCGGGCGGGTGACCCGGGCCGGGGGCGCGACCATCCGGACCCGTTCGGACATGGTCGCGATGATCTCTCCGGCGATGCCGCAGGAGCGGTTGGAGTCGTCGACGACGACCAGCCGGCCGGTCCGTTCGACGGAGGCGGCCAGCCCGTCCCAGTCGAACGGGTAGAGGGTGCGCGGGTCGAACACCTCCACCGACACCCGGTCGGCGAGGTCCTCGGCGACGGCGAGCGCGTCGTGCACCAGGTGACCGACGGCGACCACGGTGACGTCGGTGCCGGGGCGACGGACCGCGCCGGCCCCGATCGGCACCGGGGCGAGGGCGGCGAAGTCCACGTCGGCACGGACCCCGAGCGCCCCGGCCGGGGCGAAGACCACCACCGGGTCGTCGTGCCGGATCGCCGAGACCAGCAGCCCGTACGCGTCGGCCGGGGTGGCCGGCACGACGGTGGTGATCCCCACGTGCGCGAAGAGGCTGTACGGGTGGTCGGAGTGCTGCCCCGCCCAGCCGGTCCGTGACCCGGAGCCGGGCACCAGGTAGGTGACCGGGGCGGCGCACTGCCCCCCGGTCATCAGCGGGAACTTGTGCGCGTGGTTGACGATCTGCTCGAAGACCAGGAACAGCAGCGACGGGATCTGGAACTCGATCACCGGTCGCATCCCGGCCAGCGCCGCGCCGGTGGCGAAGCTGGTGAACGCCTGCTCCGACAGCGGGGTGTCGAGCACCCGCTCCGGCCCGAACCGCTTGAGCAGCCCGGCGGTGACGTTCGACGCGCCGACCCGGATGTCCTCACCGAGCAGGAACACGTCCTCGTCGCGGGCCAGTTCGTCGCCGAGCGCCCGGTTGAGCGCCTTGAGGTACGACAGCCGTGGCATCAGTGGCCTCCCGCCCGGGCGACCAGCCCGCTCGCGTACAGGTGGTCGAGGGCCCCGGCCGGGTCCGGCTCGTCGCCGGAGAGGGCGAACTGCACCGCCTCGGCCAGCAGCGTCTCGATCTCGGCGTCGACCCGCGCCCGGACGTCGGCGGCGAGCCGGTCGCCCTGAATGGCGACCGGGTCACGGGAGCGGCCCCGGGCCACCTCGTCGGCGTCGCGGTAGTCGAGGCGTACCGCGTGCTCGAAGGTGTGGTGGGCGTCGAAGCGGTAGGTGCGGGCCTCGATCAGCTCCGGTCCCCCGCCGGAGCGGGCCCGCGCCACGGCGGCGGCCGTGACGTCGCGGACCGCCTCCGGGTCCTGGCCGTCCACCACGGTGGCCCGGATGCCGAACGCCTCGGCCCGGCCGGTGATGGTGCCGGCCACCGCGCCGTCGACCGGCATGGTGGTGGCGTAGCCGTTGTTCTCGCAGACGAACAGCACCGGCACCTGCCAGAGGGCGGCCAGGTTGAACGCCTCCAGCAGCATGCCCTCGTTGACCGCGCCGTCGCCGAAGAAACTCACCCCGACCTGGTCGCCGCCCCGGCGGCGCAGCGCCCAGACCGCCCCGGTGATGATCGCCCCGGACGCGCCGACGATGGCGTTCGCCCCGTAGACGCCGACGCCGAAGTCGGCGGCGTGCATCGAGCCGCCCCGGCCGCGGTTGAGGCCGTTCTCCCGGCCGCACAGCTCGGCGAGCATCCGGGCCGGGTCCGCGCCCTTGGCGAGCACGTGCCCGTGCCCCCGGTGGGTGCCGGCGACGATGTCGTCCGCCCGGAGGGCGCCGCAGACACCGGCCGCGACGCCCTCCTGTCCGAGGTACGGGTGGATACCGCCGACGATCGCGCCGGAGCGGACGAGGTCGATCGCCCGCTCCTCGAAACGCCGGATCAGCCGTACGGTCCGGTAGAGCCGGACCGCCTCGGGCTCCGCCACTATCCGCGTCCCTCCTTGACGGCCGCGAGGATGTCGTCCCAGAGCCGGGCCCGGGCGGCGAGCGCGGTGTTGACGGTGTCCGCGCACTCCTGCCACTTGGTGTCGTCGTCGCCGCAGAGGTCGGCGAGCATCTGCATCGCCATCGGGGTGTGCTGCTCGCCGTCGACCTCGATGTGCCGCTCCAGGTAGTCGACGAACTTGTTGAGCTTCTGGCTGCGCTCGTTGACCGCGACGACCTGGGTGAACATCTCCGGGATGAGGTCCTCGCGGCCGAAGGCGAAGGCCGCCGCCTGGCAGTGCACCGGGGTGTTCTCGATGATGTTCCAGGTGGTGCCGGCGAACGCCGCCGATCCGGCGGGCACGCCCGCCTCGGCCAGCGCCTCGGTCACGCCGCGTCCGGCGCGCAGCAGGTCGACCAGGGTGTCGACGGCGGTGGTGTCCGCGCCGGCCTCCCGCATGCCCTGCACGTACAGCTCGAAGTGGCTGATGTAGCCGTCGCCGAGCTCGTCGCTCTCCTCGACCATGACGATGTCGTTGATCAGGCGGCGGCTGCCGGTGGGCCCGGTGGGGATCCACGGGACGGTCACGCAGGTGAGCTGCCGCTGGAGCGACTTCAGCAGGGACATGAAGTCCCAGACGGCGAAGACGTGGTGCTCCATGAAGGTCACCAGGGCGGCATGGGTGTCCAGGTTGGCGTAGAGCGGGTGCTGGACCACCACGTCGCGGCGGGCGGTGACCGCCTGCTCCAGCCGTTCGATGCCCGGGTGGGTCTTGCCCCAGTCGTACCGTGACATGTCAGTCTCCCTGCGGGGCGCTCGCGCGCCAGATGACCGGGCAGATTTCGGGGTCGGCGTAGTCGGGCCGCCCGTCGGCGGTGCGGCGGACCAGCACGTCGTGGTTGTACGCGGCGAGCGTGCCGTCGGAGAGCGGGTACTCCCGCCAGCGGTTGGCGCCGTCCTGGAGGTGCAGCGAGACGGCCCGGCGCGGGCGTCCGCTGACGTTGGCACCGCTGCCGTGGTAGGTGCGGCAGTGGTGGAAACTGACGTGTCCCCGGGGGATCACCACCGGGATCTTGCGGATCTCGGCGTTGTTGTGGGCCGCGTTCTCGGCCAGCATCTCCTCGAGCTGGCTGCGGTCGCGGTCGGCGAAGTGCCGCACCACGGTGTCGTCGGCCCCGATCTCCTGCCAGCGGTGCGAACCGTCGACCATGGTGATGGTGCCCATCTCCTCGCCGCAGTCGTGGAACGGGATGAACGCGGTGAGCATGTTCTCCGAGGACGACGACGCCCAGTAGTGCTTGTCGAAGTGCCACGGCACGATGTTGCTCGGCTCGCCGGAGATCGGCGGCTTGTAGATCAGCGTGGACTGGAACACCCGGATCTCGTCGGCCCGGGCGAGCCGGGCGGCCACCGCGCCGAGCAGCGGCTTGCGCAGGATCCGGCTGAGCGCGTCGTGCTCGTAGTGGACGTAGTCGTTGTGCCGCTGCACGTCGCCCCTTGCCGGCTCCCAGTAGGCGAGCTTCGGCGGGCGCACCGGCAGCCGCCGGTCCCGTTCGCCGGCGTAGTACCGGTCCGAGGCGGCGACGAGTGCGTCGACCTCGGCGTCGGTGAACAGTTTCTTCGACAGGTACCAGCCGTGTTCGGCGTAGAAGGCGACGTCGTCGTCGGACGGGAGGAGCGCCTCCTCCTCGGCGGTCAACGTCGGGTCGGTGATGGTCTCGGTCGTGGTCATGCCCCCACCTTCTGTAGAGCCGCCGCGGTGGCGGCCAGCTCCCGTTCCTTTGCCTCGTAGAGCGCCTTGATGTTGCCGCTGCCGAAGGTGAGCGCCCCCCGGCGCTCGATCAGCTCCAGGAAGAGCGTCCGGCGGACGTGCATCGACTCGGTGAAGATCTGCAACAACTGGCCGGCGTGGTCGCGGTCGACCAGCACGCCCAGGTCCCGCAGCCGCTCGATGGGAGCCCCGACGGCGCCCACCCGCTCCTCCAGGCCGTCGTAGTAGCTGCCCGGGGTGCCGGCGAAGCGGACGCCCCGGGCGCCCAGTTCCTCGACGGCGGTGATGATGTCGTCGGTGCGCAGCCCGAGGTGTTGCACCCCCGCCCCGGCGTGCTGGGTGAGGAAGGCGTCGATCTGCCCCGGCCGGCGGGACACGTCCGGCTCGATGATCACCAGGGTGACCTGGCCCGACGGGCTCTGCACCACCCGGGAGTGCATGCCCTGGCCGGCCACCTCGATGTACTCCTCGAAGATCTCGGCGAAGCCGAAGACCTCCCGGTAGCGCCGGACCGTGTCGTCGAGCTGGCCGGGCGGCACGCAGATCGCCAGGTGGTCGATGCCGGCGAGCGGCCCGCCGTCCACCCCGGCCGGAGCGGGCAGCATCTCGACCGCGCCGGGCAGGAACTCCGTCCGGTCACCGGCGCGCTGCACCAGCCGGTGCCGCACGTCGCCGAAGCCGCCGACCTCGGCGAGGACCACCTCGGTGTCCGCGCCGGTGTAGGTGCGTGGCGGGGTCACCGCCGTCGCGCCCCGGGCGACCAGTTCGGCGTACGCCCCGGCGGCGTCGTCGACCGCCAGCGCCACCACGGCGATGCCGTCGCCGTGCCGCTGCACGTACGTCGAGGCGGGGTGCTCGGCGGTCAGCCCGGAGGTGAGCACCATCCGGACGTCGGCCTGGCGCAGCAGCAGCGAGCGCTGGTCGGTCAGGCCGGTCTCCGGACCGCCCTGCCCGCAGAGGTGGAAGCCGACCGCCGTGCCGAAGTAGAAGGCCGCCTGTCGGGCATCCCCCACGAACATTTCGATATGGTCAATTCCACGGATTTCCATTGCACAACCTCTCCACAGATCCCCCCGTGAGGTTCGGACCGGGCGCGTCGCCCGGGTGCTGCGTCGATCACCTCCCCGGCCCGGCGACGCGGCCGAACAGCAGGCTGACGTTCTGCCCGCCGAAGCCGAAGGAGTTGGACAGCGCGTACTCCGGCGTGGCCGCGCGGGCCCCGACGCGGATGTGGTCCGCCGGGCAGTCCGGATCCGGGTCGTCCAGGTGGTACGTCGGCGGCAGCAGTCCCCGGCCCAGGGCCAGGGCGGTCACCGCCGCCTCCAGCACCCCGGACGCGCCGAGCAGGTGCCCGGTGAGCCCCTTGGTGGAGCTGACCGGCACGCCGCCGGCACCGAAGACCGCGGCCAGGGCGGTGGTCTCGGCGATGTCGCCGAGTTTCGTCCCGGTGCCGTGCGCGTTGACGTAGCCCACATCCGTCGCGTCGACGTCCCCGCTGGCCAGGGCACGGCGCATGCTCTCCGCCGCGCCGGTGCCGTCCGGCCGGGGCGCGGTCGGGTGGTGGGCGTCGGTGGTGACCCCGTAGCCGGCGAGCGTGGCGTAGCCGGTCACGCCCCGGGCGCGGGCGTGCTCGGCGCGCTCCAGCACCAGCAGCGCGGCCCCCTCGGCGAGGACGAACCCGTTGCGCCGCCGGTCGAACGGTCGACTCGCCTCGGTCGGGTCGGCCCAGCCCCGGGCCAGGGCGCGGGCGTTGCCGAAGGTGTCGGCAAAGGTCGGGAAGAGCGGGGCCTCGCTCGCCCCGCACAGCACCACGTCGGCCTCGCCGGAGCGGATCAGCCGGATCCCGTCGGCGACGGCCTGCGCGCCGGACGCGCAGGCGGTGCCGACCGAGGACGCGTAGCCCCGGATGCCGTGGGCGATGGCGATCCGCGCCGCCGGCATGTTCGGCAGGATGCCGGTGAGCAGGTACGGACTCACCGCCGCCCGGCCCCGCTCGGCCCGTGCGACGGCCTGCGCCTCCAGGGTGGCCAGTCCGCCGACTCCGCCGACGATCACGCCGATCCGGCCCGGGTCGACGTCCCGGCCGACCTCGATACCGGCGTCGGCGAGCGCCTCGGCGGCGGTGAGCAGCGCCAGCACCACCGTGCGGTCCAGCACCCGGGTCTCCGGGCCGGAGGCGACCGTGCGCGGGTCGACCTCCGGCAGGAACCCGCCCACCTCCAGCGACGCCTCGGCGGGGTGTCCCGCCGGGGGACGGCCCAGCCCGGACCGGCCGGTGGTGAGCGCCTCGAAGGTCTCGGCGACGCCCCGCCCGGCCGGGGTGAACAGCCCCATCCCGGTGATCAGCACGGTCATGACGGTGTCTCCGTGAGGTACCGCTCGCGCAGCACCACCTTGCGGACCTTGCCGGTGACGGTGACCGGGATGTCCGCGCTGTTCACCGGCACCACCCGGCGCAGGGTGGCCCCGACCTCCGGCCCGAGCGCGGCGCGGACCGCCTCGGTGCGGTCGGTGGCGGGATCCGCTCCGGCGGCCAGTTCCAGCAACACGTCGGTGACCACGCCGTCCGGCTCGCGGACGATGACCGCGGTGCAGTCGACGACGTCCGGGCAGGCGGCGAGGATCCGTTCCTCGCTGAGCGCGGTGAAGAACCGCCGGCCGTCCCCGGCGTCGACCGAGTCGACCGCGCGGTCCAGGTGGTAGTAGCGGCCCTCGTCGTCGGCGTACACGAGGTCGCCGGTGAGGTACCAGCCGCGCAGCCGGGACCGGTGGGTGGTCACCGAGTCGTTCCAGTAACCACGGAACAGCGACGGCGAGTCGATGCCGAGCCAGCCGACCTCGCCGGGCGGGAGCGGGTCGCCCTCGGCGTCGAGGACGGCGACCCTGGCGAACTCGTACGGGCGGCCGACGCAGCGGCCGTACCGGTCGGTGTCGGTGCGGTGGGTGATGTGGAACATCGAGTGTCCCATTTCGCTGGAGCCGAGCCCGTCGATGAAGACCGAACCGGGCACCCGCCGCACGCCCTCGCGGGTGACGGTGTCCCGGGAACCGACCGCGACCAGCTTGCGCACGTGCGGCTCGTGCGAGCAGTCGCCGGTGTTGAACCAGAGCCGTACCGAGTCCAGGTCGTAGCCGGACAGGTCGAACCGGGCCAGCTCCGCCCAGGTCACCGAGAAACCGAAGACGCCGTCCGGCCGCCAGCGCTGGATCGCGTCGAGCACCCGCTCGCCGCTCTGCTCCGAGAGCAGGAACATCTCCGCGCGGTTGCCGAGGGCCTGGTTGACCATCAGCACGGTGGCGGTGTGCGGGGCGGGCAGCGCGTTGAGGATCCGGCTGGTGCCCTGCGCCTGCGGCATGGTGAGCAGGTGCCGGGTGGCGGCGAAGAGGCTGGCGTGCGAGTGCAGCACCGCCTTCGGGATGCCGGTGGTGCCGGAGGTGTGGGTGATCACGATCGGGTCGTCCGGGTGGTGCCGGTACGGCGCCGGGGCGGTGGCCGGGTCGCCGCCGCCGGTCTCGGCGGGCGTACCGAGCAGCGGCACGCCGAGGTCGTGCCCGGCGAGCAGGGCGGTGTGGTCGGCGTCGGCGAGCACACCGGTCCCGCGCAGCCGGCGGATGTACTCGGCGGCGATCTCCGGCCGCAGTTTGCCGTTCATCAGGGCGGGAATCGCGCCGAGGCGGGTCAGGGCGAGGTAGCTGAGCACCATGTCGGCGGCGGTGCCGGCCCAGACCGCGATCGGGTCGCGGGGCCTGACCCCCCGGGTGTGCAGCCAGGCGGCACGGGCGTCGACCATCCGGTCGAGCTGGCCGAGGGTGACCGGGTGTTCGGCCGGGTGGCCGTCGACCGGCGTGTCGAAGGTGAGACCCGGTCCGTCCGGGTCGGCGCCGTGGGCCAGCACCCGGGCCAGCACGTTGCCCGCGCCGATCAGCTCGTCGGCGGCGAGCCGTCCGCGAAGTCCCCTGGAACGCATGCGGTTTCTCCTTGCCCCAGCAGCACCGCGACCGCGTGGTCGCCGGTCGCGGTTTGTTCGATCAGGACCAGCAACGCCTCGTCCGCGTCGCCGTCGTACAGCAGCAGGTCCGCCTCGGCGGTGGCGTCGGCGCGGGCGTCCCCGGTGGGGCTCAGGCAGAGCACCGGCCCGCCGAGACCCCAGCGCGCCGCCACGTGCCCGGCGACGCTGTTCGGCACGGACTGGAAGAAGAACAGCGGGCCCGGCCGGCCGCCGGAGGCCACGGTGTCGTGGACGTGCCCGGCGCTGGCCTGGTCGCCGCTGGCGCTGACCAGCAGCACGGCGGTCCGCGCGCCGGGCCCGGCCGGGGCGGGCGCGGTGCCGTACCGCCGGGTCAGGCAGCGGTCGGCGACCGCGGCGACCAGCGGCGGGAACGTGGAGTGCACGAACCCGGGCACGGTCGGGGGCGCGGTGTCGCCCGGTTCCGGCCAGCGCGCCTCGGCCAGCACCCGCAGCGGGCCGGGGACCCGGTCGGCCGGTCGCCCCGCCGCGTCACCGCTGCCGTGGCCGCCGGCCCCGGGGGCGGACGGCGTGGTCGCGCTCATGCCGCACCGACCAGCAGGGCGGTGTTCGCGCCGCCGAAGGCGGCGTTCAGACTGAGCGCGTACGGGGTCGCCGCCGGGCGGGGCGCGTCCAGGACCACGTCCAGCGGGCACGCCTCGTCCGGGCCGAGGAAGCCGGCGTTGACCGGCAGTTTCCCGTGCCGTACGGCGAGGACGGTGACCACCAGTTCGAGCAGCCCGGACGCCTCCAGGGCGTGCCCGTGCACCGCCTTGGTGGAACTGACCGGCACCCGGTCGACCGCCGCGCCCAGCGCCCGCCGCAACGCGTTCGCCTCGGAGGCGTCGCTGAAGCCGGTGCCGGTGGCGTTGGCGTTGACGTATCCCACCGCGTCGGCGGGCAGGCCCGCACGGTGCAGCGCCGCCTCCACCGCCCGGGCCAGGCCCCGCCCCTCGGGGTCCGGCCGGCAGGCGTGGAAGGCGTCCCCGGCCCGACCCCAGCCCAGCAGGTCGGCCAGCGGCCGACGGGCGACCGTGGTGGACTCCAGCACCACCGCCGCCACCCCGTCGCCGAGCAGCAACCCGGCCCGGCCGGCGCTGAACGGCCGGACCGCGCCGTCGGTGGCGAGCGCGCGGCCGGCGTCGAAGAGCGCGTACTGGTCGGGCTCGACGAGGTAGCCGGCGGCGACCACCACCCGGTCGGCGTCGCCCCGGCGGATCAGCGCGGCCGCGTCGGCCACCGCCGAGCTGGCCGACACGCAGGCGGTCGTGTAGACGCGGCGCGGCCCGTCGATCCCGGTGCGCCGGGCCAGGCCGGCGGCGAGCGGACCGGCGTCCGGTCCGCCGTGGACGGCCAGCAGCAGGGCGGCGGCGGTCCGGTCGGCGGCGGTGAGCCCGGCGTCGGCGCAGGCGGCGTCGACCGCGGCGGCGAGTTCGTCGGCGAGCGGGCCGACATCGGTCAGGGTCGCCGCCCGGTCCACCCGCCGGGCGGTCGTGTCGAAGCGGGTCACCGGCCCGAACGCCGGTTCCCCGGCGAGGACGCCGGCGAGCTGCGCCCCGGCTCCCCGGCCGAGGGCGCTGGTCGCGTGGACACCGGTGATGCGGGCGACGGCGCTCCCCTCAGCCATCTGCGGGGGCGGTCAGGCAGGCGCGGAAGACCTCCTGGGCGTCGTCGACGGTGCGGATCCCGGCGAGCTGGTCGTCGGTGAGGTCGAGGCGGGTGTCGTAGCGCTGCTCGACGAGGTGCACCAGCCAGGCCAGCTCCATCGAGCCGAGCCGCTCGGGCACCTCGGACGCCGGCTTGTTGGTCAGCTCGGCGAGCATCTCGACCAGTTCCGCCCGTTCGGGTCCGGGGCGGGCGGCCATCAGGCGACGTCGCTCGTGGCCTTGGCGGAGACCCGGTCGGCCACCATGCGGGTGAACTCCCCGACCGTCATCAGGGCCAGCTTCTCGTTCTCGTCGTCGGCGAACTTCAGGCCGTAGTGGTCCTCGACCCGTACGGCCAGGTCGGCCAGGGCCAGGGACTCCAGGTCGACGCCGGCGGGGCCCAGCGTGGTGTCGTCGTCGATGTCCTCGACGTCGTAGTTCATGTCCGTCAGTTGCTCGATGACGAAGGTGCGGACCTCGTCGGACATGGGGTTAACCTCTTTTCCGTGAGCCAGCTACCGGTGCCCGGTCGGGACACCGTGTACGTGTGGATCAGCCGTACCTGCGACGGTCAGTCGGAGGTGACGCGGCGGCTGCTGGTGCGCGCGGGGGTGGCACTGCTCGGCCGCGACGGGTCGGAGATCTCGGTGGAGCGGGAGGCGGGTGGCCGCCCGCGGGTCCGGGGCAACGGCGTGGAGCTGCCGGTGAGCGTCAGTCACGTCGACGGCGTGGTCGCCGTCGCCGCCTGCCGGGACGCCCCGGTCGGGGTGGACGTCGAGCGCCACCGGCCGGTGCCGGCGGTGGCGTTGGCGCGGCGGTGGTTCGAGCCGGCGGCCGTGGCGTGGCTGCGCGACCGTCCGGCCGGCGACCGGGCGGAGGGTTTCCTGCTGCTCTGGACGGCCAAGGAGGCAGTGGGCAAGGCCCTCGGTGTCGGCCTGCGCGACGGCGGGCTGACCCGACCGGTGCCCCGGCCGGACGGGGTGGGGCCACTGCTGCGCCCGGTGCCCGGCGACGGTGGCCTGTGGGTGGGCCACCCACCGGCCGGGCCGGGACTGGTGCTGGCCGTGGCGGTCGGCGGAGTGCCCCGCGAGGTCGTCGTGGTCGACGCCGGGGGCCCCGGTCATGAGGTGGCCGCCCGCAGCACCTCGGTGGCGCGGACCAGCTTGCCGGTGGTGGTCCGGGGCAGCTGGTCCAGCAGGTGCAGGGTGCGCGGACGTTTGTAGCCGGCGAGCCGTTCGGCGAGCTGCTTGTCCAGGGCGTCCTCGGTGAGAGGTCCGGCCGGTTGGACGTAGGCGGTGATGCCGTTGTCGTAGACGACGACGGCGGCGGCCACCCCGGGCAGGGCCGCCACGGTCGCCTCGACCTCGGTGAGGTCGACCTTCATGCCGCCGACGCTGACCTGCGAGTCGAGCCGTCCCCGCACGGTGACCAGGCCGGTCGTCGGGTCGACCGTGCCGGCGTCGCGGGTGTGCAGCCAGCCGTCGGCCCACCGGGTCGGATCGGACAGTCCGATGTACGGCGAGGCCGGGCAGCTGATCAGCAGCTCACCGTCGACGACGCGGACCTCGATGCCGGGGGCGGGCGTGATCGACGGGCGGTGCCGGCCGTACAGGTCGGTGCCGATGACGCCGACCTCGGTCATCCCGTACATGTTGCCCAGCGGCACGCCGTAGCGGTCGTCGAAGGCCTGCGCGACGGCGGCCGGGACCAGCTCGCCGCCGGTGGTCATCCGCCGGAACTGCGGCAACGGGGCCGGCGGCCGGGTGGAGGCGAGCAGGCCGATGTGGAACGGTACGCCCAGGACGGTGGCCGGCGAGTCCTGCGCGGCGATGGCGGCGAGCACGGCGTCACCGCTGAGCCGCTCCGGTGGCACCAGCTCGACCCGGGCGTGCAGCCCGTAGAGCAGACCGCCGACCAGCCCGAGGACGTGCACCATGGACGGCAGCAGGATGATCCGCTCGCCGGGCCGGGCGACGCCGTCGATCTCGGTGTAGCGGCGGACCTCGGCGACCAGGTCCTCGGCGGTGCGCCCGATGACCTTGGACGGTCCGGTGGATCCGGAGCTGAGCTGGACGACGGCGTGCGGGCTGCCGGCCGGGCGGTCCGAGTAGGCGATCAGTCCGGCGGTGACGTCGACGAAGACCCGCAGCGCCCCGCCACCCGTGCGCACCGGCGCGACGACCACCTGCGGGTGGAGGCGTTCCAGCGCACGGTCGACCTCGTAGTCGGTGAGCCGGTGGTCGAGAAGGACGGCCTGACCGCCACCACGCCAGACCGCCAGCAGGTGGACCACGTAGGACAGCGAGGGGGGCAGGCGCAGCGCGACCGCGCCGCCGGGACGGAGCCCGGTCTCGGCGAGTCGGGTCTGCGCGTCGGCGACCAGCCGGCGAAGGGTGCCCCGCTCGACCGGTTCCGGCAGCCGCAGGCAGACGTCCGTGGCCGGGCCGGCGAGCAGGACGTCGTCCACCCAACCCGCATCCGGTGCCGCAGGATCTTCCGCCGAACGCATCATCGTCACCGCCGTCCAGCGCTCAGCACAAAATTGGGCGGTTACGCCCATTCCGTACATCTGATTGGTTGCTGCGGGAACCCTACGACAGCCGTTCGAGGCGTGACCAGATGCGAATGGCTAGATCAATTAGAGCGCCGGGTCCGATTGCCGGAAGCCGGCCGGCACGGCAGGATCGTCCAGCTGAGCACCCCTGGGGCGGGTGTCCTGTTTGACTGTCCGATCAGTCAAGTTGGGCCGATCGTACGATGGATCGACATCTTTCGTCGGCCCGACGGTCAGCGGCCGACGCCGGTCGGGGCTACCGACGCCCGAGGGCCGTCCGGTCGCCGGCCGGGCACGCCGACGGGCCCGGCGGCCGGACGACACCGTCGTCCCGACCGCCGGGCCCCGACCCGCCGGTGTCCACCTCACCAGTGCGCGACGTCGACCTCCGCCGGGACCGAGCAGACGGCCTCCGGTGCGGGAGTCTGGGCGTGCACCAGGAACCGCAGCGACCTCGCCTCGGTGAAGCACTCCCGCATCGGCCGCAGCAGCTCCCGGTGCCCGGCGCTGCGCTCCCACGCCTCGAAGTCGGCCAGGGTCGCCCACTCGCTGGTCACCAACCACTGCTCCGGATCGACGGCCGACCGGCAGACCTGGTCGACCAGGTGCCCCGGCACCCCGCTGACCTGGTGCCGCACCAGCTCGTACGCCCGGAGGAAGTCCGCCGTCCGGTCCACCGCCACCCGTACCAGGAACAGCACACGCGCCCGTCGTTCGATCATGGTCCCCCGCTCCCTTCCCCAGACGGCTGCGCCCGGCGCAGCACCAGTGCGCTGTTGAAGCCGTCGAAGCCGCGGGCGCACACCACCGCGACCCCGGTTTCCGGCCGCCGTGGCCGGCGCAGGAAGTCCAGCTCGCAACCGTCCGCCGGGCGCGCCGGCCCGGCGGAGACGGGCAGCTGGCCGTGGTGCAGGGCGAGCAGCGCGGTCGCGACGTCCAACGCCGACCCGCCCTGGTGGGCCCGCCCGGTGAGAGGCTTCTGGGTGGTGACCGGCGGCGGCCGGCTGCCGAACACCGCCCGCAGGGCCGCCGCCTCGGCGCGGTCGTGGCGGGCCGTGCCGAGGGCGTCCGGCAGCACCACGTCCACCTCCTCCGGGTGCACGCCGGCCCGCCCCAGGGCCAACCGCACGGCCCGCGCGTAGTGGACCGGGTCCCCGGTGCTCTCCGCCGTGGTGTGCGCCGCGTCGTGGGTGGCGCCCCAACCGGTCACCTCGCCGTAGATCCGCGCGCCCCGGGCCACCGCGTGCCCCCGCTCCTCGACCACGAAGACCGCGCCGCCCTCGGCCGGCACGTACCCGCTGGCCTCGACGTCGAACGGCCGGTAGGCGCGCTCCGGGTCGGTGACCGCGCTGAGCAGTCCGGAGCGCAGCTGGCAGGCCAGCGCGTACGGGCTGAGTGGACACTCGGTGGCCCCGGCGACGACCACCGGGGTGCCGCGCCGGACGGTCCGCGCCGCGTGCGCCAGGCTGTCCAGCCCACCGGCGGACTCGGTGACCAGCACCCCGCACGGCCCCTTGAGCTGGTGGTGGATGGAGAGCTGGCCGACGCTGGCCGCGTAGAACCAGGCGATCGACTGGTACGCCCCGACCGTGCGGGACGGCCCGTTCCAGAGTCGTTGCAGCTCCCGCTGGCCGAACAGGTTGCCGCCGGAGGAACTGGCCAGGGTGACCGCGTACCCGTACGGGTAGGGGGCCCGCTGGGGCAGTCCGGCGTCGGCCAGCGCCAGCGCGGTGGCCGCGAACCCCAGGTGCGTCCAGCGGTCGGTCTGCACCAACCGCCGGTTGTCGACGTACCGGGCGGCGTCGAAGCCGGGCACCTCGCCGGCGATCCGGGTCGGGTAGCGGTCGTCCGGGTCGAAGAGGGTGATCGGCCCGGTCGACCGGGTGCCCGCGGTCACCGTGCGCCAGTGCGCGTCCACGCCGATGCCGCTCGGGGCGACCACCCCGATGCCGGTGACCACCGCCCGGGGGCTCACTCCCGCACCGACCCGGCCAGCCGACGGAAGATCAACGCGGACTGGAAACCACCGAAACCGCTACCCACCGAGAGCGCCACGTCGACCGGCACCTCCCGGGCGACGTTCGGCACGTAGTCCAGGTCGCACTCCGGGTCCCGGGTGGCCCAGTTCGCCGTCGGCGGCACCACCCCGTACTCGATGGCCAGGGCGCAGGCGGCCATCTCGATCGAGCCGATCGCACCGAGCGAGTGCCCCACCATCGACTTGATCGAGCTGATCGGCACCCGGTACGCGGCCTCGCCGAGGGCACGTTTGAACGCGGCGGTCTCGTGCCGGTCGTTCTGCCGGGTGCCGGAGCCGTGGGCGCTGACGTACGACACGTCGGCCGGAGCCAGCCGGGCCTGCCGCATCGCGTCGGTGATGGCCAGGGCCATCTCCAGCCCGTCCGGGCGCAGGCCGGTCATGTGGTAGCCGTTGCTGCGGCTGGCGTAACCGACCACCTCGCAGTAGACGTGCGCGCCCCGACGCCGGGCGTGCTCGGCCTCCTCGAGCACCAGCACCGCCGCTCCCTCGGCGAGGACGAACCCGCGCCGGTCGGCGTCGAACGGCCGGGAGGCGTGCGCCGGATCGTCGTTGTCCGGACTGGTCGCCTGGATCGCGTCGAACGAGGCGACGGTGACCGGGGAGATCGGCGAGTCGGACGCCCCGGCGAGCAGCACGTCGGCCTCGCCGTCGACGATGAGCTGGTGGGCGTAGCCGATGGCGTCGATGCCCGACGTGCAACCGGTGGAGACCACCTGCGCCGGGCCGTGCAGCCCGTGCCGGCAGGCCACGTCGGCGGCCAGGCTGCTGGGCACCAGCGCCTGGTAGAGGTACGGGCCGGCGCGACCCGGGTCGACCAGCCAGTGTGTGCCGTGGTCGCTGACCCGGACGTACTCCTGCTCCAGCGCGGTGGTGCCGCCCACCGCGGAGCCCAGCACGACCCCGGCGTTGTCCCGTACGGCATCGGTGAGGTCCAGACCACTGTCGGCGAGCGCCTCGGTGGAGCAGGCCAGGGCGAACTGGACGTACCGGTCGGCGCGGCGGCGTTCGGCGAGGGTGAGCCCGGCGGCGTCCGGGTCGAAGTCGCACTCCGCGGCGATCCGGGACCGGAACGGGGACGGGTCGAAGAAGGTGATCCGACGGGTGGCGGTGCGCCCCTCGGTGATCGTCTTCCAGAACCGGTCCCGGGTGGCGCCGCCCGGGGCGACCACCCCGACACCCGTCACCACCGTGCGGCGCCCGCTCATGACGTCGCCTCCGCGACCTCGGTGTCGACGTGACCCAGCTCCGGTCGGGGCGCCAGCGGCCCGAGGTGGAACACCACCTCGGCCGGCTCGTCGCCGGTGTTGCGCAACCGGTGGCGCGTGTTGACCGGCACGAACAGCGCCTCCCCGGTGGCGAGCGGCACCGGCCGGTCGTCGAGGTCGACGGTGATCGCGCCCCGGGTGACGTAGAGGAACTCCTCGCTGTAGGGGTGGTAGTGCTCGGCGATGCGCTCCCCGGGCAGCAGCGCCGCCACCCCCATGAACCCGGAGGTGGAGCCGACCGTCTTCGGTCCGAGCAGCACCCGCAGCTCCGCGCCGCGCCGCCGGTCGGCGGCCACGTCGCGGGCCGCGACGACCCGGTCGGTGGTCTCACTCATCGTCGTCCGCCTCCAGACCCCGCTGCCGGGCGATCCGCTCGACCTTGTCGCGGATGATCGTCATCTGCTCCCGGGTGCCGGCGTTGAGCCGGGCCTCCATGCCCCGGTCGTCGACCGGCGCGTCGGGCCGCAGGTGGAAGTCCTGGATCCAGGTCATCCGGGTGCCCCCGTCGGGTTCGGAGTCGTAGCGCCAGTGCAGGCGCATGTACTCGAACGGCCCGGTCTCCACCCGGTGGGCGTGTACCTGCCAGGTGGCCGGGTCGGCGGTGCGTTCGCTGACCCAGCTCCACACCGTGCCGTCCGGGTCGGGGTGCATGGTCAACCGGAACCGCACCGTGTTCCCCTCCCGGTGCAGCACCTCCACCGACCGGTACTCGGTGAACAGGTCGGTCCAGTTCGCCACGTCGTTGGTGAGGTCCCAGACCAGCCGTCGCGGCGCGTCGATCACGATGCTGTTCTCGGTGTGACCGGGCCGGTCGGCCCGCTCCGGGGAGTCGAGCGGGCCGGTCTGCTCGACGACCAGGTCGGCGACGGCGGGGATGCTCAGGTGCCCCGTCTCGGTCGGGATCCGCGCGCCGTACCGGTCGGCGACCACGGCCTGCAACTCCAGCAGGGCCAGGGAGTCCATGCCGAGTTCCGCCAGGGAGGCGTCCGGGGCACGGGCCGCGGCGTCGGGGTCGAGCCCACAGTGCACGACCAGGATGTCGGTGATCTCGTTGGTCAGGGCCGCTCCGGCCGGTCCTCGGGTGACGGTCATGGTGGTCCTCCTCAGCTGTGGCCGGAGCTGCGGCGGGGGCGTCCGCGCCGGGCCGGTACGGGTGTGGGTGGTGCGGTCGCGGTCACGGCTGTCGCCCGGTGCGGGAGGCGTCCCAGCGGTAGAAGCAGCGCGCCATGGCGTCGCGGGGGGAGCGCCAGGTCGGCAGGTACGGCGAGATGTACGGCCGCAGCCGGTCGCTGACCCGGACGAACTCGGCGTGCCGGCGGACGGTCTCCACCGCCCCTTCCCCCGCCGACTCGGTCTCCAGCAGGTGCACGTAGAGGTCGTGCAGCCGGTACAGCGACCGGTGGTGCACCCCGGCCAGGCGCGGCAGTTCGGTCGCGTCCGACTCGGCGAAGATCTCGGCGACCCGCGACTCCGCGGTCGGCAGCACCTTCGCGACGATCAACGTACGGTCCATCGATGTCTCCCCACGGCGGACGTCGGCCCGCGCGGCCGGACGACTGCCGACACGATGCCGAGACCGCCGTCACCACGCCGTCACCACGGACCGTCCACTGACACCCCACAGTCGTGACGCTGGGTTGACGGCGAACGGGCACACTGCGCGGCGCACCTGCCCGCGCAGCGGGAGGAGGAGACAGATCAATGCAGCTCAGAGGCATTCTCAGGGACGCGCCGAGAAGGTCGGAATGACGACCACTCGGTTGACCCAGCGTAACCGCTATTGATAATCTTCGTCGCTATCAGCCCGGCGGTGGCGCTCGCCCCGCGACGGGACACCGACGTCGCGGGCACCCTCCGACGGGCACCGTGGACGACAGGACGAGGGTTCCGCTGCAGGGGGGTGCGCGGCCGTGGCCTCTGACACCAGCACGCCGACGACCACTCCCCGGGTGCGCCTGCTGCTGCTCGGCGGCTTCCGCCTGCTGCACGACGACCAGCCGGTGGTCGTCCCCCGTGGACTGCAACGGATCATCGCGCTGATCGGGCTGCGCCCCGGTGCCACCCGCAGCCACGTCGCCGGGCTGCTCTGGCCCGACGCACCCGAGGACCGCGCCCTGTCGTCGCTGCGCACCGCCCTGTGGCGACTGCGCCAGGACCCCTGCTGCCCCATGCTGACCACCGGCGACACCGTACGACTCGACCCGGCCGTCCACGTCGACGTCGACGAGCTGGTACGGACCGCCGCCCGGGTCGGCGACGGTGGCGACCCGCGCGGCGCCGCCGCGGCGCTCGCCGCCGGTCGGCACGACCTGCTCCCCGGCTGGTACGACGACTGGGTCCTGCTGGAGCGGGAACGACTGCGCCAGCTCCGCCTGCACATGCTGGAACACCTCGCCCGCACCCACCTCCAGGACGGTCGACACGGCGAGGCCCTCCAGGCAGCCCTGGAGGCGATGGCCGCCGAGCCCCTGCGGGAGACCCCGCACCGGCTGGTGGTGCAGATCCACCTCGCCGAGGGCAACGCCTTCGAGGCACTGCACGCCTTCTACGTCTACCGCGACCTGATCCTGCGGGAACTCGACCTGGAACCGTCGGCGGCGATGTGTGCGCTGCTCGACGACACCCTCGCCCCGATCCGCCGCCGCGCCGCACCACCCGGCGCCCGGCGCCCCACCCGCCCGGCGACCGGACCGTCACCGCCCACCGACTCGCGGTGACGGCGACGTGACAGGCACGCCGGCAGGGTGGGACCCACCAGGGTGTCCCACAGGCTCGCGGGATGCCGGCCGCGAAAGGGGACCCGATGAGTCGGCTTCTGATCGTCAGCAGGATCGTCCCGGGCACGGAGGAGCAGGTGGCGGAGATCTTCGCCGAGTCCGACGCCACCGAACTGCCCGCCATGACCGGCGTCCGGCACCGCTCCCTGTACTGCCTGCACGACCTCTGCGTCCATCTGATGGAGACCGACGTGGACCCCGGCGCCGTCGCCGCGGCCCGCACCCACCCGCTCTACCTGCGGGTCAACGAGCGGCTGGCCACGCACACCTCCCCGTACCTGCCGACCTGGCGCTCACCCCGGGACGCGATCGCCGGCTGCTTCTACCGCTGGGACGCCGCCACCGCCCCGGCCGTCGGCACCGTCGACTGACCCGCGCAAGGAGCCGTGATGTCCTCCAGCCGTCCACACGTCCTGGTGATCGGCGCCGGCACCGGCGGGATGTGCCTGGCCCACGGCCTGCGCCGGGCCGGGATCAGCGTCGCCGTCTACGAACGCCACCGCACCCGTACCGACGGACTGCTCGGCTACCGGGTCGGCATCGGGCCGACCGGCAGCCGGGCGCTGCGCGAATGCCTGCCGCCGGAACTGTTCGACACCTTCGTCGCCACGTGCGCCCGCTCCCCGCGCTACTTCAACGTCATCACCCAGCGGCTGCGCCAGACCGCCTCCTTCGAGCTGCGGCCCGACACCGACCCGGTGAACACCGACCGCTCGGTCTCCCGGATGACCCTGCGGCAGGTCCTGCTCACCGGCATGGAGGACGTCGTCCACTTCGACCGGACCTTCACCCGGTACGAGCAGCACGACGACGGCACGGTCACCGCCCACTTCGCCGACGGCAGCTCCGCCGTGGGGGACCTGCTGGTGGCCGCCGACGGCACCCACTCCGCCGTACGCCGGCAGTACCTGCCGCACGCGGTGACCCGGGACGCCGGCAGCATCAACATCGCGGTGAAGATCCCGCTCACCGAACACACCCGCAGCCTGCTGCCGCCACGCGTCCTGGAGGGCATCTCCCTCATCTTCGGCACCCACGGGATGATGGGCATCCTCCACGTCATGGAGTTCAAGTGGGACAGCGGCGGCGGGCTCAAGTCCGGTATCGGCGGTGCCGACGCCGACCTGCTGGAGCGCTGGCCCGGCCTGCTCTACGACAACACCCGCGACTACATCAACATCATCATCTGGAGCACCGCCCGCCGGTTCCCGGCCGACGTGATGCGGCGGCGCGGCGACGACCTCGTCCGCCTCGCCCTGGAGTTGACCCGGGGCTGGCACCCCAACCTGCGCGAACTGCTCGCCCGCAGCGACCCGGGCAGCTGCCTGCCGATCAAGGTCGCCACCTCCGAGCCGGTTCCGCCGTGGAAGCCCAGTACCGTCACCCTGCTCGGCGACGCCATCCACACCATGACCCCGGGACGCGGGGTCGGGGCGAACACCGCGCTGCGCGACGCCGCCCTGCTCCGCCGGCAGCTCACCGCCGCGGTGGCCGGCGACAAGCCGCTGCTGGAGGCGGTCGGCGACTACGAGGCGCAGATGCTGCCGTACGGCTTCGCCCGGGTGGCCGACTCGCTGAAGAACAACGGCACCAACGGCGACGACCCGCTCTACCGCCCCGTCGTCGGACGGCTGGCGCTGCTCGGTGCCCGCGGCTACTTCGGAGTGACCAGCCGGGTACCGAAGCTGCGCCGCAAGTTCGTCGACGACCTCTACGCCTACCGGGGCGCGGAGGACTGAGTCCCCTCCCCACGGCGGTGCCGGCACCGCCGTCACGGTGCGCCACGGACCGCCCCGACACCCCACGTCGACCCACGCCCGAGCCGCCCGCTCCGACCGGCGGCGACGGGATCCCTCCCGGCCACGCTGAGGCCGGTAACACGCGTATGCGAAGCTGCGGCGGACTTTTCTCGCACTTTCGCCGTACGCACTGGGAGGTACGCCGTGGCGTGGACGTTCGGACACTCGTTGTTACTCATCCTGGCGGTGGCGGGCGGCGTGGCCGCCGGCTGGGCGCTGCGCGGCCGGCGGGCCCCCGGACGCCCGGCGTCCCGGGTGGACCCGGTCCGGCCGGCCACCGTCACCCACACCGCCCCGACGCTCGACACCGCTGACCGCCCCACGGACTCCGCCGTCGAATCGGAGACGGTCGACGTGCCCGCGACGCCCGACCGGTCCGACGACACGCCGGACCGCTACCTCGCCACGGACCCGGTTCCGGCCGGCCCCACCCCGACCCCTGCCGCGCACGCCGAACCCGTGGACGCTCAACTGGAGCCGGTGGACGCCCAGGCCGAACCGGTGACGGCCCAGGTCGAGCCGCCGGCCCCGCCGGCGGGGGTGCAGGTCGAGCCGGTGGACGCGCAACTCGAGCCCGTCGAGGAGCAGACCGAGCCGGTGACCCCGCAGCCGGAACCCGCCGAGCCGGAGCTGACCCCGGTCCAGCCGTCGACCACGCAGCAGACCCAGCCCCTGCCCGCGCCGGTGGCGGAGGCCGCACAGGCCCGGGCGACCAGCATCGAGCCCGACGCGGACGAGCCGGCCGAGGTCGAGCCGACGACGGCCGAGGTCGAGTCGGTGGAGGTCGAGCCCACGGCGGCCGAGCCGACCGTGGGCGCCGCGCCGGCCACGGCCGAGGAGAACGTCACGGCGGTGCCCGCGCCGCGGGAGGCCGACGTCGCCGCTGACGACGACTTCCGGCGGATCCAGGGCATCGGGCCGAAGATCGCCGCCGCCCTCCAGGCCGCCGGCATCCGCACCTACCGGCAGCTGGCCGAGCGGGACGAGGCGGGGCTGCGCGAGGTGATCCGGGGCGCGGGCCTGCGCTCCGCTCCGGGCCTGGCGAGCTGGCCCCAGCAGGCCCGAATCCTCGCCGACGCTCCGGCCGAGGCCGACAAGGTCTTCCCCGCCCCCACCGCCTGACCCGCTACCGCCCCGCCGCCGCGCACACCGGTCGGTCCGCCCGCCGTGGCGTCCGGTCCCCGTCGCGTCCCTCGTCGTCACCGGTCCGCGAGGGACGCGGACCGGTGCGCGCGGCGGCGGCCGGCGGATTCGCCGGTCACGCCCCGGCACGGTTAGCCGTTCACCGCGTCTGGGTACAACTCGCCTCACTCGACCCACCGTTACCAGGGAGGCAGCCATGCGGCGTGGCCCGTCGATATTCGGAGTACTCGTGGTGATCTGGCTCATCATCGGCGCGATCGCCGCGGCACAGCGCGGTTACTTCAAGGGTGACGACACCAACTGCGCCGAGGCCGGCACCATCCTGGTCACCGTCGTGGCCGGGCCGCTCAACTACGTGGGCGCCAACCCGAAGGTCGACTGCGAACTACCCCAGCCGTCCGAGTAGGCCCCGCTCTCCCGCTCCGGCCCGCGCCCACCGTATCCGGTGGACGCGGGCCGCGTCGTGTCCGGAGCACCCCGGCTGAAAGGCACGCCATACCGCACACCGCGGTGGGGCGGGGCGGAAACCGTCCGGCACCGTCTTCCGCATCGACAACTCTGCGCGACCTCGCCGCCGGTGGGAAGGTCCTCTTCGGAAGCTGTCGAGCTGCCCCATATCTGGGGCACGCCACCGATCGGCGATGCGATCCGCAGACGTTGATCCTGCGCCCTGGTGGACCACCTACCGGAATTTCCTTACCTACTGGGACCTGCGCACCTGGGACAGGACCGAACTGAGGCCGATGACCGGATGGAAGATCGTCCCGGACACCGGAGGGAGCATCGTGCGATGGGAGGTCGCGCTCGATCAGGACGGCAAACGTGCACTCATCGCCCAGCGCAACGATCCCGTGCCCGCAGGCAAGCCGGACCCGCCACGCTCCGAGGTGCAACTGTGGGCGCTCGACACTCTGGCCGGCTTCCCCCGGTTTTCTCTCACCGGCTGAGGTACGCGCCCGTGGTATCCGCTTGCCGTGCGACATCCGGCACGCGACCGGCGCCCGCCGCGTGGACGGCGGCGTCGGGGTCAGGTCCGGCTGACGGTGAACTCGTTGCCGTCCGGGTCGGCCAGCACGACGGCGCCGTCGGCACCGGTCTCCAGCCGGGTGGCCCCGAGGGCGACCAGCCGGTCGACCTCGGCCTGCTGGTCGCCGCCGGTCGGGGCGAGGTCGAAGCGCTGCCGGTTCCGCCCCACCTTCGGGGCCACGGGCGGGCCGCCCCAGGCGACCTTCGTGCCGCCGTGCGGTGACTGGATCGCGGTCTCCTCGTTCTGGTCCCAGACCAGCGGCCAGCCCAGCGCCGCGCTCCAGAAGAGGCCGACCTCCCGGGTGCCGTCGCAGGCGACCTCACCGAACAGGCCGCACCCGGCGAGGTAGTTGTTGCCCGCCTCGATGACACAGAGTTCGTATCCCTCGGGGTCGGCCAGGACGACGTGGCCCTCCTCGGGGCGCTGCCCGACGTCGAGGTGGTCGCCGCCGAGCCGCAGCACCGTCGCCACCGTCTGCTGCTGGTCGGCGGGGCTGGCGCTGGTCAGGTGCAGGTGGATCCGGTTCGGCCGGACCATCTCCGCCCCACCGGGCGCGAACCGGAGACCGACCTGGGTGTCGTCACCGGGCAGGAGCGCACCACCGGCGTCCTCGACGACCGTCCGACCGAGCAGAGCGGCCCAGAACCGGGCCAGGCGAGCCGGGTCGTGCGCGTCGAAGGTCACCGACAACAGTCGCAAGGGCATCACCGTACGGTAGGCACGGGCCACGAGGGCGACAAGGCAATATCCCTTTGAGCCCGGCGGTGCGGCGGTGTTTGGATCAGGACGTGTCGGTCGTGATGAGCACACCAGCAGTCGACGGGTTGGACGAGGCCGTGCGCGTGCTGGGCCGGTGGCAGTACGACGGGGCACCGATGCAACTGCATCCGGGCGACCTGGGCTGGCACTGGAGGTTCGGCGCGGAGGCGACGGCCCGCGCGGTCCGGACCTGGAGCCGCGACGGAAGGATCCTCGCCCTCGGGCTGGTGGACGGTCCTGGTCTGCTGCGGGTCGGGATCGCCCCTGGCGCCGACCAGGACGAGGAGCTGGCCCGTCGGATGGCCGCCGACGTGACGCGGCCGGAGCACGGCGTCCTTCCGCAGGGGAGCGTCTCCGTCGAGGCGCGATGCGACGGAGTGTTCCGTGAGCTGCTGCTCGATGACGGGTGGGACCTCGACGAGCCGTGGACACCGCTTCGGCGTGACCTCGCGGAGCCCGTGGCGGACTGCGGCGTACGGGTCGAGGCGATCGGCCCGGAGCAGGCCGACGTGCGGGTCGCCGTGCAGCGCGCGGCGTTCGACGGGTCGACGTTCACGCGGGAGCGGTGGCACGCGATGGCCACCGGATCGCCGTACGCCGACGCCCGCTGTCTGGTCGCCTACGACGACCACGGCACCGCGGTGGCGACCGCGACGGTGTGGTCGGCCGGTTCGGGAAGGCCCGGGTTGCTCGAACCGGTGGGCGTGCACCGCGACCATCGCGGCCACGGCTACGGCAGGGCGATCACCCTCGCCGCGGCGGCCGCCCTGCGGCAGATGGGCTCGTCGAGCGCGATCGTGTGCACCGAGAGCGCCAACATCGGGGCCGTCGCCACCTACCGGTCGGCCGGCTTCCACCAGCTCCCCGACGTGCGGGACCTACGCCGGAGCACGTGAGGCGGTCGTCGCGTGGCGCTGGCCAGCAGCGACGCGCCGGTGCTGGCCAGCGGCGGAACCCTGTGCTCCCGAGGCACACCCCGTACGGCATCCTAGGAGGATGGGCTGGCGGCTATTGCAACAACGCGCCCAGTGGTGAGAGCAGCAGCCGGCCGAGCCGGGCGGCGGTGCCGTCGAGCCGGTCGCGCTCGCCCTCCCGGGCGTGGGTGTCGTGCCGCACCCGCCAGATCCGCTGCGCGTTGCGCCAGGCGACGCCCCTGGTGTACTCCACCAACTCGCCCTGGTACCAGTCGTCCAGGTCACCGTTGAGCGTGTCGATGATCAGCTGCCACCGGTCCAGGTAGCCCCGGCGCAGCGTCGGGATCGACTCGGCGAAGATGGCGTTGATCTGGAGATAGTCCCGGTGCTGGTCGCCGCCGTCGACCGGCTCGGACTCCAGGTGGTCGAAGGTGGTCACCAGGGCGAACGGCAGGTCGAAGTTGATGTGCGCGTTCACCCCCGCCGCCGCGGCCGGCAACGGCCGGACGTCCGGCCCCTGCATCCGCTCGAAGATGCACGACCAGGCCTGGGGCGTGTACGGGCTCGACTCCGTCCACAGCCGTAACGCGTCGAAGTAGCGGGCGGCGAACTCCACGTCCAACCGGGACAGGAACACCGGGTCGGCGAAGCGGCCGTCGTAGAGCCGCTCCAGCACCTTCCCGGTGATCGTCAGGTAGAGCCCGTTGAAATCCGCCAGGGGGCAGCTGGCCTGCAACGGCGGCAGCCGGACCAGGACGTCCTGGAGCTTGGTCAGGTGGTCGACCACCGCCGGCACGTCGGCGGGGTGGTGGGCGAGCAGATCGGCGACGTCCTGGTGGACGGGCCCCCAGACCGCTTCGGTCATGTGTTCCTCCCCTGTGGTCCCGGCGGCGCCCCGTGTCGCCGCCGGTGCACAGCGTGGCAGCCGGAGGGGACGCGGGAATCAGTAGAACGACGTATCCCGCTGCCGACGGACCCCGGACGCGCCCCTCAGCGGGGCCGGTGCCGCAGGTGGATCGCGCTGGCCTGGACCCGGGTTCGGACCTGGAGCTTGTCGAATATGTGCGAGACGTGCACGCCGATGGTCCGCTCGCTGATGAACAGCCGTTGACCGATCTCCCGGTTGGTGAGCCCCTCGGCCACCAGCGCCAGGACCTCGCGCTCGCGCGGGGTGAGCGCGGACAGCTCGTCAGGGGCTCCCCCGGCTTCCCCGGCGCGGCCGCCGTCCTGGTCGGACGCCCCGTCCGGCACCGGCACCCGGGCACGGGCCGCCAGCGCGGCGATCTCCTCGCTCAACGGCCGCGCCCCCAGCCCCTGCGCCGTCTCGTACGCCTGGCGCAGCAGGGCGGCCGCGGTGGCGTCCCGGCCACGCCGGGCCAGCAGCGCCTCGGCCTGCCGCAGCCGCGAGTAGGCGGCCGGGTAGGGGTGCCTGCGCCGGTCCCAGACCTCGGCCGCCCGGGCCCAGAGGACCGGGTCGCCGGGGCCGTCGAGCCGCCCGACCTCGGCGGTGCAGAGGGCGAGGAAGGCGTCCACCACGTCCCGGACCGGCCGGGCCGCCTGGACGCTGGCGCGGCGGACCCGGTTGGTGACCTCACGCAGCCGGCGCACCGCCGTCAGGTCGACCCGGCCGGTGCGGCTGGCGTACGCCTCGGCCTCCGCGCGCAGCCCGTGCCAGGCGAGGGTGGCCAGCAGGACCAGGTCGTCGGAGCGGGTCTCGGTCAGCCCGTGCGCGACGGCCTGGCGGGCTTCGTCGTGCCGCCCCTGCCACATGGCCAGCCCGGCCCGGAGGGTGAGCAACGGCAGGACGTGCCGGGCACCGCCACCGGCCAGCAGGGTGGCCACCGCCTCCAGGTCCCGGTCGGCGGCCTCGACCTCCCCGTACGCGACGGAGAGCCGGCAGCGGGCCAGCAGCAGCTCGGCGGCGTCGGCACCGGAGGGGCGGTGCCGCAACGCGTCGGCGATGACCTTCTCCGCCTCGGCCCACTGTCCCACCCGGAACAGTCCGTTGGCGGCGACGGCCAGCAGGCGGGTCTCGAACGTCCGGCCCAGCCCCAGATCGGTGACGTGTTCGGCGCCCCGGCGGGCCACCACCACGCCTTCCTCGATCATGTTGAGCGGACCGGTCAGCAGCTCGGCGAGGTGCAGGTAGGCGAGGGCGACGTCCTCGGGCCGGCCGGAACGCTCGGCGGTGGCCAGCGCCTCGCGCATCACCGGCAGGCCGGCGTCCGGGTCCTCCAGGTACGCCTCGCTGAAGCCGAGTGCGGCGCTGGCCAGCACCACCTCCGAGGTGGAACCCTCGACCGACGCCGAACGCGCCAGCGCTTCCCGGGCGCGTCGGCCGGCCTCGGCGTACCGGCCGAGGTGCAGCAGCAGCTCGGCCAGGTGCGCGGCGGCGGTCGCCCGCTGGCGGGGGGTGCAGTCCGGGGCGGCCAGGGCGTGCTGGTACTCCGCCTCCGCCAGGGCGGAGCGCCCCGCGTGGGCGAGGTATCGCGCCCGACGGATGTGCAGGGCGCAGGTGGAACCGCCGGCCAGGGTGGCCTGCTCCTCGAGCAGGGCCAGGGCCCGCGCGTGCTCGCCGCAGTGGTGGGCGGCCTCCGCCGCCTTCTCCAGCAGGGCCACCCGCTCCGGCCCGTCGAGACCGGTGTCGGCTGCCGCCGCCAGGGCGAGCGACCAGTGCCGGTGCGCCTCGGCGTAGCCGTGCAGCCGTTCGGCCTCCTCCGCCGCGGCCATCGCGGCCCGCAGCGCCCGCACCGGCTCCCCGGCCAGTCGCCAGTGGTGGGCCGACCGGGCGTGGCGCAGGGGTGCCGACTCGGCGCCGAGCGCGTCGGCGTAACGCCGGTGCAGGGCACCCCGCTCGGCGGGGAGCAGCTCGTGCTCCAGCACCTCGGCGACCAGCCGGTGCCGGAGGTGGTACGCGTTGTCGGTGCAGACCAGCAGCCGGTGCGCGATGGCCGCGTGCACCGCCTCGATCAGCTGCTCGTCGGGGAGCCGGACCACCCGGGCGAGCAGGTCGTGCTCCACCGGTTCCACCCCGACGGCGATCGCCTGGACGACCTCGTGGGCGTGCGGAGGCAGCGCGTCCACCCGGTCGAGGAAGATCTCCCGGAGGGTGTCGGAGAGCCCGTCCCGCCCGTCGCGCAGGTCGCGGGCCAGTTCCTCCACCACGAACGGGTTGCCGCCGCTGCGTCGCCAGAGCTGCTCGGCGGCCTCCGGCGGCAGCGGCCGTCCGACGATCGCGGTGGCGAGCTGGTCGGTCCCGGCGCGGTCCAGCGGGGGCAGGTCGAGCACCCGCACCGACCGCAGCCGCCGCAGTTCGGTGAGAACCCGACGCAGCGGATGGGCGCCCTGCAACGCCTCGGCCCGGATCGCGGCGAGCACCGAGAGCTGCATGTCACCGAGCCCCGCCAGCAGGTAGAGCAGGAGCTGCCGGGTGCTGCGGTCGACCCACTGGAGGTCGTCCAGGACGAGCACCAGCGGGCGGCCCTGGGCGATCAGGTGCAGCCCCCGGGAGACCCGCTCCAGCAGGGTGCCGGCACCCTCCCGGCCGGGGGTCTCGTCGGCGAACATGTTGAGCAGGTTGCGCACGGCCGAACAGGTGCGGGCGTGGGACACCTCGGCCTCGAAACGGCGCAGCGCCTGGAGCAGCGGGTGCAGTGGGGAGGCGTCGCCGATGTCGAGGCAGCTTCCGGTGAGCACGACCGCTCCCGTCGCGCGCAGTCCGGCCGCCACCTCGCCGAGAAGCCGGCTCTTGCCCACCCCGCTCTCCCCGTTGACGAAGACCGCGGCGGTGTGGCCCTGCGGAACCCGGTCGAGCAGGGCGGCGCGCACCATCGCGACCGTGTCGGCACGGCCGACCAGCGGGGCGGCGTCCACATCGCTGGCCATGGCAAGCAGCCTAATAGGGGCGGCTGGGGCGTTCATAAGGGTAAATCGGTCCTGTGGTACTCCTCGCGTCGAGATGGCGACGGAAAGTTGCCGGACGGCGACATACGTCGTTCGGCAGATCCGCCGTCGGTCCGGTGGTGCGAATCTCCGAGATGTCGTCCGGCACCACGGGGGAAAGGTGAACGCGATGCAGGTCAGCAGAGTCACCCAGCCGGCATCGGCGATGGCCGCGACGCGGCACTGGCCGGTACCGGAGGAGCGGCGTACGGTCAGCGTCCTCTTCGTCGACATCGTCGGTTCGACCGCGCTGGTCGACCGGCTCGACCCGGAGGACGTCCGGGCCCTGCAACAGGAGTACTTCGGCACCGTCGCGGCGGTCCTGCGCCGGTGGAACGGGGTGGTCGAGAAGTACGTCGGCGACGCCGTCATGGCGTTGTTCGGCGGCGTCGAGTCCGACGGGTTCGACGCGTACCGGGCGGTGCGCGCGGGCCTGGAGATCCAGCGGGTCCTGGACGGGCGTCCGCTGGCCGGCGGGACGGTGGTGCGGCTGCGGGTCGGCGTGGCCACCGGCGAGGCCGTGGTCGACCTGGCCGCGGCGCGCGACGCCGGCCACGGCGCGGTCAGCGGCGCGGTGGTCACCCTGGCCGCCCGGCTCCAGGAACACGCTCCCCGGGGCACGGTGATCGTCTGCGCGGCCACCCGGCGGGCCACCGCCGACCTGATCGACTACCGGGACCTGCCGCCGGCAACGATGGCCGGCAAGCCGCTGCCGGTCGCCGTCTGGCGGGCCGACGGGATCGCCCCGACCCGGCCGACCGGCGGTGACCTGCCGTTCATCGGCCGGCGACGGGAACTGGCCGCCCTGCGGGACCAGGTCGTCCGGGCGGTGCGGGAGCGGTCGGCGCGCTGGGTCTCGGTGGTCGGCCCGGACGGCATCGGCCGCAGCCGGTTGCTGGCGGAACTGGCCCGGACCGTACGGCAGGTCGACGGGGTGCCGGTGCGCTGGTGCGGTGCGCAGTGCCCGCCGTACCCGGACGTCCCGGCCGCTCCGCTCGCCGCGCTGCTGCGCGACCACGCCGGGATCCGGGCCGGCGACGCCCCGGCCGACGCCGGGAAGGCCGCGGGCAGGTGGCGGGAGGTGCTGCTCGCCGCCGCCGAGCGGACCCCGCTGGTGGTGGCGGTGGACGACGTGGACCGGGCGGCCCCCGAGGTGCTCCTCTTCCTGCACGAGCTCTTCGCCGCGGCGACCGCGCGGGTGCTGCCGCTGGTCGTGGTGGTCACCCACCCTCCGGAGTGGGGTGATCTGCTTCCCCTCGGTCCGACCGACCGTCGGCACCGGCTGACCGTGCCGCCCCTGGGTACGGTCGACACCGGACGGCTGCTGCGCCACCTGCTCGGTGAGTCGGCGGCGGTGACCCGGCTGCTGCCCCTGGTCGCGGGGCACCCCGGCTACGCCCGGGCGTACGCCGCACAGGCCGGTGACGACGGCCACCCGTCGGGTGAGCCGCCGGTGCCGGAGGTGGTCCGCCGGATGGTCGCCCCCCGCCTCGACCGGCTCGGCGGGACCGGACGGGCGGTGGTGATGGCCGGCGCGGCGCTCGGGGTGGTCACCGCCGAACGGCTCGCCCACCTGCTCGACCTGGATCCGGAGCAGCTGCGGCCGGTGCTGCGGGCCCTGGCGGAGCGGGGCCTGCTGGTGTGGCGCTCCGCCCGGCAGGGGTACGAGGTGGCGGACCGGACGCTGGCCCGGGTGGCGTACGAGCGGCTGCCGAGGGCCCTGCGCGCCGAGTTCCGGCGCCGGTCGGCGACCCCCGTCCTCGACGAGACACCCCGTCCGGTCCGGCTGGTCGGCACGACCGCACCGGCAGCGGCCGGACCGGTCGCGGCGGGGACGACCGGCCGGGCGGCCCGGACCGCCCGGCCGGTGGTGTCCGTGACGCCGGCCACCACCCCACCGCTGGCCGCCAGCGCCTGAGCGGCACCGCCCGCCCGGTCCACCGGGTCATCAGCCGTCGTTCCCGCGCCGGGCGGTCAACGCGAAGCGGTAACGGTCGCCGCGGTAGTACGACACGGCCAGCTCGACCGCTCTCCCCCGCCCGTCGAACCCGATCCGCCGCACCTCCAGCAACGCGGCCACCGGCGGGATCTCCAGCAGCTCGCACTGGCGCGGGGTGGGCACCACCGCGGCGATCATCTGCTGGGCGACGACGACCTGGACGTGGTAGCGGTCGCGCATCGTCTCGTAGAGCGCGCCGTCGAGGTTCTCCACCAGCAGACCGGGGAAGAGGTCCGCCGGCAGGTGCACCTCCTCCAGGCACATCGGCGCGCCGTCGGCCATCCGCAGCCGCTCGACCCGGTAGAGCAGCGAGCCCTCGGGCAGGCCGAGCTCGTTGGCGAGGGCATCCCGGGCGACCACCGCGTCGGCGTCGAGCATCTTGCTGCTCGGGGTCATGCCCCGGGCCCGCATGTCCTCGGTGAAGCCGCTCAGGCTGGTGCCCTTGGCGATCCGGGTGTCGGAGACGAAGGTGCCCTGACCCCGGATCGTGTAGATCAGGCCGTCGGTGGTGAGTTCCCGCAGCGCCTGCCGCAGCGTGGTCCGGCTGACGCCGAGTTCCTCGGCGAGGTCCCGCTCGCGGGGCAGAGCGGTGTGGGCTTCCATGTCCGCCACCCGGCTGCGCAACACGGTCCGGATCTGGCTCAGTTTGGTGGTCATCGTGACTCCACGGGGGCATGCGGGCATGCGGACACGAACCGACGGGTGGTGTTCACCGGGTCGGAGATGGCGGTGCCGACGACGACAGCCCACGCCCCCTCGTCGAAGGCGGCCGCGACCTGGGCAGGGGTACGGTACCGGCCCTCGGCGATGACCGGAACCGGGCACCACCGGCTGATCGCGGCGACCAGCCCGAGGTCCGGCCCGTCCGGCACCGTCGCGCCGGTGTAGCCGGCGAGGGTGGTCCCGACGAGGTCGGCTCCCGCGTCGACCGCGGCGAGGGCGGCGTCCACACTGTCCACGTCGGCCATGAACAGCGCCCCACCGGCGTGGGTGGCGGCGATCAGGTCGGCCAGCCGTTCCCCGCCGGGCCGGGGCCGGTCGGTGGCGTCCGCGGCCACGATCTGGGCGCCGGCCCCGATCAGCGCGTCCACGTCCGCCCGGCCCGGGGTGATGTAGACCGGGTTGCCCGGGGTGTGTCGCTTGACCAGCCCGACGACCGGCACCCCGAGGGCGACCATGGCCCGCACGTGCGCCACCCCCTGACCGCGCAGCCCGGCCGCGCCGCCCAGCACCGCCGCGCTCGCCATCGCCATCATGTGCGCGGTGTCCAGGAACGGGCTCTGGTGGTCCTGCGCCTGGCACGAGACGACCAACCGTCCCCGGATGGCCTCGGCCACGTTCATCGCTTTCCTGCCTTTTCCTCGATACAGCAGTGGACGACCAGTCCGGCCAGCAGCGTCTGCCCGGTGGGGTGGGCGCAGAGCGCCAGCGCGCCCGCGAGCGGGTCGGCCGCGGCGGTGACCGGACGGGCGTGCGGCGCTCCGACGCGCAGCGCCCGGGTGAAGGTGGGCAGCAGCAGGTCGGCGGCGGCGAACACGCCACCGGTTCCGGCCACCGGCACGTCCGCGCCGGCCAGGCCGGCCCGGCGCAGCGCGGCCACCGCCGAGTCGGCCAGCAGCACGCCAGCCCGCCGCCAGACCGACCGGGAGTCCGGGTCACCGGCGCGGGCCAGCTCCGCCACGGTGCCGGCGAACCCGGCGAGCTGCTCGGGCGTGGGTGGCCGCTCCCGCCAGCGGGCCGGCAGGGTCTCCATCAGGCCGAAGGTGGCCACGGTCGCGTCGAGCAGCGCTCCCGCCCGGTCCCGGTCCCGCTGCCGCAGGGCCAGCCGGAGCGCGGCCCGCCCGATCCAGTGGCCGGAGCCCCGGTCCCCCAGGGCGGCTCCCCAGCCGTCGACCCGGGCGGTCCGCCCGTCGGGTGCGGCGGCCAGCACCACCACGCCGGTGCCGGCTGCGACCACCGCGCCGGGCACCGGCCCGAGCGCGCCGAGGTAGGCGGTGACGCTGTCGTCGGCGACGTGCAGCGTGCCGCGCAGCCCCCGGTCCCGCAGCCGGGTCCGGAGGTCGTCGGTCGGCGGCGTCTGACCGTTGAGGCCGGTCATGCCGACGCCGACCGCGACCGGCCCGTCGGGCACCGGCCCGAGGTCGGCCAGGGCCGCGCCGACCGCGTCGGCGATCCGCGCGGCGGGCTGCCCCGACCAGAATCCGGGGGTACGGCCCTGGCCGCTGCGCCCGTCGTGGTGGGCGACCGCGCGACAGCCGCCCTGCCCCAGGTCGACGCCGATCCGCACGACCGGTGCGCCGCCGGGGTGGGCGGCCCGGAGCTGCCCGACCTCAGGCCGCGTCTCGGGCATGCCCTCGAATCCGCCCACACCGGTCCTGATGCGGTCCACGCCAGGCCTTCCGTAGTTGCGCGCCAGTTTTGAGCTAGGTATGCACCTAGCTCGCCTAGTTGTACACCTGATCGCCGTGCCGGGCAAGCCCGGGGTTCACCTGCTCAGCAGCCGTTCCGGGCGGTCTCTTCCGGGGTCACGGCGATGTGCACCGTGGGGTGGTAGCGAGCGGCGAGGGTGCCGTGGCAGGCGGCCGGAGCGCGGTCGCGTTTGGACGGACATTGACACCTCAGGTGGCTACACACGAAGATGCCGTATGACGCCGGTGCCAGGTTCGGTCCCCTTCACTTCCCGGGTCAACCGCCGCAGGTTCCTCCAGATGGCTGCCACTGCCGGTGCGCTCGCTGTGGTGTCGGTCGCGCCGCCCGGCCCGGAACCGGAACCGGAACTCCTCGCCGACGATGCGGTGGCCCAGACCTACCACCGTGTGTTGTTGCGGCATACCCGGTGGGCTGAGACGCAGTGGGACGCGGCCGCCGGACACTACCGGGCCACGAACTTCTCCTTCACGGTGGTTCTCGGCAACGCGCTGGTGCTGACGCGTGGCACGTATGACGAGGCGCTGGCGGGCATCGACGCCGAGACCCTGAGGGCGCACACCGTGGCGACGTTGTCGCACTTCGCCGCGTCGAACCGGTTGACCGGTGGCACCGAGTGGGGCAAGACCCTCTACTTCGACAGCACATTCCAGCTGTACTTCCAACTTGCCGGCCGCCTACTCTGGGACGACCTCGACGCGACCACCCGGGCCAACCTGGACCAACTCGCCCAGTTGCAGGCGGCCTACACCGCGTCCCTCGGCACCGGCGACGACCCGCGGTCACCGGGTTGGACGACGAACGGGCTCGCCGGTGGCTGGATCGGCGACACCAAGCTGGAGGAGATGGGCGTCTACGCGCAATCCCTCGCACCCGGCCTCGCCTGGGCACCCGACGCGCCGGACGCCGCGGCCTGGCGCACCCGATTCGGCCAGTGGAGCCGGAACCAGACCGGCCTTCCGGTTGCCGACCTCGCGAATCCGACGATCGTCGACGGCGTCGCCGTGTCGGCGAACACCGCGCGGAACCTGTACGACACGTTCGTGGTCGAGAACCACGGCTCGTTCGGCCCGCACTACCAGTGCGAGCTGTGGCGGACCTCCGCACGCAACTGCGTACATTTCATGATCGCCGGGCAGCCGATGCCCGAGGTGATGAGAGCGCAACCCAACGGCGATCGGCTGTGGCGCAGCATCCTGTCGGTGATGAGTGACGCCGGCGAGCCGCTGATGCCGATGGTGAACGACCGCGAACACCTCTACGGCCGCGATGTCGTCCCGCTCGCGTTCCTCGCCCAGGTGCTTGGCGACCGGAGCGCCGCCTGGGCGGAACAGGCGATGGCCGACCGGCTCGAGGCCTACCAGCAGTATCCGCCGCAGTATCGCATCACCAAGTTCTCCGGAGAGCCGAAGTACGAACCGGAGGCGCGGGCCGAGGTGGCGATCAGCTACCTGCTACACGAGTGGCGGGCGCGCAGTGGCGAACCGGTTGTCCCGTTCAGCAAGGACGACGTGTTCGCGGCGGCCAGCGGCGTCACCGACTTCGGCACCGGCCCCGGCCTCCTGTCGCACCAGTCGAGGAACAGTTGGGCCGGTGCGGTCAGCAGAGCCGGCTATGTCAAGTTCGTCTGGCAGCCCGCCCACGACGACTGGTTGTTCCTGATCAGCGGCGCCACCCCGATGTTCCTGCCCCGCACCGCAGGCACCGTTCGCAAGCGCAGCGTCGCACTGTGTACCGCGTTGCGCGACGGGTTCGACGGCAGCGCCACCGTGCTCGGCTTCGACACCGGCTGGGCCGGATTCGCCACGCTGCCCGGCGGTTCGGTCGTCTATGCCACGAGTGGGATCGCGGCCGGGGAGGGGCACCTCGAGGTCTACAACCTCACCATGCCCGGCGTCGCCGGCCTGGACGGCAGCCGGACCTACACCGCCGCAGAAGGAACGGTCACCGTCGCGTCGCAGGATTCGGGCGGTGCGACTCCACCCCCGGGGGTTGCCCGCGTCGACACGGTCACCTTCCCCACGACGACCGCGCAGTGGGTTCGGATGCTCGGCGTCCAACCCGATCCGACCTATGGCTACTCGATCGTCGAATTCGAGGTGCGCAACGGCGAGACCGGCCCGAACCTGACGCTCGGTAAGCCCACCACCGCGTCATCCGCCGACACGGGGCGCGGCGCCGCCCTCGCCACCGACGGCACCATGACCACGCGCTGGGCGGTGTCCCGCGCCGACCGGCCGCGCCCCGCCAGTTGGCTCGCCGTCAACCTCGGCGGGCCCAACACGTTCGATCGGGCGGTCATCTACTGGGAAGCTGCCTCCGGACGCCGTTATCGCGTACAGGTCTCCGACGACGGCGTCACCTGGCGCGACGTCGCCACGTATCCGCAGCCGAACCTGTCGAGCACCGGCGGTTGGCTCGACATCGACGGTCGCGCCAGCCTGGTGGTGCGGGGCCCGGTCAATCCGATCACCGTCACCGGCAACGTCATCACCCTGTCCGACGGGCCCGCCGCACCGCTGCTCGTGGAGGGCTACCCCCGGCTCGCTCCCGGGCGGACGCGGGCGGTGGCCGCGCAGCCCGCCCCGACAACATCGCAGGCATCGGTACGTGCCAGCACCGCCGAGGGCCATCTGAGCCTGTTCAACCTTTCGGGCTCCGCCGCCACCGCAACCGTCTCGTTGCCGCAGTCACGGACGAGCGTCCAGCTGTACGCGGGGACGCAGACGGTCACCGCGACCGGCACCGACTACACCGCCGTCCTCGAGGCGTCGAGCGCCGCGGTGCGCGCGCCACGGTTCACGGTGCGGACAGTCGGCGAGGGCGAGCTGCCGGTGGGCCTGCACGCCGAGGTGATCGACGGGCAACGCCTCCGGCTCAGTGGCCCGACCTGCCAGGTGCGCGTGAGCTCGCCGGCCGCACCGGGCGACACAGTCGTGGTCGTCGACACGCAGCCACGTGACATCGTGCTACCGAACGCGCCGGCGTACCCGCTCACCAACCTGGCGCTCGGCCGAGTCACCTTCCCGACCAGTCCGCTGCCGCCGGGGATGTCCGATCCCGCCGCGGCCGTGGATGGCCGATCGGAGACCGCTTGGACGCCGGGGGTGGACGGACGGATGGTCGTCGACCTCGGCCAACAGCAGGCGCTCGGGAGCATCGAGCTGGACTGGAACGGCGATCGATCACCAGCCGTGGACGTGGCGACCAGCACCGATGGAACCACCTACACCCACGCGGTACGACTGCCCGCCGGGCGCGGTTCGGCGCTGCTCACCGGCGCAGCCCGCTACGTCGCGGTACGGGTCGTCGGCTGGCAGCCGGGTGGTCCCTCGCTCCGTGGCCTGGTGATACCGCCGACGTAGGGCGGTTCCTGCCCTAGCCGAGGAAGGCCTGCACCCGGCTCCAGAGCCGGTCGGCGTCGGCCGGCGCGTACCCGGGCAGGTCGGGATCGGTGAAGAAGTGGTCGGTGCCCGGGTAGCGGTACACCTCGACCTCGGCCCCGGCCGTGGCCATCGCCCGCCGCCAGGCGTCCACCTCGGCGGGCGGGTCGTAGGCGTCGGGATCGGCGATGTGCAGGTGCACCGGCAGGCCGGCGCGGACCGCCTCGGGCGACCCGCCGGTGCCGTGCAGGAGCAGCAGCCCGGCACTGGCGGGCCGGTCGGCCAGCAGGGCGCCCGCCACCCCCGCCCCCATGGAGAGCCCGGCCAGCACCGTGTCGGCCGGCAGGTCTGCCACGGCGGCCCGGGCCCGGGCCAGGACGGTCTCGGTGCCGATCCGGCCGAACAGCGCGAAGCCCTCCTCGATGGTGTCGACGGCGGGCACCCCGTACAGGTCGGGGGTGACGACCCGGTGCCCGGCGGCGCGGAGCCGGTCGGCGGCGGCCAGGACCGCCGGGCGGAGGCCGTACACGGAGTGGAAGAGCACGATGTGCCGCATGGGGTCATCGTGCCCCGCGCCGGGGCGGGCGCGACGCGCCGACACCCCGGGACGGTCAGATCGTCAGCAGCGTCTTGCCGGTGGTCGTCCGTTCCTCGATCGCCCGGTGCGCGTCGGCGGCACGTTCCAGCGGAAAGGTCTGCCCGATCAGCGGGGTGAGCCGTCCGGCGGCGGCCGCGTCGAGGGCCCGGACCAGGTGCCCCCGGGCCACCTCCGGCGGGAACCGGATGTCGTCGATGCCGACCACGGTGACGCCCCGCGCCTGCGCCCGCTGCGGGTCGGGCACCGCGAACGCTCCGGCCGGGGTGCCGTGGGCGGAGAAGCGGCCGTCCGGTGCGAGCAGCTCGAAGGCGGCCCGGCCGTACGCGCCGCCGGCCCCGTCGAACACCACGTCGAGACCGCCGGTCGCCGCACGCACCCGGTCCGTCCAGTCCGGTGCGGTGTAGTCGACGACGTGGTCCGCGCCGAGTCGTCGGAGCCGGTCGAGTTTCGCCGCGCCCCTTGCCGCCGCGACCACCCTGGCTCCGGCCGCGTGGACGCACTGCACGAGCAACGCGCCGAGGCCACCACCGGCCGCGGTGACGAGCACCCGGTCGCCGGAGCGCGGCGGGACCAGGTCGAGCAGCCCGAAGGCGGTGGTGCCGTCGTGCAGCAGCGCCGCCGCCTCGCGGAGGCCTACCGGGTCCGGCACGGCGACGAGCCCGTCGGCCGGGACCGGGACGCGCTCGGCGTACCCGCCGTGTTCGCCGGTGCGGGTGACCACCCGTCGGCCGGCCCAGGCCGGATCGACGTCCGGGCCGACCGCCGCCACGGTGCCCGCCACGCCCACGCCCGCCCGGTACGGCGGCTGGACCGGGAAGTACCGCCCGCCGCGACCGCTGCGGATCATCGTTTCCACCCAGAGCACGTCCGCCACGGCGACGTCGACCACGACCTCACCCGGTCCGGGTACCGGATCAGGCGCCTCGACCAGGGTCAGCACCTCCGGCCCACCGAACCTGGGCACCTCGACCACCCGCATGTCACCCTCCCCGTCCTGTCGTCGACGCCGACCAGCCTCGGACGTGAACCGGGGTTGAGGTCAAGGGCGGGTCAGGGGTGTCCGGGGTCGAGCCCCCGCTCGCGCAGCAGCGCGTCCAGCTTGGCCTCGATGCGCTCGTCGGACTCCCGGGACTGCGAGGAGCCCCAGTAGTAGAAGAGGGCCAGCCCGGCCGCCTGCCAGATCAGCTGGAGGAACTCGCTCTGCCAGTTCTCGAAGGTGCTCGCGAGGAACTGGGGCAGGAACTCGCCCCAGGCGAACGACTCTCCGTGCTGACGGGCCTCGTTGCTCGCCACGGTCATCTGGAACAGGAACTGGCCGATCCAGGAGAAGACGAAGAGCGCGCCGGTGACCAGGGCGAAGCCGTACGCCCTGGGCCAGCGCGGTTTCCGGAAGGGCGGGTCCTTCCGGCGGGTGTCACCCGGACGGCCCATCGGGGTCGACCGGTCCGTGGTCGACGCCGCGCTCTCCCCCACCATGTCGCTCCCTCCGCTGGACGACGCTGTCGTGACCGACATTGCCCCAGGCCAACCAGGCTGAAACCGACATTGGGGATGCGGCCTGCGGCCGGTGGGCCGCGTGGCGCGTCCCGTTAGGCTGGCGTCCGGGCGTGTCCCGACGGTTCCGCCCGGCGTCCTGATGCTCGTGGAGGAACGGTGTCCGACAGTCCCCGGACCGAACCCGACGTCGATCCACTCGGCCCGGCCGTCCGGCCGGTGCGTCCGGCGGTGATGCTCGCGGCCGTCGCCGCGGGTGGCGTGGTCGGGGCGCTGGCCCGGGCCGGGGCACTGGCCGCGTTCCCGTACCGGCCCACCACCTTCCCCTGGTCGACCTTCACCGTGAACGTGCTCGGTTGCCTGCTGATCGGCGTGCTGATGGTGCTGCTCACCCGGGTCTGGACGGGTCGACCGCTGCTGCGTCCGTTCCTCGGCGTCGGGGTGCTGGGCGGGTTCACCACCTTCTCCACGTACGTGCTCGACGTGCAGCAGGCCGTCCGGGCCGGCGCGCCGGAGACGGCACTGGCCTACCTGGGCGCGACGGTGCTCGCCGCGCTGGGCGCGGTCTGGCTCGGTGACGCGGCCACCGGGTGGCTGCTGGACCGGACGCGGGCGGGCGGGGCGGCCCGGTGACCGTGCTGCTGGTCGCGCTCGGCGCGGCCGTCGGTGCGCCGCTGCGCTACCTGACCGACTGGGCGCTGCGGGCCCGGTTCGGCTCGGTGCTGCCCTGGGGGACACTCGCCGTGAACGTGGCCGGTTCGTTGCTGCTCGGCGTGGTACTCGCGGTGCCGGTCGGCCCGGCGGCGACCGCCGCGCTCGGCACCGGCCTCTGCGGTGCGCTGACGACCTGGTCCACGCTCTCGTACGAGACGCTGCGTCTGGGCCGCGACGGCCGGCGGGGGGCCGCGCTGGCCACCGTGCTGCTCAACGTGACCGCCGGACTCGGCGCGGCCTGGACGGGCCTGCTCCTGGCCCGACTGGTCACCGGTTGACGCCACGGACGATCACCGGCCGCGCCGGGAAATTCCGTTGCGGGCCGCGCCGGTGTGCCGGAGATTGCCCGAGGACGACGGGAGGTGCCCGGTGGCGCACGCCGAGGCGGTCACCGCGGCGCGGAACAACGCGGCGTGGTGCGACGCGGTCTGCCGGGCCCACGGCACGACCGGGGTACGCGACGCCGACGCCTGGTCGGTGCCACGCCGGTCCCCGCCGTGGTACCCGGACGCGGTGACCCTCCGGCCGGAGGCGACCGTCGCCGCGCTGCTGCGCCGGGTGGACGCCGGCCCGGGCGCGTCGGTCAAGGACAGCTTCGCCGCTCTCGACCTGGCACCGTACGGGTTCCGGGTGCTCGTCGCGGGGCGGTGGATCCACCGCCCCGCCGGCGACGTGCCGGCCGGTCCCCCGCTGACCCCGGTGACCACCGCCTCCGCGCTGGCGGCCTGGGCCGACGCGCACGGCGGGGTGGCCCTGCGCCACCCGGCGCTGCTGGCCGACCCGTCGGTCACGGTGCTGGCCGCCTACGGTCCGGCGGGCACGGTGACCGGCGGCGCGGTGGTCAGCGCGGGCGGTGGGGCGGTCGGCGTGTCGAACGTGTTCGGCACCGACCCGGCCGTGGTGTGGCGCGGGGTGTGCGCCCGGTTCGGCACCGGGCCGCTGGTCGGCTGGGAGACCGACGACGACCTCTCACCCGCCCTCGACGTCGGGTTTCGCCCGGTCGGGCCGCTCCGCGTCTGGCTGCGACCGGGAACCTGACCGGGGATCGGGCGCGTCGCCGACGACCCACGGCACCGTCGCCGCCGGGCGGGAACCGGTCAGACCGGCGCGATCGTGTGGACGGTGGCGGTGACCTCGATCGTGCGGGTCCGTTTCCCCTCGGCGTTGGTCACGGTCAGCTGGTACGTGTGCCGCTGGGTGTCCCCCTCCTCCCCGGAGCACGGGAAGGTGAGGGTCTCGGTGCCGGTCGGCGGGTAGTTGTCGGCGTACACGCCGGGGCCGTCGACGGACAGGGCCACCCGGTCGACGTCGCGGGCCTGCCACTCCAGCACCACCGGGCTGCCGGGGACGGGGTTCACCGTGGTGCCGGCCGGGCAGGAGGGCTTCCGCTGGACGCGGAAGTAGACGATCTCCGGTCGGCCGTCCGTGGTCGGTCTCGGCGTCGGCTTCGTGGCCGGCGGCGTCGTCGTCGGCGGCCGGTGCGGCTCACCGCCGCCGGTGGTCGCGGGGGTGCCGCCGTCACCGCTGCCGTCGGCCGGACCACTGTCGACCGGGCCGGACACGACGGTGCTCGGCGCGATGCTCAGGCCTTCGGTGCTTCCCTGGGTCGTCTCGTCCGGGTCGGTGGAGCATCCCGGGACGGCCAGCGCGGCGGCCAGCGCGGCGGCGACTGCTCGGGTGCGGGCGGGACTGCGCATCGTCTCTCCTCGACGGGTGCCACCGGCGCAGGAGCCGGCGGTGAGGTCTGCACAGTAGGGATGCCCGTCAACCTCGCCGGACCGGTGTGGACGGTGCCCGGTGGACGTCGTCAGGTTCCGTCCCGGTCGCCCGGCGGGCCCGCCGTGGGCAGCGTGCTGCGGTACGGCGGCATGAAGCGCAGCCGGGGCATCTGGTCGGCCAGCACTCCGCCGTCCACCACCAGGTGGGTGCCCGTGACGTACCGGCCGGCGTCCGAGGCGAGCAGGAGCAGCGCACCCACACAGTCGGCAGGGGTTCCGTACCCGCCGCGCAGCGGGATGCGCTGGGCCCAGGCCGCCTCGAACGCGGCCCGGTCGAACGGGAACTCCCCGTCGATCGGCGTGGCGATCATGCCGGGGGCGATGGTGTTCGCGGTGATCCCGTGTGGGCCCAGTTCCGCGGCGAGCGACCGGGTGAGCAGCTCCACCGCACCCTTCGAGGCGTTGTAGTGGGCCAGCCCGGCCTCGGCGACCAGGCCGTTCTTGGAGGAGATGTTGACGATCCGGCCGGACACGCCGTCGGCGATCATGTGCTCGGCGACCCGCTGGGCGCAGAAGAAGACGGCGTCCACGTTGACCCGCATCAGCTCCCGCCAGCCGGCCACGGTGATCTCGTTGAAGTGCTCCAGCCGGGCGACCCCGGCGTTGTTGACCAGGATGTGCAGCGGGCCGTGGGCGGCCCGCAGGTCGTCCACCCAGCCGGCGATCACCTCGGTGTCGGCCAGGTCGAACGGGTGCCGGTGGGCGGCCCGACCGAAGCCGGTGACCTGCTCGGCGACCGGACCGAGGTCCACCCCGGGCCGGTCGACCAGGACCAGGTCGGCCCCGGCGGCGGCCAGGCCGGCGGCGAACGCGGCCCCGAGCCCCCGGGCCGCCCCGGTGACGACGGCGAGCCGGCCGGTGAGATCGAACGAGGGCGGTACGGCGGTCATCGCAGCCCCAGCAGGTCGAGCGACGGACGGTGGATGAGCTGTTCGATCTGGTCGACGTCGAGCGGGTCCAGGCCCGGGATGCCGGGCACCCGGCCCACCCGGCGCAGCCCCTCGACGGAGGCGTCGACGGTGGTGAACGGGTAGTCGCTGCCGAACAACAGCTTGGGCCACACCCCGTAGTCCTGCACCAGGCGCAGGCTGTGCCAGAGCTGGAACGGCCGGTAGTGCAGGGCGGAGACGTCGGCGTAGACGTACCGGTGCTTGCGGATCACCGCGATGCACTCCCCCTCGTACGGGTGGCCGAGGTGGGCCAGGACCATCCGCAGCTCGGGGTGGCGGATGGCCACCTCGTCCAGGTGCACCGGCAGCGCGTAGCGCAGGGGCGCGGTGGAGACGAAGGTGGTGCCGGTGTGCACCAGCAGCGGCAGGCCGTGCCGTTCGGCGTAGGCGTACAGGTCGTCGTACGCCGGGTCGGCGGGGTCGAAGCCGGCGTACATCGGCATCAGCTTGATGCCGCGCAGGCCGAGGTCCCGGTGCCCGTGCTCCAGTTCGTCGCGCCAGCCGGGCTGGGTCGGGTCCAGGGCGAGGTAGCCGATCAGCCGTTCCGGCTGGGCGGCCACGTACGCCGCCACCGCCGCGTCGTCGACCCAGAGGCCCGAGCGGCGGGCCTTGCCACCGACCACGACGGTACGGGTGCCGGCGGGTGCGGTGGCCGCGTACTCCGACCACCGCACCGTCAGGTCGACCTCGCCGCCGTGCGCCCGGGACGCCTCGGCGGCGAACGGGTCGCCGACGTGCTCCGGGCAGTCGAACAGGTGCGAGTGCACGTCGACGATCATCGCCGGTCCCGCTTCTCCCAGCCCTCGGCGAACATGTTCCAGAAACCGTGGCTCGGCGGGTGCTCGGCGAAGACCTCGTCGACGAGTTCGACCCCGAGACCCGGGGCGGTGGGGAGGGCGACGTGCCCGTCCACCACCGGCAGGGCACCCCGGACGGCTTCGAAGACATAGTCCTCCAGCAGCCCGTCGAAGGTCTCCAGGATCGTGAAGTTGGGCATGCCGAGCACGGCGTGCACCGACGCGGTGGTGCACAGCGGTGAGTTGGAGTTGTGCGGGGCGACCAGCATGGCGTGCTGGTCGGCGATGGCCGCGAGCTTGCGGACCTCGGTGAACCCACCCGCCATCGACAGGTCCGGCTGGATGATGTCCACCGCGTTCGTGGCGAACAGCCGGGCGTACTCGTAGCGGTTGTGGAAGTGCTCCCCACCGGAGATCGGCATGGTCGCCCGGGCGCGCAACTCGGCGTAGCGCTCGATGTGCGTCCAGGGCAGCGGCTCCTCGAACCACCCGAGGTCGAACGGGGCCAGTTCGCGCACCAGTCGGGACGCGGTGGGCATGGCGAACCGGGCGTGCCCCTCGACGAAGAGGTCCACGTCGGGGCCGACCGCGTCCCGGACGGCGGCCACGATGTCGACCGACCGGCGCAGTTCGGTGCGGGACAGCTCGCCCAGTCCGGCGCCGAAGGGGTCGAACTTGAGCGCGGTGTACCCCTTGGCGACGGTGGCGACGGCCCGCTCGGCGAACGCGGCCGGCTCCCGGTCGCCGGTGTACCAACCGTTGGCGTAGACCCGGACCCGGCTACGGCACGCGCCGCCGGTCAGCCGGTACGCCGGCACGCCGAGCGCCTTGCCCATCAGGTCGTACAACGCCTGGTCGACGCCGGAGACGACGATCCCGCCGACGTCCCCGCCGCGCAGGAAGTCGCCCTGGTACATCCGCAGCCAGATCTCCTCGACGTCGAACGGGTCGGCGCCGATCAGGTGCCGTCCGGCCATCGCCTCGGTGAGCTGGCAGGTCTCCCGGCCCCGGTACGGGTGGGTGATCTCGCCGACCCCGGTCAGTCCGGCGTCGGTGTGCACCCGCACGTAGGAGAAGTCCCGCCAGGCGGTGCCGAGGGTGAGGGTCTCCACCCGGCTGATCCGGCCGGCCGGCCCGACCGGGCGCGTGGTGTCGACGGTGAGCATCAGGACACCCCCCGGGCCGGGACCGCGCCGCCCATGGTGGCGGTGTTCGCCAGCTCGGTCACCCCGCCGGCCGCGACGGTGTCGCGGACCGCTGCCCGGGTGGCCTCGATCAGGTGGTCGACGTCGGCGTCGGTGTGGGCGTAGGAGACGTGGTTGCGCTTCAGGTTGAGCGGCAACTCGAAGATGCCGTGCTCGGGCATCCGCCGCCGGTAGCCGATGAACATGCCCGCATCGTTGCGCAGCAGGTCGTCGTAGGTACGCGGAACCGGGCCGGACATGAAGTAGCTGACGAAGACCGAGCCGTGACCGGTGACCACCGCCGGGACGTCGAGGTCGGCGAAGACCTCGGTCAGCCCGGCGCGGATCCGCTCGCCGAGCCGGAAGACGTGCTCGTGGACCGGTTCGGCACGCAGCTTGTCGAGGGTGGCCAGCGCGGCGGCCACCACGGCGGGGTGCCCGTTGTAGGTGCCGGCGAAGAAGGCGGGGGCACCGGGGCGGGTGCTGAACAGGTCCATCAGGTCGGCCCGACCGCCGAGCGCGCCGACCGGGTAGCCGTTGGCGATGGCCTTGCCGAGGGTGGTCAGGTCCGGGGTGACGCCACTGATCTTCTGCCAGCCGCCCAGGTCGTGCCGGAAGCCGGTGATCACCTCGTCGAAGACCAGCACGCTGCCGGCGCGGGTGCACTCCTCGCGGAGCGCGACCAGGAAGTCCTGGTCGGGCAGGAGACAGCCGACGTTGTGCGGCACCGGTTCGACGATCACGGCGGCGATGTCCGCGCCGTGCGCGGCGAAGGCCGCCCGGACCTCGGCCACGTCGTTGAACCGCAGCACCAGGGTGGCGTCGAGCACCTCGGGCAGGATGCCGGTGGAAATCGGGTCGGGTCGGCCCACCCGGTCCGGTGCGGAGATGACATTGAGGCTGACCGAGTCGTGCCAGCCGTGGTAACAGCCCTGGAACTTGACCACCAGGCGCCGGCCGGTGGCGGCCCGGGCCACCCGCAGGGCATGGAAGGTGGCCTCGCTGCCGGTGCTGGTCAGCAGGACCCGCTCGATGCTGGGGACCAGTTCGGCCAGCGCCTCGGCGAGCTGCACCTCGCCCTCGGTGACGGCCAGGCCGCACAGGTCGAGCCGTTGCCCGACCTCGGCCACCGCGGCGTTGACGTCGGGGTCGTTGTGTCCGAGCAGGGGTGGGCCGAAGGCCGCGTGGTAGTCGGTGTACGCCCGCCCGTCCGCGTCCCAGAAACGCGCACCGGCGGCCCGGGTGATCACCAGGTCGGTGAGGCCGGGGATGCTGCGCTGCCCGCTGTTGACGCCTCCGGGAATGACCCGGCGGGCGCGCTCGGCGAGCAAGGTACCGGACGGGGCCGATCGTGGATTCACACCTTCTCCTCATCGGTGCGGTGCCGTGACCCAGCCCGGTCACGACACCGCGGTGTTGTCCGCCGCGAGAGGAACACTTGTCAAAATCTCAGAACACTGTTCGGCAGTACCAAACGATGTTCGGCATATTAGGCACGAGAATTCCGCATGGTCAACCGGGAGGGACCAGATTTCCCGAACAACTTTGTTACGCTGTTCGGCCTTGACGAACACTCGCGGCCATACTGGCCGAACACCCTCCGACCCGCTGACCGAAGAGAGGACCATGACCGTCACCGAAGAAACGGACGGCTCCCGCTACCTGGTGCGCAGCGTCAGCCGTGCGGCCGAGGTGCTGGAGGCGCTCGCCGCCGCCACCCCCGGCCACGGCATGAGCGTCACCGACGTGGCCCGGGCCTGCGGACTGTCCAAGAGCGCCGCCTTCGCCACCCTGCACACCCTCTGCCAGCACGGACTGGCCGCGGACGACGGCGAGGGGATGAACCGGCGCTACCGCCTCGGCATGGCCCTGGCCCGGCTCGGGGTCCGCGCGCAGGAGCAGCTCTCGCTGCGCGACATCGCCCGCCCGGTGCTCGCCGCCCTGACCCGCCAGACCGGGCTCACCTCCCGGCTGGCCGTGCCCGAGGGGGCGCACGCGGTCGTCATCGACCAGGTCAGCAACGGTGAGCGGATCCAGATCGAGCTGCGGATGGGCACCCGGGAACTCCCGCACTGCACCGGGCTCGGCAAGGCGCTGCTGGCCGAGACGTCCGCGCCGCAGGTCCGCGAGCTGATCGAGCGGGTCGGCCTGCCCCGGCGGACCGATCACACCATCACCGACCTGGAGTCGCTCCTGGCTCACCTCGACGACGTCCGGCAGGCCGGCTACGCGCTCGACGACGAGGAGGACGCCGAGGGCGTGTTCTGCATCGGCAGCGCGCTGCGCGACCACACCGGGGCCTGCTCCGGGGCGATCAGCGTGACCGGGCTCAAGCTCGCTCTGCCCAGCTGGCGCTACCAGGAGCTGGGTCGACAGGTTCGACAGGCCGCCGAGGAGATCTCCGTACGCCTCGGCCACGCCGGACCACCCCTGGCCTCTTGACACCTGGTTCACCAGCTGTTTAACGTCACCGCCAACGTCACGACCTGCGGGTCGTGACGGGTCGGGGCCCAGGTCACGACCACTCTCGGGCGAACATGCTGACGCCCGCCGCGCCGCAGCCCCGGCGCCGGGCCGTACGGTCAGCAGCTCCGCCGCCTGCGCGCCTCGCGCGTTTGCCCGACCTTCCCCCGCCCTGCGGCGCTTCCCCGCGCCGGACGGGCACCCCCGCACCGCCGGACGGCGACGCCGTCGTCCGCTGGACCGCGAAGGTTGAGGCTCCCCATGGGTCAACCCGATTCGTCCGTGCTCGCCCGCCCACCCGTGCTCCAGGTCGACACCATCGCCGACCTGCGCCGACTCACCCCCGCCGACCTGACCGCCCGGACCCTGGTGCGGGTCGCCGGTTACCGCAGCCCCGGCGACGGGGGCGGCTCCCTGCTGCGCTGGTCGCCGACCAGCACCGCCGCCACGAACGGCGGCACCGTGCACGACCCGTACGGTCGGAGCACCGGCCGCTGGCTGGCCGTGCACGACGGGGTCGGCGACTTCCGGATGTTCGGCGTCCTCGGTCGGGACACCCCCGCCGACGCCGCGCTGGACGCGATGGTCACCGATCCCACGATCCACCGGATCGAGGCCCACACCGACCTGCGCTTCGTCAAGCGGCACACCTTCGGCCGCAGCGACATCGAGCTGGACTTCGGCGGGCACACGGTGCACACCGACGGCATCGAGCGCAACACCCACGACAATCCGTTCGGCGCGGTGCTCTACTTCCGGGGCAAGGTCACCGACACGGTCGTCACCCACACCCTCACCGAGACGGTGCCGGAACTCACCGACGTCTTCGAGGTGCCGGACTCCGGCCGGTTCGCCGTCGGGCAGTGGTGGACCGCCACCAGCAACGCCCTCACCGGCCTCGACGAGCGGGACCTGCAGAGGATGGTGCAGGTCACCCAAATCGTGGACGGCCGGCACATCCGGGTGAACTACCTCAACGGCTGGGAACTCGCCCCCGGACGCACCGTCACCTGGCGGCGGGTCGAACCGGTGCAGCGCGCCCACGTCCGCAACATGGTCTTCCTCGGCCACGTCGCGTTCACCGGCGAGTACCCCGGCTCCGGACCGGACGACCGGGAGTACAGCGGCTCCCACCCGATCGCCTACGAGTACGCGGTGCGCTGCGACGTCTCCGGCATCGACGCCACCGGCACCTGGTGGCCGGTGATCATGCGACGCTGGTGCACCCACTTCACCACCGCGAACTGCACCCTGAAGAACCCGCCGACCGTCATGTACGGCGGCGCGGGCTACCTCACCCAGCAGATCTACTGCCTCTACGGGCACATCGTGGACTGCCGCAGCTCCAACGCCCGGCACCTCAACGACCTGACCGCCTCGGCGTACTGCCTGGTGGAGAACTGTCACGGCGACGGCGACGACGCCGGCGGCAACCCCTTCACCACCCACGGCCAGTACGAGCACGACCTCGTCTTCACCGGCTGCTCCGGACTGATGGACATCGCCAACAGCGGTGGGCAGTGGGGCATCAGCGCCAAGCGGATCACCATCCGCCGGCACGTCTGCTCCTGGTTCGTCGCCGGCACGAAGATCACCGACCTGACCCTGGAGGACGTCCGGGTGATCGCCCGGTCGACCTTCGACCCGGCCGGCACCCTCCAGGTCAACGCCGACGGCGTCCAGATGCGCGGCTGCTCGGCGCGGACCCTGAGCATCGCCCAACGGTCCACCCGCTCCCGCCGACCCAACATCATCGCCGACTGCGACTTCGACCAGCCCGCCGGCACGGTGGTCGTGCAGACCCCGGTGAGCAACCCGGTGCACTTCGTCCGGACCACCTTCCGGGGGCTCGACGGAGCGATCCTGCGCGGATCCGGGCCGGTGCACCTCACCGACTGCACGCTGACCGGCAGCCCGACCGCCGCCCCGCTGAGCGTCGGCGCGGCCGAGGTGGTGGTGACCGGCGGCACGCTGACCGACACCGGCATCGAACTCACCGCCCTGCGCGACCAGCGCCTGGTGCTCGACGGCGGCGCCGTGGTCACCGGCACCAACTCCCGGGGCGCGCTGCTCGGCCGGGCCGCCGGCCCCGGGCAGGTCCGCGTCGAACTGGGCGACTACCACAGCACCGCGGCGGACGCGCGGACCGCGCACGTGCGCCTCGACACCGGCGTCAACCGGTACCGGGCGGTCGGCTCCCGGTTCACCGGCGGACGTCTGGTGCTCACCCCGGCGGGCTTCGGCACGCCGTCGACGCTGCTGCACACGAGGTGCGTCGAGGAGGGGGTCGAACGGGAGCTGCCCGCCGACTCCCCGCGCGTCGCCACCGGCGACAACCTCGTCCACTGACCGCCCCCGGCTCCCCCGCCCGTAGGAAGAGAAACCCCATGGAACGCTCCGAACCGACCACCCGCCGGGTCCTGCTCCGCGCCTCCGGTCTCGGCGGTCTCGCCCTCGCCGGCACCGCGCTGGCCCTCTCCCCCACCCCGGCGGCCTCCGCCGCCCCCACCGAGCCGGGCACCGGGGCCACCCCGCTGAGCCCGGGCCTCGACGCGGTCTTCCACGTCCCCACCGTCGCCGCCCTGCTCGGCCTGGACCCGAAGCAGGTCGACGACGGCCAACTGGTGCACGTCGACGGCCACCACGCCGCCGGGGACGGCGGCGCCCGCCTGGTCCGCTGGGCCGCCATCAGCACCGCGACCGCCAACGGCGGCACCGTGCTCAGCCCGTACGGCGACCGGCCGGGCACCGGACGCTGGCTCCAGGTGCACGACGGGGTCGTCGAGTTCCGGCACTTCGGGATCTTCGACCCGACGACCCCGGCCGACGCCGCTCTCGACGCCATGGTGAACGACCCGACGGTGCACCGCATCGAGGCCCACTCCGACCTGCACTTCGTCAAGCGGCACCGGTTCACCCGCAGCGACCTGGTGCTCGACTTCGGCGGGCACACCATGTCGACCAAGGGCATCGAGGACGCCGGGCGGGACGACCCGTTCGCCGCCGTGCTCTTCTTCCGGGGCACCGTCACCGACCAGGTGCACACCCACAAACTGACCGAGGTGGTCCGGGAGGGCTGGGACTCGTTCCAGGTCGGTGACTCGTCGGCCTTCGCCGTCGGGCAGTGGTACGCCGTCGAGGTCAACCAGCTCGCCGGCCGCTGGGAGAAGGAACTCCAGAAGCTGGTCCAGGTCACCCAGATCGTCGACGGCACGCACATCCGGATCAACTACAAGAACGGCTGGGAACTGGCCGCCGGCCGGACGCTGACCTGGACCCGGGTCGAACCGGTCAGTCGGGTGCACGTGCACAACCTGGTGTTCACCGGCAACGGCGGGGACCAGTACACCGGCTCGCACCCGCTGGCCTACGAGTACGCGGTGCACTGCGACGCCACCGACATCGACGCCACCGGCTCCTTCTGGCCGGTGATCATGCGGCGCTGGGCCACCTACTTCCACACCGCCCGGTGCACCCTGACCAACCCCACCTCGGTCACCTGGGGCGGCGCCGGCTACCTCACCCAGCAGATCTACTGCCTCTACGGGCATGTCGAGGACTGCCGCACCTCCAACGCCCGGCACCTCAACGACTGGACCGCCTCGGCCTACTGCTACGTCACCAACTGCCACGGCGACGGCGACGACCAGGGACCGTTCGTCACCCACGGGCAGTACGAGCACGACCTGGTCTACACCGGCAACTCCGGGCTGATGACCTTCGCCAACTCCGGCGCGGCCTGGGGCTCGGCAGCCAAGCGGATCACCGTCCGCAAGCACGTCTGCTCCTGGTTCGTGGCCCGGGTGAAGGTCACCGACCTGACCCTGGAGGACGTCCAGGTGATCCGCAAGGACGGCCTGGCCGGCTCCGGCATGATCTGGGTCAACGCCGACGGGATCCAGATGCGCGGCTGCTCCGCCGACGACACATTGATCATCTCGCAGGCGTCCAGCCGGTCCGGGCGGCCCAACACCATCGAGGGCTGCACGTTCCGGCTCGCCACCCGGGCCACCTCGGTGGTGCAGGCGAACGTCACCGTGCCCGTGCACCTGGTGCGGACCACGATCACCGGACTGGACGGGCACACCTTCGACGGCACCGGGGCGCTGCACCTGACCGACGTGACCCTGACCGGCGCGGCCGGGGCCGCCCCGATCGTGGTCAAGGCCGCCGAGACGCGGATCTCCGGCGGCACGCTGACCGACACCGGGATCCGGCTGGCCGGCACCGCCGACCAGCGACTCACCGTCGGCGGCGGGGCGGTGCTACGCGGCACCAATGCCGCGAAGGCGCTGCTCAGCCGGGGTGCGGCCACCGGTACGGTGCGCTGGGAGCTGGGCGGATACCTCAGCGTGGCCGCCGACGCGGACACCGCGCACGTGGTGGTCGAGTCCGGGCGGAACCGGTACTCGGCGGTCGGCACGCAGTTCAGCGGCGGACGGCTGCGGCTGACCGACGCCGGCTTCGGTGAGGGTTCCTACCTGCACCACACCGGCTGCGTCGAGGAGGACGTCGACCGGACGCTGCCCGCCGCCGGGCCGCGGATCCGCGACGCCGGCAACCTGACCGTCTGACCAACCGACCCGCAGCGAGGAGGAGCGACGTGCCGCAGCAGGACCGACCGGTGACCGTGGCGCTGGTGGGCGCCGGCAACCGGGGCCAGACGTACGCACGCTGGGTGGCCGCCCACCCGGAGCGGGTGCGGCTGGTCGCGGTCGCCGACCCGCGTGCGCACCAGCGGTCCCTGGTCACCGCCGCGCACGCGGACGCCGTCGGGTTCGCCGACTGGCGGGACCTGCTGGCGGCCGGGGTGGCCGCGGACGCGGTGATCGTCGCCACCCAGGACCGGGCGCACGTGGAGCCGGCGGTCGCGTTCGCCGCCGCCGGCCACCACCTGCTGGTGGAGAAGCCCCTCGCCCCGACGGCCGACGAGTGCCGGCGGATCGTCGACGCGGTCCGCGCCACCGGGGTGCTCTTCGCGGTCTGCCACGTGCTGCGCTACACCCCCTACACCGACCTGGTGAAACAGGTGGCCGACAGTGGGGTGCTCGGCGAGATCGTCAGCGTGCAGCACCTGGAGCCGGTCGGCTGGTGGCACTTCGCCCACTCGTACGTGCGCGGACCCTGGCGGCGGGAGGACCTGGCCACCCCGATGCTGCTGGCCAAGTCCAGCCACGACCTGGACTGGCTGAGCTACGTCACCGGCCGCCGGATCGAGCGGGTGTCCAGCTTCGGCGGCCTGCGGCACTTCCGCCCCGACCAGCGCCCGGCCGGCGCCACCGACCGATGTCTGACCTGCCCGGTGGAGCCGACCTGCCCGTACTCGGCACCGAAGCTCTACCTGCCGACGCTGCGCGAACGCGGGCCGATCTGGCCGGTCAGCGTGGTCACCGACGGCACCGACGAACCGGCGCTGCTCGACGCGCTGCGCACCGGCCCGTACGGGCGCTGCGTCTACTCCTGCGACAACGACGTCGTCGACCACCAGGTGGTGGCGATGGAGCTGACCGGCGGGCTGACCGCCACCTTCACCGTCACCGCCTTCACCGAACAGACCCACCGGCAGACCCGGCTGTTCGGCACCCACGGCACGCTCACCGGCGACGGCGAGCGGGTCCGGGTGCACGACTTCCGCACCGACCGGATCGAGCAGATCGACGCCGGCACGGTCGGCGGCGCCACCGCCGCCGACGACCACGGTGGTGGCGACAGCGGCGTGATGGACGCCTTCGTCCGCGCCGTGGCCACCGGCGACGGCCACCACATCCGGTCCGGACTGGACGAGTCACTCGCCAGTCACCTCGCGGTCTTCGCCGCCGAGACGGCCCGGCACACCGGCACGGTCGTGACCGTGCCCGCGCACTGACACCCAGAGAGGACGAGACAGATGCGAGTACGCAGGTTCGCGCCGGTCGCGGTCGCCGCACTGCTGACCGGGCTGGTCGCCGCGTGCGGCGGCGGCGACGGCGCCGGGAGCGACGAGAAGCAGACCGTCACCATGTGGATCTACCCGGTGATCCCCGACGAGGCCACCCACCGGGGCTTCTGGGACCAGCAGGTCTCCGCGTTCCGGGACAAGCACCCGAACATCGAGGTGAAGGTGGAGATCTTCCCGTGGGCGAAGCGGGAGGAGTCGCTGACCACGGCGATCGCGGGCGGCAAGGGGCCGGACGTGGTGTACCTGATCCCGGACCAGCTCGGGAAGTTCCACAACGTGATCGAGCCGGTCGACGGGCACCTGCCCGACGACGCCAAGGCCGACTACCTGGACAACGTCCGCGCCGCCGTCACCCTCGACGGCAAGATGCTCGGCGCGCCGATCCTGACCAGCAGCAACCCGCTGATGTGCAACGCGAAGGTGTTCACCGCGGCCGGGGTCACCGCGTACCCGAAGACCTGGGCCGACCTGCTCGCCCTCGCGCCCACCTTCAAGGCCAAGGGCTTCGACGTCACGAACTACTACGCCGACCCGAGCGCCACCCTGAACCAGTCGTTCTACCCCCTGCTCTGGCAGGCCGGTGGGGACGTGTTCAGCGCCGACGGGAAGTCGGTGGCCTTCGACGGGCCGGAGGGGGTCCGGGCGTTGACCTTCCTCAAGCAGCTCGTCGACGGCGGGTACGTGCAGAAGGACCTGATCACCAGCATCCCGGCCTTCGAGCAGACCAACGTCGCCAAGAACAAGGTCGCCTGCACCTGGCAGCACGTCCCGGCCGACGTCGAGCAGTTCTGGGGTAAGGAGAACATCAAGATCTTCCCGCCGCTGGCCGAGGCGAAGAGCGTCGGGTACGGCACCGTCGGCAGCCTGTCGATCCTCAAGGCCAGCAAGGCCAAGAAGGCCGCCGGCGAGTGGGTCGGCTTCGTCACCGACCCCAAGGTGGCCACCGCCTACGACAAGCAGGCCAACTACTTCTCGGCGAAGAAGTCCGCCGGCCCGCTCTACGCCGACGACCCGGCGCGCAGCGCGATGGAGCAGACCCTGACCAGCACCACCGTCGGCACGCTGCACGAGAAGAGCCGTGAGGTGATGGGCGTGCTGGCCCCGGAGATCCAGGCCGCGCTGATCGGCAAGAAGACCCCCGAGCAGGCACTCACCGACGCGGCCAAGGCCGCCGACGCGCTGCTCTGACCCGTCGACACGGTCCGCCGCCGGTTCTCACCGGCGGCGGGCCGCACGGCACCGGCCGGGCCGGTCGGTGCCGGACCCGAGACAAGGAGGACGAGATGGCCGTACCGGCACAGGTGGTGGCCCGACGGTCCCGGCGGGTGGTCGCGCGGCGCGAGGCCCGCTGGGGCCTGCTCTTCGTCCTGCCCGCGTTCCTGCTCTTCCTGGCCTTCCGCTTCGGCCCGGCCATCGCCGGGCTGGTACTCGGCTTCATGGAGTACACCATCGGCGGCGAGGCCGAATGGACCGGCCTGGAGAACGCCCGCCGACTGGTCGACGATCCGGTGTTCTGGCAGTCGCTGCGGGTGACCGTCGTCTACACCCTGCTCTACGTGCCGCTGACCGTGGTCACCTCGGTCGGACTCGCGCTGCTGGTCCGCCGGGGCTTCCGGGCCGTGGGGTTCTTCCGGTCGGTGTTCTTCCTGCCGGTGGTCACGAGTCTGGTGCTGGTCGCGACGATCTTCGCCTGGGTGTTCTCCGCCGAGGGACCCTGGTCGCGGATCCTGGGCTGGCTGGGCCTGCCCGACGAGTCGTGGCTCGCCTCCAGCACGCTGGTGCTGCCGGCGCTGGCGCTGGTGGGGGTCTGGTCGCACTTCGGCTACGGCATGCTGATCGTGCTGGCCCGCCTCCAGGACCTGCCCCGCGAGCAGGAGGAGGCGGCGCTGACCGACGGCGCCGGTCCGTGGCAACGGTTCCGCTGGATCGTGCTGCCGCAGCTCAAGCCGGTGCTGTTCTTCCTGCTGGTGATCGAGACGACCGCCTCGTTCCAGGTCTTCGACCTGGTCTACGCGATGACCGGTGGCGGCCCCGCCCGGGGCAGCTACACGCTCGTCATGGCCCTCTACGACCAGGGCTTCAAATACTTCGACCTCGGCTACGCCAGTGCGATCGGGGTGGCCCTGTTCGTGATGACCCTGGTCGTCGCGCTGATCCAACGGCTCGCCCTCGGGAGGGACAAGTGACCGCCACGACCACCACCCCCGCGCCGACCACCCCGACGCCCACCCCATCCGGTCGGCGTCGCCGCGCCTACCGGGCGCTGGAGCCCGGACCCGCCGGCCGGGTGGTGCGGTACGCGCTGCTCGCCGTGGCCAGCGTGGTCACCCTCTTCCCGTTCTACGCGATGGTGGTGCTGAGCCTGAAGCCGGCCGCCGCGATCGAGTTCCCGGCCAGCCTGCTCCCCTGGCCGGTCGACGTCGGCGCGTACCAGGAGGTGCTGGCGTCGCGGAGCATCCTGCGCTGGCTGCTGAACACGACCATCTACTCGGTGGTCAGCGTGGTCGCGGTGCTGCTGCTCGCCGCGATGGCCGGGTACGCCTTCGCCAAGAAGCGGTTCCCCGGCCGGGAGACCATGTTCTGGTCGTTCCTGGCCATGGTGATGGTGCCCTACCACGTCACGCTGATCCCCACGTTCATCCTGATCGCGAAGGCCGGTGGGGTGGACACCTACTGGGGGCTGATCCTGCCCACCCTGGCCAACGCGCAGGCGGTGTTCCTGATGCGGCAGTTCATCGGGGGCCTGCCGGACGAGCTGTTCGAGGCCGCCAAGATCGACGGTGCCTCGGAGTGGCGGACCTTCGTCCGGATCGTGCTGCCGCTGTGCAAGCCGATCCTGGCCACCCTCGGGGTGTTCGTCTTCCTGTGGCACTGGAACGACCTGCTCTGGCCGCTGATCATCGGGCAGAGCGGGGACATGCGCACGCTCACCGTCGGCATCGCCTCCCTCCAGCAGGAGCAGGTGCCGCTCAACGTCATGCTGGCCGGTTCGGTGGTCGCCTTCGTGCCCATCTTCGCCGCGTACCTGGTCGGCCAGCGCTACTTCACCGAGGGCGTCACGATGTCCGGAATCAAGGGTTGAGACGAGTGTTCACGAACGAGAGTGAGTTGGAGGAGCGGCTGGCCCGCCCGTCGGCGGCCCTGGTCGCCGACCTGGCCGGCGGTCGTGGCGACCTGGTGGTGCTCGGCGCCGGCGGCAAGATGGGACCGTCGCTGTGCCGGCTGGCCCGCCGAGGGCTGGACGCCGCCGGCCGCACCGGCGACCGGGTGTACGCGGTGTCCCGCTGGACGGACCGGGCCGCCGCCGAGTCGCTGGCCGGCGACCGCGTCGAGCCGGTGCCGTTCGACCTGCTCGGCGACGCCGACCTGGGCGGGCTGCCGGACGCCACCGACGTGGTCTTCATGGTCGGTGCGAAGTTCGGCACCTCGGCCGCGCCCTACCTGGCCTGGGTGGTCAACGCGGTGCTGCCGGCCGCCGTGGCCCGCCGCTACCCGGCCGCGCGGATCGCCGCGTTCTCCACCGGCAACGTCTACCCGATGGTGCCGGTCGGCTCCGGCGGCTCCGTCGAGACCGACCCGCCCGGCCCGGTCGGCGACTACGCGATGAGCTGCCTCGGCCGGGAGCAGGTCTTCGCGCACGCCGCCGCCACCCGGGGCACCCCGGTCGCGGTGCTCCGGCTCAACTACGCCGTCGACCTGCGCTACGGGGTGCTCGCCGACATCGGGCACGCGGTGCTGGCCGGCGAGCCGGTCGACGTGACCACCGGACACGTCAACGTGGTCTGGCAGGGGTACGCCAACGAGGTGGCGCTGCGGTCGCTGCGGCACGCCACGCCGGAGGTGTTCACCCTCAACCTGACCGGCCCGGAGACCGCGCCGGTGCGGCGGATCGCCGCCCGGATGGGCGAGCGGCTGGGCCGACCGGTCACCCTCACCGGCACCGAGGCGCCCACCGCGCTGCTCAACGACGCCACCCGCTGCCACGCGCTGTTCGGCTACCCGGACGTGCCGCTGGGCACCCTGGTCGACTGGCAGGCCGACTGGCTCGCCGCCGGACTGCCCACCTCCGGCAAGCCGACGAGGTTCGCCGTCCGGGACGGGAGGTTCTGACATGTCCCTGGACCTGCTGCGCGACGGCACGGTGATCCCCGCCCACCCGCTGGCCCTGACCGCCGACCGCCGGCTCGACGAGCGCCGCCAGCGGGCGCTGACCCGCTACTACCTGGCCGCCGGGGCGGGCGGGCTGGCCGTCGGGGTGCACACCACCCAGTTCGCCATCCGGTCGGCCGGGCTGCTGGAGCCGGTGCTCGCCCTGGCCGCCGAGGTGGTCGACGGCGAGGCCGGACGCCCGGTGGTCAAGGTCGCCGGGGCCTGCGGGGACACCGCGCAGGCGGTCGCCGAGGCGGAACTCGCCGCCGGACTGGGCTACCACGCGGTGCTGCTCTCCCCGGTGGTGCCCGGCGCGGACGAGGTCGCCCTGCTGGAGCGGGCGAAGGCAGTCGGCGAGGTGCTGCCGGTGATCGGCTTCTACCTCCAGCCGGCGATCGGCGGGCCCCGCCTGTCGACGGCGTTCTGGCGGGCCTTCGCCGACCTGCCCCCGGTGGTGGCGGTCAAGCTCGCCCCGTTCGACCGGTACCGGACCCTGGAGGCGGTGCGCGGCATCGCCGCCGCCGACCGGGGTGGCGAGGTGGCCCTCTACACCGGCAACGACGACCACATCGTCGGCGACCTGCTCGGCGAGTTCGCCGGCCGGCGGTTCGTCGGCGGGCTGCTCGGCCAGTGGGCGGTCTGGACCCGGGCGGCGGTGGAGCTGTTCGGGCAGGTGCGGGCGGCCCGCGCCGGGGACGCGGCGGCGCTGGCGCTGCTCACCGACCGGGCGGCGGCGGTCACCGACGCCAACGCGGCCGTCTTCGACGCCGCGCACGACTTCCACGGCTGCATCGCCGGGGTGCACGAGGTGCTGCGCCGGCAGGGGCTGCTCGACGGGGTGTGGTGCCTCGACCCGGCCGAGGGGCTCTCCCCCGGCCAGGCCGAGGAGCTGACCCGGGTCGCCGCCGCCTACCCGTGGCTGACCGACGACGAGTTCGTCGCCGCGCACCGCGATGACTGGCTCCGCTGACCGGCCGGGCGGCGCCACCCGCCGTCCGGTCGCCGTGGTGAGCGTGCCGCCGCCGCTGCGCGCCCAGTTCTTCCCGGACCGGGTCGGCGAGCGGCTGGCCGCCGTCGCCGAGTGCACGCTGCTCGACGGGCACACCGTGCTCACCCACCCCGGGCTCGCCCCGGTGCTGGCCCGGGCCGAGGTGCTGGTGACCTCCTGGGGCGTCCCTGCGCTCGACGCGAGCATGCTGGACCGGGCCCCGGCGCTGCGGCTGGTCGCGCACACCGGCGCGTCGGTCAAGCCGTTCGTCACCGACGAGGTCTTCGCCCGGGGCGTCGCGGTCACCCAGGCCGGGCAGGGCATGGCCCGCCCGGTGGCCGAGGTGGCGCTGGCGTTCACCCTGGCCCTGCTGCACCGGCTGCCCCGCTTCGACCACGCCCTGCACACCGGCGCCGAGTGGCACGTCGCCGAGGCCGCCCCGCCCCGGCACGAGCTGCTCGGCTGCCCGGTCGGGGTGGTCGGGGCGTCCCGCACCGGGCGGGCGTACCTGGAACTGGTGCGGCTGCTGGGCGCGGAGGTCGCGGTGGCCGACCCGACCCTGACCCCGGCGGACGCCGCCGCCCTCGGTGCCCGACTGGTCGGGCTGGACGAACTGCTGGCCGGCAGCCGGATCGTGGCGCTGCACGCCCCGACCCTGCCGGAGACCCGGCACCTGATCGGGGCCCGGGAGCTGGCCCTCCTGCCCGACGGCGCGGGGCTGGTCAACACCGCCCGGTCCTGGCTGGTCGACGAGGCGGCGCTGGTCGACGAGCTGACCTCCGGCCGGATCGACGCGGCGCTGGACGTGTTCGACGACGAACCGCTGCCGGTCGGGCACCCGCTGCGTTCGCTGCCGAACGTGCTGCTCACCCCGCACCAGGCGGCCGGCACGGTGCAGGGCCGCCGCCGGCAGGGCGAGATCGTGGTGGACGAGATCGTCCGGTACGCCACGGGCCGGCCCCTGGCCCACGCGGTGACGCCCGACCTGCTCGCCCGGATGGGCTGAAACACGAGGAGGAACACCATCATGCGGTTCATGCGGATCGGGCCGGCCGGCGCCGAACGTCCGGTGCTCGTCGACGGCGCCGACCACTTCGACCTGAGCGGGGTCACCGCCGACATCGACGCGGCGTTCCTCGCCGCCGACCCGGTCGCCCGGGTGCGGGCGGCCGGGCCGCTGCCCCGGGTCGACGTGACCGGTCAGCGGGTCGGCGCGCCGGTCGCCCGTCCCGGGGCGGTGCTCTGCATCGGGCAGAACTACGCCGCGCACGCCGCCGAGAGCGGTGTCGCGCCACCGGCCGCTCCGATCCTGTTCCACAAGTCGCCGAACACCGTGGTCGGGCCGTACGACGAGGTCCGGGTCCCCCGCGGGTCGACGCGGACGGACTGGGAGGTCGAGCTGGCGGTGGTGATCGGTTCCCGGGTGCGCTACCTGGACTCGCCGGCCGAGGCGCTGGCCCACGTCGCCGGGTACGCGGTCACCAACGACGTGACGGAGCGGGAGTACCAGTTCGCCGACCCGGGTGGGCAGTGGGCCAAGGGCAAGTCGTGCGAGACGTTCAACCCGCTCGGCCCGTGGCTGGTCACCCCGGACGAGGTGGGCGACCCGCAGGCGCTGCGACTGCGGTCCTGGGTCAACGGCGAGCCCCGGCAGGACTCCCGCACCGCCGACATGATCTTCGACGTGGCATTCCTGATCTGGCACCTCTCCCAGTTCACCGTCCTCGAACCGGGGGACGTGCTGAACACCGGCACCCCGCAGGGCGTGGCGCTGTCCGGCCGGTTCCCGTACCTGGGCGCGGGGGACGTGATGGAGGTGGAGATCGAGGGACTGGGCCGGCAGCGCAGCCTCCTCGTTCCGGCGTGAGCGCGCCGGTCGGCTACCGCACGGCCACCCCGGAGGACCTGCCGTCGCTGCGGTCGACCTGGGCGGAGGCGTTCCCCGCCACGGACGTCACCGCGCTCTGGGCGACGGATCCGGGGCGGTTCGCGCGGACCTTCGTCGCGGTGCGCGACGGCCGGGTGGTGGCCGCCGTGCACTACCTGCCGCGTCGGCTGCGCGCCGCCGACGGGACGGTCGACCGGGTGGGCGGGGTGGCCAACGTGGCCACCCGCCCGGCGGAACGGGGACAGGGGCACGTGCGACGGCTGCTGGAGCAGGCCCTCGCGGCGATGGACGTCGACGGGTGTGCCTGGGCACTGCTGTTCACCGGCACACCGGCCGTCTACCTCGGCAGCGGTTTCCGGACCTTCCGCCTCGGCTACCCCAGCGGCCGGCCGGCGCCGCCGACCGGGCCGCCACCAGGCTGGACGGTGCAGCCGGGTTCCTGGGCGGACTGGCCGAACCTCGCGCCGCTGCACCGGGCGTTCAACGCGCACCGCCCGCTCAGCACCGTCCGCGACGACCACGACTGGCGGCACCGGGTACCGGCCTGGTACGCCCCGCCCACCGAACTGCTGGTCGCCCACCGGCACGGCGAACCGGTGGGGTACCTGGTTAGGGAACGCTCCGCCGGGCTGGTCCGGGTGGTCGAGGTGGCCGGCGGGGTGGACGCGCTGCGGGCGCTGTTCGGCGCCGTCGCCACGACCGCGCACGCCGACCGGACGGTGCGGTGTGTGGCCCGGCTGCCCGCCGACCCGGTGGTCGGGGCGGCGTTGCCGTGGCTGCTGCGCGACCCGGTGCCCGAGGTCGACGAGACCGGCATGGTCCGCCCGGTGCGCGCCGACGCCGACCGGGTCGCCGCGACCACCGGCGCGCCGGGCGCGTTCCACTGGCCGGGGGACTACCTGTGAGGGCTCCCGGGCGGCTGGTCGCCGAGCAGGTCACCCCGGTGGTCGCCGACCACGGCGAGGGACCGGTGTGGTGCCCGGACGACGACCGGCTGCGGTGGGTGGATCTGCTGGCCGGGGACGTGCTGGCCCTCGACCCGGCGGCCGGCGTGGTCACCCGCCGGCACGTCGCCGGGGTGGTCGCCGCCATCCGGCCCCGGTCCGGCGGCGGTCTGGTCGCCGCCGTCGAACGGGGCTTCGCGCTGCTCACCGACGACACGGTGGAGCTGCTGCCGGAGATCTGGTCGGATCCGACGGTCCGGATGAACGACGGGGCCTGCGACCCGCTGGGCCGGTTCCACTGCGGGTCGATGGCGTACGACGCCGCGCCCGGTCGGGCCGCGCTGTACCGGCTCGACCCGGACGGCACGGTGACCACCGTGCTGACCGGGGTGACGGTCTCCAACGGGCTCGCCTGGACCGCCGACGGCGGCACCGCCTACTACGTCGACTCGGCCCTGGGACGGGTGGACGCGTTCGACGTCGACCGCGCCTCCGGGGAGCTGACCGGTCGGCGGCCGGTCGTGGCGGTGCCGCCGGAACAGGGGGTGCCCGACGGGATCTGCGTCGACGCGGCCGGTGGGATCTGGGTGGCGCTCTGGGACGGCGGGGCGGTGCACCGCTACACCCCGGACGGCGAACTGTCCGCCGTGGTGGACGTGCCGACCCGCCGGCCGACCGCCTGCGCCTTCGGCGGCCCGGAGCACACCGACCTCTACGTCACCACGTCCCGCCAGGGGTCGCCGCCGGGCGACCGGTCCCCGGCGGGGGCACTGTTCCGCGTCCGCCCACCGGTGCCCGGCTTCGCCGCCCACCCGTTCGCCGGGTGACCCCGCCCGGGAGGCCGCGGGGGCGGACGGCGGGGGCGGACGGCGGGGTCGGCGTCGGTCACGGTCGGCCGCCCCCGGCTGCGGCGGGGCGGAGCACGGCCCCGGCGTCGCCGGCCGGGCGGGCACTATCGTTGCCGGTCATGGCCCTCATCCACTGCGACTTCCACTCCGAGACGCTCGGCATGGGCACCTCGATGACGGTGCTCCTGCCGCAGCGGACGACGTCCCAGATCGGGCTGGCCGGCACCGCACCGGCCGGTGACCCGCCGGTGCTGTACCTGCTGCACGGGCTCAGCGACGACCACACCATCTGGCTGCGGCGCACCTCCATCGAGCGGTACGTCGCCCCGCTGGGCCTCGCGGTGGTCATGCCCCGGGTCGACCGCAGCTTCTACACCGACGAGGAGCACGGCAACCGGTACTGGTCCTTCCTCAGCGAGGAACTCCCCGAGGTCTGCCGGTCGTTCTTCCGGCTGTCCGACCGGCCTGCCGACACCTTCGTGGCCGGGCTCTCGATGGGCGGGTACGGCGCGGTCAAGTGGGCGCTGCGCCACCCGGACCGGTTCGCGGCCGCGGCCAGCCTGTCCGGGGCGCTGGACATCGCCGGCCGCTCCCCCGGCACCGACGGCCACCCGGTCGACGCCCGGCTCTGGCACACCCTCTTCGGTGACCGGCCGGTGGTCGGCTCCCCGGACGACGTGCTGCACCTGCTGGACGCGGCGGCGGACCGGGCACGGTCACTGCCCCGGCTCTACGTCGCCTGCGGCACCGAGGACTTCCTCTACGACGACAGCGTGCGCTTCGTCGAGGCGGCCCGGAGGCGGGACGTGCCGGTGACCGTCCGGTTCGGACCGGGCGGTCACGACTGGGCCTACTGGGACGAGTGGATCCGGGACGTCCTCGCCTGGCTGCCGTTGTCCCGACACGCCGGCTGACCACCGTCGGCGCCCGCAGGCGACCTGCCGGTCCACGATCGCCCAACCGGACAACCGTACGGTGGACACCGGCACGGTGATCACCGCCCGCTATCCTGTCGGTGGGGAAACATCGACAGTGGACAGGAGTTCCCAGGTGCCGCAGACCGGTGACCACGTCGTACCGGAGCCGGCGGCGAGACCGCCACGGGTGGACCCGTCCGTGGCGCACAACGCCCGGGTGTGGAACTACTGGCTGGGCGGCAAGGACAACTTCGAGGCCGACCGCCGGGTCGGCGACCACGTCCGCCGGGCGTTCCCGGTGATCGGGGACGTGGCCCGCGCCGACCGGCGGTTCCTCGCCCGGGCGGTCGGGTTCCTGGCCGGCACGGCCGGCGTCCGGCAGTTCCTCGACATCGGCACCGGGCTGCCGAGTGCCGACAACACCCACGACCTCGCCCAGGCCGTCGCGCCCGAGTGCCGGATCGTCTACGTCGACAACGACCCGATGGTGCTGGTGCACGCGCGGGCGCTGCTGACCAGCCGGCCCGAGGGTGCGACGCGCTACGTCGAGGCCGACATCCACCGGCCGGAGGCGATCCTCGCCGCCGCCGCCGAGACGCTCGACCTCGGCCAGCCGGTGGCGGTCATGATGCTGGGCATCCTCAACTTCGTCCTCGACACCGACGAGGCGTACGCGATAGTGCGCCGGCTGATGGACGCGGTGCCGTCGGGCAGCTATCTGGCCGTCACCCACCCCACCGTGGAGCTGGGCGGCGAGGCGAACGTGGCGGCGATGGCGTTCTGGAACGAGAACGCCGCCCCACCGATCCGGTCCCGTACCGGCGCGGAGATCGCCGGCTTCTTCACCGGGCTGGAGCTGGTCGCACCGGGTCTGGTCTCGTGTTCCCGCTGGCGGCCCGGGCCGGACGAGGCCGACGCCGCGCCGGTGCCGCAGTACGGCGGGGTGGCCCGCAAGCCCTGACCGGGCCCGGGTCGCGCGGTCGGGTGATACCGCCGACGTGCGCCGCGGGCTGGTCAGGCCGGGACGACGGTGAGCCGGCCACCGGTGGCCGGGGGCGTGCCGGCCAGGCTCAGCAGGGTCTGTCCGGTGGCGTCGTCGACCAGGGCGACGCGTACCGCAGCCGGTTCCGGATCGGCCAGCGGCACGGCGAACACGGCGGTCGCCGGCCGGCCCTGGTAGCGCGCGGCGTGCGCGGCGAATCGCCAGCCGTCTTCGTCCCAGTGCTCGCGGACGTCGGACCGGAGCAGCGGGGCCACCCGTCGGTAGACGTCGCTGAGCTGGAGCTGCTGCACGCTGGCGAGCAGCGGCACACCGGAGCCGCCGCGTAGCGGGTGGGTCAGCCGGGCGCGCAACCGACGCAGTGGCAGCAGCCAGGTGGCGTCCAGCTCCGGTGAGAGCGCCACCACCACCGCCAGCTCGGCGAGCAGCACGGCGGTGCCGGCCGCCGGCCGGTCGGCGAGCGCGTCGAACCAGGCTGCGGTGCCGGTGAGGGCCAGCGCACCGGCGACCACCAGCAGGCCGGCCCGGAACAGGCTGCGCCCGGAGACGGGAGTCGGCTGGGCGCTGAGGCAGCCGCAGGAGGCCGTCGGCGCCACCCGCCGGGTGTAGCCGAGGTAGGCGAGGAAGCCGACGGCCAGCACGGTCGCGGCCGTCGCCTCCAGCCGGGACACGGGGGGCAGCAGGAGCAGTGCGCCCAGGGTCAGCTCGACGGCGCCGAGCAGCCGGTACGCGGGCAGGGCCCGACGCTCGCCGAGCAGCACGACGAGCGCGGACCGGTGGGCGGCCGCGGTGGCGTGCCGGCTGAACAGCTTGACGCGGGCGGACCAGACCAGTACCGCACCGACGACCAGCGGTTGCAGCGCCGCGATCATGTCGATCATGGGTTCTCCCCTCAGGTGATCCGACGGGTGGCGCCCCGGGCGGTGCGGTCACCCGGGGCGGGTGGTCAGGCGGCGGCGTAGACGGTGGCGATGTCGATCTCGTTGGTGCCCGGGTGCCAGGCGCCGAGCACCTGGACGTGGCGGCCGACCCGTAGCAGCGACAGGTCGCTGACCGCCGGGGTGCCGTTGTAGACCGCCGCGGAGCGGTCCGGCACCACGTGCGCGACGATGCGGCGGCCCTTGTGGTCCAGGTGCACGACGTTGCGGCCGACGGCGGCGATGTGGCCGTGCAGGTTGACGATGTTGACCCAGACGGCGTCCGCGGCGAGGGTGCCGTCGGGCAGCCGGACGCCCCGGGCGTAGAGCCCGTCGCCGACGGCGACCCGGTCGAAGGTGGTCGGGTGCAGCTTCCAGATGCTCGTGCCGTCGGTGATCCGGATCGAGTGCAGCACCTTGTCGGAGCCGGTCACCATCAGCATGCTGCCGGAGATCGAGCTGATCAGACCCTCGGCGAAGTTCGGGTCGGGGGCACCGGGCTCGACGCCGACGGCTTCGGCGGCGAAGGCGGCCTCGGGTGCGAGCGAGCCCAGTCCGGTGGCGCCGACGACGCCACCGAGGGCGGCGGTGGCGAGCAGTTGCCGACGGTTCACTGTCTGGTTCATCCTGGACCTCCTGTCAGACCGAGTCGACCGAACAGGGCCGCAGCCCGGTGGAGAGACTGGCGATCACGCTGTACGCCGCGGGCGTCAGGTCGATGATCCGGTTGCTGCCGCAGGCCGACCCGCAACAGGTGCGCTCGCCGCACCACAGGTCGGTCTGCGGGCCGCAGTCGGCGATGGTGGTACCGATCCGCGCGCCGTTGCAGAGGTTGGTGGTGTAGTGCCGGTAGCCGCAGGTACGGCGGCTCATCCCGGTGATCCCGCAGGCGTCCGGCCGGGTGATGGCCAGGCACGCGTCCGAGGCGTTCGGCCACGCGTGCTGGTAGTTGCCGGAGCTGCACGTGCCACAGGCCCCGAACCCGGTCGAGCCGCACGGCCCCCAGGCGTTGCCACAACAGAACCAGGACACCTCGCCTCTGAGAGCTACCACGGATGCCTCCCTCCTCGTCCGCGATCGATACATCTATCGATCGCGCTCGATATTGACGGAGATTTTTGTGTCAGGATTCACCGGAGTCAACGGTCAAGGGGAAGGTTTCCTCCACCATGGCGAAAATCGCCCGGCCGGCGACGCGACAGCCGGGCACGCGCGCCTCGGCGTGCCCCGCACCGCCCCCTCGGGCGGGTGACGACCCGTACCGTCATCGCGGCCGCCCGCCGTCGGCCGGTCGGGTCGCCGGACGGCCCGGTGCGGTGGCCGCGCCGCCCTACCGCCCGGCCGGCGGGGCGGCGCTGTCGCGGACGACGAGTTCGGTGGCGAGTTCCACGCGCGGGCTCTCGATCTTCTCGCCCTGGGCCAGCCGCAGCACGGTCCGTGCCGCGAGCATGCCCATCTCGGCCAGCGGCTGGCGGATCGTGGTCAACGGCGGGGAGCACCAGCGGACCTCGGGCAGATCGTCGAAGCCGACCACGCTGACGTCGTCGGGCACCCGCAGGCCGCGCTTGCGCACCGCCTCGTAGACACCCAACGCCATCTGGTCGCTGGAGGCGAAGATGGCCGTCGGTGGGTCGGGCAGCGCCAGCAACTGGGTGCCGCCGGCGTACCCGGCCTCGTGGTAGAAGTTGCCGGGACGCACGAGCGTGTCGTCGAAGGCGATGCCGGCGGCCTCGAGGGCGGCGCGGTAGCCGTCCAGTCGCGCCCGGCTGCACATCAACTGCGGCGGCCCGGCGATGAACCCGATCCGGCGGTGGCCGAGGCCGAGCAGGTACTGGTTGGCCCGCAGGCTGCCCGCCCAGTTGGTGGCCCCGATCGTCGCGGCCTCCTGCGGGGCCACTCCGGCCGGGTCGACGATGACCACGGGGATGTTGAGGCGGCGCAGCTCGGCCTGCAACGGCGGCGCCACCATCGAGGTCACGAAGATGACCCCCTCGGTGGAGCGGGTGCGCATGTTGTCGAGCCACTGCTTGGCCGACGAGGTACGCCGGTGGATCGCCGACACGACGGTGCCGACCCCACTGCCGTGCGCCACGTCCTCCACCCCCCGGATGATCTCCACCGCCCAGGGACTGTCGAGGTCGTTGAAGACCAGGTCGACCAGGCCGGAGGAGGGACGCTGGCTCGGTGGACGGCGACGGTAGCCGTGCCGCGTGAGCAGCTCCTCGACGCGTTCCCGGGTCTGCGGGGAGACGTCGGACCGGCCGTTGATGACCCGCGAGACGGTGGGCACGGAAACGCCGGCCAGGTGCGCGATCATCGCGATGGTGACGTTTCGACTGTTGTCGGCGCCCACGTTCCGCCCTTTCGTCATGGCTCGAGCCTACGGTCGGTGAAGGCTACCGGAGCCGGTGTGGCTCAGCCCTTCACGCTGCCGGCCAGACCACCGATGAGCTGGCGTTCGGCCACGGCGTAGAAGCCCAGGGCCGGGAGCATGGAGAGCACCACGTAGGCGAGCACCCGGGCTGTGTCGTCGGCGTACTGCCCCTGGAAGGCTTGCACCCCGACCGGGAGGGTCCACCAGCTCTGGTCGGTGAACACCACCAACGGCAGCATGAAGTTGTTCCAACTCGACACGATCGCCAGGACGGAGACGGTGGCCAGCGCCGGACGGGCCATCGGCAGCAGGATCCGCCAGAAGAACCCGAACGGACCGCAGCCGTCGAGCACGGCGGCCTCCTCGACCTCGCCGGGGATGGTGCGGAAGAACTGCCGCAGGATGATGATGGTGACCGGCAACCCGAACGCGGCCTGCGGCAGGATCACCCCGAGCGGGTTGTCCAGCAGGCCCATCCCCCGCAGCAGGACGAACAGCGGCAGGATGGCCACCGCGAACGGGAACATCAGCCCGACCGCGAACAGGGTGAACAGCAGCTCCCGGCCCCGGAACGCGAAACGGGCGAAGACGAACGAGGCCATCGCCGCCGCGCCGACGACGACGAGCGTCGTGGCCACCGCGATCAGGACACTGTTGCCCAGCTGCCGCCAGAACACCCCGGATCCGAGAATCCCGGTGTAGTTCTCCGTCACCCACGGGTCGGGCCAGCCGAGCGGGTTGGTGGAGAGCTGACCGTTGTCCTTGAAACCGCCGAGCACCCCGAACCAGAGCGGCACGACGATGAGCGCGCCGACGGCGACGCAGACGAGGTGCAGCACGAGGCGGCGGGTCCGCAGCGCGGGGTTCGCCGTGCCGGTCATCGTTGGCCTCCCTGGGTGGTGAGGGCGCCCTCGGTGTCGCGCCGCAGCACGAACCGCTGGTAGGAGAGGGCGAAGACGAGGCTCAGCAGGAACATGACGATGCTGATCGCGCTGGCGTAGCCGACCTCGAAGCGGCGGAAGCCGTACTGGTACATCGTCACGGCCATGGTCTCCGAGGCGTGGATCGGGCCGCCGCCGGTGAGCACCCAGACCATGTCGAACAGTTGGATGGTGCCGATGACCGACAGGAACACACTGATCCGGATGGTCGGGCCGAGCAGCGGCAGGGTGACGTGGCGGAAGGTCTGCCAGGCGCCGGCACCGTCGGTGGTCGCGGCCTCGAAGAGCTCCTTCGGGATGCCCTGCCGCCCGGCGAGGTAGAGGATCATGTGGAGGCCGAAGTACTTCCAGGAGATCACCAGGAAGACCGCGACCAGCACGGTGTCCGGGTCGGCGAAGATTGCCCCCGCGTCGGCGCCCAGCCACCGCGACAGCGTGTCCCCCAGTCCCCGGTTGGGCGAGAACACCAGGGTGAACAGCACGGCGGTGGTGACCTCGGAGAGCACGTACGGGGCGAAGAAGAGCAGCCGGTAGACGCTGCGCCCCCGCAGCGGCTGGTTGAGCAGCATGGCCAGGCCCAGCGCGACCGGCAGTTGCACCACCAGCGACAGCACGACCAGTACGAGGCCCCGCCACAGGTCCCCCCGGAACGTGGGGTCACCGAGGGCCCGGGTGTAGTTCTCCAGCCCGACGTGGTTCTCCGGCAGGCCGAAGCCGTTCCACTTGTACAGGCTGGCGTAGCTGGCCACCACGATCGGGGCGACGACCAGCAGCAGGAAGAGCACCAGCGCCGGGGTGAGGAAGGTGACGATCGCGCCGAGGCGACCCGGCCGGGGCCGGCGGCGGCGCGGTCGCGTGCCGTCCGGCCCCGGGACCGAGGAGCCGGCCGCACCGCCGGCCCGTGGGCCGGACGTGGTCGATGCCGTGGTCATGCCTGATCCACCCGCCTCTCGCGACCGACCCCGGGTCGGTGGTCGGTGACCATGCCTACTGGTTCTTCGCCACCGTGGTGATGTCCTTGACGATCTGCGCGGGCGTCCGGTTACCGGCGATCAGCTCGGCGACGCTGTCGTTGACCTGCTGGCCGACGGCCGGCGGGTACGCCTGGTCGAGGTAGAGCTGGAAGCCGGTCGCGGCGGCCAGGGTCTGCGCGACCACCCGGTTGTTCGCGTCGGCGATGGCATCGGCGGCGGCGGTCACCGTGGGGAGCACCGCGCCGGTCGCGGCGGCCTTGCGCTGGTTCTCGACCGTGAGCAGCGCGCGGAGGAAGTCGACCGTCGACGCGGGGGCGTCCCTGCCGACCGCGAAGCCGTTGCCGCCGCCGAACGCCTCCGACGCCGCGCCCCGGCCGCCCTCGACCGCCGGGAACGGGAAGAAGCCGAGCTTGTCGCCGAGCCCCTTCTTGCTGGTGGACGCGGAAGCCTGCACCGACGGGGCCCACTGGCCCATCAGCTCCATGGCCGCGCCGCCGTTGCCCATCGTGGCGGCCTGCCCGTCCGGGGAGCTGTAGTCCGCGCCGAGGAAGCCCTTCTGGAACGGTTGCAGGGCGACCAGTTCCTTGAGGCGTTCACCGGCGGCGACGAAGTCGGGGGTGTCGAAGTTGCCGTCCTTGGCGGCCTGTTGCAGCGCGCCGAGTCCACCGATGCGCATCGCCAGGTACGCCCAGTAGTAGTGGCCCGGCCACTTCTCCTTGCCGGCGAGCGCGATGGGCACGGTGCCGGCCGCCTTGAGCCTGCGGACCGCGTCGAGGAACCCGGCCCAGGTGGTGGGCGCGGTGGTGACGCCGGCGGAGGCGAAGAGGTCCTTGTTGTACCAGAAGCCGACCATGCCGACGTCGAACGGGACACCGTAGATCTTTCCGTCGACGGTGAACGGCTGCACCGCGGCCGGCAGCAGGGTGTCGATCCAGGGCCGTACGTCGTCGGTGAGGTCCTTGACCAGGCCGGCGTCGACCTGCTGGCGGAGCACACCTCCACCCCAGGACTGGAAGAGGTCGGGCGGACTTCCGGCCTGGGTGGCGGTGGTCAGCTTGGCCTTGAACGCCTCGTTCTCCAGGGGCTGGATCTCGACGGTGACGCCGTCGTGCCCGGACTGGTACTCCTTCGCCATCGCCGCCCAGACCGGCAGCATCGGCTCGGTGTTCTGGATGTGCCACCAGTTGATGGCCTGCGGGCCGTCCGGGTCGCCGGAGTCCCCGCCGCCGCAGGCGCTGAGCAGGTAGGCGCCGGCACCGGCGCCGACGAGGCCGAACAGCGTTCTGCGGGAGAGGTGCGCTGCCATGGTCCATCCCTTCGGGGACTCACGAGGTGCTCGGATGCCGATCAGACCGGCGCGACCCGGCCATGGTTTCCGGAACTTTCGGTGTGGTGCCGGTATTACCGAGTGATGGCCGGCACGCTACGACGTGGTTGCACACCGGGTCAAGGGGTCTGTCCTATCCCGCCTTGACCGGTTACCGTGGTCGATACTTCCAGAGAATCCGGGCCGAGCTTCCGGAAGTTTGCCGAAAGCTGCACCAGAGGAGCCGACATGTCGACCGAGACCGCTGACGTGGCGACCGCCGCCCGGTCGATCCGCAATCCCGTCCTGCCGGGGTTCCACCCGGACCCGTCGATCCTGCGGGTGGGCACCGACTACTACCTGGCCACCTCGACCTTCGAGTGGTATCCGGGGGTCCGGCTGCACCACTCCCGCGACCTCGTGCACTGGCGGCCGCTGGGCGGGATCATCACCGAGCGTCGCCTGCTCGACCTGCGCGGCTGCGGGGACTCCAACGGCGTGTGGGCGCCGGACCTGTCCCACCACGACGGTGAGTTCCTCCTGGTGTACAGCGACGTGGCCAGCTTCGCCAGCGGCTACTGGGATCCGCAGAACTACCTGGTCACCGCGCCCGACATCGCCGGCCCCTGGTCGGATCCGGTGAAGCTGCACGGGCGCGGCTTCGACGCCTCGCTGTTCCACGACGACGACGGCACCAGTTGGCTGCTGAGCATGAGCGCCGACTGGCGGCCCGGCCGTGACCGGTTCGCCGGCATCGAGATCCAACGCTACGACCGGTCCCGACGCCGCCTCGTCGGCCGGCCCCGGACGATCTTCACCGGCACGCCGGTCGGGCTCACCGAGGGCCCGCGTCTCTACCGGCACGACGGCTGGTACTGGCTGGTCACCGCCGAGGGGGGCACCAGCTGGGAGCACCAGGTCACCGTGGCCCGGTCCCGCGAGCTGTTCGGGCCGTACGAGGTGGACCCGGCGGGGCCGCTGCTGACCTCCGTCGGCCGCCCGGACCTGCGTCTACAGAAGGCCGGCCACGGCAGCCTGGTCCGCACCCCGGGCGGCGAGTGGTACCTGGCCCACCTGGTCGGGCGGCCCTACACGCCGCTGGGCAACTGCGTGCTGGGCCGGGAGACCGCGATCCAGCGGGTCGAGTGGGCACCGGGCGGCTGGCCCCGCGTCCCCGGGGGCGTGCCGGCGGACGAGGTCGTCGCGCCCGACCTGCCCGCGCACCCGTGGCCGGCGGAGCCGGCCACCGACCACTTCGACGACGACCGACTCGGCCCGTGCTGGTCGACGCTGCGCCGGCCCGCCGACCCAGACTGGCTGGACCTGCGGGCCCGCCCGTCCCACCTGCGGATCTACGGGGGGCAGTCGCCCGTGGGCCGGCAGACGCCGAGCCTGGTGGCCCGGCGGGTGGAGGCGACCCACTGTTCGCTGGAGACGGTGGTCGAGTTCGACCCTCTCGACCACCGGCACCTGGCCGGCATCACCGCGTACTACAACACCCTGAACTGGCACTACCTCTACCTGACCCGGTCCGACGACGGGCCGATGGTGCTGGAGTTGCTCAGCGCGGACAGCGGGCGACGCCGGCCGTACCCCGACCTCACCGTCGAGGTCGGCGACACCCGACGGGTCGGGCTGCGGGCGGTGTTCGACGGTCCGGTCGTCCGGTTCGGATACGACCTCGGTGCCGGCTGGCGGGAGCTTCCGACGGCGCTGGACGCGACCATCCTCTCCGACGAGCACGCCGCACTGATCATCGACGGGGAGCCGGCGGCGTGGGGCTTCACCGGGGCGTTCCTCGGCCTGTGGGTCCAGGACCTGGGCAACGACGGCGTCCACGCCGACTTCGACCACGCCACCTACCTCGAACACTGAGCCCGCCGTCGACGCGGGTCGACCCCGGGGTTCCGGCACCGAGAGGACGACCGATGCCACCCTCCGCCGCGATGCGCCGGCCCCACCCGGTCGGCGCGCCCGGTCCGCCCCCGGCCGCCAGCCCCGCCCCGGCGCGCCCGGTCAGCGCCGACCTCGTCGACACCGCCCGGGGCGGTGGCCGCGTGGTCAGCCTCACCTTCGACGACGGACCGAACCCCGCCGACACCCCGCGGCTGCTGGCCGTCCTGCGCCGGCACCGGATCGCGGCCGTGTTCTGCCTCTGGGGCGAGCACGTCGACGAGCACCCCGACGTGGTCCGCCGGATCGTCCGCGACGGGCACACCCTGTGCAACCACGGCATGCGCCACGACGACATGGGCTCCTGGTCGCCCGAGCGGATCGCGGCGGACCTGCGGGAGACCAACGACGCCATCCGGCACGCCGTGCCGGGTGCCCGGATCCGGTACTTCCGCGCCCCGTACGGCGCCTGGGGGCGGACCCCGGCCGTGGCCGCGTCGCTGGGCATGCGGCCGCTCGGCTGGCGGCTGGCCGTCGGTGACTGGGAACCGCCCGGCACCGACGAACTCGTCCGGCGGCTGCTCGACGGGGTGACACCCGGCGCCGTGGTGCTGATGCACGACGGGGGCGGCGACCGCGGCCAGACCGTCGACGCGGTCGACCGGGTGGTGCCCGTCCTGCGGGCTCGGCGGTGGCGGTTCACCCTGCCGGCGCGGGGGCCCGCGCTGCCCCGGACCAGGCGGCCTCAGACGCCGAGGTAGCGGAGCACCGCCAGCACCCGGCGGCTGTGGCCGGTCGCCTGCGACAGGTCGAGCTTGTCGAAGATCGTGTTGATGTGCTTCTCCACCGCACTCTGCGACACGTGCAGCCGCGCCGCGATGGTCGCGTTGGTGTGCCCCTGTGCCATGTGGTGCAGCACGTCGCGCTCGCGCGGGGTCAGCCGGGTGAGCGGGTCGGTGGGATCCGTCCCGGCCAGGATCTGCCGGACCACCTCGGGGTCCAGCGCGGTCGCGCCAGCGGCCACCCGGTCGAGTGCGTCGAGAAAGTCGTCCACCTGCGCGACCCGGTCCTTCAGGACGTAGCCGACGCCCTCCGGGCGGTCGGCGAGCAGCCGGGTGGCGTACCGCTTCTCGACGTACTGGGAGAGCACCAGGATGCCGGTCGCCGGCCACCGCCGCCGGATCTCCAGGGCGGCCCGCAGCCCGTCGTCGGTATGCGTGGGTGGCATCCGCACGTCGGTGACGACGACGTCGGGCCGGTGCCGGTCGACGGCCCCGACCAGCTCCCCGGCGGAGGCGACGGCGGCGGCGACCTCGTGCCCCTCCTCGGCCAGCAGCCGGACCAGCCCCTCGCGCAGCAGGGTGGAGTCCTCGGCGAGCACTATCCGCACGGCAGTTCCACGGATACGGTGGTGGGTCCGCCGGTGGGGCTGTCGACGCGCAGCCGCCCGTCGAACGCCCAGACCCGGCGGGCCAGGCCGGACAGCCCCCGACCGGCGGGATCGGCCCCGCCCACACCGTCGTCGTGCACCGTCATCCGGACCACCCCCTCCCCGGCACCGATGTCGACGGTGATCAGGGTAGCGGCGGCGTGTTTCGCCGCGTTCGTGAGCGCTTCGCAGGCCACGAAGTACAGCACCGTCTCGACCTGGCGGGCGGGCCGTGCCGGCAGGTCGCAACGGACCCGCACCGGCACGTCGGAGCGCTGGGCGACCAGCTCCAGCACCTGCCCGAGGTCAGCGTCGTCGAGCGCGGACGGGTAGACCCGCCAGGCCACCTCCCGCAGTTCCACGACGGCCTGCTGGACGTCGGCGTGGGCCTGGGCGAGCAGGTCGGCCGTGCGGGCGGCGTCCCGGCTGCGCCGGGCCCGGCCGAGCAGCATCCCGAGGGCGACGAGCCGTTGCTGGAGTCCGTCGTGCAGGTCCCGCTCGATGCGCTGCCGCTCGGCGTCCACCGCGGCGATCACCCCCGCGCGGCTGACGAGCAGTTCCCGGACCCGGTTCTCGAGCAGGTCCCGCCGGCTCGGGCCGAGCAGGCGTCGGGCGAGCCGCACGTCCAGCGCACCGACACTCACCACGGCCTGCACGTTGACCAGGAGCAGCGCGGCACCGACGACCACCTGCACCAGCGCGTCCCCCGCGCCGAGCCCTCCGCGGAACACGGCCAGCAGCACGATCGACGCCAGCACCACACCGACGGCGAGCACCCCGTACGCCAGCAGGCCCAGTGCCCCGGGCACCAGGCGTACCGCCAGGTAGCCCACCTCGCGCCACCCGCCCGACGTGGCGGGCGGAACGTCGGCGTCGTGGAACCGGGCCAGACGCCAGCGCTCGCACCGCACGAGCGCCGAGGCGTACCGCCGGATCGTGCCGCGCACCCGACCGCGGGCCGGCGGCACGGCCCCGGCGGCGGCCAGGGCGACGGCCGCGACCGCGAGGAGGAGCACCCCGACGCCGGCGGTGAGAATCCCGAGGGCGACCCCGACCGGCGCCCCCGCCAGGCGCGACGCCCCCGACCGGTTCTCCGCCACCGGCTCAGGACCACCCGTCGGGGTTCCCACCGGTCGACGATCCGTCCGGACGGGCGCTGCGGTAGATCGTGCCCCGCCCCTGCGGATCGGGGGCGTGCCGCAGCGGGGCGGGATCGACCGGCGAAACGGGGTCGACGACCACCGGTCCACCCCGCCGGGCCCGGACGAGGCGGGAGACCACGAACCAGCCGACGGCCAGCACACAGCCGAGAACGACCACGTTCTGGAGCACGCCGACGTACCCCTCGACCAGGTGCCAGTTGTCGCCGAGCAGATAGCCGGCCAGCACGAAGGTGCTGTTCCAGATCAGGCTGCCCAGCGTCGTGTAGAGGGCGAAGGTCCCCAGGGACATCCGCTCCACGCCGGCCGGCACGGAGATCAGGCTACGGAAGATCGGGATCATCCGGCCGAAGAAGACAGCCTTGACGCCGTGCCGTACGAACCACGCCTCGGTGCGGTCCACGTCACTGAGCTTGACCAACGGCAGCCGCGCCGCGACCGCCCGGATCCGGTCCCGGCCGAGCGCCGCGCCGATCCGGTAGAGCGCGAGAGCGCCGAGCAGGGACCCGAGGGTGGTCCAGAGGATCGCCCCGACCACGCTCATCCGTCCCTGGGCCGCCGCGAAGCCGGCCAGCGGCAGGATCACCTCGCTGGGGATCGGCGGGAAGAGGTTCTCCAGCGCCACGGCCAGGCCCGCTCCCGGGCCGCCGAGCCGGTCGACCAGGTCGGTGACGTGGCCGACCAGGCCGTCCTCCGGCGGCGCGGACCGGCCCGTGGCGGCACCGGCGGTGAGCAGGGTGTGCGCGGTACGAAACATACTCCACACGCTACGAACCGGCTGGCGTGCCGACCACGGGGACGGCCACCGGATCCACCGGCGACCACCACAGCCGGTGGGTGCGGAGAACCACAGGGGGTACCCGCCGGCCGCCGGAATCTCCGCCCCCGCCGACGGCCGACCGGCCGGTAACCTCCCGCCATGACACACGAGCGCGAGATCACCGAACCGGTCGAGCTGTGTCTGCCGGACGGACGCCTCAATCCCGACGCGGTCGGCTGGACCCGCCGGCCGCTGCACCGGGCCAACCTGCGCGGCTGGGGCCGGCGCAAGCGGTGGGAGTACTGGGGTGTGGTCACCCCCACCCACATCCTCGGGGTCGTGGCATCCTCCCTCGACTACGCCGGGGTGCACAGCGTCTACCTGCTCGACCGGGCCACCGGCACCGAGACGGCCACGGAGGCGGTGGTGCCGCTGGCCCGTGGGGTCGTCCTGCCCGAGCGCAGCGGCACGGGCCGCGTGTCGGTCGGGGCCGGCGCGGTGACCGTGACCGTCGACCAGACGCCCGAGGCGACCGCCCTGCGGGCCACCGCCGGGCAGGTCGAGATCGACCTGACCATGCCGGTGCCACCGGGGCGCGAGTCGCTCGGCGTGGTGGTGCCCTGGGGCCCGCACCGCTTCCAGTACACGGTCAAGGACGTCGGGCGGCCGGTGCGCGGGCGGTTCCGGGTCGGCCCCACCTGGCACGACGTCCCGTCGGCGGACTCGTTCGCGGTGTTGGACCACGGGCGGGGCAAGTGGCCGTACGCGATCCGGTGGAACTGGGCCGCGGGAGCCGGTGCCGGGCGTGCGATCCAGCTCGGCGGGGCCTGGACCGACGGTACCGGGAGCACCGAGAACGCGCTCGTGGTCGACGGCCGGCTGCACAAGATCGGTGACGAGCTGCGGTGGCGGTACGACCGCTCCGACTGGACCCGCCCGTGGCGGATCAGCGGCCCCCGGGTCGACGTGACGTTCCACCCCTTCCACGAGCGGGTCTCCCGCACCAGCCTCGTGGTCGTCGCCAACGAGACGCACCAGTGCTTCGGGCACTTCACTGGCTGGGCGGCCACCGACGACGGCGAGCGGGTCGACCTCGACGGCCTGGTCGGCTGGGCGGAGGAGGCCCGCAACCGCTGGTAGCGCCATCCCGCGCCGCGCGCGGGCCGTGGCGGACGCCGGTCGGCCGGTAGGGTCGTCCGCGTGGATCTGGACGACATCGCCGCCCGACTCGGGGTGCCCGTCGAGGACGTCGACCGCGTGCACCGGCTCGCCGGCGACCCGCCGTCGGCTCCGCTGCCCGCCAAGGCCGACGCCCCCGCGATCCTCGACCGGCTCGCGGTACGGCCGGACGACGCCACCGAGATCATGGCGGGCTGGCCCGACCCCGCCTCTGCACTGTGGACCCCGGAGCTGCGCTGGCTGCTCGACCGCTCGACCGCCCTGGTCCACGCCGATCTCGGCGGCCACGGCTGGCTGTCGCCCGGTCCGGCGCTGCCGCGCGACCGGGGCCCCGCCTGGCGGCATCTCTACGTGTACGCGTACCTGGCCCTGGTCGACGTCGTCCGGGGGTACCACCGCGACCACGGCATCGCCGATGCCGTGTCGTGGAGGACCCTCGCGGACCTGGGCCGCAACCTCGCGATCGACCGGCGGATGCACCGTGAGGGCTGGCCGGTCATGCAGAGCTGGCTGACGCTGCACGCACGCGGCGGCATCTACGAGCTCGGCCGGTTGCAGTACCAGCGCGGCGACACCACCCTCGGCCTGCACATCCCCGAGGCGGGGCCGATGACCCCGGAGGCGGTCACGGCGTCGCTCGACGAGGCCCGCGCGTTCTTCCCACGCCACTTTCCCGACGAGCACTACACGGCGTTCTCCTGCGGCTCGTGGCTGCTCGACCCGCAGCTGCGGGAGTACCTGCCCGAGGACTCCAACATCGTCCGGTTCCAGCGGAGGTTCGAGCTGGAGCCCTACGAGGAACCGGAAGGGCTGGACGCCGACGTCGAGGTGCTGCGGTTCGTGTTCCGGACCCTGACCACGCCGCTCGACCAGCTGCCGTGCCGCACCGTGCTCCAGCGCGCGGTCGTCGACCACCTGAAGGCCGGCCGCCACTGGCAGTGGCGCCGCGGCCGCTTCCCGATCTAGCCGGTGTCACTGGTGGAGCTGAGGGTTTGTGAACCCTGACCCCCTCGACACGAACTGGCGGTGGGCGGGCCGGTTCGGGTGTCGTCCACGGTCATCCGGGCTGCTGAGACCCGTCCGGGTCGGGTGGGGCCGCTCGGTTGCTGTACTTCGCTGGCGGCGCGGAGGACGTTGCGGGCGGCGGTGGCCACCGGGCAGTCTGTGGTTCGGCAGATTGGGCAGCGTCCGTCGGGTCCGGGTCGGTGGTCGCGGAGGATCGCGCGGGCGGTGAGGATCAGCCGGTTGCGGATCTGCGCCAGGGACAGGAAAGGCGCGGTCAACGGTCAGCCCACCCCGAGGGTTGCGGCGAGATGGATGAGCCTCGTCGGGGCGGCGGGGTCGCGGGCGACCTGGGCGAGTACGTCCCGGCCAGCCGGTCGGTGGCGGATCTCGGCGGGTGCGATCCGGTGGGCCTCCGTCAGGATCCGACCGGCGTTGATCGGGTCGTCGGTGTGGAGGTAAGCGCGGGTGACGTCGATCAGGTGAGCCGCGCGGTGTTCGGCGGGCAGCCACCGCCAGCCGTCCCGCGTGGTCGCCCTCTCGTGCCAGGCCACGGTCTCCTCGGCGTCACCCAGTTCCACCGCTGCGGCGACCCGGGCAAGCTCCACGGCCGTCGGTCCGAACCCGGTGCGGTGGTGGTCGTGACCGTCGCTGACCTGGGCGGCCATCTCGGCGGCCTCGTCGATCAGCTCGGCAACGGCACGGTCGTCCCCGTCACGGGCGGCGGCCAGGGCGGCCTGCACCAGCAGGGTTCCGCACAGGGACAGTTCGGGTGGGCTGCCGTACTCGATGACAGGCGGGGCGATCCGGTACGCGGCGGCCAGCATCACCGGCTTCGCCATCCTCGTCCGCCCTGACTCCCGCAACACCTGGCCGAGTTGCACGGCAGCGGCAGCCACCAGCACCCGGTCACCGGTAGCGGCGATCATGGCCCGGTCGACTGCCAGCCACGCCACGTCGGGGGCACCGAGCTTCAGCAGCAGCGACGCCGTCACCCGGTACGCCTCCACCAACGGCACCCGGCCCGGCCCGGAATCGTGGGCATGGGTGCGCTGCGCGTCGGCCACCAACTCCGGCACCAGGTCGACGACCTGCGGGTAGCGGGCGTGCTGGAAGGTGGTCCACACGTGCGCGACATCCCGCACCAGGCGGTCGGCCGGCAGCACGCGGCGGGCCGCCGGGCGCTCCAAGGCGATCTCGTACGTCGACAGAGCCGCGCGGATCCGCTCCACACCCTCGACGCGCTCGGCCACCCCGGCCGGCTCGGCGTCCCGCCCAAGCAGCACCGCCGTATCGATCCGCAGAACGACGGCGATGTCCTGAAGCGTCGACACCTTGTCCAGCGACCGGACACCCCGCTCGACCTTGTCCACCCAACTCTTCGACTTGCCCAACCGATCGGCGAACACCTGCTGCGACAGCTTCCGCCGCCCCCGCCAGTACGCCACCCGACGACCGACCGGCAGCAGATCAATGCTGCCCACGACGCCACCGCCGATCCGGTACCGCCTGGGTCGTCTCCTCAACCGGTATCCGATCCGCGTCGGCGTGCGCAAGAATCCGCCGCTTTGCTGCCTCCCGCTCGGCCGCCTGGATCTGCTCGCCCCGGCTCACCACCGGGTCGTCGCCATCACCCTGCATCCCCACCTCAATCAGCAGAACCACGGCGGCAAGCCCGGCCGTCGCGTGCCATCCACGATGACGTCCACATGTCACCGAGCGCGACGGCACAAGATGCGACAACCCGGTCACTTTTCTGGCGACATTTGGGCGACATACCGCTATGGTGACGGTCATGACCGTCCCGAACACCGCCCTGCGCGCTGTCCGTACCGGAATGCGCATGAGCCAGGACGACTTCGCTCGCGCGCTCCAAGCCGCCGGCCACCGCGTCGGCGAGCCCAACGACGCCAACAAGAGACTCGTCCAGCGATGGGAGTCCGGCGCGATCGCCGCGCCGCGACCCGTCTACGCCCGCGCGCTGGAGGTCGTCACTGGCCTACCCATCTCACTGCTCGGCTTCGCCGCGGTGCCCGACGGCCATGTCGCCGACGACCAGCACGGTGGCCACGACCTGACGTCTCCCCTGTCCAACCTGGCCACGCCGACGCCAACGTCCAGGCCAGCCACGGTCCACCGGTCGTACGAGGGCGTGTGGCTCAGCCGCTACCAGTACTACTCCAGCGGCCGGGAGGAGTCCTTCGCCGGGCAGCACTTCGTGGTCGTGCTCCAACACGGCGACCGGCTGACCGCGCGAAGCCTGCCTGGCTCGGCCGCATCGTCCCTGTCGCTGGACCTCACCGTGGACGGTGCCGTCATCACTGGCACGTGGGTGGAGCAGACCGACTCGGCCGGCTACTACCGGGGCGCCCGATACCACGGCGCAATCCAACTCCTGGCCGAGCCCACGGGTCGACGGATGGCCGGAAAGTGGGTCGGATTCGGCAAGGACATGGACGTCAACACCGGCCCGTGGGAACTCATCTTCCGGGACGCCTCGACGTCCAAGACGACGCTCGATCAGTACAACACCTCGGCGACGTAGCGCGGCTTCCGTCTCGCGAACGACCTCGGGGCGGCTCTCCGGATCGAGCCGAGCCTGAACGCGTGGCCGACGGGTAATTGACTGGCTGGCAGTGCGGCCGGGTTGATACCGTGCCCCGGATCCGTGACCCGGCCGAGGAGGTGAGACCCGTGGACGCAGTTCGCACGTGGTGCTCTCTCCCGTCACGGACGGGCGGCTGAGGTAACCGTCGCCGGGAGCGCCCATCAGGATGGCACTCCCGAAAGGCACCAGACCATGAATTCTGTACGTTTCACCGCTGAGACCTCGTCCGACGGTGTCGTCGAACGCGACTTCCTCGTGGGCGAGATCCCGGGTGTGCTCTGGGCACCCGTATCCGGCGCCGACCATGCCCCGATCGTGCTCGTGGGGCACAACGGTGGCATGCACAAGAAGGCGCCGGGGCTCCGGGCCCGCGCCCTGCACACCGCGGCCACCTGGGGGTTCACCGTCGTCGCGATCGACGCGCCGGGACACGGCGACCGCCCGCGTACGGACTCCGACGAGCAGGCCCGTACGGAGATCCGGGAAGCCCTGACGGCGGGTGACTCCCTGCGGTTCGCGGCGGCCAGCGTCCGCTTCATGGCCTCGGTCGCGGAACGGGCGGTACCGGAATGGCAGGCGACGCTGGACGCCCTACAGGCGCTGCCGCAGATCGGCCCGGACGCGCCGGTCGGCTACGGCGGCGGCATCTCGATGGGCACGGCGATCGGGGTACGACTGACCGCGGTCGAGCCCCGGATCACCGCCGCGATCTTCGGCGGCGGGTTCCCTGTGGACGAACCGGTGATCGAGGCCGCGCGACGGATCACCGTGCCGGTCCAGTTCCTGCTGCCGTGGGACGACGAGCACGCCGACCGTTCGTCCGGGCTCGCGTTGTTCGACGCGTTCGCCTCCGCGGAGAAGACGTTGCACGCCCGACCGGGCGACCACCGCAGCGTCCGGTGGGTCGGGGTGGACGACACGTTCCTGTCCCGCCACCTCGTCCGGGCCTGACCTGACCGGTACCGGCGTCCGGCGCGAAGCTGGACGCCGGCACCGGCGGGGCCAGACCCCTTTCTTTGCATCGATGTGCGTGGTTGTATTTCGGCATGCGCCGACTCCTCGCCTGTCTGGTCGCCGCGCTCGCGGCCAGCCCTCTCGTCCTCACCGCACAGCCGGTCGCCGCCGCGACCACGGCACCGGCGCTGGTCATCGGCAGTGACTTCCCCGACCCCGACATCCTCAAGGTCGGCGACACCTACCACGCCTACTCGACCAACAACGGCAACGGCAACGTCCCGGTGGCCACGGCGACCTCGCTGACCGGCCCCTGGACGCGACGGCCGGACGCCCTGCCCACCCTCGGCGCCTGGGCCAGCGGTGGGCGCACCTGGGCCCCCGAGGTGTTCCGCCGCGCCGACGGCAGGTACGTGCTGTACTACACCGCGCTCAGCCGCAGCGTGGGCCGGCAGTGCATCGGCGCGGCCACGTCCACCTCGCCGCTGGGTCCGTTCACGCCGGTCGGCACCGGGCCGCTGATCTGCAACGGTGGCGAGGGCGGCGACATCGACGCGTCCAGCTTCGTCGACAGCACCGGCCTGCGGTACATGCTCTACAAGGACGACGGCAACGCCATCGGCCAGCCGACGAGCCTCTGGCTCCAGCAGGTCGCCGCCGACGGGGTGACGTTGCAGGGCTCCCGGGTGGAGCTGCTGCGCAGCGGTCGCCCCGAGGAGGCCGGGGTGATCGAGGCGCCCGTGCTGACCAAGGTCGGCAGCCGGTACGTGCTGTTCTACTCGCTCGGCGGCTACGGCGGCGACGCCTACCAGACCAGCTACGCGACCTCGACCGCGCTGACCGGTCCGTACACCAAGGCCTACCGCTCGTTGCTGACCACGGCCAGCCTGGACAACGCCGTCCGGGGCCCCGGCGGCGCCGACGTCGTCCGGGAGGCCGGCGGCGACCGGATCGTCTTCCACGGCTGGATCAACAACAACACCGCCCGGGGAATGTACGTGGCCGACCTCGGCTGGGCCGACGGCAACCCGGTGGTGCGGGGCAGCCGGGTGCGCCACGAGGCCGAGCGGGGCCGGCTCAACAACTGCGCGGTACGCAGCACCACGACCGCCTCGCAGGGTCAGGCCGTGGCGTACATCGACCACGCCGACAGCTGGGTCGAGGTGACCGTCTTCGCTCCCCGCGCCGGCGGCTACACCGCGCACATCGCGTACGCCGCCGGCTACGGCGACGCCCAGCACACCCTCACCGTCAACGGCGGCGCCGCGCAGGTGGTCACCTATCCGAACTCGGGCTGGGAGACCTGGCGGCAGGTCCGGGCCGACGTCACACTCAACGCCGGCTACAACACCCTCCGACTGACCCACCACAGTCGCTGGGCGGAACTCGACTTCGTCGAGATCGCCTAGGCTCCCCCGTCCCGGGTCGACCGCACCGGTGGTCGGCCCGGGACACCGTCGGCCGCCCGCGGGTCACGCCACCCCGGCGTCACCCGCGCGGGGCAGCGGGGCGTCCGGCGCGGCCAGCAACCGGCGCAGCAGCCGCTGGTAGCGGTCGAGCCAACCGGCGACGGTGCCGGCGTCGAACAGGTTCGCCGCGTACTCGATGAGCAGCGCCATCCCACCGTCGGGCAGCGGACGGAGCTGCCAGGTCAGGTCCCCCCGCGAGCCGGCCAGCACGACGTCGCGGGCCGGGGCCGGCTCCAGGCCGGTCAGGTGCAGCACCGGGTCGGCCATGTCGAGCAGGTCGAAGTAGACCCGGCACGGGAAGTTGGTGAACGCCTCGCCGAGCGCCGCGATCTGCACCACCGAGGGCACCGCCTGGCGGGCCAGGGCCTGCCAGGTCACCCCGGCCGTCCGCCGGACCAGCTCGTCGAAGGACGTCACGCCGACGACCGGGACGAGCAACAGGGCCGCCTGGGCGAAGACCCCCACCACCCGGTCGTACCGGGGATCGGTGCGGTTGGCCACCGAGGCGGCCAGGTTGACGGTCGGCGCGCCGGTCAGGTCGTGCAGCAACCAGACGAAGGCCGCCGCGAACACCGCGTACGGGGTAGCGCCACGCCGTACGCCGTATGCCGTCACCGCCGCGACGAGGTCGGGTGGGAAGGTGTGGTGGAGCACCCCACCGGGGTCGGTGGCGACCGGGACGCGCGGCCGGTCGGTGGGCAACCGCATCGGGACGGTACCGGCGGGAAGCCCGTCGACCCACTCCCGGAGCATCCGACGGGTCTCCGGCCGGGCCAGGTACTCCGCCTCCCACCGGCAGAAGTCGACGAACTCGGCGGGCAGCGGCGGCAGGTCGGCGGGGCGACCGGTCACCGCCGCCCGGTAGAACTCCGCCAGGTCGTCCAACATCGGCTGGGCCGACCAGCCGTCGACGAAGCCGTGGTGGATGGCCAGGGCGAACTCGTGCCAGCCGACGGGTGGCCCGGCCGAACCGTCGGTCGGCTGGAACAGCACCGCCCGGAACGCCGGTTCGCGCTCCAGGGCGAACGGGAGCGAGGCCCACTCGTCGACGGCACGGTCGAGTTCGTCCACGGGTACCGTCCGCACCGGCAGCGGCACCGGCCGGGGCGCGAGCACCTGCTGCCACACCCCGTCGTCGCGGTCCGCGAACCGGGTCCGCAGGGCCGCGTGCCGGACGGTCAGGTCGGCCAGCGCCCGGCGCAGCGCCGTGACGTCGAGCGGACCGCGCAGCGTCAGCCGGAAGGCGACGGTGAGCACCTGCGGGAAGGAGGTCTCCCGGGTGATCTGGTACTGCCGTGCCTGGCCGATGCTGGTCGGCGCGGTCACCAGCACCGACCAGTCGTCCCCGCCCCCGTCGGCGCGGAGTCGGTCCAGCAGCGCCGGCTTGAGCCGACGCATGGTCGCGATCAGGTCCGCGTCGAGCGCGTCGGCGGGCGCGTCGTAGTCGAGCTGCCCGCCGCGTACGGCGAGCCGCACGTCCCGGCGGCGCAGCTCGCGCAGCAGGTCGTCCAGATCGGTCGACTCGGGTGCGGTCACAACGTCCCCCTGATCCGGGCCGGCTGCGCGGCGGCCCCGGTCGGCTCCGACCCCGCCTCGCGCAACCGCCGTGCCATCGCCCGTACCGTGGGCGCGCGCAGGAAGTCCAGCACCCCGATGGTCCCCCCGGTTTCCGCGCGGACCCGGTTGAGCAGCCGCATCGCGGTCAGCGACGTGCCTCCCAGCGCGAAGAAGGTGGTCTCCACCCCGAGCGCGGGCAGGCCCAGCTCGGCGCACCAGAGGTCGTGCAGCCGGCGTTCCAGGTCGTCTGCGGGCGGGGTGCCGGTGTCGGCCCACTCCGCCGACGTCCGGTCCGGCTCCGGCAGCGCCGCCCGGTCGATCTTGCCGCTCTCCGTGGCCGGCAGCGCGGACAGGATCGTCCACGCGGTCGGCACGAGGTAGTCCGGCAGGCGGGCGGCGAGCTGGCGGGCCAGTTCCGCCGGGTCCACCCCGGGATGGTCGGGAACCACGTACCCGGCCAGGTAGTGCCCGCCCGCAGGATCGGCCCAGCCCCGCACCGCCGCGTCCCGTACCCCGTCGAGACGGCGCAGGTGGTGCTCGGGCTCGCCGGGCTCCACCCGGAAGCCACGGATCTGCACCTGGGCGTCGGCGCGGTGCAGGAACTCCAACTGCCCGTCGGGTCGCCACCGGAGCACGTCGCCGGTGCGGAAGACCGGACCGTACTCGGGGTGGTGGAGGAAGCGGGCGGCCGTCTCCTCCGGCAGGTCCAGGTAGCCCCGGCCCAGTTGCCGACCGCCGAGGTACGCCTCCCCGGGTACGCCGACCGGGGTCGGCCGGCCCTCGTCGTCGAGCACCCGGATCCAGGTGCCGGGCACGGGTCGGCCGATCGACGGCGGCTCGTCGCCGACGGTGGAGCCGTCGAGGTGGACCCAGGTGGAGACGACGGTCGCCTCGGTCGGCCCGTACACGTTGGTGAGCGTGAACGGCAGGTCCGGCGCGGCCCCCCGGCGCAGCCGGTCACCACCGACGACGAGGTGGCGCAGCGCCGGCCGGGGTCCGGCGGACCAGTCCAGGTCGAGCAGCAGTTCCCCGACCGGGGTCGGGAAGAACGCCACGGTGATGCCGCTGTCGACCAGCCAGTCCCGCAGGCGGACCGGGTCGAGGCGGGCCTCGTCGGGGACCACGTGCAGCGTGGCGCCCGCCCGCAGCGCCGGCCACACCTCCAGGCACGAGGCGTCGAAGCCGGGGCTGCAGAACCAGCTCAGCCGGTCGTCGGCGGTGATGCCGAGGTCGCGGGTGTACCAGGTGACGGTGTTGCTGATCGCCCGGTGCGGGATCACGCAGCCCTTGGGGCGTCCGGTGGAGCCGGAGGTGAACAGCACGTACGCCGGGTCCTCCAGCCCGACCACCGGATCGGTACCGCCGCCGTGGTCGGCACCGCCGGCCTCGTCGGCGGTGATCCGGTCCACGTGCAGGGTTCCCGCCGCGCCGGGCAGCGCGGGCAGGTCGGACCGGGACACCACCACGCGTGGCGCACCGTGGTCGACCACGTCGGCCAGCCGGGCGGTGGGCTGCTCGGGGGCCAGCGGTACGTAGGCCGCACCGGCGCGCAGCGCACCGAGCATCGCGGCGACCGCGTCGGCGCTGCGGGGCAGGTGGATGCCGACGAGGTCGCCGGGGCCGACGCCCGCCGCGCGCAGCGCCGCGGTCACCGCCTCCGCCCGGCGGCACAGCTGCGACCCGGTCAACCGCCCGTCCGGACCGACCACGGTGGCCCGGTCGGGACGCAGCAGGGCGGGCAGCGGCGCGTCGGCGCCGGGGGGCGGCGGGCCACCGTCCTGCCAGGCCGGATCCGGCAGGGTCACCACGGCCGGGTCGACCGGCCCTCGGCGCGCCCGCCCGTTCGACCCGGCGGGATCGGCGTCCCCGTGGTGCATCCGCCCGTTCGCCCCGGCAGGATCGGCGTCCCCGCCGGTGGGGCGGACCAGCGCGGCGAACGGTTCGTCCGGGCGGTGCGTGCCGGCCTGCAGCACCGCCACCAGCCGGTCGAGGACGCGTTGCGCGGTGCCGGGGTCGAACAGGTCGGTGGCGTAGTTGAGCTGGCAGCGCAGCGTGTCCCCGAGGTCGGTGACGAAGAGGGTGAGATCGAACGGCGCCCGGCGGACGGCCGCGTCGAGCAGAGTGGACCGGACGTCGGGCAGGTCGAACGCGAAGGCCGGCTGGTTGTCGTACTCGATGACGACGTCGAACAGCGGGTGTCGGCCGGCCTCGGGTTCCACGCCCAGGGCCCGCGCGATGCGGCCGGCCGGCACGTCACGGTGGTCGTGCGCGTCGAGCAGCGCGGTCCGGGCCGCCCGGACGACGTCGCCGAAGCTCGCCTCGGGGGCCACCGACAGACGCAGCGGCAGCGTGGTGACGAACAGTCCGACGGCCTCCTGCGCGGCGGCGGGGCGGTGCGCGACCGGGGTGCCGAGCAGCACGTCAGGCTGGCGGCCGTCGTCGGCGAGGACCGCCGCGAACCCGGCCAGCAGCACCATGAACGGGGTGGCCCGGTGCCGTCGACCGGCGTCCCGCACCGCCCGGGTGAGCTGGGCGTCGAGTTCGACCCCGGCGACCGCGCCGGTACCGCTGGGGACCGCCGGACGCCGACGGTCGGTCGGCAACCCGAGCCCGGACGGGCGTGACCCGAGACGGTCCCGCCAGTACGCCAGCTGGGCGTCGACCACCTCCGGCGCGGGTTCCTCCGTGGGGATCGGCCACGGCGGGGGTGCCGGCAGCTCGGCGGGCCGGCCGGCCAGCGCCGCACGGTACCCGGCGGCCACCTCCCGGGCCAGCACCTGGGCCGAGAGGGTGTCGATGACCAGGTGGTGCATGCGGAACACGAGCAGGTGCAGCCGCTCGTCCACCCGGACCAGCCGGGGCGCGAACAGCGGGCCACCGGCCAGGTCGAACCGGTGCCGGGTCTCCTCCTCGGCGATCTGCTCGGCGAGGCTGGCCACGTCCCGGCCGGTCGCCTCGTGCACCGGCAGGTCGACCGGGCCGGGCGGGCGCGGCACCAGGCGCGGCTCGCCGTCGACCTCCCGGACGGTGGACCGCAGTGCCGGGTGTCGTCGTACGACGAGGGTCAGGGCGTCGCGCAGGGCGGGCACGTCGAGCGGGCCGTCCAGGCGGACCACCAGGGACTCCGTGTAGGTGGGGCGACCGGGCAGGACCCGCTCGGCGAACCAGATCTCGCGCTGCGCCTCGGTCAGCGGGCCGGTCTCCTCCGCCGGCCGGTCGACCGTGCGCTCCGCCGCCGGCCCGTCGGGTGCCCCCGACCCGGGGGTCGGCTCCGGTCCCGCCGGACCGTTCAGGAGCGTGTGCAGCCGCTCGACGCCGGGAAGGCCGGCCAGCATCCGGCCCGGGGAGAGACCGAAGTCGACGAAGCAGCCGATCTCGTCCACGCCCAGCGCGGTGAGGCGTTCCACCAGCGACCGGGCCTCCGCCGGGCTGCCGATCAGCGCCCGGTCGGCGGTGTACCGGGCGTAGGCGCGGCGGAGCAGGTAGTCGACGTCCTCCGGGGTGGTCGAGTCCAGGTCGATGGTGACGCCGAGGCTGTTGGTCACCTGACCGAAGAGGGCCAGTGACGACCGGAGGTAGTCGCAGAACGGGCCGAACGCCTCCTCGCGGGCCCGGTCGCCGTCCTCGCCGAGGTAGGTGTGCAGCAGCAGGACGATCCGCCCGGCGTCCGGGTCCAGGCCGTGCTCGGCCCGGGTCGCCCGGTAGAGGGCGATGTTGGCGGCCAGTTGCGCCACGTCCTGGGACATCAGGTTGGTGATGATCCCGAGGTCGGCCGCCGCCGCCCGACGGTAGCTGTCCGGGTTGCCCACCACGGCGGTGAACAGGGGCGGCATCGGCTGGACGGGGGGCGGGAAGAGCCGCACCTCGACCGGTTCGCCGTTGCCGGCGGTACGGGTGACCGCCTGGCCCTGCCACAGTTGGCGGATCTGGTCGAGGGACTCGTACATCGCCTCCCGGTGCCGTCCGTACGTCTGCGGGGCGAGCACGAAGTCGCGGGCGTGCCAGCCGCTGGCGCAGCCGATGCCCACCCGGCCGCGCGAGAGGTTGTCCACCACCGACCACTCCTCGGCGACCCGGATCGGGTCGTGCAGCGGCAGGACGGCGCATCCGGCGTGGATGCGGACCCGGTTGGTCCGGGCGGCGACGGCGGCGGCCAGCACCGACGGGTTGGGGAAGATACCGCCGAACGAGTCGAAGTGCCGCTCGGGCAGCCACACCGCGTACAGGCCGTGGGTGTCGGCGAAGGTCGCCGCGTCGAGTACGGCGTCGTAGCGGTCCTGGACGTTCTCCTGCGGGTAGTCGCCGAAGAAGTACAGGCTGACGTCGACCCGCGCCGCCGCCCGTTCGCGCGCCGGAGACGGCACGGCCACCGGGGACGGCACGACGGCCGGTCCCCGCCCGTTGGCGACCGGCACGGCAGGCGCGGACGGCACGGCAGGCGCGGACGGCACGGCGGGAGCGGACGGCGGGCCGGGCAGGAATCCCCCGGCACGCAGGGCGAGCAGGCTGTCCCGGACGGCGTCGACGATCCGGTCGACGTCGGCGTCGGTGTGCGCGTCGGAGAGGAAGAAGTTGCGCCACTCCCAGACGTGCACTCCGGCCAGCACCAGGTGGTGGAAGAGCAGGTCCAGGTTGACCTCGGAGGCGAACCGGAACAGCGACCCGAAGCGGTGCACCCGCAGCGGGAAGCCCTCCTCGGCGCAGAACGCGTTCACGGCGCTGGCCAGCCGCTCGGTGCGGCGGTTCAGCCCGTCCTGGAGCGCCGGCCCCCGGTCGCGCAGTTCGGTGAGCACCGCCCGGGCCGCCACCATCGAGAGCGGATGCTGGATGTACGTGCCACCGAAGAAGGTGGTGTCCTGCGGCGGGTAGCTGTCGTCGCCGTAGCGCCAGAAGCCGCCGTCGACCCAGTCCATGATGTCCGCGCGCCCGGCCACCGCGCCGACCGGATACCCGCCGCCGATCACCTTGCCGTAGGTGGCGAGGTCGGCGCGGACGCCGAAGACGCCCTGCGCGCCCTGCGGGTGCGGACGGAAGCCGGTGAGCATCTCGTCGAAGAGCAGGACCATGCCGTGCCGGTCGCAGGCGGCGCGCAGCGCGTGGAGGAACTCCGCCGGCTGGCGGTCGGGGTGCCGGCTCTGCACCGGTTCGACCACCACGGCGGCGATCCGGTCGGCGGACCGCTCGATCGCCGCCAGGCTCTGCGGGTCGTCGTACGGCAGGACCATGACGTCGGTCACCGCCGAGTCCGGGATGCCGGCCGAGACCGGCACGGTGCGCCAGGTGTCGCCGTCGCGCACCCCACGGCCCAGCACCGGGTCGATGTGGCCGTGGTACGACCCGGTGAACATGACGATCAGCGGCCGACCGGTGTACGCGCGGGCCAGCCGGAAGGCCGCCGAGTTGGCCTCGGTGCCGGTGGTGGCGAAGGCGGCCCGGTCCATGCCGGTCAGGTCGCAGAGCAGTTCGGCCGCCTCACCGGTCTCCTCCCCCCGGGGACCGAGCCGCAGCCCGCCGTCGAGGTGCTCGGCGATCGCCCGGGTGAGGAAGTCCGGCTCGTGACCGAAGAGCAGGGCCCCGAAGCCCATGGTGATGTCGACGTAGCTGTTGCCGTCGACGTCCTCCAGGTGGGCGCCCCGGGCTCGTCGCGCGGCCAGCGGGTAGAGCAGTTCCTTGGTGGCGCGGCGGAAACCGACGACGGCCCGGCTGTCGGCCAGCCGCCGCCGGTGCCGCTGGGCCAGCGCCTTGGAGGTCGGGGTCCGCGCGGTGTAGCGACGGACCAGGTCGGCGAAGTGCTCCTGCTGGCGGGGGTCGAGGCGGCCACCGCCCAGCCCGGCGCCGACCCGGGTGGGCCGGGGGCCGACCTGGGCCGGCACCGTCGCCGGGTCGGTCCGGGCCGAGGAAGCCGGCGCGGCGCTGCCCCCGGACACGACCGGCCAGGACACGGCCGACGCGGGCACGGCCGGCCCGGGCACGGCCGACGCGGACACAGCCGACGCGGACACAGCCGGCGCGGCGGGCACCGACGGGTCGGGCGCGGCGGCCGGCGGCGCGGGGGCGGGCCGCGGGACGGCGGCCAGTGCGGAGAGTTGGCGGGCCATCAGGTCGGTGAACTGCCCCATCAACGCGAGTTGACCCCGGAGCAGCTCACCGGCGACGGGGTCCCCGGTCACCGGGGCACCGGTCGACGGGGGTACCAGGACGGCCGCCGACCCCGCACCGGTGGCCGGGGCTTCGGCGTACCCGTCCGGCACCTCGCCGAGCACGGGCGGCACCACGCCAGACAGCGCCGGCACCGGCGCGGCGGGCACGGGCGGCACGACGGTGGGCGCGAAAGGCACGGCGGGCACTGGCGGCACGACGGGGCGGTCGGGGACGACGGTCCCCGCTCCGGACGGAACGGCCGTCCCCGGGGCGGCACCACCGGCCACCGCGACGGTCGGCGCAGCGACCTCGGCGGGCATTCCGTCGGCAGCGGGCCGCGCGTCGGCGACCGGCGCGCCCAGTGCGGCGAGCCGCTCCGGTGCCGCCCGCTCGACGATCGCCGCCGTCAGGCGGCTCGGGCTGTCGAGTTCCTCGAACAGTTCCCGCATCGGGACCCGGATACCGAAGGTCGTCTCCAGCTCCCGCAGCAGGTTGATCATCAACAGCGAGTCGGCACCGAGGTCGAAGAAGGGCGTCTCCTCCGGTACCCGGTCGACGTCGGTGCCGAGCTGGTCGGCGGTCAGCTCCCGCACCCGGCGCAGGACGAGCGGGGTGGCGGATGCCGGGGTGGCGGCCGGGGACATGACGGGACCTCCTGGGACCGGGGGGTCGGACGGGGCGGACGGCACCGGACGGGGGACGGCGGCCCAGTGCCGGGTCCGCTGGAACGGGTACGTGGGCAGGGGCACCCGGCGGCCGGTCGGCGTCAGCGCCGCCCAGTCGACCTCGACGCCCCGGCAGAACAACTCGGCCAGCGCGGCCAGCACCTCGGCGGCCCGGTCGGCGCGGCCCCGCTGCACGGGGATCCACCGGGTCTGCGGCCACTGCCGGCCGAGCATGGCCAGCAGCGCCTCCGGACCCAGCTCCACGAACGTGGTGCAGCCGTCGGCGACCAGTCCCGCGACACCCGCGCCGAAGTCCGACCGCTCGCGGGTGTGGCGCCGGACGTGCGTGGCGTCCGGCAGCGTTCCGGGGGCCAGGCGTGCGCCGCCGAGCCCGGTGACGAGGGGGATCCGCAACGGTCGCCAGTCGAGGGTGGCGGCGTGCGCGGCGAGATCGTCGAGGACCGGTTCCAGCAACGCGGAGTGGAACGCCCGGTCGGTCGGCAGCGGTCGGTGCCGGAGGCCGGCGTCGTCGAGCTGCCGCCCGAAGTGGCGCACCGCCGAGGGCGGCCCGGCCACCACGTGCCGGCGCGGCCCGTTGGACACGGTCAGCTCGACCTCGGGTGCCCGGCGCAGCAACGGTTCCAGTTCGGCCTCGTCGGCCAGGACGGCGAGCGCCGCGCCCGGTGGCGTACCGCGCTGGATCAGCTCGCCGCGCACGGCCGCGAGGTGCAGGCCGTCCTCGACGGAGAGCGCACCGGCCAGGCAGAGTGCGGCGTACTCCCCCGCGCTCTGTCCGATCACGACGTCGGGGCGGACGCCGACCGACTCCAGCAGTCGGGCCTGCGCCACCTGGAGGGCGAACAGGGCCGGCTGCACGGTGGCGGTACTCCACTCGTGCGCCGCGCCACGCAGCGCCGCCAGCAGGTCAATGCCCCAGTCCTGCCGGTACCGGGCGGCGCAGGTCTCCAGCACCTCACGGGCCGGCTCGTAGGCCAGCAGCCCGACCGCCGCCGCACGCAGGTTGACCCCCTGTCCGGTGCAGGCGAGGACGACCGGCCCGGGTCCACCGTCGGGGACCACGCCCGCGACCGAGGCTGCCGGGCCGCCCGCCTCGTCCGGCCGGCTCCGCAGCACCGCCGCCGCCTCGGCCGGGCCGGCCGCCCAGGCCACCAGCCGGTGACGTCGTCGCTGCCGACCCGCGCCGAGCGTGACCAGCACGTCCTCGGGGCGCGGCGGGTCGGTGGCGAGCCGGTCGGCCATCCGCTCGGCCAGCGCGGCCAGCGCGGCGGGTGTCTGCGCGGACAGTGGCACGACGGTGGGCGCGGCGGGATCGGGGACGGTCGACGGCGCGGGGGCGGTCGGGGGCTCCTCCACGACCACGTGGGCGTTGGTGCCGCCGACACCGAGGGACGAGACCCCGGCCCGGCGCGGGCCGGGCACCGGCCACGGCTGGACGGACGTGGGCAGCTGGAACGGCCCGTCGGCCAGGCGGAGTTCGGGGTTGGGGCGGCGCAGGTTGGCCACCGGTGGGATCCGACCGTGCCGGACCGCCAGCGCCGCCTTGATCAACCCGGCCATGCCGGCGGCGGTGTCCAGGTGGCCGATGTTCGCCTTCACCGCGCCGAGCGGCAGCGGGGCGGGACGGTCGGCGAAGACCGTCCGCAGGGCCGCCACCTCGATCGGGTCGCCGATCCGGGTGCCGGTGCCGTGGGTCTCCAGGTAGCCGATCGACGCGGCGGGCACGCCCGCCACGGCCAGGGCGTCCCGGATCACCCCGGCGTGACCGTCGGCCGTGGGCGCGGTGTAGCCGCTCTTGGCGGCCCCGTCGTTGTTGACCGCCGAGCCGAGGATCACCGCGTGCACGGTGTCGCCGTCGGCGATCGCGTCGTCGAGGCGCTTCAGCAGGACGGCCGCGACCCCGTTGCCCCCGACCGTGCCGTCGGCGTCGGCGTCGAAGGCCCGGCAGACGCCGGTGCGGGAGAGGATCGACCCCTCCGCGTGCCGGTAGCCGGCCACCCGGGGCACGTGCAGCGCGGCCGCGCCGGCCAGCGCCAGGTCGGACTCCCCGGCCAGCAGCGACCGTACGGCCAGGTGCACCGCGACCAGCGAGGTGGAGCAGGCCGTCTGCACGCTCAGCGCCGGTCCGGTCAGCCCCAGCCGGTACGCCACCCGGGTGGCCAGGAAGTCGGGCTGGTTGCCGATGGTCACCTGCAACGCGGTGAGGTGGTCGACCGGGTCCGTGCCGGCGAGCTGTTCCAGCAGGTAGGAGCGGAGCGAGTAGAGGTGCATGCCCGAGCCGGCGAAGACCCCGACCCGTCGTCGCGTGCCGGCGTACCCGGCGTCCTCCAGCGCCTCCTGGCAGACCTCGAGGAAGATCCGCTGCTGCGGGTCGGTCAGCGTCGCCTCGCGCGGGGCGATGCCGAACGCCTCGGCGTCGAAGCTCTCGATGTCGTCGAGCGCGCCGCTGACCGGGACGAACTCCCTGTCGTCGACGAGGGCGGCGGGCCAGCCGGCGGCGAGCAGTTCGGCGCGGTCGAACCGGCGCACGTCGACCTGCCCGGCGAGCAGGTTGCGCCAGTACCGGTCGGCAGTGTCGGCGCCGGGCAGACGCAACGCCATGCCGACGATCGCGATCCGCCCGTCCCCCGGGGCCCGTGCGCCGGTGGCGTCGCCGGTCGGGGCCGCCGATCCGGCCAGCAGGTCCACCAGGTACGCCACCAGCGCGGCCGGTGTGCCGTGGGTGAACAGGGCGGTCTGCGGGAAGCGCGTGTCCAGTGCCTGTTGCAGCAGGGTGTGCAGCCGCAGCAGGCGTACCGAGTCGAGGCCGGCGTCGTGGAACGCCGTACGGTCCTCGATCCCGGCGGGCAACGCCTGGCGCAGCACCTCCCGGACGGTGCGGGCCACGGTCAGCGGGTCCCGGGCCGGTGCGCCGGAGGCCGGAGCCGACCGGGGCCCGGGTCCGGACGACGCCGCCGGTGCCGGCGCGGAGGGTCGGGCCGGGACGGGCGACGGTGCGGTGGGGGTGGCCGCCGCGGACCGGGCCTCCGGCAGCGGCCGGCGCTCCGGGTCACCGGCCGGTGCCGCCGGTGGGTCCTGCGGGTCGTCCGGCGCCACCAGCGCCGGAGTCCCGAACACGTCCAGCGGGGCCGGTGCGGGGGTGCCCGACCCGTCCACCGGATCCGGCGCGGTGACCGCCTCCAACGGCCGGACGGGTCGCACCAGGTGCCGGACGCGCGGCGCGTCCGGGTCGACGCCGGCGAGGAGGTGCCCCGGCGGCAGGCGCAGCGCCACCCGGGTCAGCGCGAGTCCCTCGGTGGCGGAGAGGGTCCGCAGGTGGCGGCGGGTGGCCTGCTCGACGCCGCCCCGGGTGGCGCTCATCCCGACACCGCGCCACATTCCCCAGCTCACGCACTGCACGGGCCGCTCGGTGCCCAGGTGCGCGCAGAGCGCCTCCAGGAAGGCGTTGCCGGCCGCGTAGCCGCCCGTGCCGACCACCGGCACCAGCGCCAGCAGGGACGAGAACGCCACCAGACGGGCCCCCGGCCGGTGCCGCAGCAGGCGGGCCACCTGTATCGAGCCGTCCACCTTGGCCGCCGCGCCGGCGCGCCACCGGCGGGGATCGATCTCGGTCAGCGGGGCCTGGTGGTAGTCACCGGCGAGGTGCAGCACCCCGTCCAGCGGCGCCTGCCACTCCCGCTCGGCGACGTCGACCGCGGCCCGCAGGGCGGCGCCGTCGGCGACGTCGGCGACGGCGTAGCGCACCCGTCCGGTGCCGCCCGCCAGGTCCGCCACGGCGGCGGAGACCTGCGCCGCCGGCTTCCGGCCGACCACGAGCAGGTGCAGGTCGAGGTCGGCGGCGAGCCGGCCCAGCACGGCCCGGGACACTCCGCCGAGGCCGCCGGTGACGAGCCAGCGGGTGCCCGGTGGGACCACCGGCCCGTCGCCGGTGGTGACGTCGGGAGCGTCGACCCGGTGCAGGGTGCGGACAAGCGGGCCGTCCCGCCAGGCCACGACGTTCTCCCGGTGCCGCCAACCGGTCGCCGCCGCGAGGACGGCGGCGTCGGCGGTCACATCCGGGCCGGGCAGGTCGAGGTGCCAGGTGCGGACGTCGGGGTGCTCGACGCCGAAGGTCTCGCCGAGGCTGGCCGTGAGCGCGGCCGGATAGCAGCCCGGTTCGTCGCCCCGGATGCGGTACAGACCCCGGCTGACGGTCAGCAGGGTGCCCGTCCAGCCGACCTCGGCCAGCGTCCGGAGCAGGTGCAGAAGGTGGGTGCCGCAGGTCTCGACGGCGGCGTCGACGGCCGACGCGTCGTCCGGGTCGGGGGCCGGCAGGTAGCTGGGGGCGAAGACGACCAGCGCGGGCGTCCGGTCCGGTGCGACGAGCGCGTCACGCAGACTGGTCGGGCCGCCGTCCGCCTCCGGCGTGCCCGCCGGCGCGCCGTCCCCGGCGGCGGTCAGGCCGTCGACGAGCACGACGTCGGGCAGCGCGTCGCGCAGCGCCGTGGCGAGTCCGAGCCGGTCGGTCACCACGAGCACCGGTCCGGGTGGCGGGTCGGCGCTCATCGTCCGGGGTGCCCAGGCCGGGCGGTGCAGGCAGTCGGGGATGGTGTCCGGGCCCGCCTCCAGCAGGTCGGCCCGGCGTTCGGCGGCGGCGTACCCGCCGTCGAGCAGGCGGGCGCGCATGCTGCTGCGCTGGATCTTGCCGCTGGTGGTCTTCTCGAACCGGTCGCGCTCGACCGGGACCAGGCGGGCGGTGGCGATCTGGAGCCGGTCGGCCAGGCGGCGGCGGACCCGGGTCAGCAGGGCGGTGTCCGGTTCGCCCTCGGCGACGAGGAGCACCACGATCTGCTCGGTGCCGTCGGCGTCCGGCGCGCCGACCGCGGCGACGAAGCTCGCCGCGACACCGTCGACGTCGCCCACCACGTCCTCGATGTCGTGGCAGAAGTAGTGGACGCCGTTGACGATGATGACCTCTTTGCCGCGCCCGGTGATGGTCAGCCGGCCGTCGGCGAGGAAGGCGAGGTCGCCGGTGTCGAACCAGTCGCCGTCGGGGAAGGCGGCCCGGTTGGCCTCGTCGTTGCCGAGGTAGCCCGGGGTGACCCGTGCCGACCGGACCTGGAGCCGGCCGATGTGCCGGTCCGGCAGGGCGGTGGTGCCGTCCGGGGCGGTGATCCGGAACTGCGCGCCGGGCGCTGCGGGGCCCATGCTCAGGAAGCCGGTGACGCCGGGGCCCGGCTCGTCGTGCAGGGTCACCCGGATGCCGTCGGCGGCGAGTTCCACGTGCTGCACCGCCGAGGCGACGGCCGGCTGGTAGCTGATCGCCGTGCAGGTCTCGGCCATTCCCCAGGCCAGCAGCAGGGCGTCCGGCTCGATGCCGAAGCCGCGCACGTCGGCCAGGAACTGCCGGGCCACCGGTACGGTGCACTGCTCACCGGCGTTGACCAGGCTCCGGACGTGTCGCAGGTCCCAGGTCCGGTCCGGCCGCGTCCGCAGCGCCTCGGAGACGAGCTTGTACCCGAAGTTCGGTGACCAGCTGTGCTGGATCCGGTGGCGCTCCAGCAGGTCGAGCCAGAGCAGCGGGTCGGCGAGCACCAGGGCGGTGGCGACGTGGGTGGTGCCGCAACCAAGCACGACCGGGCCGATGTGCATCATGACGATCCCGGCCACGTGGTCCAGCGGCAGCCAGTTGAGCACCTCGTCCCCGGCACGCATCCGGCCGACCTGCCGGGCGCCCCGGGCGTAGTCGACGATGCCCCGGTGGGTCATCGGGATCACCTTCGACCGGCTGGTGCTGCCGGAGGAGAGCTGGAGCATCGCCACGTCCCGCGGGTCCGGCCGATGCAGGTCGGCGGCGGGCGGGTGGTCGCGGCAGTCGGCGACGTCGAGCACCCGCATCCCGTCCAGGCCGTGCCGGTCGGCGTACCGCGTCAGCGCGGCCACGGTGCCGTCCCCGGAGAGCACCGGGGGCCGGTCCAGGCCGCGCCAGGCGTGCTCCAGCTTGTCCAACGTGGCGTTGCGGTCGGTGTAGCCGGGGGCCTGGGCGACCGCCACGGCGTGCAGGCCGCCGATCAGGCAGGCCCAGAGCGCGACGCAGTGGTCGAGCAGGGAGGGCATGTGCAGGATCACCGGGTCACCGGCGGCCAGGCCGGCGGCGCGCAGGCCGGTCAGCGTCCGTCGGGCGGCGGCGAGCAGGTCGGGGTACGGCAGCAGCCGGGTGCCGTCCTCCTCGACGACCCGCAGGCCCCGGGTGGGCCACTGTTCCGCGACCCGGACCAGGGCCTCGGGCAGCGTCTCCGGGTCGTCGGGGTGGGCGATGGTCGCCGGGCCCTCGGCGACGGCCGGCGGTCCGTCCGGTGGCGGCGGGGTGTCCGGTGCGGTGGCGTGGGGCGCGGTGGCCGTCGTCGCCCACCGGGCGGGGAGGTCGATCAGGTCCGCCAGGTGTCGCCGCTCCGCCGTCGCTGCCGCCGGCCGGACCGGGGCCCCGACGGTGCCGGCGACCGGCAGCGCCGCCAGCGCGGCCCCGTCCGGGGTGCCGTCGGCGGTGCGGGGGATGCCGGAGACCACGGCCACGGTCACCGGCGGTGCGGCCCGCTCGCGCCGGGCCACGGCCACCGCCTCGGCGGCCCGCCGGGCCCGGAGCGGGGGCACCGTGGCGGCGGGCACCACGTAGGCGATCCGCCGGACCCGTCCGTCGTGGGCGGTCCGGTCGAGCACGGCGGCATCGACGATCTCGGCGCGGCCGGTCAGGGCCCGGATCAGGTCGTCCACGGTCATCGTCCACTCTCCTCGACCGGGTTCGTCACGGCGACCGTCGGGCCGGTGGCCACGGGCACGGTGCCGCCGTTCGTGGCGGCGGGACGGGCGCGGTGGCGCAGCGCGCCGGCCAGGGCGACCGCGACGGCCAGGACGACCACGGTGCCGTGCATGGCCGCCGCCACCGGCAGCGGTCGCCACAGTTCGAGCAGGCCGGCGGCGAGCAGCATGCCCACGCCCAGTCCCCCGTTCTCGGCCATCGCGGTCGCGCCGAAGAAGTACCCGCGCTGCGGGTCGGGTTCGGCCTGGAGCCGGGTGGTGTAGCTGATCTCGGTGAAGCCGTCGGCGGCGCCGGCGACCAGCGCCACCGCGAACACCCAGTAGCCGGGCAGGTCGACGAAGGCCGCGACGAAGGCGGTCGACATCACGCAGGTGCCGACGATGAAGGCCAGTTCGCTGCGGCGCGGGTCGTCCAGTCCCGGTCCCCGCCGGTTCAGCCGCTTGACCAGCTGGTGGGCGGTGAGCAGGCCGACGGCCCAGACGGCGAAGAAGTTGCCCACGAAGGCAGCCGGGTCCTCCGGTCGCACCTGGGTCGCGTAGATCGGCAGGCCGACGTTGTGGGACGCGGACCCGAGCGCGTCGGCGGCGCGGACCACCACGATGACCAGGACGGCCGGCGCGGCCAGCAGCGCGGCGAGCGCCAGCCGGCGTCGCCGCCGGCCGTCCGGGCGGTCGGTGGCGTCGGTGACCGGCCCGGCCGGGCGGGTCCGGTGGTTCGGGAACGGCAACGGCAGCGCGGCCAGCAGCAGGCCGGAGAAGAGGAACGTCCCCGCGTCCACCAGGAACGCCGCCCGGTAGCCCAGCCAGCCGACCAGCAGACCGCCGGCGGCGAAGCCGAGCGTCATCGCGACGGCCCGGCCGGTGACCAGCAGTCCGTTGGCGGTGACCCGGTCGGGACCGGGGACCAGGTCGGGGACGCTGCTGCGCAGCAGCACCGAGGAGGTGGTGCCGAGCAGCCCGCCGGCCACCGCGACGACCGGGAGCAGGCCCAGGCGGACCGACGCGGGGCTGACCGCCAGCGCGACGAGCGCGGCGGCCTGGGTCAGGTCGCAGGCGACCATCACCGGGCGGCGCGGCAGCCGGGCCGCGACGGTGCCCCCGGTCAGGCCGGCGAGGAAGCCGGCGGCCAGTCGCAGGGCCATGAAGGCACCGGTCTGCAGGGCGCTGCCGGTGGCCTGGTAGACGAAGAGGTTGAGCGCCACCATGTTGAGGTAGCTGCCGAACGCCGAGACCGAGGTGCCGACGACGAGCAGCCGGAACAGCACCAGGTGTCGGGGGGTACGGGTCTCCGGCATCAGGCGTGCCGCCCGGCGGGTGCCGGCCGGCGCGCGGCTGCGGTGCGGCGGAGAGATTCCACGTGTTCCACCCCGTATCGACATCAGGGACGGCCACTGACGGCCGTCGATCATGCGGATCCGCAACAGTCTGCCGAAAAGGACCAGTCGTGGCCAGCGGAAGCCGGGGGATAACTTTGCGTGACCGTCACGGCGGGCGGAACGGCTGTCGTGGGGCGTACCGGCCGGGTCGCGGCGCTGTCTCCTGTGCGGGCACGCAACAGGAAACACCTACCCGGGGCATCCGCGCTGCTCAATGCTGGTAACCACCAGATCGGACGCCCGATCCACCGGGCGCCGGCGACGCGGGTGGACGTCCGCGTCGGAATCCCCCACCACGGCAAGGAGAAGCCCGTGTCCGAGAACCGCACCACCCGTCACCTCGTCCGGATCGCTCTGGCCACCGGAGCCGCCGGCGCCCTCCTGCTGACCGGCACCCCGGCGTCCGCCGCCGGCCCCTACATCAGCTCCAACTCCGGCGGCGCGAACATCCGCAGCTGCGCCAACACCGGCTGCACCTCCAACGGCTACTACGGCAACGGCACCGGGGTCACCATGGTCTGCTTCACCGACGCCCAGTGGGTCTACCCGCCCAGCTCGAACTACGCCTCCAACCGCTGGTTCAAGGTGAACAGCCCGACCACGGGTTACATCCACTCCTCGCTGGTCGCGAACCAGGTCTCCACCCCCCGCTGCTAGCGACGGCCCGGGTGCCCGGCGTCCGCTGTGGACGATCGGGCATCCGTCCGGGTCGTGCGCCCGATGCCGCGTACCGGCGTCGTTGGTACGGTCGGGCCATGCGTCGCCCCGCAGCCGCCCGGTGGGCCGCCGTCGTCCGTCTCCGCCCGGGCCCGGACCGGCGGCCGTGGCGGTGACCGACCCACCGCACGACGGCACGGACCGCCCCGAGAGCCTCGGGGAGTGCCTGCGCCGCCACCGGCAGGCCGCGAAGCTGTCCCTGGCCGACCTGGCGAAGCGGGTCAACTACAGCCGGGGGTACCTCAGCAAGGTGGAGACCGGCCGGGCACCGGGCAACCTCGCGTTGGCCCTGCGCTGCGACCAGGCCCTGGCGACCGGCGGTGTGCTGGCCGCACTCGCGCGTCACGCGTCCCCGGCGGCACCACCCGGCGGGGCGGACCGGGCCGCGTCCGGCCGGACGCGGCCCGGCCACGCGGAGGGCGGGACGGCACGGGACCGGCCCCTCCGTCCCGGGGTCGAGGCCGTCCTGCCGACGTCGGTGCCGCTGCCACCGGGACTGGCCAGCGGGGTCGCCTTCATGCTCGCCCTGGACGCCACGCACGGTGCCCTCCGCCGGGTGGCCAGCGCCGACCTCCCGCCCGAGCACCGGTACGACGCGGCCAACCGGGCGCTCCACGACGCCGCGCTGTACGTCGCCCGCGAGCAGTTGCTCGTCTCCGCGACCGTGCCGGTGGTGACGGCTGGTGAGGCCGCGTTCCTGCGGCTCGTCGCCATCCGGGACGCGATCAGGACGGGCGCCGTCCTCGCCGGCCCGGAGTACCACGCCGCCTACCACCCCTTCGCCGAGTCGCTCTGGACGTTCCGGATGGCGCTGCGGCAGGAGTTCGGGCAGGAGCCGGTGACCCCCGCCCTCCTCGACCGGATCGACTGGTCCGATCGGGAACGCTGCGCCGACTGCGGTGCCGTCGTGTCCCACTGACCGACACCGCCCGCACGCGTGGCCCCCGCTGCCTCCGGAAGCGACGTTCGCCCTGCTCAGGAGGGGCACCACAGCCCCGCAGGGTGACCGGACCGGCGCGCTGCGTCCACCACGGATCCGTTTGCCTCGATCAGCCACACTCGTCCGGTGTCCCCCTTTCGCCTGCGAGCTGACCCGGGAGTGGGCTGGTCATGTGGCTGATCTGGCTGACCGGCGGCGTGCTGCTGGTCGCGGCGGGTGTCGCGGCCACGCTGGTACCCCGCTGGCGCACGCGGGAACGGGACCGGCGGGTCGCCTGGTCGGCGGCCCGGGCGGCGATCGACAGTGCGGCGGTCAGCCGGGACGCGGCTTCGCACCGGGTGGCCGAGGCGGAGCAGCTGATGAGCCGCGCCGAGCTGATCGCCGCCGGGCGCGGTGGCCCGGACGCGGCCCGGCTCGCGGCCGGGTACGCCGAACAGGCCGACCGGTTGTGGCGGGCGGGTCACGATGACTGAGCGGACGCTGCGCCGCCGCCTCGAACCGGTTCGCTGGGTGGCTCTCGGGCTGGCCGTGCTGGTGCTGGTGGTCTTCCTGGTCGCCCAGCGGCAGAGCATCGACGTCAGCTACGGCCGATCCCCCGCCTCGGCCGCCGTACCGGAGGGGTCGGCCGGCGAGTTGACCGACACGACGGTGCCGTCGGTGGCCGAGATGGACGCCATGGTCGCCGCCGCGCCGGTGGTGCGGCTCCCCGGGTCGGTGGCGTCCTGGGACGAGCAGCGGGTCCGCGAGGCGATCGGCGACCGGGACGTCCGCATCCTCGTCGCGCCGCCCGGCCTCGACGAGGCCGAACGGGACCGGATCCGGGATGTGGAGGACGTCACGGTCCGGGTGATCGGTCTCCAGGTCAGCGGGGGCCTGTACCAGGCCACCGCCGACACGCTGCCCAGCTGGCGGGCCCAGTTCGCCACCGGGGACGTGACCGGCCTGCTGGTGACGCTGATCGCCGCGCTCGGGGACGCACCGACGCCGCCGGACCACGACGGGTTGCGGTGGCGTGAGCCGGGTGCGGCCGAACTCGCCACGGTCACCGCCGACCTGCGGGCCAGTGGACGACACGTGGCGGACGGCGCGACGCTGACCGCCGTACCGGCCAGGACGGCGGCCAGCGCCTTCCCCGACGGCGACGCGCTGTACGTCGCGCTGCCCCGGCAACCGCGGGGCGAACCCGTCCCCCGGTACGGGCCCGCGCTGGCCCGGGTCTTCCCGGGCCGGCCGATCGTGGTGCTCTACGGCGCGTGGATCGAGTACCACGGGCCGCACGGCGAGGAGTTCGCCGAGGTGACCGGGGCGAGCTTCTACGGGCAGTTCGGCGACCGGCTCAGCCGTTACGAGTATCCGCAGGACAACGTGCTCAACGCCTACCTGGCCCGGGTGACCGACGTGCGGTACGCGGGGTTGTTCGAACGGCCCCTGCCGTACCGGCCGGTGGATCCCCTGCGGGTGGCGCTGCCGGCGCTGCCCTGGCTCTTCGCCGGCTGTGTCGTGGGGTTCCTCGCCCTGTCCACGCGGTCGCTGTGGCGCGGCGTCGGCCGCAGCGGCGCGGTACGGGGACCGGGTACGACCGCGCGGCTGGCCGGACTGACCGCGTTGGCCGTAGAGATGTCCCTGTTGACCGACCGGCGCAGTGACCCCGGGCTGACCCGGGGCGTGGCGAAGCTCCAGGCGGCCCGGGCCGCGCTGGACGAGGGACTGCCCGACCCGCACGTCCGGGCCCTGCTCACCGACGCCGAGGCCGAACTGGACGACACCGCCCGCACCATGGGCGTCGCCGGTTACCGGCCGACGTTCTACCTGCGGGAGAGGCTGTCGTGACCGGGCCGGAGCAGGCACGCGACCCGAAGCGACGCGACGCCGAGCGGACGGACCCGGTGCGGCAGGACCCGCAGGGGGCACGGGAGCCGCTGACCGCCCGGGTGGCGCGGTTCCTCGGCGCCCCGTTCGGCCTGGGCGTACTGGCCTGCCTGGTGCTGGCCGGCTGGGCGCTGTGGACGGGCGGGATCACCGACGGTCCGGTCGCCCGCGACGTGCGCTCCTCCTCCGTCCACGTCGCCCCCGGCGTCGACCTGGACGAGGCGGCGGCGGAACGGATCATCGGCAACCGCCGGCTGGTCGTGCTGCTGCTGGAGCCGGGGGCGGACCTGCGGGAGGGCTGTCAGGACGTCAAGCGGGCCGCGGACGGCACGGTGGTGCTGGTGCTCAGCCGCGAGGACGACGAGTACGACACCTACGGTTGCGCGCTGCTGCCCGGACGCGACGACGGGAACTTCGGCCGGGCCTTCGTGGCGGAGATGACCATCAGCAACGGCATCGACGGCTTCGTCGACCGGCCGTTGGAGGCGCTGAAGGTGGTCACGGTCAACTACGACCGGCTGGTGAAGGCGGGCACCGTGCCGGACGGCACCCGGACCATCAGTCCGTCGCTGCCCCGCTATCTGGTCGCGGCGGCGGCCGTGCTGGCCGTCCTCGTCGGCTCGGCGCTGGTCTACGCGACGGGCCTGCGGGCCGGCCGGCTCGCCGCCGACCGCCGCCGTCTGCGCGACGCCCACGCCGACCGCAGCAGCGCGTTGAGCGCGGCCACCGCCGTCCTGGCGCAGCAGGTCATCGACCTCGACCAGCGGTACGCCCGGATGAAGCCGACGGCCATCGCCGGCGACGCCGACCACAAGGCGTTCGTCCGCGACTACCCGGCGCTGGTCAGCGACTACACCGACCTGCTCGACACGGTGACGCCGGGGCGCGACCGGGACGACACCGACCTGACCGGGGTGATCCAGCGGGTGGAGTCACTGAGCCGCCGGGCCGACCAGTTGGCCCGGACGGCCCAGACGGCCCGGATGGCCCGGCCCCGGTCCGGGACGGGTGCGGCCGACCGCTCGGAGCCGGCCGGAAACCGTTCGGCGGCCCGGTCCGGCGCCGGACACAATGAGCGCCATGCGGAGATCGACGAGTCGCCTCCTCGGTGAACTGGACGTCCTGCCGTACCCGGAGCGGATGGCGACCCTGGCCCGCCGGGCGCGGGGGCTCGCCGCCACCGGCGACCTGCCCGACGTCCTGACCGATCTGCGCGCGGGGCCGGGTCACCACCGGTTCCTGGCGCTCACCGCCGCCAAGGTCGTCGGGCGACCGGGAGACGGTACGGGCGATGACCACCGATCCGCAGCGGACGATGCGCGCGGTCGCGGTGAAGGCTCGCGGCGCAGCGGTGGGCCCGGCACGCGGATCCGACGACCGACGGGAATCCGGTCCGGGCGGCGGCCCGGGACCTGGCCCGGCATCCGGCGTACCTGGCCGGGGCGGCCGGGGTACTGACCGCGTTGCTCCGCTTCTCCGGGGTGCCGTCCGCGCAGCTCACCGCCGACGTGGTGGAGATCGCCGAGCTGGTCGGGGGACGACCGGCGCTCGCCGCCCGCCTGGCCTCGCGGCTCGACGACCGGCGTCGACGCGACCCCACGCCGATCGACCCGACGGTGGTCCTGGACACCGCCCGGGCCCTCGCCGCCCGGGGTGACCCGACCACCGGGCTGTTCGCGGTGGCGCTGGCCCGCCGGGGCGCGGAGTACGGCTGGTCGCGACCCTGGCGGGACCTGCTGCACGCGCTGCGGGCGCACCCGGTCGACGACGTCCGCGACCTCGCCTTCGACATCTCGATGGCGGCGTCCTGACCGATCCCGCGGCGGTCGGGCGGAAGGTCGCCGGGCGCGGGCCGGGTCGGAAAAGGGACACAGTGGATCACCCGCGCGGTGGTAGAAAGCAGGGCAGTGCCTTACTTCCAGGAGATCATCGTGAAGCGTAACCCCGTGTCCCGTCGGTCGCTGCTGGCCACCGGCGGGGCCGCCGCCGTCGCACTCGGCGTCACCGTACCCTCCCGACCGGCGGTGGCCACCCCGGCCGAGCCGCCCGTCGTCACCCCGGCCGAGGCGTGGCGTCGACTGCGTAACGGCAACCACCGGTTCGTCACCGGGCACAGCCGTCATCCCCACCAGAGCCTCGCGGACCTGCGCCGCCTGGCCGCCGGCCAGCACCCGTTCGCCATCACCCTCGGCTGCGCGGACTCCCGGGTCGCTCCGGAGGTGCTGTTCGACCAGGGCCTCGGCGACCTGTTCGACAACCGGGTGGCCGGGAACATCGTCGACGACCTGCTGCTGGGCAGCATCGAGTTCGCCGTGGAGGAGTTCCACAGCCCGCTGATCGTGGTGCTCGGCCACGAACGGTGCGGGGCGATCACCGCCACGATCGACGCCATCCGGACGGGCGGGTCCGCACCCGGCCACATCGGCACGATCGTCGAGGGGCTGCGGCCGGTGGTGGCGCCGGTGCTCGGGCAGCCGGGGGACGTGGTCGACAACGCCGTCCGCGCCAACGTCCGCGCCCAGGTGCGGGCGCTGACCGTACGGAGCCCCATCATCGCCGAGCGGGTGCACGAGGGTGCGCTCACGGTCGTCGGCGCCCGGTACGACCTGGACAACGGTCGGGTCACGCTCGTGGACTGACCTTCGTGCCGGTCACCCGACCGGTGCCCACAGCCGGCCGCTCGCAGGCGATCCGGCCGTCAGCACCGGTCGGGTCCTCCGGGCACGGTGGCGGACCGACGGGCCGGCGGGGCCCACGGCGAAGCGGGCCGCTTGACCAGTATTGATGTGCGGCGATAGGTTCGGGCAACGGGAAAGCGCTTGCCGGACTCGTCGGCGCGTCCGGTGGGTCTGCTCGCCACCATCCCCACCGAGGAGCCTTCATGGCACCAACCACCACGTCCCGACGCCCACGGCGCTGGCGTCCCGCCCTGCTCGCCACCGTCGTCCTCGCCCTCGTCGGCGTCGACGCGGCCGTCACCGCCCCCGCCGCGTCGGCGGCGACCGTCGACACCGGCGCCACCTACGTCTTCGTCAACCGGCACAGCGGCAAGGCCATGGACCTGTACGGCTGGTCGACCGCCGACGGCGCGCCGGTCAACCAGTACGCCCGCAACGACCTCGCCGTCCAGCAGTGGCGGTTCGTCGACGTGGGCAGCGGTTACTACCAGGTCCGCTCGGTGCACAGCGGCAAGGTGCTCGAAGTGCCCAACGCCGACGACGGCGTGCAGCTCGTGCAGAACACGGCGGCCAGCGGCAACACCCGGCAGCACTTCCGCCTCGCCGACTCCGACAGCGGGTACGTGCGGTTCGTCAACCGGCACTCCGACAAGGCCCTCGACGTCTGGGGGTGGTCCACCGCCGACGGTGCGATGATCTCCCAGTACCAGGACCTCGGCGGAGCCAACCAGCAGTGGCAGATGATCACGCTCGGTTCCGGCACCGGCTGCGGCAGCGGCTCGTTCCAGGCCGAGGCGGTGCTCAGCGGCGGCACCTGGACCGCCCGCAACGGCAGCAGCACCGTCTACACCGGCGGCGACATGCGGGCCGCCGTCCAGGCGGCGGTCAACAGCCTGACCGCCGGCCGCACCTCGAAGCAGCGGGTGGTCGTGCGCGGGTCGGGGTCGATCAGCGCCGGCTCGCGGATCTCCCTGCCCAGCTACACCACGATCGACGTCTGCGGCACCGTCAACGTCACCGGCTCGGGCTCCGGCGACCAGGCGCCGATCTACTCGCGCGGCACCACCCAGGTCGAGGTGCAGCACCTCACCGTCACCGGCACCCCGCTGTACGGGATCTTCATGCGCAACGTCACCAACGTGATCCTCGGTCAGATCGACATGCGACTCTCCGCCGGTCTCGGCGTCCGCATCGACAACCGGGGCGACACCAGCCAGTGGAGCCGGAACATCCGGATCGACAACGTGTACGTCTCCGGCGCCAGCTCGCACGCGGTCGAGACGTACGGCGTGGACGGTCTGACCGTCGGCACGGTAACCGCCCGCAACGTCGGCGAGTCCGGCCTGCTGCTCAACCAGACCATCAACGCCACGGTCACCACGGTGGACGCGGAGAACGCCGGCACCGGTACCGGGTACGCGGCGTTCCGGATGGCCAACCGCAACGGCCGGGTCGGCGACAGCTACCCCACCAACATCCGGGTCGGCACGGTCCGGGCGCGCGGCGGCGGCCGGGGCGTCTTCTGCGTCTCCGAGTCCGGTGGCGCGACCATCGACCGGGTGGACATCGCCAACACCGGCAACAACGCGATCCTGATCGAGAACTGCTACGGCGTGAACATCGCGGCGAACGGTGGCACGGTCAGCGGCGGCGGCGAGATCCGGCTGGCCGAGCGCACCGAGTTCCCCGGCAACCGGGACATCACCCTGCGCAACTTCACGCTGGTGAACAACCGGATCCTGGAGAGCCCCTGCGCGGACAACTTCACCATCAGCAACGTGGTGCTGTCCAACTCGACGATCAGCCGCTGCTGACGCCGGGCTGAGTATCCGTCTCCGCAGACGCCCACGGTCGACGCTCCGCCCCCAGCACGGCGAAGCGTCGGCCGTCGGATTTACCGTCGGGTGGACCAGCCCGCTCGAGGTCACCGACTGGGGTCAGACTGCCGGCCGGGACAGCTGGCGGGAGGCGCTGCACTGGTGCCCGTGGCGGGACGAGGCCCTCGCGCCGGATCGAAGACGCCGGAGCGCAGGGCTGCGGCGGCCGCAGCGGCAATACGCTGCGCGAACTCCTCGTCGATGGGTTCGTTGACGACGAGCAGCCGCAGGAAGAAGGGCGCGCCCAGGAGCTCGATCGCGGCCCGGGCATCGGTGCCTTGAGGCAGGTCGCCGCGGGCGACGGCGTGGTTGACGACGGCCTCGGCCAGGCCGAACCGTTCGGCGAAGAAACTGCGGACGATCTGCGCGGCGCGCGGGTTGCGGGGCGCGGCCGCGGCTAGGGCCGTGATCAGGTCGCCAGGCTCGCCAGTCATGCCGCGCCGGATCAGCAACGCCAGTTCTTCGAGGTCAGTGTCGAGCTCGCCGGTGTCGGGGATCGGGACGACCTCACTGGCGTACTCGCTGAGCAGGTCGCCGAGGACGCCTTCCAGGTCGGTCCACCGGCGGTAGACCGACGTCTTGTTGACGCCGGCCGCCTGGGCGATCCGTTCGACGGTCAGCTCGGCGTACCCGTCGACGAGGAGGCCACGGGCGGCCGTAAGGACCGCAGCCCGGACACGGGCGCTGCGCCCGCCCGGCCGCTGGCCTGCAGACATCGGACACCTCCTTTAATGCACCGACTGTTGCGTTACCTCCTTTCATCATGGCAGTCTGAAAAAGCAACACAGGTTGCGGTTGGAAGGTTATGAAGACCACTGTCTGCGTCGTCGGCGGCGGGCCCGCAGGACTCGTCCTGGGGCTGCTGCTCGCCCGGCAGGGAGTGGAGGTCACCGTGCTGGAGAAGCACGCCGACTTCCTCCGGGACTTCCGCGGCGACACGGTGCATCCCTCCACACTTAACATGCTCGACGAAATCGGGCTCGGCGAACGGGTGGCGGCGCTACCCGGGCGCAAGGCCGGCGCGTTGCGCACCACCTTCGACGACGGCACCTATACCGTCGCCGACTTCACACGCCTGCCGGCGCCGCACAACTACCTGTACTTCGTCCCCCAGTGGGACTTCCTGGAAATGCTCGCGACCGAGGCGGCGAGGTTCCCCACCTTCACGCTGCTCCGCTCCACCACCGTGACGGGCCTGCTCCGCGACGCCTCCGGCGCCGTCACCGGCGTGCGCGCCGCGGGCCCGGAGGGCGAACTGGAGATCGAGGCATCGCTCACCGTCGCCTGCGACGGCCGCGATTCCGTGGTACGCCGCGAGCTCGGCCTGCAGCCGGTCGGCTACGGCGCTCCCATGGACGTGCTGTGGTTCCGGATCTCGCGCCGCGCAGACGACGGTGACGGCCTGGCGATGCGGGTCAGCGACGGCGGGCTGATGCTCGCCATCGACCGCGGCGACTACCATCAGTGCGCGTACGTCATCGCCAAGGACGGCTACGACGAGATCCGCGCGGCCGGGCTGGAGGCGCTGCGGGAGCAGGTGACGCGCCGGCACCCGGTCCTCGCCGACCGGGTCGGTGAACTCGCCACCTGGGACGACGTCAAACTGCTGACGGTGAAGGTCAACCGACTGGAGCGGTGGCACGCGCCCGGCGCGCTGCTCATCGGCGACGCCGCACACGCCATGTCCCCGATCGGCGGCGTCGGCATCAACCTGGCGGTGCAGGACGCCGCGGCCACCGCCCGGATGCTGGGCCCGAACCTCGCCGCCGGGCAGCCAGTCACCGAAGCGGACCTCGCCGCGGTACAGAAGCGCCGGCACTTGCCGACGGTGGTGACGCAGAACATCCAGCGCGCCGCGCAGCGGCGCGTCGTCGACCCGCTGCTGCACGCCACCGGCCGCATCGAGGCCCCGGCACCAATCCGCCTGCTGCAGCGGTTCCCGGCGCTTCAAGCCCTCCCCGCCAGGCTCGTCGGCATCGGCGTACGCCCCGAACACCTGCGCTGACCGACGTCCCGGCAGCCGGACGGAGACGTGATCCGCTGCGACGGGACGGACTTCGGTTCTGCCGGTTGCGCCCGCCACCCCAAGTGTCGGACTCATGCGGCATCCGGATCTGCCGCACCGCGCTCATGCCGATGGGCGGGCACGTCTTTCCACCCGCCCATCGGGAGAGGCAACATGGCACTCATGTCCCTGCCCACCCCCACGCTGCACACCACTCGCCTGCGACTGCGTCCCTTCAACGACGCGGACGCGAACGACCTCTTCGCGCTGCACAGCAGCGCCTACGTGCTGCGCTACTGGGACGCGCCGCCCTGGACCGAACGTGTGCGCGCTGAGCGGTTCATAACGGCCTGCCGGCAGATGGCAGAAGCAGGCACCGGGGCGCGGCTGGCCGTGGACCGTGTTTTCGACGGGACGTTCATCGGCTGGTGCAGCCTGAACCGGTGGAATCCGGACTACCGCAGCGCATCGCTGGGCTACTGCTTCGACGATGCAGCGTGGGGCCACGGCTACGCGACGGAGGCCGCGCACGCCTTGCTGCGGTGGGCATTCGACACACTGGACCTGAATCGCGTCCAGGCCGAGACCGATACACGCAACGTGGCATCTGCCCGGGTGCTGGAGAAGCTCGGGTTCGTGCGTGAAGGGACGTTGCGGGAGGACTGCGTCGTGAACGGCGAGGTCTCCGACTCGTGGGTGTACGGGCTGATCAGGCGGGAGTGGCGGCCGTCGTCCGAGCCGGTTCCCGCCCGCTGACGGCGCCGCGACGCGCCGTTCGACCAGGCTCTCGGCGTCGACTCTGCCGCATTGCGGGTGACAATGCCGGTCCGGACCGCCACCATGGCGCCCATGAGAGCGAACGAGGCAGGGCTCCCTGAGCAGCCTGAGGTGGTCCTCATGTGCGGGGTTGCCGGCTCCGGCAAGACGACGTACGCCAAAGACCTCGAGGCCAGAGGTTACGTCCGGCTGTCCGTCGATGAGGAGATATGGCATCGCTTCGGTCGCTACGGCGTCGACTACGAGCCCGACCGATACGAGGAGCACACCGAAGTCGCGAGGCGGGCTCTGCGGGAGCGGTTGCTCTCACTCGTGGCACAGCGTCGCAACGTCGTCATCGACTCCAGCTTCTGGCAACGGTCACGACGGCAGGCATACAAGGATCTGGTCGAACGAGCCGGGGGCTGTTGGCGCCTCATCTACCTCAAGGCCGACCCGGCGCTGCTACGGCAGCGTCTCCGTACGCGAGCTGAACGCTTCGACGCCAACGCCGCTTTTCCGATTACTGACGAACTGCTGGACCGCTACCTCCAGAGCTTCGAGCCGCCGTTCGGCGAGGGGGAGGAAGTCATAGTGGTGGCCGCCGACTGACGAGCCGGCGCAAGTGCTCTCGACGGCACTCGGAGGAACCTGTTCACCGACTACCGTCAGCCGAGGCCCCCGCCCAGTCCGTGCGCTGCCTGGACATCGTCGAGCACGCGCTGCGCGAGGCCGGTGCGGGGCTTGCCGACGTCATCCGGGCCAGGGTCATGCTCGTCGACATCACCCGTCGACGCGAGGCGGCACACGCCCATGGCGAGCGGTTCGCTGGCGTACGGCCGGCGTGCACGTTCGTGGAGCGCCTCGTCGATCCGACCAGGCTGGTGGAGTCCGAGGCCGACGCCGTGGGCGGCCCGGAACGGCCGGTGGTCCGGCCGGGGGTGCCGGCCGGACCACCATCTGGCGTACGAGGGTCAGGCGGTGGTGCCGGTGACGCTGCTGCCGGACCTGGTGACCCGGTAGGTCACCTTCTCCCCGCTCCAGAAGTGGAAGGTCAGGGTCACCGGGGCGTTGTCGTTGACCTCGGCGAAGAACTCGGGCTTCAGGACGATCCGGTTCCCCGCGTAGTCCGGCGCGAAGGCCACGTCGAACTCCTTGTACGACGTCCAGTTGTGCGGGCCGGCGTTGCTGCCGTCGGCGTACTTCGCCTCCATGGTGGCGAGCTGGTCGCCCTTGAACTGGGTGGGGATGCCGAACGCGCCCGTCGTGGCGGTGGCGCCCGACAGCACCGGCCGGTCGTACGTGATCACGTCGATCCGCCACGGCACGCCGGCGGAGAAGTGCGCGTGCAGCGTGGCGTTCACGCCGTACGCCCGGCTGCCGTGCAGGCGGGTGAGCGCGGCGGCGGTGAGGGTGAGCTGGTCGCCGCTGAGCGTGTAGTCGGTGCCCCGGACCAGGTCGGTGGTGCCCTGCCGCAGCGCGACGAACGAGGTGCCGTTCAGGTTCAGCGTCAGGGTCTTGCTGGTGATCGCGCTGGCCCGCGCGCTGAAGACCTGGTCGGACGAGGCGGTGCCGGATCGGGTCGTCCAGCTCGACCTGATCTGCGCGAACAGCTCCGGGTCCTGCCACCGGAACCCGGTGCGGTGGAAGTGCTGGCCGTTGTCCCAGAGCATGGTGGTCAGCTTCTTCGTCCGGGCGTAGTGCCCGAGGAACTCGAAGAACTTGAGCTTCTCGCCCTGCTGGACGGTGCCGGTGTGCCGGTCGAAGCCGAGCAGGCCGTACTCACCGATGATCACCGGGATGCCCCGGGCGACGAAGGCGTCGTGCACCCGGTCGAAGGCGTCGGTCAGGTCCTTCTGCACGGTCGCGTCGAAGCGGGTGCCGCCGGCCACGTTCACGCTGAACGGCCAGTAGCCGTAGAAGTGCACGGTGGCGATCAGGTACCGGTCGTTCAACCCGGTGAACGTGGTCAGCAGCTCGTCGACGCGGGCCTGCTCGGAGGAGGTGTGCAGGGTCGGCAGCACCAGCAGCCGGGTGGCGTTGTTGCCGCCGGAGGCCCGGACGATGCGGTGGAACGAGGTGTTCAGCTCGTGCAGCAGCGTCGCGTTCTGGGCGTCGCCGGAGCTGCCGGTGAACTGCGGCTCGTTGACGCTCTCGAAGACCAGCTTCGACGAGGAGCCACGGAAGGCGGTCGCCAGCTGGGTCCAGATCGCGTTGTACTTGTTGAGCACGTTCGTACGGTCGGTGGGCATGGTGTTGACCCACTGCCACGAGTCGTGGTGAATGTTGATCATCACGTAGAAGCCGTCGGCGAGCGCCCAGTCGACCACCTCCTTCACCCGGTTGAGGTACGCCGCCTCGATGGGGTAGCTCGGCGCACCGCCCAGGTGGGCGCTCCAGGTGACCGGGATACGGATGCTGCGGAAGCCCTGGGCGCGGACGTTGTCGAGCAGCTCGGGCGTGATCCTCGGGTTGCCCCAGGCGGTCTCGTCGCTGCCGACCGAGTCCAGGGAGTTGCCGAGGTTCCAGCCGGGTTGCATCGCGGCCACGGCCGTCATCGCGTCGGAGGCCGGCGGCGGGGTGGTCGGGGGCGGGGTGGTCGGGGGCGGGGCGGAGGTCGGCGGGGCGGAGGTGCCGCCGACCGAGCCGGTGCAGGTGACCCCGTTCAGGGCGAACGACGTCGGCGCGGTGTTGCTGCCCGACCAGGAACCGTTGAAGCCGAACGACGTCGACGCGTTGGTGGCGAGCCCGGCGTTGTAGCCGACATCAGCGGCGGTGACGGTGGCGCCGGAGGAGGTGACGGTGGCGTTCCACGCCTGGGTGACCTGCTGGCCGGAGGGGAAGGTCCAGGTCAGTCGCCAGCCGTTGACCGCATCGCCGAGGTTCGTGACGGTGACGTTGGCGCTGAAGCCGCCCTGCCACTGGCCACCGACGGCGTAGGTCACCTGGCAGCCGACGGCGGCCTGCGCGGTGCCGGTCATCATCAGGGCGAAGCCGACCACCAGCGCCGTGATGGTGCCGGTGACCAGGCCGATCCGCCATCGGGTTCGTCGTAGGGTGCCGCGGATACCGGTCATGACGCTCCTTGCGGGACGGTGGTGCTGCTCCGGTGGGGGTGGGACGCCCGCCGCGCACGCCGGCCACGTCCACGTCCACATCCCGCGCAGATTAAGTTTAGATTCCAAACTTTGTCAATCGGCCAACGCCGATCAATGTCCAGCACGCCCCCCACGGGCTTCATCTGCTCACGGCGACCTGACGACACGCACTGGGGTGCTTTTCATCCCGCCGGGCAAGTGTGGCCCAGAACGAGGTTGGCGGCGGCGCGGGCAGCAGCGTCGACGGGCCCCGACGCCTACCCCGTCGATCATGGAGTTGTGGCGCACGATTCGCGGCTGTTGCAGAGGTTTGATTGGTGCCCGGACTCCATGATCGACGGGGCGAGGAGGCCCGGAGGAGGAGTTTCCCACTCGCGAGACCCGATCGACCGCTACGTCCTGGGTCGCCTCGCGCCCAGGGGCGAGGTTGTCCGTCCGTCCACCCAGGACGGCTCACGGGCGCGACGGTGTCCGCTCGCCTTCGCCGGGCCGCACGGCCGGGCCGCCCTCTGGCACTGGCCGGCTCACCGCCGGTCCACCCCCGGCACCTCGCGTCCGGCGCTGCATGCGAAGATCGTCGCCGCTGACGACCGGGCCGCGCTGATCAGCAGTGCGAACCTCACCGACCGCGCGTTGCGACACAACCTCGACGTGGGCGTGGTGGTACGTGAGATAAGCAAATTTCGTACAAGACCCGGAACGTCACCAAAAGTCAATATTTGCGGTATGCAAACCAGTTCCACACCCGTGCGACCCGATGATACGAACTCCCCGTCACACGTCGACGCGCACCTGTACCTGCTGACCACGATGGCCTTCTTCGGCAGTGCGTTCGCCAGCTCGAAGGTGGTGGTCGGTCACCTGCCCCACCAGGTCGCGGCGGTGCTGCGCTTCGGCGGCGGGGCGGTCATCCTGCTGCTGATCACACTGGTCATCAGTCGACGGGGCACCGGCGCCTTCTCCTGGCGGGACGCGCTGCGCGCCGGCGCGGTCGGGCTCCTCGGCGTCTTCGGATACAACGTCTTCTTCTTCTGGGGCCTCTCGCTCGCCCCGTCCATCGACGGCACCGTCATCGTGCCCGTCCTCAGTCCGGTGATCACCACTGCCGTGATGATCGCCATCGGTCGGGAACGCCCTTCCACCTCCCGGCTCACCGGCCTCCTGCTCGGCCTCGGCGGGGCGGTGGTGTTCTTCCTCGGCGCCGGGGTCGCCATCGACAGTCGACGGCTCACCGGGGATCTGATCTACCTGGCCGGCGCGGCGGCCTGGGCCGCCTACAGCATCACTTCCAAACGGGTGCTCAACCGGACCGATCCGTTACGGGCGACCACGGCGGGCACCGTGGTCGGCGCGCTGGCCCTGGCGTTGTTCGCGGCGCCGTCGGCCGGGGACGCCGACTGGTCGGCGGTACCCGGGCACGTCTGGGCCAACGTCGTCTACCTCGCCGTCGGCCCGACCGCCGTGGCGTACCTCTTCTACTACCGGGGCCTGCGCTCGGTGAGCCCCACCACCGCGACGGTGATGATGTTCGCCGCCCCGCTGTTCGGCATCACCTGCGCGGTGGCCTTCCTCGACGAGTCGTTCCACGCCCTCCAGGTGGTCGGCGCCCTGATCATGGTGGTCGGCGCGCTGCTGGCGGTGGGGGGACAGTTCGTCCGCCGCGCCCCCGCCCCGGCGGGCCGGGCGCCGGAGCGCGCCGGGCACGGGTCGACGTTCGCGCCACCGGACCGTACCGGCCGGGGTTGAACCCGAGGATGCGCTTGAAGTGGCGGTTCAGGTGCGACTGGTCGTAGAAGCCGACCGCAGCCGCCGCCTGCCCGGCGGGGAGTCCGTCGCGCAGCAGGCCCCGGGCCAGGTCGACCCGACGGGAGATCACGTACTGGTGGGGTCCGATGCCGTACTCCCGAGAGAACGCCCGGACCAGGTAGGTGGCGTTGACGTGCAGGGCACGCGACGCCTCGTGCAGGCTGACCCCCTCGACGACCCGCTCGTCGAGCAGGGTCCGGAGGCGGCGCGCGACCCGGGGGTCGTGCGGGGTGGCGGGTGCCGGTGATGTCCGCCGCTCCAGGTGCATCCGCAGCCGCTCCGCCACGAGGGCGAGGTGGGTCTCGGCCGCCAGGTCGTCGCCGGGCTCCGCGAGCAGGTCGTGCAGCAGGTCGATCCGCCGCCACAGGACCGGGTCGACCAGCCGGGGACGCGACACGGCCGGACCGACCAACCGGTCGTCGAGGTACGAGGAGTCGAGGTAGAGCACCCGCTTGCGGAACCCCTCCGGGGTCACCGGAGCGCCGTTGTGCGGCACGTGTGGCGGAAGCAGGGTCACGACCTGCCGGAAGGCGTCGTGTTCCCGGCCGTCGAGGTCGTATCGGACGGCCCCGTCGTCGACGACGAGCAACGCCCACGTGTCGTGCAGGTGCATCGGGTAGGCGTGACGGGTGAAGCGGGCGTGCAGCACCTCCGTGATCCCACCGATGGAGGGCGACCACACGTGCACATCCGGACGCTCGGGCACTCAGCCGACTGTAATCGGCGACGGCACTCCCCCGTCGAGCGGGACGAAGCGGGGCGGGCACCAACACGCAGGGTGTCCGCCCCACCCCGACGGGCTATGCCGCCTCGACGGGCTCCACCGCCGGAGGGGGCATCTCCCGTAGCCGGCCGACCGGAGACAGCAGAATCGGCACCAGCATGACGATGGCAGCGGCCGACATCGCGAACAGCGCCTCCCGTACCCCGATCGCGCCGCCGAGCACACCGCCGACCGGAGCGCCGATCGCGCCGAAGCCGACCATGAGCATCCGCATGGCGGCGTTCATCCGGCCGAGCAGCGCGCGGGGCGTGATCGTCTGCCGGAGGCTGAGCACCACGATGTTGCCGGTCGTGACGCCGCCGAACATGAGGAAGTACAGCGCGGTGTAGAGCGCCACCCGGACCGGCGGCGTCCCGCCGACCACGGGGATCAGGGCGCAGGCGGCGAAGGCGACCGCCAGCGAGCCCACGTAGACCCGGCCGAGCCGGAACCGGCCCAGCAGCCGGCTCGTGACGAGCGCACCGACGATGCCGCCCACCGCGCCGACCGAGAAGACGAGTCCCAGCAGCGCAGGGTCCAGGCCCTGGTCACTGACCACGTAGATGAGGAAGAGCGACTGCACGCCGGCGGTGACGAAGTTGCAGGCGGCCCCGACCAGGGCGATGGCCCGCAGGTACCCGTCGCCGACCACCCAGCGCAGCCCCTCGCCGAGTTCGGCCGACAGTCTGCGCCGGCGGGCCGGTGCCGTGGGGACGGGCTCCCGGGTCCGGATCAGCGCCAGCGCGATCATCGAGACGAGGTAGGAGAGTGCGTCGAGGGCCAGGGTGACCGGGGCGGTCAGCGCCCCGACCAGCGCACCGCCCAGGGAGGGTCCGGCCGCGTCGGCGGCCGACGACGTCGCGCCCAGCTTGCCGTTGGCCATGACCAGCTGCTCCGGGTCACGCACCAGGACCGGTACGTAGGACATCCAGCACACGTCGAACAGGACGGTGGCGACGCCGACGCCGAAGGTGACCGCGAAGAGCACCCAGAGGTGCAGTTGGTCGACGGCGGCGAGCAACGGGACGGCCCCGATCAGGACCAGCCGGGCGAGGTTCGACCCGATCAGGACCGGCCGGCGGCGACTGCGGTCCACCCACACCCCGAAGGGCAGGGCGAAGACCAGGAACGGGACCAGTTGCAGGAACCGGAGCACGCCGAGTTCCTCCGGCCCCGCGCCGAGGGTGAGGACCGCGGTCAGGGGCAGCGCCAGCGCGGTGACCTGACTGCCGAAGAGCGAGACCCCCTCGCCGAACCAGAACCTGCGGAAGTCGGCGTTGTGCCGTAACCGCCGGGCCGCCGAGCCGGCAGCGTCCGGAGCCGGTTCGGACGGCCCGGGGACGGCCGTCGACACCGGACCGGTCCGGGCGGCGACGGTCGGCGCGGGAGCCGGATCGGCGCGTGGAGCGGCAACTGCCGGCCCGGGCGGGGGCGCGTCGGTGGTGGACACGGCGGTACCTCCAGGTTCAGCGAGACGACGGCGTGGGGCCGCCGGTCCGAGGTGACCGGCGGCCCCAGCCGAGGGATCGGTCCGACGTGACCGACGGCCCGCCCGCAGCGGCGGCCCGGGGCCGGCGGCCCGGTTGACGCGTCACACCGCGGCCGGCTCCGGCCCGTCGGGGCCGACCGCGTCGGCCTTGGCGAGGACCTCGGCGACGGTCGCGGCCAGCCGGGTGAGCGACTCGCCGGCCCAGATCGACATGTGGTCCCCGGGCAGGACGTGCGTGGTGACCTCCTCGGCCCAGTCGGTCCACCGCATGCGGTCCGCCGGTGACCGGTCCGCCCGGACGAGCTGCACCGCCCCGGGGTACCGCCCGGTGAGCCGGTGGCCGATCAGCGCCTCGGTGTTGGCCCGGAACACGGCGTAGCGGGACCGCAGCACGGCCAGTTCCAGGGCGTCGTCGTCATCCCCGGCCGGGGCCGGGGCGGCCAGGGTCCGGCTCAGCTCGGTGACCTGCTCGTCGGAGACCGCGTCACCCCCGGTGGTCTCCATCAGGAAACGCCGGAGGATGTCCGCCTCCGGTGGGCGCTGGAACGCCCTCGGCACCGGACTGTCCACCATGATCAGTGCGTTGACCCGGGCACCGGCGGCACGGAGGCGGTGGGCCAGCTCGAAGGCGACCACTCCCCCCAGCGACCAGCCCAGCAGGTTCACCGGCGTGGCTGCGGCGGTGGGGGGCAACGCGGCGAGGTGCGCCTCGACCAGTTCGGCGACGGAGCCCACCGGCGGACGGTCCCCCTCCAGGCCCGGTGCCTCCAGGCCGAAGACCGGCTGCCGGGACCCCACCAGGCCGGCCAGCCCCGAGTAGCAGTACACGGATCCGCTCGCCGGGTGCACGCAGTACAGCGGCGGCCGGTCGCCGGACGGTTGCAGGGGAACCAGGGTGGTCTGCTCAGTGGGCACCGGCGGTGCCTCCCTCCGGGTGGGTGGTCCCGGCGGCGGCGTCCCGCGCGGCGACCATGTCGTCGATGGCGGCGGCGATGGTGCGTACGGTCGCCGAGCCGTACAGCATCCGGACCCGGACGGTCACGCCGAACTCACGGTTGAGTCGGCTGACCACCCGGGTGGCCTGGAGCGAACTGCCGCCGAGCTGGAACAGGTTCGCGTCCGCGCCGACCCGGGGCAGCGAGAGCACCCCGGCGAGGATCGCGGCGACCCGGGCCTCGGTGGGCGTGGCCGGTTCCTCGAACGTCGGTCCGTCGTCGGGGTCCGTCAGCGGCGGCTGGGGCAGCGCGTCCCGGTCGACCTTCCCGCTGGTCGTGGTGGGCAGCGTGTCGAGCACCATGACGGTCGCCGGCACCATGTACGCGGGTAGGTGCTCGCCGGCGTACCGGCGCAGCTCGGCGGTGGACGGTGCGGACGGATCGGCGGGCACCACGTAGCCGACGATCTGGTTCTCGCCCCGGGCGTCGGGGCGCAGGGCGGTGACCGCCATGCCGACCGAGGGGTGGCTCGCCAGCACCGCCTCGATCTCACCGAGTTCGATCCGCAGGCCGCGCAGCTTGACCTGGTGGTCGAGTCGACCGATGAACTCCAGCAGCCCGTCGGCCGTCCAGCGGACCAGGTCGCCGCTGCGGTAGACCCGGGCTCCGGGGTGGAACGGGTCCGGCCGGAAGCGCGCGGCGTCGAGGTCGGGCAGGTTCACGTAGCCCCGGCTGAGTCCCTCGCCGCCGATGAGCAGCTCGCCCGGGACGCCGACCGGGGCCAGGTCGCCGGTGGCGTCGACCACGTACACCCGCCGGTCCAGCATCGGCGCGCCGATCGGCGGGCTGGACCGCCAGGTCCGGTGCGCGCACTCGTAGCTGGTGCAGCCGACGGTGGCCTCGGTCGGCCCGTACACGTTGAGCATCCGCCGGCCGGGCAGGTTCCACCGGTTGACCAGGTCACCCGGGGCCGCCTCACCGCCCACCATGATCTTGCGGAGGGCCGGGTAGGGCGCGGACTCCATCAGCGCCATCATGGCCGGCGGGATGCAGACGTAGCTGACCCGTTCGGCGCGCATCAGCTCGGCGACCTGCTCGGGGCTGCCGACCACGTCCGGCGGCACCAGCACCAGCGTCGCGCCCACCGTGAGGCCGGTGAAGGTCTCCCCCTGGCACATGTCGAACGCCAGGGCGTTGAACTGGAGCATCCGGTCGTCCGGCGTCAGATCGAAGATCCGCTGGTAGCCGGTGGCGAACGCGTTGAGTGCCCGGTGCTCGATCTGCACCCCCTTCGGCCGGCCGGTCGAGCCGGAGGTGTAGAGCACGTAGGCCAGGCTGTCCGGTCCGGCCCGCTCGGGCAACGGGCCCTCGGCGGCCTCGATCGCCGGCCACTCGGTGTCCACCGCGACGGCCGTCCAGCCGTCGGCGGTCGGCAGGCGGTCGAGGAGGTCCGACCGGGTGAGCACCAGCCGCGCGCCGGTGTCCCGGATGACGTAGTCGAGTCGACCGGTCGGGTGGTCGGGGTCCAGCACGGCGAAGGCGGCACCGGCCTTGAGCACACCGAGCAGGGTGACCAGGGTGTCCAGGTCACGACGGATCACCAGGGGCACGATCTCCTGGTGGGTGACGCCCCGCGCGCGCAGGTAGCGGGCGAGCTGGTCGGCCCGGCGGTCCAGTTCGGCGTAGGTCAGGCTCCGGCCTTCGAAGACCACCGCCGGGTGGTCCGGCATCGCGGCGGCGGTCCGGGCGATCCGCACGTGGACCGGATCGAGGTACGGCTCGGTACGCTCCGCCGTGCCCCAGGCCAGCAGCCGGGCGCGTTCGGCGGCGCCGACCACCGGCACCCGGGAGAGCGGCCCGGACGGGTCCCGCAGCACCGCGGTGAGAACCGTCTCGAGGTGCCCGGCGAGCGCCTCCACCCGCCAGCGGTCGAAGAGGTCGGTGGCGTACTCGATCGTGGTCCGTACCCCGTCGGCGGACTCGACGAAGGTGACCGCCAGGTCGAAGCGGGCGCGGCCGGTCGACTGGGCGACCGGTTCGACCTCCAGCCCGGCCAGTTCCAGGTTCGCGCCGGAGTTGGCGTCGCCGAGCATCTGCACGGAGATCTGGAACAGCGGGTTACGGCCGGGGTCCCGGGTGGGGCGGACCCGTTCGACGACGCGTTCGAAGGGCACGGCGGCGTGGTCGAGGGCGTCGAGCGCCCGGTCGGTCAGCCGGTCGAGCAGCTCGGCGAAGGACGGGTCGCCGGAGAGGTCGGCACGGAGCACGACCATGTTGGCGAAGAGCCCGACGAGCCGTTCCACCTCAGGGGTGTCCCGCCCCGTCATGGTCATGCCGAGCGGGATGTCCGGCTGGCCGGTGTAGCGGTTGACCACGATGGTCAGGGCGGCGGTCAGCACGGTGAACAGGGTGGTCCCGCGCTCGTACGCCACCGCGCGGGCCTGCCGGACGAGCGGCTCGGGAAGGCGGACGTCGACCAGGTCGCCGTGGAAGGTCTGCGTCGCCGGTCGGGCGCGGTCGGCCGGCAGGTCGACCACGGGCAGCCCGGCGAGATGCTCCTGCCAGTACCGCAGGCTGTCCTCGGCCCCCTGTTCGGTGAGGTCCTTGCGCTGCCGGACGATGTGGTCGACGTACGTCTCGTCGCCGCCGTCGAGCTGGTCCGCCGGGTCGGCGGGCGGAAGGACGTCGGCGGGCTCCCGACCGGCCCGGTAGGCGGCGTACGCGGCGGACAGTTCCCGGTTGACCAGTCCGGTCGACCAGCCGTCGGTGACGATGTGGTGGATCGTGATGCAGAGCAGGTGCTCACGGTCGTCGAAGCGGACGAGCCGGAAGCGGTGGAGCGGACCGGTGGTCAGGTCGAACGGGGTGCTCGCCTCCTCCCGGGCGATCCGGGCCACCTGTCGGTCACGGTCGTCGGCGTCGGTGGTGGTGACGTCGTCGAGGGTGATGGCGACCTCGGGTCCGGGCGGGGCGATCCGCTGGTAGGGCACGCCGTCGACCGGGGCGACGGTGGCCCGCAGGGCGTCGTGCCGGGCCACCACCCAGGCCAGCGCCCGGCGCAGGGCGGCGGTGTCGAGGTCGCCGCGCAGCCGGTAGGTCAGCGGGACGTTGTAGATCGGCTCGCCGGGTGACATCTGCTCGACGAACCAGAGCTGTTCCTGTGCGACGGCGAGGGGCAGGCGGTCGCGTCCCTCGCCCAGGGCGGACCGGACCGAGACGGTGTCCTCCATATCGGGCGACTCCTTGGATTGCGGAAAGAAATGGTGCGGAACGACAGGGATCGGCCACCTCGGATCCAGGATCCGCGTCGACGGCCGGACCAGCGTGCGCACACGGGTCCCACCACACGTCGACACGATCAGGAATTCCGACCTGGTTGGTCGAAACGGTCGGCGGTCGTGGGTTACGGTTCCGCTGCCGCCGGCCGGTTGCGAGCCACTGTAGAGATAAGGGACCGCAACGGGCAAGTCATGATCGGGTCGCTGTACCGACAGTTGTCCCGGACATCCCCGAATTGCCGGCGGGCAGGTGAGCGGCCATCCGGCACGACGGAGCGACAGACCGACAATATCTCTGGATTGATCAATGCGTTGTGTCGGAATACCGCCGAACGTATTCTGCTGCCAGCACCGTGGGATACCGTCCGACGACGTCAGGGGTAGACATGACGGCAACACCGCTGGCCGCCCGGCTCCGCGCCTTCTCCGGCCCGACCATCTTCACCGAGATGACCCTGCTGGCCCAGCGCACCGGCGCGGCCAACCTCGGCCAGGGGTTCCCGGACGGCGACGGACCACCGGCCATGCTGGCGGCCGCCCGGGCCGCGATCGACGGCGGGATGAACCAGTACCCGCCGGCGAACGGGTTGGCGGTGCTGCGGGCGGCGATCGCCGGGCGGCGCCGCGCCGACCACGGGATCGACTACGACCCCGACCGGGAGATGGTGGTCACCGCGGGCGCCACGGAGGCCATCGCGGCGGCGCTGATCGGGCTCTGCGAGCCGGGTGACGAGGTGATCGTCTTCGACCCGCTCTACGACTCGTACGCCGCCTGCCTGGCGATGGCCGGTGCCACCGCCGTTCCGGTGCCACTGGAGTTCGACGGAACCCGGTTCACGTTCGACCCGGACCGGCTGCGCGCGGCGGTCCGGCCCCGCACCCGGCTGGTGCTGCTCAACACCCCGCACAACCCGACCGGCACGGTGTTCGACCGGGCCGAGCTGGCGCACGTCGCCGAGGTCTGCCGGGAACACGACCTGATCGCGGTCACCGACGAGGTGTACGAGTACCTGACGTACGACGGGGTGGCGCACGTGCCGCTGGCCGGCCTGCCCGGCATGTGGGAGCGGACCCTGACCATCTCCTCGGCCGGCAAGACGTTCAGCGCGACCGGGTGGAAGGTGGGCTGGGCCTGCGGCCCGGCACCGCTGGTCGAGGCGGTACGGACGGTCAAGCAGTTCCTGACCTTCGGCACCGGAACGCCGTTGCAGGCGGGGGTCGCCCACGCGCTGACGCACTGCATGGACTGGGTCGGCGAGCTGCGCGAGAGTCTCCAGCGGCGGCGGGACCTGCTGGTCAAGGGGCTGAACGCGGCCGGCGCCCGGACCTATCCCGCGCAGGGGACGTACTTCGTGCAGCTGGACGCGCGGTCGTTCGGCTTCACCGACGGGGCACGGTTCTGCCGCACGCTGCCGCACGATGCCGGCGTGGTGGCGATCCCGAGCATGGCCCTCTACGCCGACAAGGAGGCGGGGCGGCACCTCGTCCGGCTCGCCTTCTGCAAGAGCGAGGAGCTGCTGACCACCGCCGTGGAACGGTTGGGCCGGTACGCCGCCACCCGCGCGTCGGCCGGGTGACCGGGACGCCGCGGCAAGATTCTTCAAGACCGCCGGTCCGGGGACTGTCAGAATTCCGCCAGGGACGGTCGCATTCGCAGCTGCGCGGATTCGGGCCGGACGAGCAACACGAGGGGAATTCAGGGTTGGACGAGAAGGACGAGCGCTCACCCGTCGTCTGGGACACCAAGATCGCAGTCGTCCTGCGGGACGATCTCGAGGGATGGCAGCGGCTCAACATCACCGCCTTCACGGTCAGCGGTATCGCCGCGACCGTCGACAATGTCGTCGGGGAACCGTACGTGGACGGTTCGGACAACACCTATCTGCCGATGTTCCGGCAGCCGGTGCTGGTGTTCGCCGCGAATGCCGAGAAACTGCGGCAGATCCACGAGCGGGGGCTGCGACGAGAGGTCCCCATGGCGGTTTACACGGAGGAACTCTTCGTCACGAACAACGACGAGGACAATCGCGCCGCGGTACGCGCCGTGGCCGCGGACAAACTGCGTCTGGTCGGACTCGCGCTGCGGGCCGACCGCAAGACCGTGGACAAGATCGTCAAGGGGGCCTCGCTGCACCCCTGACCCCCAGGACAGCACCGCCACCGCCACGGCCCTCGTCGGCCGTGGCGGTGGCACCCCACGCCGCGCACCGGCGCGCGACGCGGACCGGCACGTACGGGACACCCGAACGACACGTTGACACGGCACCACAGTCACACCTGATCTGACGCACAGCCCACCCCCGCCGCCGCCCCGGCGGTGTGCCGGGGCGTCTACCGGAGGACTGGATGTCAAAGCTGGACTGCATCATCGTCGGTTTCAACGAGATCGACTTCGCCGACTTCGCGCGTGCCCAACAGGTCTTCGCCGACACCTCCGGTGCGTACCGGGAGCTGCTGACCAACTCGGTCCTGCTCGGCGACCGACGGATGACCTACATGGACCTGCTCAACGTCGTCCGGGAGCGGCAGACCGGACAGCCCTCGCGGCTGAGTGCGTTCGAGATGCCCAGCCTCGGGGTGGCCTACCTGGCCAGCTTCCTGTTCCGCCGGGGCTTCGACATCGGGGTCATCAACTTCTTCAACAAGGGCCGCGACGAGTTCGCCGCCATGCTCGCCGAGGGCCCCCGCGCGGTGGCCATCACCACCACCTACTACGTCGACGACGAGCCGATCCGGCAGATCGTACGGTTCATCCGCGAGCACGACGAGACCGTGCCGATCATCGTCGGCGGTCCCCGGGTCTACAACCTCTGCGCCGGTCAGCAGCCGGTCGTGCAGGACGTGCTGCTCGGCGCGGTCGGAGCGGACATCTACATCAACGACCCGCAGGGCGAGAGCACCCTGGCCGGGGTGCTGGCCACCCTGCGCGACGGCGGCGAGCTCTCCACCGTCCCGAACCTGATCTACCGGTCCGGCGAGAGCCGGTCGGGAATGGCCCGCACGGCCCGCGTGCCGGAGTCGAACAACCTGGACGAGAACGCCGTCGACTGGTCCTACTTCGACCCGAGCTACTACACGCCGACCACCTACATGCGGACCTCGCGGAGCTGTTCGTTCGGCTGCGCCTTCTGCAACTACCCGTCGATGGCCGGCCCCCTGACGCTCAGCGGGCTGTCCACCACCGAGCACGAGCTGACCCACCTGCGGGACAACGGCGTGCAAAACATGATCTTCGTGGACGACACGTTCAACGTGCCGCTCCCCCGGTTCAAGAAGATCCTGCGGATGATGATCGACCGGAAGCTCGACCTGCGCTGGGTCTCCTTCTTCCGCTGCTCGAACGCCGACGACGAGGCGTTCGACCTGATGGCCGAGGCCGGCTGTCTCGGGGTCTTCCTCGGCATCGAGTCCGGCGACCAGCAGATCCTGAAGAACATGACCAAGTTCGCCAAGACCGACCGGTACGAGTACGGCATCGAGCAGCTCACCAAGCGGGGCATGGTCACCCTCGCGTCGATCGTGCTGGGCTTCCCCGGTGAGACCGAGAAGACCGTGCGGAACACCCTCGACTTCGTCAACCGGACCCAGCCGACGTTCTTCAACGTCCAGCTCTACTACCACGACGTGCTGGCCCCGATCGAGAAGCAGCGCGAGCTGTACGGCATCGAGGGCAGCGGCTACTCCTGGAAGCACTACACGATGAGCTGGCAGGAGGCCGCCGGCTGGAAGGACGACTTCGTCCGCAACGCCACCGGGTCGTCCCTGATGCCGCTGTACGGGCTGAGCATCTGGGCCATCCCGTACCTCCTCTCCAACGGGCTGACCATGGACCAGATCGTCCGGTTCACCCGGGCCGCGACGGACCTGGTGGTGCAGGGGCTGGACACCGACCACGTCGACCCGGACCCGGCCGTGGCCCACGTGTCGCGGGCACTGACCGGCGTCACGGCCGGCTGAGCCCCGATGCTCCTGCAACGCTGGCTGCCCCGCCCCTCGGCCCGGCTGCGGCTGCTCTGCCTCCCCCCGGCGGGCGGGTCGGCGTCCCTCTACCGGTCCTGGGCCACCCGGCTCCCCGCCGACGTGGAGCTGTACGCCGTCGAGCCCCCCGGGCACGGCAGCCGGTACGGCGAGCCGCACGCCACCTCCATGGCGGAGCTGGCCGGCCAGGTCGCCACGGCAGCGGCCCCGCTGGCCCGGCGTCCGCTGGCGCTGTTCGGGCACAGCATGGGTGCCCTGCTGGCGTTGGAGGTGGGCCGCCTGCTGCGGGACGCCACCGGGCAGCCGCCGTCCGCGCTGCTGGTCGCGTCGATCGACGCGCCGGAGCCGTCCGACGCCGACCCGCCCGACCTGACCAGCCTGCCGGACAGCCACTGGCGGCCCCGCATGATCGAGCTGGGCGCGCTCGATCCCCGCACCACCGACGACCCGGCGCTGATGGAGATGGCGATGGCCATGTTCCGCGCCGACCTGGTGGTGATGAGCGGGTACCGCCCCACCCGGGCGGAGCCGCTGCGCTGCCCGGTGCGGGTCTACGCCGGCACCACCGACCCCACCGTCAGCGAACGGGGGCTGGCCCGGTGGCGCCGCGAGTGCCCCACCGACTTCCAGCTCAGCCGGCTGCCCGGTGGGCACATGTTCTTCCGGGACGACCCGACCCTTCTCCTGGCCCGGCTCGGGTCCGACCTGGACGCCGGACGGCTCCCGGTGGAACTCGGCGCGGGCCGGCCGGTGCCGTACTGACCGGGTGCCCGCCCCACGGGGCGGCGCGCGGCAACCAACCGAACGGGAGCGAACAATGACGAGCCAGCTCTTCGGTCAGTCCGCACCGGTGTCGCGGGCCGCGACGGACGGACCGGACGGGGCCGCCGACCCGGCCGTCCCGCTGGACCTCGCCGGGCAGCGGATCTGGCGGGCCGAGCAGCTGCGCCCCGGGACGGCCGCGAACCTCGTGGCGCTGGCGGCCAGCGTCCCCGCCCGGGTGGACGCCGTCGCGCTGCGGGCCGCGCTGAGCGCGGCCATCGCCCCGGACGACCCGCTGCGCGCCGTCCACGCCGACCACGCGGGCCGGGCGGTCCGCCGTCGGCCGGACGGGGACGCGACGGCCCGCGTGGTCGTCACCGATCTGACCGCCCTGCCCGACGACGAGCGCGACGCCGCCCTCGGTGAGGTCCTCACCGAGGAGGCGCTGACCGGGTTCGCCCTCGCCGACGAGACCCCGCTGCGCTGCCGGGTGCTCCTGCTTCCCGGGCGGACGGTGCTGGTGTTCGTGGCGCACCGGGTCGCGGCCGACGAACGTACCCTCGGCGCGCTGCTGCACCGGACCGCGCGGTGCTACGCCGTGGCGACCGGCGCCGCCGGGCCGGGTGTGTCCGCCGGGGCACCGCCGGAGCCGCCGGCCGGCCCGGAGCCGGGCACGGACGGCCAGCTGGACCTCTGGCGTGGGCTGCTGGCCGATCCACCGTCGGCGGCACTCCCCACCGACTGGCCACGCCCGGCGGTGTTGGACGGCACAGGTGGCACCGCCGAGCTGGCCGTCCCGGCCGACACCCGCCAACGGCTACGGAACCGGTTCCCCAACGTCGACGAGGCGACGATCCTGGTCGCGGGCCTGCACGCCCTGCTGGTCCGGCACGGGGCCGGCACCGACGTCGCGGTCACCGCCACCGCCCCGGGCACCGGCGACACCGAACTCGTGGTCCGCACCGACCTGGCCGGCGACCCCGACTTCGACACCGTGGTGGCCCGCACCCGAACGGCGGTGACCGCCGCCACCCGGGCCGCGGTGCCCTTCGCGTGGCTCGCCGAGGAGCTGGGCGGGACGACGGCGGGCGTCCGCCACGACCCGTTCGCCCGGGTGGCGCTGGCCGTCCGGGACAGACCCCTGCTGCCACCGGCCCTGGGTGACCTGCCCCTGACCCCGCTGCCGCTGCCCCGACTCGGCGTCCGGTACGAGCTGCGCCTGGTGCTCGAACCGACCCCGGACGGCGACCTGACCGGCCGGTTGGAGTACGCCCGGGACCTGTTCGACCCGCCGACGGCCGAGCGGATCGCCGCCCGGTTCCCGCTGCTGCTCGCGGCGGCGGCGACCGACCCGGACACGCCGGTCTCCCGACTCGGGCTGGTCACCCCGGCCGAGCGCACGCTGGTCCTCGACACGTGGAACGACGTCCGCGCGCCGACGCCCCGGGACCGCTGCCTGCACGATCTGATCCTCGAACGGGCCCGGGCGTTCCCCGAGCAGCCGGCGGTGGTCTGCGCCGGCCGGACGCTGACGTACCGGGAGCTGGACGAGCGGTCCGGCCGGCTCGCCGGCGTGCTGCGCGGCCACGGCGTCCGCGACCGGTTGGTCGCACTCTGCGTGGACAAGTCCGTCGAGATGGTCGTGGGGGTGCTGGCGATCCTGCGCGCCGGGGCGGCCTGGGTGCCGATGGACCCGGCGTACCCGGTGGCCCGGCTCGGGTTCATGCTGGAGGATTCGCAGGCACCGGTGGTCCTGGCCGACCCCGCCTCCGCCGAGAGGCTGCCCCGCCACGACGCCACGGTGGTCCTGCTCGGTGGCGAGCCGGACGGACCGGTACCGGCCAACGGCACCCGGCCCGGTCCGGACCGGGAGCCGACCGGCGATCCGGGGAGCCTCTGCTACGTGATCTACACCTCGGGCTCCACCGGCACGCCGAAGGGCGCGGCGAACACCCACCGGGGCGTGCTGAACACGATGACCGCCCTGGTCAGCCGGGGTCGGCTGGACAGCCGCACCCGCCTGTTGCAGTGCTCGTCGCTGAGCTTCGACATGTCGGCGTTCGACATCCTGAGCACCCTGCTCGCCGGGGGCGCCCTGGTGGTGCCGACCCGGTCCGACCTCACCGACCCGCAACGGCTGCTCGACCTGGCCCACGAATCCCGGATCACCGTGTGGAGTTCCACCCCGGCGCTGTTCCGGGGGGTGGTCGACGTGGCCCTGGACACCGGGGTCGGCCTGCCCGAGGGGCTCCGGACCGTGGTGCTCGGCGGGGACCGCTTCCCCGGTGGGGTGATCGGCCCGCTGCGGTCGCTGGCACCCCGGGCCCGGGCCCTGAACGTCGCCGGCATGACCGAGGTCTCGTTCACCACCACCGGCCACCCGGTCGCCGCGACCGACGCGCGGCGGGCCAGCGTCCCCTGGGGACGGCCCCTGCCCAACCAGCGGATGTACGTCCTGGACGAACAGGGCGACCCGGTGCCGGCGGGGGTTCCCGGCGAGCTGTACATCGGCGGTGCCGGGGTCGGGCCGGGTTACTGGCGACGACCCGAGCTGACCGCGCAGCGGTTCCTGCCGGATCCGTTCGTCGCCGACCCGGACGCCCGGATGTACCGCACGGGTGATCTGGTCCGCCACCTCAGCGACGGGCAGATCGAGTTCCTCGGCCGGCTGGACCATCAGATCAAGGTCCGGGGGTACCGGATCGAGCTGGGCGAGGTCGAGACGGCGCTGGGCGGGCACCCCCGGGTCCGGGACTGCGTGGTGGATCTGCGGGTCGGCGCGGACGAGCAGTCCCGACTCACCGCCTACCTGGTGCCGGCCGACCCGGAGCAGCCACCGTCGGTGGAGAGCCTCCGGGAGTTCCTCGGCGCGCGGCTGCCCGAGCACATGGTCCCGGCGGTGTTCGTCGCGGTACCCCGGATCCCCGTCACCCCGGGCGGGAAGATCGACCGGGCGGCGCTGGCGAACCTGCCGCTGCCCACCGGCCGCCCGGATCTGGGCAGTGCCTACAGCCCGCCCCGGGACGGGCTCGAACGGACCGTCGTCGCCGAGTGGGAGCGGGTGCTCGGGGTGTCCGGGATCGGGGTGGACGACGAGTTCGTCGCCCTGGGCGGCCATTCGCTGCTGGCCACCGCCGCGATGACGCTGATCTCCGACGTGCTGAGAGTGCCGGTGTCGGCGCGGGACCTCTACGAGGCGTCCACCCCGGCCCGGCTGGCCCGCCGGATTCGTCGCCTCGCGCCGGACCGGGTCTGGGACTGACACCCGGGCCGGGTGGGCGACCACGGGCCGGGCGACGGCGTCGGGTGCCGGGCGGGCCGGCACCCGACGCCCCGCACTACCGCTCCGGGGGTGCCTCGGGCTGCCGGGCGACGAAGAGCGACTGGGCGGAGCGGGCGACCGGCCCGTGCCGGTCGGAGAGCGTGCCGGTGGTCAGTCCGGTCCACCCCGGGGCCACCTCGGTGACCGCGTCCAGGTGCAGCCACTGGCCCACCGGCGGCCGGAGGATGTGGACGGACAACTCGGGCGGGATGAACATCCACTTCTCGATGTCCAGCACCGCGCTCATGCCGTTGGCCGAGTCGACGGTCAGCACCGTCCGCTGCACCGGTGACAGCGGCTCGTCCGGCAGAAGCGGATGCCGGGCCCGGACCCAGGCCGTGCCCGGACCGGGGCGGTCGTAGCCACCGTCGACGAAGCGCCACTCGGTGGCGGCGAGAAAGCCGCAGTCCCACGGCGTGCCGGGGGGCGGCACCATCGGCCGACCCGTCTCCGGACCGGGCGCCGGCCCGGATGCCGTGGCCGGCCCGACCGGCAGCGCCTCCGGGGCCGGACGCACCGCCCACGCGGAGGCGGCCATCAGCAGCCGGCCCTCGTGGCGCAGCTCGGCCCGGACGAGTTGGACCCGCCGTCCGGGCCGCTCGACACGGGCCCGGACCTGGACGGGCTGACACGGCACCGGCCCGAGGATCTCCACGGTGATCCGGGCGACCACCAGGTCGGTGCCGGTGAGGCACTCCTCGACCGCCCGGGCCAGGAGCGCCCCGGGCGGCCCGCCGTGCTGGTAGCGGGGGTCCCAGGGCCCCTCGGTGTGTGCGGTGGGCAGGTAGGTGTCCGCGCCGTCGGGCCGGTAGAACGCCTCGGATCCGCTCATGCGGGCAGCCTACGGCCGCCCACCGGTCCGGGCGGCGACCGCCGGCAGCGGCACGACCGTGCCGCCCGGGTCCAGGGCGAACAGCCGCTCGTGCGGGGCGAAGGGCGGCCGGGGCGCCGGGGTCGACGTCGGACCGGGCGTGCCGACGTAGAGCCAGCCCAGCAGCAGCTCGTCCGGGGTCAGCCCGAGCAGGTGGCGGACGGTCGGGGCGCTGGTGACACTGCCGGTACGCCAGATCGTGCCGTAGCCCGCGTCGTACAGCAGCAGCCCCAGGTTGCTCACCATCGCCGAGGTCGCCGCGAGCTGCTCCCACTCCGGGACCTTGGGGTTGTCCCGGCGGGCGAGCACGATCGAGAGCAGCAGCGGTGCCCGCAGCGGCTTGCCCGCCGCCCGTCGGCGCCCCACCTCGTCGTCGACCGGGCACCCGGCGGCCAGCGCCGCACCCAGGGCGTCCCGGGCGGCGTCCCGAACGACGATCAGCCGCCAGGGGCGCAGCAGGCCGTGGTCCGGCGCGGACGCGGCGTCGGTGACCAGGGCGACGATCTCCTCGTCGGACGGGGCCGGGTCGACCAGTCGGCCGACGCTGCGGCGGCTGCGGACCGCGTCCACCAGCGACATCATCACGCCTCTCCCTTCACCGGGCCGGCTGGCCCGCCGGCACGGCGGGGAACACGGCGTCCGGGTCCATCGGCCACAGGCCGGCGGTGGCCGGTCCGCGCGGCAGGCTGTCGATCTCCCGGGTGAGCGGACCGGGTGCGTCCGCGACCAGCAGGTGGTCGCTGACCTCGGCGAATCCGGCGCGGAAGTGGTTGACCGACTTCACGGCCAGCACGTCGTACCGGTCGGGCACCACGCCGTGCAGCAGCAGGATCTCCGGGTCGAGGACCTGCCGGCGTTGGCTGGCCACGATGACGTCGACGTCGCCGAGGGCCAGCCGCACGCTGGTGCCGAAGTCCAGGGTCTTGCCGGCCCGCATGCTGCGTTGCACGACCCGGCCGTCGGTGATCGCGCGGACCGTGCCGGCGGCCCGGACCGGGGGGCCGCTCGCCCAGCCGTGCCGGCCGCCGAGCGTCACCTCCACCCGGGCGCCGACGCCGGCGGTGACGCAGGCCCGCACCGTGTCGGGGTCGTGGATGGTGGCCAGACAGGCACGCAGGCCGCTGTCGAGCAGCGCGGTCAGCAGGTAGGTGCTGTCCCCGGCCGCCCCGCAGCCGGGGTTGTCGGTGCCGTCGCCGATCACCACGGGCCGACGGGCGGCGGCCCGCGCGGTCGCCACCGCCCGCCCCGGCGGGACCGGGTCGATCCGGAAGCGGTCCCGGTTCTCCCAGAGCGCCCGGGCCACCGTACGGTTGGCCGCCTCGACGGCGGCGGGGCTGCCGACGGTCACCACGGCGGCGCGGGCCTGCGGGGTGTCGGCGTACGGATAGCCGTGCAGCACCGTGCAGGCCCGCACGTCCGGCTCCGACTCGACGTCGCGGACCAGGTCACGCAGCCACGCGCCGGGGCCGGACCAGGTCGTCGACGGGGGCAGCAGCATCGGCAGGGTCTGCATCCGCAGCACCGGTCGGTGCGCGCCGGTGAGCTGCCCGACGGCCAGCGAGGCGGCCAGTTCGGCGCGGACCGCCATGTCCGTGTGCGGGTACTCCTGGAAGCCGACCAGCACGTCGACGAGGGTCACCAGTTCCGCGGGGAGGTTCGCGTGCAGGTCGACCGTGACGGCGACCGGCACCCGGGGGCCCACCACCGCACGGACCGCGCGCACCACCGTCAGGTCGAGGCTCTCCCCCGTCTCCAGCGCACCTGCGCCGTGCAGGTCGAGCAGGACCAGGTCGACCGGGGCGGCCGTCCGCAACGTCTCGACCAGCCGGTCCCGCAGCCGTGCGGCGGCGTCCGGCGCGACCGCCGCGCCCGGCTCCGCCCGGGCGTGCAGGCCGGGCACCGGGTCGACGCCGAGTCGCCGGCAGGCGGTCAGGTAGCCCCCCACGATGGTGTTGGTGCCGACGAACTCGTCGACCAGGTCCGTTCCGGAGTGGACGTCGAAGTCGGACAGCCCGGTCGGACCGCTGACCTCCACCATGTACGTGCTGGACTCGTGTACCAGGCCGCCGACGAAGGCCCGGGGTCGGGTCACGACCGGTCCGCCGACGGCACCGGGACGGCGACCCCGTCACGGGGTGCCAGGTTGTAGCCGTGCCGGCGGCGGCTGTCGCGCAGCGGTACGCCCGCGGCGACGTCGGCCCGGATCGCCGCCTCGATCGTGACGATCCGGCGGACCTGGGTGCCGACCTCGGACGCGAGGGCGGCCGGTACGACCACCGCGCCGCTGTCGTCGGCGCAGACCAGGTCCCCCGGTTCGACGACCGTCCCGCACATCTCCACGGGCTGTCCCACGGCGGCCAGCCGTACCCGGTTCTTGCCGGACTTCATGTAGCCCGCCCGGCTCCACACCGAGTAGCCGACGGCGCGGGTCTCGGCCACGTCCCGGCAGCAGCCGTCGATCACCGTCCCGGCGACCCCGGTACGGATGGCCACCTCGCTGAGGATGTCGCCCCAGACCGTGCAGTAGAGCCGCCCACCGTTGGCGATCACCACGACCGCGCCGGGCGGCACGTCGTCGATGAACTCGCCGGCCGGCGCGGGGACTCCGGCGGCCACCGGCTCGAACCGGAGGGTGTAGGCGGGGCCCACCACCGTGCCGGTGCCGGACCGACGGCTGAGCCCGGAGAGTCCGCCGTTTCGCCCGAGCAGGTCGAGCGCGTCGCTGACCGCGCCGGTGCCGTGCTCCCGGAACAACTCGACCAGGTCATCGGTCGTCATACCAGCACTCCCTTCGTGATTTCCTGGATCCGGGTGACCTCGACGGTGTCGGTGAGGTCGGCGCCGAGGCCCGGCCGGTCCGTCGGTTCCGCCCAGCCGGGTTCGACCACGTCGAGCTTGGGCTCGACGCCGTCGTCGAGGTAGTAGTTCCGGCTCGGTCCGACGTCACTGGGCAGGGTCATCCCGGGCAGGGTCGCCAGCGCCAGCGCGCACCAGCGGTCGAGCCCCTGTTCCCACTTGCCGCCGACGAAGAGGTCGATGCCCTCGGCTCGGCAGAAGTCGTGGATCCGGACGGCTTCCGTCAGACCACCCACCCGACCGATCTTGATGTTGGCCTGGCGGCCCGCCTTGAGCCGATGGGCCTGGACCATCTCCCGCAGGGAGTGCACCTGTTCGTCGAGGCAGATCGGGGTGACCAGGCGGGACTGGAGGGCGGCGCTGGTCTCCAGCAGGTGACGCGCGAACGGCTGTTCCAGGGCCATCAGCTCGAACTGGTCGATGCCGGAGAGCGCGTCGAGGTGCTCCTCGTCGTACGCGGCGTTGGCGTCGGCCACCACCGGGAAACCGGGGAACGCGGCCTGGATCGCGCGCAGCGGTTCCACGTCCCAGCCGGGGCGGATCTTGATCCGTACCCGCTGGAAGCCGCTGTCCCGGATCCGGCCGATGTTGGCCAGCAGTTCGTCGATGGTCGGCTCGATGCCGGCGGTGGCGCCGACCGGCACCCGCCGGACCTCGCCGCCGAGCTCCACGCAGAGCGGACGGCCGGCGAGTCGGGCCCGCAGGTCCCACAGGGCGGCCTCGACCCCGCCCTTGGCCTCCTCGTGGCCGTTGACGTCGGCCCAGGCTCGCTGCGCCTGCTCCGGATCGGTGGTACCCGCCCGCAGCAGGGCGGGCACCAGGTAACGCTCGGAGACGTACCACGCCGTCTCGATGGTCTCGTAGTTGTAGAACGGGGTCTCCATCGCCGCGCACTCGGCGAACCCGGACACGCCCCCGGCGTCGACCTCGACCACCAGCTTGGTCCAGGTGTGGTACCGCTGCCAGCGGTTCTCGAAGGGACGGGTCAGGGTGCACCGCACCAGGCGGAGGACGACCCGGTCGATCGTCACCACGTGAACTCCTCACTCGCGGAAGCTGGCCACGCCGTCCGGCGCGGCCGTCGCGGGGGCCCGGCGGTCCTTCGCCGGTCCCGCCCCGGTGGCGCGGTCGGTGACGTGGACGGCGAGCTTCTGCCCGCCTTGGAAGACGTTGAGCCGGGGATTCAGGCTGGCCTTGGAACCGAAGCCGTGCACCCGGCCGCCGAGGACGAAGCTGTCGAAGCTGACCGGCATCGTCACCACCGGTGGTTCCCGGTCGGGTCGCAGCACCGGGTAGCCGGTCGGCGCGACGTACCGCTGGGCCACCAGCCCGTGGACCATCGCCCGGTCCACCGCCTCCCGCCAGGCCGTCCGGCCCGTCGCCCGACCCACCGTGACGCCGTCGCCCCGGATGTCGTACGGCTCCTTCAGGACGTACCGGTTGGGGTGTTCGACCAGGTCGGCGTCGAGCGGGGTCACCCCGTCGGGTGCGGTGGCCCCCGGTCCGAGCCGCCGCGCCCACGGCAGCAGCTCGGCGACGAGAGCCCGTTCGGCGGCGGTGAACAGGTCGGCGAAGCGGAGGTCCCACGGCAACGCGAGGGTGAACTTGCTTTCGGCGACGTAGCGGGCCCCGAACGGGTTCACGTGGACGAAGTCCGCGGTGGCCAGGGCCCGGGTCCAGCGGCCGACCAGGTCGGCGTCGGCCTCCACCAGGGTCCGCCAGGCCACCGTGTTGACCTTGTTCCAGCACACGTCGACCGGGTGCGGCCCGAACCAGACGACCCGGCCGGCCTGTCGCAGCTCGCGCGGGTCGGCCAGGACCGCCGCGACCCCGCACCGGCGGAAGGCGGCCACCATCTCGACGCTCTCCAGGTTGGACCGGCCGGCGGGTTGCAGCACCGCGACCCGGGGCGCGCCGGTGTCCAGTCCGCGCCGGCGCAGCGCGTCGACGAGCACGTCGAGCAGGGCGTGTTCGGAGGAGAGCGTGTACGTGCCGTCGACGGTCGCCGCCGCGCCAGCCCGGTCGAGGACCGTGCTCACCAGTCGGTTGATCCGGGCGCTGAACAGGGTGCCGGCGGGCGCGTCGGCGTTGTTCTCCAGTAGGCGGAGGCGTTCGGTGCCCTGTTCGAGGTATCCGTCGAGGCGGCAGACCGTCACCTCGTCGGGCGCCTGCCGGTCCGCGTCGATCAGCGCCTCGGCGGCGGGACCGAGCGCGTACCAGCGCCGCAGCGCGGGCACCTCCCGGTAGAGCGTGGTGATCCGGCCGAGCAGCGCGACGTACCGTTCGACGGCCGGCACCGTCGCGGTGACCGTGCGCTGCCGGACCACCAGTGGCAGCGGGGACAGCGGGTAGTCGGTGTTGCGGAACGGTGGTGCGGCCCCGACCACCTCGTCGAGCAGGGGCCGCAGGGGTCCCGGCCGGTCCTGCAACGCCGCGAGCAGGGTGCCCGCCGCCGGCCAGTCGATCATCCCGGGCCGGTCGGCCGTCCCGTCTCCCGCCCCGGTCACGGCCGGACCTCGTCGACCAGCGCCGACAGGTCGGCCGGCCCGTCGTGGGCGCTGCCCCGGGCGTGCAGGAAGTACCGCATGATCAGCCGCCGGGTGATCGGTGCCTGCGGCCAGTGCCGCAGCCGGTGACCGTCGAAGGCGCGCACCGGGGCGATCTCGATGCCCGTTCCGCAGAGGAACGCCTCGTCGGCCCGGTAGGCGTCCTCGCGGGTCAGGGTGGTCTCCCGCGCCGGGACGCCGGCCTCGCGCAGCAACCAGGCCCGGGTGATGCTGGGCAGCACGTCCTCGTCGAGCGCCGGGGTCAGCAGTTCCCCGTCCCGGACGAGGAACAGCGCGGCGGTGGGCGCCTCGCTCAGCCGGCCCGCCCGGTTGGTCAGCACACACCCGTCGAAGCCCGCGTCCCGGGCGGCCAGCCAGGCCAGGCGCGGTCCGGCGTAGCTGGAGATGTTCTTGGCCGCCGGCGGGAACGAGGCGGGCCCGGCCCGCTCCCAGTCGCTGACCGTCAGCGCCATGCCGACTCCCTTGGCCAGCCAACGCTTGCGGCCCATCGGGGCCGCCGTCACCGCCAGGACGGGTTCGGCGTCGTCGGAGAGGTCCCCGGGGTTGGTCGGGGTGACCGACACCCGGACGTAGGTGTCGGTGTCGATCCGGTTGCGGGCGATCAGCTCGTCGACGATGTCGGGCAGCCGGTCGATGCCCGGATCGGGCAGCCGCATCAGCCGCAGGGACGCGGCGAGCCGGGCGACGTGCTCGTCGAGCAGCAGCGGCCGGGGCGGCAGCGCGGGATCGAGCGCGGTGTAGAGCCGGATGCCCTCGAAGACGGATACCGCGTAGCGCATGGCCAGGCTGCCGACCGGGACCACCGCGTCGGCTCGGCTGCCCCAACGACCGGCGAAGTAGACGTGTGGGTAGACGGACACGGTGGCCCCCTGTCGGCAGTGGTGGGTCAGACGGAGTCGCCGCGGTAGCGGAAGACCGGCTCGCTCGGGTCGTACGCCCGCTCGAGGATGGCGTCGAAGTGGGCGTGCCGCAGCTCGATCGCCCGCTCCAGGGAGGCGCGGGCCCGGTCCTGGAGTTCCGGCGTGTCGCAGTAGCGGGTGAGGATCGCCCGCAGCGGCTCGGTGTGCTCGTCCTCGAGTTCGCTGACGCCGTCCTGGTCGCCGTCGTTGGAGGCGTGGTGCTTGAAGAACTCGTAGCCCCACTCCGGCAGGCCGTAGGCGTCCCGCATCACCGCCATCATGCTGTTGCCGGACTTGTCGGTGATCGGCGGCTGGCCCTCCATCAGCAGCAGCACCGACGTGGTGCCCTCGGTGAAGTGCACGTTGGTGTTGTTGCAGGCGTTCTTGTTGTGCTCGATCACGGCGATCGTCTCCGGGAACAGCTCCAGGGTCGGCAGGCTCGCCGGGTCGACCCCGACGGCCCGTCCGAAGTCCTCGAAGGTCTCGACGTGCCGCTTGGAGTTCGACAGCGCGCCGAACTCCTCCTCGTACGCGTTCTCGATCAGCGAACGCCGGATGTCCAGGTCGTCCATCCGGCAGGCGATGCCGGTCAGGTTCCGGGTCCACCAGCTCTTGATCGGCCACCGCTGCTCGACGAAGGTCCGCAGCAGCCGCTCGGTGGCCTTGCCGGCGAGGATGGTCTGGTAGAGCGGGCTGGTGGTCTTCCTCCGGGCGTGGATGCGCTCCTCGAGTTCGGCGACGAACTGCTCGGACATGTGTTGCTCCTTCTCAGGCGGATCCGGTGCGGGACCGGACGGGTTGCCGGCTGTCGGCGGTGCCGAGCCGGTGGACGGGTGGGGCGGGGAACGGGTGGGGCGGTGGACGGGTGGCGGGACGCGAGCCGGTCCACGTCGACCGGGGGCATCCCGCGCGGCGGTGGGTGACGACGGGCCGGCCGGCGGCGCGGGTCACCCGCCGCCGTGGCCCGGAGATCACCCGCTGATCGCGTCGACCAGGGTGAACAGCTCCCGCTGGTCCTGGTCGTGGCGGTCCCTGATGGTGTCGGTGTTCAGGTCAAGCAGCCCGCCGGCGATCGACTCGCACCGGGCCAGCACCCCGTCGCGCCAGGGCTTGAGCACCTCGGCGGCGGTGTGCGCGAGCGGGGTCATCGCGTGCGGTGCCTGGGAGCGGGCCCGCAGGTAGCCGGCGATCAGCTCGAGCGCGAGGTTGCCGCCGCCCTTGCCCATGCCGCCGAGGGAGGCGTCCAGATAGCGACAGCCGGCCTCGACGGCGGAGAGCGAGTTGATGAAGGCGAGACTGAGGCCGTCGTGCGCGTGGAAGCCCAGCGGCACGGAGGTCTCCACGCCGGCCACCCCGACGAGCCGGTCGACCTGTTCCGGGAAGAGGCTGCCGTTGGAGTCGGCCAGGTAGAAGGCGTTCACCTGCCACTGCTCGGCGAGGCGGGCCGCCGCGGCGACCTCCCGGGCGGACAGCTCGCTGACCCGGATGAGGTTGACCGCGACCATCAGGCCGGCCGCGCGGGCCGCCTCCACGTGCGGGGTCAGGTCCGCCAGGATGGCGTGCAGCGCCGGCAGCCGCACCATTCCGACGCCGAGGTCGGCCAGACGCCGGTAGTCGGTCGGATGGACGTCGCGGGCGTGCGCCATGACGGTGACGGTCACCGTGGGATTCGCCGCGCAGAGCGTACGCAGGTGGTCGTCGGGGCAGCAGGACGTCGGACGGTCCGCTCCGTCGGCGGCATGGCGACGGGGTCGGTAGTACCCCACCTCGCAGAACGGAATGTGGGCGGTCGCGCAGGCGGAGACCACGGTGGAGGCCTGTTGGCGCGACCAGGTGTGGCCATTGACGTATCCACCGTCGCGCAACGTCACGTCAAGAAGGGCGACATTTCTCATCAGTGCGTCCCCTAGACATTCCTCGGACTCACTCGACCGTCCACGCACAACGCTGGGGGGACAACGAGCGATGGCAAACGGGTGCCGGAAAGTGGTGACCGGAGCGGTGGTGCCGTGATCGGTGATCGACGCACGATGGATCTTTCACGGGCGGCATCCGCATCGCAATACCCGGCTGCGGAGATTTCGTATTGAGCAAGAACGTTCAACGGACGAACGAAGCTGATCCGATCTTCGAATAGCCGTTCGAGCTGCTGGGGAAGCTTGCAATCAGGACTCCGGAGCCCACCACGGCGACATAGACGAACCGATTGGCACCCGAGACGGAGAGAATTGATCTCATTCCGTGTTGTATCGTCCCAGCTCGATATGGCGGACATCTTCGAGGATCACGTCACCGCCCACCTCGGCCTGCCCGAGGCCGGCCGGTCGCGCCCGGACCAGGGAGCCCCGGCCGTGCCGGACGACGATCGGGCGACCCAGCCGGGCGGCGAGCAGCATCGTCGCCGAGCCGCACGCCTCGTCCTCCACCACCCCGAAGGCGGAGGCGAACACCCTTGCCCTGACCAGCCCGGCGGGCTCGTCGAGCCACGCCCACACCTGGTGCTTCGGCCACCGGTCGCCCTGCGGCGCCGCGCGGTCGACCGCCGCCGCGTCCGGAAGCCGCACGTGCCCCCAGTCCGGGGCGTCGGCGAGCGCACCCCGCACCCACGTCCGCCCCTCCTCCACGAAGGCCGACACCGGGTCGGCGACCCGGACCGGCCGTAACACGCGGGGGGTGACACCGGCCCGCCGACCAAGCAACCATGCCGTTCCGACCAGTGCGTGTCCGGCGAACGGAAGCTCGGCCCGAGAGGTGAACAACTGCACCCGCGCCTCGTTCTCATGGTCGACGAAGACCGTCTCACTGAAGTTGAGGACAGTGGCGACCCGCTGCCGTTCCCGCATCGTGAGCCCGGTCGCGTCGAGCACCACCCCCAACGGGTTCCCGGCGTTTCCGTGCTCGTCGACAAAGACCCTCAGGACGTGAACGGCAATCACTCGCGTCTCCCTCCGGAGCGAATCGACCAGTCATCGGTGATCGTATTGCCCACCGATCCTCTCGGCTTCGAAGAACGATGCCTAAACACGGTCGTCAACCGCAGCGAACCCCGGCGACGAACTGGGCAGGAGTGACACCGGTGTACTTTTTGAACATTCTTATCAGGTGTGGCTGGTCGCAGAAGCCGACCAGGGTCGCCACATTCGCCGCCGGGATGCCGAGGGCGAGCAGGCGACGCGCGCGCCGGATCCGTACCTGGTTCTGGTAGGCGTGCGGCGGCATGCCCACCGTGCCGCTGAAGATGCGCACCAGCCGGTACGCACTGACCCCGGTCAGGGTGGCGAGGTCCTGCAGGAGCACCTTGTCCGTGGCGTGTGCCTCCAGGTAGTCGCGTACCAGGGCGACCGCCCGGTGGTGGTGGTCCACCTCCCGCCCGACGTCGTCGACGGCAACGCGGCCGGCGCGGGCCCGGCCCCGGAAACGCTCCCGCAGCGCGTGGCAGACCTCCAGGAGCGCCTGCTGCTGCCGCAGTGGCTCCGTCCCGGTCGCGGTGAGCACCCGGTGGGCCCGGTCGAGCAGACCCGCCACCCGGCCGTCCCGGACGATCGTCTCGTCGAAGGCGAGGGGGCCGTCCAGGCCGGGCTCACCGGCCAGCAACGGCGTGAGGGCCGCCTGGTCCAGGTAGAGGACCCGGTAGCGGTAGCCCTGGTCGGTGAGGGCGCGGCCGGTGTGCACCGCACCCGCGTTGATGACGAAGGTGCTGCCGGCCGGCGCGACGACGTGTTCGCCCCGGTAGACGAAGGAGGCGGCGCCGCTGTCCACGAGGGCCACCGTCGTCGACTCGTGGGCGTGCCGCGTGTACTCGTGCACCCGGAAGTGTGCGTGGAGGACCTCCACACCCTCCACCGCGGGCCGCCACAGAGCGGCGGTGTCCCGGATCCGGCCTCTTGACACGCGGTCGAGTCTACGTGCGACAGCAGGGCGTCCGGGTGCTGACGGGGTACACACCGGACGTCGGCGGCGGTGGCGGCGACGGCCCCGCCGCGGCGCGCGCCGGTCGCCGACCGGCCCGGTCAGGACGTCCGGTGGTCGAACGGGCGGCCCCGGCCGAGCGCGTCGGCGAAACCCCAGCGGCCCCGGACGTCCAGCAGCTCGATCTGGCCGAGGTCCTCGGGCACGGCGGCGTCGACGGCGAGGTGGTGCTCGTAGGGTTCCAGGCCGAGCAGCACCCGCAGCAGCAGCAGCGTCGCCCCGGCCGAGGGGGCGTACGGGCTGTCGACGAACCGGTGCGGCACCGGGACCCGGGTGCGGGCGCGGTCGTAACCGGCGAAGAGCGCGGGCAGCCGGCCGTCGAAGTACCGGGCCGCCTCCAGCAGGTCGCGGGCGATACGGGCGGCCTCCTGCTTGAAACCGTAGCGGCGCAGGCCCCAGGCGATCAACGAGTTGTCCGCCGGCCACACCGAGCCGGTGTGGTAGCCGAGGGGGTTGAACTCCGTCTCGGTGGTGGCCAGGGTGCGCACCCCCCAACCCGAGTAGAGCGCGGGACCGAGCAGGTGCCGTACCACCTGTCCGGCCCGCTCCGGCGGGACGATGCCGCTGAACAGCAGGTGCCCGATGTTCGACGCGAGCGCGTCGACCTGCGTGCCGTCGGCCTGGAGAGCGAGCGCGTAGTACCCACGGTCGGGGATCCAGAAGTCCCGGTCGAACCGTTCCCGCAGCTCGGCGGCTTCCCGGTCCAGCCGGTCGGCCCAGTGCGGGTCGCCCCAGACCTCGCGGGCCAGCCGGGCCGCCCGCCGCTTGGCGTCGTAGGCGTACCCCTGGAACTCGCAGATCGCCTGGGGGAAGGTGGCGGGCCGGCCGTCCCGGAAGCAGATGCCCTGGACGGAGCTGCGCCAGCTCTCGTTGGCCTCCCCGACCCGGGTCCGCCGGAGCGCGGACCAGACGTAGCCCCCGCCGGCCGGGTCGGCGTGCCGGTCCAGCCAGGAGATGGCCGCGCGGGCCTGGAACTCGTACCTGCGGACCAGCTCCACGTCGCCGGTCCAGCGTTCGTACTCGTCGAGCAGGATCACGAAGAGCGGGGTGGTGTCGGCGGCGGTGAAGGCCGCGGCGTCGGGGGCGTCGTTGAAGGCGGCGGACTCCCCGTACCGGCTCTCCTGGAGGATCTTGCCGGGCTGCTCGCCGCGGAAGGGGTCGTGCCGCACTCCCTGGCTCAGCGCCAGGATGCGCAGGGTGGTGATCGCCCGGTGCGGCAGGAAGGGCAGCACCTGGAAGGCGCTGATCAGGCTCTCCCGGCCCAGCAGGGCCATCGACCAGGGCAGGCCGGTCGCGGGCAGCCGGTCCCGGAAGTTGAGCCCCTGGTAGTACAGGGCGGCGAGGTCACGGACGCTCCGCCGGTAGGCCTCGACGAGGGGCTGGTGGTTGGCGCGCAGCCGGGGCGCGGCGGCGATGACCTCGTCGAGGTCACGGGCCTCCTCGGCCCGCGAGTGGCCGGTCGCGCTCGTCAGCCGCTCCCGCAGGTCACGGCGGTGCAGGTCCCTCACGAGCGTCAGGACGCGCAGTCGGGTGGACCAGGTGCCGTGCGGCGCGACGGTGATCGTGAAGGTCAGGCCGTGCTCGTCCAGGACAGCCGGCTGGCTGGCGCAGATCACCGTCTCCCGGTGCAGCATCTGCCGCACGTAGTGCAGCCGTAGCGAGTCCCGGTCGATGGTGACGGACACCGGACGGTCCCGGCGGAGGCTGTCCCGGATCTCCTGCACCTCGGCGAAGTCCGCGCCGACGTCGAGCCGGACGGTGTACCGCAACGGCTCCGGCGCGTAGTTGATGAGGGTGATCTCCTCCTCGAAGTCCTGGCCGACCCAGCGGTGCCGCAGGATCGACGTGGTCGCGTTGACGTAGTGCGTCGGCTCGCCGGGCACCAGCGCGAACTTCGTCTCGAACGAGTTGATCTCGTCGAGGGAGAGCGCGGAGAGTCGTTCCCCGTCGACCGTCAACCGCCAGGTCGACAGGAACCGGGTGTCGAAGAAGAAGAGGCCGAGCGGGGTGCCGGGGCTCGGGTCCACGTCCCCGTACCGGTCACTGATCATGAACAGGCTGCCGTAGAAGACGCTGGTGGACTCGGGCAGCCCACCACCGGCCACGGTGGTGCCGTCCGGTGTCCCCCGCTGCGGCTCGGCGTTGCCGCTGTCGGCCTGGCGGAACGGCAGGAGCCGCCGGAAGACCAGGAACAGCGACAGGTCGCCCTCGACCGACAGGACACCGCGCAGCAGCATGGCCACCCCGTGGTCCGTGCCGTTGAGCAGGCGGACGAACATCTCGGGCCGCATCTCCACCACGCAGTCCGCGTGGTCGCCGGTACGGACGACCCTTACCCGCCCCACCCCCAGGTGCACGAACCAGGTCGTGGCCGCACCGTCTTCACCGACGAAGTCGAACCGGATGACCCCGGCGGGCGGAGCGGGCAGCCGCCCCGGGGCGGACTCCGGCAGACCGGCGAAGAACCGGTCGATCCGGTCGATCGCCGGGGATCCTGTCGACACGCGCCACTCCCCTTCCGCTATACATCGCAAAAAGGGAGTATCGGCACATCAGCGAGCGTAATCTACGGTGCGCCGGAGCGAGCGCGCTTCAGTGGAACGAGGACGCCGGCCGCCGCGCCCGGCCCGGTGGACGCGTCGGGCGCTGGCGACGACCCGGGGAGGGCCCATGTCGGACCGGCACACCGCCGCGGGAATGCGCTACCGGACCTACGGGCACGGCCGCGGCGACACCTTCCTGCTCGTCCACGGCTGGTGCGGCAACCACGAGTTCATGGAGCCGGTCGCCCGGTACCTCGCCGGCCGGCGCGCGCGGGTGATCGCCGTCGACATGCCGGGACACGGCGAGAGCCCGCCGCCCCCCGACGGGTACGGCGTGGAGCAGCTGGCCGCACGACTCCGGGCCTTCGCCGCCGACCTCGACCTGCGCGACGTCGTGGTGGTCGGACACAGCCTCGGTGGGGTCTGGTCGCTGACCGCCGCCGCCGGGGACCGGGACCGCTTCACCGGCCTGGTCCTGCTCGACTCGGCCGTGGCCGGCCCGCCCGGCGCCGTCGACGGGGTCGAGCAGGTCGCCCGCACACTGCGCCACGACACCTCCGGGGAGGTCCGGGAGTCGATCGTCCGGTCGTACTTCCTGCCCCGGTCGGATCCCCGGCTGGTCGAACGGGTGGTCGCCGGGATGGCCCGGCCCGACACCGAGGTCGCCTACGAACCCATCGCCGGACTGGCCGCGTACCTGCGGGCGGAGGGCGACGTCGCGGCGCTGACCCGCTGGGACCGGCCGCTGCTCCTCGTCGGCAGCAACGCCCCGTTCGCCGACTACGCCCGACTGGCCGACCTGGCCCCCCGGGCCGACATCGGGCAGACCGTCGGCTCCGGGCACTTCGTGCAGCTCGAGGTGCCGGTGCAGACCAACGCCATGATCAGCCGACACCTCCGACTCACCCGCTGACCCCTCCCCCGGCCCGGCCGTCCGTCGCGCCACCCCCGGGCGGGTCCTCCCGGACCACCGCCACCTCACCGGCCGGCACCACCAGCTCACCGGCGCAGCGGGTCCCGCCGAGCAGCTCGGTGCCGGTGACGGGAAGCCGGGCCTCGAGGTCGGTGTGGTTGACGACGAACAGCCAGCTCCGGGTGGCGGCACGCCGCCGGACCACCTCCACCCCGGTCGGGGCCGGTACCGGCGGCCGGACGTCCGCGTCGGCGAGCAGGCGGGCCACCAGGCGGTCGGTGGCCATGTCGTCCAGGCGGGTACCGACGTACCAGGCGGCACCGGTGCCGACGGTGTGCCGGGTCAGCGCGGGCACCCCGGGCAGCGGACCGTCCACGTACGCCGCGACCACCTGCGCCCCGGTCGGATGCACCCACTCGGTCCACACGTCGGCGGTGGCGCCGTCGTCGAGGCGTACCCGCTCCCCCGCCCGCAGTGGGAAGAACTCCTCGGTACGGATGCCCAGCAGCTCCCGGAACGCGCCGGGGTAGCCACCGAGCCGCACGTGGTCGTGCTCGTCGACGATGCCACTGAAGTAGGTGACCAGCACGGTGCCGCCGCCCGCCGCGTACCGGTGCAGGGCCTCGGCGTCGGCGTCCCGGACCAGGTAGAGGGTGGGCACCAGAACCAGTCGGTACCGGGACAGGTCGGCCGACGGGTGCACCACGTCGGCGGTGACCCCGGCCCGCCAGAGGGCGGCGTACAGGGCGGTGACCCGGTCGAGGTAGGTGACGTCGACGCTGGGGTGGGCGTCCAGCTCCGTACCCCACCACGCCTCCCAGTCGAACAGCACCGCCACCCCGGCGTCGACCCGGCTGCCCCGCACCTCGGCGATCGCCCGCAGGTCGGCGCCGAGCCGGCACGCCTCGCGGAACACCTTGGTCTCCGGGCCGGCGTGCGGGACCAGGGCGGAGTGGTACTTCTCCGCACCGGACCGCGAGGCCCGCCACTGGAAGAAGAGCACCCCGTCCGCGCCCCGGGCGACGTGGGCGAGGCTGTTGCGGCGGAGCTGACCGGGCAGCTTGGCCACGTTGCGCGGCTGCCAGTTCACCGCGCTGGTCGAGTGCTCCATCAACAGCCACGGCTGGCCGCCGGCGACGCCCCGGGTGTGGTCGGCGGCGAACGCCAGGCCGACGTGCGCCTGCGGGTCGGCGGCGGTGAGGTAGTGGTCGTTGGCCACCACGTCCACGTCGGCGGCCCAGGAGTGGTAGTCGAGGGCCTTCACCTCGCCACCGATCATGAAGTTGGTGGTGACGGGCTGGTCGACCAGCCGCCGCAACACGTCCCGCTCGGCGCGCAGCTGGGCGCGCTGCTCGTCGGAGGAGAACCGCAGGAAGTCCAGCTGCTGGGTGGGGTTGGTGAAGGTGGGGGCGGTCCGGGGCGGGTTGACCTCGGCCCAGTCGTGGTAGCGCTGGCTCCAGAAGGCGGTACCCCATGCCTCGTTGAGCGCGCTCAGGTCGCCGTACCGCCGGCGCAGCCAGCAGCGGAACGCCTCGGCGCTGACGTCGCAGTGGCAGTGCGCGTTGTGGCAGCCCAGTTCGTTGGAGACGTGCCACATGACCACCGCCGGGTGGTGGGCGTACCGGGTGGCGACCGCCTCCACCAGGGCGAGGGACCGCTGGCGGAACACCGGCGAGCTGGGGCAGTACGCCTGCCGGCCGCCCGGCCAGAGGAGCGTCCCGTCGGCGCGGCGGGGCAGGGTCTCCGGGTGCTGGCGGGCCAGCCAGGGCGGTGGACTGGCCGTGGCGGTGGCCAGGTCGACGCGGATCCCCCCGTCGTGCAGCACGTCGAGGGCCCGGTCGAGCCAGCCGAACTCGTACCGGCCGGGGGACGGCTCCAGCAACGCCCAGGAGAAGATGCCGACCGAGACCAGGTTGACCCCGGCCCGGCGCATCAGCTCGACGTCCTCGGCCCAGGTGTGTTCCGGCCACTGTTCGGGGTTGTAGTCCGCCCCGTACCAGATGCCGTCGCCCTGCCAGCTACGCATGGAAGCAGAGCGTGCCGGCCGGCCGCGCCGGAGTCAACCGACGGCGCGGCGCACCCCGACCGCCCGGATCACCGGATCGGCGACGAACGGGAGCCGCCCGGGGTCACCGGGCTTCCGCCGTCCCCTCGGCCGGTCCGAAGACCACGAGGACGGTGAGGTCCTCGGTGACCTCCTCGAACCGGTGCTCCTCCCCCGCCGGGACGAACACCACGCTGCCGGGGCCGACGTCGACCGCCTCGTCCGGTGTACGGAGCCGGCCGCGTCCCCGCACCACGACGTAGATCTCGTCCTCGGTGTGCGGGCGCTGCGGGTCCGCCGCGCCGGCGGGGATCGCGTACGTGCCGAGACTGAGGTGGGGCACCCGCAGGTGCTCCACGTACGTGGCACCGGCGTCGACGTGGTGCCGACCGGCCTCGGCGATCACCCTCATCCTGTCCCGCCCTCCCTGGATCGTTTCCCCTGCCTCCGTCACCGGTCTCTCCTCCCGGTCACCGGAGTTCCGGCGCAGCCGGGCGGAGGACGGTGAACACCGCGCCGCCCGGGTCGGCGAGCGTGGCGACCCGCCCGGTCGGGACGTCGCGGGGTGGCACCAGGAGTCGCCCGCCGAGTCGGGGCGCCCGTTCGGCGACGGCGTCCGGATCGGACACCGCGAAGTAGACCATCCAGCCGGTGGGCAGCACGGTGGCCAGCGGCGCGGGCAACGCCAGCCGACCGGCGACCGGACGGCCGTCGCCGGTGAGCAGCACGTACGAGTCGTCGGGCGCGCCGGGCGGTACGGTGGCGCGCAGCCCCAGACCGTCGGCGTGGAACCGGTCGGCGTCGCCGGGGGCGACCGTCATGTACTCGTACCAGCAGGGTCGGCCCGGCCCGGGGGCCACGGCGGTCGCACCGGAGCCCAGCCGGAAGCAGCCACCGAGGGGGTCGTGCACGTCGTCGCCGTGCAGGCGGGCTCCGGCGCTGGTCGCCGCAGCCCGGACCGTTGCGGGGTCGTCGGCGGCGAAGACGGTCCACCAGCGCGCCGGCGCGGGGCCGGCGCGCAGTTCGGCGGCGGGTAGGCCGTCGGCGAGCGCGGTGGCTCCGCCGGTGGCGTCGGCGTACGTCCAACCGAGCAGGTCGGTGTAGAAGGGACGGACGGCGTCGACGTCGGTGGTGACGAGTTCGACACGGTCCGGTACCGCCGGGGTGGTGGATGTGCTCACCTGGGACTCCCGATCAGACGGTGTGGTCAGTGGTCGGGATGTCGTACCACGACGTCCACGGTCGTGGGGGTATGCCGCTCGTCACGGACCCGGTCGAGCAGGAGGTCCAGCGGGACCGGACGGCCCAGGTGGAAGCCCTGCCCGGAGTCGACCCCGAGCTGGCGCAGCGCGGGCACCAGTCCGGCGTGCTCCACCGACTCGGCCACCGTCCGCATGCCCAGCCCGTGCGCGGCCCGCACCACGGCGTCGATGAGCACCGGGTCGGCACCGCCCCGGTCGGCGTGGCGGACGAAGTCACCGGCGATCTTCACGGTGCTGAACGGCAGGTGCTTGAGGTACGCGAAGGAACCGAACCCGGCCCCGAAGTCGTCCAGGCTCAGCCGGCAGCCGGCGTCGCGCAGGGTGCCGGCGAGGTTGCGGACCGCTGCCACGTTGGTGATCGCGGCGGTCTCGGTCACCTCCAGGCCCAGGCGGTCGGCGTCGACACCGACCGCGCGCAGCCGCTCCACCACCCAGTCGCCGAACCCGGGCGACTCCATCGACCGGGCGGAGATGTTCACGTCGAAGCGCATGCCGGCGGCCGAGACGGCGGGGTCGGCCAACGCCGAGGTGGCCGTGGTGACCACCCACCGGTCGAGGTCACCGATGAGGTCGTCGCGTTCCACGGTGGGCAGGAAGTCGCCGGGGGTCAGCGGTGGCTGCCGTCCGTCGCGGAGCCGGATGAGCAGTTCGTGGCTGACCACCTCGCCGGTGAGCAGGTCGATGATCGGCTGGGCGTCGAGCTGCATCCGCTGCTGGTCGAGGGCGCTGCGCACCCGCGTCACCACGTTGACCCGCTGCACCGCGTGCCGGTAGTGCTCGGGCAGGTAGAGCCGGGCCCGGTTGCGCCCGGCGTTCTTCGCCTCGTACAGCGCGAGGTCGGCGTGGGCGAGCGCCGCGTCCCGGGTGTCACCGGGCTCCAGCGAGGCGGCCCCGACGCTGAGGGTGACCCGCAGCCCCGCCCCGGCCAGCGGTACGGGCGTCCGCGCGGCGACGTCGCAGAGGGTCTCGGCGACGGTGAGGGCGTCACCGGCCGCCGTGTCGGGCAGGACGACGGCGAACTCGTCGCCGCCCAGGCGGCCCAGCACCGTGCCGGCGGGCAGGTGCCGCACGAGCAGCCGGGCGAGCACCCGCAGCACGTCGTCGCCGACACCGTGCCCGTGGACGTCGTTGATGTCCTTGAAGTTGTCGATGTCGATCAGCAGCAGGGCGCCCGGCGGGCCGCCGCCCTGGGCGAGCAGATTGTCGAGGCGGGCCAGCAGCGCCCGCCGGTTGGGCAGGTCGGTCAACGGGTCGCGCTCGGCCAGGCGGGTCAGCTCGTCCTGGACCCGTCGCATGTCGGTGATGTCGTGGGCGGTGCCGAGGACGCGGAGCGGGGCCCCGGAGGCGTCGGGGAAGACCTCGCCGTAGCACTCGAAGACGCGCAGGGTGGTGTGGTCGGCGAGGTACATGCGGTGGGTGTAGGAGAAGGGTCCGCCGTCGCGCAGCGCCGTCGCCAGGGTCTGCTCGATCAGACCGACGTCCTCGGGGTGCAGCAACTGCCGGTACGACGGGTAGTCCAGTTCGGTGCCGGGCGGGTAGCCGAACATCTGCAGCAGCACGTCGGACCAGACGACCGAGTCGGAGGCGATGTCCCACTCCCAGGTGCCCACCTTGGCGAGCTGCTCGATGTGGGCCAGGCGCCACCGGTAGTTGCGGCCCACCTCGCGCTCCCGGCGTTCGGCGCTGACGTCGCGCAACTCGTAGAGGCTCACGGGCTGTCCGTCGTGGTCGACGCGGTGGCAGCGCACCTCCAGCCAGCGGGTGGCCCCGTCCGGCTGCGGCCAGGGCACCTCGACCGGTGGGCCGTCCGCCCCGACCTCGGCCAGCGGCAGGTCGTGGACCCGTACCCCCAGACGGCGGGCGGCCGGGTTGGACCAGAGGCAGCGGCCGTCAGCGGTGAGCATCGTCATGGCGGTGGAGGCGACGTCGGCCGCGACCGCCGGCAGATTGCTCACCTGGTGGCCACCCCATTCCCTCGCCGGCACGGCATGCCCCGTGACACCGACGCACCGTCGTCCTGTCGCGACGCGGAGTCTACCCACGGGCGCGGCGGTCGTGTGTCACGATGCCCGCCGTCCGGGACGACGCCGCGATGGCCGGCGACCGGTTCCCGCCGGAGAGCTGGTCCGCGTCGTCCCACTCCCCGCAGCGGTGGCCGCCACTGATGTGGCGGCCACCGCTGCGGGGGGGGAATGTCGATCAGATGATCTCGACGCCGTAGACGCTGAGCGCCTCGGTGACCGGCTGGAAGTAGGTGGTGCCGCCGGAGGAGCAGTTCCCGCTGCCACCCGAGGTCAGGCCGAGCGCCGTGGAGCCGCTGACCAGCGCGCCGCCGCTGTCCCCCGGCTCGGCGCAGACGGTGGTGCGGATCAGGCCGGAGACCGAGCCCTCGGCGTAGTTCACCGTGGCGTTGACCGCCTCGACCGTTCCGTTGTGCAGGCCGGTGGTGCTGCCGGAACGCTCCACGGACTGCCCGACGTAGGCGTCCGCAGCGCCGGTGACGTCCCGGGTGCTGCCGTCGTAGAGGTAGACGCTGCCGTCGGCGGCGGACGCGTCGCTGTGCCGCACGATGCCGTAGTCGTCGCCGGGGAAGCTGCCGGTCCCACCGGTACCGAGCAGGGCGCTCTGCCCGGAGTCGGCGTACCAGGTGCCGGTGATGTCGGTGCAGTGCCCGGCGGTGAGGAAGTAGTGGGTGTCACCACTGCGGACATTGAAGCCGAGCGAGCAGCGTCCGCCGCCCTCGGCGTAGATGGCCTCACCACCGGCGGCCCGGGTGCTCAACACCCCGGACTCGCGCTCGACGCGGACCGTGCCACCGAGCCGTTCGGCGACCGCCTCGACGCGCTTGAGCTTCGCGCCGGTGACCGTGCTGTCGACGGAGACGACCACCTGGTTGGTCGCCGGGTCGGTCCACCACGCGGTGCCGGGGATCCGCGCCGAGCGGTCCAGTTCGGTGGTGGCCCGCTTCAGTTCGTCGGCGCCCCGGGTGACCAGCTTGGGGGTCGCGCCGGCCGCGCGGACCTTCCGGGCGGCGGCGTCGTCGGTCACGGTGACGACCATCGCGCCGCCGGCGTCGGCGTACACCCCGGCCGACCGGTCGCCGAGTGCGGCGGCGAGCGCGGTGGCCTGGTCGGGGGAGGCGGCTGTCGCGGGTGCGGCCTGGGCGGGTGCGCTGGTCAGGGAGCCGATGACCAGCACGCCAGCCACCGCGGTGGCGGTGACGTGGCGCATCGGGGACCCGGAGACTCGCATGTAGTTACCTCCATGAACGAGGGTGGGCCACCCGAACAGGCAGCCCCGGACGACCTTTCGGCTGGTGGAGCTCAGCCGATCGGGGTGCGTCGAAGTATTCACACGTCTGACATCCGTCGCAAGAGTGGCGGTTGTCCGGACTAGCGGCTGTTCGTGGCTTCGGCGTCGACAGTGGCCTGTCAGATGTTTAGTGGCGATTGAGGACATCTGCGCAGGTCAACACGGTTGCAGCGGAACCCGTCGGTAACATCGGCGGGCCGCCTGTCGGAGCGCTCCCAAAGAAGTCGAACTTTCTTCCGCGCCCCACCCTCGGCGGGGCGCGTCGTCACCGCCCGAGCCGGGCCAGGTAGTCGTCGAAGGACCGGCGGGGCCGGTACCCCCGGGCGCGGGCCCGCCCGATGTCGAGGACCACGCCCCGGGCCAGCTGGTCGACGGCGTACCGGGTCAGTACCGGCGGGCGACGGGTCAACCGGGCCACGCCGGTCGCCACGGACGCGGTGGCGGTCGCCACGGACGCCGGCAGGTGCGCCAACCGCGCCGGGCTGCCGATCGCGGCGAGCACCCCGCGCAGGACCGCGTCGCGCGAGTACGGCCGGTCGTCGGCGACGTTGTACGCCCCCGCCGGCCAGGCGGACGCGGCCAGGCAGGCGTCCGCGAGGTTCTCCACGGCGGTGAGACTCAGCAACACGTCCGGGCCGGGCACCGGCAGCCACCGCCCGCGACGGGCGGCGAGGAGCCGGGGCAGCAGGTGCGGGTCGCCCGGCCCGTAGACCGCCCGGGGACGCAGCACCACCGCCCCGGCCGCCAGGGCGAGCCGTTCCCCGGCGGCCTTGGTGCGCCCGTACGCGGTGAGCTGCCCGTCGACCGGATGGTCCTCGCGGACCGGCCCCGCTGGACCGGGCCGGTACACGCTGGCGCTGCTCACCCAGACCAGCGGGCGGTCACCGGCGGCGTCGATCAGCCGGGCGGTGCCGTCCACGTTGACCGCCCGGTATCCGCGCTCGGCCGCCCGGCCCGGCACCGGATCGCCCACCGCCGCGGCGAGGTGCACCACCAGGTCGACCCCGGCCAGGTCGGGGGTCTCGTGGGCGGCGTCCCACGGCACGTGCCGGCCCACCGGCCCCGGACGCCGGCCGAGGCACCGCACCCGGGCTCCGGCCGCCTCGGCGGCCCGGGCCACCGCGGAGCCGCAGAATCCACTCGCCCCGGTGACCGCCACCCGCATGCCGGAGAGGCTCACCGGCCTGCCCTGACCACCAGACGGGCCCAGCCGGGCAACGCCGCCCGCCCGTCGGCGCGGGCCTCCACCACCACCGGCCGGTACGGCGCCAGGGCGGCGAGCACGTCGGCGAGCTGTGCCCGGGCCAGCCGGGCACCGGGGCAGGAGTGCGCCCCCGCACCGAAGACCAGCCGCGCGGTCCGCGTCGGCGCGGGCGCGGCAGCGTCCGGCCCGGACCGGTGTGCCCCGGCTGCGTGCCGGGCGACCAGCAGCAGCCGGTCGCCGGGTCGGACCGGACACCCGGCCACCGTGCCGGCACCGGCGGCCACCCGGGGCAGCAGCGGACTCGGCGCGGTGACCCGCAACAGCTCGTCGACGAGGGTGTCGCGGGTGGCGGCGTCCCCGGCGGCGTCCCACAGCCGGTCGTCGGCGCACCAGGCCACCGCCCGGGGGATGCCGGCCACGGTGGTGTTGACCGCCGCGACGGCCAGCATGCCGGCCAGCGCGGCCCGCTGCGGGGGCAGGCCGAGCAGGTCGGCCAGGTCGGTGACGGCGCGGTGGGCGACGCGGGCGCGTCCGGGCCGGCGTGGGCCGGGTAGCTGCTCGGCGGCGGCCGTGGCGGCGGCGTGCCGGGCGGCGTCGGCCAGGGCGACCGGATCGGCGTCCACCCCGAGCAGCGCCGCCGTGGTCGCCCCGGCCAGCTCGGCCACCACCGGCACCAGGTCCACCGCCGCGCCGTCGCGCAGCGGGGCCAGGCGCTGCCGCAGCACCGCCGTCCAGACCGGACGCAGCTCGGCGACACCGGCCGGACCGAGCCGGTCGGCGAGCGAGCGGCGGGTCTGCCGGTGCCCGAGGCCCTCCTGGTCGAAGAGGAGACCGTCGGTGCCGAGCCGGCGGGCGGTCCCGCCGACGGTGCCGGTGGCGAGCCGGTCCAGCGGAACCCGGGTCAACGCCTCGACGTAGCCGTCCGGGTCGTGCACCAGCACGGTCCGCCCGAGCCGCGACGCCGGCCAGCGGCGGGTCGCGGCGAGCAGGGTGAACAGCACCGGGTAGCGGCGCAGGTAGACGCGGCGGTCCCGGCGACGTCCCCGGCCCGGCGTGCGGTGGCGCCGGTCAGCCACGACGGTACCGTCCGGTCGGGACGGGTCCGGCCAGACGCGCGGCGGCCAACGCGGCGGCGGCGACCCGGTCCGGTTTGCGGGACCGGCCGGAGGTCGGCACCGGCGCGACGACCAGGGTGTCGGGGCGGGCCGCGCCCATCCGGGCCAGCACCGGGTCGAGCAGGCGGCGCAGCCGGTCCGGGTCGACGCCCGGCTCCGGTTCGACCACGGCCACCAGTCGTTCGTCACCGTCCCCGGCCGGTACGCCGACCAGCACCGCCAGGTCGACCCCGGGCACGTGCAGCGCCGGCTCGTACAGCCCGGGGTAGATGTTGACCGCGCGGCGCAGGATCATGTCCTTGCTCCGGCCGGCCAGGACGATCCGCTCCCCGTCCAGCCGGGCGACGTCGCCGGTGTCCACCCAGTCGGCCGGCGGCTCGCCGAGGTACCGGTGTGCCTGCCCCGGACCGGCGAGCAGCAGCCGTCCGTCCGTTCCGATCCGGGTCCGTACGCCCGGCAGCGGTGCCCCGACGAGGTCGCCGGCACCGGTGAAGGCGGCCTTCTCGCCCGCCTCGACCGCGGCGGCCGGGAAGAGCTCGGTCAGCGCGTACACCCCCCAGGCCTGGTCCGCGCCGGCCCGCCGGACCCGGTCGAGCAGGGTGGCGCTCACCGGCGCGGAGCCGCTGTAGAACCGGCCGGTGAGCCGGGGTCCCTGGGCCAGCAGGGCCCGCAACTGCGGCGGGGTGAGGTAGCTGGCCTGCGGACGCAGCCGGGCCAACTGGCGGGCGAGCCGCCGGGGTGACCGGGCCGGCAGGGCGACCGGAGCGCCGCCGGCCAGGGCGGGCACCAGGACGAAGAAGGTGCCGCCGAGCACCGGCTGCTCCGGCCGGGGCGCGACCAGGTCGGCGACGGCACGCATGCCGGCGTCCAGACCGGAACGGCGGTGCACCACAGCCCGGGGACGGCTGGTCGTGCCGGAGGTGAAGATGACCACCGCGTCACCGTCGTCGCCCCCGCGCTCGGGAGCCGGCCCCGGGCGGGGGCGCAGCGACGGGGCGCAGCCGGGCAGCCGCCGACCGACCGTGCGGACCGGGCCGAAGTCGGTCAGCCGGGGCAGTGCCAGCCGGGCGCGGTCGGCCAGCGGTCGGGCCCAGCCGGCGACCGCCTGGGCGGCGGCGTCGGCGACCACCAGGGCGGGACGGGCCAGGGCCAGCCGCGCGGTGAGCACCTCCGGCCCGGCGGTGGGATCGAGCACCGCCACCCGCAGTCCGAGCCGGTGCGCGGCGAGCAGGACCGCCAGCGACCGGGGGCCGGGGCGGACCGCCACCCCGAGGGTGTCCCCGACGGTCAACCCGTGGTGGTGCAGCGCGGCGGCGTACCCGTCGGCGAGGTCGGCCAGGTCGCCCCGGGTGACGTGGACGCGGGGCCGGCCGGACGCCCCGGCGGTGAGCACCGCCGGCCGGTCCGGGTGGTGGCGGAGCGCGGCGGCCAGTTCGTCGAGCACGGGTTCTCCCGGTGGGCAGGGGTGACGGGGGTCAGCGGGGGTCCGGGGAGAGCCGGCCGCTGCCCCGGTCCAGATACCAGGCCGCGCTCCGGAGCAGCCCGTACGCACGCAGCCGCCGGGTGGAGTTCTCCACCACCATCGTCCGGTCGTGGACGATGGCGTCGGTGACCCGGCGCACCCGGTTGAGGAACTCCCGGTCGGTCGGGGACGGCCGGCGGGGCATCCCGCCGGCGGCGAGGTAGGTCGTCGCCGTGATGGCCATGTTGTTGCCGGCGTGCATCCGGTACGGGGCCCGGTAGGCGGAGCCCCGGTGGGCGGGCCGCAACCGTCCGAAGGTGGCGGCGACGGCGACCACGCAACGGAACCCGGCCCGGCCGAGCGGGCCGTGCTCGTCGCGGCGGGCCTCGATCCGACCGCAGACCATGTCCGCGCCGCCGGTCAGGGTCCGCCGGGCGGCGGCCACCCAGCCCGGGTGCGGAAGGCAGTCGGCGTCGGTCCGGGCGAGCAGGGTGGCCCCGTGGGCGATGGCGTGCCGGAAGCCGGTGTCCACGGCCGCGCCGACACCCTTCTGCCGCTCCTCGACGAGCAGAGTCGACACCGGGGACCGGGCCGCGAACCGGCGGACCACGTCGGCGGTGCCGTCGGTGGAGGCGTTGTCCACCACGAGCAGGGTGAAGTCCCGGTCGGTCTGCCCGGCCAGCGCGTCCAGGGTGGCACCGATCCGGGTGACCTCGTCGTAGGCGGGCACCACCACCCAGAGCGCGGTCACGACTTCTCCCACACCATGGTCATCAGGCTGACCCCGCCGCCGAGGCCGATGAACAGCACCCGCTCCCCCGGGCGCAGTCCGGCCTCGACCCGGGCCAGTTGGACACCGAGCGTGGCGCTGGCCAGGTTGCCCAGCTCGGCGACGGTGACCTCCAGCTTGTCCTTCGGCACGCCGGTCACCTCGACGAACCGGTCGAGGTAGGGCAGGGTCACCTGGTGGACCAGCACCCGGGCGTAGTCGGCCCAGTCGAGGCCGGTGCGGTGCCGGACCCGGTGCAGGATGTCCGGGCCGATCTTCTCGAAGACGTCCCGCAGGGTCCGCCCGTCGCCGGTGAAGTAGGTGTGCTCGTCACCACGCGGGTGCCGGGAGCCGCCGCCGGGGATGCCGCCCACCGTCCAGTGCTCGGACCAGGTCTCGGTGTCGACGTCGAGGATCCCGCCCCGGTCCACCGGCTCCACCAGCACGGCGGCGCCCGCGTCGCCGAAGGTGTAGCCGGCGAAGGCGCGGCGGGCCTCGTCGAGGTCGGTGATCCGGGTCCGCATCGCCCGGGTCGGCGTCTCCCCGGTCACCACCAGGGCCCGGCGGGCACGGCCGGCGAGGATGCTGGAGCGCGCCAGGTCGATGCCGTTGAGGAAGCTGTTGCAGGCGTTGGTGACGTCCAGGGCGTGGGCGTGGCCGCCCAGTTCGGCCTGCACGATGTGGGCGGTGGCCGGTTCGACCATGTCCCGGCTGGCGGAGGCGAACAGCAGCAGGTCCACCTCCTCCGGCTCCCGGCCGGCGGCGGCGAGTGCCTGCCGGGCGGCGCGGACGGCGAGCGTGGAGGCGTACTCGTCGTCGGCGGCGATCCGGCGGGATCCGATCCCGGTCATCCGGGACAGCAGCCCGGCCGGCAGGGGCAGGCCGCTCGCCCCGGCGATCCGGCGCTGGAGTTCGGCGGTGGGCACGACCTGGTCCGGCAGGCTGGCACCGACCGCGGTGATGCCCACCCGCCCCCGGGGCCGGTCGAGGGGTGACGTGGGGTCGGTCATGCGTCGAGCTTGCCGAACGCCGCTGACGGGCGGATGAGTAGGGGTGCTCATGTCCGCCCGCCAGCGGACGCCGGATCACCTCAAACCGGGCGGCCGGGCAGGAGTCACCGCCGTCCCGGGCCGCCGGTGGTCACGCGGGGCCGGTCGGTGACGCCGCGTGACCACCCGACATGCCCGCCGGTGGCGTCAGCACCAGCCGTTGATCGGGCCGTTCAGGCCGCTCCACACGAAGGCGTCGCTGACCCAGGTGCCGTCGCTGAGCCGGTTCCACAGCGCGGAGGTGCCCCAGCGGCCGGTGTGCGACGTGCCGTTGGCCGAGCAGGAGACGGTCACCGTCGCCCCGTCGCCGACGGAACCGGCGACCGCGTAACCGGTGCCGGGGCCGGTGCGCTTGTTCACCGCGCCGCCGCCGTTGGCGTCGACGATGGCCTGGTTGAAGCCGAGCACGCCGTAGTTGTACAGCCCGCCACCGACGTTGACCCGCGCCGAGCCGTGCAGGGCGTACCCCTGGTAGGTGGAGCTGCCGCGCATGAGCACCCACTTGCCGAGGGCGTGGTCGTGGATCGGCACGTACGCGCTGTTCTGCCGCAGACCGAAGTGCACGTGCCGGCCGGAGGCCGAGCCGCCGCAGGTGACGTCGGTGCCGGTGTCACCCAGGTAGGCACCCTCGCCGACGCCCGCGCCGTTGACGTTGATGCTGTTCCAGAGGTGGTAGTAGTCGGTGGAGTAGCCCCGGTCGTGGATGACCCGGATCCAGCCCCGGCACATCGTGTAGGCGGTGCCGCCGCGCGCGGCGAGCACCCGCTGGTCGCCGCCGGCCAGGTCGATGGAGCTCCACGGCGACTCGCTGCCACCCCAGCCGTGCGGCCCGCCGGTGTACGACCAGGTCTGGCCGACGCCGTACGGCAGGCGCATGCCGGTGCGCATGTCGCCACCGGCGTACATCGGTGCCGGTGCCGGCGCGGCGAACACCTCCTTCTCCCGGGCCGACACGACGGTGGCCGGGGCGTCCTCGGCGAGTTCGGCGAAGGCGGCCTCGCCGTCGAAGGCGACCTGCCAGCCGGAGCGGTCCCGGTGGGCGACGAAGACCGAGCCCTTCGGGTAGGCGTCCTCCACCTGCGGGGCGACGACGACGGCGGTGCCGAAGGCCCAGTTCCGGCCGTCACGCCGGGTGACGGTGACCCGGGTGTCGTCCGCTCCGGCGGTGCGCAGGAACGGGTCGGCGGTGACGGCCGACTGGCCGAGGAGCCGGGCGGTCACCGCGGCGGTGACGTCGCCGGACGCGGGGGTGGCCGCTGGCGGGGCCGCTGCGGCGGCCGGGGCGGCGGTGAGGAGGACGACGGCGGACAGTATGGCCGCCCGGACCGGACCTCTGGTGTTTCTCCAGGACACAGGAACCCCCATCAGTTCGACGGTGACAAACTCGATCAGGATGAGGGGACGGTACCGATCGCATTGAGGGTTGTCCATATTGAGGGGTGGGGTCGGTTGCACGGCCCCGACCGGCAACGCCCGGGCCGGCAGGCCGCGCTCCTCGGTCGCCGCCCCGCGTGTCGCCGCCACCAGGGCGGCACCGTTGGCCGCCCCCTCGCCGCGGACCCGTCGAGCCGCGCCCGCCGGGAGCATGGCCGCGGGAGCCGCTCCGCGGCGAGGAAGTCGGTGGCGCGGCGGGGCCGGGTGTGTCACCGTCCACGCCATGCTCGACTACCGCAGCGTCAACCGGGCCAACTGGGACGAGCGCGCCGCCGCCCACGCCGCCTCTCCGGACTACGCGCTCGACCGGTTCGCCGCCGACCCGGACTTCCTCAGTTCGGTGGTCCGGTTCGACCTGCCCCGCCTCGGCGACGTCACCGGGCTGCGGGGCGTGCACCTCCAGTGCCACATCGGCACCGACACCGTCTCGCTGGCCCGGCGCGGGGCGACCATGACCGGGCTCGACTTCTCCGGTCCCGCGCTCGCCGAGGCCCGCCGGCTCGCCCACCGCGCGGGCGCCGACGTCGACTTCGTCGAGGCCGACGTCTACGACGCGGCGGACGTGCTCGACGCGAACGGCTACGACCTGGTCTTCACCGGGGTCGGCGCGTTGTGCTGGCTGCCCAGCGTCACCCGCTGGGCCGAGGTGGTCGCCCGGCTGCTCAAGCCGGGCGGGCGGCTCTTCATCCGGGAGGGACACCCGATGCTGTGGGCCGTCGACGACCGGCGCACGGACGGGGTGCTCGCCCTGGAGTACCCGTACTTCGAGACGGTCGAGCCGATCGTCTGGGACGAGGGTGGCACCTACGTGGCCACCGACGCCGTCTTCACCCAGAACCTGAGCCACGAGTGGAACCACGGCATCGGCGAGCTGGTCAGCGCGGTGATCGCCGCCGGCCTTCAGGTCACCATGTTCACCGAACACGACAGCGCGCCCTGGGAGGCCCTGCCGGGACGGATGACGCTCGGCGACGACGGCGAGTGGCGGCTCACCGAACGGCCGGAGCGCCTGCCCCTCACGTACACCCTCCAGGCCGTCAAGACCGGCTGAGCGACCCGGCCGCAGGTCCCGCCCGGCGAACCCGGGCGGGACCTGCGACGCGGACGCACCCCGACCGGGGGCGACACCGAACACCATAGACCGACCTCGATCACCGGGTGTACGGTGTTGCCCCGATGGCCAGCTACGGGATTCTCGGACCGCTCGAGGCCACGGCGGCCGGACGGCGGGTCACCCCGCGCAGCCCGAAGCAGCGCGCCGTCCTCGCGGCGCTGCTCGTCCACGCCAACCGGGTCACCCCGATCGACCTGCTGCTCGCCGCCCTCTGGCACGACGACCCGCCCGACACGGCGGTCGGGCAGGTGCAGACCCTCGTCTGGCGGCTGCGCGGGGTGCTGGGCGAGGCGATCACCACCCGGCCCGGCGGCTACCAGCTCTCCGTCAACCCCGGGGAACTGGACGCGGACGTCTTCGCCACCACCGCCGCCGAGAGCGCCGAACTGGCCCGCGCGGGCCGGTTGGTCGAGGCGTCCGACCGCTACGACGACGCGCTGGCCCTGTGGCGCGGACCGGTCCTGGCCGACGTCCGGTTCCCCGGCGACCCGGGTGCGGTGGGCTTCCACGCCGCCGTGGCCGAGCTGACCGAACAGCGGCTCGCCGTGGAACGGGACCGGGTCGACGTCGCGCTCGCCCTCGGCCGGCACGTGGGGTCCATCCCGAGGCTGCACCGGATGGTGCGCGACGAGCCGCTGCGCGAGGAGCTACGGGAACGGCTGATGCTCGCACTGCACCGGGCCGGACGACGCGCCGAGGCGCTCGCGGTCTACCGGCAGGGACGCCAGACGATGGTCGGTGAACTCGGCCTCGAGCCGGGCGAGAACCTCCGGCGGCTGCACCGGCGGATCCTGGACGACGATCCGGGCCTGCACGTCCCCGGTCCGGCACCGGCCCGACCGGTGGCCGCCCCGGTGGCGCAGCTGCCGATGGACGTCGCCGACTTCGTCGGCCGGGACGACCTCGCCGCCGCGCTCGCCCGACGACTCGCCACGACGGGCACCCCGCCGTCCGACCCGGACGCCCGGGTGGCGCGACCGCCGGCCGCACCGCCCATCGTCGTCGTCTCCGGGGTCGCCGGCAGCGGCAAGACCACCCTGGCCGTACGCGTCGGGCACCTGGCCCGGACCCACTTCCCGGACGGGCAGCTCTTCCTGGACCTGCGCGGTGGTGGGGGCGAACCCCTGGACCCGGCCGCCGCCCTGGGCCGGGTCCTCGCGTCACTCGGCGAGGAGCCCCGGGCGGTGCCGGTCGGCCTGGACGACCGGGCGGCGCTGTTCCGGGCGCGAACCGCCGGTCGCCGACTGCTGATCGTGCTCGACAACGCCGCCGGTGAGACCCAGCTCCGGCCGTTGCTGCCCGCCGAGCCCGGCTGCGCGGTGCTGGTCACCGCCCGGCGGCGACTCACCGCCCTGCCCGGGGCGTACCACGTCGACGTCGGGGTGTTCAGCGGAGAGCAGGCGCTCGACCTGCTCCGGCACGCCATCGGCGACCAGCGGGTGGCCGCGGAGCACGTCGACTGCGTACGGGTCGCCGAACGCTGCGGCCACCTGCCCCTGGCGATCCGGATCGCCGGCGCGCGCCTGGCCGCCCGCCCGCACTGGCCGGCGGGCCGCCTCGCCGACCAGCTCGCCGACGAGCGTGCCCGGCTCGACGTGCTGCGCACCGGTGACCTCGCGGTCCGTTCCAGCCTCGCGCTGAGCCACCAGGAGCTGGATCCGGTCGAGCGGCGGCTGCTGCGGCTGCTGGGCGCGCTCGACCTGCCCCGGGTGCCCGAGTGGACCGCGGCGGCGCTGCTGGATCTGCCCCTGCCGCAGGCGCAGGAACTGATGGAACGGCTGGCCGAGGCGCGCCTGGTCGACGCCGAGCCGAACGCGTACCGACTGCACGACCTGATTCGGGCGTACGCCCGGGAGCTGAGCGCCGGTGACCCGGCCGACGAGGTCGACGCCGCGCTGGGACGGTTCGTCGGCGGCTGGCTCACCCTGGCCGACGAGGCGTACCGGCGTACCGGTGGCGGTTTCCGGCGCGGCACACCCGGCACCGGGCCGCGCTGGTCACGGTGGACCACCGCCGGGCGGGACGCGCTGCTCGCCGACCCGGTGGCCTGGTTCGAGTCCTGCCGGGGGATGCTGGCCGGCACGGTCCGCCGGGCCGCGGCGGCCGGGCTGCACGAGCCGGCGTGGAACCTGGCGAACACCCTGGGCCGTCTCTTCGAGCTCCGCGAGCACCTCGACGACTGGCGTGGCACGACCGACGCCGCGCTGGCCGCCTGCGTCGCCGCCGGGAACGACACCGGCCTCGCCTGGCTGCGGCGGTCGTTGGGTGAGCTGCATCTGAACCTGGACCGTCTCGACGACGCGCTGGCCTGCTTCGACGCCGCGCTGGCCGGGTTCGACCGGCTCGGTGAGCGGCGGGGGCAGGCGCTGGTGCTGCGGGCCGCCGGCACCGCCCACCGGTTGGGGCACCGCGACGCCGAGGCGATGACGGCGCTCGGCCGGGCCGAGGCCATCACCATCGAGCTGGGTGACCGCCGGGGCCGCGCCCAGGTGCTGTTCGGTCTCGGTGCGGCGCACCGGACGGCCGGGCGGCCCGGTCCGGCGGAGGCGGCGTTCCGGCAGGCGCTGGGGATCTTCCGGCAGCTCGACGACCGCTTCGGCGAGGCGTACGCCTCGACCAGCCTGGCCCTGGTCCTGGCCGGGCACGGGGCGGACGCCGACGCGCTGCGGCTGCTGCGCCGGGCCCTGGCGCTCTGCCGGGAACTCGGCTACCGGCGCGGCGCGGCCATCTGCCGGGGCCATCTCGGCGACCTGTACCTGCGCCGGGGCGAGTACGAGCGCGCGGTGGTCGAGCTGACCCGCGCGGTGGACGGCAGCCGGCGGGTCGGTGACCGCATCGGCGAGCTGATCGCCCTGCGCCGGCTGGGTGAGGCGTACCTGGCCCTGGGCCGGTGGGAGGCCGCCCGGTCCGCGCTGGTGTCCTGTCTGGCGTTGGGATCCGAGCATGGCGACGGCCGGGAGTGGAAGCGGGCGTTGAGCCTGCTGGGCGAGGCCCGCGCCGGCAGCGCTGCCGGTCGGTCCGGGCCGGCGGGAGCCGACGACGCCGTTGCGGCGGCGGTGACCGTGAGCGAGATGAGAGCCGGCTGAGAGGTGTTCGGGCCGGGCGACCGCGATGGTGGTGGCCCGAGTCCGACGTCTTCCGGGAGGCCCACCATGTCCGATCGCCCCGTCACCCCGTCCGCACCGGAGCAGCCCGAACTGTCCCGGCGGCGGTTCCTCGGCGGGGTCGGCGCGTCCGCCGCCGCGCTGACCGTCGGTTCCGTGCTCGGCGGTGCCGGGCCGGCCTCCGCCGCCTACCCGATGAAGTGGGGGGCGGTCGTCTCGCCCGGCACCCCCACCAACAACATCGACTTCAGCCGCAAGGTCGACCTGCTCCGTCGGATCCGTCCGCAGACCGCCCGGATCTCGATGTTCTGGGGGGATCCGTGGAACCGGCGGTTCACCGACACCCAGTTGGAACAGCTGCGCGGCACCGGACTCACCGAGATGATCATCCAGTCGTCGGAGGACCCGGACCCGAACCTGGCCCGCCACCAGCTCAACCTGATGCTGCCCTACATCGACGCGCACCCGAACACGCTCTTCGTCTGGGAGGTGGGCAACGAGCCGGACTGGCACCAGCCGAACAACCCCTGGCTGGCCCGGTGGAACCGGCTGGCGACGATCCGGGACAACAAGCCCGCCCAGGACCGGGGCAACCTGCTCTGGGCGGTGAACATGCCGGCCGGCCGGTGGAACGGCGACGGCTCGGGCTTCACCTTCGGCACCTCCGGCCAGTACTTCGACGCCTTCGTCCGGGACACCGGTGACGGGCTCGGCGGCATGCTGGGCGGGCCGTACCAGCCGGACGTCGTGACGGTCCACTGCTACAGCTCCAGCTACCTGGTGCGGGGCGCGGACGGCGGCGGCGAGCGCAACCCCTACAAGATGATCGACTACGTCCGGGGCTGGAACCGGTCGATCAGCATGAAGATCACCGAGGCCGGAATCGACGGCTACAAGTCCGACCGGGGCTACCGCTACGTCAACTTCGGCACGTCGGTGGCCGGGGAGACCAGCGGTCAGGTCGACAGTGTCTGCTTCTACGGCCTGCCCCCGGCCGAGCGGGAGTACGGCATCTGGGAGGGGGAGGCGAACCAGATGGGCACCCACCCGTGACGCTCCACCCCACGCCCACGGCGACCGGCTGAGCCGTCCCGCGCCCCTGGACGTGCTCGTCAGGTGCCCGCCGGCTCGGGCCGCGTGCCCTCCGGCGCGCGGACCAGCCGCAGGAAGGCGTCGTTCTCGGCCGGCGTCCCGACGCTGACCCGCACCCCCGCCCCCGGGAAGGCGCGGACCAGCACCCCGTGCCGCCGGCAGTGCGCGGCCAGCGCCTCGGCCCGGTCGCCGACCGGCAGCCACAGGAAGTTGGCCTGGCTCGGCGGGACGGCGAACCCGGCCCGGCGCAGTTCCGTCCGCATGCGGTCCCGTTCCCGCCCGATCCGTCCACACCGGTCACGCAACTCGGCCCCGGCGTCGAGCGAGGCGACGGCGGCGGTCTGGGCGAGCGCGTTCACCGCGTACGGCAGCGCGAGCCGGCGGACCGCGTCGGCGACGAGCACCGGGAACACCCCGTAGCCCACCCGGAGCCCGGCCAGGCCGTAGCCCTTGGAGAACGTGCGCAGGACCGCGACGTTGTCCCGCGAGCGGGCCGTGACGACACCGTCGGGCACCCGGGGGTCGTCGACGAAGTCGCGGTACGCCTCGTCGAGCACCACGAGGACTCGGCCGGGCACCCGGTCGAGGAAGCGGTCCAGGCGGGCCCGGTCGACGGCGGTGCCGGTCGGGTTGTTCGGATTGCACAGGAAGAGCACCTGGGTGGCCGGGGTGACGGCGGCGGCCATCGCGTCGAGGTCGAGGGCGTGCTCCCGGGTCACCGCGACCGGCCTCGGCACGGCACCGACAGCCCGGCTCAGCACCGGGTACAGCTCGAACGACGGCGCGCCGACCACGACCTCGTCGCCCGGTCCGCAGAGCGCCTGGAGGACCTGCTGGCAGACGCTTACCGATCCGTCGCCGACGACGACCCGCTCGGGGTCGACCGCGAGGTGCTCGGCGATCCGGTCGGCCAGCCCGGCGGCGGCCGGGTCCGGGTAGCGGTTGACGCCCGTGGCCGCCGCCGCGAGGGCGCGTACCGCGCTGGGCAACGGCCCGTCGGGCACCTCGTTGTTGGCCAGTTGGACCAGCCCCGGCTCGACGAGGGTGGGCCGGTAGCCCGCTTCCGTGCTGACGGAGGCCCGGGACGGAACGGTCATCGTGGCTCCTCGTCGTCGCGGGTGGTTCGGCCCCCGACGGACCGGGCCGCCGGGAACGGGAACGGGATCGGGAGTGGACGGTCAGGCCTCCCCCGGGTCCTTCCCGACGTGCTCGTGGACGGCGGTCTGACTGCCCAGGCCGGACCGGAACGTCACGGCGACCACCGCCACCAGGGCCGCACCGGCGGCCAGCATCGGCCGGATGCCGATCAGGGTGGCGGTCACCCCCGCCGCCAGCGCGCCGAGCGGGTTGGCGCCGAACCCGATCATCCGGTAGGTGCTGGTGACCCGACCGAGCAGGGCGTCGGGGACCAGTTCCTGGCGGACGGTCACGGTGACCACCATCCAGGTCATCGCCGCGGCACCGAAGAGCAGCAGGGACAGTCCGGCGACGACCGGCACGGGCAGCACGGCCAGCGAGGTGAGGGTGAGGATCACCACCAGGACCGCGGCGGTCAGCGCGGACCGGTCACCCCACCGGGCGCGGAGCCGGGGCACCAGCGGAGCGACGGCCACGTTGCCGAGGGCGAAGCACGCCATCAGCAGGCCGTACCCGAGGCTGCCCAGACCGAGGTGGTCGTTGACGTAGAGGACGAAGATGCCGAGCAGCGCTCCGCTGACCAGGGCCATCGCCGCGAAGATGACCGACTGGTCGCGCAGCACCCGGTGCCGGTTGAGCCACCGCAGGCCCTCGATCACGTCCCGGCCGACCCCGGTGCCGTCGGCCCCGGGCTCGCGGCGGGGCACCCGGATGGAGAGCACGAGCACCGCGGCGAGCACGAAGGTGAACGCGTCCACGGCGAACAGCCACGCGACGCTGAAGGCGAACACCACCCCGGCGATCGGCGGGCCGATGAACTGGGAGGTGAGCACCTGCGCGGACATCAGGCGGCCGTTGGCCACGCCGAGTTGCGCCGGGCCGACGACGGCGGGCAGGAACGCCCCGGCGGCGGTGTCGAAGACCACCTGCGCGCTGCCCACGGCGAAGGCGAAGGCGACGATGAGCGGGATGGACGGCTCACCGACGGCGAGCAGCACCGCGAAGGCCGCCACCAGGACGCCGCGCACCAGGTCGGTGGTCCACATCAGGGTGCGTCGGTCGACCCGGTCGGCCAGCACCCCCACCAGCAGGCCGAAGAGCAGCCAGGGCAGCATGCCCGCGACGGTCACCGCCGCGACGTCGCCGGGGGCCCGCGACACGCTCGCGGCCAGCAGCGGCAGGGCGGTGTAGCGCAGGCCGTCCCCCAGGCCGCTGACGACGGCCGCGGTCCACAGGCGATGGAACGCCGCCGGCAGGCGGGTGGGGGTGCGGTCGCCGCCCGGAACGGTCGGATCCGGCGGTACGGCACCAGCGGCGGGACGTTCCTGGACCGTGCCTGCGGATCCCCCGTCGGTCGCGGAATCGCCGGGGGTCGTCGAATGCTCCACGCGCAGAACCCTTCGCGTCTGGGGAGGTCAACCGGCCCGCGTCGGGCGGGCCACCGAGTCGCCGGACAATCCACCGGACCGACTCGTACGTTTACCGATCACGACCGACCGTAGTCGACATTGCCGGAGACGGTCAACCTCGGTCATACGCCGAGAGCGAAATCTTATTCGAGTCGACCCAGGGACGGATAATTTATCGAAGACTGTCTACGGATTATTGTTGTTCTTCAGCAGTTGTCGCCGATGCCGGCTGGCCGGATCCGGCGGTTCCAGTCCGCAACACCCACCCCGGCGGCGGTCCTCCGGTCCGGAGCGCAACGCCCACGTGTCACCCCTTCTCCGGACCGCGACCGCCGGCGACCCGCTGCCCACCCATCAGGTGCGCCAGCACCTGGGTCCGGTTCTTGAGGTTCAGCTTTCCGAGAATGTTCGACACGTGGAACTTGACGGTCTTCTCGCTGAGCGACAACTCGGCGGCGATCTCCGCGTTGGACACTCCGGTGAGCATCAGGTCGAGGATCTCCGCCTGCCGGAGGGTGAGCGGGTCGCCCCGGCCCACCTGCCGTCCGGCCGGCCCGCCGGTGCCCCCCGGGCGGACCAGGGGCCGCACGATCACCCCGGCCAGGCGGGGCGTGAGGTGGACACCGCCCGCGGCCACCGACCGCACCGCGAAACCCAGCTCGTCGGCGTCGCCGTCGCGGAAGAGCAGTCCCCGGGCCCCGGCCCGCAGGTGCTCCCGCCAGGAGTCCCCGGCGTCGAGGCCGAGCAGCACGACCGCCCGCGCGGACCGCTGCCCGGTGAGCTGCGCGACGAAGGCCAGCACCGCCGGGGACCCCAGGCTGTCCTCGTCGTAGACGACGACGTCCGCCGCCCGCTGCCGGGCCGTGTCGGCCACCGCTGCGGCCTCGGCCACCTCGCCCACGATCGTGAACGCCGGGGACAGTTCCCCGAGCATGAGCCCGAGGCCGGAGCGGAATATCGGATGGTTGCCGCCGATCAGGATGCGAATCTGGTCCGACGCGCCACCGACCGGCGCCACGGATTCTGCGAGACCAGTGCCCACCAGACCCTCCGTTCCGGCAAACTGCGGCGTATCTGTGGACACCGATGAGCCTACACAGCTCCCGGGAATCCATCCAACGGCGGAAATTAAGACTTGCCACCGTCCGGCATCAGCTTTTCTGAATTCCTGCACCGACCCCGCACCACCGGGACGACCCCGACCATGGTCCGGTCACCGGTGGTCGGGCCGGACCGGGGACCGGGGCGGAAACCGGACCTGGGCCGGAAGACAGGACTCCACCGGAGCGCGCAGACTACGGGGACCGGCGTCGATCACCTGATCGCTTCCCGGCCTCCCGGCGCCCTTCCCTTTCCGGCGCCCCGCGATCGCGATTCCGCCATTTCCCGTCCGGTCCCCCCTGCAAGGAGCACCCGATGAACCGATCCATGCCGAGCGCCGACCTGGTGCTCGACGGCCGTTCGCTGACCATCGAGGAGGTGGTGTCCGTCGCCCGGCCGGCCGAGCAGGTCGCCCTGCGCCTGAGCGACGGGGCGGCCGACGCCATGAAGTCCTCCCTCGACCTCAAGCACGAACTGCTGGCACAGCGGATTCCGATCTACGGGGTCACCACCGGGTTCGGGGACAGCTGCGTACGGCAGATCGCGCCGGAGAAGGCCTGGGACCTGCAACGCAACCTGGTCCTGTACCACCTGAACGGGGTGGGGCCGACGGCCGCGCCGGAGGTCGCCCGGGCCTCGATGCTGATCCGGGCGAACTCCCTGGCCCGCGGGGTTTCGGCGATCCGCCCCGGCACCGTGGAGCTGCTGCTGCGCCTGGTCGAGCGCGACGTCCTGCCGTTGATCCCGGAACGCGGCTCGCTCGGCGCCAGCGGGGACCTGGTCCCGCTCTGCTACGTCGCCGCCGCACTGCTCGGCGAGGGGGACGTCGCGCACCGGGGCACCGTCCGCCCGGTCGCCGACGCGCTCGCCGAGGAGGGGCTGGAACCGGTACGGCTGGAACCGAAGGAGGGCCTGTCCCTGATCAACGGCACCTCGTTCACCGCGGCGTTCGCCGCCCTCGCCACCGCCGACGCCGAGGAGCTGGCCTTCGTGGCCGACCTGGCGACCGCGATGTCGTGCGAGGCGCTGCTCGGCAACGCGTCGCACTTCCACCCCTTCGTCCACGACAGCAAGCCGCACCCCGGGCAGGGCACCAGCGCCGGCCTGATCCGGGCGTTGCTCGCCGGTTCCGCGCTGACCACCTCGTACGAGGAGATCCTGCTGCGCCGAGAACCGCTGCGGGAACGCGGCTACGTCCGGCTCGAACACCGGATCCAGGACAAGTACTCGATCCGGTGCGCGCCGCACGTCACCGGCGTGCTGCGGGACACGCTGTCCTGGGTCCGTCCCTGGGTGACCACCGAGATCAACTCCGCGACCGACAACCCGCTCTTCGACGGCGAACTCGGCGAGCTGCACCACGGCGGGAACTTCTACGCCGGGCATCTCGGGCAGGCCATGGACAGCCTGAAGGTGGCCGTGGCCAACATCGCCGACCTGCTGGACCGGCAGTTGGAGCTGATCGTCGACGAGAAGTTCAACAACGGGCTGACCCCGAACCTGGTCAGCCCGACCGCGCCGGACGACGCCCGGGCCGGTCTGAACCACGGGTTCAAGGGCATGCAGATCGCCTGCTCGGCCGTCACCGCCGAGGCGTTGAAGATGGCCGCCCCGGCGACCGTCTTCTCCCGCTCGACGGAGGCGCACAACCAGGACAAGGTCAGCATGGGCACCATCGCCGCCCGGGACGCGCGCACGGTGGTCGAGCTGACCCGCAGCGTCGCCGCCATCCACCTGATCGCGCTGGCCCAGGCGATCGACCTGCGGGGCGTGGCGAACGCCTCCCCCGCCGTCCGCCGGGTGCACGCGGCGATCCGCGAGGTGTCCCCGTTCGTCGACGGGGACCGGCGGTTGGACCTCGACGTCGAGGCGGTCGCCGGGCTGATCCGTACCGGGGCGCTGCGCCGGGCCGCCGGGGTGAGGGCGCCGGCCGACCCGGACCCGGTCGCGTGAGCGCGCCGACGCCGCCCCGGCGCGCGCTGACCGGGGCGGAGTACGTGGAGAGCCTGCGCGACGGCCGGGAGGTCTGGCTCGACGGGGAACGGGTTCGCGACGTCACCACCCACCCGGCCTTCCGCAACCCGGTGCGGATGACCGCCCGCCTCTACGACGCGCTGCACGACCCGGACACCGCCGACCGGCTCACCGTGCCCACGGACACCGGCAGCGGCGGCCGGACGCACTCCTTCTTCCGGGCCCCGCGCAGCGCCGACGACCTGCTGGCCGACCGGGCCGCGATCACCGAGTGGGCCCGGATGACGTACGGCTGGATGGGGCGCAGCCCGGACTACAAGGCCAGCTTCCTGGGCACCCTGGGCGCCAACGCCGACTTCTACCAGCCGTTCCGGGACAACGCGCTGCGCTGGTACCGGGAGTCGCAGGAACGGGTCCTCTACTGGAACCACGCGATCATCCACCCCCCGGTCGACCGCGACCTGCCGCCGGACGAGGTCGCGGACACGTTCGTCCACGTCGAACGGGAGACCGACGCCGGAGTGGTGGTGAGCGGGGCGAAGGTGGTGGCGACCGGCTCGGCGATCACCCACTACAACTTCGTGGCGCACCACGGCCTGCCGATCCGGCGCAAGGAGTTCGCGCTGGTGTGCACCATCCCGGTGGGCACGCCCGGCGTGAAGCTGATCTGCCGGCCGTCGTACACCGCCGCCGCGGCGGCGCGGAGCCCGTTCGACTACCCGCTCTCCAGCCGGCTGGACGAGAACGACACCATCTTCGTGCTGGACAAGGTGCTGGTGCCCTGGGAGAACGTCTTCGTCTACCACGACGTCGAACGGGCGAACGCCTTCTTCCCGGGTTCCGGCTTCGTACCCCGGTTCACCTTCCACGGCTGCATCCGACTGACCGTGAAGCTGGAGTTCCTGGCCGGGCTGCTGACCAAGGCGTTGGAGATCACCGGCACGGCCGACTACCGGGGCGTGCGCAGCCGGTTCGGCGAGGTGCTGGCCTGGCGCAACCTGTTCGCCGGCATCAGCGACGCGATGGCCCGTAACCCGCTGCCCTGGGAAGGGGGCTCGGTCCTGCCGAACCCCGAGTACGGGATGGCGTACCGGTGGTTCATGACCGTCGGCTACCCGAGGGTCAAGGAGATCATCGAGCAGGACGTCGGCAGTGGCCTGATCTACGTCAACTCCAGCACCCGGGACTTCGCCAACCCCGAGGTCCGCCCCTACCTGGACCGCTATCTCAGGGGCAGCAACGGCTATGAGGCGCAGGACCGGGTCAAGGTGATGAAGCTGCTCTGGGACTGCGTGGGCACCGAGTTCGCCGGCCGGCACGAACTCTACGAACGCAACTACGCCGGCAACCACGAGGGCGTCCGGCTGGACCTGGTCCGTCAGGCGGAGACCAGCGGCCGGCTCGACGAGTTCCGCGCCCTGGTCGACCGTTGTCTCGACGAGTACGACCTCGACGGCTGGACCGCGCCCGACCTGATCGCCTGAGCCGGCTCCGCCACCGGCCCCCACCTTCGAGGAGGACACGATGCCCGTGGACCGGGTCGCCGCCTTCGCCGGCGAACTCGTCGCGCACGTCCGGAAGTCCCTGGTCCGACACGAGATCAGCTACGCGGACTACCAGACGATCAAGCGCTTCCTGATCGATGTCGGCGAGGCGGACGAATGGCCGCTGCTGCTGGACATCCTCTTCGAGCAGACGGTCGAGACCTTCAACGCGGTCGACGGGGCCGGTGTCGGCGCCGTCGAAGGGCCGTTCCACGTCCCGGACGCGCCGGTCCGGCACTCGCCCTGCGCGCTACCGCAGCGTCCCGACGAGCCCGGCCAGGCGCTCCGGCTGACCGGCGCGGTCCGCGCGCCGGACGGCACACCGCTGCCCGGCGCGGTACTGGACACCTGGCAGGCCGACGCGACCGGCGGCTACTCGCACTTCGCGCCGGAACTGCCGGCGTACCTGCTGCGGGCCCGGGTGGTGACCGACACGGCCGGGCGGTACGACATCCGGACCGTCCTGCCCGGCGCGTACCAGGTCCCGGCGGCCGGCCCGTCCGGCCGGTTGTTCGCCCTGCTCGGCAAGCACCCGTGGCGGCCGGCGCACGTGCACTTCACGATCTCCGCGCCCGGCCACCGGCCACTGACCACCCAGCTCTACTTCGCCGACGACCCCTGGCTGGACAGCGACGTGGCCGAGGCGGTCAAGGACGAACTGGTCCTCAAGCCCCGTCCGGAGGACCGGGACCTGGTGGCCGAGTACGACTTCGTACTGGCCACCGAGGAGCCCGGCTGACCGTGGGAGGTGTCCACATGGCCGTCGCGCCCCGTGACCTCAGACGGATGCTCGGGTCGTTCGCCAGCGGCGTCACCGTCGTCACCTATCCCCTGCCCGACGGTGGGGCCGGCGGCATCACGGTGAACGCCTTCACCTCGGTGTCCCTGGACCCGCCCCTGGTGCTGGTCTCGGTGCACCGGGCCAGCCGGGCGAACCGCCACCTGGGGTCGGTGCCGTTCACCGTGAACATCCTCGCCGCCGGGCAGCGCGACCTGGCCCTGCACTTCTCCGGTCAGCTCCGCCGTCCGTTGGTCGACTGGTGCCGGGAACGTCCCTCCCCCCGGCTGGCCGACTGCCTCGGCTATGTCGACTGCCTGCCCTGGGCCCGCAGCGACGGCGGTGACCACGTCCTGCACCTCGGTCGGGTGGTCGACGTCGGGCCGGGCAGTGGCGAACCGCTGGTGTTCTACCGGGGCGGTTTCACCGGCCTCGCCCCGTCGACGGACCGGCCGGCCGTCCGTACCCCGCAGGGGGTGCCCGCCCGCGACGGCCCGTCGCGGCGGTACCCCGGACCGAACGGAGGTGTCCCGTGACCGAACTCCCCGACCTGCGCGACCATCTGGCCGCGCTGGACCGGCTCGGTGAGCTGCGCACCGTGACCGAGGAGGTCGACCCGGATCTGGAGGTCGCCGCGTTCGCCCGGCACAGCTACGAGACCCGGTCACCCGCCCTGCTGTTCACCCGGCCCCGGGGCGGGCACGGCATCCGGCTGCTCGCCGGTCAGGCCGCCCTCAGCGGCGACCGGGACCGGCCGCTGGCCCGGGTGGCCCTCTCGCTCGGCATGCCGCCGGACAGTTCGGCGGCCGACCTGGTGCGGCGGCTGGCCCAGGTCCGCGAGCGGCCACCGGTGCCCCCTCGGCTGGTGGCGGCCGGGCCGTGCCAGGAGGTGGTACGCCTCGGCGCCGACGCGGGCCTGGACCGGCTGCCGGTGCCGACGCTGCACCTGGGCGACGGCGGCCCGTACGTCAACACCTGGGGCACGATCGTGGCCCGCACGCCGGACGGATCGTGGACCAACTGGTCGATCTCCCGGGTGCAGCAGCTCGACGACCGGCGGATGACCGGCCTGTTCGTGCCGGGGCAGCACCTGACCATGATCTGGCAGATGTGGGCCGAGCGGGGTGAGCCGATGCCGTTCGCGTTGTTCCAGGGCGGCGCCCCGGCCATCCCGTTCGTGTCCAGCATGCCGTTGCCCGATCACGTCGACGAGGTCGGCTACCTCGGAGCCCACTACGGCCGGCCGCTGGACCTCGTCCGGTGTGTCAGCGTCGACCTGGCGGTGCCCGCCGACGCGGAACTGGTGATCGAGGGGACCGTCTCGACGGACCGGGACGCCGACGAGGGCCCGTTCGGCGAGTACCCCGGCTACCTGGTCACCGGGACCAGCCGGCAGCCGGTCTACACGGTCGGCGCGGTGACCCACCGGCACGACGCGGTGTGGCCGCTGGTCGCCGAGGGCCGCCCGGTGGACGAATACCACACCGCCGCCGGGCTCTGCTTCTCGGCCGAGGCGTTGGGGTTGCTGCACGCGGCGGGCCTGCCGGTGACCACCGTCTGGTCGCCGCTCGAGACCGCCAACCACTGGCTGGTGGTGACGGTGGCAGCCGACTGGCGCGAGCGGCTGCCGCACACCGGCACCGCCGAACTGTGCGACCGGATCGGCGAGGTCGTCTGGGCGAGCAAGTTCGGCTTCACCGTGCCGAAGCTGTTCGTGCTCGACGACGACGTGGACCCGGCCGACACCGGGGAGTTGCTCTGGGCGCTGGGCACCCGGCAGCACCCGGTGGACCGGGCCACGGTGAGCGTCGGCGAGATCCTGCCGATCCTGGCCTGCTACTCCGAGGCTGAACGGGAGGCGCGCACCGGCCCCCGGGTGGTGCACGACTGCCTGCTACCGGCGGTCGACGCGGGTCGCCTCGCGCAGAGTTCCCTACGCGAGGCCTATCCCGCCGCCGTCCAGGAACGGGTGCGACGTCACCCGGCGACGATGGGGAACGGCACGGTTGCCGTCGCCGACGGCTGAGGTGGTTGCAGGGGACCCCTCCTACCGCTTTTTGGCGAGCAGGGGACCCCTGCAACCACCCACCCCAACACCCAACCACCCACCCCAACCAACCACCCCAACCACCCACCCCAACCATCCAGCCAACCCGGGGTGAGCCCGGGAGCGACGGGAAGGGAGAGCGGTCAGGGGTGGGCGGGCAGCGGCACCCGGGGCGGGACGTCCGGGCGGATCACCGAACGGGCCGCCTCGACCAGCAGTTCCCGCATGATGTTCGCCGAGCGCAGCCGGGTCAGTCCCAGCGGCTGGGCGATGTGGATCCGCCCGGTCAGGCCGGGCTCCGCGACCGGGCGGGCCACCAGGTCCGCGCGGAGCACCGGCACCGCCAGCGAGGAGACCAGACCGACTCCGACGCCGGCCGCGACCAGTCCCTGCACCGACATCTGGTCGTCGGTGCGCAGGACGACGCGCGGCAGGAAGCCGGCCTGCGCGCAGACCTCGGGCAGGATCTCGTCGGCGGGGTTCTGTCGGGTGCCGTGGATCCAGTTCTCCTCGGCCAGGTCGGCCAGGGAGATCGGGCCGGCCCCGGCCAGCCGGTGGCCCACCGGGAGGATGACGTGCAGCGGGTCGTCGAGCAGATGGCCCAGTTCCAGGCCGGTGAGCTTCTTGTGGTCCCGTCCGTCGAAGACGTACACGAGGGAGATGTCGAGTTCACCGGTGACCAGTCGGTGGGCGGCCTCCTCCAGGTCCACCCGGTGCAGGGTGAGGTCGACCGCGGGGAAGCTGCGGCGGAACCGGGCCACCGCACGGGCGACCAGGGTCGCGTCGGCGGTGGGGAAGGAACCCAGCCGGAGCCGCCCGCCGCTGGCCGCGGCGATCGCCTCCAGGGTGCCCTTGGCGGCGTGGTACTCGTCCAGGATCCGCTCGACGTGGTCGAGCAGCGCCCGGCCGGGTTCGGTGAGGCGGACGCCCCGGGGCAACCGTTCCAGCAGCACCGCCCCCAGTTCCCGTTCCAGGGCGGAGATGTGCTGGGACACCGCCGATGTGGTGTAGGTCAGGTGCTTGGCCGCCCGGGTGAGCGAGCCCTGCCGTACGACCTCCTTGAACACAGTGAGCCGCACGAAGTTCATTGCTTGGTCTCCGATCGCCGGGGCAGAGGGACGGGGTGGTCAGGACCGGTCGGTGGACGTACCGACCGGTGCTCCCGGTCCGGTGGTGGTGATCTCCAGCAGGGCGCTGGTCCAGCTGAAGCCGAGCCCGACGCCCACCAGCAACACCCGGTCCCCGGCCGACAGCTGACCGGTCCGGCGCAGGTGGGCGAGGTTGGCGAACTGGTCACCCGCGCCGAGATGACCGATCCGCCGGGCGTTGTCCCAGGACGTCCGCTCGACGGGGATGTCGAGCGGCTCGAGGAACTCCCACTGCATGAGGTCACGGCCCAGGTTCGGCAGGACGAAACGGTCCACCGAGGACAGGTCGCTGCCGGCGGCGGTGAGGGTCGCGGTCACGTTCTCCCGCAGACCGGTGGTCAGCCGGCGGGACAGCTCCGCGAAGCCGACCCGTTTCAGGTACCGACGCTTGAACGCGCGCAGGTCCAGCGGACGCCCTCCGGGGACCGGCGCGTCGTGGAAGCGCTCCACGTCCCGGCCCAGCTCCTCCAGCTCGGGGTCGGTGTGCGACGTGACGGCGCGGAGCCGGGCGAATCCGCCCCGGGCGGAGAGCACCGCGGCGGCGGCGCCGTCGGAGTAGACCACCCCGGCGTCGGTGGCCCACCGGTCGAATCCGGGCAGGGCGAACCGGTCGGCGACGGTGATCAGGGCCGCCGCCCGGGCCGGGTCGGCCCGCAGGTAGGCCGCGGCCAGCTCCAGGGCGGCCATGGCGCTGTTGGAGGCGGCCCGCACCTCGTACGCCGGCACCCGGCTGCCGACCAGTTCCCGCAGGATGTAGGTGGCCGGGGTCCAGAAGTCCTGGCCCTGGTAGTAGCTGGCGCCGTGCAGCAGCAGGGCGATCTCGTCGGGGCGGCCGGCGTCGGCCAGCGCCTGACGTCCGGCGTGGACCGCCATCTCGGCCGGCGAGGCCGAGGTCTCGACCAGGACGAGGTCCAGCTCGTCGTCGTCGTGGTCGGCGGCGGCGTAGCGGCCCTCCCGGACCGCGTCCGCCGCCCGCACCGGGGCCGGCAGATAGCTGCCGACCCCGCTGATGTACAGCTCGCTGTTCCACACCTCGGTGTCTCCCCCCGTGTGCTCCGACCGGGCCGGACCTGCTCCGTCCGCCCGCGACTCAGCGGGCCGATTTCGGGCGGATGTCGGTCCACACCCGGTCGATGTGGTCGAGGCACTCCTGTTCGGTGCCCCGGTGGCCGGTGGGCTGCCAGCCGGCCGGCGGCTCGGCGTCGGCCGCCCAGATCGAGTACTGCTCCTCGTCGTTGACCACGACCAGAAACTCCTGCATGGCCTCGTTCTCCCCTCGCTGGTGGTGGGTGGACGGATCGTGGCGGCGGTCACCGACGCGACCGCGCCGGTGACCGCCGTCAGGTGCGGTGGTCACCCCGGGCGGCTGCCCGCGGCGGCCCGGTAGGTGTGGAAGCCCCGGCCGGACTTGCGTCCGTGGTGGCCGGCGTAGACGAGCTGCGCCAGCAGCGGGCAGGGCCGGAACTTCGGATCGCGGTAGTGCTCGTAGAGCACGTCGAGGGAGTCCAGGATGACGTCGAGACCGATCAGGTCGGCGGTCTCCAGCGGTCCCATCGGGTGACCGAAGCAGCGGCGGAAGACCTCGTCGACCTCGCGGGCCGGCGCGGTGCGCTCGTGCACCAGGAACGCGGCCTCGTTGACGGTGAGCATCAGCACCCGGTTGGAGACGAACCCGGCGGCGTCGGCGACCAGTACGGCGTGCTTGCCCATGGCGGCCAGCAGCTCCCGGGCCGCGGCGATGGTCTCGTCGCTGGTGTGCAGGGCCCGGATCACCTCGACGGTGTCCTTCAGGGGTGCCGGGTTCATGAAGTGCATGCCGAGCACCCGTTCCGGATGCCGGATCCAGCCGGCGATGCGGGTGATCGGGATGGCCGAGGTGTTCGAGGCGATCACCGTGGTGGCCGCGCAGGTCGCGTCGAGCATGGTCAGGATGTCCCGCTTCACCCCGACCCGCTCCGGGCCGCACTCGATCACGAACTCCGCCTCGGCCAGCGGCTCGGGCGTCGCGGTCCAGCACATCCGCTCGGCGACCTGCGCCGGCTCGGTGCGCGGACCGGGTCGCAGCAGCGCGCGGGTACGCAGCCCGGCCGCCAGCCGCGAGCGGCCGTCGTCGAGGGCTCCGGGCACCGGGTCGTACACCACCACCCGGTAACCCGCCTCGACGAGACACTGGGCGACGCCGGTTCCCATGGTGCCGGCGCCCACGATCCCGGCGGTCCTCCGCACGGTTGTCGGTGGGGTCACGACCGTTCCTGCCTTCCGGTGTCGGGGCCGGACAAGCGTCCGGCCAGCGCGGCGGCCACCGCCTCCGGGTGGCCGGTGAGCACGGTGTGGTGGTCGCCGGGCACGTCGGCGACGCTGGTCCGGCCGTCCACCAGGGCGGTCAGCGCCGCCACGCCGGTCCGGTCCAGCCGTCCCTGCCGGGCCCGCAGCAGCAGCACGTCGCCGCGGACCGGTTGTGGCCGCCACCGCCGGACGGCTTCGGCGTTGACCCGCAGGAGGCGCAGGAACCGGCTCAACTCCGCCGGTCCCATCCCGGCCGGCAGCAGGCCCACCCGGGCGGCGATCCGCAGGGACTCGGCGACGGGCGGGCGGACCGGGTCGGCGAGGGCGGCCAGTTCGTCCTCCGTGGCGAACGGGCGCACCCCGAGGAAGAGCAGCTCGGCGTCGTCGTCCGGGGCGGCCGGGGCCTCCTCGGTGAGGTCGACGTCGATGAGTGCCAGCAGCTCGACCCGTTCCCCCTGCCGGGTGAGCTGCGCCGCCATCTCGAAGGCGACCAGTCCTCCGAACGACCACCCGCCGATCCGGTACGGGCCGTGCGGCACCAGGGCGCGCAGCTGCGCCAGGTACCGGGCGGCCATCTCGGGGACGGTCCGGTCCGGCTCGTGCCCCGGCCCGAGTCCGTGGGACTGGAACCCGTACAGCGGTTGGTCGGCGTCGAGGTGCCGGGTCAGCGGCTGGTAGCAGAGCACGTTGCCGCCGGAGGGGTGCACCAGGAACAGCGGGGGCCGGCCGCCGTCGGGCCGGATCGGCACCAGGCTGCGGTGCACGTACCGGTCGACGTGGCGCAGCGCGTCGGCGAGTCCCGCCGGCGTGGCCCGCTCGAAGAGCACCGCCAGGGGCAGCCGGCTGCCGGTGACCGCCTCCAGCCGGCTGGCCAGGTGCGCGGCGAGCAGCGAGTGGCCGCCCCGGTCGAAGAAGTTGTCGTCGACACCGACGTCGGCGAGGCCGAGCACCTCCGCGAAGAGGTCGACCACCGTCGCCGTCAGGTCGTCGTGGTCGGCGACGGGAGCGGCCGGGCGGGGCGGGGCCGGCAGCGCCCGCCGGTCGACCTTGCCGCTGGCCAGCAGGGGCAACCGGGGAATCGGCACGGCGGTGGCCGGCACCAGGTGGCCGGGGAGCCGCTCGGCCAGCCAGGCCCGGATCTCCGACCAGTCCGCACCGGGGTCGACCAGGTAGGCGACGAGTCGTCCGCCGGTGTCGTCGTGGTGCAGGGCGACGGCGGCCTCCGGCACGGCGGGGTGTTCCCGCAGGGCCGCCTCGATCTCCCCCAGCTCGATCCGGTATCCCCGGTGCTTGACCTGGTCGTCGGTGCGGCCGAGGAAGTCCAGCCGGCCGTCGGGCAGCAGCCGGACCCGGTCGCCGGTGCGGTACATCCGGTCACCGTGGCCGGTCGGGTCGACGACGAACCGCTGCGCGGTCAGCGCGGCCCGGCCGAGGTAGCCGTGGGCCACGTTCGCCCCGCAGACGTACAGCTCGCCGGGAACGCCCGGGGGCACCGGCCGGCCGGCCTCGTCGAGCACCCGCAGCCGGGTCCCGGGCAGCGGCCGGCCGATGGTGGGCCGGCGACCGTCGGCGACGCACTCGGCGAGGGTGACCGACACCGAGCCCTCGGTGGGGCCGTACGCGTTGACCATGCGTCGTCCCGGTGCGAACCGGGCCACCAGGTCGGCGCTGAGCGGCTCGGCTCCCGCGACGAGCAGCCGCAGGTCGGGCAGCGGGCTGTCGGGCAGGGACGCCAGCACGGACGGCGGCAGCAGGGCGGCGCCGATCCGGTGGGTGACCAGGAAGTCGGCCAGGTCCCGGCCGACCAGCAGGCGGCCGGGCGGGGCGAGCACGACCGTCCCGCCGGCGGCCAGGGTGGTGAACAGTTCGTAGACGGCGGCGTCGAAGGTGCTGGAGGCGAACTGGAGCATCCGGGTGTCCCGGCCCAGGTCGAGCGCCTCGACGGCGCCCCGGACGAAGGTCACCGCGCCCGTGTGCGCCACCAGGACGGCCTTGGGGCGACCGGTCGAGCCCGAGGTGTAGATCGCATACGCGGCGTCGGCCGGACCGACGGAGCGGTCGTCGTCGTGCCCGTCTGGTCCGTCTGGTCCGTCGGGTCCCGCCGGCACGGGGGGCTGTCCGCCCGCGACCGCTGGCACGGTCGCGTGGCCGTCCGCGACCGCCGGTGCGGCGAGGTCCTCCGGGGCTACCCGGATCCCCCGCCAGGCCGGCGGTACCGGCACCGGGTCGGCGGCGACCAGGGCGGCGGCACCGGAGTCGGTGAGCTGGAAGGCGAGCCGGTCGGTGGGGTGGTCCGGGTCCAGGGGCAGGAACACCGCACCGGCGGCCAGCACCCCGAGCATCGTGGTGACCAGGGCAGCCGAGCGGGGCAGCGCGACGGCGACCAGGTCACCGCGCCGCACGCCGCGTCGGCGCAGCTCGGCGGCGGTCGCGGTGAACCGCTCGTGCAGCTCCCGGTAGGTCAGCGTGCCCTCGGCCGACTCCAGGGCGGGGTCGTCCGGTGCCGTCCGGGTCCGTCGGGCGACCAGCCCGTGCAGGGTCGGCGCCGGGTCGGTGACCTCGGGCAGGGCGGGTCCGCGCAGGTCGTCGGCGCCGAGCCGGTCGACCAGCGCCGCCCGGACCGGCGCCTGCGGGTCGCGGGTCAGCTCGTCGAGGATCCGCAGCAGGTGCCGGGCCATCTGCTCGACGCTGGCCCGGTCGAACAGTTCGGCGCTGAACTCGATGCCGGCGGGCAGGTCGGTGAAGCCCTCCCGGTCCCAGACGAAGAAGGTCAGGTCGAACTTGGCCATCCCCGGGGCGAGACCGTTGGTGGCGGTGGTGCCGGGCACGTCGTCGTACATCCGCATCCGCAGGTCGGGCAGGCGGGTGCCGAGGGCGGGCAGGGTCTGGTGGACGTACATCACGTCGAACAGCGGGTTGCGCCCGCCGTCGCGGGCCGGCGCGAGGGCCTCCACGACCTTCTCGAACGGCACGTCGTCGTGTTCGAGGGCCTCCACCACCACCTGCCGGTTGCGGTGCAGCAGCTCGACGAAGGTCGGGTCACCGGAGAGATCGCCGCGCAGCGCCACCGAGTTGTTGAAGAACCCGACGATGCCCCGGGTCTCCGGCCGGGACCGGCCCGCGGTGGGCGTGCCGACGACGATGTCCCGCTGACCGCTGTACCGGGCGAGCAGCGCCTGGATCGCGCTGAGCACCACGGTGAAGGTGGTGGTGGAGGTGCGCTGGCCCACCGCGCGCAGCCGGTCGGCCAGGTCGGCGGGGATGGTGAACCGGATCAGGTCGCCGGTGAAGCTCCGGTTGGCCGGCCGGGGCCGGTCGGTGGGCAGGTCCAGCACCGGCGGGTCGGCCAGCCGCCGTCGCCAGTGGTCGAGTTCGGCGGCCAGCACCGCCCCGGTCATCCGGCGGCGCTGCCAGGCCGCGTAGTCGCGGTAGCGGATCGGCAGCGGCTCCAGCCGGGCGGCCCGGCCCTGCCGGCGGGCGGTGTACATGGCGGAGAGTTCGGTGTCGAGAATGGCCGGGCTCCACCCGTCGTCCACCGCGTGGTGCACGTTCAGGAAGAGCAGGTGCTCCTCGGGGGCGACGCGGACCAGCAGGGCGCGGAACAGCGGCCCGGCCGCCAGGTCGAACGGCACCAGGGCCTCGTCGGCCACCAGCGCCGCCGCGGCGGCGTGCGGGTCCGGACGGTCGGTGAGGTCGACCTCGCGGAGCAGGTCGGGGATCCGCTCGTCGACGACCAGGTACGGCCGGCCGTCCCGGGTGGGGATCCGGGACCGCAGGGTCTCGTGCCGGTCGGCGAAGTCGTCCAGGGCGGCGCGGAGCGCGGGTACGTCGAGCGGGCCGAGCAGTTCGAAGGTGGTCGGGATGTTGTAGAGCGGGCTGTCCGGGGCGAGCTGGTGGTGGAACCAGAGCCGCTCCTGCCCGTACGACAGCACCAGCTCCCCGGTCCGGGTGATCACCTCGCCGGACTCCACCGCCGGCCGCGACCGCCGGCTGATTAGTTCGGCGAGGTCCTCGGGACGGGGGCACTCGTAGAGGTCGAGCAGCTTCAGCCGGACGCCGGTGCGCCGTTCGATCCCGTCGATGATCTCCAGTGCGGTGATGGAGTTGCCGCCCAGGCCGAAGTAGTTGGCGTCGGCGGGCACCTCGGTGCGCAGCACCTCCGCCCAGACCTCCCGGACGGCGGTCGCGACGCCGTCCGGCCGGGTGGGTGCTGGCTCCTCGCCGGCCGTCGCACCGCCCGCCGCCGCGCCGCCAGCCACCGCACCGCCGGCCACCGCGCCCGGCGTCGGGTCGGTACGGCGCAGCCGGGCGGCGGGCAACCAGCAGGGCTCCTCGTCGAACGGGTAGCCGGGCAGGCTGAGCCGCCGGAACGACGTGTCCGGGCCGCAGGTGCGGTGGTGGACGGCCCAGTCCACGGTGACGCCGTGCTGGTAGAGGTCGGCCACCGCGCGCAGCGCCCCGCCGGGGCCGGGTGGCACCGACACGGTGACCACGTCGTCGCGGCCCCGGGTCAGCGCCCGGACCGCGCCGAGCAGCTGCTCGCCGCAGCCGACGTCGACGAAGACCACCGGTCCCTCGGCGGTCAGCTCCTCGACCAGGCGGGCCAGCCCGACCCCGGTGGCGACCTCGTCGCCGGAGTCCACCGTCCGGTCCGGGCGTACGCCCAGCGCCGTCAGCTCCGCCGTCGGCGGACCGTCGTGGACGCCGACGACGGTGGGGGCGACCAGGGCCGGCGCGGGCGGCAGGGTGCGCAGCACCGACGCCCGCTCGGTCAGTTGGGCGGCCAGGCCGGCGCGGTCGGTGGCGAGGAACGCGGTGCGGTAGGTCAGGTCGACCCGGCCCTCGTTGAGCACGCGGGCCACGTCGGGCAGGGGCGCGTCGGCCTCGGCGACGGCGACGCCGAGGCGCTGGCAGTAGGCGGCGAGCGCGGCCGGGCTGGCGGCGCTGACCGTCACCAGTCGTGGGGCGTCGTCGTCGGCAGGTGGCGACGGGTCCGACGGCGGCGCCTCGGCGAGCACACAGTGCGCGTTGACGCCGACCAGGCTGACCGAGCTGACCCCGCCGGCGCGGGAACCGTGCGCCGGGGCGGGCCACGGGCGGGCGGTGGTCACCACCTCGACCCGGGCGGCGGCGTGGTCCACTCCGGGGGGTGGGGCGGTGAAGTGCAGAGAGGGGTACAGCTCGCGGTGGTGCAGGCCGAGCATCACCTTGACCAGTCCGGCGATGCCGGCGGCGTGGTCGACGTGGCCGATGTTGGTCTTCACCGAACCGATGGGCACCGGGGCGGTGGCGTCCGGCCGGGCCAGGCGGATCCCCTCGATCTCCACCGCGTCGCCGAGGCGGGTGCCGGAGCCGTGCGCCTCCAGGTATCCCGCGTCGGCCGGGTCGAGACCGGCCCCCCGCCAGGCGGCGCGGATGGTCTCGGCCTGGGCGCGGGCGCTCGGGGCGGTCAGCGTGGCCGACCGGGTGCCGTTGTGCCGTACCGCGCTGCCCCGGATCACCGCGTACACGTGGTCGCCGGCGGCAAGGGCACGGGACAGGGTGGTCAGCAGCAGGACCGCGCCCCCCTCGCCGTCGCCGGTGCCGTCGGCGTCCCGGTCGAAGGCCCGGGACCGGGCGCCCGGCGACATGATCTCCGGGTAGCGCTCCAGGAACCCGTCGGTCGGGTGGGCGGTCTTCACGCTGAGGCCGCCGGCCAGCGCGTACCGGGCCGCACCGGTACGCAGTTCCTGGCACGCCTGGTGCACCGCGACGAGCGAGCCGTTGCAGCCGGAGTTCACCGTCACCGAGGTGCCGGTCAGGCCGAGCAGGTAGGAGATCCGGCCGGCGACCGCCGCCGGGTTGCCGCCGAGCAGGTCGAGGGTGTCCGGTTCGGCCACCAGGTGGGCCCAGTCGGTGCTCGGGGCGCTGAGGAAGACCGCGGTGGGCACCTCCCGCAGCGGCTCCGGCCGGTATCCGGCGTCCTCGACGGCGTGCCAGGCCAGTTGCAGGGTCAGCCGGTGGTGCGGGTCCATCGCCTCGGCCTCCCGGCGGGAGAGGCCGAAGAACCGGTGGTCGAACAGGTCGATCCGGTCCAGGTACGCCGCCTGCGGATACCCGGCGGCGGGGTCGAGCCCGCAGGCGGCGATCCGCGCTGGCGGCAACGGTCGGACGCAGTCGCGCCCCTTGGCCAGGACCGACCGGAAACCGGCCAGGTCCGGCGCGTCGGGGAACCGCACGGCGGCTCCGATGATCGCGATGTCCTCCCCGGTCACGAGCCGTCCCCTCTCACGTCCGACGCCGCGACCGCCGTGGCGGCGGCCGGGCCGATCCGGTCCCGCAGCACCCGTGCCTGACGTCGCACGGTGCCCAGTTCGAGCAGTTCGGCCAGCCGGAGCCGGCCGGGCCAGGTCGCCTCGATCAGGTCGAAGAGCCTGGTGATGCGGAGCGAGTTGCCGCCGATGTCGAAGAAGTCCGCGCCGGTGGGCACGTCGGGCACCTCCAGCGCCTCGGCCCACAGCCGGGCGAGCTGCCGTTCCACCGGTGTGCGGGCGGACCGGTCCACCGGTTCGACGGTCAGCTCGACCGGCGGCAGCGCCGCCCGGTCGACCTTTCCGTTGCCGGTCAGCGGCAGCCGGGGCAGCACCACGAAACCGGCCGGCACCATGTGGCCGGGCAGGATCGCGCGGAGGTGGTCGCGGAGCGTGTCGGGGTCCGGGGGCGCGGCCGGGTCGGCCGGCACCAGGTAGCCGGCGAGCCCTCGACCGCCGGGCAGGTCGTCGCGGACGGTGACGACCGCCTCGGCGACCGCCGGGTGGCCGGCCAGCGCCGCCTCGACCTCGCCGGTCTCGATCCGGAACCCCCGGATCTTGACCTGCCGGTCGATCCGGCCGAGGAACTCGATCCGACCGTCGGGCAGGAACCGGCCCAGGTCCCCGGTGCGGTACATCCGGCTGCCCGGCGGGCCGAACGGGTCCGGCCGGAACCGCCGGGCGGTGGCGGCCGGCCGGCCCAGGTAGCCCCGGGCCAGGCCGGCACCGGCGATGACCACCTCGCCGGGCACCCCGACCGGCACCGGGACCAAATCGGGTGAGAGCACGTACACCCGGGTGTTGGGCAGCGGCCGGCCGACCGGCACCGAGGGCGCGTCCGGGTCGACCTGGGTGACCCGCTCGCACGTCGCCATCAGGGTGCACTCGGTCGGGCCGTAGAGGTGGATGAAGGTGAACCGGCGCGGATCGTGCCGGGCCAGCAGCGCGGCGGCGTGCCGGGGCGACATCAGGTCGCCGCCGACGAGGACCCGCTCGACGCCGTCGAGCAGTTCCGGTGCCGCGTCGAGGACCAGGGGCAGCTGCGGCGAGACCAGTTGCACCACGGTCACCGGGTTGCGGGTGATCCCCTCCCGTACCTGGTCGAGGAAGGGTTGGTCGGGGGCCGGGACGGCGAGCGCCCCACCGTTGAGCAACGGCGCCCACACCTCGGTGACGGAGGCGTCGAACGCCAGCGAGGCGAGGTGCAGCACCGTCTGGCCGGGGCCGAACTGGCCGTAGGTCACCTCGCGGACCCGGGCGACCAGGGCACGCTGGGCGACGGCGACCCCGTTGGGGGTGCCGGTGGAGCCGGAGGTGTGGATGACGTACGCCAGGTTCTCCGGGCCGCCACGTCGGGGCGGGTCGTCGGCCGGGTACCGGTCGAGTCCGGTGGCCGGGTCGTCGAGCCGGAGCAGCCGTACGCCGGCACCGGCGACCCGGTCGGCGTACGTGCGGTTGGTGAGCACCACCGCGGCGGCGACGTCGTCGACGAGCGCGGCCAGTCGCCGGGGTGGGTGGCCGGGGTCCAGCGGCAGGTAGCCGCCCCCGGCCTTGAGCACGCCGAGCAGCGCGGCGACCGCGTCGACCGAGCGGGGCAGGCAGACGCCGACCACCACCTCCGGGCCGACGCCGAGGTCGGTCAGGGCGGCGGCGATCCGGTTGGCCCGCCGGTTCAACTCCCGGTAGCTGATCACCACGCCGTTGCTGTGGATGGCCGGGGCGTCGGGGGCGCGGCGTACCTGCTCGGCGAAGAGCTCGGCCACGGTGGCCGAGTCGGGGAACGGCACGGCGGTGTCGTTCCAGCGTTCCAGGACCAGCGCGCGTTCCCCGGCGGTCAGCAGCGGCAGGGCGGCGACCGGCCGGTCCGGTTCCCGGGCGGCGGCGTCGAGCAGGGTGGTGTAGTGGCCGGCGAGCCGGGCCATCCGCGCGGCGTCGAAAATGTCCGCGCGGTACTCCAACCGGGCGTCCAGCCGGGTGTCGGACTCCTCGACCGCGACGACCAGGTCGGTACGGGCGAACGGGTAGGCCAGGATCTCGGCGGTGGCGGTCAGGTCGCCGAACCGCCAGCGGCGGGTGCCGACCCGCTCGTGGGAGAACATCACCTGGAACAGCGGGGTGACCCCGGGTACGCCCGGCAGGTCCAGGGCGTCGACCACGTGCTCGAACGGGACGGCGCCGTGGGCCATCGCCTCGCGGACCGCGCGCCCGGTGGCGGTGAGCAGTTCCCGGGTGGTGGTGGACGGCGTGGCGGTCAGCCGTACGGCGACGGTGTTGAGCAGCGGCCCCAGCGTACGGTGCAGGTCCGGGGCATCGCGCAGGGTGACGGGCACACCGACGCAGAGGTCCGGCTGCCGGGTGTAGCGGTGCAGCAGCGCCGCCAGCCCGCCGAGCAGGGCACCGAACAGGCTCACCCCGCAGTCCCGGCTCAGCTCACGCAGCCGGGGCAGCAGCGGGGGCCCGACGGTGAACCGGTGCACCCCCGACCGGCCCGGCGCGGTGCGCGGTCGGGGCCGGTCGGTGGGCAGTTCCAGCACCGGCGGTACCCCGGCCAGGCGGCGTCGCCAGTGGTCCAGGTCGACGCGCGCGGCGGGCGAGGCGGCCAGGGCGAGCCGACGTTCGGTCCACTCGGCCAGCCCGACCGGAGGTTCCGGCACCGGGGTGGGGGTGCCGGCGACGGCCGAGGCGTACTCGGTGAGCAGTTCGTCGACGAGCTGCTCGACGGAGGCGCCGTCACAGACGGTGTGGTGCACGGTGAGGCAGAGTTCGTGGTGTCGGGTGTCGAGCGTCAGCAGGCGGGCCCGCAGCAGGGGCAGTTCGGTGGGCGTGAAGGGCCGGCGGTGCTGCGCGTCGGCCAACTCCCGGGCCCGCTCCGCCCGCTGCCGCGGTGGCAGGTGGCGCAGGTCGGTGACGGGGACGGGGACCGGCGGGCCGGGCGGGTCGACGATCACCTGGTGCGGTCGACCGTCGGCGGTGTCGAATCCGGTGCGCAGCGCCTCGTGCCGGGCCACGCAGCGGGCGAGGGCGGCCCGCAGGGCGGACACGTCCAGCGGGCCGCGCAGGTCGACCCGCACCGGCACCGGGTAGACGGCGTGGTCGTCGGCGAACCGCTCGGCCAGCCAGAGCCGCTCCTGCGCGGCGGTCGCCGGGAGCAGGCTGGCGTCCAGCTCGGTGAGCCGGTCAGCTTCGGACATCGGTACCACCTCGTCGTACTCGCAGGGTGGAGTCGGCGCCGACGGCGGCCCGGACGCGGACCCGTCGGGCGGTCGGGGCGTCAACGCGGCCCGGCTCGCCGCGTGCCGGGCCGGCGTCGACCAGGGCGGCGATCGTGGCGACCGTCGGGTCGAGCAGCACCTCCCGGACCGGCAGGTCGACGGCGAACCGGTCGCGGACCAGGCCGACGAGCCGGGCCAGCAGCAGCGAGTGGCCGCCCAGCTCGAAAAAGTCGACGCGGGTGCCGACCTCGTCGACGCCGAGGACCTCCGCGCAGAGGGCGGCGACCTGTCGCTCGGTGGCCGTCGTCGGACGGTCGACGGGTCGGTCCCGGCCGACCGGCCCGGTGGGGACGGTCGCCAACGCGGCAAAGTCGATCTTGCCGTTAGCGGTGAGCGGGGGTCGGTCCAGGACCGCGTACCGCACCGGGCAGACCGCCTGCGGCAGGGTCCGGGCGGCGTGGGTGGCGACGGCCCGCAGGTCCGGGGTGGTTCCGGGCTCCCGGACCAGGTAGGCGGTGAGACCCGCACCCGGGCCGTCGGCGGCCACGGTGACCACGGCCCGGCGCACCCCGGGGGCGGCGCCGAGCACCGCCTCGACCTCCTCCGGATCCACCCGGATGCCGCGTACCTTGACCTGCCGGTCCACCCGGCCGAGCAGCACGAGCTGACCGTCGGGCGACATCCGGCCCCGGTCCCCGGTGCGGTACATCCGGCTGCCCGGCACGGCGGCGTACGGGTCGGGTCGGAACCGGTCGGCGGTGTGGCCGGGCCGGCCCCGGTAACCCTGGGCGACTCCCGCCCCGCCGATCCACACCTCGCCGGGCTGGCCGACCGGGACCGGCCGCAGCCGGTGGTCGAGCACGTAGACCGACGTGTTGGGCATCGGCGGACCGACCGGCCACCGGTACGCCGACGCGGTGCCGGTCAGCTCGGGACCGCTGGTCGGCAGCGCGCCGATGGTGGAGTCGACGGTCGCCTCGGTGACGCCGTAGGTGTTGACCACCTCGGTCCCGGGCGGCAGCAGACGCAGCAGCAGGTGGTGGTCGGCTGCCGTCCACGGCTCCACCCCGAGGGCGAGCAGCCGCATGCTGGGCAGGGGCGCGCCGTGGTCGAGCAGCGGGCGCAGCACCGACGGGACGAACTCGGCGGTGGTCACCCGTTCCCGGCACAGCAGCTCGTGCAGGCGCACCGGGTCGACGACGTCCTCGTCGGGGACGATCACCAGCCGGCCGCCGGAGCAGAGCGCGCGGACCAGTTCCCCGCTGAACACGTCGAAGGCGGGGCCGGCGAGCTGGGCGACCGCCGTGTCCGGCCCGAGCCGGTAGCGGCGCTGCCAGCCGAGGTGGGCGTTGACCAGTGCCCGGTGGCTGACCGCGGCGCCCTTCGGGGTGCCGGTGGAGCCGGAGGTGAACAGCAGGTAGGCGGTGTTGTCCGGTCCCGCCGGGCCGGACCGCACCGGGGACGGTCCAGGGTTCGCGCGGAGCAGCCGGCGGTCGGTGTCCGGGGCGTCGAGGACGCGTTCGACGGTGTCGGGGTGCCACGGGCCGGTGAGGCGGGCCGCCAGGTGGGACCGGGTCAGCAGCAGCCGCGCGTCACCGTCGCGCAGCATGGTCCGCCACCGCCGCTGCGGGTGCCGGGGTTCGAGGAGCAGGTAGGCGCCGCCCGCCTTGAGCACGGCCAGCAGGTCGACGACCAGGTCGGTGGAACGTTCGGCGAGCACCCCCACGATGCTCTCCGGGCCGACCCCGGCGGCGCGCAGCCGCGCGGCCAGCCCGTCGGCCGCCCGGTCCAGCGCGGCGTAGGTCGTCCGGCGGCCCCGGTCGACCACCGCGACCGCGTCCGGTCGGGTCCGGGCGTGTTCGGCGACGAGGTCGGGCACGGTGACCGCCGGCACGGTCAGCGCCGGCCCGTGGGCGACCGAGTCCCCGGCGCGGGCGGCGGCGAGGTCGCGGACCGGTCGGTCGGGGTCGGCCACCACCTGGGCGAGCAGGGTGGTCAGGTCGTCGGCGAAGCGCCGCGCCCAGTCCGCCGAGTACCGGTCGGTGCGGTACTCCAGCGCGCCCAGCAGCACCTCGCCGCCGTCCTCGGCGGTGAGGGTGAGGTCGAACTTCGCCTCCCGGCCGGGCGTCTCGAACCGGTGCAGACCCACCGGGCCGCCGTCGAGGGCGCGGACCTCGACCCCGGGCAGCGACAGCTCGTCCGGGGGGAACGAGTGCAGGTCGAACATCACCTGGACCAGCGGGTTGCGGTCCGGGTCGCGGACCGCGCCGGCCGCCTCGATGATCGCGTTGAGCGGGACGTCCTGGTGCTCCAGGGCACCGAGCACCCGGCTGCGGGACTGCGCGAGCAGGTCCCGGAAGGTGGTGTCCGGCGCGAACCGGGCGCGCAGCACGACGGTGTTGACGAACATCCCGACCAGGTGGTGGAACGCCGGGCGGGGACGGTGGGTCAGCGGGGTGCCGAGCAGCAGGTCGTCCTGGCCGGTGCGGTGGTGCAGGACGGTCGCGTAGGCGGTGGCCAGGGCGACGAACAGGGTGACCCCGCTGGTGCGGCAGAGTTCGCGTACCCCGACGGTCAGGTCGGGTGCCACGGTGAACCGCAGGACCTCCCCCGGTCCGTCCGGCCCGGAGCCGCCGGGCAGGTCGCCCGGCACGTCGAGCACCGTCCGGGCGTCGGCGAGCTGGCCGCGCCACCAGTCCAGGCGGGCCCGGTGGTCCCGTCGCCAGGTGGCCGCCTGGAACTCGACGTAGTCCCAGTAGCCGGGCGCTCCGGCGACAGCGTCGGATGCGGGGGCGGGGACGGGCACGCCGGTCGCCGCCCGGTAACCGGTGCCGAGCGCGCGGAAGAGCAGACCGAGCGACCAGCCGTCGAAGGCGATGTGGTGGGCGGCCAGCAGCAGCACGTGTTCGTCGGCGGCGGTGCGCAGCAGTCGGGCCCGCAGCAGCCGGCCACTGGTGAGGTCGAACGGGGTGTCCCGTTCGTCGCGTACCGCCGCCTCGACCTCGGCGGCCGGGTCGGCGACGGTGCGCAGGTCGGTCACCGGCAGCGGGAAGCGCCACGGTGCGACCGGCACGGCGCGGGGCATCCCGTCGGCGTCGATCCGGTAGCTGGTCCGCAGTGGTTCGTGGCGCTCGACGACGGCCTGGAAAGCAGCGCGCAGGGCGTCGACGCGGAGATCGCCGCAGAGCCGTAGCCCGCCGGAGAAGACGTACCGCGTGGAGTGCGGCTGTGACCAGGCCAGGTACCACTGGGTCTGCTCGGCGTGCGACAGCGGGCGGGCCGGGGGCCCCGACGACGACCCGGCGGGGACGGGCGGCGTTGCCGGGCCCGCTTCCGCGGCGGGGGCGGCGGTGCCGGCCGGGGCGGTGTCGGAAGGGGCGACGGTGCCGGCCGGGGCGGTGCCGTCGGTTCCGCTGGCCAGTTCGGCGGCGAGGGCGGCGACCAGGGTGTCGATCCGGTCGTGTTCGAGCAGCAGCCAGGGGCGCACCGGGACACCGAGGCCGGTCTCCAGCCGCGCCGCCACCCGCATCGCGCGCATGGAGTTCACGCCGAGGTCGCGCAGCGAGCGGTCGGCGGCGATCTGGCCGGCGTCCGTCCGCAGCACCGCCGCCACGGCCGCCCGCACCCGGCTGGCCAGCTCGGTCGGGTCGAGGGGGCTCATCGGCGACCCGCCGGTGGCGTCGGGTCGGCGACGGCGGTGGGTGCCGACTCCGCGAGGTCGCCGTCGACGATGCGGACGTGGGCCGGGGCCGGGGCGGGCGCGGCGGCGGGGTCGACGGCGAGCAGCAGGACGCCGTCGCGTTCGCCGGCCGGGGCGAACCCGGCGAAGCGCAGGTTCACCAGCATGATCCGGTTGACGCTGGACGGGATGAACTCGGCGCACGGTCGACGCCCGGCCGCCCGGGCCCGGGCGACGACGTGGTGCAGCAGGGCGCTGCCGGCGCCCCGGGAGACCACCCGGCAGGACATCAGCAGCAGGGTGAGGACGTGGTCGTCGCCGGTCAGCTCGCTGACCGCCAGGCCGATCGTGCCGTACGAGCCGTACCGGTCGGTCAGCGAGGCCACCAGGATCTCGTGCCGGGGGTCGGCGCACAGCGCCCGCAGCTCCTCCAGGGAATAGGTGCGCCCGGTGGTGTTGAGCTGGTGGGTGCGGACGGTCAGCTCCCGGGCCCGGTCCAGGTCCTCCTCGCCGGCCCGGCGTACGGTCATCACCAGGTCGAGTCCGGCCAGGAACTCCGCCCGGTGCGCACCGGCGCGCTCCTCGTCACCGCGACGGCGCTGTTCGGCCTGGTACATCACGCGGCGCCGCCGGGACTCCTCGGTGAGCCGCTCCGGCACGAACTCCGGCCGGTTGGGCAGGTCGGCCGCGGCGCTGTCCGGGTAGCAGCGGACCATGGGCAGGGCGTCGGCCACCTCGTCGCGTTCGGACGGGTCGTTGTCGACGAAGGCGAACGAGTCCGGGTTCAGGTTGAGCGCGGCGGCGGTCCGGGTCACCGCGACGGACTTCGCGTCCCAGCCGACCTCGACGTGGACGAAGTAGTCGAGCAGCCCCAGGTCACGCAGGTGCGCGACGGCCCGGTCGTGGTCGCCGCGGCTGGCGACGGCGTGCAGGATGCCCCGTCCGTCCAGTGTGCGCAGTGTGTCGACGACCTCCGCCCGGGGCCGGGGGACGTCCCCTTCGAGCAGCACGCCGTCCCAGACTGTGTCGTCGAGGTCCCAGATGACGCACTTGACTCCGACGGGCTCGGTGGCTCGGCTCACCGTGGTGTTCCTTCCTTGCGTTCGTCGTCGGGCAGGTACTCGAACAGGGCGGAGCTCCAGGCGGCCACCGGGCTGCTGTTCATCACCAGCACCTTCTCCCCGGCGCGCAGCGCCGGTGCCGCCCCGGCCAGGTTGAGCAGCACGTCGGCGGAGCCGAGGTGGCCGTACTCGCGCAGGTTGCGGACGCAGACCGGGAGCAGTTCGACGTCCAGGGCCTCCTGCCAGAAGGCGAACGCGCCGGTCGAGAGGTTCTGCATCACGTAGCGCACCTGGTCGGCCCGCAGTCCGTTGCGGGCCAGCAGCTCGGCGTTGAGGTCGGCCAGCCGGCGACGGCTCTCCAGGGCCAGCCGGAAGGAGTAGGTGTGCGGGTCGGTGCACTCCTCCTGCCAGCGGGACGCGGGACGGTCGCGGTAGCGGATCCGGAACAGGTCGGCGTACTCGCCGTTGCTGGTCAGGATCTGGTCGACCAGCCGGAAACCACCGCCCGGGTACGACGTGACCAGCGCGGCCAGTCCGCCGTCGCCGAGTACGGTCATCGGGGGCCGGTACCGGGCTGCCGTGGCCACCCGGGCGCCCATCGTGACCAGCCCGGTGCGCCAGCCGGGGTTGGCGGCGAAGAGGCCGGAGCAGACGGCGAGGGCGGCCGAGGAGGAGACGCAGCCCAGTTCGCCGACGCCGAGGGTGACGGCGTTGGTGGCGCCGACCAGCCGCTGCACGCGGGTGGCCTCGCTGGAGAGCAGGTGTTCGGGGGCGCGTCCCTGCACCAGCAGCAGCACGTCGACCTGCGCCGGGTCGGTGCCGGTCGCGGCGAGCGCGGCGGTGGCTGCCCCGGCGGCGAGCGGAACCTCGCCGAGGTCACCGGCATCGCGCACCCGCTCGACGCCGAGGCGGAGCACGGCGGTCCGCTGCGCGTCACCGGCGGCGGCGAGTTCGGGGAGATCGGCGACGGGGCACACGCGTTCCGGCAGGAAGGTGGCGATCCGGCGGATGTGCAGCGGCATCACCCGGCCCCCCGCCCGGCCGTCGCGGCGCGCGCCCAGCGGCGGAACTCGGCGTCGCAGACGTGGTCCTGGCAGATCTCGTCGGAGCCCTCGATGATCTGCATGATCTTGGCGTCCCGGAAGAACCGCTCGGCGGGGTGGCCCGGCGCGCAGCCACGGGCACCGAGCACCTGCACCGCGTCCCGGGTGACCCGGGCCGCCGCGCCGGCCGCGACGTACTTGGCCAGCATGGTCCGGTCCGGGCGGGGGCGGGTCTGCCGCCACCGCGCGACGTCCTCGCAGACCAGCCGGGCGGAGGTGACCGCGGCGACCATGTCGGTGACCAGCCGGCGGACCAGTTGCCGGTCGGCGAGCACGCCGGCGCGCGTACGTCGGGAGACCGCGTGCCGGGCGGTGAGTTCCAGGCATGCCTCGGCCATGCCCACGCAGCCCCAGGCGACGCTGAACCGACCGTGGTCCAGCGCGGCGGCCACCACGTGGGTCAGCCCGGTCCCGGCCCCCGCCAGCTGGTTGCCGGCCGGCACCACGACCCCGTCCAGCGCGACGTCGGCCAGCATCGCGGCGCGCAGGCCGAGTTGTCCCCGGACGGGGTGGACGGTCAGGCCCGGGGTGTCCCGGGGCACGAGCACGGCGGTGGGGCCGGCGTCGGAGACGCCCAGCACGAGGAAGACGTGCGCCAGCTCGCCGAAGGTCACCCAGAGCTTCCGGCCGGTGATCCGCAGGCCGGCCGGGGTGTGGTCGATCCGGGTGCAGACACCCGCCAGGTCGCTGCCCGAGGTCTCCTCGGTGGCGGCGAGCGCGGCGAGGACCGTGCCGTCGGCGAGCCGGGGCAGCCAGGTGTCCCGGTGGGACGCGTCGCCGCGCCGGGCGATCACGTCGGCCACCATGGACTGCACGGTGACGAGGCTGCGCACCGAGCTGCACACCGCGCCGATCCCGGCGCAGAGCCGGCCGAAGGTCGGCGCGTCCAGTTCCGTGCCGCCGTGGGCGGCCGGGACGGCGGCACCGAGCCACCCGTACCGGCGCACCGCGTCGAGGACCTCGGTGGGCAGCCGGCCGTCCCGGTCCCACTCCCCCGCCTCCGTCCGGTACCGCCGGGTGAACTCCGCCAGTCCCGGTACGGGTTCCGTCCGGGCGGGGCCGGGATCGACGCGGACGCCGCCGGTCACCGGCGTGGCTCCGGGATGTCGGTGCGGCCCACCCGCTTGGCGTTGACCAGGTCGGTCATGCTGGCGATGCTGCGGAAGTTGGCCAGGTCCAGGTCCTCGATCTCGAGGACGACAGCGAAGGTACGTTCAATGAACGTCACCAGTTCGAGGGCGAACAGGGAGTTCACGTACCCCAGGGTGAAGATGTCGTCCGTGCGACCGAGGCTCCGGTCGCCGAATTCCGTTTCGAGGTAATCACGGATGATCGGCTCCGGGTCGTGCTGACCGGCGACTTGCTCGTCCAATTCGAGTGACAAGGTAGTCCCCAAACACGCGAGGCGACAATTAAGGCTGACCCCCTCCATTGGTACACGCAGATTCAGCACGAAAACAGCATTGACTTTCACCTAAGCCACTGGTACGATTCCGGAAACATTGATATTCACCTTTACTGAATGCAAAGTTGAAATTTCGTTAAGCCCCTTCGCCGGCCGCCGTCAATCCGGCGCCGCGAGTGCGCCCAGATCACCCCCACTCCCCCGCTTCCAGCCCCGACGACCAGCAGAGAACCCCCACCGCAGCCCACTGCGGAGGGGGTTCGCGCCGTATCGGTCGGCCTTGCGGGACCAGTGGCCGGAATGCGTTCCCGCCACCGCGCACGGGCTCCACCAGCGCCCCGGTCCATGCCCACACGACTCCGGTCGGGTTTACCGGTACACGACGCCCGTTTCAGTGGTCGGAGATTGTCGCTCAATTTATGACGGTGATAGCTTTGGGCCTTGGCTACAACGGGCAACGGCCACGCCCTGCCCACCGGTCGCAACCGATTTTCCGGAGGCCGATAATGGTCCTTGGCAACCTGACACCTGCCGCGACGCAGCACGACCGTCCCGCGTTCGACGTGTTCCAGGGTTTCGCCCTGTGCGCCGTCCTGTCGTCGCTGGAGACCACCGGCGCGCTGGACGTTCTCGTCCGCGACGGCGGCTGGGACGGTCTGGCCGCCGACGGCGAGGAACCACTCGCCGCCGAACTGCTGCGCTATCTCACCGAACGGGGCATGGTGTGCCACCGCGACGGCCGGTACGAGCTGACCCCGCTGGCCGAGGCGGTCCGCGCCGACATCGGCTACCTGGTCTGGCTCTGCGGAGGCTACGGCGTCCCGCTCCGCTCCATCGGGGAGTTCCTCACCGGCGCGCTCAGCTACGGCGGCGACATCGGCCGCGACGGACGCGGGGTCGCCGTCGGCTCGGCGCTCGTCGGCGCGCGGGACCTCGTCCCGCCGGCCCGGGAACTGCTGGACGGCGTCGGCATCGACCACGTGGTCGACCTCGGCTGCGGCAACGCGCGGTTCCTGCTGTCGGTCTGCCGGGCGGCGGATGCCGGTGGACTCGGCCTCGACGTGAACGCCGACGCCTGCGCCGAGGCCCGGCGTGAGATCGACGCCGCCGGTGCCGGCGACCGGATCGCGGTCCGGTGCGCCGACGCCGGGGCGCTCGACGGCATCCCCGAGCTGGCGCGCACCGACCTGGTCATCGCGTTCTTCCTGCTGCACGAGATCCTCGCCGACGGGCGTCCGGCACTGGTCGGCTACCTGCGGAACCTGGCCGGGCGGCTGCCCGACGGCGCGCACCTGCTGGTCGCCGAGGTCTCCCCCGACCCGGCCCGGCCCGCCGGCGGCCACCTGTTCAACCCCGAGTTCACGCTGGTGCACGCCATGATGCGGCAACGGCTGATGGACGAGTCCGGCTGGCGGGAGACCTTCGCCGACGGCGGGTTCGAACTGGTGCGCGCGGTCCACCCCCGGATGCCCGGCAGCCTGCTCATGCTGGCCCGGAAGGGAGCCTGAGGTGACCGACGCCGCCGTACGGGCCCTGCGTGACACGGTCCGCTCCGCCCGCGCCGACCACCGGCCGACGGGCGGCAACCGGTTCGGCACGGTGCCACTGGCCGACGCCTACCGGATCCAGGCCGACCTGTTCGGCGCACCCGCGGCCTGGAAGCTCGGCCTGCTCAGCCCCGCCAAGCAACGCCAGATGGGGTTGACCGAACCCATCTACGGACGGGTGCCCGCACCCCAGCTGCGGACCGGCCCGATCCGGCTGGCCGAGTTCATCCAGCCCCGGTTCGAGCCGGAGCTGGCGGCCGTGCTCGGCGCGGACATCCCCGTGGGAGCGTCGCCGGCCCAGGCCGAGGACGCGGTCAGCCACCTGGTGCTGGCCCTCGACATCCTGGACAGTGCCTGGCGGGACTACCGGTTCTGTGCCGCCGAGGTGATCGCGGACAACTCCTCCGGTGGTGCCGTGGTACTGGCCGACGAACCGGTCGACAGCCGTACCGGAGCCCTGCGGCTCACCCTCGACGGCACCCCGCTGGCCGAGGGCGACCTGGCCGGACTGGCGCCGCCCGCGCCCCGGCTCGCCTGGCTGGCCGGGCAGGTCGGCGGCCTGCCCGCCGGCACCCGGGTGCTGCTCGGCTCCCCCGCCGCCTCGGTGCCGGCCCGCGCCGGCGCGCTGGAGGTGCACGGCGGCGGTCGCACCCTCACCATCGCGATCGAACCCTGACCGGAGGTCACCGATGCCGTTCATCCAGGTCACCATGGCCGCCGGCCGGACCGCCCAGCAGAAGCGCGACCTGCTCAACGCCCTGGCCGACGCGGTCACCGCCAGCATCGGCGCCCCCCGGGAGGCGGTACGCGCGTGGATCGTCGAGGTCGACCCGGGCGAGGTCATCGCCGGCGGCGTCATCCTCGCCGACCGGGCGTCATGACCGGCGACCGCTGGTGGCAGATCCCCGTGCCCCGGCCCGACGCCGGGGTCCGGCTGATCTGCCTGCCGCACGCCGGGGGCGGACCGGCCGGCTACGCGCACTGGGCGGGACGGCTCATCGGGATGGAGGTGGTGCTGGTCCGGCCACCGGGCCGGGAGTCCCGCTACGCCGAGCCGCCGTACACGCGCATCGGGCCGCTCGTGAGCGACCTCGCCACGGCGCTGCGCCCCCTGCTCGACGGCCGGTGGGTGCTCTACGGGCACAGCCTCGGCGCGCTGGTCGGGTACGAACTGCTCCAGCACCTCCACGGGTCGGGCGGGCGGCTGCCCGAGCGTCTGGTCGTCTCCGGTGCCGAGGCGCCGGACGTCGGACGCCGGGCCGGTCACCTCCTGCACCAGCTGCCCGACGACGCGCTGATCGACCGGGCCGCCGAGCTCGGCGGCACCCCGCCGGCCCTGTTGGCCAACCGGGATCTCCTGCGGCTGCTGCTGCCCACCCTCCGGGCCGACCTGGAGGTCGCCGAGACCTACCGGTGGGCCGCCCGACCCGCCCTGCCGGTGCCGATCCACGCCTTCCACGGCCGACGCGACCCGCTGGTGACGCCGGAGGCGGCAGCCCGGTGGCACGCGCACACCGACTCGGCATTCGACCTGACGACCCTGCCCGGCGGCCACTTCCTCCGCCCGGAGGAGGAGTCCGTGCTCCTCGCGGCGTTGGACCGGGACGGTGGCCGGCACCCGCACCGGGACGGGGTGGGCGCGGGCAGCGGTCCCCGACCGGGCCGGCCGGCACCGACCATCGACGACCACCGCGTACACCGACGTTAGGAGACCACCGTGGCAGTCGGGTTCGTCCCGCACGTCATCGACGGGGAACTGGTCGAGTCCGTCCGCCGCGACCGCTTCGAGTCGGTGGACCCGTGGACCCGTGCCCCCTGGACCGAGGTCGCCCTCGGCGGTCACGCCGACGTCGACCGGGCCGTACGGGCGGCCCGCGCCGCCGCCGACCGGGGCCCCTGGCCCCGGATGGGGTACGCCGAACGCGGCCGGCTGCTGCACCGCCTGGCCGACCTGATCGTCGCCAACGGCGACCTGCTCGCGCGTACCGACACCACCGACATGGGCCGACCGGTCAGCCAGGCCACCGCGCGGGACGTCCCCCGGGCGGCGGCGAACTTCCGGTTCTTCGCCGACCACGCCCGCCTGACCCCGACCGAGGCGCTCCCCTCCGACCACGGCCACCACGCCTACACCCGGTACGAGCCGGCCGGCGTGGTCGCCGCGATCGCCCCCTGGAACCTCCCGCTGATGCTCACCTCCTGGAAGGTCGCGCCCGCCCTCGCCTGGGGCAACACGGTGGTGGTCAAGCCGGCCGAGCAGAGCCCGGCGTCGGCGACGATCCTCGCCCGGCTGGCCCTGGAGGCCGGGATACCGGACGGGGTCCTCAACGTCGTGCACGGCTACGGGGCCGACGGTGCCGGTCAGGCCCTCACCGAGCACCCGGGCATCGACCGGATCACCTTCACCGGCGAGTCGGCCACCGGACGGGCGATCTCCGCCGTGGCCGCCCGTGGTCTCGTCCCGGTCAGCCTGGAACTCGGGGGCAAGAACGCCGCGCTGGTCTTCGCCGACGCCGACCTGGACCTGGCCGTGACACGGGCCGCCGAAGCGGCCTTCGGCAACGCCGGACAGATGTGCCTCTCCGGCAGCCGGATCTTCGTCGAACGCGCGGTGCACGGGGAGTTCGTGGAGCGGTTGCACGCCGCCGGACAGGCGATGACCGCCGGCGACCCCGGCGACCCGGCCACCGAGATCGGGCCGCTCGCCTCCGCCGCGCACCACCGTAAGGTCAGCGACCACCTGGCCCGGGCCCGCGCAGGCGGATGCCGGGTGCACGGCGGGGACGGTGCCGGCTGGCTGGTCCGACCCGCCGTCCTCACCGACGTGCCCCGGTCCGCCGCGGTGCAGACCGAGGAGGTCTTCGGTCCGGTGGCCACCGTGACGCCGTTCGACACCGAGCAGGACGCCGTCGGTCTCGCCAACGACACGCCGTTCGGCCTCAGCGCCACGGTGTACACCACCGACCTGTCCCGGGCCCACCGGGTCGCCGCGCGGCTGCGCGCCGGCACGGTCTGGGTCAACTGCTTCTTCGTCCGGGACCTGCGGGCACCCTTCGGCGGTGTCGGCGCCTCCGGGGTGGGCCGGGAGGGCGGCCTGTTCAGCCGGGACTTCTTCACCGAACCCAAGGCCGTGGTGATCGACATCGCCGGTCGCTGACCCACGTCCGCGAGCCGAGGTGTGAGCGGCCTCCTTCCGGGAAGACCGGGGCTCGCGGCAGGCGGGTCGAACGGGGGTGGCAGATGGCCAGGAACCGCGCCAACACCATGGGCGTACGGTCGGTGACCGATGCGCTGGGCATCGCGCAGGCCCGGCGGGGCCGTGGCGCCGAGGGCACCGCCCGGGCCCTCGGGTGGCTGAGTCTCGGCCTCGGGGCGGCGGCCCTGCGTGCCCCGGCCGACATGAGCCGCCTCTGCGGCGTCGACGACTCCGCCAGCGCGCCGACCGTGCTGCGGATCGTGGGACTGCGCGAGCTGGGCCACGCGGCGGGCCTGCTGATCCCGAGGAGGACCGGCTGGGCGATGTGGACCAGGGTCGCCGGTGACCTGGTGGACCTCGCCGTCTGCGGCAGCGCCCTGCGGCGACGCCGGGGCCAGCGACGTCGCCGGGTGGCGGCCACGACCTGGGCGGTCGCCGCGATCACCGCGGTGGACCTCGCCACAGCGGTGCGGACGGCCCGGGGCCGGCGGCTGCCCGGCGGCACGCGGGTGGAGGCGTCGGTGACGGTCAACCGCACCCCGGAGGAGGCGTACCGGTTCTGGCACGACTTCGAGAACCTGCCCCGGTTCATGTACCACCTGCGGTCGGTCCGGGTCACCGGCCCCCGGCGGTCCCGTTGGGAGGCGAAGGCGCCCGCCGGGCGGACCGTCGGATGGGACGCGGAGATCATGTCCGACCTGCCCAACGAGCTGATCACCTGGCACTCGGTCGGGCGGACCCGGGTGCCCAACGCCGGCTCCGTGCGCTTCGTCCCGGCCGGCGACGGGCGCGGCACGGAGGTGTGGGTCGAGTTCGAGTACGCCTCACCCGGCGGGCGGCTCGGCCGGCTGGCCGCCCGGGTGTTCGGCGAGAACCCGCAGCAGCAGACCAGCGACGACCTACGCCGGTTCAAGCAGGTGATCGAGACGGGCGAGATCGCACGCTCGGACGCCGTACCGCAGGGAACCAGCCTCCAGCAGCAGGTGAAGCAGCGCGCGGCACAGCCGATGCGACTGCGCTGACCCGGAGCCGAGAGACAGGACAACCGATGAGAGCGAACTGCTGGATCGCCCCCAACCGGGTGGCGGTCAAGGACGTCCCGGACCCGCAGATCCTGAACCCGCGTGACGCCGTCGTGCGGGTCACCTCGTCGGCGATCTGCGGCTCGGACCTGCACCTGCTGGACGGCTACGTACCGGCGATGAAGAAGGGCGACGTCCTGGGACACGAGTTCATGGGCGAGGTCGTCGAGCTGGGGCCGGGCGTGCGCGACGGCCTACGGGTCGGCGACCGGGTCGTGGTGGCGTTCCCCATCTCCTGCGGGGACTGTTTCTCCTGCCGGCGCGGCCTCTACTCGGTGTGCGAGAACTCCAATCCCAACGCGCCCGTCGCCGAGATGGCGATGGGCCACTCCCCCGCCGGGATCTTCGGCTACTCGCACCTGCTCGGTGGCTACGCCGGCGGGCAGGCCGAATACGTCCGCGTCCCGTTCGCCGACGTCGGCGCCCTCAAGGTCGACGACGACCTGCCCGACGAGAAGCTGCTCTTCCTGTCCGACGTGCTCCCCACCGGCTACCAGGCCGCCGAGTGGTGCGACATCACCCCCGGCGACACCGTCGCCGTGTGGGGTGCCGGCCCGGTCGGACAGTTCGCCGCGCTCAGCGCGTTCCTGCTCGGCGCGGAACGGGTGGTCGTCATCGACCGGTTCCCCAGCCGACTGCGGATGGCCGAGGAGCACACCGGCGCGGAGACCATCAACTACGAGGAGACCGACGTCCTGGACGCCCTGCGGGACATGACGGCGGGACGCGGACCGGACGCCTGCATCGAGGCGGTCGGCATGGAGGGACACCACGCCTCGGCGGCGCTGCACGCCTACGACCGGGCCAAGCAGGCCGTGAAGCTGGAGACGGACCGACCGCCCGCCCTACGGGAGGCGGTGCTCAGCTGCCGCAACGGTGGCACCGTCTCGGTGGTCGGGGCCTACGGCGGGTTCGTCGACAAGTTCCCGATGGGCTCGTTCATGAACCGGTCCCTGACCATGCGGTCCGGCCAGGCCCACGTACAGCGGCACATGCGGCCCCTGCTGGAACGGATCCGCCGGGGCGAGATCGATCCGAGCTTCGTCATCACCCACACCATGCGCCTCGACGACACCCCGCACGGCTACGACATCTTCAAGAACAAGCAGGAGGACTGCGTCAAGGTGGTGCTCAAGCCGTAGGCGTGGGGTCCTTTGGGTGGCCCGGGCGCAGGGTGCGGCGCAGCAGCAGCGGGGCCGCCGCCGCCCAGGCCTGGATCGAGCAGGAGTGCGGGTACGGCACCGGCACGGGATGCTCGTCGCGGCCGAACCCGGCGAACACCTCGGGCAACCGGTACCGGTGGTGCGCGGCGGCGGCGAGCAGGCCCCGGGCGATCGTCTCCGCCTCGGCGTGGAGGCCGTGGCGGGCCAGTCCGGCGACCGCGATCGCGGTGTCGTGCGGCCAGACACCACCGGTGTGGTACGAGACCGGATGGTAGGCGGGCTGGCCGGCCGCGACGGTCCGGATGCCCCAGCCGCTGAAGAAGTCCGGCCCGGCCAGCCGGCGGCCGACCCGGGTCGCGCGGTCGTCGTCGAGCAGCCCGGTCCAGAGCACGTGGCCGGCGTTGGAGGCGAGCGCGTCGACCTGCCGGCCGTCCTCGGTGAGGGCGAGCGCCACGAAGTCGTCCCGGTCGAGCCAGAAGTCCCGGACGAAGCGGGCCCGCAGGTCGGTGGCCGTCCGGTCGAGACGGTCGCCGTAGGCGTGGTCGCCCCAGACCCGGCGGGCGATCCCGGCCGTGCCGCGCAGGGCGGCGTACGCGTACGCCTGCACCTCGGCCACGGCCAGCCGGCCTCCGGCGGGCTCCCCGGAGCGGAAGCAGATGCCCCGGGCGGAGTCCTTCCAGCACTGGTGGACCAGGCCGGTGCCGTCCGTGCGGTACACCAGCCAGCCCAGCCGGTCCAGCCCACCGTGGTCGAACATCCAGGTGACCGCCGCGCGGGCCGGGGCCTCCAGTTCGGCGGCGAGCGCGTCGTCGCCGGTCTCGGCCAGCAGCACGAGGAACAGCGGGGTGGCGTCCACCGTGCCGTAGTAACGGCCGTAGGGGACGTGCCCGAAGTGGCTCAGCTCGCCCCGACGGCGTTCGTGCAGGATCTTGCCCGGCTCCTCGACCCGGGACGGGTCCACCGTCCGGCCCTGCGTCGCGGCGAGGGCCCGCAGGGTGCCGGCGGCGAGCCACGGCGCGGCGGCGAGCGCGAAGAGGGAGGTGATCAGGCTGTCGCGGCCGAAGAGGGTGAGGAACCACGGGCTGCCGGCGGCGACGGTGTGCCCGCCGGTGCCGTCCGGGACGAGCAGCGCCGACAGGTCCGCGCTGCCCCGCGCGACGGCCTCGTCCAGCGCGACCTCACCGGTCGGCTCGACGACGATCGTCGGCGCGGGCGGCGGGACGGCGGTGGCCGCGCACACCTCCACCGTCACGGTGACGTCGCCGTGCGGCGGCACCGCCAGCGTCCAGGAGACGTCGGCGTCGTGCAGGTCGGCCGGCGGGGCGGAGACCACCCGGAGCGTCGTCGCGCGGTGGAAGTCCGCGCGCCGGTGGGTCAGGCGTACGCCGTCGTCGGTGCGCTCGGTGCCACGGACCCCGGGCGGCCTCGGGTAGTCCCGGTCGGTGCGCAGCTCGAACTGGTCGGCGAAGTCGGCGGCGAAGCGGTACGCCAGCGACAGCTCCGCCGGGGCGGCTCCGTGGTTGACGATCCTGACCCGTTCGGTCAGCCGGCCGTACCGGACGGTCTGGCGGCGGAAGACCGTGCAGGACGGGTCGGCGCCCCGCCGGGTCCACGGCGTGAGCACCAGTTCGTCGCCGTCGCCGGCGAGCAGGCGGGGCCGGGTGCCGTCGACGGTGAGTTCCCAGTGGGACAGGTGCCGGGTGTCGTCGAGGAAGAGCCCGTACGTGCCGGTGTCGGGAACGTCCCCGGCGGGGTCGGTCCGCAGCAGGGTGCCCTCACCGAGCAGTTCCCGGGGCGTCACGGCGCCGTCCGCAGCAGGTCCAGGACGACGGCCGCGGTCCAACTGAAGTCGGTCACCCCCCGTCCCTCGCCACTGAAGGGGTGGACGTACTCCCGGAAGCCCGCCTGCCGGGCGGCGGTGAGCGTGGCGTCGCGCAGCCGGTCCGCGTGGCCGAGTTCGCCGTGCAGGGTCAGGCCGTGCCAGATCAGCCAGGTGGTGTTGAACCAGCCGGGGCCGCGCCAGTAGCGGTCCGGGTCGAAGGCCGGGCCGGTCAGGTCGTAGCTGGGCGGCAGGGCGGTCCGCCCGAGCCGGAAGTGCTCGCCCAGCGCGGACTTCACCAGCGCCGGAGCGACCGGCAGGTCCGCCACGACCAGCGGGGTGAGGCCGGCGACGGTGCGCTGCCGGTCCAGCCGGCGCTCGTGCACGTCCCAGGCGTGACAGAACTCGTCGGCGAAGAGCCGGGTGACGAGGGCCGCGCCGGTGCGGGCCGCGGCCTCGCAGTGCGGCCGGGGGTCCGCGCCGATCTCGGCGGCGATGTCCGCGAGCGCGGACTCCGACGCGGCGTACAGGGCGTTGACCATGGGATCGAGGAGCACGAACTGCGCGTCGGCGAGGTGGTCGGCGTAGCCGGAGTCCCGGTAGTCGGCGGCCAGCCGGACGTAGCGACCGTAGTCCGTGTCGGTCGGGCGTTGCGCGGCCTGCACGTGGTGCAGGTCGCGGCGGCGGAACGCGCCGGCCGGGGTCGGCTCCACCCGGCCCAACGCGTCGTCCCAGGCCGGACTGTTGTCCATGCCCGACTCCCAGGGGTGGACGATCGCGACGAGGTCGTCCACGCCCCGACGGGTCGCAAGGTAGCGGTGCCAGGCCACCAGCTTCGGGTACAGCCGGGGCAGGAAGCCGCGCCGCCGGGCCTGCCCCGGGTCGGCGCGGAAGGTCAGCCAGACGGCGAGCGCGTGCACCGGCGGTTGGACGAGTCCGGAGGTGGCCACCGCCGGGCTCGCCGGGTGGGCGGCGGAGCGCCAGAACTCCGGCCCGGGGAAGTAGCCCTCCGGCGGAGCGGCCCGGTCGAAGACGATGTGCGGCACCCGCCCGTCGGCCCACTGGGCCCCGAAGAGACTCTCCAGTTCGCGTTGGGCGCGGCGCACCGAGAGGTGCCGCAGCCCGATCGCGACGAACGCCGAGTCCCAGCTCCACTGGTGCGGGTAGAGGGCCCGCGAGGGGACCGTGTAGGCACCCGTCCAGTTGGCCAGGAGCACGTTCACCGCGGCGCGGTCGAGGGCGGCGTTCACCGTTGCCTGCGCAGGAAGGACGGGACGGAGGCGACCGCCGCCTCCGGCTCCCCGCGGAGGCGGCACTCGACCGCCAGGTAGCCCTGGTAACCGACGGCGTCGAGGGCGCCCAGCACGGCGGGCCAGTCGAGGTGGCCGGCGCCGGGCTGGAACCGGTTGGAGTCGCTGACCTGCACGTGCCCGAGGTAGGGGCCGGCGGCCCGCACCGCGGCGGCGGGGTCGTCCTCCTCGATGTTCATGTGGTACGTGTCGGCGACCACCCGGACCGCGTCGATGCCGGCCGCCTTGACCAGGTCGACCGCCTGGTCGAGGCGGTTGACCATGTGGTCCTCGTACCGGTTGAGCGGTTCGAGGTACAGCTCGACGCCCTCGGTCGCGGCGTGCGTGCCGAGTTCGACCAGTCCCTCGACGAGCACCTCCCGGTCGGCGGCCTCGCTGCGGGGCGGCTCGAACGGGGGCAGCCGCCGGGAGAACATCCCGTACGACGCGGGGGTCATCGCCCCCCGCCCGCCGATCTCGGCGATCACGGACAGCTGGGACTTGAGCTGGTCGATGGCGTCACGGCGCAGGTCGGGGTCGAAGGCGCCGAAGAAGTGCAGCATGTCGACGCAGACGGTCGGCATCACGACACCGTTGGCGAGGGCCCGGCGCAGCTCCGGCAGCCGCTCGCGGAACGCGAACGCGGCCTTGCCGCGCAGTTCGATCGCGTCGTAGCCGGCGGCGAGGGCGAACTCCCACTTCTGTTCGAGGGTGTCGCCGGGGAGCAGCTGTTCCTGGCAGGCGATGCGGAGCGCGGGCGCGCCGGGCGCCGCCGGGTCGGGACGGGACGGGGACGTGGTGGGGTGGGACATCAGAACTCCAACATGACTTGCAGCGCCTCGGCTGGACGCTGGTCGAGCAGGTCGTAGGCTTCGGCGGCACGGTCCGCCGGGATGACGTGGCTGACCAGCGTGCCCACGTCGACGGTCTTGGCGGCGAGCTGGCTCAGGAAGACGTGTTGCAGGCGGTCCTGGCTCCAGCGGGGGGCGAGGTGCGGGGGCACGCCGCCGATCTGCGAGCAGACGAGCTGCACGCGGTTGTGGTGGAACTCCTCGCCGAGGCGCAGCCCGAGGCCGTCGCCCTGGTAGAAGCCGGAGGCGACGACGCGTCCGCCGACGGTGACGGACCTGGTCGCCTCGTGCAGGGCCCGGTAGGAGCCGCTGATGTCGACCGCCGCGTCGGCACCGAGGCCACCGGTGCGGGTGCGGATCTCCTCCGCGGCCCCCTCGGGGGCCAGGGCGACGTCCGCGCCGAAGGCCAGCGCGAACTCCCGGCGGGCCGGCAGCGCGTCGACGGCGACGACGGTAGCGCCGTTGAGGACCGCGAGCCGGGTGGTGAGCAGGCCGAGCACGCCCTGCCCGAAGACGGCGACGGTCTCGCCGAGGTGGATGTCGGCGGCGAGCACGGCGTTGAGGGCGATGGCGCCGACCCGGGCGAACGAGGCCGCGATCGGATCCACGCCGGCCGGCACCTCGTGCCCGACGATCCGCTCGGCGGGCAGGACGGCCTCGCTGCGGTGGCCCCAGATGCCCCAGACGTACGTCCCGATCTCGGGCGTCCCGGTGGGCGCGTCGTCGCCGATCTCGACGACCTGGCCGACCTCGGAGTAGCCCCAGCCGGCGACCGGGTACTCCAGACCCCCGGTGCCCTCGGTGAACAGCCGTCGCTGCGGGTCCCAGATGCGGGTCAGGTAGGGGTTGGTGCCGCGGTAGGCGGTCAGCTCGGTGCCGGCCGAGATGCCGGAGTAACGGGTACGGACCCGCACGTGCCCGGGCGGCAGTGGCGTCGCCTCACGGGACACCACCTCGACCCGTCGCGGCGCGGAGAACTGCACGACGACTTCCACTGACGCCTCCATGTTTGCGGTGGTGCGGAGACGATAGTGGAACTTTGGTCCAAAGTGTATAAGGGTTTTGTCTTGTGTTTCGTCAAAAGTCTTGCTGTGATGCCATCGACCGCCCTCGCTCGTGCATAGGAGCAACGATGCGAAGAAGTACCCCACCGTCCGTACGGCGTTCCCCCGTCACCAGCGCGCTGCTGGCGACGATCATGATGGGCACGTTCGCCCTGACCGCCTGCGCCTCGGACGACCCGGCCGACGACGGCACGCTGACCGTGTGGAGCCTGGAGAACCAGACCGACCGCGTCCAGGCCGCCCAGGCCGTGGCCGACCGGTTCACCGCCAAGAGCGGTGTCAAGGTCAAGATCGTGGCGACGGACGAGAACCAGTTCACCCAGCTCATCACGTCCGCCGCCGCCGCGGGCGACCTGCCCGACGTGGTCGGCGCGCTGCCGCTGTCGGCCGTGTGGCAGCTGTCGGCCAACGACATCCTGGACACCGCGGCCGCCGAGAGCGTGGTCAAGGACCTCGGGGCGGACACGTTCTCCGACCGGGCTCTCGACCTGACCCGCAACGACGGCAAGCAGCTCGCCGTCCCGTCCGACGCGTGGGCGCAGCTGCTGGTCTACCGCAAGGACCTCTTCGCCGCCGCCGGCCTGCCGGCACCGGACTCGTACGAGGCCATCGCGCGGGCCGCGCAGAAGCTCAACACCGGCGGTACGGCGGGCATCACCCTGGCCACCGTCGCCAACGACGCGTTCACCGCCCAGTCGGTGGAGTTCCTCGGCCTCGGCAACGGCTGCGAGCTGGTGGACGACAAGGGCACCGTGACCCTGAACTCGAAGCCCTGCGTCGAGACCTTCGGGCTCTACGGTGACCTGGCGCGCAAGTACTCCGTGCAGGGTGCGCAGGACGTCGACTCCACCCGGGCCACGTACTTCGCCGGCAAGGCGGCGATGGTCGTCTGGTCGTCGTTCATCCTCGACGAGATGGCCGGCCTGCGCAACGACGCCAAGCCCAACTGCCCGCAGTGCCAGGCGGACCCGGCCTTCCTCGCCAAGAACAGCGGGTTCGTCACCGCCGTCAAGGGCCCCAGCGGCTCCGAACCGGCCGGCTTCGGGGAGATCACCTCCTGGTCGATCATGGACGGTGCGGCGGGGTCCGCCAAGGACTTCGTCACGTTCATGATGGACGAGGGCTACGCCGACTGGCTGGGCGTCGCCCCCGAGGGCAAGATGCCGGCGCGGACCGGCACGAAGGACAGCCCGCAGAAGTTCACCGAGGCGTGGAACGGCCTCACCGCCGGGGTGGACACCAAGAAGCCGCTCGGCGAGATCTACCCCGCCGACGTCATGGAGGCGCTGCGGACCAGCCCGGACACCATCCGCCGGTGGGGCATCACCCAGGGGCAGGGCAAGTTGGTCGGCGCGACCCTCGGTGAGCTGCCCGTGCCGAAGGCGATCAACGCCCTCGCCACCGGCCAGGTCGACGCCGCCGGGGCCTGCAAGCAGGCGGCCGACGCGGTGGAATCGATCAAGACGTCGCTGAAGTAACGATGACGACCCTCAAGTCCGCCGGGCCGGCGACGCCGCGCGAGCAGCGCCGTCGGCCCGGTCCGACCCTGAAACAGCGGGAGAACCGCACCGGGCTCGCGTTCCTGACCCCCACCCTGGTCGTGGTCCTGGTCGTCGTCGTGGTGCCGATCCTCTGGACCGTCATGCTGGCGTTCCAGGAGATCCGCCTGATCAACATCCGGCGGGCGGGCATCTTCGGTGAGTACAGCCTGCGCAACTTCGCCACCGTGCTGGACTCGCCGGGGTTCTGGCGCTCGCTGGGCACCACGCTGGCGTTCACCATCGGCGCGACCGGTCTCTCCATCCTGCTGGGACTGGTCGCGGCGCTCGCCCTGCGCCGGCCGTCGCGGGGGCGCACGGTGGCCCGGGCCGCGATGTTGCTGCCCTACGTCGCGCCGGTCGTCGCGGTGACCTTCGTCTGGGAGGTCATGCTCAGCCCGCAGTTCGGCATCGTCAACGAGTGGGGCACCCGTTTCCTCGGCTGGGACCAGCCGGTGGCCTTCCTCAGCCAGCGGGAGTCGGAGCTGTTCGGCGTCGGCGTCCCGACCGCGCTGCTGACCGTGATCGTCTTCGAGGGTTGGCGCTACTTCCCGTTCGCCTTCCTCTTCCTGCTCGCCCGGTTGCAGGCGGTGCCGCCCGAGCTGGAGGAGGCCGCGCGGATCGACGGCGCGACGCCCAGCCAGCGCTTCCGGTACGTGCTGCTGCCGCAGCTCGGCCCGGTCATCGCGCTGCTCTGTGTGCTGCGTTTCATCATGACGTTCACCAAGTTCGACGACGTCTACCTGCTCACCGGAGGCGGGGCCGGCACCGACGTGGTCAGCGTGCGGGTCTACGAGTTCCTGACCGCCCGCTTCGACATCGGCGCCGCGGCGGCCCAGGCCCTGGTCATCGCCGCCGTCCTGGTCGTACTGCTCGCGGTGTACCTGAAGTTCTTCGCGCCGCGCATCGAGGAGGGGGAACGGTGAACCGCGACGTCCTGGAGACCCGGATCTTCGGGTTCCTGCGCCGGGTGGTCATCGTGGGCCTGGTCCTGGTGACCGTCTTTCCCTTCTACTACATGGTCCTGCTCTCCCTGCGCCCGATCGACCGGGTCATCCTCGACCCCGGCAAGCTGTGGGTGTCGGGGCAGGAGCTGACCGTCGACACCTACCGCGCCGTGCTGCGGTCGGTCTCCGACGGCGGGCAGGGCTTCCTCGCCCTGCTCGGCAACTCCGCGCTGGTCTCCCTGGCCACGGTCGCGGTGACGCTGCTGGTGGCCATCCCCGGCTCCTACGCGGTGAGCCGGCTGCGCTTCATCGGCCGGCGGCAGGTCAGCGCGCTGTTCCTGTCGGTGTACCTGTTCCCCAGCATCCTGCTGGCGATCCCGCTCTTCGTGCTCTTCACCCGGCTCGGGTTGCGGGGCTCGCTCGGCGGGCTGGTGCTGGTGTACATCGCGCAGACGATCCCGGTCTCGATCTACATGCTGCGCAGCTACTTCAGCACCATCCCGGACAGCCTGGAGGAGGCCGCCGCGATGGACGGCGCGAGCCGCTTCCAGACCATCCGGCGGGTGGTGCTGCCGTTGGCGGCACCGGCCATCATGGCCAACGCCCTGTACATCTTCATGATCGCCTGGAACGAGTTCCTCTTCGCCCTGCTGTTCCTCGCCGAGAAGCGGGAGAACTGGACGGTCTCGCTGGGCCTCGCCCAGCTCTCCGGCGGCATCGAGGTGTCCAAGACCGTCCTGATGGCCGGGTCCGTGGTCCTGACCCTGCCGATCGTGGCACTCTTCTTCGCGGCCGAGCGCATGCTCACCGAGGGGCTCACCAGCGGGGCGGACAAGGGTTAGGGGGCACGGTCGGAGATGCCAGGCACGTCCGCCGGTGACCTGCTGGCACTGATCAGGTCCGGACGGGCCCGCACCCGTGGCGAGCTGCAACGGGTGACCGGCCTGTCGCGGTCGACCGTGGGTCAACGGCTCGACCGGCTCATCCAGGGCGGATACCTGCGGGAGACCGGGGTCGACGAGTCCAGCGGCGGCCGGCCGTCGATCCTGCTGGAGTTCAACGACCAGCACGGCGTGGTCCTGGTGGCCGACCTCGGGGCCACCTACGCCCACCTCGCCGTGCTCGACCTCGCCGGACGGTCCCTGGCCGAGGAGCGGGTCAACCCGCGCATCGCCGACGGTCCGCAGGCCGTCCTGGAGTGGATCGGCGACCGGCACGACAAGCTGCTGACGATCGCCGGGCGCCGCCCCGACGAGGTGCGCGGCATCGGTCTCGGCGTTCCCGGCCCGGTGGACTTCTCCACCGGCCGGGTACGCCAGCCGCCGATCATGCCCGGCTGGGACGACTACCCGATCGTCGAGCACCAGCGCCGCCGCTGGGCGGTGCCGGTGCTGGTGGACAACGACGCCAACCTGATGGCGCTCGGCGAGCAGGTGGCGGTCCACCCGGACTGCCCGGCGATGGTGCTGGTCAAGGTGGCGACCGGGATCGGCGCCGGTGTGGTGGTCAACGGCGCGGTGTACCGGGGCATCGACGGCGGGGCGGGCGACCTCGGCCACATCCGGCTGCACGGGTACGACACGTTCCGGTGCATGTGCGGCTCGTACGGCTGCCTCGCCGCCGTCGCCAGCGGCGGCGCGCTGGCCCAGCAGCTCAGCGCGGCGGGCACGCCCACCGCGTCCAGCCGGGAGTTCCTCGCCCGGGTCACCGCCGGCGACCCGGAGGCCCGGCGGCTGGCCCGTACCGCCGGCCAGCGGGTGGGCGAGGTGCTGGCGACCGTGGTGTGCCTGCTGAACCCGGGGGTGCTGGTGATCGCCGGGGACCTCGCCGAGACGCACTTCGTCACCGGCGTGCGCGAACTGCTGTACCAGCGCGCGCTGCCCCGCGCCACGCAGCGCCTCACGGTGACCACCAGCCGGCTCGGCGAGCGGGCCGGGATCGTCGGCGCGCACGCCATGGTGGTCGACAGCGTGTACGCCCCGGAGGCCGTGAACCGACACCTGAGCGACGCTCCCGACGCGAGGAACAGCCGATGACCACAGCTCCGGTCCGGGTCGGACTCGTCGGCGCCGGGACGTGGGCGGCGCGGATGCACGCGCCGATGCTCGCGGCCGGCCCGGAGACCGTCCTCAGCGGCGTCTGGTCCCGGCGCGGCGACGCCGCCGGGGCGCTGGCCGCCGCGCACGGCGTGCCCGCCGCGCCGACCTTCGCCGACCTGCTCCGGGAGTGCGAGGCGGTGGCCTTCGCCGTGCCGCCGGACATCCAGGCGGCCCTCGCCGTGCAGGCGGCCCGAGCGGGCCGGGCGGTGCTGCTGGAGAAGCCGATCGCCCTCGACCTGGACGCGGCCCGGCGACTGGCCGACGTGGTCGGCGAGTCCGGCGTGGTCTCCCAGGTGGTCTTCACCAAGCGCTACCACGCCCGCACGCGCGCGTTCCTCGCCGCGGCCGGCGGTTTCGACGCCGACGGCGGGCGGGCCTGCTACCTGCACGGCGGCTTCCTCGGCGGGGAGTTCGCCACCGGCTGGCGGCTCACCCACGGGGGCCTGTTCGACCTCGGTCCGCACCTGCTCGACCTGCTCGACGCCACGCTCGGACCGATCGTCGACGTGCGCGCCGCCGGGCGCCGGTCCCGGTGGACGGAACTGACCTGCACGCACCGCGGTGGCGCGGTGAGCCAGGCGTCGCTCTCCGGCAGCGTCGCCCTGCCCCGGGTGACGACCACGGTCGAGCTCTTCGGGCCGGCGGGCCGGCTGGCGTACGACACCGCCGGCATGGACCACGACGAGTGCTGGCCGGTCGTCCGCGCCGAGTTCGCCGCCGCCGTCCGGGCCGGCCGGCCGCACCCGCTGGACGTGCACCGGGGGCTGATGATCCAGGAGCTCCTGGCGCGGGCGGCGGCGGACCCCGCCCTGCGGGACTGAGCCGCCCCTCCGACGGTCCGTCCCGGGCGTCGTGCTCACCGCCATCTGCACGAAGCTTCCCTTCAGCACCCGACCGGCCTACGGTATTTATCTACATCGATAGATACGGGAGGGTGGGCCGATGACCGGGACCGGAGCCGTCGACCGACGGCGGCTGCTACAGGGAGCGGGCGCGCTGACCGCCGGCGCGCTCCTCGGAGGGCTCGCACTGCCGACCACGGGCCGCGCCGCGCTGGTCGAACCCCGGGTGTACACCCGGGCGGAGTGGGCGGCCCTGCCCCCCACCACGTCGATCCGCTACCTGGACCGCCAGCCCGACCACATCGTGGTGCACCACACCGCCGGCGACAACACCACCGACTACTCCCTGGCCGCCGCGTTCCGCCACTCCCGCTGGATCCAGGACCTGCACATGGCGAACGGCTGGGGCGACTCGGGCCAGCAGCTCACCATCAGCCGGGGCGGATACGTCATGGAGGGGCGGCGGCACAGCCTGCGCGCCATCTACGAGCGGCAGCACGTCAGCGGCGTCCAGACCGCCAACCACAACGACCACACCATCGGCATCGAGAACGAGGGCCTCTACATGAGCGTGGACACCCCCGCCGCGCTCTTCGACGCGTTGGTCCGCACCTGCGCCTGGCTGTGCCAGACCTACCAGCTCGACCCGTACCAGGCGATCGTGGGGCACCGCGACTACGTCAGCACCACCGTGTGCCCCGGCGACCGCCTCTACGCCCGGCTGCCCGAGCTGCGCCAACGCACCGCCGCGCTGATCGGCGCCTGACCACGGGTTCCGTCGCCACCACCGACGTCGTGAGGAGACACCATGCCGCGCCCTGCCGTCCACCGACTCGCCCGCCGTCTGCTCGCCACGACCCTCGCCGTCGCCGCCACGGCCACCGCCCTGGTCGCGGCCACCGGCGCCCCGGCCCAGGCCGCCACCACCGCCGGCATCGACGTCTCCCACCACCAGGGGTCGATCAACTGGACCAGCGTCCGCGACGCCGGCGTCGAGTTCGCCTTCATCAAGGCCACCGAGGGCACCAGCTACAAGGACCCCGCCTTCAACACCAACTACGTGGCGGCCTACCACGCCGGTGTCGTACGCGGCGCCTACCACTTCGCCCTGCCCGACCGGTCCAGCGGGGCGACCCAGGCCAACTACCTCGCCAGCAGCGGCGGGGCCTGGTCGGCCGACAGTCGTACGCTGCCCGCCGCCCTCGACATCGAGTACAACCCCTACGGCCCCGCGTGCTACGGGCTCAGCCAGTCCGCGATGCGCACCTGGATCGCGGACTTCCTCGACACCTACCGGGCGCGCACGGGCCGGTACGCGGTCGTCTACACCACGACCAACTGGTGGACCACCTGCACCGGCAACTGGAGCGGCCCGTGGGCCAACCATCCGCTCTGGATCGCCCGCTGGTCGACCAGCCCCGGCACGCTCCCCGCCGGCGCGCCCTTCTGGAGCTTCTGGCAGTACACCTCCACCGGCCGGGTCTCCGGCATCAGCGGCGACGTCGACCGGAACTACTTCAACGGTGACCGCAGCCGGCTGATCGCCCTGGCCAACAACACCTGATCACGGGACGGGACCGGCGTGCCGGCCGCCCCCACGGTCCGCGGCGGTGGGGTCCGGCCGGTGACCGGGGCCGTACACCCGGCACAGTGTTTCGGCGATCTCGGCGAGCACGGGGGCGGGCACCCGCTCGCCCCTGGTCGGGTCGAACAGCCGACCCAGCAGATCGGCGCTCGCCTGCTGCAACTCCCGGCCGAGCAGACGCCGTTCCCGTCGGAGGCGGTAGCGGCGGCTGCCCATCGCGAGCAGCGCGGCCCCGGGGATCCCGGCCAGCACGGCGACGAGCCCCACCAGGCCCTCCGTCGTGGGCCCGCCCACGGCCCGCCAGGCGATCAGGCCCAGGGTGAGGACCGGGGCCCCGACCACCACGGTGACCAGCACGGCGAGCCACCGGCGCTCACGCCGCCACGCCTCGCGCCAGCCGCCGTCGTCGCTGGCGGCGAGGCGCCCACCGAGCCGGTTGACCCGCAGCAGGGCGACCCGCAGCGCCTCGCGGGAACGCAGGTCCGGCGGCGGGCGTCGGGCGAGCGTCGCGGCGGCGTCGGCGATCAGCCCCCGGTTGCGGGCCTTAGGGGTGGGACGCTGGAAGGCGCCAGCGGCCTGGCGGGTGTAGTACCAGGCGGTGAAGCCGAGCCCGAGGAGCACCCAGAAGAAGCCGGGCAGGTCCCGTCCACCGTCGGCGTCGCTGAGCAGGTTGACCCCGTAGGAGAGCAGGACCCCGCCGAGCACGGTGGCCAGGGGAATCGACGCCAGGGTGATCCACCGCTCCTGCGGGATGGCGTGCCAGTGGCGTTCCAGCCGGCGCAGCGACGGCAGTTGGACCAGCCAGCCGACCAGTTCCGCCACCCACATCAGCAGGGCCAGCAGGGCCGCCACGACGTCGAACACCGCCAGGAGCCGGAAAGGGCCCAACACTCACCGTCCTTCCCGAGAGCACGGCGGGACGATCCAGGCGGCCACCGGCGGGACGCTTCGGCACGGACGACGACCGGCGCCCCGGACGCCGTCCACAGTAGCGGGTGGCTCCTACCCGGTCAGCGCTCCGGACCGGCCGTCGCCCGGTCACCGTCCGAGGCCGGCAGGTCGACCACGCGGGTGGCCCAGCGGGCCATCAGGGCCGGATCGTGGGTGATGACCAGGACGCCGGTGCCGTGCTGCCGTTGGTGTGCGGTGACCACCCCGGCGAGATGGGCCTGGGTGGAGGCGTCCAGCATCGCGGTGGCCTCGTCGCAGAGCAGGTAATCCGGCTGGTGCACCAGCGCCCGGGCGAGGCAGGCGCGTTGCAGCTGTCCGTCGCTGACCGCGTGCGGGCGGCGGGTGAGCAGGTCCGGCGTGAGCCCCACCAGGTCGGCCAGTTCCACCGCCCGGTCCCGCGCCCGCTCCGGCGGGGTGCCGGTGGCGCGCAGTGGTTCGGCGACGATGTCGGTGAGACTCAGCCGGGGGTCCGTCGCGGCGCGGGGGCTCTGGAAGAGGACCGCGACCCGGGTGCGGACGGCGGCCGACAACCGGTGCCGGGCCCCGGCGACGGGCTGCCCGTCGAGGCTGACGTGCCCGGCGTCGGGGGCGTGCAGCAGGGCGAGGACCCGGGCGAGGGTGGACTTGCCACTTCCGGACGGGCCGCGCAGCCCGACCGTCTCCCCGGGGGCGACGTGCAGGTCGACCCGGTCGAGGACGCGCTGGCGACCGTAGGAGACGGTGACCTGGCAGGCGGCGAGCCCGGCGGGGGTCATGCGACCGCTCCCGTCGGCAGCGGGTGGTGACAGGCGAGCCGACCGGAGTCGCCCACCGTCACGGCGGCGGGCGGCGTGCCGCAGAGGTCGGTGGCGCGCCCGCAACGCGGGGCGAACGCACAGCCGGCGGGGAGGTCGGTGAGCATGGGCGGATGGCCGGGGACGGGGCGGAACGCGCGGTCGGGCAGGGCGTCGAGGAGACCGGCGGTGTACGGGTGGGCCGGGGCGGCGAAGAGCGCCTCGGTGGGCCGGTGCTCGACGATCCGGCTGGCGTACATGACGGCGACGGTGTCGGCGACACGGCGGGCGGCGGCGAGGTCGTGGGTGATGAGCAGCACCGCCGCGCCGCTGTCGCAGCGTCGGCGCAGCAGGTCGAGGGTGTGGTCGACCAGCGGACGGTCCAGGCCGGTGGTGGGCTCGTCGGCCAGCAGCAGCGGCGGGTCGGGGGCGAGCGCGAGCGCGGTGGCCAGGCGTTGGGCCATGCCTCCGGAGAGTTCGTGCGGATAGCGGTCGAGGTCGTCGGGGAGCAGCCCGACGTCGACGGCGACCCGGTCGGCGGCAGCCGGCGCGTCGCGCCGGGTGTGACCGTGGGCGCGCAGGGTCTCCACCAGCAGGTGCCGGCCGGTGCGTACCGGGGTGAGCGCGGTCGCGGGGCTCTGCGGCACGAGGCCGACGGCCCGCCCCCGTACGGTCCGGGCGAGGTGGCGCTCGCCGCAGCCGACCAGATCGACCGCGTCCCCGCCGGCCGGGCGGAGCCGGGCCCGCCCGGTGACCGTGGCGTTGCCGGGGAGCAGGCCCAGCAGGGCGTGGGCCAGCACGGACTTGCCGCAGCCGGACTCCCCCACCACGGCGAGCAGTTCCCCCGGGTGGACGGTCAGGCGCAGGTCGGTGACGGCCTGCACCACGGCGTCCCGGAGCCGGAAGCGGACGGTCAGCCCGTCGACCTCCAGCAGGGCCGGACGGCCGGCGTGGGCGCCGGTCGTGGCGGGGGCAGCGCGGGTGGCGGTCACAGGTTCAGCTCCGCTCGTACGCGGGGGTCGAGGCGGTCGCGCCACCGGCCGGTGAGGGTGGCCAGGGCCAGGGTGACGACGACCAGCAGCAGTCCGGGGACCAGGCTGGCCCACCATGCGCCGGTGAGCAGGGACCGTTGCCCGTCGTTGATCATGTTGCCGAGGGAGGCCAGGTGCGGAGGCAGGCCGAGCCCGAGGAAGGACAGGGCGGTCTCGTGCCAGACGGCGTGCGGCACCATCAGCGTGGTGGCCAACGCCAGGCGGGGCAGCACGTGCGGCAGCAGGTGCCGGGTGAGCACCCGGGTCCGGCTGGCACCACCGGCGACGGCGGCGTCGACGAACGGGCGGTTCCGCAGGCTGAGCAGTTCGGAGCGGACGATACGGGCGGTGGAGAGCCAGTGCGTCAGCCCGATGGACAGGATCACCGCGCCGAGGCTGGGACGCAGCATCGCCACGATGAAGATCCCCAGCAGCAGGTGCGGCAGCGCGGCGATGGTGTCGACGGTCCGCATCAGCACCCGGTCGACCCAGCCGCCGAGGCTACCGGCGACCGCGCCGACGAAACCGCCGATGACGGCGGCGACCAGCGCGGCCACCGCTCCGACGAGCAGTGACACGCGCAGGCCGTAGAGACTGCGGTGGAGCACGTCGCGGCCCAGGTCGTCGGTGCCGGCCGGGTGCGCGGGTGAGGGGGCGAGCCGGGTGCGGGACAGGTCCACCGCGCTCTCGTCCAGCGGCCAGAGGACGGGAGCGAGCAGGCAGGCGACGACCGCGACGGCCAGGATGGCGGCGGCGACGAGCACGCCACCGCGTCCGGGGTGTCCCGGTCGCCGGACGCGGACGGCGCGGATCCGCAGCGCGAGGTCAGTCATCGAGGCGCACCCGGGGGTCGGCGGCGGCGTAGGCGAGGTCGGTGGCCAGGTTCGCGGTCAGCACCACGACGGTGGTGGCCAGGGTGATCGCGGCCAGCAGCGGGAAGTCGCTGCCCAGCGCGCCGTGCACGGTGACCGCGCCCAGACCGGGCAGGGAGAACACCGTCTCCACCAGGACGGCACCGCCGACGATCTCCGGCAGGTGGGTGCCGACCAGCGTCAGGAACGGCAGCAACGCGGTACGCAGCGCGTGGCCGAAGAGCACCGTCCGGCCGGGCAGGCCCCGGGCCCGGGCGGCCAGCACGTGGTCGTCGCGGAGGCTGTCGGCGACCGCGTCACGGATGAACAGGACGAACCAGGGGGCCTGCGACAGCGCCAGCACCGTCACCGGCAGGACCAGGTGGTGGGCCACGTCGGCGGGATCGGTGCCGGTGGCCGCGACGTCGGTGAGGCCACCGGCGGGCAGCCAGCCGAGGGTGAGGGCGAACACGGCGATCGCGGCCAGTCCGATCCAGAACACCGGCATCGACTGCACGGCGTACGCGGTTGCCCGCAGGGCACGGTCGAACCACCCACCGCGCCGGTAGGCGGCGAGGGTGCCCAGCACCAGGCTCGCCACGAGGACCAGGGCGAGGGCGAGGGCGACCAGCAGCAGGGTCCATCCGGCGCGGGCGGCGAGCACCGACGCGACCGGCTCGTGCCGGCTGGTCGACCAGCCCAGGTCGCCCTGGAGCAGGTTGCCCACCCAGCGGGCGTACTGCACCGGCAGCGGGTCGTCGACGCCCCAGTTGGCCCGGATCTGGGCGAGGTTCTCCTCGCTCGCGGTGAAGGCGGCGGCACCGGCGTACTGCTGCGCGGGGTCGATCGGCGAGGCCGCGCCGAGCGCGAACATGCCGACGCTGGTGGCGGCGAGGATCGGCACGGCCACCAGCAACCGGCGGCGGACGACCGCACCGGCCCCCGCCAGCCGGCGGGTACGCCGAGCGGTGGGGGCCTTCGCCGGAGCGGGCGCGGTCACGATGTCCTCGTCCAGGTGTGGATGTTCCACCAGAGGCTGTTGGCCACGTCGTGCTCGTGCGGCTCCACCCGGGGGGTCACCCCGCTGACACCGTCGCGCACCACGTAGGTGTGCTGGAGGTAGGTCAGGAACACCCAGGGCAGATCGGTGGCGAGTTGCTTCTGGAACGTCGCGTACGCGGCCCGGCGGGCGGCCGGTTCGGCGTTGGCGCGGGCGTCGCGCAGCGCCTGGTCGACCACCGGGGAACGGTAGGAACCGGGGTTGAAGAAGCCCTGGCCGGCGAAGGTCGACGTGAACAGCTTGAAGGAGACGAAGTCCGAGTCGTACGGGGTGCCGAACCCCATGACCAACGCGTCGGTCCCCAATCGGGGGGTGATCGCGTCCCAGGTCAGCCCCTCGGGAGTGATCCTGATGCCGACCTTCCGCGCGTCGGCGGTGACCGCCAGGGCGAGTTCCTTGCGCAGGCTGTCGGTGGCCGGGTACATCAGGGAGAACGCCGCCTGGCGGCCGTCCCTGACGCGGACGCCGTCCGGGCCGGGCTTCCAGCCGGCCGCGTCGAGGGCGGCGGTGGCGGCGGCAGGGTCGGCGGCCGGTGTGCCGACGATGGACGGCTCGGCGAACTCCGACGTCGGCGGGATCGGCCCGAACGCCGGTTCCCCTGCCCCGCCGAGCACGCCGGCCACCATCGCCGACCGGTCCACCGCCGCGTTCAGCGCCGTCCGCACGGCCGGGTCTCCGGTGACCGGCCCGCCCATCGGCAGCATGACGCCCCGGTAGTCGGCGGTGGGGACGCGCCGCACCTGGTAGCCGGCCCGCCCGTCGAACCCGGACACCAGTTTCGGGGCCAGCTCGGCGACGTCGAACTCCCCCGCCCGCGTCCGCTGGGCGCGGACGTTGTCGTCGGGAACGAACGCCACCACCACCCCGGAGTTGGCCGGCCGGCCGCCCCAGTACCGCTCGTTGGCGGCGAGCACCAGCCGGTCGCCGGGGGTCCAGGAGGTGACCCGGTACGGCCCGGTGCCCACCGGCCTGCGGTTGAACGCCGCCTTGTTGACGTCCTGCCCGGCCAGGGCCTTCGCCGGCACGATGCCGAGCGCGAGACGCTGGAGGAACGGCGCGTAGGCGTACCGGAGGGTGAAGATGACGGTCGACGGGTCGGGTGCGGTGACGGAGGCGAGCATGTCCAGGTCGGACCGGAGCGTCGAGTCGACCTTCGGGTCCAGCACCGCCCGGTAGGTGAAGACGACGTCCTGCGCGGTCAGCGGGCTGCCGTCGTGGAAGACCACGCCGTCGCGCAGCTTCGCCGTGACCGTCCTCCCGTCGGCGGACACGGTCGGCAGCTCGCGGGCCAGGGCCGGCACGAGCTGGTTGCGGGCGTCCCGGGCGACGAGGCCGTCGAAGATGAGCGAACCGCCGTCGACGCCGTAGTTCAGCACCGGGTTCAGCGTGTCCGGCTCGCCCGCCGTCGCCACCACGAGGGTGTCGGCACCAGCAGCCGTGGAGGTGGCTGTCGGGGTCGAACAGGCGGACAGGGCGAGAAGACCGGTGGCGACCATCGCCACCATTCGCGCAGACCCCAAGGGGCTCCTCTTTCCTGGTCGACGACGTGCCGCGGTGGCCGACGCACCGCAGAGGCCATCCTGACGCAGTTGCCAATGATGTGCAATAGCGGCCACGGAGGGACGGGCCGCTTGCCCCGCCGGGTGGCGGGTCGATAGCCTCTCGCCGTCAAGGTGCACGGGAAGCCGGTGGAAGACCGGCGCGGCCCTCGCCACTGTGACCGGGGAGTGACCTCCGACTTGCGCCACTAGGCCGACGGCCTGGGAAGGCCGGGGGAAGCATCGATCCGGGAGCCAGGAGACCGGCCTTGATGCACGGATCTCGTCCACGAGGTGCTGGAGAGGAAGGTCTTCGATGCACATCGCCGAGGGGTACCTACCCCCGGTGCAGGCAGCGGCATGGTTCGCGGCGTCCGCACCCTTCGTCGTCCACGGCAGCCGGGCTCTGGTCCGGCAGGTCCGGCAGGACCCCGAATCCAAGTTGTTGCTGGGAGCGGCGGGTGCCTTCACCTTCGCACTGTCGGCCCTGAAGATCCCGTCGGTGACCGGATCCTCGTCCCACCCCACCGGCACCGGCCTCGGCACGGTGCTGTTCCGGCCCCCGGTGATGAGCGTCCTCGGTGGCCTCGTGCTGCTGTTCCAGGCGGTCCTGCTGGCCCACGGCGGGCTGAGCACCCTCGGTGCCAACGTCTTCTCGATGGCCGTCGTCGGCCCCTGGGTGGCCTACGGCGTCTACCTGCTGACCCGCCGCCTCGGCGGCGGGCTCGACGTGGCGGTCTTCCTGGCCGCCGCGCTGGGCGGCCTGGCGACCTACTGCGTCACGAGCATGCAGCTCGCGTGGGCGTTCCCCGACCCGACGTCCGGTTTCCTCGGCGCGTTGGCGAAGTTCGCCGGGATCTTCGCCGTCACCCAGATACCCCTCGCGATCAGCGAGGGACTGCTGTCGGTGCTGGTGGTACGGCTGCTCACCCGGGTCAGCGGAGACGATCTGCGGCGCCTCGGCGTGCTGCGCAAGCCCCAGGAGGTACCGGCGTGAAGCGCTTCGGACGGGTCAACCTGCTCCTGCTACTGGCGGTGGTCGCGCTGGCCGCGGCCCCGCTGCTGCTCGGGCTCGGCGGATCGGCCGAGGAGCCGTTCGCCGGCGCCGACGCCCAGGCGGAGGAGGCGATCGTCACCGACCACCCGGACTACGAGCCGTGGTTCTCCGCCATCTACGAGCCGCCCTCCGCCGAGATCGAGTCGGGCCTGTTCGCCCTCCAGGCGGCGGTGGGCGCCGGCTTCCTCGGCTACTACTTCGGGGTCGCCCGCACCCGGCAGCGGCTGCGCGACACCAACGCCTCCGCCGACTAGTGTTCGCCCTCGACGTCGCCGCGCACACCGGTCCCTGGCGGCTACGGCACCCGGGCGAGAAGGCACTGCTGGCGCTGGGCCTGCTGGGCTGCGCGGTGATCCTGCCCACCTGGCCGGGAGCCGCGTTGGCGGGCACCGCCGCCGCGCTGCTGCTCGTCGGTCCGGCCCGGGTGCCCGTGCCGGTGCTGTTGCGGGCGGCCCGGGTGCCGGCGCTGTTCATCGCCACCTCCGCGCTGCCCCTGCTGGTCTCCGTGCACTCCCCGACCCGGATCGGCTGGAACCCGGCCGGGGCCGGGTTGGCGGCGACGACCACCGGCCGGGCGGCGGCGGCCCTGCTGTGCCTGCTGCTGTTCAGTGCCACCACTCCCCTCTCCGACGTCCTGCCGAGGCTGGTCCGGCTCGGCGTGCCGCCGGCGGTGACCGAGGTCGCCGCGCTGACGTACCGGATGCTGTTCCTGCTGGTCGACAGCGTGCGTGCGGTACGGGAGGCGCAGGCGGCGCGGTTGGGCTACCGGACCTGGCGCACGACGTACCGGTCTCTGGCCGGGCAGGCCGGGGCGATCTTCGTCCGGGCCTTCACCCGGGCCCGCCGGCTCGAGGAGGGCCTGGCGGTACGGGGCTACACCGGCTCGCTGGCGGTGCAGGTGGAGGTCCGACGACTCTCCCCGCCCTTCGTGGTCGCGACCGTCGCACTGCTGACCGCGATCGTCATGCTGACGGTCCTCTCGGGTGGACGGTGGCGGTGACCGAACCGCTGCTGCGGATGTCCGGGGTGGACTTCGCCTACCAGCCCCGCCAGCCCGTGTTCACCGGCGTCGACCTGGCCGTCCTGCCCGGTCAGCGGCTGGCCGTCGTGGGTCCCAACGGCGGTGGGAAGACCACCCTGTTCCGGCTGGCGGTCGGCGCGCTGGCCCCGGACACCGGCCGCATCGAGGTGGCCGGAAAGCCGGTCCGGCGTAACCGGGCGGGCCTGCTGGACCTGCGACAGCGCGTGCAACTGGTGCTTCAGGACCCCGACGACCAGTTGTTCTCCGCCAGCGTCCGGCAGGACGTCTCCTTCGGACCGGTGAACCTCGGGCTTAGCCCCGAGCAGGTACGGCAGCGCTGCGACGAGGCGTTGGCCGCCCTGCAGATCACCGCGCTGGCGGACCGCCCCACCCACCTGCTCTCCTACGGCCAGCGCAAGCGGGTGGCCATCGCCGGGGCGGTGGCGCTCCGCCCGGAGCTGCTGATCCTCGACGAGCCGACCGCCGGACTCGACCCCGCGGGCGTGGAGACGCTGCTGCGCACCCTCGACGACCTGCACGCCGCCGGGACCACCATCATGGTCTCCACCCACGACGTCGACCTGGCGTTCCGGTGGGCGGACGAGGTGGTGGTCGTGGCCGACGGCGGCGTACGCCGGGTGCCCACCACCGAGGCGCTGGCCGACCCGGACCTGCTCGCGGCGGCCCGGCTGACGCCCGCCTGGGCTCCTCTGGTGCACCGGCTGATCGACCGGTTGCCCCACCTGTCCGGAGCCCGGCCCCGCTCCGCCGCCGAACTGGCGGCCCTGCTGACGACCACCGAGGAGGAACCCGCATGACCGTCACGACGGCGAGGTGGCGGCTGCTGATCCTCGGCGGCACGGCCGAGGCCCGCGCCCTCGCGGCGGCGGTCACCACCCGCTCCGACGTCTCGGTCGTCTCGTCGCTGGCCGGTCGGGTGGCCGATCCCCGGCTGCCGGTCGGTGAGGTGCGCATCGGCGGGTTCGGCGGCGCGACCGGCCTGGCCCGGTGGCTGACCGAACACCGGATCGACGCGGTGGTGGACGCCACCCACCCCTACGCGGCCCGGATGCGGGTCTCGGGCATCGACGCTGCCGCCACGGCCGGTGTGCCGCACCTGCGGTTGGAGCGGCCGGGCTGGACGGCACAGCCGGCCGACCGCTGGCACCGGGTCGCCGACCTGGCCGCCGCCGTCGCGGCGCTGCCGACGCTGGGTCGGCGGGTGCTGCTGACCACCGGCCGGCAGAGCCTGGCGACGTTCACGCCCCTGACCGACCTGTGGTTCCTCGCCCGGGTGGTCGACGCCCCGGACGGCCCGCTGCCGGCGCACGTGCGCCTGCTGCGCAGCCGAGGCCCGTACACGGTGGACGGGGAGACCGCGCTGATCCGCGAACACGACATCGACGTGGTCGTCACCAAGGACAGCGGCGGCGCGCTCACCGAGGCGAAGCTGACCGCCGCCCGTCACCTGGGCCTGCCGGTGCTGATGGTCGACCGGCCGGCACCGGCCCACCCGCCCGCGACGGTGACCACGGTCGACGACGCGGTGCGCTGGCTGGACCTACACCTGCCGGCTGGGTGACCCCCACCAATCCGAGGCTTCGTGGCTGGCCGAGGTGTGATCCGCTCGGCGTGTCGTACATCTGAGCTGCCACAGCCCCGTGCGGTAACCGACAACCCGGTCGACGTTCAAAGACGAGGCACCAGAAACTGCCGCGTACGTCCGGCGCGGCCCGGGTGGTCGCTGAGCTGCGTCCACCCGGGCCGTGCCGCCGTGTCAGGCCGGGTAGGTGCGCGGCGTCCAGACCACCACCGAGTCGTCCCCCCGGGTGCTGACCTGGGTGGTGGACGATCCGATGATCAGCAGACACTTCATGTCGACCGTCTCCGGGTCGAGGTCGCCCAGCGACACCACGGTGAGCTTCTCCCCCGGGCGGCCCACGTCCCGCGCGACGACCACCGGGGTCTTCGGGTCGCGGTGGCGCAGCAGGACGTCCTTGGCCGCGCCCACCTGCCAGCGGCGGCTGGCCGAGGCCGGGTTGTAGAGGGCGAGCACCAGGTCCGCCGCCGAGGCGGCGGCGAGGCGGGACTCGATGACCGGCCACGGCTTGAGCCGGTCGGAGAGGGACATCACCGCGAAGTCGTGCCCGAGCGGCGCGCCGATGCGGCTCGCGGCGGCCTGGGCGGCGGTCAGGCCGGGCAGGACCCGCACCGGCACCCCGGCGAACCGGGGCTGGCCGGTGGCCACCTCGTAGACGGCGCTGGCCATCGCGAACACGCCCGGGTCGCCGGAGGAGACGACCACCACCCGGGCTCCGTCGAGCGCCAGTTCGAGGGCGTGCGCGGCCCGTTCGGTCTCCACCTGGTTGCCGGAGGTGTGCCGCTGCTGTCCGGGGCGGACCGGCACCCGGTCGACGTACGGGCCGTAGCCGACGAGGTGTTCGGCCTCGCGCAGCGCCCGGGCCACCTCCGGGGTGAGCCAGCGGGGTCCGGCCGGGCCGAGGCCGACCACGGTGACCTCACCCCGGCCGGTGGCCGGGGCCGGGGCGGGCAGGTCGTCGCGGGCCGCCGCGCTGGTGGGGCTGGGCAGCATCGCCAGCGAGAAGTACGGCACCTCGTCGGCGGGGACCTCGGCCAGCGGGGCGTGCCGGCTCCGCGACGAGGTGGCCCGCTCGACGTACCAGGCCTCCGGCAGGCGTCCGGCGTCGTCGAGGGCGGCACGGACGTTGTCGAAGGTGCGGCCGAGCTTGAGCACGGCGGCGGCGTCGGTGTCGGCGAGGCGGCGGGACAGTTCCTCCGCCGGCAGGGTGCCGGGCAGGATGGTCAGCACCTCGTCCCGTTCCACGAGGGGGCGACCGAGGACGGCCGACGCGGCGCTGACCGAGGTCACGCCCGGCACCACCTCGGCCGGGAACCGGTGGGCGAGGCGCTCGTGCAGGTACATGTAGGAGCCGTAGAACATCGGGTCACCGGCGCAGAGGACCACGACGGTGCGCCCGGCGGCGAGGTGGACGGCGAGCCGTTCGGCGCTGTCGTCGTAGAACTGCCGGATGACGCCCTCGTACCCGCCCGGGTCGTCGGTGTCCTCCGTGGTCACCGGGTAGACCAGCGGTTCCTCCACGTGGTGCTCGCGCAGCAGGCCCTCGGCGATCGAGCGGGCGATGCTGCGCCCGTGCCGGGCGGAGTAGTAGGCGACCACGTCGGCCTCGGCGATCAGCCGGGCCGCCTTGACGGTCAGCAGCTCGGGATCACCGGGGCCGACACCGACGCCGTAGAGCCTGCCGGTTGGGGACACGTTCACTCCACCTCGTTAGCGATGCCGTTGACAGCCGCGGCGGTGACCGCGCTGCCGCCCCTGCGACCGTGCACGACCAGGTACGGGATCCCCGCCGGGTGTGCCGCGAGGGCCTGTTTGGACTCGACGGCCCCGATGAAGCCGACCGGCACCCCGACGATCGCGGCGGGCCGGCCCGCGCCCTCGTCGATCATCTCCAGCAGCCGGAACAGGGCGGTCGGGGCGTTGCCGATGGCGACGACCGCGCCGTCGAGCCGGTCCCGCCACAGCTCCATGGCGGCGGCGCTGCGGGTGGTGCCGAGCTTCCGGGCCAGGTCCGGCACCGCCGGGTCGCGCAGGGTGCAGACCACCTCGTTGTCGACCGGCAGCCGGGCCCGGGTGACCCCGGCGGCGACCATGGCCGCGTCGCAGAGGATCGGCGCGCCGGCCGCCAGGGCGGCCCGGCCGGCGGAGACCACGTCCGGATGGGCCGCCACGTCGTCGACGAGATCGACCATTCCGCAGGCGTGGATCATCCGGACGACGACCTGGGCGACGTCACCGGGCAGCCGGGACAGGTCGGCCTCGGCCCGGATGGTGGCGAAGGACCGCCGGTAGATCTCGGCGCCCTCGCGGACGTAGTCGTAGCTCACTGTGCTCCCCGTGCCTGTGCCAGTCGGACGCCGATCGGCCCGTGGTGTTCCCCTGCCGGGCCCGCGACACGGTATCCCGAGCCGGTGGCCACCGCCAGAGCCGCCGGGCCCGCCGGCCGTCCGCAGCACCGGTCACAGCCGGCCCAGTGCAGCGGCAACGCCTCCGGGGTACGCGGGCCGGCGGCGGCCAGGGCGGCGGTGGCGTCGGCGCGGACGTCGGCGAGGGACTTCTCACAGCCCGGCCGGCCGGTGCAGGAGGTCACGCCGACCCACGGTGAGGCGGGATCGACGACCAGTCCGGCGGTGGCCAGCGTGGACACCGCCGTGGGCTCGGCGGACGTGACGACCACGGTGCGCCAGGGGGTCACCACCAGCGTGGACGCGACGGCGGCGAGCGTGTCGGCCTGGTCGGCGGTGAGCCGGCCGAGCGGCGCGGCGACGACCGTGAAGCCCGCGGGGTGGACGCCGACCGTGGGCGGGAGGCCACGGGGTGGCTCCACCGGCGTGGCCTGCGGGCCGTCCAGCGCGGCGGCGATCGCGGCCGGGGCGTCCGGCAGGTCGGCGATCCGCCACAGCCCGGTACGTCCGGCGCAGAGCCGCAGGAACACCCGGGCGGCGGTGACGATCGCGGCGGGCACGTCGGTGGTCACCCGGATGCCGACGTCAGTGCCGCTGACCAGGAGCGCGCCGGTTCCGGCCGTCCAGCAGAGATCCGCGCCGAGGCCGGTGAGGTCGCCCCGGCCGTCGTCGAGGGCGATCAGGAACCGGCCACTGAGTCCGGCGAGGTCTCCGGCGGCGCAGAGCGCGGCGTCCACCGCGCCCACCAGCGGGCGTACGTCGACGCGGCCGGTGGCGTCCAGGCCACTCAACGGCGAGGCGACGATGTTGCGGACCCGCTCGTGGGTGGCGCTGGGCAGCAGGCCCACCCCGACCAGGGCGGACGCGATGCGGTCGACGCCGGCCGGGTCGGTGATGCCCCGCACCTGCACGTTGCCCCGGGAGGTCAGCTCCAGCGTGCCGTCGCCGTCGCGGCGCGCCGCCGTGGCCAGACACCGCACCTGCGCGGGGTCGAGCCGACCTCCGGGGATCCGGACGCGGACCAGTGCCCCGTCGGCGGCCTGGTGGGCGCGGAGCGCTCCCGGGCAGCGGTCGTCGGCGGGACGACGGGACGGGGAGGAGACATCGGGCACCTCGTCATCGTAGAGTCGTGGTTCTGGGCGCGGATCCGCGCCGAGATCAGCATCACGCGGTCGGCGCGGAGGAACCCGGTGCGAGTCCGGGGCGGTCCCGCCACTGTCACCGGATCGGCGTCCCCGCCGGACCGGGAGCCAGACACTTCGGCTGGCCGCGAGCGACGACCACGGGCGCGGACCCGGGGAGGAGTCAGCCATGCCTGGCCGAGTTACGTCATGATCCTGCTCTTGTCCACCTCGGACACCGACCTGCTGAGCGCGCGGGCCAGTTCGGCGGACTACCGCCTGGCCAACCCGGCCCGGCTCGGCGACGATCCGGCCGAGCTGACCACCCTGCTCGACGGTGTCGACCTGGTGGTCGTCCGGATCCTCGGCGGTTACCGGATGTGGCAGCAGGGCCTGGACACCCTGCTCGCCGGGAACGTCCCGGTCGTGGCGCTCGGCGGCGAGGCGCTGCCCGACGCGGACCTGATGGCGCGCTCCACCGTGCCCCGGGGCATCGCCACCGAGGCGCACGCCTACCTGGCCCAGGGCGGGCCGGACAATCTCCGCGAGCTGCACGCCTTCCTCAGCGACACGGTGCTGCTCACCGGGCAGGGCTTCGCGCCACCGGCCGAGCAGCCCACGTGGGGGCTGCTGGAGCGGACGGGCCGGCAGGTCGACGGGCCGACCGTGGCCGTCCTCTTCTACCGGGCACACCAGCTCAGCGGGAACACCGCCTTCGTCGAGGGGCTCTGCGCGGCGATCGAGGACGCCGGCGGGGTGCCGTTGCCGGTGTACTGCGCGAGCCTGCGTACCGCCGATGCCGAGCTGCTGCGCACCCTCGGCCGGGCGGACGCGCTGCTGGTCACCGTGCTCGCCGCCGGTGGCACCCGGCCGGCGGAGGCGTCCGCCGGTGGCGACGACGACGCCTGGGACGTCGGCGCGCTGGCCGCGCTGGACGTGCCGATCATCCAGGCGCTCGCGCTGACCAGCGACCGCCGGACGTGGGCGGACAGCGACGACGGGCTGAGCCCGCTGGACGCCGCCACCCAGGTCGCGGTGCCGGAGTTCGACGGACGCCTGATCACCGTCCCGTTCTCGTTCAAGGAGACCGACGCCGACGGGCTGCCGCACTACGTGGCCGACCCGGAGCGGGCCCGGCGGGTGGCCGGCATCGCCGTGCGCCACGCCCGGCTGCGGCACGTTCCCCCGGCGCAGCGGCGGATCGCGGTCGTGCTCTCGGCGTACCCGACCAAGCACGCGCGGGTCGGCAACGCGGTCGGCCTGGACACCCCGGCCAGTGCGGTCCGTCTGCTGCGCGAGCTGCGGGACGCCGGCTACGACGTCGGCCCGATCGACGGTCCGGAGGCCCTGCCCGGCCTGGTGCCCGGCGGGGACGGCGACGACGCCGACGGCGACCGCTTCATCCACGCCCTGATCGCCGCCGGTGGGCAGGATCCGGAGTGGCTCACCGAGGAGAAGCTGGCCGGCAACCCGGTGCGGGTGCCGGCGGCCACCTACCGCCGCTGGTTCGACGCGCTCCCCGACGACCTGCGGGAGGCGATGACCGAGCACTGGGGGCCGGCCCCGGGCGAGCTGTTCGTCGACCGGTCGTCCAACGCCGACGGGGACATCGTGCTGGCCGGCCTGCGCGCCGGGAACGTGCTGCTGATGATCCAGCCGCCGCGTGGGTTCGGCGAGAACCCGGTGGCGATCTACCACGACCCGGACCTGCCGCCCACGCACCACTATCTCGCCGCCTACCGTTGGCTGGACGAGGAGTTCGGCGCGCACGCCGTGGTGCACCTGGGCAAGCACGGCTCGCTGGAGTGGCTGCCCGGCAAGAACGTCGGCCTCTCCGCCTCCTGCGGCCCGGACGCGGTCCTCGGCGAACTGCCGCTGATCTACCCGTTCCTGGTCAACGACCCGGGCGAGGGCGCGCAGGCGAAGCGCCGGGCGCACGCCACCATCGTCGACCACCTCGTCCCGCCGATGGCCCGGGCGGAGAGCTACGGCGACATCGCCCGACTGGAGCAGCTGCTCGACGAGTACGCGAACATCTCCACCATGGACCCGGCGAAGCTGCCGGCGATCCGCCAGCAGATCTGGACGCTCATCCAGGCCGCCCGCCTCGACCACGACCTCGGGCTGGAGCAGCGCCCGCACGACGCCGAGTTCGACGAGTTCCTGCTGCACGTCGACGGCTGGCTCTGCGAGATCAAGGACGCCCAGATCCGCGACGGCCTGCACGTGCTCGGGCAGGCGCCGACCGGTGAGGCGCGGGTCAACCTGATCCTGGCGATCCTGCGTGCCCGGCAGGTTTTCGGCGGGCAGGTCGGCGCGGTGCCGGGCCTGCGGACCGCGCTCGGGCTGGACGAGACGGCTGCGGAGCAGACCGCCGAGGTGGACCGGGTCGAAGCGGTCGCGCGGCGGCTCGCCGAGGCGATGGAGCGGCACGGCTGGGCGGCGGAGGCCGTGGCCGGTGTCTGCACCGAGGTGCTCGGCGACGACGCTCCGCACGCCGACGCCGTCCGGACGGTGCTGACGTTCGCCGCGACCGAGGTCGCGCCCCGGCTGGCGGGCACCACCGGCGAGATCGACGCGGTGCTGCACGCCCTCGACGGCGGGTACGTCCCGGCCGGGCCGAGCGGCTCCCCGCTGCGTGGCCTGGTCAACGTGCTGCCGACCGGCCGCAACTTCTACACCGTCGACCCGAAGGCGATCCCGAGCCGGCTGGCCTGGGAGACCGGGCAGGCGATGGCCACCTCGCTGGCCGAGCGGTACCGCCGGGACACCGGCGAGTGGCCCCGGTCGGTGGGGCTGTCGGTGTGGGGCACCTCCGCGATGCGCACCGCCGGTGACGACATCGCCGAGGTGCTGGCGCTGATCGGCGTGCAGCCGACCTGGGACGAGATGTCCCGGCGGGTCACCGGCTTCGAGGTCGTCCCGCTGGCTGACCTGGGCCGGCCACGCATCGACGTGACCGTGCGCATCAGCGGCTTCTTCCGGGACGCCTTCCCGCACGTGGTGCTGCTGCTCGACGACGCGATCCGGGCGGTCGCCGCGCTCGACGAGTCGGAGGAGGAGAACTACCTCGCCGCGCACGCCCGCGCCGACCTCGGGGAGCACGGCGACGAGCGGCGGGCCACCACCCGCATCTTCGGCTCCCAGCCCGGGGCGTACGGGGCGGGGCTGCTGCCGCTGATCGACAGCGGCAACTGGCGCGACGACGCCGACCTGGCCGAGGTGTACACCGTCTGGGGTGGCTTCGCCTACGGTCGCGGCCTGGAGGGCCGACCGGCCCGGCAGGACATGGAGTCGGCGTACCGGCGGATCGCGGTGGCGGCGAAGAACACCGACACCCGCGAGCACGACATCGCCGACTCCGACGACTACTTCCAGTACCACGGCGGCATGATCGCCACGGTACGCGCGCTGACCGGCCAGGCGCCGCGCGCGTACATCGGCGACAGCACCACGCCGGACGCGGTGCGGACCCGGTCGCTGACCGAGGAGACCGCGCGGGTGTTCCGGGCCCGGGTGGTCAACCCGCGCTGGATGGCGGCGATGCGCCGGCACGGGTACAAGGGCGCGTTCGAGATGGCCGCGACGGTGGACTACCTGTTCGGCTACGACGCGACCGCCGGAGTGGTCACCGACTGGATGTACGAGCAGCTCGCCCAGAGCTACGTCCTGGACCCGGAGAACCAGCGCTTCCTGCGCCGGTCGAACCCGTGGGCGCTGCGCGGCATCGTCGAGCGGCTCACCGAGGCCGCCGACCGGGGGCTGTGGGCCAAGCCGGACCCGGAGCTGATGGACGCGCTGCGCCAGGCGTACCTGGAGGTCGAGGGCGACCTGGAGGACGGGAACTGACCTGGGTCGTCGTCCCGCCCGGGGCGGGACGGTGGCCCAGCGCCGCAGGTGACGACGGGTGCCGGGGACGACCGCAGAGGACTGCGGTCGTCCCCGGCATCACTCAGCAGGTGGTGTTGCGCCGTGGAACCCAGCCGTCGATGTCCGGGTACTCGGCACCGTGGCCATAGATCCAGACGTCGTCGTCCTCGGCCCAGCCGTGCCAGTGGTACCGGAACCCGCGCCCGGCGGTCAGGGTCCGCAGCACCGTGCCGTGCGGCGCGGTACGCAGCCAGGTGTTCTCCGTCAACGTGCAGACGGCACCGGGCGCGTCGCTCGCCGAGGCCGGTGCGGCCACCACGGCCGAGCCGGCGAGAACGACGGTCACGGCCGTCGTGATGTGCAGAAGTGAACGCTTCACTCGTGTCCCTTTCCTCAGCAGGTGGTGTTGCCGGCCGGAACCCAGCCGTCGATGTCCGGGTACTCGGCACCATGGCCGTAGATCCAGTCGGTGCCGTCGGACCAGCCCTGGCCGTGGTAGCGGAACCCGCGCCCGGCCGTCAGGGTGAGCAGCACCGTGCCGTGCGGCGCGGTACGCAACCAGGTGTTCTCCTTCAGGGTGCAGACGGTGCCGGGCGCGTCGCTCGCCGAGGCCGGTGCGGTCGCCACGGCCGAGCCGGCGAGAACGACGGTCAAGGCCGTCATGGTGTGCAGGAGTCGGCGCTTCACTCGTGTCCTTCCATCGTGGTCGTACGCGACTCCGATTGTGATCAACCTGCGCGCCGGCCGGTATGGGAAGCCCTCCCCGGCCACCGCGCGGCCCGGACGAGCGGCATCCCGCACCGCGGCACCTCCTCCTGTGCCGGCCGGTCGAAGGACGGAGCCAAATTCCCTGGCCGGCAGACCCGCGGGTCGCCGATGATTGCTGCCATGGCCACGATCCGCCGAGCCGACACCTCCGTCGGACGGCACACCGTCGGGCGGCGCCCCCGCGTGAGCTACCCCGACGTCAGTGGGCCCGACGTCAGTGGGCCCGATGCCACGCTCCTGGCGACGGCCCGCGCCCTGGCGAAGGTCGACGACGCCGTGGCCGTGGTGCTCGTCGAGGGCATCAGCGACCAGATCGCCCTGGAGACCGCCGCCGTGGGCCGGGGCCGGGATCTCGGGGCGGAGCGGATCGTGATCGTGCCGATCGGCGGGGCGCACGCGATCGGCCGCTTCCTGACCATGCTGGGGCCTTTGCAGGTGCGACTCGCCGGCCTGTGCGACCTGCGTGAGGAGGAGCTGTTCCGGCGCGGCCTCGCCGCCCGGACCGGTTCGACCCCCACCCGCACCGACCTGGAAGCCCTCGGGTTCCACGTCTGCGTCGACGATCTGGAGGACGAGCTGATCCGCGCCGTGGGCACCGTGGAGGTCGAAGCGCTCTTCGAGTCGCAGGGCGACCTCGGGTCGTTCCGCTCGATGCGGAACCAGCCGGCCTGGCGTGGCCGACGGCCGGAAGCGCAGATGCGGCGGTTCCTGGGCAGTGGCTCGCGCCGCAAGCTGCGTTACGCACGGTTGCTCGTCGAGGCGGCAGTCGTCCGGGATACCCTGCCTCGGCCGCTCGACGCGCTGCTCACCGCCCTCTGACTCGCCGAAGGTCAGACCCTCGGCCGTCGTCGTGGCTCGGTCGTCTCCCCGGGTCCGGGGCCCGATCCGGTCGCCGCTGCGTCGAGTGCCGGTGCGAGCGGCAGCAACGCGGTCCGCACAAGGTCCGGCAGCGACCCGGACGGCACGACGAAACCAGGCATCGACGGCGTCACGTTCGCGGACTGCAACCACTGCCGAAGCGCGACCCTGGCGGCCGCGCCGACGCTGCCGGACAGCACCTGGGCGGTCAGGCGGTCCATGGCCGGGCAGCGTCCGGTGATGGCTTCGGCGAGCGGTCCCTCGATCGCGGTGACGGTGTCGACGTAGCAGGCGCGCAGAGCGGAACTGCTCGTGATCATCAGCAGCGCGTCACGCGCATGGTCCCCCGGGTCGGTGTACTGCCCGACGACGGCGTCGACGACGGCGTCGGCGAGGCTGACACCGGCGGGACGGCCGAGCACGGCTGCCGCGACGTGTGACGCGCGCTCCGCGGTGACCGCCGCGATGATCGCCTGCTCGCGGCTGGAGAAGTAGTTGTTGTACGTCCTCGGCGACACGCCTGCGGCCTCGGCGATGTCGTCGACACGGACGTTCTCCGGCCCGCGCTCCAGCGCGAGGCGCAGCGCCGCCGCCTGGAGCGCCTCCCTGGTGGCCTGCTTCTTCCGTTCCCGCAACGTGGGCCGACCCGCTGTCACGCCCTCACCATCGCACACTCCATGCGGAGACGCAAACTTGCGCGCACGCAAGAATTCGGTAGCGTTGCCGCCTACCTGACCCCGACCGGAAGGACCACGACATGCGCGTCAAGGGGATGACCTACGACACCGGCTTCGTCCGTGACGGCCGCAACTCGGTGGAGCGCTTCGACCCCGAACGGGTTCGGCGGGAGCTGACCATCATCCGCGACGACCTGCACTGCGATGGCGTCCAGATCATCGGTGGGGACCCGCAGCGCCTGGAGATCGCCGCCCGTGTCGCCGCCGACCTCGGACTGGAGATCTGGTTCTCGCCGTACCCGCTGGACCTGTCGACCGACCAGGTCCTCGCCCTGTTCCTCGACTGCGCCGAGCGTGCCGAGCGACTACGTACGGCGGGGGCCGAGGTCGTGTTCGTCACCGGCGTCGAGCTGAGCATCATGAACCGGGGATTCGTCGACGGCGACCGTATCGACGAACGCCTCAGCCGCCTGTTGGGCGACCCGGACGGCCGCATCGAGCGGATCGCCGAGGTCCGCTCCCGTCTCGACGAGTTCCTCCGCACCGCCGTGGCAGCCGTCCGCGAACGATTCCGCGGAAAGGTCACCTACGCCGCCATACCGTTCGAGGGTGTCGACTGGGACCTGTTCGACTTCGTGACCCTCGAACTCATCCGGTCGGCGGAGGTCGCCGACCGGTTCCGCGACGGGGTGCGCGGTCTCGTCGCCCAACCCCGACCGGTCGCCGTCACCGGTTTCGGCACCGCGACCTGGCGCGGGGCGGGCGACGTCGCACCACGCAGCATGGAGATCCTCGAGTACGACGAGGCCACCGGCGATCCACTGCGACTGGACGGGCACTACGAGCGGGACGAGGCCGGCCAGGCGGCGTACCTCGGCGAACTGCTCGACATCTTCGACAGCGAGGGCGTCGACAGCGCCTTCGTGTTCCTCTTCGCGCTCGAAAGCCTGCCCCACCGCCCCGACGGCGATCCCCGCGACGACCTCGACCTTGCCAGCCTCGGAATCGTCAAGGTGCTCGACGGCGGCAGCGGCGACACCTACCCCGACCTGCCCTGGGAACCCAAGGCCGCCTTCGCCACGGTCGCCGAACGCTACGCCGGCTGACCCGCGCCGACGGCGCCCGGCCCAGCGCCGGCGCCCACCGGCTCACCGGCGGCCGACGCCAGGGCGGGTGCCGCCGCTGCTCAGCAGGTGGACGACCGGAAGCGTCGCGGCACCGAGGGACACCGCGTCCGGGCCCAACCGGCACAGTTCGATGGTGGTCTGCGCGTACGGGTGACGCAGCGCGTGGGCGGCCGCCACGGCGCGGATCTCCGGCAGCAGCCGGTTACCCAGGGCCAGTCCCGCCCAGCCGCCGAGCACGATCCGCTCGGGATTGAACAGGTTGATCAGATTCGCGATGCCGGCACCCAGGTAACCGGCGGTCTCGTGGAGCACGTCCGCCGCGACCGCCGAGGTGTCGGCCGCCGTGAGCAGGGCTGCGATCTCCGACTCCTCGTCGACGGCGGAGGTACCGGGTCCGCCCCGGGCCCGGTACCAGCGGTCCAGCACTCCCCCGGCCCCCACGTACGCCTCCAGGCAGCCCCGGGCACCGCACCGGCAGGCCCGGCCACCGTAGACGATGGTGGTGTGCCCCCACTCGCCGGCGCTGCTGCTGGCTCCCCGGTAGCTGACGCCGTTGGTCATGACGGCGGCGCCCACACCGGACCCGATCAACGCGACCACCGCGTGCCGGACGGTGCGGTCGGTGCCGAACCACAACTCGGCCTGACCCAGCGTCTTGGCGCCGTTGTCGATGTGGATCCGGGCCCCGACGCCGTCGCGCAGCATGGCCTCCAGCGGTACGACCGTCCAGCCGAAGGTCTGCGCGTGCACGACCGCCTCGCGGCCCTGCTCCACCACCCCCGGCACACCGATGCCGACGCCGAACAGCGACCGTCGGCTCACCCCGGTGGCCTCGACCACCTGATCCAGCCCGGCGAGGATGTGCCGCACGATCGGTTCGGGGTCGCGACCACGCGGGTCCTGCGGATCGAGCGGGAAGTCCGCCTTGGCCAGCGGCCCCATGGACAGGTCGAAGAGTTCGACCCGCACCCGGGTCTCCCCGACGTCCACCCCCACCAGGTAGCCGTACGTCGGCCGTACCCGGAGCAGGGTACGCGGGCGGCCACCGTCGGAGCCGACGGAACCCGCCTCCTCGATCAGGCCCTCCTCGCCCATCTGGCCGACGAGGCTGCTGACCGTGGCCCCGCTGAGCCCCGTACCGCCGACGAGATCCTGTTGGCTCAGCGGTCCGTCGAAGTAGAGCCGGGACAGCAGTACCGCGCGGTTGCGCCGTCGGATGTCTCGTACGGTCGCTCGCTTCGCGTCCACCTGTCGTGCTCTCCCTGCTGGGCGGCGGTGTCGCCCGGACTCCGGCCGGGGTGCCGGCCAGTGGATGCCCGCCGTCGCTGCTCCGGTCGCCACTCGGCGATGGTCGCCGGGGAGCCGGCCGGGCAGTGCCGGCTCCCCGGAGGGCGGACCGGGTCGCGCGCACCGGCCCGCCCGGGGTCCCGCCGCCGAGGAAGCGGCGGCACCCCCGCTGCTGCCACGCCGCTACGCGGGCACGGTCCACTTCTGGTTGGTGTCGCCCTGGCAGGTCCAGATCTGGAGGCGGGTGCCGTCGGCGGTGTTGCGGTCGGTCACGTCGAGGCACTTGTTCGCGTACGCGTTGACCAGCTCCCGGTTGGCGGTGTAGGTCCACTTCTGGGAGGAGCCGCCGTGGCAGTCCCACAGATGCGTCTGCGCGCCGTCGGCCGTGCTTGGCCCGGCCACGTCCAGACACTTGCCCAGGGCGCGGAGGGTGCCGTCGGTCGCTCGGGTCCACTGCTGGGCGGTGGTGCCGTTGCACGTGTACAGCTGCACCGCCGTGCCGTTCGCCGTCCCGGCGCCCGCGACGTCGACGCACTTGCCGGCCAGGCCGGTGATCTGGCCGGTGCCACCGGTCGGCGGCGGCGTCGTCGGACCGGACTGGCTGCCCGACCAGGTGAACGTCGCCGAGGTACGCGCCGGCAGGGTGTAGATGAACGACTGCCCGCCCCAGACCACGCGAACCGACTGGGCGGCGGTGCCACCGTTGTGGGCGATCAGGGCCTTGGAGCCGTCGGGGTTGACGTACGCGACGTTCTGCACCGTGCCGTTGTCGGTGGAGTCGATGCGGTGCGCGCCGGGCTTCACGAACTTGGTCAGGTGCCCCATCGTGTAGTACTCGACCGTGTAGTCCACCTGGCCGGCGCGGCTACCGCCCTCCTGCACGGTGACCAGGCCGGTGCAGGTGCCGCAGCCACCGTTGTGCGGTCCCATGTTCTGGTTGAGGGCCAGACTCCACTTCACCTCGGCGCTCGCCCAGTTCCGCGCGTGCTCGATGATGTCGCCCATGTCCTCGTTGTGCTGGTTGCCGATCCAGGTACCGCCGGAGTGCTCGGTGGCGAACTGCATCATCGACGGGTACTGCTGGCGCACCTGCGAGCCCACCGACGGGCTGCCGAAGTAGTCGTGCCAGGCGATCCCGGCCGACAGGGGGTCGTTACGCAGGGCGCTGTCGGCCACGATCTGGGAGCCGAAGCTGGCGTAGTCGCCGTAGTTCCAGTCGAAGTGCATCACCTTGGTGGTGATGCCGGCGGCCCGGAACGCCGGGTACAGGTGGTTCTTGGTGAACTCCACCAGGCCCGAGGGGTTCCACGACATGCCGGGGTAGTTCATCTCCTGCGGGTTGTCCGCCCGGCAGCAGTTCGGTTCGTTCTGCACCGACAGGTAGTCCACTCCGACGCCCGCCGCCTGGTACGACTGGATGTACCTGACCAGGTACTGGGCGTACAGCGGGTAGTACTCCCACTTGAGCCAGCCCATCTGGTCCATCCGGCCGTTGTCCTTCATCCACCCCGGCGCACTCCACGGCACGCCCTTGACCCGCAGCTGCGGGTTGAGCTGTTTCGCCTGCTGGGTCAGGATCCGCACGTCGGTGTCGTAGCCGTTGGCACCGAAGTCGTTGAGGTCGCAGCAGGTGTCGTCCAGCGACACGTGGCCCGGCCGGGACAGGTCCGAGGCCCCGATCGGGTTGCGCACGAACGACAGGCCGATGCCGTCGACCGGGTGGAACAGCTTGCGCATGACCGCGTCGCGGGTGGCGGCGCTGATCGGCCCGCCCCGGAACAGGTACGCCGTCGTGTCGGTGATCGACGCGCCGGCACCGACGAACTGCTGGTGCCGGACGTTGTCGTTGACCGTGATGGTGTGCGTGGCCGGAGCACTGCTCGGCGCGAAGGTGACGGAGGGCTGCTGCTGGAGACCGCGGGTCACCGTGCGGCCGCCGGAATCGGACGTGGTGGTCAGGTGGACACTGACCGACTCTCCGGCGGCCAGCGCCGACGACGCGCTGGTGATGGTGACCAGTGCCGCGGCCAAGGCGACCGTCAGGCCACCGGCCGTCAGCGCGGTACGACGGGCGCGGGACCGACGACCACCGGGCAGGCGGACGGATCGGAGCATCGGGTCCGCGCCGGACCGTGTGGGTGGTGGGCTCGCCGCTCTGGGCATGGGGGTGCTCCCTCGCTCGTGGGGTGGTCACGCCGGCCGGCTGCGCGGTGTCGGCCGTCGACGCGCGGCGTCAGACCCCGGTCGCACCCGGAGGGCCACCGTCCTCGGCTCGGGTCCGCCACACGCGGGGAGGCCCGCATGCCTGCCGATGTTGCGGTCCGCTGTCGGGACGCTGCCCGGTCGTCACGACTGCGGTACCAGGAAGAAAACACCGGACAGAGACATGTGTCAATGGAATCGGAGGGCTTTCTTCGGAGCTTGATGCAATCTCCGATCGAAGCGGCGACACCGACCACCAGGCCGGAGCCCTCCGGTCACACCGGCGACGGGCACCGACCCGCCCGATCGACCGGCGGTGGCGGCACCCCCGAGCCCGGACGGCCTCCGGGGCCGAAATCGATTGAAGATTGGCGATATCGATACGGCCGACAGATCGTTACGCTGTGGCGCAGGATCTTGAATAAGGAGACCCAGCATGATCAATGTCCTCGGGCGGATCGCGGTGGCGGCCGCGGTCGCCCTCGCGTTGCCGGTGAGCGTCACGCCGACACCCGCCGCCGCAGCGGTGCCGCCCGGCACGGTGTCCGGCATCGACGTGTCCACCTGGCAGGCCGGTATCGACTTCACCGACGTCCGTGCGGACGGCCACGAGTTCGCGATCGTGAAGGCCGGCGGCTCCCAACTCTCGGACGGCCCGTACCTCGGCTCGCAGTACGCGGTCCAGGTGGACGGCGCGCGGGCGGCGGGGCTCAGGGTCGGCCACTACTGGGTGACCGGTGACTTCCAGACCCCCGTGCAGGCCGCCGACTACTTCGCCGACCACCTGCACGACTATCGGCCCGGTGACGTGATCGCGCTGGACAACGAGGTGCTCGACGACTCGACGAGGCTGTGGAACGACACCGCCGTCGCGACCTTCTTCCAGCGGATGCGTGACCGGATCGGCGACCATGTGCCCTGGGTGTACCTGGGTGCGGCCGACCTGCGCTCCGGAACGTGGCCACTGACGATCGCCGCTGGCGTGAAGCTCTGGGTGGCGATGTGGGGCACCAACAACGGCGGCTACCCCGGCGAGCCGAACCTCGGCGGCGCCTACCCGACCTGGAGTGCGCACCAGTACACCTCGACGGGATCGACCGGCGGTGTCGCATCGGTCGACCTGAACGTCGCCAAGCCGGAGGCGTTCGCGATCGTCGACGGCACGCCGACCAACCCGCCACCGGACGACCCGCTGCCCAAGAGCACGACCGAGCAGGACGGTGTCCCCGGACCGGTCCTGTGGATGCGCGCGCAGAACTGGCTGTCGATGGAGTTCGGCTACACCGGACCGATCGACGGCGTGCCCGGGGTCAACACGTACGCCGCCCTGCAACGGGCCATGCGCGGCTACGGCTACACCGGGCCGATCGACGGCGTGCCGGGGACGAACACCTGGAAGGCGGTGCAGCGGCTCGCCTCCGGCTGGGGCTACACCGGCCCGGTCGACGGGGTGATGGGGCCGAACTCGTGGCGGGGCTTCGCCCGGTTCCTCAACCAGGACCGGTGGGACTGACCTGCCCGGGAACTCCAGGTGTGGCGGCCCTGAGCGTGGTCGGCGACACGACGGCCGGTCAGTGACGGTGGTCGAGCAGCGCGTCGGCGAGCTTCTCCGGGTCGATGCCGTTGACCGCCCGGAGCTGCGCGAACAGGTCCCCGGGGATGGCCGCCAGCCCGCTGACCGCGCCGGCCATCCCGGTCGCGATCGCGCCGATCGTGTCGGTGTCCCCGCCCAGGTTCGCGGCCAGCACGGCACAGCGCACCGGATCGGCGCCCGAGCGGACCAGCAGACCGATCGCGGCGGGCACCGACTCGGCGGTCGCCACGCCGCCGCCGACCAGGTCGTAGAGGTCGGCGAGGAAGTCGACGTCGTCCCCGGACTGCCGCGCCAGGTCGGCGGCCCACCGGGCGCGGCGGACCACGGAGGGGCTGACCACCTGCTCGCCCCGGGTCGCGCCGAGCCGGCCCGCCTCGTACCCGACCTCCAGCGCCTCGGCCAGCCGGGTGCGCCGGTCGGCCGACCCGGCCGCGTCGACCGCGCCGCTGACGGTGCCCGCCACGAGGCTGGCGCCGCTGATCGCCACGCTGGTGTGGTGGGACATCAGCGAGGCCGCCACCACCCCGTCGACCAGCGCGTCGAGCCGGTCACTGCGGTGCAGCAGGCCGACCGGGGCGATCCGCATGGCGGCACCGTTGGTCTCCCCACCCCGGCCGGTCTCCGCCGGGTCGGCACCCTCCCGCAGCAGCCGGATCGCCCGGGCCGAACTGGGACCGAGGAAGTTGCCCTCGCTCGCCCCCACCCGGTCGGCCCACGCGACGAGGTGCCGGGCGACCACAGTGGTGTCCACGGTGCCGCCCGCGTCGAGGATCGCCTCGGCGAGCATGTACGTCTGCTGGGTGTCGTCGGTGACCTGGCCGGCGACGAAGCCGTCCACCACGAAGTGGCCGTCCGGGCCGGGGAGGAAGCGGTCGATCCACCCGAAGGTCGACACGACCCGCTGGCGTGGCCACAGCTCGCCGGGCATGCCCATGGCGTCGCCGAGCGCGACCCCGGCCAGGCAGCCGCGGGCCCGGTCCGCCGTGGTCACGGTGTCCAGCGTCGCGCGGTCGGTCATGTCGGGTACTCCGTTCGTCGGTTCTACGGTGGTCACAACGATCCCCACCCGGCCTGCCGGGCCCAGACGACCGCACCGGCGACCGCGACGGTCACCACGGCCACGGCGGGGTCACGCCAGGTGGGGCGCAGGATGGTCAGCGCGGTGGGTTGCCGGGTGATGCCGTAGCCGCGGTTGAGCATCGCGGCGGCCAGTTCCTCGGACATCCGGATGCCGGTGGAGAAGAGCGGCACCATGATCGTGGTGTAGGCGCGGATCGCGCCGATCACCCCACCGTCGTCGATCTTCGCGCCCCGGGCCCGCTGGGCGTCCAGCACCTGGTTGGCCCGGTGCTGCATGGTCGGGACGAACCGCAGGGCGGTCATCACGATGAACACCACCGGGAACGGCAGCCGGGCCATCCGCATGACGGCGACGACGTGCTCCACCGGCGTACTGACGATGAGAGCGGCGGTCAGGCAGACCATGGTGAGGATCCGCAGGCCCAGGTTCGCACCGTGGGCCAGTCCACCGAGGGTCAGCGGCAGGCCGTCGTCGAACCAGAGATGCACCAGCACCCGGGCGGCGGCGGGCGAGCGGAAGTCACCGGGCGCCCGGCTGAGCGCCGCGAAGACCACGATCAGGACGACGACCGGGGCCAGCGGGGCGAGCAGCCGGCCCACCTGCCGCCAGGCCACCCCGAGGGCCGGCAGGAGCAGCAGCGAGCCGACGGCCAGCGCGGCGTTCGGCAGCGAGTGGGCGAACTGGAAGGTCAGCACCACCGCGACCACGAAGACCAGGAGCTTGGTACGGACGTCCATCCGGTGGGCGAAGCTCGTGCCGTGCTGGTATTCGAGGAACATCAGGCGTCCTCCCAGAGGTCGACGAACGCGTCCACGGTGGTGACCGGGGGCAGTCCGAGCCCCCGCGCCAGGTGGGTCACCTGGGGTGCGACGAGTTGGGCCCCGGCGAGCAGGTCGTCGTCGGCGAAGAGGTCGGCCACCGGAAGGTCGGCACGGAGCCGGCCGGCGTCGAACACCAGCGCCCGGTGCGCGTACTCGGCGACCAGGGGCATGTCGTGGGTGACCATGAGGATGGTCCGGCCCGCCCGGTTCAGCTCGCGGACCAGGTCCATGATCGCCCGCGCGCCGCGCCAGTCCTGGCCGGTGGTCGGCTCGTCCACGATCAGGATCCGGGGTTCCAGGGCCAGGACGCCGGCCACCGCCAGGCGCTGCCGCTGCCCCTTGCCGAGCCGGAACGGGTGGTGGTCGAGGTGGGCGCGCATGCCCACCAGGTCGAGCACCTCGCGCACCCGCTCCTCGACCCGGTCGTCCGTCCAGCCCGCGTTGCGCAGCCCGAACGCGACCTCGTCGCGGACGGTCGGGGCGAAGATCTGGTGGTCCGGGTTCTGGAAGACGTACCCGACGTCGGTGGCCAGGTCGCTGACCGAGCGGTCGGCGGTCGGGCGGCCGTCCACCCGCAGCTGACCGGCGGTGGGGCGGAGCAGGCCGTTGAGGTGCCGGGCGAAGGTGGTCTTCCCGGCGCCGTTTCGGCCGAGCAGGGCGACGAACTCGCCCTCCCGGATCCGGACGTCCAACCCGGACAGGGCCTGCACCCCGGAGGGATAGCGGTGCCCGAGGTCGGTCGCCTCGATCACGACCGCGGCATCCGCCGGGACGGCCGGCTCCGGGGTACGCGCACCGACGTGCGCCCTGGGCGTGGCCGGCCGCCGGTCGGCCAGCAGGGCGACCGCCTCGTCCAGGGTCACCGCCGTCCGGTCGGCGGGCAGCCGGCCCGCCCGGTGGAGCGCGTGGCAGACGCTGGTCACCTGCGGTGGCCGCAGCCCCACCGCCTCGGCCCGCCCCGGGACGGCGAAGAACTCCGCCGGTGGGCCGTCGTGCACGAGGGCACCCTCGTGCAGGACGAGCAGCCGGTCGGCCCACTGCGCCACGAGTTCCGGCTCGTGCTCGACCAGGACCACGGTCCGCTCCCGGTCGGCGGCGGCCTGCTCGACCACCACGAACACCTGGGCCGTGCCGGCCGGGTCCAGCTCGCTGGTCGGCTCGTCGAGCACCAGGACCTCCGGCGTCATGGCCAGGATGCCGGCGATGGCCAGCCGCTGCTGCTGCCCACCGGACATCTGCCCGGTGTCCCGGTCGGCCAGGTCAGCGAGGCCAACCGCGTCGAGGGCCCGGCGGGCGCGGTCGAGCACCTCGGCGCGGGGCAGCCCGAGGTTCGCCGGGCCGACCGCCGCGTCGTCCAACGCGAGCCGGCCGGTGATCTGCGACTCCGGGTCCTGCATGACCAGACCGACGTGCCGGACCAGGTCGACCACGTCGTGCTCGACGGTGTCCAGGCCGACCGCGGTCAGGTAGCCGTGCATCTCACCGTCGTGGTGGTGCGGGACGAGCCCGTTGAACATCATCGCCAGGGTGGTCTTCCCGGCCCCGGTGGCACCCATCACGGCGACCCGCTCGCCGCGCCGGATCCGGAAGGAGACGTCGGTGAGCTGGCGGTCGGTGGCCGACCGGTACCGGAAGCTGACGCCGTCGGCGCGCAGCACCACGTCCGGGTCGCCGTCGGGGACGGCGTCGGGGGCTCGGGTCAGGGGTCGGGCGGTCACGGCGCCTCCGGGGTCAGGTCGGCGACCGCGTGCACCGGCAGCGACCCGGGGAGCGCGGCGCGGACCGTGGCCAGGTCGGCCGGGCGGCAGCTCACCAGGACGCAGGCCGACGGGCCGGCGGAGCGGTCGACCGGTACCGGGTGGTCGGTCCGCCAGTCGACGGCGAGCCCGGCACTGGCCGCGAGCTGTGGCACCTCCCAGGCCAGGCCCTTGGAGCCCACCGGGAGCGCGTCGTGGACGACGCCACTGTCGAGCACGGCCCGCAGGTCGGCGAGGGCGACCAGGTCGGGGTGGCCGGGGACGACCCGGTCCCGGGGTGCCGAGCGGGGCAGCCCCAGGCAGACCACCACGTCCCCCGGGCGGGAGGTCCCGGGGCGCAGCGCTCCGGGAGCCGCCTCGCCGAGGACGGTCACCCCGATGCCGGTGGCGACGGTGGGGACGTTGTCCTCGGTCGTACCGGTGACCCGGTCGGCGTCGAGGCCGACCTCGGCGGCGAGCGCGACGACCGCGGCGATCATCTCCCGGCCCTGCGGATCGGCCTCCACGCAGAGCGTGTTGACCACCAGGGTGGGGGTGGCACCGGCGCAGAGCACCTCCAGCAGCGGCACGCGGGTGGCGAAGTGCGCGGTGGTCGACGCCGGCACGGCCACCGTGTCGTGCGCTTTCGGGCCGATGCCGCCGACGGAGTCGCAGGCGACGACCAGGCAGCCGTCGGTGAGGTCGAGGACGGTGAGGTCCCGGATCCGCCGGACGCCCCGTACGGTCATCGGGTCTCTTCCTCGGCGAGGCCGGCGGAGCGCAGCGCCCGGGTCGCGGCGGCGGCCACCAGGATGTTGATCGCCGAGCCGATGGTAAGCGGAAGCACCAGCGCGGCGAAGAGGCCGACGCCACCGATCGGGATCATGATGGCGGCGCCGCCGACCCCGTTGAGCAGGATGCCGACGACGATCGCGAGCCAGATGTTCACCCGGCGGGCCAGCACGCCGAAGATCGCCACGAAGACGGCCATCTCGGCCGCGACCAGCAGGTGGACCGGGAGGCCGAGGGGGAAACCCGTGGTCAGCGCGGAGAGCAGGTGCCCCAGCGCACCGACGATGGACCCTTCGACGGGGCTGAACGCCGCGGCGGCGAGGAAGGCGGGCGCGGAGTCGAGCGCCACGGTGCCGGTCGGGCTGGGCAGCTTGATGAACGCGCCGACGGCGCTGAGGGCGACGAGGATGGCGATACGGGCGACGCGGCGGGGGGTGAAGAACCGCGCGGCACCGCGACGGCGTTCGACCTTTCGGGCTTCGGCGCTGCTCATGGGGGAACCTCCGGTCAGCTTGCGGGGGTGGGGGGTGTGTGGGGGGTGCGAGCCGCCTCGAGGTCGAGGTCGGTGCGGATGGTGAACCGGTCGGCGCGCAGGACGCTCTTGACGTACTCGACGGCACGGTCGGCGTCGTCGTAGGTGACCCGCTCGACCAGGAAGGCGGGGGCGCCGACGCGCTGGTCGAGGCAGGTCGCCTCGAAGTCGTCGAGGACGGTGGCGGTGAGCTGCTCGTGCCCGCGTACCGGCTGGATGCCGAAGGTGCGCAGCGAGTCGTAGAGCGACCGGTCGTTGAGGTCGACGCCGAGCAGGGGGGCACACCGGTCGGCGGGGAGCCAGACCGTCTCCAGCGACACCGGGCTGCCGTCGAGCAGACGGACCCGGCGCAGCTCGATCACCGTGTCGGGGGCGTCGGCGACCCGGAGGACCTCGCAGAGCCGGGCGGAGGGACGGACGGCGCCCATCGTGAGGACCTTCGCGCGGACCCGGTGGCCGCGCCGGGCCAGCTCGGCGGAGAAGCCGTGCAGGAAGCGCATGTCGTGCTCGACCCGGGGCTCGGCCACGTACGTGCCGTCGCCCTGCCGCCGGTGGACGAGCCCGTCGCGTTCGAGCCGGGTCAGCGCCTCGCGCACGGTGGCCCGGCTGACGCCCAACTGCTCGGCCATCGCCCGCTCGGTGGGCAACCGGCTGCCCGGGGGGAGGTCGGATCCGCCGAGCCGCTGCCGCAACGCCTCGTAGACCTGGTAGTACGCGGGCACCGGCCGGGTCTCGTCGACGACGACGTCGCTGATGTCGGCCGGCTCGTACATGATCACCTCGAACATTGGGCGGCTATTGGTCACGAACCGTAGACCAATAGCCGCCCAATGACAATGGCCTGGTCAGGGGCGTATCAGCCCCGGGACCAGCAGCCGTACCGGTTCACCGCGCCCCGACCGACCGGTGGGCCGCCGCGCGGAAGAACCGGGCGGTGTCCGGTCAGCCGCCGACGTAGGCCGCGAGGTGCTCGCCGGTGAGGGTGGAGCGGGCGGCGACGAGGTCGGCGGGCGGACCCTCGAAGACGATCCGGCCACCGTCGTGGCCCGCGCCGGGGCCGAGGTCGATGATCCAGTCGGCGTGCGCCATGACCGCCTGGTGGTGCTCGATGACGATGACCGACTTGCCGGCGTCGACGAGGCGGTCGAGCAGGCCGAGCAGATGCTCGACGTCGGCGAGGTGGAGGCCGGTGGTCGGCTCGTCCAGGACGTAGACGCCGCCCTTCTCGCCCAGGTGGGTGGCGAGCTTGAGCCGCTGCCGCTCGCCGCCGGAGAGGGTGGTGAGCGGCTGGCCGAGGCTGAGATAGCCGAGCCCGACGTCGGCGAGCCGGGCGAGGATGGCGTGGGCGGCCGGCGTACGCGCCTCGCCGGCACCGAAGAACTCCTCGGCCTCGGTCACCGACATCGCGAGCACCTCGCTGATGTCACGGCCGCCGAGGTGGAACTCCAGCACCGCCGCCTGGAACCGCTTCCCCTCGCACTCCTCGCAGGTGGTGGCGACACCGGCCATCATCGCCAGGTCCATGTAGATGACACCGGCACCGTTGCAGGTGGGGCAGGCGCCCTCGGAGTTGGCGCTGAACAGCGCCGGCTTCACGCCGTTGGCCTTCGCGAACGCCTTGCGGATCGGGTCGAGCAGTCCGGTGTACGTCGCCGGGTTGCTCCGGCGGGAGCCGCGGATCGCGCCCTGGTCGATGGACACCACCCCCGCGCCGGCCGGGATCGAGCCCTGCACGAGCGAACTCTTGCCGGAACCGGCGACACCGGTGACGACGACGAGCACCCCGAGCGGAATGTCGACGTCGACGTCGCGCAGGTTGTGCGCGTTCGCGCCGCGGATCTCCAGCACGCCGGTGGGCGTCCGGACCGTCTTCTTGAGGGCGGCCCGGTCGTCGAGATGGCGGCCGGTGAGGGTGCCGCTGGCCCGCAGCCCCTCGACGGTGCCCTCGAAGCAGACCGCGCCGCCCGCCGTACCGGCGCCGGGGCCGAGGTCGACGACGTGGTCGGCGATCGCGATCGTCTCCGGCTTGTGCTCCACGACGAGCACCGTGTTGCCCTTGTCCCGCAGCCGCAGCAGCAACTCGTTCATCCGCTGGATGTCGTGGGGGTGCAGACCGATGGTGGGCTCGTCGAAGACGTAGGTGACGTCGGTGAGCGCGGAGCCGAGGTGGCGGATGAGCTTCACGCGCTGCGCCTCGCCGCCCGACAGCGTGCCCGACGACCGGTCGAGCGAGAGGTAGCCCAGCCCGATCTCCACGAACGAGTCGAGGGTCCGCCGCAGCGTGACGAGCAGCGGCGCCACCGACGGCTCGTCGAGGCCCCGCACCCATCCGGCGAGGTCGCTGATCTGCATCGCGCAGACGTCGGCGATATTGACGCCGTTGATCCGCGACGACCGGGCCGCCTCGCTGAGGCGGGTGCCGTCGCACTCGGGACAGGTGGTGAAGGTGACCGCCCGGTCCACGAACGCCCGGATGTGCGGCTGCATCGCCTCCCGGTCCTTGGCGAGGAACGACTTCTGGATCTTCGGGATCAGGCCCTCGTACGTCAGGTTGATGTTGTCGACCTTGATCTTGGTCGGCTCCTTGTGGAGGAGGTCGTGCAGCTCGGTCTTGGTGAATTTGCGGATCGGCTTGTCCGGGTCGAAGAAGCCGCAGCCGCTGAAGATGCGGCCGTACCAGCCGTCGACGCTGTAGCCGGGGACAGTGATCGCACCCTCGTTGAGCGACTTGCTGTCGTCGTAGAGCGCGGACAGGTCGAAGTCGGTCACCCGGCCCATGCCCTCGCAGCGCGGACACATGCCGCCGATCTGGGTGAAGGTCTGCTTCACCGTCTTGGTGGCACCGCGTTCGATCGTGATCGCACCGCTCGCCCGCACCGAGGGGACGTTGAAGGAGTACGCCTGGGGCGAGCCGATGTGCGGCTGCCCGAGCCGGCTGAAGAGGATGCGCAGCATCGCGTTGGCGTCGGTCACCGTGCCGACCGTGGAGCGCGGGTTCGCGCCCAGCCGCTCCTGGTCGACGATGATCGCCGTGGTCAGCCCCTCCAGCAGGTCGACCTCCGGCCGTGCCAGCGTCGGCATGAAGCCCTGCACGAAGGCGCTGTAGGTCTCGTTGATCATCCGCTGCGACTCGGCGGCGATCGTGCCGAACACCAGCGAGCTCTTGCCCGAGCCGGAGACGCCGGTGAACACCGTCAGCCGGCGCTTCGGGATCTCGACGCTGACGTCCTTGAGATTGTTCACGCGCGCGCCCTGCACGCGGATGAGATCGTGACTGTCGGCAGCGTGCGGCGTGGACAACTGCGTGTCCGTCCTGGTGGCGGTGCTCATCGTGTCTCCAACTGTTGCGGTCTTCCGTCGGCGTCGCCTGGCTCGATCTCACCAGTTCGCGTGAATCGTCAGGTCGTTCACGGTCACGCTACGTGCGGCTCGGGGGCCGGCGCTTCTCGACTCCTGATCAGTTGTGGGGGCGTCCGCGCCCGAGGGGTTCGGGATCCGGGCCAGCCCCCCACCCACCGGACCACCCCGGCCGACGTGTGTGGTCAGGGCACTAGCTGACGTACCTCTACGGCATGATCGCTTCCCGTGACGGACTACACCGACCTTCTGGCGCGCATCGCTCGGCGGGCCCGGGAGGATGAGCCCATGACGCCGCTTGCCTCCGGCCTGCCGGCGCCGCTTCCCCAGAGCACGATCGACAGCGCCGAACAGCGACTGGGGTTCGGGCTGCACCCTCTGCTGGCGGCGATCTACCGGGACCTCGCGAACGGTGGCTTCGGTCCCGACTACCAGCTCCTCAGCCTGACGGACGGACCGACCTCCGAGCAGGCGGTCGAGTGCTACCTCGACGTTCGAGCCGGGCGCGCCGGCACGGAGTGGGCGTGGCCGGAAGGCGTTCTACCGATCCTGACCTGGGGTTGCGGCATGTACGCGTGCGTCGACTGCCGAAGCGACCAGGGGACGGTCCTGCTCTTCGAACCCAACCCCGGGGATCCCGATGCCGCCTGGTGGATCGACTCACCCAGTCTGGCGGCGTGGTTCGAGCACTACGTCGACGACACCGGCTGGTGGGTCAAGGCCGAGAAGGGCGAGGACCTCGATGACATGCCACCCTGGCGGGAAGCCAGGAACCGCGCGGTCATGCTCGGGCCACCCCGAGGGTGACGACGAACTGCGAGAAAGGAACCAATGGCCAGCGTCACCACGCTCCAGTCGGACGACCGCCCCGCGTGGGAGGAGTTGTTCTGCGGTTACAACGCCTTCTACGGCCGCACCTGGCCCGCAGACCGGTACGACCGGGCCTGGGAGGAGTTCCAGCGTGGCGACAGGGTGCGTGCGCTCGGGGCGCGGTTGGACGGTCGGCTGGTCGGCATCGCCCACTTCCTGGTCCACGCCAGCACGACCTCGCCCGATGTCTGTTATCTGCAGGACCTGTTCACCGCTCCCGAGGCGCGCGGCAGGGGTGTGGCTCGTGCGCTGATCAGGGCCGTCGGAGCGTGGGCGAGCGACCAGGGCTGTGATCGGCTGTACTGGCTCACGCGGGAGGACAACCACACAGCCCGGCGGCTCTACGACCAGGTCGCCGAGAACCGCGGCTTCATCCAGTACGTGGTTCCCCTCTAGCCTCAGGTGGCGCCGCTTCCGCTCGTCCCGAAGCTGACCAGGGCATCGGGCGGCAGTTCGCCTCGGTGTGGGCGCCCAAGCGGCACGTCGGCGGCGGGACCGACCCGGCCCGGCGACCCGTCCGTTGACAACATCGCTCCCACCTCAATACGCTTAACATGGTGGTTAAGTGAAGGGAGCTTCCGATGGCGGGCACCGATCAGCTCAGCGCGGTGTTCTCGGCGCTCGCCGACCCGACCCGACGGGCGATCATCGCTGAGCTGGCCGAACGCGACGCCACGGTCACCGAACTCACCGCTCCTCTGTCCATCTCGATGCCGGCGGTGTCACGGCACCTGAAAGTGCTCGAGCGCGCCGCGCTCATCTCGCGGTCGCGGTCGGGCAAGTGGCGCGCGAGCCACCTCGAATCTGCCCCGTTGCGCGAGGCGGCCGACTGGATCGAGCGCTACCGGCGGCTCTGGGACTCGTCCCTCACCCGCCTCGATGCCCACCTCGCCGCGGTGCAGGCCGCCGGACGGGCAACGGACCGGATGGCCGACGACCCCAGGGATGTCGAATGAACGCCGAAACTCCGCAGCTCGTCATTTCCCGCATGTTCGATGCGCCGCGGGACCTCGTCTACCGGGCCTTCACCGATCCCGACCACCTGGCGGCGTGGTGGGGCCCGACCGGCAACTCACTGCCGCGCGACGAGATCGAGTTCGACGTGCGCCCCGGCGGCTTTCAACGGTGGACGGAGGTCAATGCAGCCGAACCCGAGCTTCGCGTGCACATCCACGTCGACCTCATAGACGTCGCCGACGGCGAACGACTCGAAGGCGTCATGCACGTGAGCGGCCGGCTGCAGGAGGGCATCGAGCCGTTCGAGACGAGACTGCGGGTCGAGTTCTACGACGAGGCTGACGGACGGACGCGACTGGAGATCCGCCAGTGGCTCCCCGAACATCTGGCGCACCCCAGCGAGGAGGGTTGGCGCCAAGCGTTCACGAAGCTGGACGCCACGCTGATGAACGCCCAGGCTGTTGCAGCTGATCATCGAAGGTAGAGGCATGGCAAAGCTGATTTACATAACCAACGTGTCGCTTGACGGCTTCATCGAGGACGAACGCGGCGCGTTCGACTGGTTGCCCCTCGACGACGAGGTATTCGCGTTCACCACCGACCTCCTGCGGTCCGTGGGCACATTTCTCTACGGGCGGCGCCTGTACGAGGCGATGGCCGTCTGGGAGACCGACGCCGCTCTGGCCGCGCAGTCCGACCTCATGGCCGACTTCGCGAGCGCCTGGCAGGCGGCGAGCAAAGTCGTGTATTCCACGACCCTCGCCGCGGTGTCAACTGCCGATACCCGACTCGAACGCCGTTTCGACCCCGCCGCAGTACACGAACTGAAGGCCACGGCCAGCAGCGATCTCACCGTAGGAGGTGCCAACCTCGCGACGCAGGCTTTCAAGGCCGGGCTGGTCGACGAGTGCCAGCTGTTCGTCCTGCCCATTGTCGTCGGCGGGGGTAAGCCAGGGCTGCCGACCGGCATGCGCACCGACCTCGAGCTCCTCGACGAGCGCCGATTCCGAAACGGCGTCGTACACCTCCGCTACCGCCCTCGGGCAGTGAACGACGGCCCTGTCCGTTCGCCGGCCGCGCTTGCATGACAGGCGGAGCGCTGACGACTGATTCGGCCGGATGAGGCCGCCGGAGCCGACAGCCTGGAAATCAGCTTCGTCTTCGCGATCGTGTTTCCGACGAAGGTGAAAGTGCCGCGTGGAAGCGGGCCGCGACCGTGGCCACGGCGGCGCGTAGTTCGGCGCCCTCCTCCACAACGAAATCGAACGGGACGGTGGCAAGCCACTCCTGCGCGTACATCGCGGGATTGCGGGTGCTGCCGACCAGCACACACCGGTCACCGTCCGGCCTGAGGCGGCCCATCGGCGGGCGGATCCACGGGGCCACTCTCTCCTGCGGCGCGTCGAACACCACGCGGGTGGGGTACTTCCAGCCGGCGCCCAGGTTCTCCTCGAGCGCGGCGACCGGATCCAGATCGCCGGGCGGTGTGAAGCCGTGCGGGGTAGGCCGCGTGGCCCGGATCCGGTCGACCCGGTAGGTGCGGATCGCTTCCGCGCGGTGCGAATGGCACAGCAGGTACCAGCGCCCGTACCTGACCACGACCGCCCACGGGTCGACCTCGGCGTCCCGCTCCTCGCCGCTTTCACTCCGGTAGGTGACCACCACGCGACGCCGGTCGGCGACGGCGGCGACCAGCGCGCTCATGATGGCGGAGTCGGGGCGGGCCGACTGCCGGTCCGGGGCGGCCGAGGCGTGGGCCCGCAGCGCCGCCGCCTGCCGACCGATGCTCTCGGGGAGGGCCCGGATGACCTTGCTGAGCGCCGAGCCGACCAGGTCGTCGGCGTCGATCGCGGCCGGTTGCCCGTCGAGCACGGCCATGACCAGGCCGAGGGCCTGCTCCTCGGTGAAGACGACCGGCGGCAGCCGGGTGCCACGGCCCAGCCGGTAGCCCCCGTACGGGCCGCGAGCCGACTCGACCGGGATGCCGGCCTCGCGGAGGATGCCGACGTAGCGCCGCGCGGCCCGCTCCGTCACGCCCAGAGACGAGGCGAGCTGGTCGGCGGTCGCGCCGGGACGGGCCTGCAGGATCTCGAGCGTGCGCAGGGCCCGGGCGGTCGGGCTCGAACCAGTCGGCACAAGGAACAGGGTACCGGAAGCAGATCGTCCGGAATCGGTTCTAGGTTGATCGCATGACCGGAGAACAGATCGTGCTCGTGGGTGGCCTGTGGCTGGACGGGTCGGCGTGGACCGACGTCGCGTCCGAGCTGACGAAACGGGGCCGTCACGCGGTACCGGTGACCTTGCCGGGCCAGGGCGACGGGCACACCTCGGCGACACTCGCCGACCAGGTGGCCGCAGTGCTCGCCGCCGTGGACGCGGAGCCCGGCGGGTCGGTGGTGGTGGGGCACTCCGCCGCCTGCACCCTGGCCTGGCTGGCAGCCGACGCGCGGCCCGGACGGGTGGCCAAGGTGGTGCTGATCGGCGGGTTCCCGTCGGGCAACGGGCAGCCGTACGCGGACTTCTTACCGATCGTCGACGGCGTCATGCCGTTCCCCGGCTGGGAGCCGTTCGACGGAGCGGACGCGGCGGACCTGGACGAGCCGGCGCGGCAGGCGTTCGCGGCGGCGGCGATCCCGGTCCCCGAGGGCGTGGCCAGGGGCGTCGTACAGCTGACGGACGAGCGGCGGTTCGACGTACCCGTCGTGGTGGTCTGCCCCGAGTTCACGCCGACCCAGGCGCGCGAGTGGATCGCATCGGGAGAGGTGCCCGAGCTGACCCGGGCGAAGCACGTCGAGCTGGTCGACATCGACTCCGGCCACTGGCCGATGATCACGCGTCCAGCGGAGCTGGCGATGATCCTGGCGGCGGTCTAGCGACGTCCTCGACGATCAGACCGGTGGCGACCCGGTGTCCCGCTGCCCCGAATGGCCATGGGGAAGGGTCAGGCGGTGGCCGCCGGCGTGGGATGCGTGGTGCGGGCGAACGCGGCGACGTCACCGATCACCGTGATGGCCGGCGGGCGCAGCCCGTGCGCGGCGGCGACGTCGGCGATGTCGTCCAGCCGGCCGGTGAGCACCCGTTGCGCCTCGGTGCCGCCGTTCTCGATGCTGGCCGCCGGGGTCGCCGGGTCCATGCCGTGACCGATCAGCGCGGCGGTCACGTCGGGCAGGGTCTGCACCGCCATCAGCAGCACGATCGTGGTGTTGGCGCGGGCCACCCCGGCCCAGTCGACGGTGCTGCCCGGATCGCCCGGGGGCAGGTGGGCCGAGACGACGGTGAAGCCCTGGGTCAGCCCCCGGTGGGTGACCGGCACCCCCGCCAGCTCCGGTACGGAGATCGAGCTGGAGATGCCGGGCACCACCTCGACCGGGACGCCCGCCGCCTGGCAGGCCTGGACCTCCTCCATGCCCCGGCCGAAGACGAAGGAGTCGCCGCCCTTGAGCCGGACCACCCGGTGGCCGGCGCGCGCCTCCTCGACGAGGATCTCGTTGATCCGCTCCTGGGGGACGAACGCCCCCCGGGGCACCTTGGACACGTCGATCACCCGCACGCCGGGCCGCAGGTCGCGCAGCAGCGCGTGCGGCACCAGCCGGTCGGCGACCACGACGTCGGCCTCGGCGAGCCGGTCGAGTCCGCGCCGGGTCATCAGGTCCGGGTCGCCGGGGCCGGCCCCCACCAGGGTCACCCGACCGGTGACCGGGCCGTCCGGATGGGACGGCGGCACCGCCGACGTGGGCGTCGGGTCCACGGTGTCCTCCTGGGAGCGGCGCGGGGCGGAGATCGCCGTGCCGGTGCGGTGCCGGTGTGCGGCGGCGGCGAAGTGGGCGGCCAGGCGGGGGTGCCCGGCCCAGTGCACGTGCAGGTAGGAGGCGTGCACGGTGGCGTCGGGTCCGGCGACGAAGCCGTCCACGGCGTGGCTGGTGGTGCCGTGCGCCACGGACGGCCGGGGCCGGAACCGCCAGGCGTGGGTCGGCTCGCCGACCGGGTCGACCCGGGTGCGGTGGAACTCGTGCCCGGTGACCAGGTCGTCGGCGTCGGTCAGCACGCTGGTGGTGACCGCGCGGGCCTCCCGGTAGCCGAGGACGAGCCGGTCGGTCATCCGGGCGGTGGCGTCGAGCACCCCGGCCATGGGCGCGCCGTCGAGTTCCCGGGCGAGGTAGAGCAGGCCGGCGCACTCGGCCACCACGGGCAGGCCGGCGGCGGCGCCGGCCGCCACCGCCTCGCGCATCGGCCGGTTGGCGGAGAGGTCTGCGGCGTACACCTCGGGGAAGCCGCCGCCCAGGTAGAGCCCGGCGCAGTCGGCGGGCAGCGCCTCGTCGCGCAGCGGGTCGACGGTGGCCAGGCGCAGGCCGGCGGCGGAGAGCAGTTCGTCGGTCTCGGCGTACCGGAAGGTGAACGCCGCCCCGGACGCGACCGCGACGGTCGCGTCGGCGGTGAACCCGCCGAGTTCGGCGACCGGGTCCCAGGCCGGGCCGGTGAGGGCGGGCGCGCGGCGGGCGAGGGCGAGCACCGCGTCGAGGTCGACACCGGCGGCGACGTGGGCGGCGAGCGCGTCGACGGTACGGCGGGCGGCGGCGGCCCGTTCGGCGACCGGGACCAGCCCGAGGTGCCGGCTGGGGGTGTCCAGTGACGCGTCCCGGCGCAGCGCGCCGAGCACCGGCACGCCGGTGGAGACGAGCGCCTCCCGGATCTCCGCCTCGTGGGTGGCGGAGCCGACCTTATTCAGGATGACCCCGGCGACGGTGAGCTGCGGGTCGAAGGTGGCGAAGCCGTGCACCAGCGCGGCGATGCTGCGGGACGTGCCGGACACGTCGACCACCAGCAGCACCGGGGTGCGGGTGAGCCGGGCGACGTGAGCGGTGCTGGCGAAGCCGGCGCGACCGACGGCCCCGTCGAGCAGGCCCATCACGCCCTCGATCACCGCGACGTCGGCGCGCGTGCCCACGGTGGCCCCGTGCAGCAGGAGCGGCACGACGCGCTGCTCGCCCTGGAGGAAGGGGTCGAGGTTGCGGCCCCGGCGACCGGTCGCCAGTTCATGGTAACTGGGGTCGATGTAGTCGGGGCCCACCTTGTGGCCGCTGACGGTCAGGCCACGCTGCCGCAGGGCCGCCATCAGGCCGGTGGCGACGGTGGTCTTGCCCTGCCCGGAGGCCGGCGCGGCGACCAGGATCCGGGGCGGCGCGGTCACCATTCGATCCCCCGCTGGCCCTTCTGGCCGGTGTCCATCGGGTGCTTGATCTTGGTCATCTCGGTCACCAGGTCGGCGGCGTCGACGAGGCGCGGGTCCGCGTCGCGCCCGGTGATCACGACGTGCTGCCGACCGGGGCGGTCCCGGAGGGTGGCCACCACGTCGTCGACGTCGACCCAGCCCCACTTCATCGGGTAGGTGAACTCGTCGAGCACGTACAGGTCGTGCTCGTCGGCGGCGATCCGGCGCTTGATCTCCGCCCAGCCCTCGGCGGCCTGGGCGGCGTGGTCGGCCTCCGTGCCCTGGGTGCGGCTCCAGCTCCAGCCGGCGCCCATCTTGTACCAGCTGACCGGGCCGCCCTGGCCGGTCTCCTCGTGCACCCGGCCGAGCGTGGTGAGGGCGTTCTCCTCCCCCACCGTCCACTTGGCGCTCTTGACGAACTGGAAGACGGCGATGGACCAGCCCTGGTTCCAGCCGCGCAGGGCCAGGCCGAACGCGGCGGTGGACTTGCCCTTCATCTCACCGGTGTGGACGATCAGCAGCGGCCGGTTGCGCCGCTGCCGGGTGGTGAGGCCGTCGTCGGGGACGGCGACCGGTTGACCCTGTGGCATCAGGCTACCCCGCTTCCGTGTCGGACGGCGGTGCGGGAGCGCACCGCCTGGGTGAGGGTGGGCGCGGCGACGTCGGCCAGCGGCAGGTGTTCGGCGGCCAGGCTCGCGGCGAGTTCGGCGGCCAGGCGCATCCGGATCCGCCCCTGCTCGCAGTCGACCACCACGGCGGGTACGCCGTCGGCGGCCAGCAGCCGGGCGCTGCGCAGGGCACGTGGCAGTGCCTCCGGCCCGGCGGTGGCCCGCCCGTCGGTGACCACGACGAGCAGCGGACGGCGACGCGGGTCCCGGATCGCCTCGACGCGCAGCACCTCGCGGGCGCGCAGCAGCCCCTCGGCCAGCGGGGTCCGCCCGCCGGTCGGCAGGGCCTCCAGCCGGGCGGCGGCCACGTCCACGCTGGACGTCGGCGGCAGGGTCAGTTCCGCGTCGGCGGCCCGGAAGGTGACCAGACCCACCTTGTCCCGCCGCTGGTAGGCGTCGAGCAGCAGGGACAGCACCGCCGCCTTGACCGCGCCGATGCGCTGCCGCGCCCCCATCGAGCCGGAGGCGTCCACGCAGAACAGGATCAGGTTGCTCTCCCGCCCCTGGCGTACCGGCAGGCGGACGTCCCCCGGACGGACCAGGATGCCGGGGCCACGCCGGCCCCGGATCCGCTGGTGGGGCGCGGCGGCCCGCAGCGTGGCCACCAGGTGGGGACGGCCGGAGGCGGGGCCGGTGGGCCGCGCGGTGCCCACGGTCCGGCCGACGGAGGTGACGGCGGCGGAGCGCCGGCCGGCGGTGCCGGCACCGGTGCCGGCCACGGTCAGCAGCCGGGCGCGGAAGGGTGCGCCGGCCGGCACCGGCGTCGGGGTGGCCGGCCCGGAGCCGGACGGTCCCGACGGTTCCCCGGCGGGGCGCTGCCCGTCCGGAGGCGACTCGTCCCCGCTGGCCGGGCCCTCGGGTCCACCTGCTCCCCCGGGGCCGCCCGGGTCGTCTGGTCCGTCGGGACCGTCCGGCCCCTGGGGACCGTCCGGTCCGTCCGGGCCCTGGGGGCCGTCGGGACCATCCGGGCCCTGCGGCGGTTCCGGGTCCTCCGGCGGCGGGGGTGGCTCGTCGAGACCGGCCTCGCTGAGCGCCCGCTCGAGTTCGGCCTGGTCCTGTTGCGGCGGGTCGAAGGGGTTGCGGCGGCGGCGGTGCGGCAGCGCCAGCCGCGCCGCGACCCGCACGTCGCCCACCTGCACGTCGGTGCGCCCGCACCACGCCGCGTGGGCCATGGCGGTACGGGCGATGACCAGGTCGGCGCGCATCCCGTCGACCTCGGCGGCGGCGCAGAGCGCGGCGATACGCAGCACCGTGTCGTCGTCGAGGCGGATCTTCGGCAGCAGGGCGCGCGCCTGGGCGACCCGCTCACCGAGGGCGGCGTCGGCGTCGGCGTAGCGGGCGGCGAACCCTTCCGGGTCGGCCTCGTAGTCCAGCCGTCGGCGCATCACCTCGGCCCGCACCTGCGGGTCCCGGCTGGCGGCGACCTCGACGGTCAGGCCGAACCGGTCCAGCAGCTGCGGCCGCAGTTCCCCCTCCTCGGGGTTCATCGTGCCGACCAGGACGAACCGGGCGGCGTGCGTCACCGAGACGCCCTCCCGCTCCACGGTGGCCCGACCCATCGCCGCCGCGTCGAGCAGCACGTCGACCAGGTGGTCGTGCAGCAGGTTGACCTCGTCGACGTAGAGCAGGCCCCGGTGCGCGCCGGCCAGCAGGCCCGGGTCGTAGGCGGTGACGCCCTCGCTGAGGGCGCGCTCCAGGTGCAGCGCGCCGAGGACCCGGTCCTCGCTGGCCCCCACCGGCAGCTCCACCAGGCGGGCGGGACGCACCCGGGAGGCCACCGGCTCGGAGTGCGGGCCGTCCGGGCAGCGCGGGTCGACCGCCGTCGGGTCGCAGGAGAACCGGCAACCCTCCACGACCTCGACCGGGGGCAGCAGCGCGGTCAACGCCCGGACCGCGGTGGACTTGGCGGTGCCCTTCTCGCCACGCACCAGCACCCCGCCGATCCCGGGTGAGACGGCACAGAGACTGAGGGCCAACGCCATGTCGTCCATCCCGACGACGGCGGAGAACGGGTACGACCGCACGGTCACACCTTTCACCTCGCACGGGTCTCCTCGCCCGCGACCGGTCAACGACCGCGCCGCCGCAAGGAGTGTCCGCCGGCAGCACGAGACGGCGAGACGAGTGTCTGGCTCTCCGCCCGACGACACCGCCGGACGGATCACAGTGGCGGGACCGCCCCGGATTCGCCGACCCTCCGGGCCGGCCCACCGGTGTTCCTCACCGCGCCGTCGCCGCAGATGATGTCACATCCACCCCCGCCACGACAGGTGCCGATCATCCTCGTCTACCGTTCGACCACGTGAGCCTCTCGACAACCCTGGACCCGGTCACCGTGGTCGGCGTCGGCGCCGACGGCTGGGTCGGCCTCGGCGCGACCGGCCGGCGGGCGGTGACGGACGCCCAGGTCGTCGTCGGCGGCCGACGCCACCTCGACCTGCTGCCCGAATCGGTCCGGGCCGAGCGGGTGCCCTGGCCGACGCCCCTGCTGCCCGCCCTGCCCGGCCTGCTCGCCGCCCACGCCGACCGGCGGATCTGCGTCCTGGCCAGCGGTGACCCGATGTGGTACGGCATCGGCACCCACCTGGTGGGGTTGCTCGGGCCGGACCGGGTGCACACCGTGCCGCACCCGTCGGCGATCTCGCTGGCCTGCGCCCGGATGGGCTGGCCGGTGGAGCGGGTCACCGTGCACAGCGCCGTCGCCCGGGACCTGGACCGGGTCCGGCGCGACCTCGTCCCCGGCCGGCTGCTGCTGGTGCTCAGCACCGACGCGCACACCCCCGCCGCACTGGCCGCAACGCTGGCCGACGCAGGTTACGGGCCCAGCGAACTGACCGTCCTGGCCGCGCTGGGCGCCGACCGGGAGGAGCGGGTCACCGGTACGGCCGGGGAGTGGACGGCACCGCCCGGCGACCCGCTCAACGTGGTCGCCGTCCGGGTGGTCGCCGCCGACGGGACCCGGCCACTGTCGACGGTGCCGGGGCTGCCCGACGACGCCTTCGACCACGACGGAGCGCTGACCAAGCGGGAGGCCCGCGCGCTGGCCCTGTCCCGTCTCGCCCCCACCGGCGGTGAGCTGCTGTGGGACGTCGGGGCCGGGTGCGGCAGCATCGGCGTCGAATGGCTGCGCGCCGACCCGGCCTCGGCCGCGATCGCGGTGGAGAGCCGCCCGGAGCGGGCCGCACGGATCGCCGGGAACGCCCGCACGCTCGGGGTGCCGCACCTGCGGATCGTGCAGGGACGGGCACCGGAGGCGCTGGCCGACCTGCCCACCCCGGACGCGGTCTTCGTCGGCGGTGGGCTCAGCGTTCCCGGGCTCTTCGACGTCGTGTGGGACGCGCTGCGTCCCGGCGGCCGGCTGGTCGCCCACGCGGTCACCTTGGAGGGTGAGCGCGAACTCGGCGAACGGGCCGCCCGCCTCGGTGGCGACCTGACCCGTCTGGCGGTGGACCGGGCCGCGCCGCTGGGTGGCTTCACCGGCTGGAAACCGGCCCGGCCGTTGGTGCAGTGGGCGGTGGTACGACCGTGACCGTGTACTTCATCGGCGCCGGACCGGGCGCCGCCGACCTGATCACCGTCCGGGGGCAGCGGATCCTGGCCCGCGCCCGGGTCTGCCTCTACGCGGGCAGCCTGGTCCCGGACGACCTGCTCGCCGTCTGCCCGCCCGGGGCGCGGCTGGTCGACACCGCCGACCTGAACCTGGACGAGATCGTCGCGCAGATGACCTCGGCGCACGCCGCCGGGGAGGACGTCGCCCGCCTCTGCTCCGGCGATCCGGCGGTGTTCAGCGCCGTCGCCGAACAGGTCCGCCGGCTCGACGCGGCCGGCGTGCCCTATGAGATCGTGCCGGGTGTCCCGTCGTACGCGGCCGCGGCGGCGTCGCTGGGCCGCGAGCTGACCGTGCCGACGGTCGGGCAGACGGTGATCCTCACCCGCACCCAGGCCCGCTCCACGCCGATGCCGGCCGGGGAGGATCTCGCCGAACTCGGTCGCAGCCGGGCCACCCTGGTGCTGCACCTGGCGGTCGCCCGGACCCGGGAGCTGGCCGCCCAGCTCGCCGTGCACTACGGCAAGGACTGCCCGGTCGCGGTGGTGGCCAACGCCAGCCGCCCGAACGAGGTGATCCTGCGCGGCACCCTGGCCGACATCGCCGACGCCGTCGAGCAGGCCGGGGTACGCCGGACCGCCGTGATCATCGTCGGTCAGGTGCTGGCCGCGGACGCCTTCCCGGACAGCTACCTCTACTCCCCCGACCGGGACCGGGCGGCGAAGCGTCGTCGCCCTGGGGCACACTGAGCGCCGTGCGGACAATCCTGATCATCGGTATCGGCGCGGGCGACCCGGGCCAGCTCACCCTGGCGGCGGCGGAGGCCCTCGGCCGGACGGATGTCTTCTTCGTTCTCGACAAGGGCGTGGAGAAGCAGGACCTCATCGCCCTGCGGCAGGAGCTGATGCGCCGCTTCGCCCGGGACGACCACCGGGTGGTGGAGGTCCGCGACCCGGATCGGGACCGCACCGCCGAGGGGTACGTCCGGGCGGTGGACGACTGGCGGCGGGACCGGGCCGACCTGCTGGAGGCCGCGATGGCCGAGCACCTCGCCGACGGCGGCACCGGGGCGTTCCTGGTCTGGGGCGACCCGGCCCTCTACGACAGCACCCTCGCGGTGGTCGAGGAGATCGAGGCCCGGGGGAAGCTCGACGTCGACCACGTGGTGTTCCCGGGGGTGAGCAGCGTGTCGACGTTGGCCGCCCGGCACCGGATCGGGCTGAACCGGGTCGGCCGCCCGTTCCTGGTGACCACCGGCCGGCGGATCGCCGATCGCCTGCCGCCGGACGTCGACGACATCGTGGTGATGCTCGACGCGCACTGCACGTTCACCCGCCACGTCGACGAGGACCTCGACATCTACTGGGGGGCGTACCTCGGCACCGCCGACGAGATCCTGGTCGCCGGGCCGCTGGCCGAGGTGGCGCAGGAGATCGTCGAGACGCGGCGGGCGGCACGCGAGCGCAAGGGCTGGATCATGGACACCTACCTGCTGCGCCGCCGCGACGCGGTCACCGGCGGCTGACCGAGCGGGACCGCGTTCGGCGGCGCTCCACGCTGACCGGATCGCGCCCGGACCCGCCGGGGGACTACCCCAACGGGTCCGGGCACCCGTGTCTCAGTCGGTCAGACGAGCGGCCTCCCGGTCGCGCCACGCCGTCACGAACCGGGTACGGCCGCTGGTCCTGAGCAGCGACCCCTCGTAGATCCGGGCGCCGACGAACACCATCGCCACCGCGGTGACCGCGAGGGCGGCCAGGGACAGGAACGGCTCCCAGCCGGCCGCGTCGCCGGTGAACAGCCGCACCGGCATCGCGGTCGGCGACGACACGGGCAGGTACGACAGCAGCGTCATGGCCGTCGGGTTGTCCTGGAGGAACACCACCGCGAAGAACGGCAGCATCACGATCATCTGTACCGGCGTCGACGCGCCGCCGATGTCCTCCTGCCGACTGACCAGCGCGCCGACGGCGGCCCACAGCGCGGCCAGCATCACGAACCCGACCACGAAGAACGGCAGGAACCAGCCGATCGCCGGGCCGAGCAGCGCGAGCAGGTTACCCGGTGCGTCGGCCGCCGCCGTTCCGGCGTACGCGACGACCGCGATCAGCGCGATCTGTCCGAAGGCCAGGACCGCTCCGCCGACCACCTTGCCGGCCAGCAGCGCCCGGACCGGCACCGCCGCCACCAGGATCTCCACGATCCGGGTCTGCTTCTCCTCGGTGACGCTCTGGGCGATCTGGAGTCCGAACGTCAGCGACGTGACGAAGAAGACGAACGCGAACGCGTACGGGACGAGGAACGCGAGCACCGGGTCCATCGCGTTCGGGTCGAGCAGCTCGACGGCCGGGCGCGCGCTGAGAGCGTCGACCACCTCCGACGGCTCCTCGTCCATCGCCAGCACCCGCGGGCCGGCGACCACCGCCGCGTCGACGTCGCCCGCGCGGACCAGTCGCTCGGCCTCCGCGTCGTCGTCGACCGTGCGTACCTTCAGCCCGGCGTCGGCCAACGCCGTGGCGGACGTACCCGGCGCCACGGCCACCGACGTCGAGCCGCCGTCGAACAGGCTCGGCAGGACAGTGGCGGCGGCCGCGATCGCCAGGAAGATGATCGTGCTCCAGATGAACGCCTTGTCGCGCAGCTTGACCCGGATCTCCCGGGCCGCGACGAGGCGGACGGCGTCGTACGTGGTCAACGGATGACCTCCCGGAAGATCTCGGCCAGGGACGGGGTGACGGGACGGAACGCGCGCACCGGCCCACGGTCGAGCGCCGCGCGCAGCACCGACTGGTCGTCGACGCCGGGGGCGAGGTCGAAGACGGCGTGCGGGCCGTCCAGGTCGACCACGGTCACACCCGGCTGGTCGCGCAGCCAACCGGCGTCGCCGTCGACCCGGATCTCGTACCGGGGCAGCGTGTGCGCCTGCCGCAGGCGCTCGCGGCTGCCGGCGGCCCGGATCACGCCGTCGCCGATGATGACCAGGTCGTCGCAGAGCCGCTCGACCACCTCGAGCTGGTGGCTGGAGAACAGCACCGCGACGCCGCGTACGGTGTGCTCGCGCAGCACCGCCAGCACCGTGTCGACGGCGAGCGGGTCGAGCCCGGAGAACGGCTCGTCCAGCACCAGCAGGTCCGGCTCGTGCACGAGCGCGGCGGCGATCTGCGCGCGCTGTTGGTTGCCCAGCGACAGCTTCTCCAGCTTGTCGTCGGCCCGCTCGCCCAGACCGAGGCGGTCGAGGAGGGCGTCGGTGTTGCGGGCGACGGCGATCGCGCCGACGCCGTGCAGCCGCCCCAGGTAGACCAACTGCTCGCGGACCGACATCTTCGAGTAGAGCCCGCGCTCCTCGGGCAGGTAGCCGAAGCGACGCCGGTCGTCGCGGGTCAGCGGGGCGCCGCCCCAGGTCACCGTGCCGGAGTCGGCCGCGAGGGCGCCCAGGATGATGCGCATCGTGGTCGTCTTTCCCGCGCCGTTGGCGCCCACGAAGCCGGTCAGCCGGCCCGGCGCCACGTCGAACGTGACGTCCCGGAGCACCCTTCGGTCCCCGAAGTCACGGTTCACCGCCTCGAGATGCAGAAGCGAAGTCATGTCCACGACGCTAGGGACGATCGGTGCCGGCGACGTCCGTCGCACGATCGATCGTCGGGGTCCGTCGCGCGACGGAGGTCATCCCCCGGGCGTGACCACCCGGTGCTCGTACGCGTACACGACCGCCTGGGTCCGGTCACGCAATCCCAGCTTGGCCAGGACCCGGCTCACGTGGGTCTTCACGGTCGCCTCGCCGAGGAAGAGGGTGGCCGCGATCTCGGCGTTGGTGGCCCCGCCGGCCAGCAGCACCAGCACCTCGTGCTCGCGCGGGGTCAGCTCGTCCAGCCGGGCACGGTCGGTACGGCTGCCGCCGGTTGTCCCGCCCGGCCGGGCGAACGTGGCGATGACCCGGCGGGTGATCTCGGGCGCGAGCAGCGCGTCGCCGCGGGCCACCACCCGTACCGCGTCGATCAGCGCCTCTGGCGTGCCGTTCTTCAACAGGAACCCGCTGGCGCCCGCCTGGAGGGCGGCGAACAGGTAGTCGTCGCGGTCGAACGTGGTGAGGATGAGCACCGCGGGCCCGGCGTCGGCCGCGACGATCCGCCGGGTCGCCTCCAGCCCGTCGCCGCCGGGCATCTCGACGTCCATCAGCACCACGTCGGGCCGTTCCCGGGCGGCCAGGTCGACCGCCTGCCGCCCGTCGGACGCCTCGCCGACCACCTCGATGTCGTCCTCCGTCTCGAGGATGACCCGGAACCCGGTCCGTACCAGGTGGTGGTCGTCGGCGAGCAGGACCCGGATGGCGCTCACGCCGGCACCCGCACCAGGGGGAAGCGGGCCCGGACCCGGAAGCCGCCGCCCGGCCGCGACTCGGCGGCGAGCGTGCCGTCGTGGGCGGTGACCCGCTCCCGCATGCCGATCAGGCCGAGCCCGACACCGGCGGTGGCACCCGGCGGCGCGCCGCGCCCGTTGTCGGCCACGTCGACCTCCAGTTCGTTGGCGTGGTACCGGACCCGCACGTCGACCTCCGTCGCGCCCGCGTGTTTGAGCGTGTTGGTGATGGCCTCCTGGATGATCCGGTACACCGCCTGCGAGAGCGACTCCGGGAGGGGCAGCGGCTCGCCGTACACGCCGAACCGGGCGTCGAGACCGGCGTCCCGGGCGTTGGCGACGAGTTCGGCGACCCGGTCGACGCCCACGCCGCCCGGCCGCTCGTCCGGGCCGCTGGCGCGCAGCAGGTTGAGCATCCGGCGCAGCTCGTCGACGGCCGTCCGGGCACTCTGCTCGACCGCCGCCAGCGCGGTGCGCGCCTTGCCCGGGTCCTTGTCCATCACCCGCCGGGTCGCCGCGGCCTGCACGCCCATCACCGACACGTGATGGGCCACGACGTCGTGCAGCTCACGCGCGATGCGTACCCGCTCGCCCATGACCGCGACCTGCGCGGCGTCGGCCTGCGACCGGCGCAGCTGGTCGGCCTGCACCTCCAGCTGGTGTTGCCGGCGGGCCGACGTCCACGCGGTGTCGCCGAAGAGGTACGCGAAGCCGAAGAACACCACGTTGACGAGAACAGTGTTGACCATGACCGCGAGCAGCGGCTCCAGTGGGCCACTCGCGTCGGAGAACGCGTCCGGCGGGATGTCGGCGACCGCCAGCGCGGCGGAGACGGCGAGCCAGCCGAACATCGCGGCGATGATGCCGATCCGGACCCGGCGGGCCAGTTTCCGGTCGGCGCTCCAGGCGCCGGCCGTGTACACGGCCGCGTAGAGCGCGCCGAGGGAGACCTGCTGCTCGGGCGACTGGCGGTACTGGGCGGCGATGAAGGCCACGGAGATCACGATCGCCACGGCGGCCGGCCGGCGTCGACGCACGGCCAGCGGCAACGTGCAGGCCACCGTCCAGAACACCTGCTCGGGCCAGGACGGCGGCCGGCCGAGGACGAACTGACCCGCGCTGTTGGCCAGCGTGAGGTTGAGCAGCGCCACCGTCGTCACGGCCACGCCGACCAGGACGTCGGTGCGCCGCTGCTCGGGCAGCGGCCCGGGTCGCCGCCACGGGGCCGGGTCAACGTTCATGCCGCGACGATGGCACACCGGGCCGGCCGGCGGCGAACGGCCATGGCACCGGACGTCGCGGTGAAGCGACAACCCGTACACGGGGTGGGAAAGCTCCCGCCCGGCCAGGACCGAGGAGCGTCGGGTCGGGTTCCCGTCGCGGCGTGTTCCGCCTCACGTTCGGGTGGCCATCCTGCCGACATCCCGAGGCCACGGCCTAACCTACTTACCAGGTAGGGAAGATCGCCTATCCCGTCCGGGCCCGCCGGGCGACGACGACCCGATCTCTCCACCCGCCCGGCGACCCCGGCAGCACCCCTGACCCCGTTGGATTGACGAGGACACCACCGTGATTCGCATCGAAGGTCTGCGGAAGACCTTCCACACCCGGGGCGGCCCGGTCGCCGCCGTGGACGGCGTCGACCTCACCGTTGCCGAAGGCGAGGTGTTCGGCGTGGTCGGACGCAGCGGCGCCGGCAAGAGTACCCTGCTGCGCTGCGTCAACCTGCTGGAACGCCCCGACGAGGGCCGGGTGACCGTCGCCGGGGTGGAGCTCACCGGGCTGCGGGAGAACCGCCTCCGGCGCGTCCGGCAGGACATCGGCATGATCCACCAGCACTTCGCCCTGCTGCACTCCCGTACGGCTGCCGGCAACGTGAGCTTCGCGCTGGAGGTGATGGGCGTGCCACGCCGGGAACGGGCCGGCCGTGTCGAGGAACTGCTCGACCTGGTCGATCTCGCCGACCGCGCGAACGCGTACCCCGCGCAACTCTCCGGCGGGCAGAAGCAGCGGGTGGGTATCGCCCGGGCCCTGGCCAGCCGCCCCCGACTGCTGCTGTCCGACGAGGCGACCTCGGCGCTCGACCCGGACACCACGGGAGCCATCCTCGCCCTGCTGCGCGGTCTCACCAAGCGGCTCGGCCTGACCATCCTGTTGATCACCCACGAGATGGACGTGGTCAAACGGCTCTGCGACGCGGTGGCGGTCATGCAGGAGGGCCGGTTCGTCGAGTCCGGGCCGGTGGCCGAGCTGGTCGGCCGTCCCGACTCCCCACTGGCCCGGGACCTCTTTCCGCTGGGCCCGGTGCCCACCATGCCCGACCACGTCCTGTTCGACGTGACGCTGACCGGGCAGGCCGGCGACGAGTCCGTGGTGTCCACCCTGGCCCGCCGGCACGACCTGGACGTCCGGATCGTCGCCGGCGCGGTCGAGCAGCTCGCCGCCACCCGGGCGGGCCGGCTGCGCATCGCGCTTCCCCAGGCAGCGCCGACGCTGGCGGACGCGCTGCACGACCTGCGCGGGGCCGGGCTGAGCGTGGAGGCCGCGCGGTGATCGCCCCGGATCTGGTCGACCTGCTCCGGCAGGGCCTCGCCGAGACCGCCTACATGGTCGGCGTCGCCACCCTGCTCTCAGGAATCGGCGGGCTGCTGGTCGGCGTCCTGCTGGTCCTCACCGAGCGGGGCAACCTGCTCTCGGCCCCGGCGGTGAACGCGCTGCTCGGCCTGGTCGTCAACGTCGGACGCTCCCTGCCCTTCATCATCCTGCTGGTGGCGATCATCCCGTTCACCCGGGCCGTCACCGGCACCACCATCGGCACCAGCGCCGCCATCGTCCCACTGACCGTCAGCGCCATCCCGTTCTACGCCCGGATCGTCGAGGCCTCGATCCGCGAGGTGGGCCGGGACGTGGTGAACGCGGCCCGGGCGATGGGCGCCTCCCGCTGGCAAATCATCGTCAAGGTCCTGCTCCGCGAGGCCAGACCCGGCCTGGTGGCCGGACTGACCATCACGGTCGTCGCGCTCATCGGATACTCCGCGATGGCCGGCGTGGTCGGCGGCGGGGGCCTCGGCGACCTCGCCCTGCGCTACGGCTACCAGCGATTCGAGGACGACGTGATGGTCGGCACCGTCGTGCTGCTGATCGTGGTCGTGCAGGCCGTCCAGATGCTCGGTGACCGGATCGCCCGGCACCTGTCCCACCGATAGGACATCCACGTCGACAGCCGTGGACGACAAGGAGAAAGGCACCACCGTGCGACGCAGACTCCCCTCGCTGATCATCGCCGCCCTCGTCCTGGCCCTCACCGCCTGCGGCTCCGGCACAGACGACACCGGCACCTCGACACCCACCGACGCCGCGCTCAAGGTCGGCGTCAGCCCGGTGCCGCACGGCGAGATCCTCACCTACGTCAAGGACAACCTGGCGGAGAAGGCCGGGCTGAAACTGGAGATCGTGGAGTTCACCGACTACGTGCAGCCGAACCGGGCGCTCGCGGACGGCCAACTCGACGCGAACTACTTCCAGCACATTCCGTACCTGGACGAGGAGAAGGCTGCCAAGGGTTACCGCTTCACCGCGCTCAAGCCGGTGCACATCGAACCGCTCGGCCTGTACTCGAAGAAGGTCCGCGCCCTCGCCGACCTGCCGGCCAAGGGTGTGGTCGCCATCCCGAACGACCCGTCCAACTCGGGCCGGGCGCTCAACCTGCTCGCGAACAACGGTGTGATCAAACTCCGGGAGGGTGCCGGCGTGAAGGCCACCACCCGCGACATCGTCGACAACCCGAAGCAGTTGCAGTTCCGGGAACTAGAGGCGGCGCAACTGCCCCGCAGCCTCGATGACACCGTCGCGTCGGTGATCAACGGCAACTACGCCATCGACGCCGGCCTCACTCCGGCCACCGACGCTCTCGCCCTGGAGAAGGCGGAGGGCAACCCGTACGCGAACCTGCTGGTGGTCCGCGACGGCGGCGACAGCGACCCCCGGGTCCGGAAGCTGGAGGAGCTGCTGCACTCCCCCGAGGTAAAGACGTACATCGACGGCAGGTACAAGGGCTCGGTGACGGCCGCCTTCTGAGCGCCACGCGCAGCCCACTCGGGTGACGACCCGGTGGGCTGCGCCGGCCCGACGGCGGTCCGGGCGGTGCCCGCCCCTTCCGACCCGACCACCCTGACCTCGGGCGAACGCGCGATCGACGCCCGCCGCAGGAAGGGCTCCGACGGCGACGCCGAGGGGGTCACGGCTCGATCGGACGGACCCGCTCGCGGTACCGCTCCTGGAGGGCCGCGTTGTGCGCGTCGCCCTGAGCGAGGTTCGCCGAGATGTAGACCGGCAGGTCGAGGCCCCGGTCGAGGAGCCGACGACAGACCAGCTCGGTGAGCATCTGGGCGATGAACACCCCGGTGAACGACGACACCGCTCCGATCCGAACTCCCGGGCTGATCTCCAGTGCCGCGTCCCCGGCGGGGGCGAGATTGTCGATCACCACGTCCGCCAGGTCGGCCAGGTGCTGGCCCCGGGTCGTACGTGCCCCGGCGGAGCGGGTGTGGGTGAGCGAGGTGACGGCGATGATCGGGTGCGCCCGGTCACGAGCCAGCGTCGCCATCTCGACCACGGCGGCGTTGATGCCGGAGTTGGACACGATCAGGAAAGGGTCCTGCGCAGCGGGCGCGGCGAGCGCGTAGATCCGCTCGGCCAGACCGGACTCACGCTCGTACGTCGGGTCGAGGATCGGCCCCGGGTCGGCGCCGCCGAACATCACGAGGTCCTTGACCGCCAGCATGCTGACGGGGGCGAGACCGCCGGCCCGCGCCGCGAGTTCGAGGGTCACGATCCGCGAGTGGCCGGTCCCGAATGCCTGGAGCACACCACCGGCGGCGATCGAGTCGGCGACGAGCGTGGCCGCCGACTCGATCGCCGCGAGCTGGGTGGCGAGGATCTGGTCGAGCGCGGTCCGGGCGATGGCGGCGTATGCGGGTTCAGGCATAGTTCCTCCTGGAACGGTCACGATCGCGGGCGGCCTCGATGGCTGCCTCGACGGCGGTTTCGACGACGATCTCGCCGCTGCCGGCGCTGACCGGGCTGGCGAAGGTCTCGTAGCAGGGCGGGGTGTCGCGGGCGGGCAGGTAACCGAGGTAGCCGTTCGTGTAGCCGAGGACCACGACGTCGCCCGCCCGGTCCGCCGCGCGGGAACGGATCGCCTCGCCCAGTTCCAGGAACAGCTCGCCGGGCACACCGACGACCGTGACACCGTCGAGGTCGACCGCCGCGACCTCGATCTCGTACGGTTCGCTGCGCTGGCGGGCGGCCTGTTCCCGCGCGATCCGCAGCCCCTGTTGCAGGACCTGGCGGATGCGCCCGTCCCGGATCTGCGGGACCGGGCGTGCGGACGCGTCGAGCTCCGCCGGCTGTTTGGGCCGCAGGCGCACGCTGCGCGAGACCGGCGGCCGCACCGGGGCCACCGGGCCGCCGTCGACCGGGGCCGGCGGTACGAACCGGTCGGCCACCAGGGCACCGAGCCGGTCCACCTCGGGTGGTCCGTGCCCCTGGCGGGTGTGCCGGGTGCTGATGTCGCCTGCGGCACCGGTGGCGACGACCACCCACCTGTCGGGCCCGGAGAGCGCTCGACGGATCCCCCCGGCCAGATCCGCGCTCACGTGGTTGTTGGCGGCGGGGAGGATGGTCGGGTGGACCGGGGAGACCACGATCAGGCCGACCACGTCGGCGCCCACGGTGACCCCGATCGTGTCGACGGGGATGTCCATCGGTGGCGAGTCCACGACGTTGCGCCGGCTCGCGAGCCCGGAGACCAGGGTGCGGGTGGCGGTGAGCCGGGCTTCACGCTCGGTCGCCACGGCCCGGCGCGTGGCCGTGAGCGAGACGGCCACCAGCCGGTCGCCGACGTCCCGTGGGGTGATCCCGCCGCCGGGGGCGCAACCCGCCTCGGGACTGGCGTGGGTGTGCGTGGCCGCGACCCAGCAGGACGGCACCCCGACGTCCCGCAGGGCGGTCCGGATCCGCTCGACGACGTCGGCGTTCACACAGATCAGGTCCACGACCACCAGCGCGAACCGGTGCCCGTCGTCGGCGACGGTCACCACGTGCACCTCGAGCGGGTCGAGCACGTCCTGGACGCCCTCGGACCGGTCGACGTAGCCACCCATCGGTTCGCCGGGCACGACCGCGAGGCATGCCGTCCCGTGTCCGACCCTCACGCGGCACCGCCCGGATCCTGGTCCGCCAGCAGGCGGGCGTAGGGACCGGAGCCGTCCAGCAGCGTGGGCCCGCCGTCGAGCGGCTCCGCCCGGGGAACGACCAGCGGCAGCCCCCGGGCGGCGAGTTCCGCCGACAGCGCCCGGTGCAGGACGTTCCCCGGTGCCAGGAGCCGTCCGCTGTACGACACCCGGCGCTCCGCCCCGTCGAGGCGGAGTCGGGCGCTCGCCGCCTGCGCCGCGTCCGCGAGATCGGTCGCCGCCCCGGCGCAGATCCGGCTGGCCACCGGGTCACCCCCGGCGGCGGCGTCGAGGACGTCGAGGGCGAAGGTCGCGGTCCGGGGGACCAGGTCCGGGTCCCGGTAGTAGCGCTGGAGCGCCGCCAGGTCGCTGCCACCGAGCGCCGCGACGAGACGGTCGACCAGCGCGGTACCCGGCCCGACCCGGTCGTACGCCGCGGTGGCGGCACGCATCCCGGCCAGCCCGATGGCGTACGCGCTGCCCCGGTCACCGAGGTGCGGACCCCACCCGTCGAGCCGGGCGTGGGTGCCGTCGGCGGCCACCGCCAGGACCGTCGTCCCGGTGCCGACGCACAGGACCACACCGGCGCCGCCGAGGGCGCCGGCGTGGGCGAGGACGCTGTCCTCCACGACCACGGCCGGACCGCCGAGGAGCCCGGTGAGGGCGCGGGCGAGGCGTCGACGCTCCGCACCCTCGCCCGGTACGCCGGTCAGACCGGCGACCACTCCCGTCACCCGCGCGGGGAGGGAGATGGTGGTGGAGGCGTCGCGGACAGCGGCCAGGATCCGGTCGACGCCGTCCTCGTGGGGTTGGTAGGAGAAGCCGGGCCCGACCCCGAGCTGACGGTCCGCAGGCGTGCGCAGCAGCATTCTGAGCTGCGACTTCCCGCCGTCGATGGTGATCGTCACGGTCATCGCGACATCCCGGCGGTCAGGCCCGCGACGATCTGCCGGGTGGCCAGCGCGAACACCACGGCCAGCGGGACCAGCGCGATCACGAGCCCGGCGAACAGGGTGCCGCGGTCGGCGGCGAACTCGCCGAAGAACCGGGTCAGCCCGACGGGGATGGTGTACTTCTCGCCGCTGCGCAGCAGCACCAGCGGATAGAAGAAGTCGTTCCAGGTCGGCGCGAACTGGAAGACGGTGACCACCGCGAGCGCCGGGCGCATCAGGGGCAGCACGATCGACACGAACAGGCGCCCCTCGTGCGCGCCGTCGATCCGCGCCGCCTCCTCCAGCTCCCCGGGGAGTCCCCGCATGAAGCCCATGATCACGAAGACGGAGAACGGGACCCCGCTCGCCGCGTAGAGCAGCACCAGCCCGATCCGGCTGTCGATCAGGTTCATCGACTGGAACATGTAGAACACCGGCAGCAGGCCGAGCTTCGCCGGGATCATCAGGCCGGACAGGAAGAACGCCGCCAGCAGGGCACGTCCCCGGAACCGCCACCGGGCCAGGGCGTAGGCGGCCAGCGCCGACACGCCGACGCACAGCACCACCGAGGCGGCCGTGACGGCCAGGGAGTTGAGGAAGTACGTCGAGATCGACGCGGTCTCCCAGGCGCGGGTGTAGTTGCTGACGTCGAACGAGCTGGGCAGGCCGACCGGCGCGCGGAGGATCTCCGCGTTGGACCGGAACGAACCGATCAGCACCAGCAGCAGCGGGCCGAAGGCGACTGCCGCGTACGCCCAGAGGACGACCTGGACGCCGACGCCGCGGGCCAGCGACCGGGAGCGGTCGGCACCCGGGCGCGGGGAGCCGCCGGGGGCTGCCGACGTGGGACGAGGGGTGGTCAGCAGGGCGTTCACGTGACCTCCCGGCGGCGCAGCACCCGCTCCAGGGCGACGGAGACCCCGAAGATGAGTACGAAGATGAGCATGGCCAACGCCGAGGACTCTCCGATCGCGTTGCTGCCGCCCTGGAAGGCGGTCCGGTAGTAGAGCAGGCCGAGGACGTCCATGGCGCCGCCGGGCCCGCCGTCGGATCCGCCCAGCGCGTAGACGAGGTCGAAGATGTTGAAGCAGCCGATGAAGGTCAGCACGGTGATCACCCCGACCGCCGGCATCAGCAGGGGGAACCGGACGCTCCAGAAGGTCCGGGTGGCCGACGCGCCGTCCATGGCCGCCGCCTCCTCCAGCTCGCGCGGTACACCGGCCAGGGCGGCGCCGAAGATGAGCATCGGCCCGCCGACCCACTGCCAGGCGTTGACCAGGATCAGCACCGGCAGTGCGGTGTCCGGCTCGCCGAGCCACGGACGCGCCCACGAGTCCAGACCGACCCCCCTGAGCACGACGTTGACCGGGCCGAAGGTGGGGCTGAGCAGGAGCGACCAGATGTAGCCGACGATCAGCGGGCTGATCAGGTAGGGCAGCGAGAAGAGCGTCTGGAACAACCGCTTGCCCCGGGGGCTGCGGTGCAGGAGCACGGCCAGGCCGAGCCCGACGGTGTTCTGGATGGCCATGGTGCCGACGAAGAAGAGCACGTTGTGCCCGAACGCGCTGGCGATCTCGTCACTGAGCGGATAGCGGGTGAGGATCTCCTGGTAGTTGCCGATCCCGACGAACTCCGCCTGGCGGGTGCCCTCCCAGCGGAAGAAACCGTAGTAGAAGGCGGTGAGCAGGGGCACCACGAGGAAGAGGCCGTAGAGGGCGAAGGCCGGCAGGCAGAAGGCCGCGATCCACCCCGGTGCGGTCCGTCCCGCCTGGCGGCGACGCCGCCAGGCGGGACGGACGGTCACTTCCTGGGCCGGAACCACTGGTCGACCCCTCGCTGGATGTGCCCGGCCGCGTCAGCGGCGGTGCGTCGCCCGAGCAGGTAGTCGGAGAACGCCGCCGAGGCGAGGTCCCACGCCGTGGGTGTTCCACCGGAGAAGTACGCGTAGGTGACGTACGGGCTCGGGTTCGCCTGGTAGTCCCGCAGCGCCTGGGCCAGGAGCTCGTCCTGGGGCTGGACGCCGGGTACCGCCGAGATCTGCCGCAGTTCGGTGGAGTACGCCCGGCCGAACTCCTCCGACGCCATCCACCGCACCAGCTTGAGCGCCGCCTCACGCTTGGTGGACTTCGCCGAGACCCCGAACGACCCGTCGACGTAGCCGGGAACGAGGGTCTTGTCGACCGACGCGCCGGGGGCGGGCGGCACGTTGAAGATGCCCATCTTCAGATCGGGGTTGGCCTTCTGGAACACGGCCAGCTCCCAGATGCCGCCGGGGAACATCGCGGCCCGGCCGGCGGTGAAGAGCGCCTGCGCGTCGGCGTAGCTCATCCCGGACGACTGCGGCGCCCAGTACCGGTCGGTGCTCTTCCAGGTTTCGAGCGACTTCACCCAGGGCGCGTCGGTGAACTTCGCCCCGCCGGTGAGCATCTTGTCGAGGTAGGCGGGGCCGCCGTACGTGGTGGCCCCGAAGATCTCCTGCTGGATCGGCAGCATCCAGGTGTCGGTGACCGTGCTCGCCAACGGGATGACCTTGGCGCCCTTGAGCTTGTCGAACGCCGCGAGCATGTCCGCCCAGGTGGTGGGGGCGGTGATGCCGTTGTCGTCGAAGAGCTTCTTGTTGTAGATCACGTGCAGGGTCTGGAGTGCGAACGGGACGCCGTAGACCTTCTCGTCGCTTTCGCCCCGGGCGCCGTCGAGGACCGGTGCCGGGAAGCCGTCCAGCTCCTTGACGCCGTCGAGGGGCACCAGGCCGCCGGCCGCGACCAGCGGCTGGAGCAGGCCGTAGGAGCGCAGCTGTGCCACGTCGGGGCCGTTGGCGTCGGTCAGCCCTGTCTTGAGGATCGTGTCGTACTCGGTGTTCTTGTAGGGGACGTACTCGACGGTCACGCCGGGGTTGGCGTCCTCGTAGATCTGGAAGATCTTGTTGTACGCGGCGACGTCCTCCTGCCGCCATCCCCAGACCTTCAGGTTGACGGCGTCGTCGCCGTCCCCACTGCCGGGTGCGCATGCGGCGAGGGTTACGGTGAGCATCGCCACCGCTCCCCACACACCATACTTCCTGGTCATCACGTCTCCGATCGTCGTTGCGACCACCCGTCGGACCGGCGGGAGCTCGACTGTAATACTGGTATAGACCGGCGGTCAACGGGTGACTCGGCCTCCCCCAAGGTGCGACGAACTGCCCGTACGATGGCGTCAACAGCGGGAAGGGAGAACGGTTCGTGCCAAGGACGCGTCACGAGCCGAGCGGCGGAGCGCTCGAATCGTTGCTGGCGGAGCAGAACCGCGGCAAGGGCAAGCACATCACCGACGTGCTCACCACCCTGGTCCTGGAGTCGCGGGACGGTGCGCTGCTCCCCTCCGAACGGGTCCTCGCCGAGCGGTTCGCGGTGGCCCGGATGACCGTCCGGGGCGCCATCGACGCGCTGGAGAGCAAGGGAATGGTGCGACGGGTGCCCGGACGCGGCACCTTCGTGCAGCACCCGACACTGACCCACTCGGAGATCTTCCGCTCCTTCAGCGAGGACATGCGGATGCGCGGCATGACTCCGGGCGCGAAGAGCTACCGCGGCCGCACCCGCCCGGCCACCCGCACCGTCGCCGCCAACCTCGACATCGCTCCCGGCGAGCCGACGCACTACATCGAGCGCATCCGTACCGCCGACGGGATCCCGATGGCCCTGGAACGGACCAACCTCGCCGCGGCACGCTTCCCCACCCTGCTCGACGTGCTGGGACGCGACGACTCGCTCTACGACGTCCTGGGCCGCGCCTTCGGTGTGCGGCTCGAGTCCGCCCGGCAGATCGTCACCATCGCGCGGTTGACCGCCACCGAGGCGAAGCGACTCGAGGTCGCCGAGGACACCCCGGCGTTCCTGATCGAGCGCATCTCCGTCGACAACATGGGCAAGGTCGTGGAGTACGGGCGGTCGCTCTACCGCGGGGATCGCTACGCCATCCAGATGCACGTCAGCCCCCCGCCGCAGGGTGGCTGACGCGCATCCGGTGGGTGCGGCTACCGCAATCCGGCGAAGTAGTGCTTCTGGATCTCGGCCGCCGTCAGCGCGCGGTCGTAGATCGCCGCCTCGTCGAGGTCGCCCTGGAGCCGCTGGAAGGTGTCGTCTCCGCGGCCACCGAGCTTGATGCTCGCCGTCCCGCCGCCCGGGGCGACCGTCGTCGCGACGCTGTTGTCCGCGACGCCGTCGAGGTACACGGTCAGTCGCGATCCGTCGAACACGGCAGCGACATGGTGCCACCGGTCCGGCGTCAACCGGGTGTGACCGGTGACGACGCCGTGTCCCTGGCCGGGAGCGCCGAGCGTCCACGCCTGTAGGACACCGTTGTCCGCCCGCAGGACGTACCCGTTGGTCGCCGGGGTCTGGTAGCTCTCGATGATCGCCTGCCCCGGCGTGGGCACGAGCAGGTCGAGCTTGACCCACGCCTCCAACGTGAACGGCCCGTCGAGGTTGGTCCGCGGGCCCCGGGGCACGTCGACGTAGCCGCTCGCGAGGTCGGCCGCGCCGTCGCCGGCGAGCACCCCCTCGACACCGGGCTCGGCGCCCAGGTAGGTGCCGTCGCGCCCACTGGTGGAACTGTCGACGGCGGTCCGGGAACTCGCCGCGTCGCCCAGCCTCCAGTAGCCGGCCGGGTCGGCCCCGGCCACGAACTCCGGGTAGCTGCCGTCGCCCACGACGATCGGCAGCGACACGGTCACCGGCGCCGCGCCGTCCTTGTGGAACGTCACCGTCACCTGGTGACGGTTCTCGGCGGCGCCGGCCGGAACGGTGACGGCGACCGGCACGCTCGTGACGATGGTCCGACCGTCCGGCCGAGCGCGGAGCACCTGCGTCGCCGGGGTGACGGTCCAGCCGTCCGGGCCGCTGGCGGTGACCCGTCCACTCACCCCCTCCTCGGCGAACACCTCGAGCGCGACCTGGAACCGCTTGGTCGCCCCCGGTGCGATGAGCGCCCCCGACGGCTCGACCGAGAGTCGGCCAGGGAGCACGTCGGAGTAGTGCGGGACGATCTCGTACACACGCGGCGCGACACTGCCGGGCGTCCACTGGATCCGTACCGCGCTCGCGGCCAGGTCCTTGGCGGGCACCTTGGTGAACCCCTCGGCGAGCGGCCCGAGATCCACCCAGGTGTCGTCGACGAGCGCCTGGATCACGCCGTCCGCCGGGGCGGTCGCGTCCTGCACCACCGTCACCGCCGACAGCCGGTGCGGCTTGGTGATCGGGACCGTGATCGCGTCCCCGGCCTGTGGTGCGCCAGCGGCGACGTACGCCGTGTCGTCGCGCCGGTCGGTCAGCAGACCCAGCCCGGACCCGGCAGCGGCGGCCGGTGCACCGGTGGGGGCACCGAGGTCGCCGAACCAGCGGTCGCCGATGTAGGCGTCGCTCTGGGCCGCCGCGAAGCTGAGCAGGTCGTCGACCGGCCCGGGACTGATCTGGTGCCACGTGCGGTCGAGGATGCCACGGGCGGCTGCCTGGTCGCGCCGGGCCACCCAGGCGGCTTCGCTGACACCCCTGTCCTGGGCCCGGAGGATGCGGACGGCGGCCCGACCTGCCTGGCCGGTCACGCCGACCCGGTCCAGCCAGGGCGAGATCTGCTTGAGCAGGAGCGGGTTGTCGAGCTTCGCCCGTAGCGCGGCGGGAAGTTCCTCGAGGCGGCGCAGCTCACCGTCGACCCGGTCGAGCTGGGCGTCCACCGGTCGGCCCGCCCGGTAGTCGGCGATGAGACGGTTGACGAGCGCGGCGAACTCCGGCCGCGCGCTCTGGTCGAGGACGCTGGCCCGGTTGTTGTCGGCGAAGAGCCGCAACTCGTCGTACGCGTCGCCGCCGAGAATCTGCAACGTACGCGTCCACGAGCGGTCCGCGTCGTAGGCACCCGGGTTCCAGGCGTAGTCGGCCTGGGTGCCGAGGGGAATCTGCGAGGCCTCCTGGAAGGTGACGAGCCCGTTGAAGGAGATGCCGATGACCTTGTCCGCCATGCCGGCGTCGCGGTTCTTGAGGGGGCCCACCAGCAGCCGGTTGGGGCTGTAGTCGTTGACCGGGTAGTTGTCCCAGAGCATGATCCGGTGCCGCGACCACACGTCCTGAGCAGCCCGGAGGTCCGCCTCGGTGATGCTCGCCGGGACCACGGCGGGACCCGTCCAGTAGAGGTCCACGTCGGTGCTCAGCAGCTCGTCGAAGCGGTTGGTGTACGCCGTCTTCGTCATGCCCCAGTACTCCGTCGGCACGGCCACCATGCGGCTGGCCCCGGGGTGCTTCTCGATGAACTCCTTCTGCACGAAGTTGGTGACCTCGGCCTGGGCCACCGCGAGCGGCGACGCGTCGCCACCGTAGGCGTCCCGGTCCTCCTGGCAGGCGAAGTTGCCCGACACGTCGTCCCAGGCGATGACGTAGCTCCGGACGCCGATCTCCCACATCTGCTCGAAGCGGGCCAGCAGCTTGGCCCGGTCGGTCTCGCGCACGTGACAGATCCCGTTGCTGGGTGCCAACGGCGCCTCCGGTGAGATCCGGTACACGAAGTCGACGTGGCGCGACTTCGCCAGGTCGAGGATCTCCTTCAACCGGGCCAGCTCCGCCGCCTCGTACAACGAGGCCCAGTTCGACCCGGTGCGCAGGTCGTCCGCCGGCCCGTAGAAGAACTGGTTCATCTTGTGCCGGGCCAGGAACTCGATCTGCGAGCGCCGGTCCTCCTGCGACCACACCGGGCCGTAGAAGGACTCCATGCCACCACGGATCTTGTAACCCGGCCAGTCCCGGATCTGCACGCCGTCGACGGCTACCCCGGAACCCTTCTTTTCGAGCAGTTGCCGGAGCGACTGCACGGCGTAGAACGTGCCGGCGCCGTCCTTCCCGGACAGCACGATCCGCTCCCGGCCGTGCCCGTCGCGACCGGCGGCCAGCACGTACCCCTCGGCGGGCAGCGCCTCCGGGCCGGTGACACCGAGGGCACGCAGCGCGCCCGCGCTCGCCGGCGTCTCCCCCGGTCCGCCGAGAACGATCATCGGGCCGCGCGCCGACAGGTCGCTGTCGGGGACGACCCGGGCGGTGACGCCGCGCTCGGAGAGCAGGTCCACCAGCGCCGTCCGCGCTGCCGGGTCGGCGGCCCCGCCCGCCACGACGTCGACAGCACCGGACAGCACCACGCTTCCCGGACGGGGGGTGATCTGCTGCGGCACCGGGAGGATCCGCGCCGCGCCAGCGGGAGCCGGTTGCTCGGCGGCGGCCGGCAGCGGGCTCAGCACCCCTGCGACGAGCGTGGCCGAAACGGCGAATGTGACAGCGCGGTGACGGCGACCGCGAAAAGAGCGTGCCAGTAACACGCGACCTCCATTTTTGGTCCGGATCAGTGCCTTCTGCCGGTGGCGTGCCGGCACGGAGCGCGGTGGGGTGACCACCGCAGACGGCCGACCGGCACGAGATCCACCGATCCGGTCAGGTCAGCGGAAGCGCGGATCGGACATCGGGGCCCGGGGGCCTGAGGGTTTCTGAGCATTGGTCTATGCCAGTAAGGAGGATCCCCTCCGTACCTGGTTACGTCAAGACCGCACGGGCGGATCTGAGGTCTCCGGAGCTGCCTGCCACACCCCCACGAGCCCGGTCCGCTACTCGATTTTCCCTGGTCATGGGCGTCACAGGGAACCAGCCACCCAGCTCGAAATACTGGTCTAGCCCTGTTGTCGTGCCCGGCGCTCAGATGGCCGGTCGACGGCGGGGGCCGCACGGGGCAGGGGCGTGTCGCGGTTGGTGGTGGACGGGCGCCGGGAGCGAGTCCCGCCCGGGGCGACCCCGGACGGTCCCCGCCCCCCCCATCACCCCCGGTGGTGACGGACACGTGTCCCGACGGCCGGGCGGGGCCGCCGGGGCACGTGCCGGTCAGGTCAGTCCAGCGGCCGCATGTCGTGGGTGACGGTGCCGGCGGCAGCCAGCGAGTGGTAGAGGCCCAGTTCTGCGGTGGCCCCCTCGGCGAGCACGAGGGCCGTGCAGCCCCGCTGGTCGGCGAGGTGGACGATGCGGTCCCCGATTCGGGCGGTCGGATAGAACTCGGGGTCGCCCGGGAAGAGTCCGAGCCGTTCGGGCCCACGCCAACCGGCGAGACGGCCCGGTGCCGAAGGGTGCAGGAAGGTCATCCCGTAGCCCGGGCCGGGCGACAGCGGCTCGTCCAGCAGCCGGGGCCGCCGGCCGAGTGCGGCGTCGATCACGGCACGGTACACGTTGGTCCGCAGGGAGCGGCACATCATCTCCCCGATGACGGCTCCGGCGATGCGTCCGTTGACCTCCACCACCTCCGGCCCGTCCGGGGTGCGGGCGAACTCGGTGTGCGCGATCCCGGACGAGAAACCGACCACGTCGAGGACCTTGCCGATCCAGGTCTCCAGGTGCGCCAACTCCTCGGCGGGAAAGACGACCGGGAAGGCGACGGCCTCCTCGCGCCGGACCGGTTCCGGGGTGTGGATGTGCACCGCGATCCCGAGCAGTCTGGTGCGGCCCTCCCCGGTCACCGTCTCGGCGCTGTAGACCGGCCCGGGGAAGTACGGCTCGGCGACCAGGTGCCCGCCCATCAGGTTGGCGTCCGCGACCTGCCGGACGGCCCGGTCGCGTTCGGCGTCGTCCCGGATCAACCAGACCGATCGGGAGGAGGTTCCCGCCGAGTCCTTCACGATCACGGGGTAACCGATCGCCGCGACGGCCTCGGTGACCGCCTCGGCCGTCGGTTCCACCCGGATCGCGCCGGCCCGACTCAGTCCGGCCTGGTGCAGCAGGTTGCGGACCGCGGCCTTGTCCCGCAGGGTACGTGCGGTGTCCAGACCGAGGGTGGCCAGGCCGAACCGTTCGGCCAGTTCCGCCCCGGGCAGCATCCAGGTGTCGGTGGAGTTGACCAGCCCGGCCAGGTCGGGGATCCGGTCGAGCACCGCGGCGCAGGCCGCGACGTCGGTGGTGTCGACGTCGATGACCTCCAGGTCGTCCGGCCCCAGGCGGTCGAGCTCGTACGAGTAGACCGACCGGTTCCCGGTGAGCAGACACAGCTGGTGTCCGGCCTCGGCGGCGGCGTCCCGCAGGTGGGCGAGTCCGAAGGTGAGTGCCTCGATGAGCGCGATGGTCATAATCAGCTCCCCTCGACGTCCAGCGGGCGGGTCGCCTGCACGACCAGTCGTGCCGCGTGGTTGTCGTACGGCTCTCCCGCGAAGCCACCGAAGCAGCGGATCCCGGAGAACCCGGCGGCGGTCAGCATGGCGCGGATCTCGGCGGCGCTGTAGACGAACTGCTCGAAGAAGCCGTGCCGCGCGGTGTCTCCCCGCACCAGGGTCCAGTCGCTGCGGAACCGGGTCCAGTCGTCCAGGATGGTGTCCCGCATGAACAGGGAGCCGCCCTCGACGTCGACCACCTTCGGGACGCCGGCCCAGCGGGCGAATATCTCCTTGCTGAACAGGTCCAGCAGCAGGCGCCCCCCGGGCACGAGGCTGCGGAGGGCGTTACGCAGCACCAGCTGGTTCTGTTCCGGGTCGGGGAAGTAGCCGAACGAGGTGTACATGCTGATGACCACGTCGTAGGTGTCCGGCTCGACGAACTCCCGCATGTCCGCGCGGACCAGGCGGACCTTCAGGCCCGCCGCCTCGGTCTCCTCCCGCGCGCGGTCCAGCATCGCCTGGCTCAGGTCCACGCCGGTGACCCGCGCACCGCGCTCGGCGAGGGGTACGGCGTAGGTTCCGGGGCCGCAGCCGAGATCGAGCACCTCGGCACCGGCCGGCAGGTCCAGCAGCGGTGAGGTCGCCACCCAGTTCGCCGCCTCCCGGCGGCGGGTGGGAGCGAACAGGGCGCCCGCGAAGTCCACCCAGAACGTGTCGTCTTCAAACCACTCCATCGGCAGCTCCGATTCGTACGGCAGTGGACGCACAACAGCTCGCGCGACGGCGCGGAAAGCCCCGGCCGGAGGCCTGCATTCCGCAGCGGGCACCAATCTGAAGATCCATTTCATGGATCGGCAGGCCATCCATATAAATCTTAGCCTAACTGGGCCCGAATCCCCGTCGACTCGAAACCATACCACCTTTACCAACGAGTCCTCCAACCGAGAACCCATTCACGTGGTTGACCCCGCGATATGCACACCTGACGTACCGCGTAAGCGAAAAAGCAGCCCGCACCTCTCCCATTATGTATCGGCTTGTGTCAATATAAGTCTGCGCTGGCCTGACCCAGGCACGATCGCGCCATCCACTGCCGCGGCCGCCCACCATCGCGGCCCGTCACGACCGAGCACAGAGGAGTGGTCCGCCATGCCCTCGAGCGGTACTTCGACAAGTACCCCGTTGCTGCACTCCCATGTCACCGACGCGGTCAAGGCACCGAGCTTCATCCGCCTGTCCGAGAACGTGGTCCTCGCCCGCTTCGAGACCCTGAAGATCTACGCCGCGCTGGGAGCGGTGCGCGCGCTGCTGAAGGCCGGAACCATCCGCCCCGGAGACACTCTTGTCGACAGTTCCAGCGGCATCTACGCCATTGCCCTGGCCATGGTCTGCCACCGCTACGGGCTGCGCTGCCACATCGTGGCCTCAACCACGGTGACCCCGACCATCCGGGCGCAGCTGGAAATCCTCGGCGCCACGGTGGACCAGATGCCCCCCGCTCGGGACCTGCGGCTCGACCAGCACCGACGGGTGGAAAGGGTGCAGGAGCTGCTGCGGGCCAACCCCGGCATGCACTGGATGCGTCAGTACCACGACCCGGTGCACTACCGGGGCTACCGGGAGATGGCGGAGCTGGTGCGCGAGGCCCTGCCCGACACGCCCCTGACCGTGGTCACCAGCGTCGGCACGGGCTCGTCGAGCGCCGGTCTGATCCAGCCGCTGCGCGAGGACGACCCCTCGACCCGGCTCGTCGGGATCCAGCCGTTCGGCAGCGTGAGCTTCGGCAGCGAGGGGTTCCAGGACCCGGAGGCCATCATCGCCGGCATCGGCAGCGCCATCCCCTTCGACAACGTCCGCCACGAGCTCTTCGACCGGGTGCACTGGATGTCCTTCCGTCACGCCATGGCCGGCACCGTCGCACTGATGCGCGCGCACGCGGTCTTCGCCGGCCTCTCCACCGGCGCGGCGTACCTCGCCGCCAGGTGGGAGGCGCAGCGCCACCCGGAGCGGATGCACCTGCTGGTCGGCCCCGACACCGGGCACCGCTACGTCGAGCAGGTCTTCGCCCGGCACCGGGAGGCGACGGACCCCGCCACCCTCGAACCCGTCGAGATAGCCTCCCTCGACGAGCTGACCCCACCTTGGTCGACCATGGCGTGGGCACGGCGTGGCTATCCGACGCGGCACTCCGCCACGTCCGGGATGGTCGTGGGGGCCCGCCGCTCCGGCCGGCCGGCCGGGAGGGGGTGAGGGCCGACCGACGGGTCAGGACGAGTCCGCCGGGTTGGGTGCGCGTCGGCGCAGCCGGTGCACACCCAGCACGAGCGGGGGAAGCAGAACGCACTGGGCGGCCACGACCAGCCAGAATCCCGGAAGGCGGCCGCCGCCCTCGAACAGCCCGTACAGGTTGCCGCCGACCACGCCGCTGAGGGAGGAGCCGACACCGACGGCCAGCCGTTGCTGGCCGAAGACCACGGTCGCGGATCGCCGCGACCTCGCCAGCGCCTCAAGGTCGTTCTTGAGGAGCAGCACCGCGCTGCCGGCGCTGATCGCGGCGACGCCGACCGCTATGGCGAGTTCGTTTCCGCCGGTGAAGGAGACCATCCCCACCGCCAGGCAGCCGAACCCGATCGCCATCGCCGCCGGGTAGGCCATCCGCTCGACCCGCTGCGCCACCAGGGGTTGCAGGAGGACCAGGCCGAGCGAGTACCCCATCATGGTCGCGCCGAAGAACACGGTGGACACCCGACCCTGGGCGTAGCTCGAGAGGTACTGGAAGAACTGCATGTGCACGTAGTAGGAGACGGCGGTGACCGCGAAGGGCAGTACCGCCAGGCCGGACAGCATGCGCCGGAACGGCTCGATCGGCGGAGCGTCCTCGGTCCGTTGCTCCCGGCGAAGGAAGAGATGGGCGACCGCCAGGCTGGTGTAGACCGCCGTGACGACGGCGAACATCAGGTCCGGAAACTGGATGAGCAGGGCCCCCACCACCGGCCCGAGGGCAATGCCGAGGTTCCCGGCGGCGTTGCCGGCGGAGACCAGTCTGGGCCGCAACTCGGGGCTCGCCCCATGCACCAGGTAGCTCCGGTACGACGGTGAGTAGAGCGACCCGCCACCTGAGATGAGGAACAGTCCCGCCACGGTCAACGCCGGGTTGTCCTCTCCCACGAGGAAGGCGGTACCGCCGAGGCTGTACATGACCAGGGCGCAGACCAGGGACCGTTGCAGGCCGAGCCGCTCGGCCAGCGCGGCGGTGGCCGGGGCGCTGGCGAACTGCACCAGGGTCCCCACCCCGAGGACGACGCCGATCTGCGCCATGTCCGCGCCCATCCGCTCCCGCAGCAGTACGGCGAGGTACGGATAGATCGAGAACGAACCGACGTTGACCAGGAGACTGCCCGCCAGCAACGCGATCCGGGTACCGGTGAAGGGGTGACCTCGGGGCACCGGTGGCTGCTGTGGAGGACCGGGCCATGCGGTGGCCCCGGTCCGGTACCCACCCACCGTCAGGATCCCGCGTTCGATCCGGGCCCGGCCTCGACAGCCGGGCGCTCTTCCTGCGCGGCCACGACCCCCAGACCAGGAGCGTCTCCGAGGACGATCCGCCCCTGGTCGAGGCCGAGACCCCGGAAGGGCGGGTCGCGAAGGAGGAACTGGCTGTCGATGTCGATCCGGTCGGCGAGGGGAGCCAGCAGGGCGGCCTGGCTGAGCGCCAGCTCCGACTCGCAGTTGCAGCTGAGCATCACCGACAGGCCGAGCTGCCGCGCAGCCTCCATCACGCGTCGGGTGGCCCGGACACCGCCCGACTTGGCCAGCTTGACCACGACGCCGTCGGCGAGGCCCTGCGCCGCGTGGACGCTCGCCACGTCGGTACAGCTCTCGTCGAGGAACACCGGCAGCCGGTCGGGCAGTTCGCGGTAGCGGCGGTAGTTGCCGACCGCACCGGCGAGAAACGGCTGCTCGATGAGTTGGATGTCAAGATCACGCAGACGTGGGGTCAGGTCCCGGGCCGTCTCGAAGCTCCACGCCTCGTTGGCGTCGATCCGGATCGGACGGCTGGTCACCGCACGGACGGCGACGAGCCGATCGAGATCCTCGGCGCTGCGCACCTTCATCTTGAAGGCGCCCACGTCCGGGGCGTTCGCCACCACCTCCAGGGTCTCCTCGACACTGGCGATACCGATCGTGTAGCCCGTCGGCTGCGCCAGGGTGCGGGGCACGCCGAACAACCGCCAGGTCGGCTGCCCGGCGTTCCGGCCGAGCCAGTCGTGCACGGCGCCGTCGAGGGCCATCCGGGCACCCACGGGTGCCTTCCACTCCGCCACTCGGTCGAGGACCTCGTCGGGGTCGGACAGATCGGGGCCGAGGATCTCCGCACCCTCCCCCGCGACGGCCTCGATGACCTCTTCGACCGTCTCGCCGTGTGCCCAGGCTGGCGTTCCCTCCCCCCGGCCCTCGACGCCACCGTGCACGATCGTCACGATGCAGGTGTCGGTCGAGTCGTAGGCAAGACGTGAACTCCGAAACGTCGCGAGCAGACGCAGCGTTGTACGACGGACACTTACTTCCATGAGGGCCACAATGCCACGAGCCGTTCCGTTAATCCATGCTCGACAATGTAATATTGTGACTTGTTCACGCAGCTGGCGAGTGGTTGAAAACATGGTCGAGCACCACGCTCGACGGCCGTTCTCGCCGATGAACAGCAGGAATGCCCGGCACGACGAAGGCGGCCACCGGAGTGGCGAATGTCTCCCGCCGTCGCCGAAATGTGTCCGCCGTGTTTCGGCGCGAAGCCCCTTCCCTACCGGCGACGGCGGGAAGGGGCACCTCCTCGCGCCTCAGAAGTCGTCGGTGGTGCGGATCCGGTCGCGGATCCAGGCACCGGCCGGCTTGAGGCGGCTGGTACCGCCGAACTGGCCGGTGCCGCAGGTGCCGGTGGTGAAGACGGCCCCGGAGCGGAAGTCGTCGGAGAAGTTCCAGTTCGCCCAGCTGATCTTCTTGCTGGCCATCAGGTCGAGATACCGCTGGGCCATGGTGAAGTTGTTCGCGCCGTCACCGGAGTAGTCCTGCGTGCCGAACTCGGTCACGAACAGCGGCAGCCGGTCGGCGGCCTGGGCGAAGGTGTCGTAGTACGCGTCGCCGTGCGAGGCGGCGTAGAAGTGGAAGACGTACATCAGGTTCCCGCCGGTGACCGGATTCGCCACGATCGCGTCGACCCCGCCGCCGCTGCCGGAGACGCCGAGCGAGGACCAGTCCGGCGTGCCGACCAGGACCACGGCCTCCGGGTCACGGCTGCGGATCACCGGGATGACCTGGTCGGCGTAGCTCTTGATGGCGCTCCAGGCCACCCCGTTCGGCTCGTTGGCGATCTCGTAGAGCACGTTGACCTTGTCCTTGTGCCGGTCGGCGATCTCGGCGAAGAAGGTACGGGCCCGGGTCAGGTTGTGGTTCGGGTCGCCGGGGCTGAGCATGTGCCAGTCGACGATGGCGTACATGCCCCGGGCGGTGGCCAGCTCGATGTAGTTGTGCACCATGTCGGTGAAGCGGCGCGGGTCGGTCTCGTAACCGCCCTCCTGGATGTACATCGAGATACGCAGCACGTCGGCGTTCCACTCCCCCGCCAGCACGTCCAGCGAGGCCGGGGTGGCGCAGTTCGCGTACCACTGGATGCCGTGCGTGCTCATGCCGCGCAACTGGACCGCCTTGCCGTTGCGGTTGCAGAGCTGGCGACTGCAGACCCGGAGCTGGCCGTTCGCCGCGACCGGAGTGCCGGCGGTCGGCGGCGGCGTCGTGGGTGGGGCGGTGGTGGACGGCGGCGGAGTGGTCGGCGTGGTGCCGCCGCCACAGGGCTGACCGTTCAGGGTGCAGCCGGCCGGAGTGCCGGAGCCGTTGCCGACGAAACCGAAGGTCACCGAGGCGCCCGGGGCAACCGTGCCGTTCCAGGAACGGTTGGTGAAGGCGTGGTGCTGCCCGCTGCTGGTCAGCAGCGCGTCCCAGTAGGTGCCGACGGTGGTGCCGACGGGCAGGTCGAACTCCAGACGCCAGGAGGTGATCGTGGTGGCACCGGAGTTGGTGATCGTGTAGCGCCCCTCCCACCCGGAGCCCCAGTCGTTGACCTTGGTGAAGCTCGCGGTCGGTGTCGCCGCCGCACCCGCGGTGTTGGTCAGGGCGAGCGGCACCAGTGCCACCGCCGCGATGAGGCCGGCCATCAGGATCGGTCTGCCGCGCAGTCGCACAGGTACCTCCGCAAACGACGATGGAATCTACCGTCATCGAACTATAAAGAAGGTTAAGTATTGACGCAACGGAGTGCCCCGCACGCGGGCGCCGGACCGGCACCGTCTCGGTCGACCTCAGCGTCAACGACGAGCAGTACGGCTACTACCGGTGTGACGCGCTGATCGTCGCCACGCCCAGCGGTTCCACCGCGTACAACTACGCCGCCGGAGGGCCGGTCGTCTCGCCGTCGGCGCGAACGATGGTGATCACGCCGGTGGCGCCGATGGCGGGCATCGGCCGGTCCGTCGTGCTCGGCACCGGTGACCGGGGGTCGTTGCGGATCGCACCGGACAGCCCGCCGGTCGACGTCGACGTCGACGGCACCCCGTCGGCCGAGCTGGGCCCCGGCAGGGTGCTGACCGTCTGCCTACGCGAGGACGCCGGCCAGGTCGTCCGGTTCTCGGCCGGCCGGCACGCCCGGCGGAGCCAGATCAAGCTCAGCCTGCTCGACCTGCCGATGCGTCGTGACCAACTTCTCGGCCTGTTCCCCGAACACCTCCGCCCGCCCACGACCGGCCCGGCCCTGGAGCGGGAGGACCCCTGGTGACGGTGGTGTCCTAGGCTCGACACCGGCCCGCGAGGCGGTGGGAGTCGACGGTCGACCTCCCGTAGACCCCCGCGGGGTCCACCGGTCGTCAGGGAGGACACGAGTGAGACACCGACTTCCGCACGTGTCGTACGGCCACGGCGCCGAGGACCCGGCACCGGACGGTCGAGGCCCGGCCCGCGACACCACCGGCTGACCACATGTCGCAGATCTCGGCCGGTCCCGCCGGTCCCGCCACGTCACCGTCGCCCTCACGGGCGGACCCGAGATGGTCCGCCTGGCGGGTCGTGGTCGGTTTCGGGATGGTCAGCCTGGCCGCCGACATGGTCTACGAGGGCGCCCGGTCGATCACCGGCCCACTGCTCGGCGCCCTGGGCGCGTCGGCTCTGGTCGTCGGCCTGGTCTCCGGCGCGGGGGAGGCGATGTCGCTGCTGCTGCGGCTGGCCTCCGGCCCCCTGGCCGACCGGACCGGCCGGTACTGGTCCCTCACGCTGCTCGGGTACGCGTTGACCGCCGCCTGCGTTCCCCTGCTGGCCGTGGCGCCCTTCCTCGGTGGGGCGGGTCTGACGGTCGCCGCCGTGCTGATCCTCGCCGAACGCGCCGGCAAGGCCGTCCGCAGCCCGGCCAAATCGGCGTTGCTCGCGCAGGCCGCCGGCGCCGTCGGTCGTGGTCGTGGCTTCGCCGTGCACAAGGCCCTGGACCAGGTTGGCGCCTTCGCCGGGCCCCTGGTGGTCGCGGCCGTCCTGGCGGGCACCGGCGTGATCTGGCCGGCGCTGGCCGTTCTCGCCCTGCCCGGGGCGCTGGCCATCGGTCTGCTGCTGTGGATCCGCCTGCGCGTGCCCGACCCGGCCGTCTTCGACACCGAACCCGCCGCGCCCGCCGTCTCCCGGCCACGCGCCGGCAGCACTCCGCCGACCCGCCTGAGCCGCTGGCTCGGTACCGACCTGCCTCGCCGCTTCCTCCTGTTCGCCGCGGCGGCCGGGGCCGCCACCGCCGGGCTGGTGACCTACGGGGTCATCTCGTTCCACGCCAGCCGGACCGGCCTGATCCCCGTCGCGGGGATTCCCCTGCTGTACGCCGCCGCGATGGCCGCCGCCGCCCTCGCCGCCCTGGTCAGCGGTCAGCTGTACGACAGGTGGTCCGCGCGGGTCCTGTTCGCGCTGCCCGTGCTCGGTGCCGCCGTGCCGGCGCTGGCCCTGTCCGACAGCCTCGTCGCCGTCGTGACGGGAACCCTGCTGTGGGGCGCCGCCGTGGGCGTGCAGGATTCCACCGTCAAGGCCCTCGTGGCCGACCTCGTCCCCGCCGCCCGCCGCGCCACCGCCTACGGCGTCTTCGCCGCCGTCCAGGGCGGCGCGGCGTTGGCAGGTGGCGTGCTGGTCGGAGCCCTGTACGCCCGCTCGCTTCCCGCGCTGATCACCGCCCTCGGCATGACCCAGCTTCTCGCGCTGGGCCTGCTCGCCGCCAGCCTCGCCGACCGCCGGCCGCCCTCATCGCCGTAGTCGGCGTCGGCGTCGTCCGGGCCTGATCTCGGCGACGAAACGGCGACCCACCGTCGGTCCGGGGCAGCGGACGGTCCGCGCCGGGGTGGATTCCGGCGCGGACCGTGGGTGCGGCTCGTGTCCGCCGCCGGGCGGCCGGGACACGACGGGTTCCGGCCGCAGCGGCTAGCAGACGGGCACGCCCGGCAACTGCGCGGCGGGGTGGTCGATGTAGATGTTGGTCATGTAGCCGTTCTGGTCGCGCAGCCGGGCCCACCAGTTGTTGGTGTAGCCGTCGGCGGTGACGGTGTCGCCCTGCTTCTGGCAGAGCACGTACACCAGCGTGGGACCGGCCAGGGTGGCCACCACCGGCGCGGCGAGTCGCACGTCGCTGCGGACCCGGATGCCGGAACCCCAGGTCCAGAAGGCGGTGCCGCCCCCGCAGCCGTTGTCGCTGGTCAGGTAGCGCTGGTGGTACGAGCCGGGATACGGCGCGAGCGAGGCACCGTTGATCACGATGTTCTGGCCGACGCCGTTGTAGAGCTGCTCGTAGTGGATGTGCGCGCCGGAGGAGTTGCCGGTGCTGCCGGTGGTGCCGATCTGCTGGCCCTGGTTGACCCACGCGCCGCTGGCGACGGAGAACGCGGCGAGGTGGAAGTAGTACGTCTTCCAGCCCCCACCGTGGTCGATGACGATGTAGTTGCCGGCGCCACTGGCCTGGTAGTAGCGGGTGGCGGTGCCGGCGGCGGAGGCGAGGACCGGGGTGCCGGCGGTGCTGCCGCCGTCGGCGCGGACGAAGTCGAGCGCCAGGCGCACCTCGGCGCTGTGGTGACTGTAGGTCCACCGCTGGCCGCAGGGGTACGGCGCCTTGAACAGCGGTGCGGCCTGGGCGGGGGTGGCGACGAAGAGCGTGGCGGTCAGGGCGGTGGCGAGGGCGGCCAGGAGCGTGACGAGGTACCTGATTGGTCGCACGGTTCATCCTTGCGGCTAGGGATAGAACTCTGTCGATGCGCACGCAGTACCGCGATCGTAGGCACGATATCGATAGGTGTAAATAAGCATCTGCTGACGGCCGCTTCCCGTAGGTTTTCTGCGACCGCCCCCCGGCCGTCGGGTCCCATCCCTGGCGCGGACGGGACCTGGTCGACCGGGGGCCGCCCCGATCACCGGCGAGGGCCGCCTAGCCCATCAGTACGGATCGCGGCTCCGGTCGACGGACCGGCATGTCGTGGTGGAAGCCGGCCGACTCCAGGCGCGTCAACGCGGTCCGGATCAGTTCCGTCTCCGGGCCGATGAACATGCGCAGATACGGAAGGGGCGTGTCGACCGACGCCGGGTAGGGCCACGGCCAGGCGGGTGCCAGCAGCACCCCGGTGGCCGCGAAACAGTCCCACCGGAACCGCTCCACCCCGTCCGGGAGCGGGGCGTACTCCCGGGGCACCGACAGCATCAGGTAGGAACTGCACTCGCCGAGGTGGACCGCCTCGGTCGGATAGCCCAGCCGGCCGGTGAGGAACTCCCCGATCACCATCCGCCGCTGTCGGTACGTCACCCGCTGCCGAGCCAGGAACTCCCCACTCGCCGGATCCGCCAGCCAACGCGCCATGGCCTGCTGGTAGCCGCCCCCGTACATCAGACAGTTGTGGAGGCGGTACCGGTTCACCAGCAGGTCCAGCGTCTGCGGGTCGGCGACCATGGCACCGATCCCCCAGCCGTTGCAGTGGAACTGCTTGCCGAGCGAGCGGACCATGAGCCACCGCCGTCGCGCCGCCGCCGGCAGGTCGGCCAGTTGTTCCAGCAGCACCGCCAGCGCCGAGGTCGGGACGACGTCGTCGTCGTGCACCGCGTAGTAGGCATCGTCGACGAGGATCCCGGCGCCCCGACCGGTCGCCTTGCGGATCGAGGACGCCACGAACTCCGGGTCCCAGTTGACCGCCGTCGGGTTGTGCTGGGCGTTGACGACCACCAGGGCGAGGCGCTCGTCGGGTCGCGCGTCGATCTCGGCCAGCAGCGCGTCCAGGTCGTCGTCGGACGGGGCGAACCCACGTTCTGGCCGCAGCTGGTGGTACCGGACGCGGTAGCCGAGCGCCTCGTACACCCCCTGGTAGTCCCAGCTCGGACCGGCCGCCACCACCACCGGCGTACGACGGTCACCCTCGTCCTGGTCCCGCAGCAGCCGTCCGAAGTCGAACATGGCGGAGCGGGTCCCGGTCCAGGTGACGGCGACCTCGAAGTCCCGGCCCGGGGCGCTGCCGGCCGGGAGCCGGTGCTCACACTGGATCGTCTCCCGGACCTGCCGCCGCAGGACGGGCAGTCCGTAGAGGGAGAGCTGGTAACCGTGCGTGTGCAACGGCTCGGCCTCCAGGTGCCCGACCAGGCCCGGCGCCACCTGGCTCCAGGTCTCGCCGAAGCTCAGGCAGATCGGGTCGCCGTGCCGGCGTCCCGATCTCAGGTAGTCGACCAGCAGGCCCACGTCCGGCATCCGGCTGGGTAGGAGGTCGTCGTCGAGCAGGGTACGGAGAGTCTCGGCTGTCAGCATCGTTGCTCCAGTCCACGGCGGGCCCGACCCCGACCGCCCGTCGTGACGGTGGGTGCCGGGCAAGGCGACACACGGTAGCCACGACCCTCTCGAGGCTGACTCGTTCCCCGCTCGACCCCTGAGCGACGGGTGATCGGTCGCCGGCCGTGTCTCAGTCCACCGACGGACGCGCCATCTCCTCCCGCAGTTCCCGCTTACGGACCTTCAGGCTCGGGCCGAGCGGCAGGCGGTCGACGTAGCGGACCTGGCGGGGGTACTTGTGCCGGCCCAGGTGCTCGCGGGACCAGTCGATCAGCTCCTGCTCGCCGGGCGGCGACTCGACGGCCTGGTCCGGCACCACCACCGCGCAGACCTCCTCACCGTGCACCGGGTCGGGCAGGCCGATCACCGCCACCTGACCGACCGCCGGATGCCGGGCCAGTGCCTCCTCCACCTCGCGCGGGTAGACGTTGAAGCCACCCCGGATGATGACGTCCTTCTTGCGGTCGACGATGGTGACGAACCCGTCGGCGTCCTTGCGGCCCAGGTCACCGCTGCGGAACCAGCCGTCGACCAGGGCCTGTGCGGTCGCCTCGGGCTGGCCGAGGTAACCGGCGAAGACGTTGTGGCCCCGGATGACGATCTCGCCGAGTTCACCCGTGGGCAGCAGCTCGATCCGGTCGTCGACCTCGGCCCGGGCGATCTCCACCTCCACGCCCCAGACCGGGTGCCCGACGGTCCCGGCCCGGGTGCCGAAGGCCGGCTGGTTCGTGGTGGCCGTCGGCGAGGTCTCGGAGAGCCCGTACCCCTCGAAGATGGTCGTGTCGAACGCGGCGTTGAACCGCTCCAGCACGGCCACCGGCAGGGACGCGCCCCCGGAGATGCACAGGCGCAGCCGGGGCAGGGTGTCCCGGTCCCGGGCCGCGTCGAGCAGTGCCACGTACATGGTGGGCACGCCGTGGAAGACGTTCACCCCCTCGCGCACCATCAGGTCGATCGCCGCCGGGCCGGTGAACCGGCTGAGCAGCACCAGGGTCGCGCCGACCCGGAAGGTGCCGTTCATCGCCACGGTCTGCCCGAAGCTGTGGAACAGCGGCAGGCAGCCGAGCACCACGTCGGTGCGGCGGGCGTCGTTGGCGTCGACGACGTTGACCGTGGCGTTCATGACCAGGTTGAGGTGGGTGAGCAGGGCACCCTTGGGGGCGCCGGTCGTGCCGCTGGTGTAGAGAACCACCGCGGTGTCCTCGGCCGAGCGGGTCAGGTACGACGGCAGCGGCGTCGACGACCCGCCGAGGTCCTCCAGCCGTGGCGTGTCGGCCCCGGTGGCCACCGGACCGACCGTCACCACCGGGATGCCGGCGACGGCCGCCGCCGTCCGCCCCGTCGCGAGCTGGGAGGTGTGGCAGACGAGCAGCCGCGCGCCGCTGTCCCGCAGCACGTACCCGATCTCGTCGACGGTCATCAGCAGATGCACCGGCACGAGCACCGCCCCGGCGGCGAGGACCCCGTAGTACACCCGGGGGAAGTCCACGACGTTGGGGGCGAGCAGGGCCACCGTGTCGCCGGATGCGACGCCCAGCTCGCGCAGCCCGGCCGCGTAGGCGCGGGCCTCCAGCCACAGCTCGGCGTACGTCACCCGGACGTCGCCGTCGACCACGGCGACGGTGTCGAAGTGCCGGCGGGCGGCCTCGGCCAGCACCATGGCCAATGACAGGGCGGTCACCTGGCCTCCCCGGGGTAGAGACGGCTGACCGTCTCGGCGACGCAGACCGGCTTGCCACCGGCGTCGCTGTGGACGGTCACCGAGGCGACGAGCTGCACCCCGCCCTCGACCGGGGACACCTCGGCGATGGTGACGCTGGCCCGCACCGCGCTGCCCACCCGCAGCGGGGCCGGGAAGCGCACCCGGTTGAGCCCGTAGTTGACGCCCATCCGCAGCCCCTCCACCCGGTAGAGCCGGCCGGCGAGCGCCGGCAGCAGGGACAGGGTGAGGTAGCCGTGGGCGATCGTGCCGCCGAACGGGCCGGCGGCGGCACGTTCGGCGTCCACGTGGATCCACTGGTGGTCGTCGGTGGCGTCGGCGAACAGGTCGACGCGCTGCTGGTCGACCGGCGTCCAGGGGCCCGGACCGATGGTCTCCCCCACGGCGGCGGCCAGGTCGTCGGTGCCGGTGAAGATCCTCATGCCAGGTGCCCGCCGATCCTCGTGTAGCCGCGCAGCAGATCACGGGAGATGATCAGTCGTTGCATCTCGTCGGTCCCCTCGAAGATCCGGTAGAGCCGTACCTGCCGGTACCAGCGTTCGATCGGTAGTTCCCGGGTGTAGCCCATGCCGCCGTGGATCTGGAGGGCCCGGTCCACCACCCGGTTGACCATGCCGGCGCCGTAGAGCTTGCCCATCGAGGAGGCGTGCCGGGGGTCCATCCCCTGGTCCACGGTCCAGGCGGCGCGCAGCACCAGCCAGCGGGCCGCCTCCAGCTCGGTCTCCGAGTCGGCGATCATCCACTGGATGGCCTGGTTGGTGCCGATCTTCGCGCCGAACGTCTCCCGGGTGTTGGCGTGGTCGATCGCCATCTGGAGCACCCGCTCGGCGATGCCGATCGCGTGCGACGGGATGGTGTAACGACCCTTGCCGATCCACTGCATGCCGAGGTCGAAGCCCTGCCCGACCTCGCCGAGGATGTTGCGGTGCGGCACCCGTACGCCGTCGAAGATCAGCGACGCCGGCCCGCCCTCCCCCATGGTCTGGATGAACTCCGAGCGCCAGCCCGTCGCCCGGTCGACGAGGAAGGCGGTCGCACCGCCGTGGCGGGCCCCCTTCTCGGGGTCGGTGACCGCGACGACGATGGCGAAGTCGGCGTCGTTGCCGTTGGTGATGAAGGTCTTCTCGCCGTCGAGGATCCAGTCGTCGCCGTCGCGGCGGGCCCGGAACCGGATGTTCGCCGCGTCCGAGCCGGCGCCCGGCTCGGTGATGGCGAAGCAGGAGACCCGCTCCCCCTCGATGGTGGGCAGGAGGAACTCCCGCTTCTGCTCCTCGGTGGCGTGGAACAGGATGTTGTCGGCCTCGCCGCCGAAGCGGAACGGCACGAAGGTACGGCCCAGCTCGGTCCAGATCAGCGACTGCGTGACGGCCGGCAGGTCCATGCCGCCGTACTCCTCCGGGGTGGCCAGACCCCAGAAGCCGAACGCACGCGCCTTGAGCTGCAACTCGCGCAGCTCGGCGCGGTCCAGTCCGGGGCGGTGCGCCCGTTCCCGGCGCAGCACCTCCTGCTCCAGCGGCATGACCTCCCGGGTGATGAAGTCACGGGCCGTGTCGCGGATGGCCCGCTCCTCGTCGGAAAGCGCGAAGTCCATGTCCCCTCCGGGGTCCTCGGTGAACGGGGTGCGGGTCAGCGGGCCCCGCCGTTGACGTACAGGGTCTGGCCGCTGACGTACGAGGCGTCGTCGCTGGCCAGGAACGCGATCACCGAGGCGATCTCCTCCGGCTGGGCGACCCGCCGCAGTGGCGTGTGCTCGGCGACCATCCGCTGGTGCTCCGCCGGGGTGCTGCCGACCCGTTCGGCGGTGGCGGCGGTCATGGCGGTGGCCACGTAGCCGGGGGCGACGGCGTTGACGGTCACCCCGAACGGGCCCAGCTCGACCGCCAGGGTGGCGGTGAGGCCCTGCACCCCGGCCTTGGCCGCCGCGTAGTTGACCTGGCCCCGGTTGCCGAGCGCGGAGCGGCTGCTGAGGTTGACGATCCGGCCGTAGCGGGCCGCGACCATGTGCTCCTGTGCCGCCTGGCAGCAGAGGAACATGCTGGTCAGGTTGGTGGTCAGCACCGATTCCCACTCGGGCAGCAACATCTTGAACAGCAGGTTGTCGCGGGTGATCCCGGCGTTGTTGACCAGCACGTGCAGCGCCCCGTAGGTCTCCACGACCCGGGCGGTCGTCGCGGTCACCGCGTCGGCGTCGGTGACGTCGCAGCCGAGGCCGACGGCCCGGCCGCCGCTGGCGACGATCTCGTCGGCGACGGTGCCGGCGCGGCCGGCGTCGAGGTCCACCACCGCGACGGTGGCGCCCTCGGCGGCGAGCCGGCGGGCGGTGGCCGCGCCGATGCCCTGCGCCCCGCCGGTGACGACGGCGATCCGGTCGGCGAATCTGGTCACGGTTCCCCCTGGGGGTCTAGAAGGCGTTGACGCCGGTGAGCGCGCGTCCGATGAGGAGTTGCTGGATCTGGCTGGTGCCCTCGTAGAGGGTGGCGACGCGGGCGTCGCGCAGGTACTTGCCGACCGGGTACTCGTCGACGTAGCCGTACCCGCCGAAGACCTGGACCGCGTCGTTGGCCGCGCGGACGGCGGCCTCACTGGCGAAGAGCTTGGCCATCGACGCCTCGGTGGCGAACGGCTCGCCCCGGTCGACGAGGTCGGCCACCCGCCAGACCAGCAGCCGGGCGGCGGCGGTGTCCACCGCGATCCGGGCGAGCAGTTGCTGCACGAGTTGGTGGCCGGCGATGGGTTTGCCGAACTGGGTGCGCTGGCCGGCGTAGTCGACGGCGGCGTCCAGGCAGCCCTGGGCGATCCCGACGCAGCCGGCGGCGACCGACATGCGCCCCTTGGCCAGGGTGGCCAGCGCCAGTCGGAAGCCGCCGCCCTGCTCGCCGAGGCGGGCGGAGTCGGGCACCCGGACGTCGTCGAGGACGAGTTCCGCGGTGGCCTGCCCGCGCAGGCCGAGCTTGCCGTGGATCTCCCGGCGGGTGAACCCGGGGGCGTCGGTGGGCACCAGGAAGGCGGTGATGCCCCGGTGCCCGTCGCCGCCGGTCCGGGCGAAGACCAGCGCGACGTCGGCGATGGTGCCGTTGGTGATGAACACCTTCCGGCCGCTGATCAGCCAGTCGGTGCCGTCGCGGGTGGCCCGGGTGGTCAGCGCGGCGGCGTCCGAGCCACTGCCCGGTTCGGTCAGCGCGAAGCAGCCGAGCGCGGTGCCGGCGCAGAGCCGGGGCAGCCACTCGGCCCGCTGGTCCGGGGTGCCGTGGGCGGCGATGGACTTCGCGACCAGGCCGAGCGACACCGAGACGATCCCGCGCACCGACGAGTCGCCGCGTCCGAGTTCCTCCAGGACCAGGCAGTACGAGAGGTGGTCGCCGCCGGAGCCGCCGTGCTCCTCGGCGATCGTGAGGCCGAGGAAGCCGACCTCGCCGAGCCGGCGGGCGAGGTCGGGGTCGACGGACTCACGCCGGTCCCAGGTCGCGGCGTGGGGCGTCACCTCGCGCGCCACGAAGTCGGCGGCGAGCTGGCGGACCGCCGCCTGCTCGGCGGAGAGGTGAAGGTCCATGGGCACTCAAACTAGCGGTGCAAGTTTTATTCGTCCAGACCCGGTTGTGGCAGAGTTCTGCACGGATCACGGATCACGGAGCAGAGGAGGGACCGGATGCCCCGGCCACGACAGCCGCTGCTCAGCCGGCAGCGGATCGTCGAGGCCGCCGCCGCGCTGATCGACACCGAGGGCCTGACCGGGTTCTCCACCCGCCGGCTCGCCGCCGACCTCGGCGTCCGCGGCCCGTCGCTCTACAACCACTTCGCCACCAAGGACGAGATCCTCGACGCGGTCGCCGACAGCATCACCGCGCAGGTGGACGTCTCGTTCTTCGGCACCCTCGACTGGCGGGAGGCGCTGCGCCGGTGGGGGCACTCGTACCGGGCGGCGCTGGCCGCCCACCCGCACATCGTGCCGTACCTCGCGCAGGGCCCGGGACGCCGTCCGGCCGCCCTCGCCATGGCCGACGCGGTCTACGGCGGACTCGTCGACGCCGGCTGGCCACCGGCCCGCGCCACCCACATCGGCGCGCTCATGCGGTACTTCGTCGCCGGGTCGGCGCTGGGGTCGTTCGCCCGGGGCTTCGTCGAGGACCCGGGCCTCTACGCCGAGCAGTATCCGCACCTCACCCAGGCGCACCGGCTCGCCGAACACCAGCAACGGGTGGACGAGGGGGCCTTCGCCCTGGGCCTCGACGCGCTCATCGACGGCCTGGCCCGCACCTACGAGCGGACCATCGGCCCGCTGCCACCCCTCCCGCCGGCCGCCGACGGGCACTAGAGTCCAAACTTGCACTGCTAGTTTGACGACGTACGTGAGGGGCTCCATGGATCTCGCACGGACCGACTTCTACCTCGACGGCCACTGGGTCACCCCCTCCCCGGGGGAGACGATCCCGGTGCACAACCCGGCGACCGAGGAGGTCGTCGCGACCGTACCGGCCGGCACGGCGACCGACGTCGACCGGGCCGTGGGCGCCGCGCGGGCGGCGTTCGACGGCTGGGCCGCCGCCGCTCCGGCCGACCGGGCGGGCTGCCTGGACCGGCTGCACGCCGCCCTGACCACCCGCGTCGAGGACATCGCCCGGACCGTCGCCCTGGAACTGGGCACGCCGCTGAAGGTGGCCACCCGGGTGCAGGCCGGGCTTCCCCTCACCGTGCTGCACGGCTACGTCGAGCTGGCCGCGCACCCGCCGGCCGAGCAGAGTGTCGGCAACTCACTGGTCGTGCGGGAACCGGTCGGCGTGGTCGGGGCGATCACCCCGTGGAACTACCCCCTGCACCAGGTCATGGCCAAGCTCGCCCCGGCACTCGCCGCCGGCTGCACGGTGGTCCTCAAGCCGAGCGAGCTGACCCCGCTGACGGCGTACCTGCTCTTCGACGCGATCGACGAGGCCGGCTTCCCGCCCGGGGTGGTCAACCTGGTCACCGGCACCGGTCCGGTGGTCGGCGAGGCCATCGCCACCCACCCGGACATCGACATGGTCTCCTTCACCGGTTCCACCGCCACCGGTCGGCGGATCTCCCACCTGGCCGCCGACCGGATCGCCCGGGTCGCGCTGGAACTCGGGGGCAAGTCCGCCAACGTGATCCTCGACGACGCCGACCTGGCCACCGCCGTGAAGGTGGGCGTCGCCAACGCCTTCCTCAACTCCGGGCAGACCTGCACCGCCTGGACGCGGATGCTGGTGCACCGGGCCCGCTACGACGAGGCGGTCGACCTCACCGCGAAAGCCGCCGGGGGTTACCGGCTGGGCGATCCGTTCGACCCGGCCACCCGACTCGGTCCGCTCGTCTCGGCGGCCCAGCGGCAGCGGGTGCGCGACCACGTCGAGAAGGGGCTGGCCGACGGCGGCCGGCTGGTCGCGGGCGGACCGGACGCCCCGGTGCCCGACCGCGGCTGGTTCGTCGCGCCGACGGTGATCGTCGACGTCGACCCGGACAGCGCGCTGGCCCAGGAGGAGGTCTTCGGGCCGGTGCTCGCGGTGATCCCGGTCGACGACGACGACCACGCCGTCGCGGTCGCCAACAACTCCCGGTACGGGCTCGCCGGTGCAGTCTGGTCCGGCGACGAGAGGCGGGCGCTGCGGGTCGCCCGGCGGCTGCGCACCGGCGCGGTCGACATCAACGGCGCACCGTTCAACCCGCTCGCCCCGTTCGGCGGCTACAAGCAGTCCGGCCTCGGCCGGGAACTGGGCCGCCACGGGCTGGAGGAGTTCTACGAGACGAAGGCGATCCAGCGGTGAGGGCGCTGGTCGCCCGGGCCGTCGGGGAACCGCTGCGGGTGGAGGAGATCGACCTGCCGTCGTGCGGGCCCGGTGAGGTGCGGGTGGAGATCCGGGCCGCCGGTGTCTGCCACTCCGACCTGTCGATGGTCGACGGCACGCTCGCCCCGCCGTACCCGTTGGTGCTCGGGCACGAGGCGGCGGGGCTGGTCACCGAGGTCGGCGACGGCGTCGACCGGGTCGCGCCCGGGGACCACGTGGTGCTCAACTGGGCACCGCCGTGCCGGCAGTGCTGGTACTGCGGGCACGGGGAACCGTGGCTGTGCGAGCGGGCCGGGGCGCCCGCCACGCCCCGGGGACGTACCCCCGCCGGTGAGCCGCTGCACGTGACCCTCGGCCTGGGCGCCCTCGCCGAGCAGGTGGTGGTGCCCCAGCGGGCGGTGATCGGAGTCCCGGCGGAGCTGCCGCTGGAGGCCGCCGCGCTGCTCGGCTGTGCCGTGCTCACCGGCGTCGGCGCGGTCCGGCGTACCGCCCGAGTCTCCCCCGGCGACGCGGTGGCCGTCATCGGCCTCGGCGGAGTGGGGCTGTCGGTGGTCTCCGCCGCCCGGGCCGCCGGGGCCGGGCAGGTGCTCGCCGTCGACGTGTCCCCGGCCAAGGCCGCTCTCGCCGCCGCCACGGGCGCCACCGACTTCCTCCTCGGCGACGACACCCTCAACCGGGAGATCCGGACACGCACCGACGGGCGGGGCGTCGACCACGCCTTCGAGTGTGTCGGGCGCAGCGCCACCATCCGCACCGCCTGGCGGGCCACCCGCCGGGGCGGCCAGGTGACCGTGGTGGGCATGGGCGCCAAGGACGACGTGGTGGGCCTGAGCGCCCTGGACATCTTCCACTCGGCACGGACGCTGCGCTCCTCGGTCTACGGGTCGTCCGACCCGGACCGGGACGTGCCCGAACTCGCCCGGGCCGTGCTCGACGGCACCCTGGACCTCACCCCGCTGATCACCGACCGGACCACCCTGGACGGCGCACCAGAGGCGTTCGCCCGGATGGCCCGGGGCGAGGGCGCCCGCACCGTCGTCCTGCCGTAGCCCCGGCGGGTCGTCCCCGCGCGGGTCGGCTGGCACGCCGGCCCCGCCGCTACCCTGACCCGATGGCCCGCCTGATCGTGCTCAACGGACCGCCCGGCTGCGGCAAGTCGACGCTGGCGCGCCGGTATGCCGACGATCGTCCGCTGACGCTCGATCTCGACATCGACCGGGTGCGTGACCTCATCAGCGGGTGGCGGGAGCACGCCGGGCCGGCCGGCCTGCTCGCCCGCGCCGTCGCGCTCGCCGGAGCCCGGGTCCACCTGGGTGGGGGCCATGACGTGATCGTCCCGCAGTTCCTCGGCCGGACGGAGTTCATCGAGCAGGCCGAGCGGCTGGCCCACGAGGTCGACGCCGACTTCCACGAGGTCGTCCTCCTGGACACCCGGGACGAGGCGCTACGGCGGTTCGCCGAGCGCGGCCGGATCAGCGGCGACCCGGCGCACCTCGACGCCGAGCGGATGCTGGACCGGCACGGAGGCGCGGCCGAGTTGGCGGCGATGTACGACCGGCTGCTGAAGGTGATCGCCGCCCGACCCGCGACCCGGATCGTCCGTAGCGTGGCCGGCGAGGTGGAGCGGACCTACCGCGACCTCCTCACCTGCCTCGACCAGGCTCCGCCTCGCGGTGCCGGCGACGGCGACGGCGACGCCGGGGGCGGCGAGGGCGGGGGCGGCGGCGACCGGGGCGGCAGCGCCGACCACGGCAGCAGTATCTCACCGTGAGTGACCTCGGGCCCGGCTTCGGTACACCTTGGCGCATCCTTTGCTTTGCACCCACCCACGCACCAGACACACTGAGTCATCGGCAACAGATCCATCGATGAACGTCGAAGATAGGGAAACCACTGCTCGCCGCCAGTGTCGCGTATTCAGGTGCAGAGCAAAGGAAGAACCCGGGGAAGGAGCGGCCCGACGATTGGTCACCCTGCGTGAGAAATCGCCACCACCCCACTGGCAGACACGCAGCGTAACCACGGAGAGCTGGCCCCTCGGTGCACTCGGCGCGGCTGAGGTTCTCCGGCGGTGGTTTCTTGACCCTCACACCGTGTCAGGCGGTCAACTCGGAGACATCATGTTCATGGCCGTGGCAGCCGCCCGGCTGGTCCAGGTCGAGGCGAGGCTCCGAGCGATCGAGAGCGAGGGGCAGATGCCCACCAACGACATCGTCATCAGGAACGTCCCGGCGGTCCGGGTAGCGGAACTGACCGCGATCGCCGCCAGCTACCAACCGGAAGACATCAGCCCGGTCATCGGCCCCCTCTACGACGAGCTCTTCCGACGCCTCGACGCGGCCGGCATCACCTGCACCGGACCCGGGATCGCCTACTACGCCGACGAGCCGCAGGGAGCCGGCCGGATCATCGTGCACGCCGCCGTCGAGGTCTCCGCTCCCTGCCAGGACGGTGACCTCCGGGTACGGGACCTTCCACCCATCGACCAGGCGGCGACGATCGTGCACCGGGGCTCGATGGAGACGGTCGTCCCGACCGCCCAGACCCTGACCCGCTGGATCGACGGCAACGGGTACCGGGCGACCGGATACCCGCGGGAGGTCACCCTGGAGTGCCCGGCGAACCGCGACGACTGGGTGACCGAGCTACAGGCACCGGTGAGTCGCCGCTGACGCCTTCACCGGTGCCTCGTCAGAGCACCCGGGCCAGCTGGGTGCGCGAGCGGATGCCGAGCCGGTGGAAGATGTTGCGCAGGTGGTGGTCGACGGTGCGGGTGGAGAGGAACATCCGGTCGGCGACCTCCCGGTTGGTGGCCCCCTCCGCGACCAGCTGCGCGACCCGCAGCTGCTGACCGGTCAGCAGCCGGGCCGCCGTCCGGTCCGGGCCGCCGACCGACTCCCCGGCGGCCCGCAGTTCGGCGGCGGCCTGATCCGCCCAGGCCGTCGCGCCGAGGCGGGTGAAGGTCTCCCGGGCGTCGTGCAGGTGCCGGCGGGCGTCACGGGGACGGCGGCTGCGGCGCAGCTCCCGACCGAGGAGGAACTCGGTACGGGCCCGCTCGAACGCGCCGGCACCGGGCGGGTGCCGGCGTAGCGCGGTCCGGAAGCCCTCTTCCGCCGCCGCGCTGCCCCGGGGGGCGAGCAACGCGTGGCACCGCGCGGAGAGGGCCCGGCGGGACGGGCTGGCCGTGCTGTCGGCCCACCGGTCGAAGACGGCGAGCGCGGCGACGGCCGCCGGCCGGTGGGCCGAGGCGGCGGCGGCCTCCACCAGGTACGGCGTGGCCATCACCTGGACGGTGACCTGCCCGCGTCCGGTGCCGGGACGGGCCAGGGCCGCCAGCCGCTCGGCGGCGTCCTCGGGCCGCCCGTCGAGCAGGTCGAGCACCGCCAGGGCCCAGCGCGCCAGGGCGTCGGGGCGGCTGCCCGGGGCCGGTTCCTCGCCGATCTCCCGGATCAGCCGCAGGCTGGTCTCCCGGTCGGCACGGACGGCGGCCAGCACCGCCAGCATGCCCCGGTGCACCCCGGCCCAGGTGTCCTGCCCGGCGCTGCGGGCGATCCGCAGCCCTTCCCGGGAGGTCTCCGCCGCCGCCTCGTGCCGGCCCAGCCAGTACTCGGCGACGGCCCGCAGCTCCAGTGCCCGGGGCAGGGCGGCGACCTCTCCGCGCACCCGGGCCAGCTCCACCGCGCGGTCGGCGAGCCGGTGCGCCGCACCGTCCTCGGCCACCAGCAGGGCGGCCACCGCCGCGCCGGTCAGGGCGGTCGGCGTACGGTCCCGCCCGGCCAGCCGGTCGCCGAGGACGACGGCCCGGCGCAGCGTGGGCCCGGCCACCTCGTGGTCGCCCCGCAGGGTCGCCGCCACACCGGCGAGGTGGGCGGTTGGCAGTTCCGTCCCGGGCGACGCCCCGGTGGGGCGCAGCGCCCGGGCCCGCCGCGCCACGTCGGCGTACCGGTACTGGTCGCCGGCGAAGCAGATCGCCTCACCGGCCCGCAGCAGTGCCTGGAGAGCCAGGTCCGGTGCGGTGCCGGCCGCCGCGTCGGCGGCGGCGAGCAGGGCCGTCAGCGCGGCCGGGGTCCGGCCGCACCGCAGTTCCATCTCACCGTGCAGCAGCTCCGCCCGGGCGGTCACGGTCGGTTCGGTCGGGCCGGTGGGTAGGTGCTGGGTCAGCAGCCGGGCCCGGTACGGGCGGCCGGCCGCCCAGGCGTGGTGGGCGGCGGCCACCAGCCGGGCGGTGGCGCTGGCCGGGTCGACGCTGAGTTCGGCGGCGCGTTGCAGTGCCGCCGACCGGGCGTCCGGGCTGCCCTCGTCCCGGGCCGCCTCCGTCAACTCGCTCGCCAGGACCGGATCCGGGCCCTCGGCGGCGGCGGCGCGGTGCAGGGCCCGGCGTAGCCGGTGACCGGTGCCGTCGAGCAGGGCGGCGAGCAGCAGGTGCGCCGTGCGCCGCTCGGCGAGGGGCGCCGTGGCCACGACCATCGCCCGGGCCGGCGGTTGCGGGAACGTCACGCCCCGCGCCTCGACGCGGACCAGGCCGGCGACCTCGGCCGGGGCGAGCGCCTCGATCACCGTCCCGGCGACACGCGCGGCCCGGACGAGGGTGGCCGCGTCCATCCCGTCGTCGAGGGCGGCGAGCAGCAGCAGGCGTCGGGTGTCGTCGGGCAGCCGGTTCAGGCGGGCCCGGTAGCCACGGCCCAGGACGCCGTCGGGTGGTGGCGTGGTGGGAAGGGGTTCCTCCCCCCGACACTGGGCGGGACTCAGGGCCTCGGCCAGGTCCACGAGGGCCTGCGGGTTGCCGGCGGCGACCGTACCGAGGGCGACGGCGACCGGCTCGGAGGCGGGCACGGGCAGCCGGTCGGAGAGAACGGCACGGCTGTCGCGCTCGTCGAGCGGGCGGAGCCGGCAGGTGGGGATCCCGCCGGGTGCGGTGTCGACGGCTCCGGTGAGGACGACGACGACCGGCAGGTGGCCCAGGCGGCGGGCCACGAACGCCAGTACCTCGGCGGTCCGCCCGTCACCGAGGTCGACGTCGTCCATGGTGCACAGCAGCGGACGTTCCCGGGCGACGGCGGCGAGCAGTCCGAGCACGGCCATCGACAGCGTCAGCCGCTGGCCGGCGGGGCAGCCCTCGCCGGCCAGCGCACGCCGCAGCACACGTCGCTGCGGCGCGGGAAGTGCCCCGAGCCGGTCACGCACCGGGTCGAGGAGGCGTTGCAGCCCGGCGTAGGGCAGTGCCGCCTCGTCGGCGAGTCCGGTTCCGGCGAGGACGGTGCGGTCACCGGCGTGCCGGTGGGCGTAGGCGAGCAGGGCGGTCCGGCCCGATCCCGGCTCGCCCTGGACCAGCAGCGCGCCCCCGCCGTCGGCACCGTCGAGCAGGTCACGAATCGCCCCGCACTCCTCGTCCCGTCCCCGCAGGTCGGTTATTTGCACTCTTGATGCACTAACCATGCATTGAGTGTTACCTATCGGTAACCGGATGGAAAGAGGCGGCGGTCAGCGGGCGGCCGGATCGGCCAGCAGGGCGGACACCGTGCGGGCCATCACCGCGCGGGCCTGGTCCACGCCCAGCCCGAGACCGTCGCGCAGCATCGACCAGGCCGGCCACATGCTCGCCGTCAGCAGGGCGTGCACCAACTGCTCCCGTCCCGCGCCGGCCTGGGTCAGCTCGGCGGCGAAGAGCTGCTCGACCTCGTCGCGGAGGCGGTCGACGTGCTTGAGCCGGTTGCGGTGCAACTGCTCGGAGACCGGCTCACGCATCTGCGCCGCCCGGGCGGACGGCGCGATGAGCTGGAGCAGCCGGGCCCGCTGCCGGCAGAACGCGTCGACCCGCTTGGCCAGCGGCAGCGTCGGCGGGATCGGCCGGTAGGCGGCGTCCTGCTGCCGGAGCACCTCCTCGCCGCTGGCCTCGAAGAGCGTCTCCATGTCCTTGAAGTTCGTCCAGAGGGTCCGCAGCGAGATGCCGGCCCGCTCGGCGATGCGCTCCCCGGTCGGCCGCAGGTCGCCCTCGGAGATGAGGGCCAGGTGCGCCTCGACGATGGCCGCCCGGGTCCGTTCGGCCCGGGCGGTGCGCCCGTCGACCCGCCCCGGTGCCTCGGCCCTGCCCATCCCGCTGCTCTCCTCCCGCACCGCCGATCATCCGCGCCGAGTCTAGACGTGCGTCCCCGCGGCGACTTCGGGCTGGTGACGGCGCAGTTCCCGGCGGGCCAGCGACTGCCGGTGCACCTCGTCCGGCCCGTCGGCCAGCCGCAGGGCGCGGGCCCGGGTCCAGAGGCGCGCGAGCGGGGTGTCCTGGCTGACCCCGGCCGCGCCGTGGGCCTGGATGGCCCGGTCGATGATCCACTCGACGGTCTCCGGAACGACGATCTTGATCGCCTGGATCTCGGTGTGCGCCTGCCGGTTGCCGACCGTGTCCATCAGCCAGGCGGTCTTGAGCACGAGCAGCCGGGCCTGTTCGAGGCGGACCCGGGACTCGGCGATCCAGTCCCGGACGACGCCCTGCGCGGCCAGCGGCCCGCCGAACGCGTGCCGGTCGACGACCCGTCGGCACATCAGTTCGAGGGCCCGTTCGGCCATGCCGACCAGGCGCATGCAGTGGTGGATCCGGCCGGGGCCGAGCCGGGCCTGCGAGATGGCGAACCCGGAACCCTCCGCCCCGATCAGGTTGCCGACCGGAACCCGGACGTCGACGAAGTCGATCTCGGCATGCCCGCCGTGGTCGCTGTCGTCGTAGCCGAAGGTGTGCATGCCGCGCCGGACGCTGACCCCGGGGGTGTCCCGCGGGACGATGACCTGGCTGTGCTGCCGGTGCCGGGGCGCGGTCGGATCCGTCCGGCCCATCACCACGAACAGTTCGCAGCGCGGGTCCATCGCCCCGGTGACGAACCACTTGCGGCCGTTGACCACGTACTCGTCGCCGACCCGTTCGATCCGGGTGGCGATGTTGGTGGCGTCGGACGAGGCCACCGCCGGCTCGGTCATCGCGAACGCCGACCGGATCCGGGCCTCCAGCAGCGGGGCCAGCCAGCGCTCCCGCTGCTCCGCCGAGCCGAACTCGGCCAGCAGCTCCATGTTGCCGGTGTCCGGTGCCGCGCAGTTGAGCGCCACCGGCGCCAGGCTCGGGGACCGGCCGGTGATCTCGGCGAGCGGGGCGTACCGGAGGTTGGTCAGGCCCGCGCCGTGCGCGCCGGGGAGGAAGAGGTTCCACAGGCCCCGTCGGCGGGCCTCGGCCTGGAGCTCGGCGACGACCGGCGGGACGGTCCACGGGTCGGTACGGTCGCGGGCCTGCCGCTCGAAGACCGGTTCGGCCGGATACACCCGCTCGGTCATGAAGTCGAGCAGGCGTTCCCGCAGCCGTTCGGTCGTCTCGTCGTAGCCGAAGTCCATCAGAGCCTCCGTATCCTCGTCAGGCCCTGGGCCACCAACGGTGGCACCCGTGCGCCCACACCGTCGAAGCCGCTGCCCACGGTCTGCCCGTGCACCCAGCGGTAGTGCACCCCCTCGAGGATCACCGCGAGCTTGAACGCGGCGAAGGCGAGGTACCAGTCCAGGCCGTCGACCCGCCGGCCGCTGCGGGCTACGTACCGGGCGGCGAGTTCGTCGTCCCCGGGTCGTCCGGGCAGGTCGGCGCGACCGGCGTAGACCAGGAAGAGCGCCAGGTCGGTCAGCGGGTCGCCCAGGGTCGACATCTCCCAGTCGAGGACCGCCCGCACCGTACGGTCGCCACCGACGAGGACGTTGTCGAGCCGGAAGTCGCCGTGCAGGATCACCCCGGACCGGGTCTCCGGTACGGCCGCCGCGAGCCGGTCGTGCAGCTCCTCGATGCCGGGCAGGTCCCGGCTGCGGGACGCGTCGAGCTGGCGCTTCCAGCGCCGTACCTGCCGGCCGGTGAAGCCCTCGGGGCGGCCGAAGTCGGCCAGGCCCACCCCGGCCGGGTCGACCGCGTGCAGCTCGGCGAGGACGTCCACCAGGGCCAGGAACAGGGCACGGACACCCCCCGACCCCACGCCGGCCAGCTCCGCCGGCTCCCGGTAGGCCCGCCCCGGCATGTGCGCCATGAGGTAGAAGGGTGCGCCGAGGACCGCCGGGTCCGGGCAGAGGTGCACCATCTCCGGCACCGGCACGGTGGTCGGGGCGAGGGCCCGCATCACCCGGTACTCGCGCCCCATGTCGTGGGCGGTCGCCAGCACGTGACCCAGGGGCGGGCGGCGCACCACCCACCGGGACCGGCCGTCGGTCACCGCGTAGGTCAGGTTGGATCGCCCGCCGGGCAGCAGTTCCCCGCACAGCGGTCCGGCGCGCAGCCCCGGCACGACCCGGTCCAGGTGGTCGGCGAGGCGGGACAGGTCGAGGCCGGGCAGCTCAGCCATGCCGTCCCCGCTCCGCGTCCCGCTGGGTCCGGTTCATCGCCCGCAGCCAGCGGTCCGGGTCGGCGGCGCGGCGGGCGTACCAGGCGGCGACCTGCGGGTGCGGCAGCACCAGGAAGCGGTCGTCGGCCAGTGCCGCGACGACGCACTCGGCCACCTGATCGGGGGTGACCGCGGTGTCGTCGAGCAGGGCGGCGCTCAGCCCGTCGGCGTCGGCCAGCATCGGCGTGCGCACCCCCTGCGGGCAGAGGGCCTGGACGGTGACGCCGCGATGGGCGTAGCTGGCCCGCAGCCACTCGGCGAACCCGACGGCGGCGTGCTTGGTCACCGAGTAGGGCGCGTTGCCGAGCAGGGTGAGCAGGCCGGCCGCCGAGGCGGTGACCAGCAGCCGGCCGCGCCCGACGGCGAGCCAGTGCGGCAGCAGTGCGCGGGCGGCGTACACGTGGGACATCACGTTCACCCGCCAGGCGCGGGCCCAGGCCTCGTCGGAGGCGTCGGCACCGCCGCCGGACGCCACCCCGGCGTTGGTGCAGAACAGGTCGATCTCGCCGAACCGATCCCGGGCGGAGGCCACCAGGGCGGCCACCCCGGCGGGATCGGCCGCGTCGGCGGGGCAGGCATGCCCGTCGATCCGCGTCGCGACCGCCCGGGCCGCCGGGGCGTCGACGTCGTTGACCACCACTCTCGCACCGTCGGCGGCGAACCGGGTGGCCAGCGCCGCGCCGATGCCGGACCCCGCGCCGGTCACCACCACGGTCGCCCCGGCGAGCGTCAGACCGGTCATCCGGTCGTCCGGCCGGTGAGGGTGAGGCCGCCGTCGCAGACGAGCGTCTGCCCGGTGATCCAGGCCGCCTCGTCGGAGGCGAGGAAGGCGACCGCCGCCGCCACGTCGCCGGGTTCCCCGAGCCGCCCCAGCGGGTACGCCGCGGCGACCTCGTCCTCGCGGTCGGCGTAGAGGGCCGCCGCGAACCGGGTCTTCACCACGGCGGGGGCGACCGCGTTGACGCGTACCGCCGGGGCGAGTTCGACGGCCAGGCAGGCGGTGAGGTGGTTGACGGCGGCCTTGCTGACGCCGTAGAAGGCGATGCCGGACGACGGGGCCAGCCCGGCGATCGAGGAGACGTTGACGACGCAGCCGCCCCGCTCGGTCATCCCGGCGACGCAGACCTCCTGCACCCAGCCGAGGGTGCCGAGCAGGTTGACGTCGAGGATCTTGCGGACGGCGGCCAGGTCGACCGTGGCCAGGGGCCCGTGGACGGGGTTGACGCCGACGTTGTTGACCAGGATGTCGACCGACCCGAACGCCTCGGTGACCCGACCGACGGCCTCGGCGCGGTGGGCGGCGTCGTCGGCGCGGCCGGAGACGCCCACCGCGTGCGCCGGCCCGCCCAGGGCGGCGACCGCCTCGGCCAGCGCCTCCGGATGCCGGCCGGTGACGCCGACCCGGGCCCCGTCGGCGACCAGCCGCCGGCCGACGGCCAGCCCGATGCCGCGACTGGCCCCCGTGACGACGGCGACCCGACCCGCCAGTCGACCTGAACTTGCATTCATAGTGCAAATACTATGGACGGGGCGGGTCGCACGTCAACGTCGGTCAGGCGGTCGGCACACCGTTGGCCGGGGGCGTCACCGGCGGGGCGGTGTACTCCTTGACCGGCCCGTCACCCTCGTCGGTCTCGTACGTCGGGCCGAAGTAGCTCTGCACTCCCTCGCTCACCCGGTTCAGCCGCTGGCCGCCGTAGCCGGAGTGGTCGGTGTCGGAGTAACGCAGCGGGGCCAGCCCGGGGCCCTGGAACCCGCCCTTGCGGACGGCGGCGAGCAGCGAGTCGCGGGTGAGGTCCTTGCCGGCGGCGAGGAGCACCTGCACGAAGAGGTAGCCGACCGCCATGCCGTAGACGGTGTTGCCGTCGAACGGCGCGTCCGCGTTGTGCTCCTTGTTCACCTTGCGGAAGAGCTGGATCCACGGGTCCGCGGTGTCGTGCTGCATCGGCAGGTAGTTGGCCCCGATCATGCCCTCCAGCAGCGGCGCGGCGGCACCGAGCTGCTTGGCCAGGGTCGGGTGGTCGGCACCGACGTTGGAGACCAGCCACTGCGGGGTGTAGTTCAGCCGCTTGGCGGTGCCGACCGCCAGCGCGGTGAACCCGGGCACGGTGGCGAGGATGACGACCTGGCAGCCGGCCGCCTTGAACGCGCCGATCTGGGGTGCCACGTTGGGGTTGCTGGTGACGTACGTCTGCCGGGAGACGACCGCGTCGGCGCCGAGCACCTTCTCCACGCCGACCAGGCTGTCCCGGCCGAAGTCGTCGTCCTGGCCGAGGAAGCAGACCTTCCGGCCGGGCAGTTCGGTCTTCACGTGGTGCGCCAGGATCTTGCCCTCCACCGTGTAGTCGGTGTTGAACCCGAAGGTGCCCGGGTACTTGTCGGGCTGGTCCCAGCTGCGGCTGCCGGAGGCGACGAAGAGGTCGGGCACCCGGTTGCTCTTGAGGAAGTCGAGCACGCCGCTGTGGGTGGGCGTGCCGAGCCCGTTGAGGACGGCGAAGACCCGGTCCTGGAGGACCAGCTGCCGCACCACCTGCTGGGTGTTCGCCGGGTTGTAGCCGTCGTCCATCACCTTGTACGTGATCTTCCGGCCGTGTACGCCGCCGTTGGCGTTGACGTAGTCGAAGTACGCCTTGGTGGCCGGGGCGATCTTGGAGTAGCCGGCCGCGGCGGGACCGGTCAGCGGCATGTGGGTGCCGACCACGATCTCGGTGTCGGTGACGCCCGGCACCGAGGCGCGCCCGGAGTCGGAGCCACCGTCACCGCAGGCGGTGGCGGAGACGAGCAGGCTCATGGAGGTGGCGATCGCGAGACCGCATCGGGTGATGCGTCGCATCAGGACACCGACCTTTCCTTGGTCCGGTTCGGGTGAACGGGTGGTGGGGTGGCGGGGTCGGCCGCCCACGAGCGGCGACCGACGGAACGGGAACGGTTCAGGAGCGCCGGAGCGGCCACCGGGCGAGCAGCGGCCGGACGAGGCGGGAGAGCAGACCCTGGACGCCGCCGGGCGCGGCGATCATGACGACGACCAGCGTGCTTCCGAAGATCGCCAGCGGAAGGTTGCCCTCCATCCGCTGGGCCAGGGCCGGCGAGAGGGCGAGCTGCTCGGTCAGCGTGTGCGTCAGGTCCGGCAGGGCGACCAGCAGGACCGCGCCCCAGAACGCGCCGGCGAGGCTGCCCAGGCCGCCGACGACCACGGCCATCAGCAGGAACAGCGAGAGCGTCAGGGAGAACGCACCGGGCGACGCGCTCTGCGCGAGCACCGCGAGCAGTGCGCCGCCGAGTCCGGCGCAGGCCGCGCTCACCACGAAGGCGAGGACCTGGGTACGGGCGACGTGGATCCCGGCGAGCCGGGCGGCCACCTCGTCGTCGCGGACCGCCCGGAACGTCCGGCCGAACCGGCTGCGGACCAGGTTGCCGAGCAGCAGCAGGGTGAGCAGGGTGGCCGCCGCGGCGACCCAGAGCTGCCACCGCTCGTAGGGGAAGTCGAGGCCGAGCGCCGCCGGGGGCGGGTCGACCGGGACCGACAGCCCCTGCTCGCCGTTGAACACGCCGTCGAAGGTGACGGTCAGCGCCGGCACCACCACCGCGACGGCCAGGGTGACCCCGGCCAGGTACGGGCCCCGCAGCCGGGCGGCGGCCACGCCGACGACCGCGCCGACGGCGACCGTGGTCAGGATCGCCGCACCCAGCGAGGCCGGCAGCACCCAGGCTCCGGTGATCCCCCGGTCTCCGAAGGCGGTCTGGCAGAGGGCGACGGTGTAGGCGCCGGTGGCCATCAGCGCGCCGTGCCCGAGCGAGAGCTGCCCGTTGAGTCCGGTGAGCACGGTCAGGCCGGCGGTCGCGCAGAGGTAGGCGGCCACGGTGGCGAGCTGGAAGTTGCGGAACGGCTCCAGCTGCTGGCTGACGGCCAGCACGGCCAACGCGGCGACGACGGTCCAGGTGAAGTGCCGCAGCAGGGTCGAACCGCGCGGCGTCCGGACCGGGCGGGCGTCGGCCGGCGGACGGGCCGGTGGGGCCGCCGCCCGGGTGGCGCTCACACCCGCCTCGTGGTGACCGGGGCGAACAGTCCGCCGGGACGGACCAGCAGCACCGCGAGCAGCAGCACGAGCACCGCCGGCGAGGTGAGGTCACCACCGGCGTAGCCACTGACGTAGGAGAGCAGCAGGCCGACGGCGAGACCACCGATGACGGCCCCGGGCGGGCTGTCCAGCCCACCGACCACGGCGGCGGTGAACGCCGACACGAAGACCAGATCCATCGCGTGCGGGTGCAGGCCCAGCTCGGTGGGGATGACCAGCATGCCGGCCAGGGCCCCGACACCGGAGGCGAGCGCCCAGCCGAGGGTGAGCATGCCGCCGACGTTCACCCCGAGCAGGCGGGACACCTCGGGGGCGAAGGCCGCGGCGCGCATCCGGAGGCCGACCGCGGTGCGGGTGAAGGTCCAGGCGAGTGCGACGACCACCACCGCGACCGCCGCGAAGACGAACAGGTCGTACGGCGAGAGCACGGCGACTCCGCCCAGGGTCAGCGCGTCCCGGCGCAACGGCGTCCCGACCGGACGGAACTCGTTGCCGTAGACCATCCCGAGGACGGCCTGGATCAGCAGGACCAGGCCGAGCGCGACGATCACCGGGTTCAGCGGGGACCGGTGGTCGACGAAGCGCATGACCGCCACGTCGACCAGCGCGCCGAGGAGCACCCCCGCGACAAGCGCGCCGAGGAGGCCGAGCCAGTAGGAGCCGGTGGCCGTGGAGATCGCGTAGGCCACGTAGGCGGCGGCGACGGCCATCGCCCCCTGGGCGAAGTTGACGATCCGGGCGGCCCGCCAGATCAGCACCAGGGCCAGCGCGAACGCGGCGTAGACCGCGCCCCTCGACAGGCCGTCGAGGATGAGGAACAGGAAGCGGTCCAACGGTCCTCCCTCCGGGGGACGACGGGGGTGGTCAGAATCCGAGGTACGCGTGGCGCAGATCGGCGTCGTCGCGCAGCCGGGCGGCGGGCGCGGTGGTGACGACCCGGCCGAGGGCCATCACCACCCCCTGGTCGGCGACGGAGAGCGCGCTGCGCACGTTCTGCTCGACCAGCAGCACGGTCAGCCCGGTGTCGTCGCGCAACCGGCGCAGCAGAGCCATGATCTGGGCCACCACCCGGGGTGCCAGGCCGAGGGACGGCTCGTCGAGCAGGAGCAGCCGGGGGCGGCCGACGAGGGCCCGGCCGAGGGCGAGCATCTGCCGTTCACCGCCGGAGAGCTGGTGACCGAGGTGGCGTCGCCGATCGGCCAGCGGCGGGAAGAGCTGGTAGACCTCGTCGAGCGCACGGGCGGCGTCGGCCCGGTCCCGTCGCCACAGCCCGCCGAGGCGCAGGTTCTCGTCCACGGTCAGCTCGCCGACCACGCCCCGCCCCTCGGGCACGTGCGCCATGCCGCGCCGGACGAGCTGTTCCACCGGGACGCCCCGCAGGTCCTCCCCGGCGAGGGTGACCCGGCCCTGGGTGGGGCGGAGCATGCCGGAGAGGGTGCGCAGCAGGGTGGTCTTGCCGGCGCCGTTGGCCCCGACCACGGCGGCGATGGTGCCGGGCGCCACGGTGAGGTCGACCGCGTGCAGCACCGGCGCGGCTCCGTAGCCGGCGACCAGGCCACGGACGGCGAGCAGGCCGTCGGTGGTCACGTCGTGGCTCCGTCGACGGCCGCGCCGAGGTAGGCGTCGGTGACCGCCGGGTCGTCACGGATCTCGTCGGGGGTGCCGCTGGCGATCACCCGGCCGAAGTCCAGCACGGTGACCTCGTCGCAGACCGACATCACCAGGTCCATGTGGTGCTCCACCAGCAGCACCGCGCACGGGTCGGGGTCGCGGCGGGGCAGCCGGCGGATCAGCTCCGCCAGGTCGGCGATGTCCTCCGCGCCCAGTCCTCCGGCCGGTTCGTCGAGCAGGAGCAGCCGGGGTCGGGCCGCGAGCGCGCGGGCCAGCGCGACCCGCTGGCGTACGGCGAAGGGCAGGGTGGCCGGTGCGGCGTCGGCGTGCCCGGCGATGCCCAACCCGTCGAGGACGTCGAGGGCGTGCCGCCGCAGCCGGCGCTCGTCGCGGTCGCTGCGGGGCAGGCCGAGCAGGGCCGACAGGAACCCGGCGCGGGCGGTGTGCGTGGCACCGGTCATCACGTTCTCCAGCACGGTGAGCCCGGCGAAGAGGCCGGTCCCCTGGAGGGTTCGGGCGATGCCGAGCCGGGTCAGCCGGTGCGGGCGCGGTCGCAGCGGCCGGCCGTCGAGGGTCAGCGAGCCGGACTCCGGGGCCACGAACCCGCAGATGACGTTGAACAGGGTGGTCTTGCCCGCGCCGTTGGGGCCGATCACGCCCAGCACGCCGGCGGCGGGCACCCGTAGCGAGACGTCGTCGAGGGCGGTGAGGCCGCCGAAGCGCACCCTGACCTGGTGCAGTGCGAGCCCTTGCTCCATCACCCATCCCTCGCCGTCGGCGGGCGCTATTTACACGGTGAGTGTACTTTTCTGGCGTGGCTCGTCAACACCTTCGATACGTCGTTTTTACCTGCCGGAAACGGTTGGCGGAATCCGCGACCCACCGGTCCGCCGCCGTTGTTTTCTGCACTATCCGAGCAGCTCACGGCTGGTGCGCGCCGGTCTCCGGCGGGGCGGGCAGGTCGGCCAGCCGGGCGAGGGCCGCCCGGTGCCGGTCGGCGGTGCCGAATGCGACGGCGCTGCTGCGCGCCCGCTTCAGGTAGAGGTGCGCCGGGTGCTCCCAGGTGAACCCGATGCCGCCGTGCAGCTGCACGCAGACCTCCGCGGCGGTCACCGCGACCGTCGCGCAGTACGCCTGGGCCAGCGACGCCGCCAGGGCGGTGTCCGGGTCACCGACGGCGAGGCAGTCGGCGGCGTGACGGGCCACCGCCCGGGCCTGGGTGACCTCCACCCAGACGTCGGCCAGGCGGTGCTTGACCGCCTGGAACGACCCGACCGGACGACCGAACTGGTGCCGGGTCCGCACGTGTCCGACCGCCAGGTCGAGACAGCCCTGGGCCACACCGACCTGCTCCGAGGCGAGCAGCGCCGCGCCCGCGGTGAGCGCGTCGGTCACCGCGCCGGTGGCCGCCGCGCCGACGGCGATCCGGCGCGCCGGGGCGGCGGCGAGGACGATGTCGGCCAGCGGACGGGTGGCGTCCAGCGAGATCACCGGCGTCATCCGCACCCCGGGCCCCCGGGCGTCGACGGCGTAGAGTCCGTCGCCGTCCGGGACCAGCAGCAGGTCGGCCGGGAGGGCGTCGGCGACGCCGGCCACCGCGCCGGAGAGCACCGGACCGTCGGCCGCCGTGACCGTCGCCGGGCAGGCACCGGGTGGCGTGGCGAACGGGACCGCCAGCGTCGCGCCGCGCCGCCCGGTGGCGAGTTGCCCGAGCAGCCCGACCTCCCCGCAGGAGAGCAGTGCCCGGGTGGCCAGCACGGCGCTGCCCAGGAACGGCACCGGCGCGACCGCCCGACCCAGTTCCTCCAGCACCACGGCGACCTCGCGGTAGCCGGCGCCGGCACCGCCGTGTTCCTCGGGTACCGGAAGGCCGGCGACGCCGAGCTGACCGACCAGCCGCTCCCACAGCGCCGGGTCGTACGGCTCGCCGCCGTCGACCCCGGCCAGGGTCCGCTGCCACGGGGCGTGCGCGGCCAGCAGGGCCCGCACGCTGTCCCGCAGTGCCTCCTCGACGTCGTCGTAGAGCAGGTCGGTCATCGGTCCACCCGGGGCTCGGCCGGCAGGCCGAGCACCCGCTCGGCGATGATGGTGCGCAGGATCTCCGACGTCCCGCCCTCGATGGAGTTCCCCCGGGCCCGCAGGTAGCGGTAGGCCGCCGTGCGGCCGAGCAGGTCCGGTTCCTCCGGGCGGCGCATCGTCCAGTCGTCGTACCGCAGTCCCTCCTGGCCCAGCAGGTCCAGCTCCAACGCGCTGATCCGCTGGGCCAGCTCGGCGAAGGACAGCTTCACCGCCGACCCCTCGGGGCCCGGTTCACCGGCGGCGAGCTGCTGGCGCAGCCGCAGGGCGGTCAACCGGGCGGCCTCGGCCCGGACCCACGCGCCCAGGACCTCCGCGTGCAGGCCGCCGGTACGCAGCTCGGGTCGCTCGCGCCAGCTGCGCGCCAGCAGCCCGATCATGCCGCCCTCGCGGGGCAGCGGACGACCACCGATCGCGACCCGCTCGTTCATCAGGGTGGTGCGGGCCACCCGCCAGCCGTCACCGACGGCCCCCAGGCGCAGCGTGTCCGGCAGGCGGACGCCGGTGAGGAAGACCTCGTTGAACTCCGCCTCACCGGTGAGCTGCCGCAACGGCCGCACCTGCACGCCCGGTGCGGTCATGTCGCAGACGAAGTAGGTGATCCCCCGGTGTTTCGGGACGTCGGGGTCGGTCCGCGCGAGCAGGAGACCCCAGCGCGCCCGGTGGGCCATCGAGGTCCACACCTTCTGGCCGTCGACCACCCAGTCGTCACCGTCGCGGACCGCACGGGTGGTCAGGGCGGCGAGGTCGGAGCCGGCGTCCGGTTCGCTGAACAGCTGGCACCAGATCTCCGCGCCGGTCCACAGCGGTCGCAGCCACCGGCGGCACTGGTCCCCGGTGGCGTGCCGCACCAGGGTCGGCGCGGCCATGCCGAGGCCGATGCTGTTGCGCCGGGGCCGGTCGTCCGGCGCTCCGGCGCGGGCCAGGGCCTCCTCCACCACCGCCTGGTGGTGCCGGGGCAGGTCCAGCCCGCCGAGCCCGACCGGGTGGTGGACCCAGGCCAGCCCGGCGTCGAACCGGGCACCGAGGAACGCGGTCCGCCCACCGGCCGGGTCGTGCCGCCGGAGCAGCTCGGCGACCAGGCCACGCAGCCGGGCGGCGGTGTCGTCGGGCATGGAGATCCTTCCGGTCCGATAGTTGCACTGTCGGTGCAATATAGGCCGCGGCCGGGCCGGACGGAAGCCCGCCGGAGGCGACACCCGGCGGAACGCCCCGACCGGCCGTGCCGGTCGGGGCGCCCCGATCAGGGTCAGGAACTGGGGCAGGTGTGGCGGTACTCCTCGATGTCCAGGCCACTCGGACCCGGGCAGAGGAACTGCTCGTAGCGGGTGTCGTTGTCGACGAACCGCTTCAGCCAGGCCACCGTCTGCTTGGCGGTGGGGGTGTCGACCGACTGCGGGAAGAAGTGGCTCTCCCCGTTGAGTTCCAGGTACGCCTTCTCGGACGTGGCCGGGATGCTGGTGTAGAAGGGCTCCGAGTGCGACGAGACCGGGGCGACCGTGTCGTACTCGCCGCCGATGATCAGCGTCGGGACCCGTACGTCCGACCAGCTCTTGTCGGTGTTCCACGGTGCGAGCGGCACCGCGGCCTGCAACGACGGACGGGAGACGGCGGCCTCCAGGCTTCCGCCGCCGCCCATCGAGTGCCCGGCCACGGCGAGCCGGGTGCCGTCGATCCGGCTGCGGACGGAACTCTGCTGGACCAGGTAGTCCAGGGCGGCCAGCAACTGACGACCCCGGCTGTCCGGCTGGTCGAAGATGCTGTTGGTCTCGATGCCGATCACCACGAAGCCGTGCGAGGCGATCCGCGGCCCGAGCCAGCTGATGCTGGACCAGGAGGCGGTGTAGCCCGGCGAGATGGCGATGGCGCCGAAGGTGCCCTCGCTGGTGCTGGTCGGGTAGTAGATGACCCCGCCGCCGAACCCGCTGACGCTCAACGAGGAGACGGTCTGCGAGGCGGTGGCGAAGGGGCCGCGGCTGGCCTCCAGGATGGCGCTGGTCGGGGCGGGGCCACGCTCGTACGGGTTGTCGGCGGCCTGCGCGCCGGACGCCGCCGCCAGGACGCCTCCGGCGGCCAGGACGACGGCCGCGGTCAACCTCGCCACGGCACGGACGACGGAACGGGGACGGGTGGTGGGTGGTAGCACGTCGGGTTCTCCCTGCTGGTGGGGTTAAATCGACACGTGTCAGTGTTCGGCAGGAGCCCCGGCTCCGCATCGGTGAAATCACCGGTCAGCACCACCGGTCGGTGGCCCGGCCGCGTGACACCCGGCGGCCCGGTGTGTCCCCGCAGCCGTCCGCGCCGCGTTGCCCCGTCGCGCGGCGACGTCCCGCCCGCAGCGCTCCGGACGATCTGGAGCCGATGGTCCCGGACGGCTTGACGTGGCGTCCGAACAGGACGGTCGTTCGGTGGAACCCGCGCAGGTGACCGGCGACGGGACGGCCGGGACGGCGGCGCAGGGGTGGCCCTGGTGGTCCACCGAGGACGGGGCCCTGTCAACGTGAAGACAGAAGTTGGAACTTCCTCGGTGTTACGTTCCCGCGCATGCCGAACGAGCCCTTCCCCCGCTCCGCCGCCTACGACCGGGACTGGGCGGAGGAGCACTCCGTCGGTGAGAACGTGCTGCACTTCGTGGAGTCGCTGAGCCAGGTGATGGAGCTGCGCCCGGGCATGCGGATCCTGGACCTCGGCTGCGGCCACGCCCTCAGCTCGATCTTCCTGGCGCGCGAGTTCGGGGTCCGGGTCTGGGCGGTCGACTTCGGCGTCGACCCCTCCGCCAACCAGCGTCGGATCGAGGAGTTCGGCTGCGCCGACCTGGTCCAGCCACTACGCGCGGACGTCCGCGCGCTGCCGCTGCCGCACGATTTCTTCGACGCGGCGGTCGCCTTCGACTCCTACCGGTACTTCGGAACCGACCAGCGTTTCCTCACCGGGCTGCTGCGGCACCTGCGCCCGGACGGCCGGCTCGGCATCGTCGACGCCTGCACCAGCCGGGAGATCTCCACCGCCGAGGACCTCGGACCGGGCCTGCGCCGCCAGTGGCTCGACGGCGGCTGGTACCTGGTGCACTCGATCGAGTGGTGGCGCCGGCACCTGACCCGGACCGGCCTGCTCGACATCACGCTGGCCGAACCGTTGCCGGGCAGCGACGCCATCCGCACCCGGTACCTCGACCGGTTCCGGCACGATCCGGAGGAGACCGAGATGGTGACGTTCATGGAGGCCGAGGAGGGCGGGTTCACCGGGTCGTTCCGGCTGGTCGCCCACCGGACCGCCCGTCAGCCCCTGCTGGAGGACGACGGGGAGACGCCGTACTGACCGATCCCCCGCTGGTCGCCCCCGCCGTCAGGCCGCCCTGGCCCCGATCGCCCCGTCGACGGTGCGCAGGATCAGGCGCAGCACCTCGTGCCGGGAGGCGCCGGTCTCGGCGAGGTAGGACCACCCGGCGTACAACTGGGACCAGAGGATGCTCTGCACCCAGGCGGCCGGCAGTTCCGGGTCGATGCTGCCGTCGCGGTGGCCGCGCTCGACCAGCGCGGTGAACTCCGGGTCGCAACCGGCGGGCCCGCCGACGGCCGGGTCGGCGCAGAGTTCCGGCTCGCTGAAGATCAGCGAGAGCAGGTCGCCGAGGTCGAAGTACTCCTGACAGAGCCGGCGTACGGCCGAGGCGCCGGTCCCCTCGGTCGTACGCGCCTGGGCGGTCGCGCGGGCCAGCCGGGCGACCGCCTCGGCACCGACCGCGGTCAGCAGGTCGGCCCGCTCGGCGAAGTAACGGTGCAGGGTCGTCCGCCCCACGTCGGCCGCGGCGGCGATGTCGCCCAGGGACGCGGCGGGATTGCGCCCCAGCACCTCGATCGCCGCGTCGACGATGGCCTGGCGGGTCCGGGCCCGGCTGCCGGACACCTGCGCTTCTGTCACGGGGGCAAGGATAGCAACATGCCTTTCCGGAATACAGGTTGACTGATCTGGAACACCAATGTTCCATTCAGGGGATGGAATCATCCGCCCGGGCTCCCCGATTGCGCACGCTCACCTCCTTCCTCCTCCCGCACCGGCGAACACTGCTGCTCGGGCTGCTGCTCGGCCTCGCCGCGAACGCCGCCGGCCTGGCCACGCCGATGGTCACCAAGTGGGTGCTGGACACCCTCGGGACCGGCGCGTCCATGGTCGGTCCGATCGGCGTCCTGTTCGGGCTCGTCGTGGTCGGGGCCGCGATCGGGCTCTGGCAGTGGCGGCTGCTCGGGGCCCTCGCCGAACACGTCGTGCTCGACGCGCGGGCCTCGGTCGTCCGGCACTACTTCCGGGCCCGGGTGGGCGAGCTGCACCGTCGGCCCACCGGCGAGCTGGTCACCCGGGCGACCTCCGACACCCAACTGCTCCGGGAGGCGTCCGGCAGCGTCGTCGGGCTGGTGAACGCCGGCATCGCCCTGGTCGGCACGCTGGTGCTGATGGGGGTGCTCGACCTGTTCCTGCTGGGCTGCACCATCGTGGCGGTGCTGGTGGTCGCGGCGGTGATGGGCGTGCTGATGCCCCGGATCGCCGCGGCGCAGGCCGCCGCGCAGGAGTCCATGGGCCGGCTCGGCGGCGCGCTGGAGGGGGCGCTGCGCGCGGTCCGCACGGTCAAGGCCAGCCGGGCCGAGGCACGGGTGACCGAACGACTCGTCGCGGACGCCCAGCAGGTCGCACGGCACAGTGTCCGGTCGGCGGTGGTCACCGCCTCGGTCTGGACGGTCTCCTGGACCGGCATCCAACTCGCGGTGATCCTGATCCTCGGCGTCGGCGCCTGGCGGGCCCAGCGCGACCTGCTGGAGATCTCCAGCCTGATCGCCTTCCTGCTGTACGTGTTCCAGTTGATGGGCCCGATCACCGAGCTGACCCAGAACACCACGGCGTTGCAGGCCGGTATCGCCGCGGCCGGGCGGATCCGCGAGGTCGAGACCATCCCCACCGAGCCGACCGGTCCGGCCGACGCCCCGCCGACCCAGCCGCCGGCCATCGGCCCCGACCAGCCGGTGCTGGTGTTCCGGGGGGTCACCGCCCGCTACGGGCCGGACGCGCCCCCGGCGGTGCGGGACGTCGACCTGGTCGTCCCGCGTCGTGGGCACACCGCCATCGTGGGCCCGTCCGGAGCCGGCAAGACCACCCTCTTCTCACTGGTCCTGCGCTTCCTCGAACCCGAGCGGGGCGAGATCCTCCTGGACGGCCGGCCGTACGCCAGCTACCGCCACGACGAGGTCCGGGCGCGACTCGCCTACGTCGAGCAGGAGACCCCGGTGGTGCCGGGAACCATCGGGGACAACATCCGGTTCACCCACCCGGACGCGACGGACGACGAGATCAGGGCGGTGCTGCGGGCCGTCCGGCTGGACGGGAAGATCGACTCCCTGCCCGACGGCCTGGACACCGAACTCTCCTCGACCGAGGTCTCCGGCGGGCAGCGGCAACGCATCGCGCTCGCCCGCGCCATCCTGCGTACCCCGGACGTGCTGTTGCTCGACGAGGCGACCGCGCAGGTCGACGGCCTGACCGAGGCGGCGTTGCAGGAGTGCGTCCGGCAACGCGCGGCCGACGGCGCGGTGGTGACCATCGCGCACCGGCTCTCCACGGTGCTCGACGCCGACCGGATCGTGGTGCTGGAGGACGGCCGGGTCCGCGCCCAGGGCACCCACGCCGAGCTGCTCGCCGGCGACGACCTCTACCGCCGGCTGGTCGAGGCGCTGCGCATCGCGGCCGAGGAACCCGTGGCCATGGTGCGGTAGCGGCGACCCGGTGGGCCGGCGTGCCCGGCCCACCGGTGGTCACCGGGAAGAACGGCGCTTGGTCGCGGGAGGCCCTGGCTGCCGCGCCCTCCGCCGATCGGCCGTATCACACGGCACCCCGCCACCGTCGGCCGAAGAGGCTCCTGCCGGGTGCGGCGGTCATGACCAGGGTGCCCAACTCCTGCTCGCCGCCCGGTGCACCCCTGGCCCGACCACGCGGGCTGCGGGGTCAGCGCCGCGCGGACCCGGTGGAGACGGGGTGGGCGGCGGTGAGCGCCGGTGCGAGCGTCTCGTCGTGGTGGAGGATCGCGGCCTCGATCCGCCGCAGGGCCGGCCCCGGATCCGCACCGAGCTGCTCGGCCAGCGTGCGGCGGGCCCGCCGGAGTACGGCCAGCGCGTCCCCCTGCCGGCCGGCCCGGTAGAGCGCGGTCGCCAGCAGCTCCCACCCCCGCTCCCGCAGGGGCTCCTCGACGACCAGCGCCTCCAGCTCACCGACCAGGGTGTCGTGCCGTCCCGCCTGGAGCAGGGCCGCGATCCGCAGCTCCACGGCGGTGGCGCGGGCCGCCTCCAGCCGGGCCACCGCCGGCAGGACGAAGGGCGCGTCGCCGAGGTCGGCGAAGGCCGGGCCCCGCCAGAGGGCCAGCCCGGCGTCGAGGGTGGCCGCCGCCTCGACCGGCCGCCCCTGGTCGAGCAGCGCCGCACCCCGGTCGACCAGCGCGGTGAACCGATCCGCGTCGACCCGCCCCGGCGGCAGGCGGAGCGTGTAGCCGGTCCCCTCGTGGACGAGCACGTCGCCCCGGCGGGCCGGGTGCTCCGGCTCCAGCGCCCGGCGCAGGCCGGCGACGTACCCGTAGAGCGTGGCGCGGCTGGCGACCCGGTCGTGGTCCCCCCAGACCAGCTCCCGCAGCCGGTCCACGGGCAGCATCCGGCCCCGGGCGACGAGCAGGGCCGTCAGCACCATCCGCTGCCGCCGACCGCCGAGCGCGACCGGCCGGCCGGCCCGCTCGGCCCCGACCGGACCGAGTACACACAGGTCGACGTCGGTCTCGTCGGTATCCCCCACCGGTGTCCTTCCCTCCCTCCGCCGTCATCCCCACCCCGCACGGGGCCGGTCGATCACGACGGTCTGCTGTCGACCAGAGGAGACGCCGTCGGTGATCGGGAAGGTTGGGGCACCGGACGGCGAAGTCGGGTAGCCGACTGTCGGCGTCGGTTTCCCAGACGGATCCCAGACGGTGCGGGTTCGCTGCCGGACATGAGACGTTTCCTCGCCGTCGTCGCCGGTGCGGTGCTGGCCGCCACGGTCGCCGTCGCGACTCCCGCCGCCGCCGAACCTGTCTGCGACGTCCCCTCGCCACCGCCGATCTGCAACCCGGTCGAGGACCCGCCGCCGCCGGAGGGCAGCGACAAGTCGCCCACCGGCCGGGTCGAGTCGTACGGCTTCGCCAACGGCAGCTTCCGCGTCCAGGGTTGGGCCCGGGACGTCAACGGTGGACCGGTCACCATCTGGGTGAACGTGGACGGGCCGTTCGTCGGCGGGTACCCCGCCAACCTGTGGCACGCCGGGCAGGGCGCCAGCGTCGGCTTCGACATCACCGTGCCCGCGCCCTCGACCGTCGGCACCCACCAGATGATGATCACCCTGGTCAACGTGCCCGACGGAACGGAGCCGGCGGCGCCGTACTCGAGCATCCTGAACTACCTGACGTACACGGTGGAGCCCACCCCGCCGGCCAACCTCAGCCTGACGCCCGTCATGGTCGACGGCCAGGACGCGATCGTGGTCGGCTTCACGGACCTCTCCACCGCCGAGGAGGGCTACTCGATCACCTACGACTGGATGGCCCGGCGGATGAACGACGAGGGGCACTGGGTGCTCACCCCGGAGTCCCGCACCGTGCACGTCGGCCCCGGCCCGGGCACCGGCTGGTACACCCACACCGTCACCGGCCTCGTGTCGAACACCTTCTACCGGTTCTACGTCCGCACGAAGGAGAACGGCCGCATCTCCACCCCGACCACCGGCGGCGTCTCCACCCTCGACTGACGCCTCACCCGTCCCGACGACGAACGCCGGGGGCCGGCCCGGGTGACGACGTGCTCTCCACGCCGTCGCCCGGGCCACCCGCCGGTGCATCCCCGCCCACCCGTATGCACACAGGTCATTGCCGTGACCTCGATGATCACCTAGGTTGACACACGATCGCGCCGAGCCGCCCGAGCTCTCCCCGGCCCCGAGCGGGCAGCGACCCATCGATCGATCGCGCCGCACGGTGACAGAGGAGTTCACGGTGGCACTGCCTGGCTGTCGAAGAAGATCATCCCCGAGGACGACCCCCTCCCGCCTGATGACGGTGGTGGCCGCGAGCGCGCTGCTGCTCGCCGGCCTCGCCGTCCCCGCCGCCGCGGTTCCCACCCGGGCCCCGCTGCCGGGCGGTCAGGACACACCGGACCAGCCGAAACCCGCCCTGCCGCAGCCGGTGAGCGGGCTCTGGCTGGTACGGCTGGAACAGCCGTCGCTGGTGGCGGCCCGCGCCGCCGCCGCACCCGCCGGCCGGCTCGACACCCGGTCGGCGGCCAGCACCTCGTACGCCCAGGGCCTGGCCCGGCAGCAGGACACGCTCGTCGACGAGATCGAGACCACGCTCGGGCGGTCGATCCGGGTCGCGCACCGCTACCGGAACGTGGTGAACGGCCTGGCGGTCGCGGTCAGCGCGGAGGAGGCCCGGGCGCTGGGCGGCCTGCCCGGGGTGGCCGAGGTCGTCCCCGACGCGACCCTGACCCTGGAGACGGACACCAGCAACGCGCTGGTCCAGTCGGCCGCCGTCTGGGAGGGCCGGACGCCGGAGCAGGTCGCGACCCGGGGCGAGGGTGTCGTCGTCGGGGTCCTGGACTCGGGCGTGAACCCCGGGCATCCGTCGTTCGCGGCGGTGGACGGCGACGGTTTCCGGCACACCAACCCGCGCGGCGCGGGCCGGTACGTCGGCGTCTGCGACCCGGCCAGCCCGCGCCACGACCCGATCTGCAACGACAAGCTGATCGGCGCCTGGGCGATGACCGGCACCAGTGCCCGGGACGACAACGGTCACGGCAGCCACACCGCCTCGACCGCCGCCGGCAACCGGCACCGGGCGAGCGTCACCGTCGGGGCGGACACCCACGAGCTGACCGTCTCCGGGGTCGCGCCCCGCGCCAACCTCATCTCCTACAAGGTGTGCCTGACCACGTCCTGCTTCTCCTCGGCGACCATCGCGGCGGTGGACCAGGCGATCAGCGACGGCGTGGACGTGCTGAACTACTCGATCTCCGGCCGGGACGACCCGTGGAACGATCTGGTCGACCAGGCGTTCCTCGAGGCGTACCAGGCCGGGATCTTCGTCTCCGCCTCCGCCGGCAACAACGGACCGGCCGAGCGGACCGTGGCGAAGACCGCGCCGTGGAACGTCTCGGTCGCCGCGGTCAGTCACGAGCGGATCGTCGCCCACCGGCTGGACGTGACCGGTCCGACGCCGGTCCCGCCCGCGCTCACCGGCATCGCCGCGGTGCTCGGCGACGGATCGCCGAGTCCGCCCATCGAGGGTGAGATCCGGTACGCCGGCACCGTCGACCCGGACAACGGGCAGGGTTGCCAGATGTTCCCGCCGGACGTGTTCCGGGGCCGGGTCGCGCTGATCCCCCGGGGTGGCTGCGACTTCTCCGTCAAGATCCGCAACGCGGCCGCCGCCGGTGCCACCGGCGTGGTGGTGCACACCCAGTACGGCGGGCCGCCGATCACCATGGGCGCGCTCACCGGCAGCGCCCTGCCCGCCGTGATGGTCAGCCTCGCCGACGGCAAGCGGCTGCGCGACCACCTGGCTGCCGCCTCCGGGCCGGTCACCGTGCGCGTGGGCGCCGGTAGCGAGGTGCTGCGCGACGGGGCGTGGACCGACGTGGTGACCGACTTCAGCTCCCGGGGGCCGAGCCAGTTCGACATGCTCGCGCCCACCGTGGCCGCCCCGGGCCGCAACATCCTCGCCGCCACCGTCGGCACCGCCGGCGACCCGGCCCGGTACGCGTTCATGCAGGGCACCTCGATGGCGTCCCCGCACGTGGCCGGTGCCGGCGCGCTGCTGGCGGCGCTGCACCCGGACTGGTCGCCGACCCGAATCCGCTCCGCGCTCGCCGTCACCGCCGACCGGGACGGGGTGGTCAAGGAGGACGGCGTCACCCCGGCCGACCCGTTCGACATGGGCTCCGGGCGGATCAACCTGGGCCAGGCCGCCCGGACGGGTCTCGTGCTCGACGAGACCGCCGAGAACTTCGCCGCGGCCGACCCCGGGGCGGGCGGCGAGCCGCAGACGCTGAACCTGCCGGCCGTCGTCGAGCACCACTGCCTGACGGTGTGCACCTTCACCCGTACCGTGTCCAGCGTGGCCGGCGTATCCGCCACCTGGCAGGCGACGGCGCAGGCCGCTCCGGGTGCCACGGTCACGGTCACCCCGTCCCGGTTCACCCTGGCCGCCGGTGCCCGTCAGGAGCTGACCGTCACCGTGGACGTCACCGGGACGCCGCGTGGCGGGTGGCTCTTCGGCGCGATCGAGCTGACTACCGACGCCACGCACGGCGCGGGCGGGCCGGAGATCGCCGACGCGCACCTCCCGGTCGCCGTCCGGCCCGCCGCGCCGGAGCTGACCGTCAACCCGACCACGCTGCGCAGCAGCATGGACGTGGCGCGGACGGAGCGGCACACCGTCACGGTGGGCAACGCCGGCGGTGCCACGCTCACCTGGCGCGCCACCGGCGACGGTGCCGGCTGCGCCTGGCCGTCCTGGGCGAAGGTGACCCCGGCCCAGGGGACGCTGGCCGCGTTCGGCAGCCAGCAGATCGAGATCACGCTCGACTCGACAGGGCTGGACGACGGCGGTGACTTCCGGGCCGACCTCTGCCTGGCCAGCAACGACCCGAAACGGCCATCCGTGCCGATCGCCCTGGAACTGTCGGTCGTGCCGGTGCCGGAGATCGAGGTGGCACCCCGCTCGCTGGCCTCCCGGCAGCCCGCCGGGCTGGTCACCACGCGGTCGTTCACGGTGCGCAACGCCGGCCACGGCGTACTCGACTGGCGGCTCGACGACCCGGACGCCGGTCCGGACGAGCAGCGGGTCAAGCTCCTGCGCGACGGGGTCCTGCTGATCCCGAACTCGGGTAGCGCGACCCGTGGGGTGATGGCCTTCGACCCGCACTCCGGGAAACTGATCGACCCGCAGTTCGTGCCACACGTGTCCTACGACCCGTCGAGCAGCCTGTACACGCCGTTCCAGATCGTCGCCAAGCCGGACGGCACCGGGTTCCTCATGTCCGACCAGGTGCGCTCGGTGGTCACCGAGCACGGCCTGGACGGCACCTTCCACCGGGTCTTCGCCCCGGCCGGCGGGGTGGGCGACCCGACGGTGATGGGCAACACCCGGGGGATGACCATCTCCCCGCGCGGCACCGTCCTGGTGACGGTCGCCAGCCAGGGCAACGCCCACTCGGTGGTCGAGTTCGACGCCGACGGCCGGTACCTCGGCACGTTCATCGCGCCCGGGGCGGACGGGCTGAAGGGTCCGTGGGGGGTCACGTTCCGCGGCGACGACGTGCTGGTCTCGGCCAGTGACAGCGACGCCATCCACAGCTTCAGCAAGGACGGAAAGAGCGCCAACCCGCGCTTCTTCGAGGGGCTGAGCTGGCCCGGCCAGATGGTCGAGCAGGCAGACGGCAACGTGCTCGTGGCGAGCTGGGGCAGCGGCTCCACCCCCGGGGTGTGGGAGATGGACCGCGACGGCAAGCTGATCGGCGTCTACACGCCGCCCGGCGGCACCGGCTACCAGGGCGTCCACCCGCTCGGCAACGGCAACATCCTGGTCACCAGCTCGCGCGGGGTGCACGAGATCGACCGGAGCGGCCGGCTGGTCGAGGTCGAGAACGACAAGGGCGCGGCCCGCTTCGTCAGCCACGTCCGGCTGCCGGACCTGCAACCGTGCGTGACCCCGGACGAGGTGCCGTGGCTGTCGGTCGACCGTTCCTCGGCGGGCACCGGCGCCGGCCGCGGCAGCGAGGTGACGGTCTCGCTGGACAGCACCGGGCTGGCCGCCGGCACGTACCGGGCCCAGCTCTGCGTCACCAGCGACGACGCGACCACGCCCCTGGTGACGCTCCCGGTGACGATGGAGGTCACCGACCAGACCTGCGACCGGGTGATCAAGGGCGAGTACCGGGGGTCGGTGCAGGCCGGCACGGTGACCTGCCTCGCGCCGGGTGCCACGGTGTTCGGCCCGGTGAGCGTCGGCGGGGGTGCCGGGCTGATCGCGCTCGAGGCCACCGTCTCGGGTCCGGTGACCGCAACCGGAGCCGGCGTGGTGGAGCTGGTCGGCAGCAGGATCGACGGCCCGGTCTCGGTCACCGCCGGCACCGGCCGCGTCGCGATCAGCGGGACGCGGGTGACCGGCCCGGTCAGCCTGGTCGACAACCGCACCGGAGACACCCCGATCGTGGTCTCCGGCAACCGGATCGAGGGACCGCTGCGCTGCGTGGGCAACGAACCCGCACCGGTGAACGACGGAGTGGCCAACACGGTCAGCGGACCCCGCTCCGGCCAGTGCGCCGGGCTGTGACCGAGGAACGGAGCTGAACCGGCCCGCCGGTGTGGTCGCGAGTCGCGACCGCACCGGCGGGCCGCCGTCGTCGTGGGGTTCCCGGCGACGTCCGCACGACGATGCCGGTCGATGACGGGACTATCCTCGGACGCGGGCGCGCCGGGTGGCGCGCACTCCCGGTCGTGCGGCGGCGGAAGGCGGCGACGATGCCCGAGATCCCTGGGACGCGCGAGGAGTTGGAGAACGCCGCCCGCTTCCTCCGCGAACGCATGCTGTCCCTGGCCAGGGCCATCGAACCGGGCCAGCGCCCGGACATCACCATGCTGCCGGAACCGGCCATCCTCGACTGGCGGGAGCCGCTGCGGCACGCCTACAAGGCCACTCTGAGCCTGGTCGCGAGGGAGCAGCCGTCCGCCGCGCACGCCGTCCAGTACGGCGGTGGCCTGCTCGCCGCGCTCGGCTGGAGCGTCGAGAACGACACCAGCCCGGCCGAGACCCGTGCCGTCGCCCGCCGCGACGGATTCGTGATCACCCTGTACGCCATCCACCGGGAGCAGGGAGTCAGCCCTCACGGGGACGGCTTCGGCATCGGTGGCGAGACTCCGCACGTCCTGCTCCACGAGCCGGTCGGGTTCGTCCCGCCCGAGCCGGTCGTCACCGCCGGGACCCTGCCCGCCGGGGCGCTGCTCTGCTACGAGTGCGACGGCCTCGGCTGGTGCCCCGGCTGCCTGGGACGCGGCTTCACGCTGGAGGACGGCCGACGCCAACGGCGGTGCAACCTCTGCTTCACCAGGCGGATCTGCCCGATCTGCGAGGGGCTGGGTCTCAAGAGGATCCACGCGATGAACACGTGGGAGCGCAGGCAGTACCCCGAGCTGCGGCCGGACTGACCACAGCGGATTTCCATAGGCGGCCGGGCCCGTCCCTTCGGCACAATGGCCGGCGTGACCGATCTCGAGGTACGCCCGAACGAGACCACCGTGCCACTGCTGCCCTGCGTGTCCGCCGAGGAGACACTCGCCTTCTACCAGGCGCTCGGCTTCCGGACCACCTACGAGCAGACCCGCCCCTACCTCTACCTCGCCTTCGCCTGGAGCGGGTTCGAGCTGCACTACGGGGCCGCGCCCGCCCACCTGGAGCCGAGCCGGGAGAACGGCGGCGGATGCCTGGTGATGGTCGACGCCGTCGCGCCGTACCACGCAACGTTCACCGAGGCGATGCGCGCGACGTACGGCAAGGTACTGGCCCGGGGCCTCCCCCGCATCACCCGCTACCGACCCGGCGCGAGCCGGTTCACGCTCGTCGACCCCTCGGGCAACTCGATCATCTTCATCCAGCGGGACGAGGAGAAGGAGCTGGAGTACGGCGGGTCGAAGAAGCTGAAGGGCATCGCCCGGGCGCTCGACAACGCGCGCATCCTCCGGGAGTTCAAGAACGACGACCGGGCGGCGGTACGGACGCTCACCCTGGCGCTGCGCCGGCACGGCGACACGGCTCCGCCGGTCGAGCGCGCCCTGGCCCTGGTTGCCCTGGCCGAACTGGCGGTCGCCCTCGACGAGCCCGACCGGGCCGAGGAGTGGGTCGCCCAGCTACGGGCGATCGAGCTGACCGACGCCGACCGGCAACGGATGGAGAGCGAGGGAGCCGACATCGCCCGGCTGCGCGAGTGGCTGACGTAGGTACTCATCCTCCTCAGCGGCGACCGACCGCCGCGCGGCCGAACGGTGGGGACGTGCTCCTCCTGCCACCACCAGGTGCCTGAGAAGGGCACGGGCCACACCCCGGCCGGCATCCCCGACATCCCGTCCGCTCGACGGCGCGGACCGGCCGGACCGCTCGTGCACGGTCCGGCCGGTCCGGGGTCGCCAGGTGGCGGGCCCAGCGAGGGTCAGCCGGTGCGCCACTTCTGGTTGGCCGTGCCGGCGCACTCCCAGAGCTGCAACCGCGCGCCGTCGCCGCTGTTCCAGTCCTTGATGTCCACGCACTTGTTGGCCTGCGGGTTCACCAGGTCACCGGCGGCGGAGAGGACGAACTGCTGGGCCGGATTGCCGCTGCAGTTGGCGATCTGGATGACCGCGCCGTTCTCCCGGGAGCCCCAGGCGACGTCCATGCACTTGTTGTTCTGGGTGCGCAACGTGCCACCGGTGAAGGTCCAGCTCTGCGCCAGCGTGCCGTTGCAGTTCCAGGTCTGGAGCGGTACGCCGTCGGAGAAGTTCGAGTTGGGCACGTCGATGCACTTGTTGTTCCAGTTGCTGATGATCCGGGTGCCCGGTCCCCCGCCACCGGTCGTGACCAGCGACAGGCCGTAGACGCCGAGGATCTCGTTGACCGGCTGGAACCACGTCGTCCCGCCGGTCGTGCAGTTGCCCGACCCGCCGGACGTGACGCCCTGCGCCTGGTCACCGGCGAGCCATGCGCCGCCGGAGTCGCCGCCCTCGGCGCAGGCGTTGCTGCGGTGCAGCCCCGACACCGCGCCCTGCGGATAGTTGACCGTCTCGTTGCGGCCGAGCAGCGTGCCGCAGCGCCAGCCGGTCGTCCGGCCGGAACGGCACACCCCGCTGCCGATCACGGCCTCCGCGGAGCCGGCAACCGACACGCTGCCACCGGCGTAGTTGTTGACCCACGGACGGGGCGTCCAGCTGCCGTTGGTGCGGACCCAGCCGTAGTCGTTGCCCGGGAACGACGAGCCGGCGAAGGTGCCCTGGGACACGTTGTTGTAACCGAGGGTGGGGCTTCCGGTGCCACCGCAGTGGCCGGCGGTCACGAAGCCGCCCGCGACGGCGAAGCCCACCGAACAGAGCGTGTTCCCGTTGATCACGTACTGGTCGCCGCCCCGGATGTCGTACAGCGGGCGGGGTGCCTCCGGTGCGACGACGTAACGGACGAGGTCGGCGGCCACCCCGCTGCGCGCCACGAAGGCACGGGCCGACGCGGTGGCGCCGGGGGCGACCGTCACCACGAGGCTGTTGTCGGTGACATCGGTGTACCAGCCCCGTACCGCGCTGGCCGGGCGGTGGCCGGCGGCGTACCGGTCGAGGGTGGTCTGGGCGGCGGTGAGCGCGGCCAGGCTTCGGGGAACGAGTCGGGGTTCGGCCCCTTCGGCCCGGACAGTGTCCATGACGGAGTCGTCGGTGACCCCCACCGTGAGCCGGTTCCCGGCGGCCAGCCAGGAGCCGGCGTACCGCCCGCCCAACGCGGTGCGCAGCCGCTGGTCGATCCGGGCGGCGGCGGCCTCGACCCGCAACCGGTCGGCGAGCTGCCGGTCGGTCAGGCCGAGGTCCCGGCGCATCGCCTCGGCCATGCCGGGCGGCAGGTCGGCCGCGTCGGCCTGGGAGGCCCCGGCCCGACCGGTCCGGTCCGGATCGGCGGGGGACGCGGCGGCGGGCCCGACCAGCCCGACGGCGGCCAGGCCGGCCGCGAGCAGGGCGACGAATGGTTTCATCGATGTCCTTTCGAGCAGGGGTTCGGAGGTGTCCGGCGGCGGGTGGGAACCCGCCGCCGGCAGGAGCGGATCGGGGTGTCGGGCACGGACGGTGGATCAGCCGGTGCGCCACTTCTGGTTGGCGGTGCCGGCGCAGTCCCAGAGCTGCAACCGCGCGCCGTCGCCGCTGTTCCAGTCCTTGATGTCCACGCACCTGTTGGCCTGAAGGTTGACCAGGTCACCGGTGGCGGTGAGGGTGAACTGCTGCGCCCCGGTGCCGTTGCAGGTGTAGAGCTGGATGACCGCGCCGTTGCCGGTCGCGCCGCCGTCGACGTCGATGCACTTGTTGTTCTGGCTCCGCACCGCCCCGCCGCTGAGCGTCCACTTCTGGGCGTTGGTGCCGTTGCAGGTCCACATCTGTAGCGGCGCGCGGTCGACGAAGTTCGAGCTGGGCACGTCGATGCACTTGTTGTTCCAGTTGCTCACCAGCGGCACGCCGGTGGGCGGCGTGCCACCGCCCCCGCCGAACGGGCTGAGGACCAGGCCGGCGGCGCGCGGGTCGCCGTCGTGCACCAGGGACTCGAAGCCGCCGACGTCGTCGAAGGCGAACGCGTACGCCTTGCCGTCGACCATGTTGGCGTGGATCAGCCGGGCGTACTGGTTGGTGGGGTTGCTGCGGTAGAACTCGGCCGGGTTGAGACTGGGCTGGGTGTCGATGGTGCCGAGGGTCCCCCGGTTGAGGGCCGCGCAGAGCGTCCGGGCGATCGGGCCGACGACCTGGTCGTTGGGGGCGTGCAGCTGGCCGTCGCAGCCCCAGACGCTGGCCGACGAGGGCCGCTGGAAGGAGGCCACCACCTGGCCGGCGCCGTTGGTGAAGGTCATCGTGGTGCCCGAGGTCCGGCCGAAGTAGCGGACGGTCGGCTGGTCGCCGAAGGGCACCACGGTCAACGTCTTCGTGGTGTAGGCGTTCCACGCCGCCGCGATGTACGAGTCCAGGTAGGTGGGGCTGAACAGGCCGGCACCCGCGGCCTTGCCCGGGGCCAGGACCCGCAGCACGGTGCCGTCCGACCGGGTGTACACGGAGTTCCCCCAGCCGGCCTGCGCCCGGATCCCGTCGATGACGGCGGCGCGGCCACCCGCGACGACGTCACCGGTCCGCTTGGTGACGCCACTGGCGCCGGTGACGGTGACCGCGTGCGGCACGGCGAACATGTCCACCTGGGAGCTGTTCAACCAGAGCCCGGCGTCGTTGTAGGTGAACTCGCTCCAGTCGAACAGGATGTCCCGGTTCGCGTCGCCGGCCGCCCAGGGGGCGGGTTGCACCAGGCCGTCCGGGGTGAGGAAGAACTTCAGCTTCTCGCCGAAGGAGAAGTAGACCCGTCCGGAGAAGCCGCGCGGGAACTGGATGGTGGTGCGGCCCCCGTTGCCGGGGCCCGGGATCGAGGCGTCCGGCGCCGGGGACGGGGGGATCTGGCCGCCGGTCCACGGTACGAACGTGCCGCCCGCGGTGACGTAGCCGAGCCGGCCGCTGGAGAGCTGGGTGCCGATGACGTACAGGTGCACCGCCTCGCCCCGGCCGGTGCTGTTGGTGACCGTGACGGGCAGCAGCGCTGGCCCGACCGCCTGCGCGGGCGTCGCGTAGATGGTCGCCGCCACGGTGACGAGGAGGGCGGAGACGATGGCGAACAGGTGTCGTCGAACGCTCATAGGACCACCTCAGACGTGGGGGAAACGATTGAGAGAGCGCTCTCACAGGCTGCAACTGGAAACAAACTTTGTCAATACTTAACGTCGGGTCAGCAAGCCTCCGACAGGGTCCCGTCCTCCTCGACGCAGCCGAGCGCCTCCCGCGCCTGGCGGGCCAGCAGGTGGTGCTGGGCGTCCCGGGCGAGCTGCGCGGCGAGGTCGCAGTGCCGGTGCGACCGTACGGTCCGGTCCGCCGCCTGGTAGGCCACCGCCAGGCCGGTGTGGGCACAGATCTCGCCCCGGCGGTACCGGATCTCCTGGCTGAGTCGCAGGGCCTCCTGGTGACGGGCGATCGCCGCCGCCGGACCGCGCATCCCGAGCTCGACAGTGCCGAGGGTGGTCAGGGCCTCCGCCTCGACCCGGCGGCGCCCGATCCGTCGGGCGATGGCCAGGCACTCCTCGACCAGGCGGAGGGCCTTGGCGTGGTAGCCGAGGTCGACGTAGGCGCCGGCGAGCTGGTCGAGGTCGTTCGCCATCCCGTACGGGTTGTCGAGCTGCCGCCGGATCGCCACCGCCCGCGTCAGGTGGACCACCGCCAGGCTCGGACGGCCCAGGGCACGGAGCCCGACGGCGAGGTTGTGCAGCACGTTGGCCACGTCGTTGGTCGGCCGGCCGGCGCTGATCGCCTGGAAGCCGACCAACGCGGTCTGCTGGGACCGGATCGCCGCGGACACCTGGTCCAGTTCCAGCTGGACCACCCCGAGATTGCTGAGGGTGCTCAGCTCGGCGTGGCGGTTGCCCAGGTCGTGGTAGATCCGCAACGCGTCGGCGTAGCAGTCGCCGGCCCCGGCGAGGTCGCCCTCCTCCCGGTGCACGATGCCCAGGTTGTTGAGGATGGCGGCCTGTCCCGCCCGGTTGCCCCGCCGCACCTGGACGGCCAGCGCGGTCGAGTAGCGGCGGCGCGCGTCGGCGTAGTCGGCACGGCTGGCGCTCAGCGTCGCCAAGCTCGACTCCATGGCCGCGATGCCCTCGTCGTCGCCCTCCTGGCGGGCCTGGGCCAGGCCCGCTTCGGCGCTCACCCGCCACTCGCCGTGCGCCCCGTTCTCCTGGAGGTAGCCGCGCATCCGGTCGGCCAGGTGCCAGGCGAAGCGGGGCGGGCCGTACCGGGCGGCGTGCCGGATCGCGGCCAGGATGTTGGCGTACTCGAAACAGAACCACTGCGGCGACTCGGGAGCGTCCGGGACCTCGGCGACCGGTGGTAGCCCCTCCGGCCAGGGCAGGAAGGCCATCCGGGGGTGGTGCCGGCGGGCCAACCGGTCGGCGGTGACCAGGTAGCGGGTGAACAGCCGGGTCAGGGCGGCGGCGCGCTGGTCGGCCGGGTCCTCGCGGTCGGACAGCTCCGCCGCGTACAGGCGGATCAGGTCGTGGATGACGAACCGGTCGGGGTGGCTGGGACGCACCAGGTGCGACGCGGTCAGCGTCCGCAGCACCGCGTCCGCCTCGGTCGGGGACACGTCCAGCAGGGCAGTCAGGTCGGCCAGGGTGAAGCAGTCGGCCGGAGAGATCGCCAGGAGCCGCAACGCGAGCCGTTCCCGCTCGCCGAGACGGCGGTAGGACGGTGTGATCGCCGCCCGCAGCGCGACCCGGGGGTCGCCGGGCACCGACAGGCCGTCGAGCCGGTCCCCGTCACGCAGCCGGCGGACGTAGTCGGCCGCGTCGGCCGGGCTGCCGGTGGCCAGGTTGGCCCCGGCGATACGCAGCGCGAGGGGCACATGACCGCAGAGGCGGGCGAGTTCCTCGACGGTCTCCCGGGCGACGTCGATCCGGTGCTCCCGGAAGATCGCCAGCAGCAGGTCGACGGCGTCGGTCGGGGTGAGCGGGTCGAGGTTGACCGCCCGACCACCGTGCAGGGCCACCAGCCCGTCGAGGGTGTTGCGACTGGTCACGATCACCGCGCAGCTCGCCGTGCCGGGCAGGAGCGGCTCGACCTGCTCCGCAGACGCGGCGTCGTCCAGGACGACGAGCACCCGCCGTCCGGCGAGCGCGGCACGCAGGGCGGCGGCGCGGGCATCCGGGGCACCGGGGACGGCAGCACCCCGGACACCGGTGTAGGTGAGCATCTCGGCCAGCACCTCCGCCGGCCGAGCCGGGTCGGGCTGCTGTCCGCGCAGCCGGACGTACCACTGGCCGTCCGGGAACAGGTCGCGCATCCGGTGTCCGACGTGGATCGCCAGCGCGGTCTTGCCGACCCCGGGCGCGCCGGAGACGGCCAGCAGCGGCAGTCGGCCCGTCGCCGCCGCGTCCGCGACGAACTGGCGCATGCGGTCCACCGTGCCGCCGCGGCCGTACAGCTCACCGGGGTCGGCCGGTAGCTGGAACATCGGCGCCGTGGGGGTCACGGGGGCGGGAGGCACGGAAGCGGGGGCGACGGAGGCCGGAGCGGTCACCGGGGCCGGGCCGCCGGACGGTGGTCGCCAGCGCAGCGCCGGGTCGGCCCGCAGGATGCGGGTGCGCAGGTCCACAAGGGCCGGACCCGGATCGAGGCCGAGTTCCTCGGCGAGGGTCGCCGCCAGCGCCCGGTAGGAGTCGAGCGCCTCCGCCTGCCGGTCGCTGCGGTACAGGGCGAGCATGAGCTGCGCCCACAGGCGCTCGCGCAACGGGCTGCGCCGGGTCGCCCGGCGCAGCTCCGGGATGATCTCGGTGTGGTTGCCCCGGGCCAGCTCGGCGTCGAAGTACTCCTCCGTCGCCTGGGCCCACCGCTCGGTCAGGGCCGGCACGTCCTGCCGGTGCAGCACCTCCGAGTCGACGTCGGCCAGCGGCTCGCCGCGCCACAGGGCCAGCGCCGCGCGTAGCAACTCAGCCCGGCGCCCGGGATCGTCGCTGCTGGACGCGGCGGCCCGGAGCGCGTCGAACCGCCCGAGGTCGATCCGCTCCGGTGGCACGGTGACGACGTAGCCGTTGGCCCTGGTCTCGATCAGCTCGTCGCGGCCGGCGCCGACGGTGAGGGTCCGGCGCAGTCGACGGACCAGGGAGTGCAGCGAGGCCTTGGCGTTCTCCGGCACCCGCTCGCCCCAGATCCGGTCCACCAGCGCCGGCACGCTGACCGTCTCGCCGCGGTTGAGCAGCAGCGTGGCCAGCAACGCCCGCTGCCGGTTGGCCGGGACGGGAACCGTCCGGTCGAGGTGGCTGACGCGCAACGTGCCCAGCACCGCGAAGTCCCAGTCCACTGACCGCTCCCGTCCGAGGTGTCTCCGCTTCCGGCTGCCCGGCTCGTCCGTGACGTGTCCGCCTGCGCCCCGCCCCCTGGTCCTGGTGCCGTCCGGCCGGGACGGGGCCGCCGCGCTGCCCGAAACGCCCCATCTCATCGACCGAACGTGACCGTAGCACGACCCTCCGACAGGCCCGTGACATCACGGCGACACCGGACCGACAGCGGCCGTCCATAGCGTCCCTGGCGTCGGGCAGCCGCCCGCAACCGAAGGAGGAAGCATGTTCAGACCGCTCAGGACGGCGTTCGCGGGCCTCGTCGCCGCACTCGCGCTCGCCCTCGTCGCCGCCCCGGCCGGTGCCGCTCCGAGGACCGACGCCGGGTCGGACAACCCGGCCCAGGTGCTCGACAACGGCTGCGTACGGACCACGGTGGGCCGCAGCGGCCAGACGGTGTACTGGGTCATGGTCCAGAACATCTGCGGCCACACCCTGTACAACGTGGACGCACACGTCTTCAACGGACCGGCCGGGGTCGACTACCGCAGTCAGCGGGGCACGGTCAACCCGAACGGGTTCATCATGTTCGACTGGCGGCCCGGCTCCTGGTACGCACCGCCGGGCTCGCTGACCTGCGGCGAGCTGTGGACCCCCGGGCCGACCCTGCAGGGCCGGGACTGCATCACCATGTGACGGCCGACCGCCGGACACCGGCCTCCACCCCGATCGGGGTGGAGGCCGGTGGCGTCGACGCCCGCCGGCAGGCGCGGCTCGGTCCGGCGCCCCGCCCCGCTGGTAGCAGGGGACCCCTGTTACCGCTTTTTGAGGAGGAGGGGGCCCCTGCAGGCACCTCAGGCGGGAGCGGGCGACTCCGGACGCGGGAGCGGGCGACTCCGGTCAGCAGTGCCGGGACGCCAGGTGACGCAGGATCGCCCGGGCGGCCGCGTCGTTCTGCCGGAAGGTCGGGGCGTTCACCCGGGGCGGGGCGAACGCCATGGCGTGCCCCGCGTCGGTGTACGGGCCGAGGGCGAACCGGCACGGGTGCGGGTCACCGGTGTGGTCGATGATCCGGGCGTCCGCTGCTCGTACCCGCAGCCGCCCGGTCGGGACCGGTTCCCCGCCGCAGTCCCGGACCTCGGCCACCAGGTCCCCGGCGGCGTACAGGGAACGCAGCAGCGGGTCGGTGAGCCGGTCCGGCGTCGGTGTCGGCAGCCGCGCCTCGACCAGGGCCCGCGCGGTGACCGTCTCGGCCAGGCTGGCGCTGCCGGCCCGGAAGGCCCGACCGGCCCGGTCCGGACGCACCCAGGTGTCTTCGCCGAGGAACGAGACCACCCGGGCGGCGGCCAGGGCCCGGAGCTGGTCGAGCCGGTACCCCGGTGGCCCACCGGCGAGATGGCTGAAGAAGCCGGGCAGCCAGCCGTGCACGTCGGCACGGACCGACCCGGCGGTGAGCCGGCCCGCCGAGGCGAGCGCGTCCACCTGCCCCCAGGCGGACACCACGGCGGCCAGCGCGCCGAGGTCGGCGCTGTGCCGGGGGTCGGCGCGACGGCGGGCCGCGTGGCCGAGCCGGTGCCGCACGTACGGCTGGAGGTCGGCCAGCGTCCGGCACCGCACCCCGCGCAGCGGCCGGTCGAGCCGGTCGGTGTCCAGCGCGTCGCGGCGGTCCGGCACAGCCCGGCGGAGCAGTGCCACCCGCTGCGGGGAGTACCAGTCGAGGGTGGCGTACCGCTTGGCGAACTCGGGTAGGCCCAGGGCGGTACGGTCCGGGTGGTCGGTGAAGAGCCGGTGGTAGTAGCCCCAGCCGATCTCCTTGGCCAGCAACGGCCACACCGCCTGCCGGAAGTGCAGCGGTCTGGTTCCGACCGCCAGCGCGGCGGCGTCGAGGAACCGGGGCAGCGGGGGCGGCGTGCCGGCCGGCGGATAGCCGAACTTCGCCAGGTGGGGCATGCCGCGCCGGGAGCCCACCAGCAGGCGCGGCTCGCGGCCGGTCGCCTGGTAGCGCAGCCTGCCGGACCGGTCGGTGCGGAACTCGCCACCACGCCCCTCGGTGACCAGCAGCATCAGGTCGAGGAAGGTGAGTCCGAGGCCCCGGACCAGGACCGGCTCGCCGGGCCGCAGCACGGAGAGGTCGGCCTCGGCGGGACTGCCCGGCGGCAGGTAGGTCAGGTCGTGCCGGGCGGCGACGTCGCCCAGCACGACCTGCTCGGCGTCGGGTACGGCGTCGAGGTGCCCGAGGGCGAGGACCACCACGTCGGCGGGCAGGGGCTCGGCCCGTCCGTCCAGGTACAGCCGCTGCCGGCCGATCCGGTCGCCGTGCAGCGCGCGGGCGCGGGTGCGGTGCGACCGCACCCGGGCGTCCGGGCCGAGCCGGTCGACCGCCTGCCGGTAGCACCACTCCAGGTAGCGGCCCTGGGTGTCCCGGCTGGGGAAGCTCGTGGCCAGCACCCGCGCCCACTCGGCCAGGGTCGGCCCGGGGTGGGGCGGGCCGTCGCAGGTCACGCTCCCGTCGGTGAACAGGGTGACGTTCCCGGCCGCGGTGTTCAGGGTGAGCAGTGGGGACTGGCCGGTCCGCCAGATCCGTCCCGGGCCGGGCGGGTAGGGGTCGACCAGGTGGACGTCGAGCGGGCGGGTGCCGAGCAGTTCCGCCCGGTTGGCGGCGAGGCGTTCCAGCAGCCCGACCGCGCGCGGCCCGGCGCCGACGACCGCCACCGTCACGGGTTCCCGGGGCGGTGGCGTCACCGGCCGTCCCGGGCACCGGGTGCGGCGACCTGGAGGGCACGGAAGCCCACCAGCAGCTCCAGCAGGTCGCGGACGTCCTTCCGGGGCGCGTCGACGTCGTCGACGAGGTCACCGACGCGGGCCGGCGGGCCGTCCGCCAGGGCGACCAGCAGCCGCCGTACACCGGCTGGTCGGAGGGCGGTCCGCGTGGTGTGACCGTTCGCGCCGATCATCGTTCCGGCCCTGGCGGGCGCCCAGCGCGGCGGGGACTCGGGGCGTACCCGCAGCCGCGTGTCGTCGTCGAGCGGGGTCGTCGGGGCCGGCGGCGGGGCCGGTCGGAACCCGCCGGCGGTCCACAGCCGCAGGGACAGCTCGGTGCCCCGGTCGCGCAGCCGGCCGTCCCGGGCGGAGGCGCGCAACCCGTCGGTCGCCTGGCGCAGGGCGGCCGGCAGCCCGGCGGGCAGCCGCCCGTCCGGTCCCGGACCGGGGGCGAACACCCCGGCGACGACCGGGTCGAGCTGGTCGACGGCGGCGGTCGGGTCACCGACCCGCAGGGGGTCGAGGTCGCCGAACAGGTCCGGCACCGCGACCGCGCCGGAAACCTCCCGGGGTACGCCGACGTTGACGCTGGTGGCCGGCTCGACACCGGCACTCTCCCCGACGTGGTAGTAGCTGGCCGGCCAGTACAGCAGGTCGCCGGGGCCCACCTCGACGGCGAACGAGTCCGCCAGGTACGGCTGGTAGTCCAGGACCGTCGTCACCGGGTCGTGCCACGGCCGTCGGGCCCAGAACCGCATCCGCTTCCGACCGCGCAGTACGTACATGAACGTCGCGTAGCGGTCCCGGTGCACGCCCACCGGGCTGTGTTCGTACGTGCCGTGGAACAGGGTGGTGATCGCGCTGACGTAGGGCACCCCGACCCGTCGCCACAGTTCGGCGAAGAAGACCCGTTGCCGGTCCCACAGCGGGAAGTCGAAGGCGTGGAAGCAGTTCATGATCAGGGCGTACCGGCGGCCGTCAAGCAGGTCGGCGACGCGCCGCTGGTAGCCGTCGAACGACCCGTCGTCCCCGGTCGGCAACCGGTCGGCCGGCTCGGTCTGCTGCAACCGCTCGACGGTGAACTGGAGGTTCGCGGTGAACAGCCGCCCACCCCGGGCCGGCCCCGCTGCCCGGACGGCGGCGTGGAACGTGTCGGCCGGCGTGAACGGTGGCTCCGGCAGCGCCCGGTACAGCACCGGCCGCCGGTCCCAGTAGGTCGACACGAACGTCGACCAGTCCAACCCGGCCTGCTCGACGGCGAGTTCGGACATCGTCATCCCTCCTTTCCGGCCGGCGGTTCCGGCCCGTCGGTCACCTCGACGGCCCGGAGCCGGTGCAGGGTGGTCAGCAACCCGAGCGCCCCGGCGTCGGGCCGGCCGTCCTCGTCCGTCCCGCACAGGTCGTCGACCCGGACCGGGACGTCGGGACGCAGCCGGCGCAGCAGCCGTCCGGCCGCCCCCTGCACGGTGAACGCGTGGCCGTTGGCCGCCCAGATCCACCGGGACCGCCCGTCGGGCATCCGGACGACCTCGGCGGTGCGGCACACCCACTGCCCGGCGGCCAGCCGCGCCGGGTCCCGGGGAGCCGGCACCGGTTCGAGGCCACCGGCGCTGACCCGCGCCGCCCAGCGGACCCGCAGGGTGCGGGTCAGGTCCGTGGCGGTGCTGAGCTGACGTACGGCGGTGGTGGCGCGGGCCAGCGGGTCGGCCACCGCGACCGGGCCGGCGGGATCCGGCAGCGGCAGGTACGGCACCGTGTCCTCGGCCGCCGGGCTCTCGGCGGCCAGCTCGACCACGGTGCGGTGCACCGCGTCGACCGGCAGCCGGGCGTCGCCCGGGACCCGTAGCAGCAGGGCGAGGCAGTCGTCGGCGACCGTCTCGGTCCAGCGGAGACCGGCCGGCCAGTACCCCGCCTCCCCCGGCCCCACCCGCAGGGTCGGCCCGCCGTGCGCGTCGACCCGCAGCCGACCGCGCAGCACCCAGGCCAGCACCGCGTGGTGCGAGTCCCGGGCCAGGGCGTCGGCGCGGGTCACGCCGTCACCGAAGACCAGCTCCGCCCCGACGGGCACGACCGGGAAGCCGACCCGCCGCCAGAGCGCGGTGACGCGGTCCCGCACCCGCGCCCACGACGCGAAGTCCGCGAACAGCGGCTGGTCCACGGCGAGCAGCCAGCCCTGCCCGGCGAGTTCGGCACCGAGCCGCTCCCGATAGGCGTCCGGATCCGCGTCGGCGGTGCCGGGCAGCAGGTGCCCGGGGGCACGGATCCGGCCCGCGGCGGTGTCGAAGTGGACGTCGGGCAGGACGTGGAACCGGGTGCCGGCGCGGAACGGGACGCTCGCCTTGGCGATCAGCCGGTACGCCTCCCCGACGGTGAGCGGCGGCGGGGCCGGCACCACCGCCGGGGCGACGGTCCAGTGCCGGTCGACCAGGACGGCCCAGGGGTCGCCGGTCACGGCTGCTCCGCCCCGGTCAGCGGGAAGCGTCGGCGCAGCCGGTGCGCGTACCGGCTCAGCGGTTCCAGCCGGGCCTCTCTGCGCCGCTGGTCGACCGATCCCGGGGACTCGATCGGATATGGCATGAGCACACCACCCTCGTTGACGAACTTGGTGCCGAACACCTGCGGGCGCCCCTGGCGGACCCGCAACGCGTCGGTGAGGTACGCGACCTGCCGCCGGGGCACCTCACCCCGGTCGGCGGCGGCGCGGACCAGCCGGAGGTAGGCCCGGTGCCGGGTGACCGGGAGCCGGGCGTGCTGGACGAGCCGGCTGGCCGCCTCGGACGCGGTCGGGCCGACCCGGGTGCGGGTCGGCCAGCCGTGTGCCCGCACCACCTCGTCCAGCCAGTCCACGGCGGCGTCGGTGAGCGTCTCCAGCCGCCGCGTGTCCACCGGGTCGGCGGGCCCGGACACCAGCCGGGACCGGAGCGCCGCGTCGAGCCGGTGGATGCGCAGCAGCTGCCGCCGCACCCCGGCCCAGTCCGGTCCGTCCGGGTCCGGGTCGTCGACCGGAGGGGACGGCAGGGGGTCGAGGCGGAGCCGTACCACCTCGTCGGTCCACACGTAGGTGACCCGGTGGCCCAGTTCGGGCCAGTCGAAGCTGGCCTCGCCGCGCTGGGCGTCGGTGAGTCGCACGCTGACGCCGCGCTCGCGGTCGTCGAGGACGGTCGCCGGCAGGTCCGGGTGGACGTACTCGACCGCGTCCCGGATGGCCACGCCGAGGCCGACCAGGTCGAGTCCGGCACCGGCGCGCACCTCGGCGGACGGGGACGGGCGGCGGTCCGGTCCGAGCCGGGTCCCGGCCGGCAGGGTCCGCAGCCGCGACGACGGTGGCCCGAGCCGCCGGAGCGGACCACCGGCGGCCGGCCGGACGAAGTAGGGCACGTCCAGCTCGCGTAGCTGGGCCAGCTCCCCCGTGCCGTACCGGATGGTCGGGTCGCCGGGGCGGGGGTCGGCACCGCCGCCGGAGTAGCGGCGGTGGCGGACCGCGTCCAGGTAGTCCACGGTCGGGCGGGCCAGGACCCGGACGAGGTTGTCCCGGCAGCGGCGCTGGACGAACCGGCTGATCCGGGCCCGCTCGGTGCACAGCAGCGTCCAGACGTCGAACATGCCGCGCAGGAAGGCGGTCAGGTGGGCGCCGTACCCGACCCGGCCCCGGGTGTCGGTCACCACCGAGCGGGCGTCGCGCCGGGTCCAGGACCGGTCCGCCCGACACAGCCGGAACCCCTCCCCCGGGCCGGCGCGCAGGTACTCCAACGGGCCGGCGATGGTGCACCACCGGGCCTGGCGTTCGATGCCGACGTGGTGGTGCCCGCCGTTGACCGGATCCATCACCAGCCCGGTCTCGGACAGCCGGCGGACCGGGAAGAAGTAGACCTCCAGGTCCACCGGATACAGCATGGGCGTGGGATCCTCCGGTCGGCTGCCGGTGAGCAGGTTGCCCTCGAACAGGTCGGTGATCCCGAACGCGAAACAGGCCGCGGTGAGCGAGCCGGCACGGTGCCAGAAGTCCCCGGCGTGCCGGTGCGGGAGCCGGGCACCGTGCAGGCGACGCTGCCCGGACCGGCGGATCACGCCCCACTCGGCGGGCGGGCCGATCCACTCCTGCCAGCTGTACGCCTGACGGTCCCGGCCCCGGCCGCGCCAGCACCGCAGCAGCGGCAGCCGGACCGGACCGGAGGTGTCCGGCAGGCGGTTGAGCAGGTCGAACACCGATCCGTACCGGCCGGGCCGGCCCGGTGCCAGGAACAGCACCTCACCGTTGGCCGGACGGGGCTTGTACGCCACCGCGCCGCCGCCGGCCAGGTCCAGGCGCAGGACCCGCTGCCGGCCGTTGTGCGTCTCCTCGCCGTGGGCGTGCACCGCGACCACCGGTCCGGCGAACCGTTTCTCCTCCGGCCAGCCGGACCCCAGGTCGCGGCGGAGCCGGCGCAGGAAGATGTCCAGGAACCGGAGGCACCGGTCGGCCTCCCGGCCCGCCAGTCGCCGGGTGTAGCGCGCCTGGCCAGCGGCGCAGGACACGAAGAACTCGGCGCTGACCGGGCCGAACAGGGCCGCGTTGGTCACCGTGAACAGCTCCGGCGCGAGCACGTCGCGGTGCTCCGCGACGGCCCGACGGCACCACCGGTCGAGCAGTTCCCACAGGTGCAGCAGGGGCGCGAAGCGGGGCTGGGACAGGGCGCCGGCCAACCAGCGCGCGTCGTCGACGCCGGCGAGGTGGCGGGTCACGGTCAACGACCGGCGGTCCGGGCTGGCCGTGGCCACCGGTGGGAACAGGGCCCCTGCGGTGCCGGCGCGGACCGCGTCCAGCACCCGGCGCGCGACGGGCGGCAGGGGTGTCTCCTCGGCTCCTTCGGCCGCCGTCCGGGGTGTCCCTGCCGGAGTCGGGCCGACCCCGGCCGCCGCAGTCGGGCCGCCGGTGGGCGCCCACTCCCACAACACGTCGCTCACCCGGTTCCCCCTTCGTCTCCGCCCGGTGGCGGCCGTGGCCGCTCCGCCGCCGCCCGGTTGCCCGGTACAGACGGCGGTGCGGCCACGGCCCGTTCCTGCTCGGCGATCCGGGGAGCCTCGGTCACCACGACCGGGCCCTCTGGCGGATCGGCGGTACGGGTCAGACGCAGTACATCGCGCCCGGCGCGCAGGACGTCGGGTCGGCCTTGGTCCGGGCCGGCACCGACTTCTCCAGCTCGCTGACGACGAGGCCGATCCGGGCCGAACGGGTCGATCGGGCGGTCTTACGGGCCGCACTGTTCATGACGTGCCTCCTGGGTTGGGGGTCCGCCGGGGTTCCGGACGGGCCCGGTGACTGGAGGAGATGCTGCCCACCGGCGCTGTCACCGCGCTGTCGTCCCGCTGCCGTCCGGCGGTACACCGGCCCCGACGTGCGGAAACGACGTCCGCCGTTTTCCGGCGCGACGACGGACCCGCGTCGGAGACTGGGAGGGTCCGGCGGCCCCGCCGAGGGCGACGGGCGGTAGCGGCCCGTGGCCGCGGCGGGGCACGGCGGGCGAGGGGACGACGTGGACGGTCTCGTACTGATCGGGGTGCTCGGCGCCACCGTGCTGGTCGGGACCACCCTCGGTGGGCGGTACCGGGTCGCGCCGCCGGTGCTGCTCATCGGCATGGGCGCGCTGCTGGCCCTCGCCCCACCCCTGTCCGACGTGGTGCTCGAACCGGACGTGGTGCTGCTGCTCTTCCTCCCCGCGATCCTCTACCGGGAGAGCCTCACCACCAGCCTGCGCGAGATCCGGACGAACCTGCCCGCCATCGCGCTCCTCGCGATCGTGCTGGTGGGGGTCACCATGGTCACGGTGTCGCTGGTCGCGCAGGCGCTCGGCGTCGACCCGGCGGCGGCCTGGGTGCTCGGGGCGGTGCTGGCGCCCACCGACGCCGCAGCCGTCGCCGGCCTGGCCAAGCGGATGCCCCGCCGTTTCCTCACCGTCCTGCGCGCGGAGAGCCTGATCAACGACGGCACCGCGCTGGTGCTGTTCTCCGTCGCGCTCGGCCTGCTCGGCGGAGGTGCCGTACCCGGCGCGTGGGAACTCGTCGGCCGGATCGGCGGGTCGTTCCTCGGCGGTGTCGCGGCGGGCCTGGCGGTCGGCGGCGTGGTCGTCCTGATCCGGCGACGCCTCGACGACCCGCTCCGGGAGGGCGCGCTCAGCGTGCTCACCCCGTTCGTCGCGTTCCTGCTGGCGGAGAAGGTGCACGCCAGTGGGGTGCTGGCCGTGGTCGTCGCGGGCCTGCTGCTCTCCTACGCCGGCCCCCGGATCGTCCGGGCCCCCTCGCGGGTGATGGCCTACGCGTTCTGGGACCTCACCACGTTCCTGATCAACGGAGGGCTGTTCGTCCTGCTCGGGATGCAGATCCCCCGCGCCCTGCGGGACGAGAGCAGCACGTCGGTCGGGCAGGCCCTGATCATCGCGCTGGTGGTGGCCGTCACGGTGGCCGTGACCAGGATGGCCTGGGTGCACCTGGCCACGGGCGTCCTCCGGGTCGTGGACCGCCGCCGTTCCCAGCGGGAACTGGAGGTGGGCTGGCGAGTCCGCACGGCGGCCGGGTGGGCCGGTTTCCGGGGCGCGGTCTCCCTGGCCGCGGCGCTCGCGGTGCCGCTGACCGCCGCCACCGGCGAACCGGTCCAGCAACGCGACCTGGTCATCTTCTGCACGGTGGTGGTGATCGTCCTGATCATGCTGGTGCAGGGCACCACCCTGCCGCTGGTGGTCCGCTGGGCCGGCCTCGTCGGCGACCAGCCCCGCGCCGACGAGGTGCACCACGCCCGGCTCCGCGCCACCCGGGTCGGGCTCGCCGCGCTGCCCGAGGTGGCGCGGCGGCTCGACGCGGCGCCGGACGTCGTCGACCGGGTGCGCGCCGACTACCAGGCCCACCTCGACGACATCCAGGCCGAACGGGAGGGCCACGTCTCCGCGCGGACGCGGGAGGTCGAGCGTCGGCTCCGGCTGGAGGTGCTCGACCGCAAGCGGCGCGAGATCACCCGACTGCGCGACACCAACACGATCGACGACACCGTGCTCCGGGAACTCCAGGCGGCGCTGGACATCGAGGAGATCCGCCTGCTGGGCCCGGAGGTCCCGGACTAGGACGGCACCGCCGCCGGTCTGTCTGCCGACGTCAGGAGAACTGCGCGAAGAACCGCCAGATCTCACCCTTGGTCCAGGTCGTGACGCCACTCTCGGCGTACGTCCCGTCGACCGGGCCGGGCAGGTGCCCGTTGTCGAACGCGGCCCACTGCACCGGGTACCCGGCCCGGCAGCCGGAGTAGGCGGTGGTGACGTGCGTCCGGCTGCCTGCCGCCGGCTCGGGCGGGTTCTGCGGGGCACAACCGTTGTTGCGGACGAACGTGTCGCGCAGCGCCCGTCCCTGGGCGATAGTGAGCACGTTGTCCGAGATGCCGTGCAGGCCGAAGTACGCGACCGGCTGGGTGCCGCCGCTGCATCCGCTGATCTGCCCACCGGCGATGACCGCGACGGCCCGGAAGACGGTCGGCCGGGCGCAGGCGAGGGCGTAGCTCATGCCGCCGCCCCAACTGAAGCCGGTGGCGAAGCGCTGCGCCGGGTTGACGCAGAGGTCGCCCTCGATCCGCCGGAGCATGTCGTCGACGAAGGTGACGTCCTCGCCACCGGAGTTGGCCCAGCCGTTGCCGAGGCCCTGCGGCGCGACCAGGATCGCGTTGTTGCCCGACTGCTCCCACTGACCGTAGTAGGACCAGGCCTGCCCACTCGTACCGCCGGAGTCGATCTCGTTGGCGGTCCCGCCCCGCCAGTGAAACGCGAAGATCAGCCGGTACCGGTGGTTGTTGTCGTAGTTGGCGGGCATCCGCAGGATGAACGACCGACTCTTGCCGTTGCTCTGGATCTGGTGCGTGCCGTTGCGCAGCGTCGGGGCCCTGCCACATCCGTCGCCGCCCGGAGGTGGGGTGGTGGGGGGTGGGGTGCCACCGTCGACGCGGACGAGTTGCCACTGCTGGTTGGCACCGTTCCAGTCGTCGTACTGCACGACGTTCGCGCCGTCGGCGGTCGAGGCGCCCTGCACCTCCAGCGCCTTGTTGCTGTTCCGGTTGATCAACCGGACGTGCCCGCCGTCGGAGTCGGCCAACCGCCACTGCTGGTTCGCTCCGTTGTGGTCGGTCCACTGCTGAACCGTCCCTCCGTTGGCCGTCGACCAGTTCGCCACGTCCAGGACCTTGCCCGAATGCCGCGCCGCGATCCGGTAGTAGCCGCCCCCGGAGTCCACGAACTTCCACTGCTGATGGGCACCGTCGTTCCGGGACCACTGCGTGATCCGCGCGCCGTCGCTGGTCGCCTGGTCGTACACGTCCAGCGCCTTGCCGCTGTTGCGGTTCACCACCACGTACCAGGCGCCGGTGTCCACCGACGCCGCGTCGGCGGGGACGGCGTTCACCGCGATCAGCGTGCCGGTCGCGACGACCGCCGCGACGACGGCCGGTCCGGACCGCCAGCGGCGTCCCGGGGCGGAGGCGGGGCGAGCCTCGTCCATCGTTCTCATGATCTGCTCCTTCGGGCCTCGTCCGATATCAGGCGATCGCGCAGGGTGTGCCGTTCAGCGTGAAGGCGCTCGGCTCGGCCGAGTGGGGATCGGCCGCGCGCCCTGGCACGGGTACACCCGGTTCCCCGCACTGACACGTCCTGGCCGACGACATCGGGGTTGCCCTGCCCGGCCCCGCGCACGTCGTGTGACAAATAGTCTCCCCCTCGGTCAAACAAGTGTCAATTGAGATGCCTCGATGATGTGCAGGCGTGGGCCGACCGGTGCCGGTGCCGCCGTCTACAGTCGATGCACCGTTCCCGACCCGGCCCCGGAGCGCCCCTGTGAGCAGCCCTTTCGACATCGAGGAGATGTTCCCCGACGACGGTGACCACCCGGTGCGACTCCCCCGCCGGCAGGCCGGGAACTCGCCGCAGGGGCTCGCGGTGACGCTGCTGGCCGACTACACGCTGCGGGACCTGGCCTGGCTGCCGTCCGCGGCCATCGCCGCGTTGCTCGCCGAAGCCCAGGTGAGCCAGACCGGTGCCCGCGCCGCGATCAGCCGACTGGTCCGCCGGGGCGTGCTGGAGGGCAGCCGACAGGGCCGGCACACCTTCTACCGGCTCAGCCGGTCCGCCGCCGCCGACCTGGCCAGCGGTGGCAGGTGGATCCTCACCGCCACCGCCGTGCCGAAGCCGTGGGACGGGTGCTGGACCCTCATCGCCTTCTCGCTGCCCCAGGAGCGAGGTACCCAACGGCGGGCCCTACGTGGACAGCTCCGGTGGCTGGGCTTCGCGCCGCTGTACGACGGACTGTGGATCTCGCCGCACGAACTGACCCCGCCGGACCAGGCCCGACTCGGCCAGGTCACCGGCACCGTCACGGTGTTCCGGGGACGGCAGGCCGACCTCGACACCGTCACCAACCGGGATCCCCTCGACGCCTGGGACATCGCGGCGATCGCCGGGCACTACGAGACCTTCCTCCGGCGCTGGCGGCCACTCCTGCCGCAGGTCAGCGCCGGACAGGTCAGCGGCGCGGAGGCGGTGCGGGCCCGTACGGAGGTCATGGACACCTTCCGGCGCTTCCCCACCCTCGATCCGCGGCTCCCGGTCGAGCTCCTTCCCCCGGGCTGGCTCCGGGAGCCGGCCCGGGAGGTGTTCGCCGCCGTCTACGACGGCCTCGCCGACGCCGCGGAGCAGCACGTCCGCGCGGTCGTCGCCCGGTTCGGCGGCAGCCCGCACACCGGCATCCGGGCCCACCTCACCACCGACATCCTCGCCGGAACCGTGGTGCCCGCCACCGCGCCGTCCGGTCTCCTACCCGGGTAGGAGACGCCGCCTCCGACCATCGGCCGCGACCGGGGCCCGAGGTCGGGCGACAGTGCGGGCCCGGCGCAGCAGCCTCGAAGGCATGACAACCACGATGCGCCGGGCGGCACACTGGCACCGCCCGCTGATGGTCTTCGTCTCGGCGATGGCGGTGCTCGCCGTCGGGTGCGCGATCGGCGTCCTCGCCGACGAGCGGGTCCTCACCGGTGTGCCGATCTGGCTGAAGCCGTTGAAGTTCACCGTGTCGTTCGTGCTGTACGGCACCACCCTGGCCTGGATGCTCTCCCTGCTGCCGCGCCGCAGCCGGGTCGCGGAGCGGGCCGCCACCGTCGTCGTCGCGATGGGGGTGGTGGAGATGGTGGTGATCGTCGGGCAGGTGCTGCGCGGCACCACCAGCCACTACAACGAGACGACCCTGGTCAACGCCGTCCTGTGGCGTGTGATGGGCGCGGCGATCATGGTGCTGTTCGCCGCACACCTGGTCATCGGGGTCGTGGTGCTGCGGCAGCGGATCGCCGACCGGGTCGGCCGGTACGCGGTGGGCCTGGGGCTGGGCTTGACCCTGCTCGGCATGGCGGTGGCGGTGCCGATGACCCTGCCCACGCAGGCACCGGGCGTCGAGGGCATCGCCGGGGCGCACAGTGTGGGCGTGTCGGACGGCGGGCCGGGGCTGCCGCTGGTCGGGTGGAGCACCACCGGCGGCGACCTGCGGATCGGGCACTTCGTGGGGATGCACGCCCTCCAGGCGCTGCCGCTGCTGGCGATCCTGCTGCGCCGGTTCGCCGGCCGGCTGGACGAGCGTACCCAGGCTCGGTTGCTGGTCGTCGCCGGTGGCGCGTACGGCGCGGTCACGCTGCTGGTCACCTGGCAGGCGCTGCGCGGGCAGCCGCTGCTGCGACCGGACGCGCTCACCCTGGCCGTCGCAGCGGCCCTGGTGGCCGCGACGGTGACCGCCGCCGGGGTGGTCGTGGCCCGCCCCCGCCCGGCGGCCCGCCACATCCGGCGACCGCTCGTGACGCCGAACCGCACCGCCTAGGCTGGCCCGGTGGACTGGGTGGGGCGGCTCTTCGACGCACGGGAGTCGCTCGTGCGGATGGCGCTGGTCGTCCTCAGCGACGTCGGGTACCTGCTCCTCGGTACGCCGGACAACGGCACGCCGACCCAGTGGGTCCTCGCGGTGGCCGCGTTCGCCGCCGGGCTGTCGTTCCACCGTCGTCCCCTGGTCAACCTGCTGCTCCAGACCGCGCTGCTGGCGGTCACCATCCAGGTGGTCGACGACATCACGATCAACCAGGTGGGAGCCAGTTGGGCCCTGCTCGAACTGACCGTCCGAAACCCCCGGCTCCGGACCGTCTGGTTGGCCGCCGGGCTGCTGACCGTGGTCGACCTGACCGACTCCCTCGGTGACCCGTTCCGCCGGTTCCTGTCCGGGGTGTTCGGGCTGCTGGTGGAGGTCGGCGTACCGCTGCTGCTCGGCCTGGTCGTCCGGACCACCCGGGAGGTCACCCGGCAGGCGCAGCAGCGGGCGGCCGAGGAACAGCGCCGCCGCGAGTCGGAGAGCCGCGCCGCCCGCGCCGACGAGCGCAGCGCCATCGCCCGCGAGCTGCACGACGTGGTCGCGCACCACGTGGCGTCGATGGTGCTGCGGGTGGGGGTGGCCCGGCACGTGCTGACCGACCTGGACCCCCGGGTGGGCGAGGTGTTCGACGACGTGCACGGCACCGGGACGGCGGCCCTGGCCGACCTGCGCCGGCTGGTCGCGGTGCTGCGCCACCCCGACGGCGTACGCGGGGACGCGGCGCTGACCGCGATCGAACCGGCGGCGCTGCCGGGAGCGCTGGGCGCGGCGGTCGACCGGGCCCGTCAGGCCGGGGTCACCGTGGAGGCCGACCTCGACCCGGCGATCGGAACCCTCGACGCGGTACGCGCACTGGCGGTGCTGCGGCTGACCCAGGAGGCGCTGACCAACGTGGCCCGGCATGCCGGCTCCGCCGCGGTTGCCCGGCTCACCGTCGCCGTGGTCGACGGGGACGTGCACTGGGAGGTGTCGGACGACGGGAGAACCCGGATTCCGGTGGCGCTGCCCTCCGGCGGCGGCCACGGCATCACCGGAATGCGGGAGCGCGTCGAGGTCCTCGGCGGTCGGCTGGAGGCCGGTCCGACACCGGAGGGTTGGCGGGTGCGGACCGTCCTGCCGGCCACCGCCGGTTCCGGCCCGGCGGGGCCGGCGTGATCCGCGTCCTGCTGGTCGACGACCAGCAGCTCATCCGCGCGGGCCTGCGCATGCTCTGCGACGCCCAGCCGGACATCGAGGTGGTCGGCGAGGCCGGCAACGGCCGCGACGCGGTGTCCCTCGCCGCCCGGCTCGTCCCCGACGTGGTCGTCATGGACCTGCGTATGCCGGGCGTCGACGGGATCACCGCGACCAGCCGCATTCTCGCCGACCGTCCCGGCACCCGGGTCCTGGTGCTGACCACCTTCGGGGACGACGACCACCTCTACCCGGCCCTGACCGCCGGGGCCTGCGGTTTCCTGCTCAAGGACGCGCCACCCACCGAACTGCTGGACGGCATCCGCCGGGCCGCCGCCGGCGACAGCCCGTTCAGCCCGGACGTGCTCCGTCGCCTGGTCCGGCGCGCGGTGCACGCCCAGGCCGGCACCCCCCGCCCGGTGGACGGACTGACCAGCCGCGAGCAGGACGTGCTGGACCTGGTCGCCGAGGGCCTGTCCAACACGGAGATCGCCGAGCGACTCCACATCGGCGTCACCACGGTCAAGACCCACATCACCAGCCTGATGGCCAAGACCAACAGCCCCAACCGGGTACGGCTGGCGCTGTTCGCGCGCGGCGTCTGAGGGCGCGGTTCAGGACGCCTCGGTACCGCCGTCAACCCGTGCCGCTCCGGGCCGGACCGGCACGGTTCAGGAGCGCCCGAGGCGGTCCAGCAGCTCGCCGAGGATTGCGTACTCCCCGGCGGTGAGCCCGGTCGGATCCTGCTCCAGCATGGTCCGCAGCGCCAGCGCGGTGCTGGCGCGGGTCGCCGCCGGGGACTCGCCGCACGCGGTGGTGTCGAGGACGCCGGCGAGCGCGGCTTCCCGAACCCGGTCCGAGAGGCCCGGGTCGCGCGCCTCCTCGGGTTGCGTGATCAGGCTGAGGGTGACGCCGACGTTGGCGGCGAGGAGCTGCTCGGCCGCGTCGTCGATCGGTACCCGCAGCAGTCCCTGGCGCGCGGCGGCGCCCAGCAGGTCCCGCAGCATGGCGTGGGCGGGCGCGGTGATGGCGCAGGGCCGGCCGGGCTCGACCCGTCCGTAGAGCAGGGCGTAGAAGCTCGGATGCTCCAGCCCGAACCGGACATGCTCGTCCCAGCCCTGGCGGATGTCGCCCAGCGAGTCCCGGTTGTCGCCGGAGGGCCGCGGGGAATGGACGTACTGGCTGAAGCCGTGGTTGATCACCGCGTCGATCAGGCCCTGCTTGCTGCCGAAATGGTGGTACAGCGTCGGCGCCTGCACCCCGGCGCGCTCGCAGACCGCCCGGGTCGACAGGTCACGGTCGCCGGAGCTGTCCATCAGCTCGACGGCGGCCAGGAGGAGGCGGTCTCGGGCATTACCGCCCAGCGCACGACGAGGCATAGCGCTATGGTATCCCATGTAGCGCTACAGTAAGTTGTGTAGCGCATCTAGCAACTGAGGGAGAGACATGGACACGGCAGTTCCCAAGGTCATCCGGGAGTACTTCGACGCGAGTGGGCGTCGCGACGTCGAGAGCGTCGTCGGCCTGTTCAGCGAGGACGCGGTGGTCGTCGACGAGAGCGAGACCCGGCGCGGCCGGTCGGAGATCCGGGCCTGGCAGGAGGGTCCGGCGTCGCGGTACGAGTACACGACCGAGCTGCGTCGGGTGGAGCCGGCCGGGGCGGACGCCTTCCTGGTCGACGGCCGCATCGAGGGGAACTTCCCGGGCGGCACGGCCGACCTGACCTGGCGGTTCACGCTCGCCGGCGACCGGATCCGTCAGCTGGAGATCGCACCCTGACGCCCTCCGCTCTCCCCACTGACACGACCGTGGACCCGGTCAACCACCGTGCACCTGCTCGGCGATCTTGCCGATGAGCCGGCGGGACTCCTCCGGGTCCAGGGCGAGGGAATCGAGGCTCGCCCACACCCGCTCGTAGGCGGCCAATTCCGCCGGCCGGTCCAGGTAGAGCGCCCCGGCCACCGACTCCTGATAGACCACCGGCACCTCCGGCACGGCCCGGCTCACGAAGGGGAACTCCAGCAGCGTGAACGACCCGGCCTCGGCCCCGTCGGGCAGCCCGGCGGCGAGGGGCAGCACCCGCACCGAGACGTGCGGCAGCGCGGTCACCTCCCGCAGGTGTCGGAGCTGCGCGGCCATGGTCGCCGGGCCGCCGGCCACCCGCAGCAGCACCGCCTCGGAGAGCACCACGTCCAGCCGGGGCGGTGGCGGCAGCCGACGCCGCAGCAGGTTCTGCCGGTCGAGCCGGGCCGCCACCAGCCGGTCCCGGTCGTCGTCGGTCAGCTCCGGGTCGACGTCGTGCAGCGCCCGCGCGTACCCGGGGGTTTGCAGCAGCGCCGGCACCGGCGCGTCGGCGTACTCGCGCAGCCGCCGGGCCGTCGCCTCCAAGCCCGCGTACAGGCCCAGCCAGGCCGGTACCTCGGCGTACGCGTGCCACCAGCCCTTGGCCCGCGTCTCGCCGGCCAGGGCGACCAGCGCGGCGGTCAGGTCGGCGGCCACGCCGTACAACTCGCACATCGCCCGCACGTCGACCCCGCGTACGGGGCCGCCGCCGGTCTCGATCCGCCACACCTTCTGCCGACTGCACTGCAACGCCACCGCCGCCGCGTCCAGCGTCACCCCGGCGGCGAGCCGCAGCTCCCGCAGCATCCGCCCGAGCTGGCGTCGCGGCACCGTCGACGCCCCGTCCTCCGTCACGCGCCTCCCCTTCCGCTCGTCGTCCGGTCCGCCGGGCCGGTGGTCACCGCACGTCGGGCCGCCGGTAGCGGCCCGCCCGTTGGTTGATCTCCCTCGGCGGCGTCCGTCGCGCCCCGGATCGCGCACCGCCGCCCGGCCCGAACCCTTCATCGGGTACGCCGTAAACGCCCGCCCGCCGTCGTCCCCGCCGTTGGGCGTCCCGCTCCGGACACACCTGCCCGATCACGTCGAGCACGACCTCCCCCGGCCGCAAGAACCACTTCCACCGCCTGGACACCACTTCTTCGCCTCTCTCATCGACCAACGAGAAGGTGAACAATTGCACAGACTACCCGCGCAGTGCACATCTGAACAGAGCATCCGATCAGAGAGCAGGTGTTCAGTTCGCACGCTCTTAACGTGACCTCATGGGGAAGCTTCGGCTCGTGGCGAGCCAGGAGGTGCAGGAGATGCTGGGTGTCTCCCGTACGCGCACCTACCAGATAACCAACTCGAAGACCTTCCCCGACCCGGTCGCCGTGCTGTCGGTCGGCCGGATCTGGCGTACCGAGGACGTGGAACGCTGGATCAAGGAGCACCGTCCCGACCTCCACGACCCCGCGCAGTAGGCCAATCCTCCGTAGCCATGCCCTACGCCGCCCCGCTGCGGGGATCAACCGGCAAGGTGATCGGCCGGCAAGGAATCGGCGTCTTCGTCGCCGCCCCCTTCAAGCGGGGAACGTAGACGAGGGCTCTCCCCCTGCCCGGCAGCCTCTCCTGCACATCGCAGGAATCAGGTCAGCGAGGAAGCCCGGGGTGGGCACGTGGAGAAGCACCGGCTCGCGGCGAGCCAGGAGGTGCAGAAGACGTCATACCTCTCCCCCGCTCGCGCCTACCAGCTCACCCCCTCGGAGACCCTCCCCGACCCGTCACCAGCACGAGTGTCCTGAGTCGTCTCCCCAGAACCCGGGGCGGTTCACCCGCACACTGCCGTCACTTCTGGAGAACGCTGTCCCGGAGACCGAGCACCGCGTCGCCCTGCTCGGTGCGGTGGTAGAACACCACCCGCCGGTCCCGCCGACGCGACACGAGCCCAGAGCGCAGCAGCACACCGAGGTGGTACGAAACGGTGGCGGGCGCCAGCCTCCACCGCGTGCTCAGCTCGTGGGTCGACCGGGCCACGCCCAGGTCACGCAGGATCGCCGCGCGACTGGACCCGACCAACTCCGGGAGTCCGCTGTCCGGTGCGGGCCGGGTCGGGACGAGACCGTTCGCTGGGTAGACCAGCACCGCGTCACTCGGGTCGCAGCACTGGGCCGCCAGCTGTGGCCAGCCGACCGCCGTGGGGCAGAGGACGAGTTCCGCACCGTCGAGATCGAATATCTCCTGGTAGGCGGTGGTGCCGACCGACAGGTGCGACCCGGTCCAGTCCAGGTCGCGGTGCAGCGTACCGAGCATCCGTCCGATGCCGGCCGCGCCGATCACGGTGGCCCTGGCGGCGAGGTCGGTCTCGAGGGTCGACCGGACACCAGGCCACAGCTCGGCGAAGACGGTCCGCCAGAAGCGGAGCAGCCCGTCCGCGGCGCGCCCGGCGAAGGTGCCGTCCTCCATCGCGGTACGCACGTCGACCGGCATCCGGCCGACGGGGAACCGCCCCGGGCAGAGCTGGTAGGCGACAACGTCTGGCGGCGTTTCCGTCATCACCCCCAACTGTCGGTCGAGAATGCTCGCGACGGGACCGATCCAGGGTTTCGGGGTCAGCAGGTCGAGGGTGTAGCCACCGTTGCCGCCCGGCAGCAGGGTCTGTGCGACCAGGGCCACGTCACGGTCCCGCAGGGCCAGCCGGGCGGCCGGGCCCGGGTCGCCGTAGACGGGGTGGTGGCGGCCGTTGGCGGCGAGCCGCAACCAGGCGATCGCCTCGAAAGCGGGTGAGACGGACAGGCGCACCTGCGCCAGGGCCGACGCGTCGAGGCGGACATCGATCACTTGTCAAGGGTAGGACAGGCGGCTCCGGGCACGGAGCTTCGATTCGAGGACCGTCGAATATGTCGCGAGCGGCGACTTCTCCGGGTTGCCTGGTGTCACCGACCGCCCGTGAACGGATCACGTGTGCGTGTTCTGTTTGGAAGGAAATCGATGCGTCTCCGAAGAATCCTGAAACTGTCGGCCCCGGTGGTGGGCCTGGCGCTCGCACTGTCGGCGGTGGTCGCGCCGTCGGCGAGTGCCGCCGGTGAGCTCTACCTCGAACTCCCGTTCTCGTGTGGCACCTCATGGACCGGTGACTCCGGTTCCAGCAACGCACACCGCAACAACGAGATCGACTTCAATCTGTCGTCCGGCGCCGACGACCGGGGGCAGCCGGTACTCGCCGCGGCCGGGGGAACGATCAGATGGGAGGGCGGTGCCACCTCCGCCTACGGCAACTACGTGGAGATCGACCACGGCAACGGCTACTCCACGTTGTACGCCCATCTCCAGGACAAGTACGCGCACAACGGCGACACGGTCGTCCAGGGCGAGAAGATCGGTACGGTCGGCAACACCGACGGGAACAGCTCCGGCATCAGCCCGCACCTGCACTTCGAGTACCGCAACCGGGGCAGCGGGCAGAGCTACCCGGACTACATCCGTCCGGCCTCGTTCCACGGTGACCCGTTCGACTACGCCACCGGTCGGGAGACCTACGTCAGCCAGAACTGCGGCTCGACCAGTCCGTCGTCGATGCCGGGGTTGTCGGCGGTGTCCCGGGGCGTCGGCGGACTGGACGTGTTCGCGGTAACGACCGACGGCCGGCTGAAGCACCGCAACTACTCCTCCGGCACCTGGAGCTGCTGGTCCACCCTCTACGGCAACGCCACCATCAAGGGCGAACCCGCCGCCATCACCAGCCCCGGCCGCATCGACGTCTTCGCCCAAGGCATCGACAACCGACTCAAGAAAATCACCTGGACCTCCACCCACGGCTGGTACCAATGGGCCGACATGGGCGACTACACCATCACCTCACCACCCGCCGTCACCCGCCGCTCCCCCACCGGAATCGACGTCTTCGTCAAGAACACCGCCAACAAAATCGTCTACCGAAACTTCAACATCGCCCAAAGCACCTGGACCAACAACTGGTCCAACATCGGCGGGAACGCCTCCACCACCACCGCCACCAGCGGCCCCGCCGCCGTCGCCAACCACGACGGCACCCGCATGAACGTCTTCGCCCGCGCCACCGACGGAAGCCTGCTCTCCCTCATGTGGACCCTCGACCACGGCTGGTACAACTGGGCCGACCGCGGCGGCAGCCTCAACGGCCGCCCCTCCGCCAGCACCCGCTCCGGCAACAGCGTCGACATCTTCCTCCGAGACCAGGACAACAGCCTCATCCACTGGTACTCCCCCGACGGCGCCGACTGGACCACCTACCCCAAATCCGACTTCGGCGGATGGCTCGCCGTCAGCCCCACCGCCGTCTCCTGGAACAGCGGACGCATCGACGTATTCAGCCGCAACAGCAACGCCGACCTCATCCAGAAAACCTGGATCTCCGGCGACCCCTGGTACGCCTGGACCGGACGCGGACCCATCGGCGCACCCGCCTGCTGAACCGACAGCGACCGGCCCGGCTGCCGCCGCATCATCGTGGCAACCGGGCCGGACTGCGTACGCGCCGATCTACGCCTGGAACGCGCCCGGCTGGCGACGCGACGTCGTCACCGAGTCGGAGCGGGTGGAAGGAGCCCGCTGATCCGTCGGCCGACGTGGGCCGACGGATCAGGCCGGTACGGGCAGCTCCTGCCGGTAGAAGATGTCGATGTCGACCTCTTCCCCGCCGACGGTCAGCGTGTCCCAGGCTCCGCTGGCCAGCAGGGTCCGTACGGTCTCGCCCTTCAGCGTCCGCAGGTGTTCCCGGAGCACATGGTCGTCGGGCAGGCCGGTGAGGCGGGACGACAGCCGGGCGCGGATCTCGCGCATCCGCTCCATGAGCGCCTCGATGTCGGCCTCACGGTCCGGACCGTCCGTCGCCGGGGCACCGCTGCTCTCGGCGATCACGTCGGCGATGACGTCCTTGATGGCACGGTTGGCGCCCTGTCCGTCGGTGGTCACCATCGCGTTCCACGCGCGGCTCTTGTGCCGGTACTGGAGCATCGACACCGCCGCCTCGTGCCGGACGAAGTCGGCGTCCCGGAAGGGCCTGCCGTTCCAGCCGCTGGCCAGTGACCGGGCCAGGGAGATGGCCGACGCCAGCCCGCTGTTGAGCCCCCGCCCGGGCCAGAAGTGGATCGAGTTGGCGGCGTCCCCGAGCAGGAAGCCGTAGGTGCCCGGGGTGGTCGACGTCGGGGCGTACAGCCGGGCGGTGAAGCGTGGGCGCTGCACCATGTCCAGGCGGAAAGCGGTGACGGCACTCAGGTTCTCCGGCGCGACGCCGAAGAACGCCAGCCCCTCCGTCACCCGCTTCCACAGCGGCGAGCCCTTGATCAGGGCGGGCAGGAACAGCGTGCCGTGGGTGGAGCACTGGAAGTCGCCGTCGTCCTCCCGGGCCATCAGACAGGGTCGGGAGGCGATGCAGTCCTTGAACTCACGACGGACCGGGTCGAGCCCGACGACCTCGGCGGCCTCGGCGTCGGTGAGGCGCATGTTCAGGAAGCCCTCACCGCTCAGGGAGTTGAGCAGGAAGCGGTTCTGGGCCACGGTCAGCAGGACGCTCATCGCGTCCGGCAGGTCGGACTTCACCCGCAGGCCCAGGACGACGTCCTGGAGGTGCCGGCCGTCCAGCGAGTAGATCGAACTGTCGGCAACGCCGAACTTGGTGGTGAAGTGCTCGCGGGTACGGGAGCGCGCGCCCTCGCAGATGGCGAGCACATGCTCCTTGGCGATGGTCTCGTGCTGCTCGGCCGCGTCGAACCGGGTCGGCACCAGCCGGATCCGCTCGGGCTTCTCGTTCGCCAACTCCAGGAGCCTGTCCTCGATGTAGGCGATCCGGATGTTCCGGGGGCCGTAGCCACGGATCGAGTCGGGACCCGACGGCCACATCTCCGAGTACGCCCCGGGGACGAAGAGCCGCTCCTGCACCTCCTCGGGGAGGTTCAGGTACTGGCGACTCTGGACGGTCACGACCTGCTGCCGCCGTACGTTGCCCTGCGCCTCGTTCTTCCACACGACCCGCGAGCCGTCCTGCGTCCAGCGGCCGTCGTACACGGTGACGGCCACCCGGTGACCCAGGAGACGCTCGAGGAGCAGGGCCACGCTCAGCCCGACCGGCCCACCACCGGAGACGGTGACCCGCAGGACGGGGCCCGGGTCGACGACCGCGGCCGGCTGGGTGGCGGGTTGGAAGAGGGTGAGGTCGGAGATCATGGTGGTGACGTCGGCCGTGACCTCGAAACAGAACGTCTCGTCGGTGATGGTGATCAGGTCGCCGTGCTGGAGGACGTGCGAGGTCACCGGCCGGCCGTTGACCAGCGTGCCGTTGCGGCTGCCCCGGTCGTACAGCACGTAGCCGCGCTCCTCGCGCACCACCTCGGCGTGGAAACGGGAGACGCCCTTGCTGGCGATCACCACGTCGTTGTCGCTCAGGCGACCGAAGGTGAACCGGGTGTCGCCGACCGGAATCCGCCGCCCGGCAAGGGGCCCTTGACGCCCCACGATCTCAGGTACCACTCGGTCCGGGCCTTTCTGCGGGCGTCGACGAGGTCACAGGCTTACGGCAGAGGTCGGCTCACGAAACGTGAAGGCCACGATCCTTGCGGAAGCATGTGCACTCTAACCACCACACCCACACCGGGTAAGTCGGCCTACAGGCTCATTCGGATCGGGTTGCCGACACGGTAAATCGCTTGCCGGACAAGGCGATCCGCCCGTACGACGGGCCGCCGGCCACCGCGCAGCAGCGCCGCCTCGGCGAGCACCACGTCCAGCCGGGGCGATCGGCGCAGGACGAGGTTGACCCGCGCGAGCCGCCCACCCCCGTCGATCATGGAGTTGTGGTGCACGATTCACGGCTGTTGTGGAGGTTTGGTGGGTGCCCGGACTCCATGATCGACGGGGCGACGGGGCGACGGGACGAGAAGGGCTCGACAGCGCAATCCAAAAGCAGGTCGGTCTCGTGTGCGCCTTGCCTGATGGCACTGCCCGGTGGATCGCTAGCCGGGCGTCCCGTCGCGCTCGCTTCTTCCAGCGAGACGCTGCGCTTGCCCGTCGTGCACGTCGCTTACCCACTCCCAGCCGGGCTTGGCCGATGGGCCGATCCGCGGGTCGCGGGGAACCTGGGTGTCACGCAAGGCGTGCACGTACGCCCGGTCCTGGTCGATCCGCGCGTGCACCTGATCAGCTCCGCCGACTGACCCGTGGCCGGGGACGAGGACATCGACGTCGCCCGCCACGCCATCGAGCAGCCGCAGCGCCGCGAGGTAGTCCTCGATCGGGTCGGCGGTGTCGCTCAGGTCGAGCATCGGAATCAGGACGTCGGAGAGCATGTCGCCGGCGACGAGAACCCCGCGCTCTTCGATGAACAGCGCCGCATGGCCCGGTGCATGCGCGTGGTGCTCGATGATCCGGACCTGAGGGCCGCCCCATGGGATCTGCGCCGTCTCGGCGGGCAGGGCGGTGATCTCGCCGAGCAGGTCCAGCGGGACCCGCTCGGCGATGCCCGTCGGAAGCAGGTGGGCGGTGATGCGGGCCTTCGCACCCGGGTCGGACAGCTCATCCCGGGCAGTGGCCGCGCAGCGGGCCGTGCCGTAACGAGGGGCCGCACCGAGCTGGGGGTGCCAGAGCAGGTGATCCCAGTGAGGATGCGTCGAGAAGCCTGCCACGACGGTCTGGCCCGAACGCGACAGGTCGTTCGCGAGGCAGGCCATTTCGTGGTCCTGCACACCGGGATCGACGAGCAACACGCCGGCGCGGCCTTGCACGACGATGGCGTTGCTCTGGAGGAACCCGCTCTCGTGGACCAGCACACCGTCCGCGACCGGCCTCAGCACGGTGGCCCCTTCCGCTTGTGGTTCGCAACCGCTCGTCGAGACGTTAGTACCCGGCACTGACACTCGTACCCGTGTTCGCGCAGCTCGGCTGCTGCGGACTTCGCCACTCGGTGACCTGGCCTCCGTTGGACGCGGCGTCCGATCGTCACCGCGCGTCAGGCACCCCACGACGTCGGGGGCGGGCCGAACGCGCGACGACCGGCCTTCACGGTCAGCGTGGCGAGGGCAGCGTTGGCGCCACCACCGATCACCGCGCCGATACCGAACGGTGCCACTCGACCGAGAACGATGATTCCCTGCTTGGTCCCGTACTTCGTGATGAAGTTCCGCCCCAGGACCGTCCGTCGAGGGCACCTGATGCCATGCCGTGAACTCCTTGGGTCGTCACGTTCCACGGCTACCCGACCCCGGCGGAATCGCAAGCGGTGGCTGCCGTACTGATGTCGCCGTAGGTCGTGCTGTGGCGCGGGATCCGTCAGGAGATCCTGGCCGTGGAGTATGCCCTGACCGTCCACAGTGGCGCTCCCGCCGGTCCGGCACGCTTACCGGACCGAACATCAGGAGCAACCTCGGCCGATCCGTCACTGCCGACGTCCGTTCTCCGACGATCACCCGGTGGTTGTCGACGACGGCGGTCCGGCCGGAGGTCAGGTCACCACCGTGAAACCGGCGCGCAGCAGGTCCTCGTCCCGGGAGGACGCCCCGACGAGCAGGTCGAACGCGCCCGGCTCGACCACCCGGCCACCCCGGGCGTCGACGAGCGTGCAGCTCGCCACCGGCAGGCTCAGCTCGACCGTACGCGCCTCGCCGGGGGCGAGGGACACCTGCCGGTACCCCTTCAACTCCTTCTCCGCCCAGGTGACCGAGGTGACCGTGTCGCTGACGTACACCTGCACGGTCTCCCGGACCGGGCGTCGCCCGGTGTTGCGGACCTCGACGCGGGCCCGCAGGGTGTCCCGCGCGGTGACCGTGGGGGTCAGCACACGCAGGTCGGCGTACTCGACGGTGGTGTAGCTCAGACCCTCGCCGAAGGCGAACGCCGGGCGCTGCGTGAGGTCGGCGTACCGGGTGCCGTGCTGGCCCCGGATCTGGTTGTAGTAGGTGGGCTGCTGGCCGGCGTGCCGGGCGAAGGAGATCGGCAGCCGGCCCTCCGGTTCGGTCAGCCCGAGCAGCAGCTCGGCGATCGCCCGGCCGCCCCGCATGCCCGGGTTGGCGGCGTGGACCACGGCGGCGGCGGTGAGCACGGAGGGCGGCAGCACCAGCGGCTTGGACGCGATCAGGACGACGATCAGGGGTCGACCGGTGGCGGCGAGCGCGTCGAGCAGCGCGACCTGGCCGCCGACCAGTTCCAGGGTGGCGGTCGACTTGCCCTCGCCGACCAGTTCGATGCGGTCCCCGACGACCGCGACCACGTAGTCGGCGTTCCGGGCCGCCTCGACCGCCTCGGCGATCAGACGCTCGTCGGGCGCGGCGGGAACGACCACGGGCGGTCGGGGCTGCCCGTCGGGGAAGAACTCTCCGGCGGGGTCGGGGCCGAGGGTCAGGATGTCCGCACCCCGGGCGTACGTGACGGTCCAGCCCACCGGCACGTGCGCGCGCAGCCCGTCCAGGACCGTCCGGGTCATCTCGCGGGGGTGGCCGTCGGGCAGCCAGTCGGCCTGTCCGGAGGCGCCGGCCCAGTCACCGAGCTGGGTGTGCGGGTCGTCGGCGTTCGGGCCGACCACGGCGATCCGGCGCGGCGTCGCACCGGGGTCGGCGACGGCGCGGCCGGCGGCGTCGGCGGTGTGTCCGCCGGCCAGCGGCAGGGTGCCGTCGTTGCGCAGCAGCACCAGGCTGCGGCGGGCGACCTCCAGGTTGAGCGCGGCGTGCGCGGCGCTGCCGATGACCTGTGCCTGGCGGGCCGGGTCCGGCCGGCGCGGGTCCTCGAAGAGCCCCAGCTCGAACTTGAGGGTGAGGATGCGGGTGACCGCCCGGTCCAGGTCGGCCTCGTCGAGCAGCCCGCGCGCGATCGCGTCCTGCGCGCCCTGGAAGAACCCGGGGGTGGTCATCACCATGTCGTTGCCGGCCCGCACCGCGGCCGCCGAGGCCGCCGCGTAGTCGGCGTGGATGCGCTGTTCCCAGACCATCCGGCCGACGTTGTCCCAGTCGGTGACCAGGGTGCCGGTATAGCCCCACTCCCCGCGCAGGACCTCGTCGAGAAGCCAGTCGTTCACCGTGACCGGCACCCCGTCGATCGACTGGTACCCGAGCATGAACGTCCGGCACCCCTCGCGGGCGACCCGCTCGAACGGCGGGAGGAACCAGGACCGCAGCTTGCGCCGGGAGATGTCGGCCTCGCTGGCGTCCCGGCCGCCCTGGGTCTCGGAGTACCCGGCGAAGTGCTTCGCACAGGCCAGGATCGCCGTCGGGTCGGTCAGGCCGTCGCCCTGGTAGCCGCGCACCATGGCCGAGGCGAACTCGCCGATCAGGAAGGGGTCCTCGCCGAACGTCTCGTCGACCCGACCCCAGCGCAGGTCCCGGGCGATGCAGAGGACCGGGGAGAAGGTCCAGTGGACGCCGGTCGCGGCAGCCTCGACGGCGGTGGCCCGGGCGACCCGTTCCGCCAGCGAAGGGTCCCAGGTGGCGGCCATGCCGAGCTGGGTGGGGTAGATCGTCGCGCCGGCCCAGAACGAGTGGCCGTGGATGCAGTCCTCGGCGACGAGCAGCGGGATGCCCAACCGCGACCGGGCGGCCAGGTCGACCGCCTCGACGACACGCTCGGGCGAGGCGTGCAGGATCGACCCCACGTGCATCCGCTCGACCAGGTCGCGCACCCCGTCCTGGGCCGAGAGCTGGAGCATCTGGCCGACCTTCTCCGGCACGGTCATCCGGGCCAGCAGGTCGGTGACGCGGGCGGCGACCGGCAGGGCGGGGTCGAGGTACGGCGATGAGGGCACGCGGTGGTCCTTCCCGGACGCCGGGGCGTCGCAGTCGCGGTGGTTCCGGGCGTCAGCGGCACCCGTTCGGCACCCTCCGACTGTGGCCCGGGGACACCGTCTCCGGCAACCACGCCGCTGGCGATGTCGGCTGTGCACCCGTGCGGTTCCACCGCCGGGTCGCGTCGGCCGGTACGTCATCAACCAACCAGCGAGCCAATGATGATCGTCAATCATATTTCCGCTGGTCACACGCCGAACACCACCACTTGACACTACGGGAAAGAACAATCACAGCCAGGAAAAAGCCGATGACCAGGCACCTTGTCCATTACGGAACTACCAGTACCAAAAAGCCGCACAGGAGCGTTAAGGTATCGATGCACGCCGGTGCGTTGTCACGCGGCTTTCGTGATCTTGTGGCTCCGGCGTCCGGTCCGGCCGTGACCACGGTCACGGAAGTCGACCGACGGCCGGCAGATGAGGCGGTGCGGGATGCGGCACGCCGCCTCATACGGTGGACTCGACGGTGGACAGGGAAGGGTTGAGCTGCTTCGGATCTGGCGGACGGAATAGCAAGGCTGGTTTTCGGCGGCCCACTCCAACGGCGAGGTAAACGTGAAGACAGAGACGTCTCTCACCCCGGTGACCGGCATGCCGACGAGCGTGCCGACCCACTCCGAGGGAATCGTGATCGACTGGTCGGCACCGCGGGCCTGCTCGGCCGAGAGCAGACGGATGACCAGCACGAAGACCGAACTGCCAGCGGGAAAGCTCTTCCGGTTCGGGCGCTCGACACGGACCGCGGCGGTGGATCCGCACGCCGCGCACGCCATCGGCGCCGTCCGCGCGCTGCCGCACTGCTGGTCCCTGTCGAATCTGACGAGTAACACGACGTTCGTGGTGGAAAACCTCGAGGGTGGCACCGAGTTAATCAAGGTGGCACCGCGACGACTCGACGCGGTGGTGCCGTTCGAGATGTCGAGAGTGCTCGTTCCCTCGGTTGGTGGACTGCTCGAACTCAGGGTGTTCGCCGCACCGCCGACATTTCTCGACTCACGAATCTCCGGCATCGCTTCGCATATTTCGCTGCCCGTACTGGATGAACAGACGAAGTACTTCCTGGTGCTCGTCGCACTCTGCGAGCCGCGCCTGCGCGGATCATCCACGGCCGCCGTGCCGTCAGTGCAGCAGGTCATCGAGCGACTGCGACCGGCACCCGGGTTCGCCAATGTGAACCGTAGCAGCATCAACTACCACATCGACTATCTGCGGCAGTACAAGTTGCCCATCGACGAGAAGTCGATGTCGTCGTACGGCGGCCGGATGCACTCCAAGCGAGAGGCGCTGGTCGCCTTCGCGCTCCGCTACGACCTGGTCCGGGAGGAGCACCTCAACCTCCTGCCCGGCCGACGTGAGTCGACGGGACAGCCCGGCGGGCGCTGGGCGCACGCGGGCTGAGAGGCGGCGCAACGTCGCCCGGGCAGGAGGCCGGCGCGCCCGTCGGCCACCGCCCCGGAGACCGCCTCACCCGTCGGCCACCGCCCCGGAGGTCGTCACCGGTACGCCGTCGAGCAGGGCGGCGATGCCCGCCAGGTCGGGTTGCCGTAGCAACGCGGAGGCCCGCAGCCGGGCACCGGTGGCCTCCTCGAGGGCGGCCAGCAGCCGCGCGACCATCAGCGAGTTGCCGCCGATGTCGACGAAGCGGTCGGCCAGCGTGGTCTCCGGCCGGTCCAGCAGGTCCCGGCACACCCGCAGGACGAGTCGTTGCTGCCCGGTGAGCCCCTCGACGTCCTCCGGCGACCCGGCCGGCGCCGGTACCAGGTCCCGCAGGGCCGCGTGGTCGGTCTTGCCGTTCGCGGTCACCGGGATGGACGCGACGACCCGCAGGACGTCGGGCACCGCCTGTTCGGGCAGCCAGCCCCGGACCCGGGCGAGCACCGCGTCGGCGTCGATCCGGCCGCCCGGCCGGGGTTGCGCGAAGGCCGTCAGGCGGGTACCCGCCGGTGACGGCGTCGCCACGACGGCGGCCCGGACCACGTCGGGGTCGCGTTCGAGCGCCGCCTCCACCTCCGCCGGTTCGACCCGGACCCCGCTCACCTTGACCTGGTCGTCGACCCGGCCGAGGAACTCCAGCATTCCGTCGGCGCCCATCCGGACCCGGTCACCCGTCGGGTAGACCCGGTCGAGGCCGGCCAGCTCCGGCGGCGGGGGCACGAAGGGCGGGCCGCCCCGGTCACCGAAGCAGGCCAGCGACAGCCCGCTGCCGCCGATGCGCAGCTCGCCGGGTTCGCCCCGGGGGACCGTACGCCCCGACGGATCGGTGACGCCGACCACCGCGCCGGCCACCGGGCCGCCGATCGGCGGCTGCCGGTCCCGGTCGGGCCGGCCGGTCAGCCGGCACACCGTGGTCGTCACGGTGGCCTCGGCCGGGCCGTACATGTTGTGGACCGTCGCGGTCACGTCCGGCCCCGGCCAGCGACCCAACCGCTCGCCGCCGATCCCCAGGTGTCGCAGTCGCAGGTCCGCCGGCCACGGCCGGGCCAGCACCAGCTCGGCGATCGGGGTGGGCACGTTGCTCACCGTCACGGCTTCCCGGGCCCACCACCGGGTCAGCAGATGCGGGTCCCGGCACGCCTCACCGGGCGTGACGGACAGGGTCGCCCCCGCGCAGAGGGTGGCGAACAGTTCCATGACGTGCGGGTCGAACGCCGGGTTGATCAGTAGGCTGTGCCGCTCCCCCGGACCCAGGCCCACGTAGTCGTGGTACCACCGCACGAGCGCCGCCAGCGAGTCCCGCCCCACGGCGACGGCCCGTGGGGTACCCGAGGTGCCCGAGGTCAGGACGACGTAACCGGTGTCGGTGGGCACCGGTGCGGCCTCCGGTGGCACCGGCGGGAACACCGCCACCGTGGCCCGCGCCGGACCAGAGGCGTCGTCGCGCACCGGCCCGGAAGCATCGGGCCCGGAAGCACCGTCGCGCACCGGCCCGGGAGCATCGGGAAGCGGGATCCGGTCGGCGGCGTCGGACGTCCGGTCGGCCCGGTCCACGACGCACGTCACCCGGACGATCCGCCGCACCAGGTCGAGGCGCTGCTGGGCGCACCCCGGCCCGAGGGGCAGGTACACCGCCCCGAGGCGGACGATCGCGAGGGCGGTCGCCACCAGTTCGACCGACCGGTCCAGTCGTACGCCGACCACGTCCCCCGGCCGCACCCGGTCCCGCAACGCGTCCGCCGTCCGATCGGCGAGCGCGCCCAGTTCCGCGTACGTCAACCGCCGGTCGCCGTCCCGCACGGCCACGCCCGCGCCCCGGGCGGTCCAGTGGCGCAGCCAGTCGCCGACCGACCCGCCGGGCGCGGGCGGCGGCGGCAGCGGGCCCCCGTGCGCGATGCTCCACGCCACGTCGTCGCCGACCACAGTGTCGTCCCGCACGCCGTACCTCTCTCCTGCCTCAGCCAAGACCCATCGCCCCCGCGATGATCACTTTCTGGATCTCGGTCGTGCCCTCGATGATGGTCATCGTCCGGACCTGCCGGTACAGGAACTCCAACGGGTGTCCCCGCACCCAGCCGGTGGCCCCGTGGACCTGCAACGCCCGGTCCACCACCCGGACGGCCATGGTGGACGCGGTGAGCTTCGCCAGCGCGGCGTTCTCGGGCGGCTCCACGCCCGAGTCGACGAGCCGGGCGCAGGCGAGGGTGAGCACCTTGGACGCCTCGAGTTCGGCGCGGCTGGTCACCAGGTGCTCCTGCACGTGCTGGTAGTCGCCGATCGGCCGGCCGAAGGCCCGCCGGTGCCGGGCGTACTCGACGCCGAGGGAGAGCGCGTACTCGGCGATCCCGTTGCACTGCGCGGCGACCATCAGCCGGCCCCGCGACAGGCTGCCGATACTGGCCCCGAGGGCGTCCGGGTCGGCGGCGTCGCCGAGCAGTGCCTCCTCGGGCACCTCGGCGGCGTCCAGCACCAGTTCGTGCAGCACCTCGCCGGACATGCCCTCGTAGCGCTGTCCCAGCCGCATCCCCGGATGCTCCCGCTCCACCACGAACACGGCAGGTCGCCGCCGTCCCGCCGAGGTCTCGACCGCGGCGACGACGAGCACCAGGTCGGCGTGGGCCGCGTTGCTGACGAACGTCTTCCGGCCGGAGATGACCCACCCGCCGTCGGTCCGCTCCGCGGTGGTGGTCAGGCGGAAGGCGTCCGATCCGGCGTCCGGCTCGGTCAGCGCCAGGCACCGGGTGCGTTGCCCGCGCACGAGCGGTTCGAGATACCGCTTGACCTGCGCGTCGGTGCCACCCAGCAGCAGCGGGCTCGGCCCCTCCGACCCGGCGAGGGCGTACGGGGCCAGCCGGCAACCGGTGCGGCCGGCGACGTGGTGCAGGGCCACCACGGCGCTGAACGGCATCCCGCTGCCGCCCAGCGACTCGGGGTAGTCACCGGCGTAGAAGCCGAGCTGGGCGGAGCGCTGGCGGACGTAGGAACAGAGGTCGTACGAGGGGTGGCCGCCGTCGCCGAGTTCGGCGGCGAGCGGTTCCAGCTCCCGGCGGACGAAGGTGCCGAAGGAGTCGAGCAGTTCCCGGTACTCGTCCTCGAACACCGCTGACGGCTCGGTCACGGCCGCACCACCCCGATCGTCGTGTCCACGTTCATGGCGTCCTCACCGGCCGGTCAGGACGCGGTGCAGGATCCGGCGTTCCCGGACCTCGCCCATGCCGACGGGCGGCAGGCCCGGCATGGGGGTGGGACGTCCACCCGAGGCCATCCACCGCCAGGTGTCCGCCACGGTCTCGCCGACCGGCCGGCAGGTGAGACCGGCGGCGGCCGCCGCCGCGCCGCAGGTGTGCCAGGCGGCCCGGTTCTCCGGCAGGTCGGGCAGCCACAGCGGCATCTCCCACCAGGGAAGCACCTCCCGGGCGAGCAGCACCTCCTCGGCGGCCCAGACCAGCTCGGCGTCGCTGCCGGTGGCCGTCACCGCATGGCCCAGCCACTCCCCCATGGTGGTGTTCGGTCCGTCCGGGACGGTGTTGAAGACACCGCTGGCCCAGTTCTCGACCCGCTCGACGACGAACCGGGCGAGGTCGCGGACGTCCAGCAACTGGAGTGGGCGGGACGGGTCCCCGGGGGCCAGGACGGGTCCACCCCGGCTGATCCGGTCCAGCCACCACAGCGCCTGGCCGATGTTGTCGTGCGGTCCGACGATGGTGCCGGGCCGGACGATCAGCGCACGGTCCCTCGGGTAGACCAGGTGTACGGCCTCCTCGCAGCCGACCTTGCGGGCCCCGTACCGGCGGTGGTCGGCGGGGTCGCCCTCCTCGTCCGGTTCACCCGCGTGGCACGGCGAGTCCTCGTGCACCGGAACCGACTTCCAGTCCGGGTAGACCGAGACACTGGAGACGAAGGCGTAGAACCCGGTGCCGGGGGCCAGGACCCGGGCGGTCCGCAGCACGTCCGCCGGGACCAGCCCGGACGGGTCGATCACCGCGTCGAAGGAACGTCCGTGCAGCGCGCCGAGCCCGCCGTCGTGGCCCCGGTCGCCCCGGACCGCCTCCACGCCGGGGGTGTCCGGGCCGGTCCGGCCCCGGTTGAGGGTGGTCACCGCGTGACCCCGGGCGAGGGCGTCGGCGACGATCGCGCGACCGACGAAGGAGGTGCCGCCCAGGACCAGGATCCGCATGCCGGCCATCAGCCGCCGTCGCCCGCCGCGCGTCCCTCGGCGGCCAGCGCCGCCCGCACCGAGCCCGCCAGCTCCGCCACCCCGGGGGCGGCGTACACGCTGCGCAACGGCAGGTCCAGCTCGTAGGTCTCGTTGATCCGGGCGGCCAGTTCGATCGCCAGCAGCGAGTCGCCACCCAGGTCGAAGAAGTTGTCGTCCGGTCCGACCTCGGGCACCCCGAAGAGTTCGACGAAGAGCGCCCGCACCGTGGTCAGGATCGCCTCGTCGGGCACCGCCGGGGCGGTGTCGGGCGCTGCGGCCGTCCCGGCGTCGACCGGCACGGCGGGAGCGGTGTCCGCCGGAGCGGCGGCGGGGACGGTGTCCGCCGGAGCGGCAGAGGTGTCTGTGGGCACGGCGGGACGGACCCCGGTCGGCGCGGGTGCCGGTGTCGGGGCGGGCTCCGGCAGGTAGGAGCGCCGTTCGAAGGGATAGGTCGGCAGCGGCACCCGGTGGCGCCGCTCCCCCTCGTACAGCCGCCAGCGCGGGTCCAGTCCCGCCGCCCAGAGCCGGCCGAGGGTGGTGAGGACGGCGGCGTACGTCGATCCGTGTTCCGGCGTCGGCAGCGTGGCCAGGACGGTGTGCCGGCGTACCGCGTCGGGGCGCGCGGCGAGCCGGTCGGTGAGGGTCGTGCCCCGTCCCACCTCGAGCAGCGTCAACGCACGCCAGCCGAGCAGCGTGTCGAGCGCGGCGTCGACGGAGCCGGCGGCATCGGCGTGCGCCACCCAGTGACCGGCCGGGTCGACGGCCTGCCGGGTGTCCATCCAGCCACCGGTCAGGTCGGACACCCACGGCAGTACGGGCCGGCGCCCGGGCACCCGGCGCGCGAGCGCCGCGAGCTCCTCCCGGGCGGTGGCACCGTCGGACCGGACCCGGGCCCGCTGCGCCACCAGCGGCAGGGCCTCGTCGTGGCGGAGCACCCCGGCCACGCACGCGGCGGTGTACGCCCCGGTGCCCTGTCCGGCCACCGCGACGGGTGCCACCCCCCAGTGCCGCCAGAGCGCGGCCAGCGCGTACTGGACGACGAAGGTCACGCACGCCTCGACCACCGGGTCGGCCCCGGCGGTGGACGGTTCCCGGCGGAGGACGGCCGTGCGCAGGTCCCCGCCGAGTCCGGCGGGGGCCGCGCGGACGCAGTCGTCGACCGCGGCCCGGAACACCGGTTCGTGCGCGTACAGCTCGTCCACCGGCGGGTGCGCCGGCTCCCGGTCGGCGAAGAGGTGCACCACGTCGCCGGCGGCCGTACCGGTCCGACCCGCGGCGGACGCCGGTCCGGGGACGGTCAGGGCCGCCGCCTGCGTGCCGGAGGCGCACACCGCGAACCGGCGGTACGGATGCCCGGCGCGACTGTGCTGGAGGGTCCAGGCGGCGTCGGCGAGGTCGGCCCCGTCGCGGGTGGCCACCGCCCGGACCACCCCGGCGGCGGCGGTGTCGAGCGCCTCGGCGGTGCGGGCCGAGACGGTCAGCAGGTGCCACGGACGGCCGGTCGGCGCTTCCGCCGGCGGCGGGGCCTCCTCGACCACCACGTGGGCGTTCGTCCCGCCGATGCCCATGCCGCTGATCCCCGCCCGGCGGACCCCGGCGCGGGGCTCCCAGTCACAGAGCGTGGTGTTGACGACGAAGGGGCTCGCGTCGAAGTCGATCTTCCGGTTCGGCTCGCGGAAGTGCAGGCTCGGCGGGATCCGCCGGTGCCGCAGCGCGAGCACGGTCTTGATGAAGCCGGCGACGCCGGCCGCCGTGTCGGCGTGGCCGATGTTCGTCTTGACCGAGCCGATCCGGCAGAACCCGCGCGCGTCGGTGGCACCCCGGAACGCGTTGGTCAGCGCCTCCACCTCGATCGGGTCACCCAGCGGGGTGCCGGTGCCGTGTGCCTCGACATAGCTGATCGTGTCCGCGCTCACCCCGGCGACGGCCTGGGCGGCCCGGACCACCTCGGTCTGCCCGTCGACGCCGGGCGCGGTGAAGCCGACCTTCGCGGCACCGTCGTTGTTGACCGCCGAGCCCCGGACGACGGCGTGCACGTGGTCACCGTCGCGCAGCGCGTCCTCCAGCCGGCGCAGCACGACCACCCCGACCCCCTCGCCGCTGACGAAGCCGCTGCCGGCCTCGTCGAAGGCGCGCACGTACCCGTCCCGGGACACCGGGCCGCCCTTGCTCCACGGCACGAGGGCGGCGGGCACGACCGCGGAGACCCCGCCGGCCAGCGCCGCCTCGCAGTCCCCGGCCAGCAGCGCCTGGGCCGCCAGGTGGATCGCCACCAGCGAGGTGGAGCATCCGGTCTGGACGGTCACCGCCGGGCCGGTCAGGCCGAGCTTGTAGGCGACCCGGGCGGTCAGCAGGTCCATCGAGTTGGCCAGCCGCACCGCCCAGTCGTCCACGGTCAGGTGCTCCCGCACGTGGCGCTCGTAGGACGACTGCGAGCTGCCGGCGTACACGCCGACCGGCCAGGGGCAGCGGGCCGGGTCGTAGCCGGCGTCCTCCAGTGCCTCCCAGGCGCACTCCAGCAGCAGCCGGTGCTGCGGGTCCAGCATCGTCGCCTCACGCGGGGTGAAGCCGAAGAAGGCCGCGTCGAAGCGGTCCGCACCGTCGAGGACACCCCGCCCCGGGGTGTACGTGTGCCCGCCGGACTGGCGTGCCGGGAAGCGGGTGATGGACTCCTCCCCACCGCTGAGGTTGCGCCAGAACTCGTCGAGGTTCGCGGCCCCCGGGAACCGCCCGGCCATGCCGACGACTGCGATCAGGGTGCTGTCAGGGTTCACGGCTGCGTTCCTGTCTCGTCCAGCGGTACGGCTTCCTGGGGTTGGTCGTCGGTGCCGCCGCGACGAGCCCGGGCGCGGGTCAGGCGGTCCCGCCCGGCCAGCCGGGCCTGCCCGAGGTCGGGCCGCCCGGACGGGGCCCCGTCCGCCCCGGCCAGGTGGGCGGCGATCGCCTCGACGGTGGGATAGCGGAACAGGGTGACCACCGGCAGGTCCAGCCGCAGTTCGCGGACCAGCCGCGCGTGCACCCGGAGCAGCAGCAGTGAATGCCCGCCGAGGTCGAAGAAGTTGTCGGTCCGGCCGACCCGGTCGACGCCGAGAACCTCCCGCCAGACCCGGGCGATCTGTTCCTCCCGGTCGGAGGCGAGCGGAACATCGGGACGGATCACGGTGGCCACGACCGGCGGGAGTTCGTCCCGACGGATCTTGCCGACCGGGGTGCGCGGCAGCTTCGGCACCGGCACGAAGGCCGAGGGGACCAGGTGCGCGGGCAGCCGGCCGGCGAGGAACGCCCGCAGTTCCCCGGGCGCGGGTGCGTCGCCCACGGGTTCGACGTAGGCGACCAGTTGCGCCTCCCCGGTGTCCTGACCGGCGGTCAGCTGCACGTACGCGTCGCGGACCTGCGGATGCTCGACCAGCACCGAACGGACCTCGCCCGGTTCGATCCGGTAGCCACGGAACTTGACCTGGTCGTCGAGGCGGCCCGCGAAGTGCAGCCGACCCGCGGTGTCGCGGTAGCCGCGGTCGCCGGTGCGGTACACCCGCTGCCCGCCGAGGGCGTCGACCCGCGGGAACGCCCCGGCGGTGGCCGCCTCGTCGTGCGGGTAGCCCCGGGCCAGACCGGCACCGGCGACGGCGATCTCGCCGACCGCGCCGTCGGGCAGCGGCCACCCGGACCGGTCCACCACGTACGTGCGCGTGCCAGGCAGGTCGGTGCCGAGCGGCACGGTGGCCGTGGTCGCCAGATCCGCCCCGGTCACCTCGTGCACGGTCGAGGTGACCGTCGCCTCGGTGACGCCGTAGGCGTTGAGGACGGTGGTCGTACCGGCCCCGACCAGGTCCCGCAGCGACTCGCCGGTGACCGCCTCGCCGCCGACGACCAGCAGCCGGGGCCGCCAGCGCCGGTCCCGCCAGGCCGCGGCGAGCTCCGGGGCGACGGTGAGGACGTAACTCGTCGGCAGGTTCGCCACCGTCACCTGCCGCGCGGCGGACACCGCGACCAGCTCCGGTCCACCCAGGACCTCGCTCTGCGGGACCACCAGGCGGGCACCGACCGCCAGGGTCGGCAGGATCTCCTCCAGGGCGACGTCGAAGTGCGGCTGGGTGAACATCAGCACCCGGTCCGCCGGCCCCAGGGCGTAGCGCCCGACGATCGCGTCGACCAGGTGGGACAGGGCGGCCCGGCCCACCGCCACCGGCTTCGGCACGCCGGTGGAGCCGGAGGTGTGGATGACGTAGGCGACGCCGTCGAGGGACACGGCCGGGCGGGCGGCCGGCCACCGGTCGCCGTCGAGCACGGCGAGGGGTGCCGGGACAGCGGGCAGCCGGCCGGCGGTGGCCGCGTCAGTGAGCACCAGAGCCGGTCGCAGCCGGTCGAGCAGCAGGCGGAGCCGTTCAGCCGGGTCGGTGGCGGACATCGGGCAGTACACGGCACCGACCCGCGCGCAGGCCAGGAGCGCGACCACCACGTCCACGCCCCGGGGCAGCAGCACGGCCACCGGCTGGCCGGCGTCCACGCCGGCGGCGGTCAGCGCGGACGCCACCCGTCCCACCCGGGCGTCGAGGTCCCGGTAGGTGAGGGTGCGGGCGCCGCTCACCACGGCGACCGCCTCGGGGTCGCGTCCCGCAGGCAGCAGCACCCCGGAGACCACGGGGTGGCACGGGGTCTCCCCGGCGGCGGCGTCGTCGACGACCGGGGGCGGGGCCGCGGCGAGTGACGCGACCGGGGCCGTCGGCGGCGCGTCGAGGTACGCCTCGACGAGCGCGGCGAGCCGGTCGGCGAGCAGGCGGACCGTCTCGGCGGAGAACAGGTCGGCGTCGTAGTCCCAGTGCAGGTCGATCGCGGCCGGACCGACCCGGGGCCCGACGACGCGCCGGGCGTCCGGGATGAGCACCAGGTCGAGGTCGAAGCGGGTGGTCCCGAAGTTGTGGCCCTCGGACAGCACCACGTCCAGCCCGGGCACCCGGACGTCGGGCACGGTGTCGTCGACGCCGCTGAAGGCGATGTTGAACAGCGGGTTCTCGACCCCGCTGGTGTGCCGGCCGATCTCGCGGGTGAGCTGCTGGATCGGCACGTCCTGGTGCGGGATGGCCCGGATCAGGGTCTCGGTGACGTCGGAGAGCACGTCGTCGACCGGGGTCTCGCCGGACAGGCGCAGCCGCAGCGGGATCGTGTTGACGAACATGCCGACCGACGTGTCGACCTCGTCGTAGCGGTTGCCGACCGCCGTGCCGACGATCAGGTCGTCCTGGCCGCAGTGCCGGCGGACGAGTTCGGCGAAGAGGCCGAGCAACGTGGTGTAGACGGTGTGCCCGCTGGCGACACTGCGGGCCCGGATCCGGTCGGCCACCTCCGGGGCGAACCGCTGCCGGTGCTGGGCACCGTGGTTGCGACGGACCGCGCCGGGCCGGGCGAGGCCGGGCAGGGTCGCCTCGAAGGTGGCGTCCGCCAGCTCCCGGTGCCAGAAGGCCAGACTCTCCGCGCGCTCGCCGGGCGGCACGGCCGCCACCCGGCGCAGGTGCTCGGTGTACGGGACGGTCGCCGGCAACTCGACCGGTTCACCGGCGACGAGGGCCCGGTAGGCGCGGAACAGGTCGCCGACCAGGATCAGGAAGGACCGGCCGTCGTGGATCAGGTGGTGCTCGACGTGGATCAGCCGGTGTTCCCGCGTACCGGTCCGGACCAGGCACCAGCGGACCAGCGGAGCCTCGTACGTGTCGAAGCTGGTCGTGGCCTCGGCCCGGACCACCTCGTCGAACGCCGCCTCGACGTCGGTCTCCCCGGAGATGTCCACGGTGCGGAAGCGGGGGCGGCACCGGTCGCGCACCCGCTGCGCCGGCCGGGCGTCCGGGGTGTCGGTCAGCTCCAGGCGCAGCCCGTCGTGGTGGTCGAGCACGTGGCCCAGTGCCTCGTGCACCGCGTCCGCGTCGAGATCGCCGCGCACGACGACGAACGCGGTGAAGTTGTAGGCACGGCTACCCGGGGACAGTCTCTCGTGGACCCAGACGATCTCCTGGGACGGTGAGAGGTCGAACAGACCTTCCTGGCCCATGTCACACCTTCGTCTTGTCGGTTCGGCGGAGGCACTCCGGTGCTCAGCGGACACGGCGACCACGGCGGGCGGGACCGCGAACCGACCGTAGCCAGCGGCGCCCGGCAGTGGTCCCTGACAGGTGACAGGCTCCTGCCGCCGTCGGGCTCGGTTACGTTTCCGACTCACCAGGGCCGAGGGAGGTAGGCCGACGTGACGACGGTCTGGGACGACTTGGCGGACCGGCTCCGCAGCCTCGGGGAGGAGGCCGACGGGTGGCTGGTCGCCGCGCCCCGGGACGCGGTCTTCGTGCCGCCGGGCGGGTCGCTGGACCCGACCTTCGTGGCCACCGCGCTGGCGGTGCCGGAGACCTCCTTCGTGCTGTGGGACGCCGCCAACGTGCGTCGACACGTGGGGTTCATCCGGCGGGTGCTGGCCGACAACGGCATCGGGCTGGCCGTCGGGCTCAAGGCCTGCGCCAACCGGACCGTCCTGTCGATCCTGGCGCGGATGGGCCTGCTCGCCGACGCGCAGTCGCCGGGTGAGGTGGCGCTGGCCCGGTCGGTGGGCTTCGGGACGGTCACCGCGACCGGGCCGGCGTTCCGCCCGCCGGACCTGGACCGCCTGCTCCGCGACGGGGTGCTGCTGGACGTCCAGTCGCCCCTCCAGTTCGCCCAGCTGGAGGAGCGCGGCACCGTCGAGCCGGTCGGTTTCCGGGCCCGGGTACGGCTGCCCGAACGGCTGCGGCACCCGTCGACGTTCGACGTGGTGAGCCGGTTCGGCATCGAGCTGACCCCCGACGGGCTGGAGCGGGTCGCGCGCTCGCCGTTGACGGTGGAGCGGATCCGGGTGCACACCGGGGAGGCGCTCTCGGCCGACGTGGCGCGCAGCCTGGAGTACCGGGCCCGGCTGGGCGTGCTGCTGGCCGCCGCGTTCCCCGAGGTCGGTGAGATCAACCTGGGCGGCGGGTTCCTGGCGCTGTCCCGGAACCCGTCGGCGCTGCCGGAGGCGTTCAAACGGGTCGGCGAGGTGTTCGACGAGGCGGCCGGGACGCTGGGCAGACGCCTGCGGTGCTGGGTGGAGCCGGGTTCGGCGCTGCTGCTGGACAGCGCGTACCTGGTCACCGAGGTGCTGGACGTCGACCCGGCCCGGCACGCGGTCACCGTCGCCGCGTCCCCGTGGAACGTGGCGCCGTGGACCTTCGCCACCGTCCACGTACTCGACGGTGGTGAGCCCTGGGAGTTCGTCGGCGACGTCTACGGACCGGCGCTGTACGAGAACGACCGGCTGCGACGCACCGAGCGGCACTGCCCGACCGGCCGGCTGCCGAGGGTGGGCGACCGGCTGGCGGTCAGTTCCTTCGGGTCGTACACGCTGGTCCACGGCCGGACGTTCGGGCAGATCCCGCTGCCCCCGCAGTACATCTTCGACGCCAACGGATGGCAGGGAGCCGCATGAGCCACGTGAACTGGATCGTCTCGGCCGACGGGGAGGGCGGCGGCACCGGTCTGGTCGGTCGGATCGACCTGGACCTCGACGTCGACGAACTCGCGCACGCCGCCGACGAGCTGTTGCGTCACCATCCGCTGATCTTCGACCAGACCCAGCAGCTCGCCGTCCAGGTGCGACCGGGCTCGTCGGACCCCTGGTACGAGTCCTGCTACCAGGAGAAGGACATCGCGCCGGAGCACGAGTACGCGGAACTCAACCCCGAGCTGAAGGGCACCTACTTCGAGGAGGTCGTCGCCCGGTTCCCGTTCCCGGTGTTCCGGACCCGGCTGATGGCGCTGACCGCGCGGACCTGCTACTCGGTGCACCGCGACGACACCGCCCGGCTGCACGTGGCGATCCGGACCAGCGAGCACGCGGCGTTCGTCTTCGTCGAGCGCAACGAGGTGTTCCGGGTGCCCACCGACGGCAACGCGTACCTGCTGAACACCACCGAGGTGCACACCGCGCTCAACGGTGCCCGGGACCTGCGGCTGCACCTGGTGGCCGGCGCGGCGCTGGACACCTCGCGGTGACCGACACGCGCGGAACACGGGCATGAGCGGGGACGCTGTCGAGATCGACGACCTCACCCGGGTGTACCGGGGGGTGCGGGGCGAACCCCGCACCGCCCTGGACCGGCTCACCCTGCGCATCGGCCGGGGTGAGATCCACGGGCTGCTCGGGCCGAACGGGGCCGGCAAGACGACGCTGTGCAAGATCCTGTCGACGGTGCTGCTGCCCACCTCCGGCACGGCCCGGGTGGACGGTCACGACGTGGTGACCGACACCGCCGCCGCCCGGCAGCGCATCGGCATCGCCTTCGGCGGGGAACGCGGCCTGTACGGGCGGCTCACCGCCCGGCAGAACCTGATGTACTGGTCGGCGCTGTACCGCCAGCCCACCGCCGCCGCCAGGGTGCGGGTGGCCGCGCTGCTGGAGCGGGTCGGGCTGGCCGACCGGGCCGGCGAGCGGGTGGAGACGTTCTCGCGCGGGATGAAGCAGCGGCTGCACCTGGCGCGGGGCCTGGTCGGCGACCCGCAGGTGGTGATCCTGGACGAGCCGACCGTCGGCATGGACCCGGTGGCCGCCCGCGAGTTCCGGGTGCTGGTGGGCGAGGTCCGGGCCGAGGGACGCACCGTCCTGCTCACCACGCACGACATGGCCGAGGCGGAGGCGGTCTGTGACCGGGTGTCCCTCGTCGACGGCGGTCGGCTGGTCACCACCGAGGACCCACGCACCATCGGCGGCTGGCTGTCCACGTACGAGCGGGTCACCGCCGAGGGCGTGCCGGCGGCGACCGTGGAGGTGCTGCGGACCGTGTCCGGGGTGGTGAGCGTCGGCACCCTGCCCACCGGGGCGGTACGGGTGGAGACCGACGCTCCCGGGGCGGCCCGGGAGGTGCTGCGGATCCTCGTCGACGCCGGGGTCACCCGGCTCTCCACCGGCCGTCCGTCGCTGGAGGAGGTCTACCTGCACGTGGTCGGGGACCGGGGGCTGGAGATCCGTTGACAGCTCTCTTCTGGGCGGCCGTCCGGTTCCAGGCGGCCCACGTGTGGCGGTCGGTCAACGACCTGATGGTGCTGGTGACGCTGCCCCTGTTCACCGTCGCCTTCCTGGCGGTGCTGGTCGAGTCCGACCGCCGCGACCTGGCCCCGTACGCGATCGTCGGGTCGGGTGCGATGTCGCTGTGGTCCATGGCGGTGAACATCTCGGGTGGCACCATCGAGGGCGACCGGCGCAACGGCGTGCTGGAGGCCGCGGTCGCCACCCCCGCCCCGCTGGTGGTGGTCCTGCTCGGCCGGATCACCGCGGTCACCGTGATCAGCCAGATCGGGCTGGTCGAGTCGGCCCTGGTGGCCTGGGTCGGTTTCGGGATCACCATCGAGGTGCACCATCCGCTGGTCTTCCTGCTCACCGTGGTCTGCAACACCGTCGCCGTGGTGGGTACCGCGACGGCGCTGGCCGGGGTGTTCGTGCTGGGCCGGTGGGCGCTGACGCTGAAGAGCTCGCTGACGTACCCCTTCTACGTGCTCGGTGGCGCGGTCGTGCCGGTCGCCTTCCTGCCGGAGTGGTTGCAGCCGCTGACCCGGGTGGTCTTCCTCTCCTGGTCGGCCGAGCTGCTGCGGGACTGCCTGTCCCCGGCGGCCGTGCGGAACGTGCCGGCGCGACTGGCGGTGCTGCTCGTGTTGGGCGCGGTCGCGTTCGCCGTCGGGGTCTGGGTGATCGAGCGGATCATGCGGCGGCTGCGGGCCCTGGGCACGGTGGGGTACGCGTGACCGGCCTCCTCACCGACCACCTCCGGGTCCTGCGGTACGCGGTGCTCACCGCCCTGGCCGACCTGCGGGCCATCTACACCTGGCGGTCCTGGACCTTCATCTGGCTGGTGCGCATCCTGTGCCAGGTGAGCCTGTTCGCGCTGCTGGGCCGGCTGCTGGACGCCCCGGACAAGGTGAGCTATCTGATCGTCGGCAACTCGGTCTTCATGGTGGCCAACACCGCGCTCCAGGTGGTCAACTCCACCGCGTGGGAGCGGCTGCTCGGCACCCTCCCGCTGCTGGTGGCCTCCCCCACCGGTCCGTTCACGGTGTTCACCGGCCGCAGCGTGCTGTGGCTGCTGGACGGCATCGGGGTGGGTACGGTCTCCCTGCTCCTGCTCCCGCCCGTCTTCGGGGTGCCCCTGCCGATGCCGACCGCCCTGCTCGCCGTCCCGCTCGTCGTGCTCGCCGGGGTGTCGACGTACTGCTTCGGGCTGCTGCTGGGTGCGCTCGCGCTGCGGACGGTGTCGCTGCGCGCCCTGATCGCGAGCCTGGGCGGACTGTGCCTGATGGTGCTCACCGGCGTGCAGGTGCCGACCACCTTCTGGCCCGCGCCGATCTCCTGGCTGGCGGAGGTGCTGCCGCTCACGCACGGGCTGCTGGCCGTACGCGAGCTGCTGGCGCAGGGGCCGACCGCCGGGGTGGCCCGGCTCGCGGTGACCGAGGCGGTGATCGCCGCCGGGTGGCTGCTCGTCGCGGTCCTGGCCTTCCGGCACTACGACCGCAGCGGACGCCGGGAGGCGTCCGTCGACTTCAGCGACGAATGACGGAGAACAAGTGATCATCTGGCTCAACGGACCGTTCGGGGCGGGGAAGACCACGCTCAGCGAGAGGCTCGCCGCGCTGCTGCCGGGCAGCCTGGTCGTCGACCCCGAGGAGGTCGGCTTCGCGCTGCGGCGGCTCGTGCCGCCCCCGCCCACCGGCGACTTCCAGGACCTGCCCATCTGGCGCAGCCTGACCCTGTTCACCCTGCGGGAGATCCGCCGGCTCTACGGCGCCACGCTGATCGTGCCGATGACCCTGGTCGTGCCCGCCTACCTGACGGAGATCGTCGGCGGTCTGGTCGACGGCGGCGAGGACGTCCTGCACGTCTGGTTGGACGTCGACGAGCCCGTCCTGCGGTCCCGGATCACCGCCCAGGTCATCGACCCGACCGACCCGGTGCACGACGCGGAGGTCCGCCGGTGGCGGCTGGACCAGGTCGACCGGTGCCGGGCGGCCCGGCCGCACCTGCCGGCCGGCACCCGGTTCCTCGACTCGGGCACCACCGACCCGGACACCCTGGCGGCGGAGGTCACCGGCTGGGTGACGGCCGGCAGACACCACTAGCGAAGGAGCGGACGCGATGGTCGACGTTCTCGGCGGCGGCGGGCCGGAGGCGGGCACCGGGCCGGGTGCCCCGGACTCCCTGGTCCCGATCGGCCGGAACTGGGGCATGTGGCCGGTCGTCCTCCTGCGCTCCGTCGGGCACGCGGCGGAGCAGCTGCGGGACTTCCTCGCCGCGGCCGAGGAGCAACGGCACACCGGGAGCGGGCTGCGTGAGGTCGTCGAACGGTTCGCCGCCGACCCGTGGCTGCTGGAGGCGATGTGCTGGCAGAACCCGACCATCGTCAACTCCTGGCTCGGCCGGTACGCCACCGAGGGGGTCGGCGGCACCAAGCGCCCCACCTACTACCGGGGCAAGCTGCTCACCCTCGGTGTCTACCTCCAGCGTTACGCGACCCGGAACGAGACCATCGGGTTCTTCGGCCCGATCGCCTGGGCCCACCTCGATCCCCGCCGGGACCTGCTCGTCGAGGTCGGCGGGAAGGGTGAGCGGGTCCGGCACACCACGTACTTCGAGCCGTGGGCCCTGACCGCGCTCGCCCGGGCGTGGGAGGCCGAGCCGGAGGTGCGGTGGCACCTGCCGGTGGTCGTCAACCAGGCCGGGGCGCTCCGGGACGACGCGTTCGTCCGCCCCCGCCGGGGACCGCACCCGCTCACCGACGACCAGCGTCTGGTGCTGCGCCACCTGGGTGGTTCGGGGTACGCCGACGAGGTGCTCGGGGCGCTCGGGGCGGACTGGGACCGGGCTCGGCTGACCGACGTGCTCGACACGCTCCAGCGCGCCGGGTGCCTGCACTGGGGCTTCGACATCACCGTGGTCGGCGGCTCCGAGGAGGTCCTCGACGCGCAGCTGGCCCGCCTGCCGGACGAACCGCGCCACCGCCTGCGCGCCGACCTGCACCAGCTGAGCCGGCTGCGGCGGGACGTCTGCGCCGCCGCCGGTGACGCCACCGGCGTGTGGCGGGCCACCAACGCGCTGGCCGAGTCGTTCGAGGCCATCTCGGGGGTGGACAGCTCGGTCCAGAAGCGGACCAACCCCGACTGCCGGGAGCTGCTCTACCACGACGTCACCGTGGACTGGGACGCCACACTCGGCGCGCGGGCGGTCGACGGGCTGGCCGGTCCGCTGGAACTGCTGATGGAGACCTGCCGGTACGCCAGCTGGCGGTTCGCCGCCGGGATCGAGGACCGGGCGAGGACGGCCCTGCGCCGGGACCCGTCCCTGGAGGCGGTCTTCGACGAGCTGCTGCCGGAACTGGACGACCGCCGTCCCGGCCGGATCGTCCGGAGCGTCATGGCCGAGGTGCGGCGGATCGTCGCCGAACTGTTGGCGGCGGAGCCGGGCGTCGAGGCACCGGACGGGTCGCGCGTGCACCGCAGCGCCGCGCTGCGCCAACGCTGGCTGGCGGCCTTCGCGGCGCCCCGGGCGGGCTGGTCGGCGGCCGAGCTGCACAGCACCGACATCATGCTCGCCCGGCGGGACGACGAGCACCTGTGGGTGCTGGGCGAGCTGCACACGACGATCAACCCGCTGGACTACCGGTTCTGTTTGGAGAACCAGCCGGAACCGGGCCGGTTGGAGGCCCTGATCGACGCGGCCACCCCGCCGGAACGCTTCATCGCGGCCGTGCCGCCCACGCCGCGTCTCTCCCCCCGGACCGCGCCGCCACCGGCGGCGTACCTGCCGGACAAGCACCGGTACTGGACGCTCTGGCCGCGCACGTCGATGCCGGCGTCGGTGCCGAAATTGTCCTGCGTGGACCTGCGGGTCGTCGAGCGGGACGGCACGGTGGTGGTGGTCGACGGCACCGGGCGGGTCGTCACCCGGCTGACCGAGTTCATCGGCGAGTTCCTGTCGTTGGCGCTCTACAACACGCTGTCGATCTTTCCCGAGGCCGACCGGATGCCCCGCGTCCGCATCGACGACCTGGTGGTGCAGCGCGTGTACCGACGGATCCCGGTACGGGAGTTCGCGCCGCTGCTGGCCGCGCCGCCCAGCCGGGTCGAGTTGGCCGGTTTCTTCCGCGATCGGGGACTGCCCCGCTACTCGTTCGTCCGGGTGCCGGGCGAGCCGAAGCCGGTCTTCTGCGACGCCCAGAGCTGGATCACCACGCACAACGTCGTCCGGCTGGTCCGCAAGGTCGCCGACCGCCCGGACGCGATGGTGAAGGTCCAGGAGATGCTGCCCGACTTCGACGACCTCTGGCTGACCGGCCCGGACGGCCGGACCAGGACCAGCGAGTTCCGGTTCGTGCTCCAGGACCGCCAGGGGACGGGAGGCGACGGTGTCCGATGAGGCCCTGTCGGTGCGGCCGGCGACCGGCACCCCTCTCGTCCCGATCGGTCCGCACTGGGGCATGTGGCCGATCGCCCAGCTGCGCTCCGCCGGCTGCCCCGCCGAGCAGCTCCGCGACTTCCTCGCCTCGGCGCAGGCGCACCGGCACGACGGGGCCGGGCTGCGCGAACTGCTCGCCCGGTGCACCGCCGACCGGTGGCTGCTGGAGGCGCTGTGCTGGCAGAACCCGGACATGGTCAACCGGTGGGTGGGCCGGTACGCCACCGAGGGGGTTCCCGACTCCCGGACGCCCTACTACTACCGCGACAAGCTGCTGATCCTCGGGTCCTACCTCCAGCGCTACACGACGAAGAACGAGACCATCGGGTTCTTCGGCCCGATCGGCTGGGCACACGTCGACCGGGAACGTGACCTGGTCGTCGAGGTCGCCGGGACGGGTGAGCGGGTCCGGCACACCGCGTACTTCGAACCGTGGGCCCTGACCGCCCTGGCCCGTGCCTGGGAAGCCGATCCGGAGGTGCGGTGGCACCTGCCGGTCACCGTCGACGCGGCCGGGATCCGCCGCGACGACACGTTCGTCCGCCCCCGCCGGGGACCGCACCGGCTCACCGCCGACCAGCACCTGGTGCTGACCTGCCTGGGCGGTTCCGGGTACGCCGACGAGCTGCTCGGATCCGTCCGCGCGGCCGGCGGCCCGCACTGGGACCGGCACCGGCTGACCGACGTGCTCGACACGCTCCAGCGGGCCGGGTGCCTGCACTGGGGCTTCGACGTGCCGATGGTCGGCGGGTCCGAGGAGGTGCTCGACGCCCAGCTGGCCCGACTGCCGGAGGAACCGCGCCACCGCCTGCGCGGGCAGCTGCACGAACTGACCCGGCTGCGCCGGGACGTCTGCGCCGCCGCCGGTGACGCCACCGGCGTCTGGCGGGCCACCAACGCGCTGGCCGAGTCCTTCGAGGCGGTCGCGGGGGTGGACCGTTCGATCCGCAAGCGGATCAACCCGAACAGCCGGGAGCTGCTCTACCACGACGTCACCGTGGACTGGGACGCGACCGTCGGCGCACGGGCCGTCGCGGAGCTGGGCGGCCCGTTGGAACTGCTGATGGAGACCTGCCGGTACGCGAGCTGGCGGCTGGCCGCCGGGATCGAGGACCGGGCGAGGACGGCCCTGCGCCGGGACCCGTCCCTGGAGGCGGTCTTCGACGAGCTGCTGCCGGAACTGGACGACCGTCGCCCGGGTCGGATCCACCGCGGCGTCACGGCCGAGATCCACGGGATGGTCGCCGACCTGCTGGCCACCGACTCCGGCACGCGGGCGCCGGACGGCTCCCGCGTCCACCGCAGCGCCGTGCTCCGGGAGCGCTGGCGGGCGGCCTTCCGGGTCCCCCGGGCAGGCTGGTCGGCGGCGTCGACGCACAGCGCGGACGTGATGCTCGCCCGCCGGAACGGCGAGCACCTGTGGGTGCTGGGCGAGGTGCACGCCACGGTGAACCCGCTGGACTACCGGTTCTGCCTGGACAACCAGCCGGAACCGGGCCGGTTGGAGGCCCTGGTCGACGCGGCCACCCCGGCGGAACGCTTCGTCCCCGCCCTGCCGCCGACGCCACGGCGCTCGCCCCGGACCGCGCCGCCGCCGGCCGCGTACCTGCCGGACAAACACCGCTACTGGACGCTGTGGCCGCGGACGATGCTGCCCGCGTCGGTGCCCAAGATGTCCTGCGTCGACCTGCGGGTCGCCGAACGGGACGGTCAGGTGGTCGTCGTCGACGGCGCGGGGCGGATCGTCAGCCGGCTGACCGAGTTCGTCGGCGAGTTCCTGTCCCTGGCGTTCTACAACGTCCTGTCGCTCTTCCCCGACGCCGACCACCTGCCCCGCGTCCGCATCGACGACCTCGTGGTGCAGCGCGAGTCCTGGCGCCTGCCGGTACGGGAGTTCGCGCCACTGCTGAGGACCTCACCCAGCAGGATCGAGCTGGAGGGCTTCTTCCGACAGCGGGGGTTGCCCCGCCACTCGTTCGTCCGGGTGCCGGGCGAGCCGAAGCCGGTCTTCTGCGACGCGACGAGCTGGGTCACCGCGAACCAGGTCGTCCGGCAGCTCCGCAAGGTCGCCGACCGCCCGGACGCGATGGTGAAGGTCCAGGAGATGCTGCCCGACTTCGACGACCTCTGGCTCACCGGCCCGGACGGCCGGACCAGGACCAGCGAGTTCCGATTCGTCCTACAGGACCTGAGGGGTACGGAGGAGACCGGTGTCCGGTGAGGTCGTCTCGTTGCAGGAGGAGTCCTGGCTGGGCTCGCTGGCCGGTCAGCCGTACGGCTCGCCGACCCTGGTGACCGCCACCTGGGAGGTCACCGGGCCGCTCGACCGACGGGCGCTGGAGGCGGCGCTGCACGGGGCAGCCGAACGCCACGACGTGCTGCGTCGCGGCTACCTGCCCACCGGTGCCCGGACGGTCGGCGACGCCCACGTGCGGTGGGAGGTCGTGCCGGAGGGGCCGGAGGAGGACGTCCGGCGGGACATGCTGGCGGTGCTGCGGCAGCGCTTCGTGCGCGACGACCCGCCGCTGTGGCGGGTGGTGCTGACCCGGGTCGGGCCGGACCGGCATCTGCTGGGCATCGCCCTCGACCACCTGGTCATGGACGGGCTCTCCATCGGGGTGGTGCTGCGCACCGTCAACGAGTTGTACGCCGCCGCCCGCGCCGAACCGGACCGGCGGCTCGCGCCACAGACACCCGCCCGGCCGTACGCCGACTTCGCCGAGCGGCAGCGGGCGGCGCTGCACGGCCCCTGGGGGGAACGACGGGCCGCGTACTGGCGACGCGTCCGCCAGGAGTCGGGGCCCTACCCGCCACGCTGCCCGGCCGGGAACCCGGACGCCGGAACCGGCCCGGCCGTGGAACTGCGGCGGCACATCCCCGTCGAGGTCGCCGGCCCGATGATGGCCGGTTGGGCGGCCCACGGCGTCACCGAGTTCGCCCTGGCCGCCGAGGCGCTGCTCCAGGCGTTCACCGAGGTTTCCGGGGCGGAGCACACCGGCCTGGTCACCAACTCCCACGGCCGGTGCCTGCCGGGTTACCTGCGCACGCCGGGCCTGTTCTCGCACGGTATCCCGGTGCACCGGGTCCCGGTGCCGGGCGGGACGCTCGCGGCCCGGGTCGGCGCGCTCCAGGATCGGCTGCTGGAGACCATCGACCACGCGCTGCCGCTGCGCCCGGTCGACCGGATCTGGGGAGCGGGTCTGGTCGGCACCGTTCCGGTGGCGCAGTGCGTGCTCGGCGTGTACACCGCGCGGCCGGAACGCGACCTGCGCCTGGCCGGGCTGGGCATGCGCTGGGTCGACCTGCACGCCGCCGTCGGGGAACCCATCTATCCGACGCTCGGCGCCACCTGCTTCGTCGACTGGGTGCGCAACGCGCGTGGGGTGCACCTGAGCGCGCAGGTCAACCCGGCGGTCTTCGACGCCGACGCGATGGACGCGAGCCTGCGGCGGACGGTCGAGCTGGTCCGCGCCGGGGCGTGAGCCGTCACCGGCGCGGGCGCAGCACGGTGTGCACGGCGGACACGGGCGGCACCTCCTGCGGCACGATGGTGAACGCGGCCCGCGCCTGCTGCACCGGCACCGGCCCGACGCCACGGTGGTGCACCTGCGCCAGGGGCTCACCGGCGACCACCCGGTCACCGACCCGCTTGTGCAGGGTCACCCCGACGGCGTGGTCGATCGGGGCGCCCTTGACCTGCCGGCCGGCCCCCAACCGCAGGGCCAGCGTGCCGATCGCGCGGGCGTCGACCGCCCCCACCCAGCCGCTGCGCTCCGCGGTGACCAGGTCGGCGTACGGGGTGGTGGGCAGCAGCCGAGGGTCGTCCACCACGGCGACGTCCCCACCCTGGGCGGCCACCCAGCGCCGGAACGCGGTGTGGGCCCGGCCGTCGCGCAACACCGCACTGACCTGCTCACGGGCCCGGTCCTGCTCGGTCTCGGCCCCGGAGAGCAGCACCGCCTCGGCCGCCAGGGTGAGGCACAGCTCGGTGAGGCCCGGCACCTCCACTCCCCGGAGCACGTCGACCGCCTCCCGGATCTCCAGGGCGTTCCCCGCCGACCAGCCCAGCGGCTGGTCCATGTCGCTGATCACGGCATGGCAGCGCAGACCGAACGCGGCCCCGATGTCGATCATCAGGGTGGCCAGTTCGGTGGCGCTGGCCAGGTCGCCGGTGAGCGCCCCGCCGCCGAACTTGACGTCGAGCACGACGCCGTCCGTTCCGGCGGCGATCTTCTTGCTCATGATGCTGGCGGCGATCAGCGGCAGGCTCTCGACCGTCCCGGTGACGTCGCGCAGCGCGTACGTGGCGCCGTCGGCGGGGACGAGACGCGCCGACTGTTCGACCACCACCATGCCGACCTCGGCGAGCACCGTCCGGATCCGGTCGGAGTCGAGGGCGACCCGCAGGCCCGGGATGGACTCCAGCTTGTCGAGGGTGCCACCGGCGAAGTCCAGCCCTCGGCCGCTCATCTTGGCCACCGGGATGTCGAGGGCCGCCAGTGCCGGCGCGACGACCAGGGTGGTCTTGTCGCCCACGCCACCGGTGCTGTGCTTGTCGACGACCCGGTCGAAGCCCCGCAGGTCGAACCGCTCGCCGCTGTCGACGTACACCCGGGTGAGCGCGACGACCTCGTCGAAGTCCATGCCCCGGCAGGCGACGGCCATCAGCCACGCCGCCATCTGGTAGTCCGGCACGTCGCCCCGGACGTAGCCGTCGACCACCAGGGCGATCGCCTCCGCCGGGAGCCGCTCGCCACGCCGTTTCGCGGCGATCACGTCCACCACGCCGAGCGTCATCGGTGTGCCTCCTGTCCTCGTGCGTCCAGTGCCCGGTGCAGGAACCGCAGGTTGTCCCGCAGCTCCGTGGCCGGGACGGAGATGTTGAGCCGGATGCCGTACCGGTCGGGGTAGAGCCGGTGCCAGTGTTCGGCGTCGGCCCCGAACAGGTAGTTCGGGTTGACCTTCAGCCCGGCCCGCCCGAGCTGGTTGACCCAGCGGGTCCAGGCGTCGGGTGCGGCGAACGGCCGGGTCAGCCAGCGGAACGTGGAGTAGCCCGCCACCGGCCGGGACGCCCCGGGCAGCGGCTCGAACAGGCCACAGGCGTCGAGCAGGTCGATGTTGCGGGCGAAGAGCGCCGTCGCGGTCTCCAGCTCCGCGAGGAACGCCGTCTCCTCCCCGTGGTCGAGGAACGACACCCCGTGCCGGTCGAACAGTTCCCGCAGCCGGGCGGCCGTCCGCCCCCGGTCGGCACGGTCGGCGAGCGCGAGCAGGAGCAGTCCGAGATGGACCGCGGCCACCAGCGCGACGGCGGCGTTCACGGAGTAGCCCCGCTCGAAGCGGACCGCGTGGGCGAACTCGGCGAACCCCGGTTCGGTGCCGGCGACGAACCCGACCCGGAGGCCGGGGACCGAGAGGTCCTTCGACGGCGTCATGCAGAGCAGCCACCGGGGGTACCCGGTCACCTTGCGGTGCAGCACCGCGCGGAAGTCGTCGGCGCGGCCGAACTGCGGCAGCGAGAAGGGCACGTCGACGAGGGCGAGGTCGTCAGGGCCGGCGGGCGGCGGCGGCCACAGCCAGGAACCGAGCACGCCGTTGGGCGCGACGTCGACCAGCAGGCGGCGTCGGCCCGCCGGGATCGGCCGGTCGAGTTGCCCGTCGGTGCCGTAGTAGACCGGCTCGACCGCCCCGTAGCGGGACAGCGAGTGCTCGAAGGAGTAGTAGTTGGGGATCGGCAGCACCGGCTGCACGCCCCGGTGGGCGGCGTACTCGCAGGCGACACTGATCGCCTCGGTGGTGCCGTGGAAGAGCACGACCTGCTCGGCGTCCAGCGGTTCGACGCCGAGGTACCAGCCGAGGAGTTCACCGACGAGGGTCCGGGCGGGGACCAGGCCGGCGTCGTCGTACTCGACCGCCCGGTGGGCGACCACGTCGGCGTAGAGCCGGCTCAGGCACCGGGTGACCCCGGCCGGCACCGGCCGTCGGTTCACCCCGTAGCCGAGTTGGCGGCACGGGCCGGTGACGCCCGCCCGGATGGTGCGGTAGTACCGGACGCACGGCACGTCCGGGAACCCCGCGGCGTTGAGGTACGGCGTGGACAGCGTCGCCTACCTGGGGTCGTCGACCCGGCCGGCGGCGACCGGTGCCGGCCGGACGTCACCGGCCGGCCGGCACACCTGGTCGAACGCCGCGAGGAGCGTGTCGGCGAGCTGTGCCGTCTCGTCCCCGGTGAGGGTCAGCGGCGGGATGACCATCACGCAGGCACCCTGCTGGCGGACCAGCAGGCCACGGTCGCGGGCCCCGAGCACCACCGCCGAGGCCACGGCGGGGTCCACGGTCTCCACCGTGACCACCAGGCCGAGGCCCCGCACGTCCACCACGTCGGGGTACGCCAGCAGCGGGCCGAGCCGGTCGAGCAGCGTCGCTCCCCGGGTGGCCGCGTTGGCGACCAGGCCCTCCTCGTCGACGACGTCCAGGACGGCCGACGCGACGGCGGCGGCCACCGCGTGCCCGCCGGTGGTGTGCCCGTACCGCAGGCCCCGCAGCAGCGGCTCGGCCTGGAAGGACTGCTTGATCGCGTCGGTGGTGGTGACCGCGCCGAGCGGGACGTAGCCGCTGCTGATGCCCTTGCTCATGGTGACGATGTCCGGGGTGACGCCGTCGTGGTCGAAGCCGAACATCCGTCCGGTACGGCCGAACCCGCAGAACACCTCGTCGACGACGAGCAGGGTGCCGTACTGGTCGCACAGGGCCCGGATCCGGGCCAGCAGGCCGGGTGGCAGGACGATGCCGCCGCCGACGTTGAGCAAAGGTTCCACCACCACCGCGGCCGGCGGCGGGCCCGCCGCGAACGCCTCGGCGAAGCGGGCGGCCAGCGCCGCGGCGTCGGCGGCGGTCCGCGCCGAGCGTGCGCTGCCGGGCAGCGCCACCCGGTGGACCGGGAACAGGTCGGCCCACCCGCTGCGGGTGTACGGCAGGCCGGACAGGTGTAACGCCAGCGCGGTCGAGCCGTGGTAGCCGGCCGCGAACGTGACCACCCGGTCGCGGGGCGCGCCGACGTTGCGCCAGTACTCCAGGGCGATCCGGACGGCGGCCTCGGTGGCCTCCGAGCCGCTGTTGACCAGCAGGGTCTGCCCGAGGTCGCCGGGGAGCAGCGCGGCCAGCCGTTCGGTGATCCGTTCGGCGGCCGGGTGGGAGGCGTTGACCAGGTCGTAGTGCGCCAGGCGGGCCATCTGCCGCTGGGCGGCCTCGATCAGCCGGGGGTGGCCGTGGCCGCAGGAGGCGTTCAGCGCACCGGCGATCCCGTCCAGGTACCACACGCCCTCGGTGTCGCGCACCCGGTTGCCCTCCCCCCGCACCAGGGTCAACGGGTGGGCCGGGCTGGCGACGGGCGACCAGGGTCGCCACATGTGACTCGCGAACATTGCGTGCACCCCTGTTTCCTGTCCTACCGGCCGAGAAGCTCGTGCAGACGTGGCGCCAGTCCCCACAGGTCGTCCCGGTACTCGAAGGCGGTCACCGCGCCACCCGGTGGCCGGGCCGCGAGGGTCCGGGTCAACGCCTCGGCGAGCGTCTCCGGGGAGGGCTCGTCGAGCACCAGTCCCGGGCCGTCGCGGCGTACCTCGTCCGCCGTCGCGCCGAAGCCGTCGACGATCATGGGTACCCCGTACAGCCTGCTGTCGCGGATGCGCAGGCGGACACAGGTGTCGTTCTCCACGCCCGGCCGGGCCACGCACACGAAGGCCCGCGCGGCGGTGAGGTACGCGTCGCGGGCCCGGTGCGTCACCGGTCGGCGTACGACCGTCACCAGGTCGGTCACGGCGCGCTCGGCGATGCGCTTCTCCAGCGCCTCGACGATCTCCCGGGTGTCCGGGTGCGGTTGGCCGTAGAGGAAGGCGGCGGTGATCCGCAGTCCGCGACCCGCGCACAGGCTCACCGCGTCCACCAGCACGTACGGGTCGTAGAACGACCAGATGCCGCCGGTCCACAGGACGTCGGCGAGCGGTTCCGGCCGGGTCCGCTCGGCGACCAGTCGGCTGTGCCGGCTGAAGCCGATCGGTACGGAGGTCACCAGGTGGTCGAGGGTCGCCGACCGGGTCAGGTCCCGCACGCCGACCCGGCCGGCGGTGACCAGGCTGGCGAGGACGGTCGCGCGTTCCACCCGGGAGCGGCAGATGAAGTGGTGCGAGACGCGCAGTTGACGCTGGTACGCCTCGACGATCTCCCGGTACCGGTCCTCCGGGGCGTCCTGCCGCAGCAGCGACGGGTAGCTGCCGTGCTCGATCGGCGGCGCGGTCTCCGAGACGATCAGCGGGCCGGCCTCGACCGCCGCGGCCAGCCGGTCGCGGTCGGCGACGTCGAAGAAGAAGACCGCGTCGGTCGCGTCCAGCAGCTCGCGCCACCGGTCGGCCCGTCGTTCGAGCCGGGCCCCACCGAGGTGCATCGGGTCGGGCACGTCCGGCGAGTAGACGGTGACCGCGAACTCGTCGCTGAGGGTCTCGGCCAGTTCGGCGATCCGGACGGCCAGGCCGGACGCGGCGGCCTGCGACACCGGGTAGTCCCCGGCGTCGAAGAGCAGCCGCCTGCGCGCCCCGGTCACAGGTCGTCCACCCGGTTGACGTTGTGGAACCCGTCGACCAGCACGGCCGGCGCGTCGACCAGGGCGGTGGCACCCGCACCGACCATGATCCGGGGCAGTGCGTCCCGGTGGTGCGCCGCCGCGAAGACCGTCGCCCAGGCGGCGTTGAAGCCGGAGGGATCGCGTGGCTTGTCCGCCGCGTGCTCGACGCGCCGGACCGGGCCCTGGCCACGCAGTCGCAGCGCACCGTCGTTGGCGAGCCGGACCGGGTCGTCGATCAGCGCCGCGAGCACCGCGTACGGGTGTCGGTCCAGCAGGTCGTGCGCCTCGGCGAAGCGCTGGGCGAGCGCGTCGTCGGTGACGACCTGGTCCGGCAGCACGACCGCCGTCGCCCCGGTGCACAGGGGCAGGGCCGCGGTGACCGCGCCCGCCAGGTCGGGACCGTGCCGGTCGGTCTGGTGGACGAAGACGGTCTCGAGGACGTCCGCGTAGCGGGCCAGGTAGGCCACGGTGTCCGTCTTGTGTGGCCGGATCACCACCACCAGCCGCACCCGCGCCCCGCGCCGGGCCGCGAAGTCCCGGACCGGGGCCAGGGCGTGATCGATGATCGACTGGTCGTGGTCGATACGGTGCAGCTCCTTGGGGTAGGGCGCGTCGAACCGGCGGGCCGCCCCGGCGCAGGGAACGATCACCGTCAGCGTCGGCCCGGTCCGGCCCGGCCGGTCAGCGGCCATGGCCGTCGGCGTGGTCGTGGCGGAGGAAGAACGGCTCCCCGAGGTTCTCGCGCAGCGCCACCCGGCGCGCGCCCGCCTCGTCCACGCGACCCCGGCGGACCAGGTCGAAGATCTGCACCAGGTCGCACATCGACTCGGCGCGGGCGCCCTCGAAGGTCAGCTCGGCCGACCCGAGCCGGAGCGCGGGACGGCCGTCGAAGCCGGGCAGGTCGGGGATGACGTTGACCCGTACCCCGGCCGCGGCCAGGCCCGCCGCGAAGCGCATCGGATCGGTCTCCGGGCCGGTGTCCACCCAGACCTGGTGGCAGTCGGTGATGTCGTCCGTGCCGACGACCACCTCGAAGCCGTGGGTGAGCAGTTCCGCGCCGAGCACCCGGGCGTTGTCGACCACCTGGGCCGCGTAGTCCGCGCCGAACAACTCGAACTCGGCGGCGGCGAGGCAGAGCGAGAGGGTCTCGGCGAAGTGGTGGCTGCTGATCGTCTCGAACTGGGTCCGGGCGATCAGGTCGGCGAGTTCGGGGTCCCGGGTGAAGAGCACCCCCTTCTGCGGGCCGGGGAAGGTCTTGTGGGTGGAACCGCCCATCGTGTCCGCGCCGACGTCCAGCGGGTTGCGGTGCGCGCCGCCCAGCACGAGCCCGAGGGTGTGGCTGACGTCGGCGTGGACGCGGGTATGCGGGCTGACCTCGCGGACGGTCCGGACGACCCCGGCCACGTCGATCTCGGCCAGGCTGTTCTGGAGGTCCAGGTAGACCAGTGCCGGCCGGTGCTCCCGCAGGACGGCCCGCAGGCGCTCGTCGTCGACCGTCCCGCCCCGCTGGCCGACGGTCACCGGCCGGCGACCGAGCCGGTGGATCACCGACGTGGTGGCGTAGTGCCCGCCGGCCGCCGGGTCGATGCTCACCACCGTGTCGCCCGGTTCGCCCCCGAACGCCATCAGGACGAGGAACATCGCGCTCATGCCGGAGACCGGCCGGACGTTGACCAGGGCACCACCGGCCAGCCGGGCGAGCGTGGGTATGCCGACGGTGACCTCGACGTCGCCCACGCCCTGCCCGCCCCGGAAGTTCCACTCCTCCTCGGCGAGCCGGGCGTTGAAGAAGTACCGGTTGTAGAAGTCGTACCGCAGCGGAAGGCTCGCCAGTGGGGAGAGCCGGTTCTCGCTCGGCACCAGGTTGACGACCCGCCGGTTGACGTCGTCCTCCATGCGCAGCCGGTCGGCGATCCCACCCAGGAGGCGGTGGCCGTCGGCCAGGGCCGCGGCCTGCTGTCCCTGCATCGTGGACCCGGTCATCGAGGGCTGGTCCCGAAGGTCGCGCGGAGCAGTTGGCGGGGGTGCGCGGCGGTGTCCTCGTAGCCCTGGCGCGCGTGCGAGACCCGGTCGTTGCGGACGACGAGGCACTCGCCGGCCGCCAGCCGGACGGAGAGCCGGTACCGGCCGTCGCTGCCGCTCTCCTGTCGGATGAAGGCCAGCGCCCGGGCGAGGGCGTCCTCCTCACCGGCGGGCGCGATCCAGGTGGTGGTGCTGGGGACGTCGGAGTACCGGTTGACGATGCCACCGTCGTCGGTGACGACGAAGGCCGGTCCGTCGGTGTACGCCTCGACCCCGCGCAGCGTGGACGACCGGCGCAGCACGGTGGGCCGGGTCAGCACGGCCGCCGCCGCCGGATCGGTCTCCCGGAGCGCGTGGAACACCCCGATCGCGTTGAGCAGCAGCGACTCCCCGCCCCGCGCGGCGGGCCGGACGCAGTACATGATCACCACCGGTACGTCCCCGGGTCCGTCCAGGGTGCCGTCGACGTGGAACTCCTGCGCGGACCGGACCGCGAAGCCCGGATGGTCACCGGCGTCGTCCGCGCGGATGTCGGCGTAGGGGCGGTTGAACTGCTCGGCTCCGGGCAGCCGGTACAGCGCGGGGACGTAGGGGGCGCCGAGTGACCACGCCTCGGCGAGGAAGTCGATCGCGTCCTGCGCTGGCAGGTCGCCGGGCATCTGCGCGACGGCGAACCCGTAGGTGTCGAGCCTGTCGCCGAGTTCGTCCACCCCCCGCCCGGAGCGGGCCACCGCCACCGGGCACGCGGCTGTGGCGTCCCGGTAATCGACGAACAGCTGCTTCAACTCGCAGGGCCCTTTCTCGTTCCCGGCCGGGCCCACCCGGTCGGCATCTCGGCGTCCGTCACACGACAACAGAGGTCGTCGACGGCCGGGCCGGCTCGCGCGGACGGGCCGGTCCGCGTCAGCCGGCACGGGATGTCGCGTCACCTCGCCATCACGGGGTCCGTCACGTCGCGGACCGGTTGCGCCGGTGCCACCAACCGACCCCTCGTCGACCCAGCTCGGGTACATCGTGCCCAGGGCCCGGGTCGGCCGGTCCTGTCGTTTGTTAGTAGTGCGGCGGTGGGCGGAGCGAGGGCGGCCGGGGCGTCGGGGCAGGTCCGCCCCGGGGGCGAGCAGCAGCGGCTGGTCGTCCGCGTCCGACGTACTCTCGGTGGGGTGACCACCGCGCCGCCCCCGACCGTGACCCTCGACAGCCGCTTCGCCACCGAACTCGCGGAGATGGCGGTTCCCTGGCGGGCCGAGGAGGCTCCCGACCCGCGACTGCTCGTGCTCAACGAGCCGCTCGCCACCGAACTGGGCCTCGACCCCGGATGGCTGCGGAGCGCCGACGGCGTGCGCCTGCTGATCGGCACGGCCGTCCCCACCGGCGCGGCCCCGGTGGCACAGGCCTACGCCGGTCACCAGTTCGGCGGGTACGTCCCCCGGCTCGGCGACGGGCGCGCGCTGCTGCTCGGCGAACTCGTCGACCCGGACGGCCGGGTCCGCGACCTGCACCTCAAGGGCTCCGGCCGCACACCGTTCGCACGCGGTGGCGACGGCCTGGCCGCGGTCGGCCCGATGCTCCGCGAGTACGTCGTCAGCCAGGCCATGCACGCCCTGGGCATCCCCACGACCCGGTCCCTCGCCGTGGTGGCCACCGGACGCACGGTGCACCGCGAGACACCGCTGCCCGGTGCCGTGCTCGCCCGGGTCGCCGCGAGCCACCTGCGCGTCGGGAGCTTCCAGTACGCCCGGGCCACGGGCGACGTCGACCTCCTGCGCCGTCTCGCCGACCACGCGATCGCCCGCCACCATCCGGGTGCCGCCGGGGCCGAGCGCCCCTACCTCGCCCTGTTCGAGGCGGTGGTCGCCGCCCAGGCGTCGCTGGTGGCCCGGTGGATGCTGGTGGGGTTCGTCCACGGGGTCATGAACACCGACAACATGACGATCTCGGGCGAGACCATCGACTACGGGCCGTGCGCCTTCCTGGACGCCTTCGACCCGGCCACCGTCTACAGCTCGATCGACCATGGCGGGCGCTACGCCTACGGCAACCAGCCGGCCGTGGCCGAGTGGGACCTCGCCCGGCTCGCCGAGGCCCTCCTCCCCCTCCTGCACGACGACCAGGAGCAGGCGGTGGCACTGGCGGTGGAGTCGCTCGGCGGGTTCCGCCGTCGGTTCGACGCGGCCTGGTCAGCCGGTATGCGGGCCAAGCTCGGCCTGCGCGCCGATCTCGACCAGGCGGTCGTCTCGCCGCTGGTCGAGGAGCTGCTCGCCCTGCTGGAGGCGAGCCGGGTCGACTTCACGTCGTTCTTCCGCGTGCTCGCGGTCGCCGCCCGTGGCGAGGCCGATCCCACCCGCCGCCGGTTCCTCGACCCCGGTGCGGTCGACGACTGGTTGACGCGGTGGCGCGCCCTTGGTCCGGACCCCGACGGGATGGACCGGGTCAACCCGGTCTACATTCCGCGCAACCACCTCGTCGAGGAGGCGCTCGCCGCCGCGACCGACGGCGACGTCGACCCGCTCATGCGGCTGCTGGACGCCGTGACCGCCCCCTACGACGAACGGCCCGGCCTCGAACGCCACGCCGCTGCGGCCCCACCGGACTTCGGCACCTACCGGACCTTCTGCGGCACGTGAGGCCCCCGGGCGTGGTCATGCGGCCGGTCGGTCCGCGCCGCGCACGACCGGCGGGTTCAGGCGGGCGAAACCCTCCTGACGGTGGTACGGGAAGTGCGGGTAGGGCGCCGTCCGTGCGCTCGCCGCGTCGAGCCGGGCCATCTGGTCGGCGGTCAACGTCCACCCGACGGCACCGAGGTTCTGGCGGAGCTGTGCCTCGTTGCGGGCACCGATGACGACCGATGACACCGTGGGCCGTCGCAGCAGCCAGTTGAGGGCGATCTGCGGAACGGCCCGGCCGGTCTCCTGGGCGATCTCCTCGAGGGCGTCGACGACCCGGAAGAGGTCCTCGTCCCGCACCGGTGGGCCGTAGTCGGCGGTCTGGTGCAGTCGGCTCTGCGCCGGCAGCGGCTGGCCGCGGCGCACCCGGCCGGTGAGCCGGCCCCAGCCGAGCGGGCTCCAGACGACCGCGCCGACGCCCTGGTCGATCCCCAGGGGCATCAGGTCCCACTCGTAGTCCCGGCCGAGCAGGGAGTAGTAGACCTGGTGGGCGACGTAGCGCTGATGGTGGCGACGCTCCGCGACGGCGAGCGACTTCATCAACTGCCAGCCCGCGAAGTTCGAGACACCGAGGTAGCGGACCTTTCCCGCCTGCACGAGACCGTCGAGGGTGGACAGCACCTCCTCGATCGGCGTGCCGGCGTCGAAGGCGTGCAACTGGAAGAGGTCGATGTGGTCGGTGCCGAGTCGACGCAGCGCGTCCTCGCACGCCCTGATCAGCCGCAGGCGTGCGGAGCCGGCGTCGTTGGGTCCGTCGCCCATCGGCAGGCCGCTCTTGGTGGACAGGAGGACCTCGTCCCGACGGCCCCTGATCGCCTGGCCGAGCACCTCCTCCGACGCGCCGTCGGAGTAGACGTCGGCGGTGTCGAACATCGTGACGCCGTTCTCCAGGCAGATGTCGACGAGGTGGCGTGCCTCCCGGGCATCCGTGGACCCCCAGGCGCCGAAGAGCGGTCCGCGCCCGCCGAAGGTGCCGGCACCGAAGCTCAGCGCCGGGACCTTGAGCCCGGATGCGCCCAACCGTCTGTATTCCATGGTGACCCCTCCCGTGGCCCGGCACCGCCGGGCTCACCCGCCACGACCCACTAACGGGTTCAGTGTTCCATTAAGACGTTGGCTACGATAGCAGCCGCGAGCCCTAAACGAAACGGGAGACCCGTTATGAGTGCTGACGAGACCGCTGCCGGAACCCTTCGACCCGGCGGGCGCACGGCGCGGGTACGCGCGGCGGTCCTGCGGGCCACCGGGGACGCGCTCGCGGAGCAGGGTTTCGGTCACCTGGACCTCGCCGACATCGCCCACCGGGCCGACGTGGGCAAGACGACCGTCTACCGCCGCTGGCGATCACCGGCCGGCCTGGTCGCGGACCTGCTCGTGGACATGGCCGAGCAGTCGCTGCCCCGCACCGAAACCGGCTCGCTCCGCACCGACCTGCGGGCGAACGCGCGGCTCGTGCAGCGCACCCTCACCGACCCGCGCCAGGGTGCGCTGTTCAGGGCGGTCATCGCGGCAGCCACCTGCGACCCCCGGACGGCCGACGCGCTACGCCGCTTCTACGACATCCGCATCCGGGAGTGGGCCCCCTGCGTGGAACAGGCCGTCGAGCGCGGTGAGGTACCCGACGGCACCGACAGCCACGAGGTCATCCGCGCGGTGTCGGCACCGCTCTACTACCGTCTGTTGATCAGCGGCGACCCCCTCGACGTCGCCGCCGCCGACCGGGCCGCCGAAGCAGCCGCGACCGCCGCCCGCGCGGGAGCGTACGTACGGGGGAAGCGCGAGGCGACCGCGTAGCTACCGGACGCCACCGGTGGGGGCGGTCGACGCCCACTCCTCGGCCAGGATCGCAAAGACCAGTTCGTCGTGCCAGACACCGGCGACGTGGACGCACTGGCGGAGGTGGCCCTCCTGGCGCATGCCGAGCCGGTGGAGTGCTCGGATCGACGCCGCGTTGTGCGCGTTGGTCTGGGCGACGACCCGATGCAGTCCCAGCCGGTCGAAGGCGAGATCGAGCAGGGCCGACACCGTTTCGGTGGCGAAGCCGCTTCCCTGCGCCTCCGGGTGCAGGATCACCCCGACCTCGCCCTGCCGATGCTCGACACTCAGCCACCGCAGGTCCGCCTCGCCGATCATGCGTCCGGTGGCCCGCTGCTCCACCGCCAGCACCAGCGCGTCGTTCTCGCGGGACAGGGTGTTCATGGTGAGGCGTTGGGCGACGACGTCACGGGTCTGCTCGATCGTCGCCGGTGGCCAGTACAGATAGCGGAGGACGTCCGCACGGGTCCGCAGGTCGTGGAGCGCGTCCACGTCGTCGGCCCGGAACGGACGCAGCAGCAGGCGGTCGGTCACCAGGGGCGCATCGATACGGAGCACGGCTCCATGGTGTCCTGTCACCGTCCGAAGAGCAGGTGGATTTCCGCGCCGCGCCAGCCCTGTGCGGGTGAGTCCTATGGTGGGTCCCGGCCGCCGAACGAGGGAGAGACCGATGTCGCCGTCGTACTGCCCGTCCCGTTGGTGCCTCGCTGGCGTGGCCCTGAGCCTGGTTGTCGGCCTCACCGCCTGCACGCGATCCCGGGCGGAGCCGGAGCAGCCAACGCCACAGGCCGGGGCCAGCCGGGAGAGCGGGTCGGGCCAGGCCACCCGACTGGGCCAGGAGGGCCCGGCTTCGATCTGGTCGGTGTCGGTCAACCGTGTCCGCGAGGACGTGGCGCGGGTCGGCCAGGTGATCGTGGTGCCCGACGAGCGGGAACTGCGGGCAGTGGACCGGCTGACCGGGCAGGACCGGTGGCGCCGTCCCTTCTCGCCGGACTACCGGTACAGCGTCACCGGCGATCTGATCGTCGTCATTGCCGACGAGGAGGAGCAGTTGGAGGTGCTCGACGCGGCCACCGGCGCCACCCGCTGGCGGGCCGGGGACGCCCAGGACGTCGTCGTCCACCAGCGGGCCGTCTACCACCGACAGTGCGTCGGCACCGGTTCCCGGGCAACGTGTGCGCTCGTCGCCCGGGACCCTCGGGACGGTCGGCAGCTGTGGAAACTGCCCGCCGGCCGCTCCGCCGAGGTGAGCGACGAGGCGCTCGGCGGGCAGGCGCCGTACGCCCCGCCCGCCACGCCGTACGTAGCGGTGCGGTTGAGCGACACCACCAACGCGTACACCACCGTCGCGGTCACCACCGGCAGGGCCGGTGCCGGGCGTCTGCCGAACCGGGCCTGGGGCAGCTTCGTCGCCGGAGACCTGCTGGTGACCACCGACAACTCTCTGCATGGGAACGGAACGGACTGCACCGTCGTTATCACCACCGTCAACGCGGCCACCGGTGCCCGACGCTGGTCCGGTGAGGTCTTCAGCGGACGTACCGAGAAGGGCGAATGCGCCCAGCAGCTGGCGCACGACGGGAGCGGGCAGGATCAGATCGGAACCGGCACCCGGCTCGTCGCGGTCACCGCGTCCGGCGAGCCGCAGCTGGTCGACCTGCGGACCGGCCGGAGAGCGTGGGAGAGTGCCACCTCCGGCGTACCGATCGCCGGGAACGACCGGTCCGTGCTGATACGGCACACCACCGACGCGGGTGAACTGACCCTGCTCGACATGGCCACCGGCGCGTCCCGGTGGACCGCGCCGGACCCGGGACTGGCCGCTGGCGCGGTGACCTGGCGGGCGATCGTGACCGACAGCCTCGTGGCGGTCAGCGGCCGGAAGGACAACCGGCCGTGTGTGTTCGTCTACGACGTACGGACCGGCCACCAACTCGGCCGCTACCCCGGTTACCTCGCCGGCGCCGCGGACGACTGGACCGCGGTGCTCTTCCCCGCCGAGGAATCCGACGGGCTCTCCCTGGATCTGCACACCTTCTGAGCGGGCCGCCGACCGGGCACGTCCCGCCGGGCCAGCGTCAACCGGCTTGCTGCGTCTCCTGCCGCTCCCCGTTGTGCCGCAGCGCCTCTTCGAGGCGGTCCTCCAGCATGATGATCCGGCAGGCGGCCTCGAGGGCGGTGCCCTGGTCCACCATCTCCCGGGTACGGGCGGCCAGACGCAGCTGACGACGGGAGTAGCGGCGGTGGCCGCCGGCGGAGCGGTGCGGGTCGATCAGTTTCGCCTCGTCCAGGCGGCGTAGGAAGTCCTGCGAGATGCCGAGCATCTCGGCGGCCTGACCGATGGTGTAGGCGGGGTAGTCCTCGTCGCCGAACATGTCGTCGGGGTTTTGCCCCATGTCACCTCCACGTCGAGGGCCCCGGCGCTTGCGCGCCGGGGCCCAGGGTTACGGGTCAGAACACCAACTGCCGACAGACGTGTCGGGCAGTCGCATCCGCACCGGCCAGATGTGACGGCTTCGAGTGCGGGGATCGCGTAAGCGTGACCGGAGACCACCTTTCGTTCGATGGAAACCACGGTGTCCGCGCAGCCTGGATTCACGGCTGACAGCGGGCGATCCAACGGTGCGAAACCCTCCCTTTCCTCTTCGTTTCCCTTGCTGAGCCGTCCACCGGCGGCGGAGCCCACGCGACTTCATGGCCCCGACACGCATGGCGGACACGAACTGGAGCCCGAAATGTCCTGGCTCCCCTACAGCCGCCCGTCGTGACCTCACGGCCGGGCAGTTCGTCTGCGTCTTTGCGGTTCTCTGTTCTCGACGTGGAGAAGGCTACCCCACACCGCCGAGGAAATCTAGGCAACCCCACCCAGGTTTTCTCGGCGGGCGGTCCGCGACGAAGGCGGCCCCGCCGAGCGTGGGGACCATCGGCGCCGGACGGCCGTGTTCCACCGCTCCCGGTGGGGACTGTCCGGTTCCCGGCCGTGGCCAAGATCCACGCGACGGCGCCGGGCGACCGGTGTACCGTTGGTCAACCGCTGCGCGCGGGCTCATCGCAGCGGAAGGGGCGGGCATGTCGACAGGCACCTGCCGGGCGACGATCCGCAGGTCGGGTGGAGTGAGGCGATGACCGAGCCGGCGGCGCTCACCCACGACGCCATGTTCTACGACACCGACGACGAGTTCGTCACCAGGCTGCTCCCGTTCATCCACGAGGGCCTGGCCCAGGGACAGGCCGTCACCGCGGCGGTCACCACGGCGAACATCACACTGCTGCGCGACGCCCTCGGCCACGACGCCACCGCCGTCTCATTCATCGACCGCGATGGCTGGTACCAGCGGCCCGCGAGCACGGTCGCCGGCTGGCGACGGTTGCTCACCGAGGCGTCCGGCCGGGGTCACCGACGCGTCCGGATGATCGGCGAGGTCGCCTTCGGCGCCCAGGAACGCCACACCACCTGGACCCGCTACGAGGCCGCCCTCAACGAGCTGTTCGCCGACGCCCCGGCTTGGATCGTCTGCCCGTACGACAGCCGCACCCTGCCCGCCACCGTGCTCACGGACGCGCGACGTACCCACCCGGCCGTGTTCGACCCCGTGCGCCGCGACAGCGACACCTACCTCCCACCGCGACGGTTCCTCACCGCGGTGCCCGAGCCGATGCCGTCCGTGACCGGTCCCCCGGCGCTGACGATGGTCCTGCACGACACCATGGCACCCGCTCGTCACGCGGTACGCCAGCTGCTGGAGGCCAGTGCGCACCCGGCGCGTCTCGACGACCTCATGATCGTGCTGAGCGAGATCGTCGCCAACGGCCTCCGCCACGGTCGGGGCCACCGCGAACTGCGGCTGTGGTGGCACGCCCCGACCGTGACCTGCGAGGTCAGCGACGCCGGCCCCGGACCTGCCGACCCGCTGCTCGGCTACCTGCCCCCGCCGTCGGGCGTCGGGGTCGGCGGCCGCGGGCTCTGGATCGCGCAACAGCTCTGCGACGCGTTGGCGATCGGGTGCCGTGACGGTGAGAATCGCGTGCGGTTCGCCATCGACCTCCGACGTGCCGATGCGTCGCCACGATCCGTGACACCGGCGGAGCACTCGCAGGCCCGCACCTAGCTCAGGGTCCGGTGGCGCGTGGGGCGTACACGATCGTCCAGGGGTCCGGCACCGCGGGCGTCCGCAGCGCCGCCGGAGCGGCTGCCGCCTCGGCCAGCGTTTCGGTGGCGATGTCGGCGAACCGCTCCGCCGCAGGGTGCGGCGACTGCGCGGGCCACGCGGCGGACGTGGTCCGGACCAGGGGGTGACCGGCGACGGGTCGCCAGACCACGCGCGGCTCCCGGCGGACGGCGCTCTCCGGTTCGAACGCCACACCCCGCCCGGCGAGCACCAGACCGATGAGGAACTCGGGGTTGCGGGCGTGCCGGATCCGTGCCGGTGCGAAACCGTGTTCCCGGCACACGTCCGTGACGTGGTCGTGCCAGCCCGGGGCGGTGACGCGAGGCGGCAGGACGAGGTCGTGGCCGGCGAGGTCGGCGAGAGCCAGTTCGGGCAGCCGGGCCAGGGGCGACACACGCGGCAGCACCACCCCGAGCCGCACCTGTACGGCGGGACCGAACCGCAGGTCCGCCACGTCGACCGGGTGGTGGAGCAGCCCGATGTCGAGCCGGGCGTCGGCGAGCATCCGCAACTGCTCGCCCGTGGTCAGCTCCTGCAGGTCGACGTCGAGCCCCGGCACCCGCTCGGCCAGCCGTCGCAGGAGAGCCTGGAGGGCGACCGCGGGTGTCTCCGGCGGTACGCCGGCGCGCAGCGTACCCAGAGTGCCCTCGTGCACCATCCGCATGAGCGCGCGCATCCGCTCCTCGCCGGCGAGCAGCCCGCGCGCCTGGTCCACCAGCAGCCGACCGGCGGGGCTGACGTCGACCCGGCGCCGGGAACGGTCGAACAGCTCGACGCCCAACTCCCGCTCCAGCCGCTGGATCGCCTGGCTCAGCGGGGGCTGGGCGATGCCGAGCCGCTCGGCGGCCCGGCCGAAGTGCAGTTCCTCGGCCACCACCACGAAGTAGCGCAGGTGCCGGAGAAGATCCACCGGACCGACGATAGCTAGGGTGACGACCATGCTGCCGGGGGACGTCTTCACACGCGTGGGGGTCGACGCGCGCCTGCACGCGGTCGACGTCGACACCGGCCACGAGATCGGCGTGGGCGCGGACGAACAGGTCGTGATCGCGTCCGTGTTCAAGATCCTCCTGGTGCTGGAGTTCGCGCGGCAGGCCGCCGACGGGCAACTGGACCCCACCGAGCGGGTGGTGGTCCGCGCCGAGGACCGGCTCGGCGGCTGGGGTACGGCCGGCTGCGCGGACGACGTGGAACTGTCCCTGCGCGACCTGGCGTACTTCGCCATGTCGGTCAGCGACAACACCGCCGCCGACCTGCTCATGCGCCGGGTCGGCCCGGACCTGCTCCCGCTGCTCGCCACCGAGTTGGGGCTCACCCGCACCCGGGTGATCGGCGGACCTCGGCAACTCCTGGAGTCCATGTTCGCCGACGTCGGGGCGCGCGACGCCGCCGAGTTCGCCCGGATCTTCGCCACGCTTCCCGAGCAGCGGATACGAGCACTCCGGGTGTTCGACCCCGACCGGACCACGTCCAGCACCGCACGGGAGATCACCCGGTTGTTGACCCTGATCTGGCGGGACGAGGCCGGGCCGCCCGCCGCGTGCGCGATGGTCCGCGACCTGATGTCTCGGCAGTTGTTCTGGACGCGGCTGCCGTCCGGCTTCCCGCCGGACGTGCCGGTGGCCGCCAAGACCGGCACCCTGCCGGGGCTGCACATGGAGGCCGGCGTGGTGCGGTACCCGGACGGCGGCCGGTACGCGATCGCGGTGTTCGCCCAGACCCGGCGGTTGGCCACCCGGCGCATCGACGTCGACCTCGCGATGGGGGAAGCCGCCCGGATGGCGGTCGAGGCGCTGCGCGCGATGTGACCACCGCCTCAGCCGGCACCGCCACGGGCCACGGCACGCAGGACCGATATGCCGACGGCTATCACGGGTGCGCCCCGGTCGTCTTGGACGCGTCGCGCCGGGCGGTGGTTGGCTGCCTGCCATGACCGACTCACCACTCGCCCGTCGCCGGTTCCTCGGTACCGCCGCCGGAGCGGCACTGTCCACGGCGGTCGCCACCGTCGCGACCGGGTCCGAAGGGTCCGCCGCGCCACGTCGACGCCGGGCGGCCGGTTCCGGCGCGACGTTCCGCTGGCTGGGGACCTCCGGCTGGCGGATCGACATCGGTACGACGACCGTGCTGGTGGACCCGTACCTGAGCCGCTTCCACACCGGGCTGTTCGACGGGGCGTTCGACCCGGCCACCGAGCTGACCGTCGACACCGCCCGCATCGCCGACATACCGGGCACCCCACGGACGATCCTGGTGACGCACACGCACTGGGACCACTTCAACGACGTACCGCACATCGCGGGTCGCTCCGGCGCCCGGATGTTCGGCACGCTCACCGCGTACCACCTCGGGATGGCGTACGGCCTGCCCACCTCCCAGCTCAGCCCGGTCAAGGGCGGCGAGGTACTGGACTTCGGCGACCACACCGTCGAGGTGGTGGCGTCGCTGCACAGCCGCAACGGCTCGTACTCGATGGCCTTTCCCGGGGTCCGCGTCGCCGTCCCGGCCCGACCGGAGAAGGTCGAGGACCTGCCGGAGGGGGACACCCTCTCGTTCCTGCTGACGCCCCGGGGCGGGCCGTCGGTGTTCTTCATGGGTGCGAGCGACTTCGTCGAACGGAACCTCGCCGGCATCGCCCCGGACGTCGCGATGATCGCGGTGCCGAACACCGACGTCACCCCGGCCTACGTGCCGCGTCTGCTGGCCGCGCTCGACTGGCCGGCCACCGTGGTGCCGGTGCACTGGGACCACTTCGAGGTGGCGCTACGGAACCCGCCGACGGTCACGCCGGGTGACCGGAACCGGCTCGATGCGTTCCTCGCCGCCGTGCGCAGGGTCGCGCCGGGCACCCGGATCCTGGTGCCGGAGTACCTGACGCCGTACACCTTCGCGTAGTACCGGCCGGCTCACCGCGGCGATGTCGGTGGCGCCTGGTTCAATCCCGCCCAACGATCGGGCACGGGACGGAGCGAGGACCAATGGGCACCTGGGGCAGCGGCAACTTCGACGGCGACACGGCCGCCGACCATCTGTCCGACCTGACCGGACGGCTGATCTCCGAGGTCGCCGAGGCGATGTCCGGCGATCCGGTCGGCATCGAGCCCGACGAGTACTGGGGCGTCGCGGTGCCCTGCAATCTGGAGTTGCTCGGGCTCATCGCCGCGCAGGGGTACGTCGGGGCCAGCCTGCCCGCCCCGGAGACGATCGCCGACTGGAAGAGCAGGTACCTGGCCGTCTGGGACCGGACGATCGACGGTCTGGAGCCCGGCGCGGAGTACAAGGAGCAGCGGCGCGCGGTGCTCGTGCGGACCTTCGACCAGCTGAGCGAGCTGGCGAGGCGCTAGGCGGGGCAGGGACAGCCCCACGAGTCGCCGACAGACCTTGACAACGATACACATCTATCTTGTGCTGCTCTGGACGACACCGTCGGCCCGGATGGTGAGGCGGTGGGGACAGAAGGGAGCCAGGTCATGACCCACGGGTGGAGGACGGCGCGGCGGGTGGCCGCGACGGCGGTGAGCGGCATGCTGGCCGCCGCGGGGCTGACGCTCGTTGCGGCAGGTCCGGCGCACGCCGCGGGTGTGCGCGCCCACGTCGTGGACGCCGCCGAGGCCTACCTGGGCAAACCGTACCGGCTGGCCTACGGGTGGACCTGTGGGACGGCGGCGGTCGACTGCGAATGCCTCAACCGGCACGCCATCTGGGACGGCACGTACCGGGCGACCGGCCGGGGCCTCCAGCTCAACTACTGGTTGCAGGGGCAGATCAACCAGGGACGCCGCACCAGCGATCCCCGCCCCGGCGACCTCGTCTTCTGGGACACGGACCCCAACGACGGCATCCGGTACGGCGGCGACCTCGACCACACCGGTGTCTACGTGGGCAACAACAGGGTGATCGACGCCAACGCCTACTACGGGTACGTCAGGTACGACTCGATCACGCTCGGAGGCACGGAGCCTGACCCGATCTTCGTGGATGTCCTCACGCCCAACGGATACTGACCACCCCGATCGGGTGTCCGGCCGGCATGCTCGGGGCGGCTCGCAGCCAGGCGACGACCCAGCGCACCGGGACCGGACGCTCCGGGGTCAGGCAACGATGACGTACAGCCCGTCGCTCGGATCGACCACGGCGTTGAGTCGCGCCCCGACCTTCAGCGCCGGGTGGTCCTTGCACTGCGAGGCGGACCCGAACGGTGCGAACCCGGGCCCACTGATCAGCAGACTCAGCTCGATCCCCTCCTCCTCGCCCAGCGAGGTGGGCCGAATGGCCGTGATCTCGGCGGTCGCGGCGACCCCGACCGTCTCCAGCCGGCGCAGGTCCCGCCGGGCCCGGTCACGAAGCCGCGCCTCGTACCGGACCAGCCCGACGCTCGATGCGGTGACCCCGACCCCGGCGACAGCCATGATCCAACGGTTGGTGGTGGGTTCGTCGGTGGCGAGGAAGGCGGCGGCGCACACCATGAACGGACCGAGGAGCAGCAGCGGGACCTCCAGGACCCGCAGCAGGAGCCGAGCGGATCCGCCGGAGGGCAGGTTCGCCTGGCGCGGCCCCTCGGTGCCGGGCAGGGTGAGCGCGCTCCGGCCGGGCGCGTGTCCCCGCGGCACCGTCGGCATGCCGTCACCCTCACCGAGAGCACCAGCCGACCCAGCGCCGCTCAGCCGCAGAAATCGGGTGCGGGTGCGCCCGTGGCAACGAAGTCGGCGACCGTGACCAGGGTGTCGCCGTCGTCGGCCAGGGCGACCCAGAGCACCTCGTCAGCAGGGATGACACCGGGACGGACGACGAAGACACCGTCGCCGGCGGCGTCGAACGCGTACAGCTCGGGGCGTTGGTCCGGCGACGGCGGGCCGGTCATCGGCGGGTGCGACGGGACGACCGACGGCGCGCCGAGCACGCCGAGGCAGTCGTGGGTCGTGGCGACGAGTTCGATCCGCACGCCCCGGCTCCTCAGGTCGGCCTCGGCCTCGGCCACGTCGTCGGCGTCCGTGCTGTTCATGGTGACCGTCAGGCTGCCGTCGTCGGCGACCTCGATGGCGTAGGCGGGTTGGACCATGGTCAGCCCGGCGAGCGCCGTACCGGTCACCGCCACCATCGCCGCCGCCGCGACCAGCCACGGTTTCCGGCCGGCTTCCGCCCGGGGTGGCAGCTCGGTCCTGAGTTGCGCGAGCAGGCGCTCCTCGAACGTGTTCGTCAGGGCGTCCTCAGGCATGGTTCCTCCTCGGGGGTGTCGACGAGGGCGCGGCGGGCACGGAACAGCCGGGCCCGTGCCGCGCCGGGGCGGATCCGGAGGGCGGCGGCCGCCTCGGTGACCGTGAGACCGTCCACGGCGACCAGTTCGAGGACGGCCCGCTCGGACTCCGGCAACCGTTGCAGCCGCCGGTGCAGCTCCCGGGCGGCCCGGTTGGCGTCGATGCGTTCCTCGAGCCGGCCGATGTCGTCGTCGTCGAGGAGCCGACGACCGGCCACCCGTCGACGCCCGACCGTCTCCCGGGTCCGCCGCCGGGCGTCGTCGACGATGTGGTGGCGGGCGATGCCGTAGAGCCAGGCGATCGGCGTGCCCCGGTCCGGTTCGTACGTCGCCGCCGAGGCGATGACCGCGAAGAACACCTCGGCGGTGATGTCGGCGGCGAGGTGCGGGTCGTCGACGCGGCGCGTGACGAAGTGCAGCACCGTATCGACGTGCGCGCGGTAGAAGGCGGTGAACGCCTCGGGATCGGTCAGCGGGGGCGGGCGACCCATCGGCGGCTCCTCGGTACGGTGGGCGTGTCACCTGTACTTCGTCCCGGAGCCGCGCCGCGTTACGCGCACCGGGAGCCTACGCGGGTGGCCCCGGTCAAATGGTTTGGTGGGTCACCCGGATTGGGCCACGATGGCCCCGTGTCTGACGTCGATGGCTCCACGGATGGCATCACCACCGGGCGTCTGATCCTGCGCGAGCCGACCCCGGCGGACCTGCCGGCGCTGTTCGCGCTGTACGCCGACCCGCTGGTGTGGGGGCCCGATCCACTGAGCCGCCACCACGACACCGGGCAGACCGCTCGGATGATCGAGAACTGGCGCGCGGCGTGGCACCGGGACGGCCTCGGCATCTGGACCGCCTGGCGGGCGGAGCCGGACGGGGACGCCTTCGTCGGGATCGGCGGCTGCTTCGTCCGCTACGGCGTCGCGTGGAACCTCGGCTTCCGCCTCCTCCCCCGGTTCTGGGGGCGGGGCCACGCGCAGGAGATCAGCGCTGCGGCGATCACCGCGGCGCACCGCCTGCGCCCGGACCTGCCGCTGACCGCCTACGTGCTGGAAGGCAACGACCGCTCCCGGCGGGCGGTGGAACGCGTCGGACTGGAATTGGTCTGGCGGGGCCCCGACGCGGGCAACCCCGACGCCTCCGCCGTGCGACTGCTCTACAGCGACCGACCGCTGTCGTCGGAACTGGCGCACACCCTGACCGAGCGCTGAACCCCTGACCCGGCACGACGACGTTCGACACGCTCGTCGGGTCCGCAGAAAAGTACTGGTGGAGGCACCTAGCGGCCGCCGCTTACCCTGATGCCCCGCATCGCAACCGCCGAGACGCTGGAGTCGTCATGTCCTTCACCGCTGCTGTTCGTTCGGTGCTCTCCCAGTACGTCGGGTTCGGAGGGCGGGCCCGCCGCGCCGAGTACTGGTGGTTCGCCCTCTTCTCGCTCCTCGTCGGCCTCGCGGCCTCGATCCTCGACATCGCGCTGGACACCAACATCGGAGAGTCGGTCACCAGTGGCCTCTTCAGCCTGATCGCCAATCTGGTGCTCCTGCTGCCGTCACTGGCGGTCGGGGTACGACGCCTGCACGACACCGACCGTTCCGGTTGGTGGGTTCTGATCGGGCTGATCCCGCTCATCGGTGCGATCGTCCTGGTGGTGTTCTTCGTGCAGGACGGCACACCCGGTCCGAACCGCTTCGGTCCCAGCCCGAAGTACGACGCCACGCCCCGCTGGGCCGTCTGATACGACGATCGTCCCGAACGGGCCGCACCGGTGCCGGGCATTTATTTTCCGTCACCGCGAGCAACCTTCAAAAGCATCGACTGATCTGGATCGACTGGTTAGCGTCGTCGGTACCGTCCGCACCACCGCCCGCCCCGTCCTGGGAGTTCGTGGCGGCCAGAGCAGGGAGGACCGAATCGATGACACTCCTTCGCCCCCGTCGACGCCGACTCGGCGTCGTCGGCATGCTCGCGATCTCGGCCATGGTCGCCGCCACGGCCGGCGTCCCGGCGACCGCCGCACCGGCCGGCGGTGCGATCCTGCGGGCCGGCGGTGCGACCGCCGTCCCGGGTAGCTACCTCGTCGTCCTCCGGGACGGCGCCGTCGGCGGCCCGGCCGGCACCAGCGTCGGCGCCGTGGCGCAGCGGGCCGACGACCTCGCCGACCGGTACGGCGGGACCGTCGGTCACCGCTACGGCCACGCCCTCAACGGGTTCGAGGCACGGCTGTCCGAGCCGGCCGCCCGACGCCTCGCCGCCGATCCGGCGGTCGCCTTCGTCGAGCAGAACCACACCGTGCAGATCATGACCACGCAGCTCAACGCCCCGTGGAACCTCGACCGCATCGACCAGCGGACCACGGCGCTGTCCGGGACGTACAGCTACACCAGCACGGGTCTCGGGTCCACCGCGTACATCATCGACAGCGGCTTCCGGCACACCCACGTCGAGTTCGGCTGGCGGGCCGGGGGCGGCTACGACGCGGTCGACGGCGCGCTGCCCGCCGACGACTGCAACGGCCACGGCACCCACGTCGCCGGCATCGTCGGCGGAAAGACGTACGGCGTGGCCAAGGACGTACGCCTGGTCCCGGTACGCGTGATCAACTGCTTCGGCAGCGGCACGTGGGCCGGAATCATCAGCGGTATCGACTGGGTGACCGCCGACCACGACCCCGGCGAGCCGGCCGCGGCCAATCTCAGCCTCGGCGGCAGTTTCAGCTCCTCGCTCAACACGGCGGTGGCCAACTCCATCGCGGACGGAGTGGTCTACGCGGTCGCCGCCGGCAACAGCAACGCCAACGCCTGCAACTACTCCCCCCAGTCGGTCCGCGAGGCGATCGTGGTCGGGGCCGTCCAGAGCAACGACGTCCGGGCCAGCTTCTCGAACTGGGGTGACTGCGTGGACATCTACGCCCCCGGGGTGAACATCGTCTCGAGCTGGCACAGCGGTGACACCGTGACGAACCTCGCGAGCGGCACGTCGATGGCGGCACCCCACGTCACCGGCGCGGCCGCCCGCGTGCTCCAGAACAACCCGACCTGGACGCCGGCCCAGGTGGCGGCGTACCTGATCGCCCAGGCGACCCTGGTGAACAACCTGCGCCTGCTCTACATGGATCCGCTGACCTGACCCGCCCCGATTCCGTCCGACCGGTGCCCGGCGGCAGCGCCTCAGGTCACTCCCACTCCTTGTAATAGGACGTCAGGGCCTGCCGCAGCGGGTCGTGCAGATCCTCGTCCAGCACGTCGTCGATCTCGACCAGCAGCTCCGACGGCGGCGTGAAGGTCGGGTGCAGCTTGTCGGCGATGCTGCGGTACGTCGCCCGCAGGTTCGACGAGAGGATCCTGGGCCACTCCCCGTTGACGGTCCACGATCTCGTCACGGGTACCGGTCGGCAGGGGTGGGCGGACCGGCACGAAGTCCCGCAGTGCCGGGTGCGCCTCGCGGCCGCCGAGCATGTCGGCCATCTGCTGCGCGAGCAGCGGCGACTGGTGCAGGCCGTCGCGGTAGGTGCCGGTCGCCATCCAGACGTTGGCCGTCCCGTCGAGCCGCCCGAAGAGTGGAAAGCCGTCGGCGGGAATGGGCCGGTTGCCCACCTGGAGCTTCTGGAGGGAGGCGTCGTCCAGCCCGGTGTGCAGCTGGTCCATGGCGCACTCGATGAGGAACTTCAGGTCACTGAGCAGCGCGTACTTCCGGGGCTCGTAGGAGATGATGTTCGTGGCGCCGACGTACAGGCTGCCGTCCGACCGCGGCACACAGTGCAGGCCACAGGCGAAGGAGCGGTTCGGTGTCCGGAGCACGGAATCGGGCACCCGGCCGTCCTCGGTCTCGACGACCACCACCCGCTCGTAGGGCTCGTCGTAGGTCCTCAGGGCCGACTCGATGGCCTCACCTCGCCGAAGCAGCCCAGCATGGCGCCGGACGCCGTCGACGCCGCGTACTTCCGGTTCGGTTCGCCGATGCGGGCGACGCGGGCCCCCCGGCGCGACAGCTCGAAGGCGATGGAGGAGCCGACGACTCCGTTCCCGACTACCACCACGTCGTAGTGACCACTAGATGACATCAGCTTCCCCTGTCCCCTCAGGCTGTGTGTCCCGGACGTCAACTCTGGTTCGCCATCGCCGACTTTCGCCGTGGCACGTCGTCGGGCGGGGTGGCCGGCGTCGCGGCTCTAGTCCAGCAGCCAGGTGCGCAGCTGCGCGCCGTACGGGGTCAGCGTGACCACCGTGACCGACGCGCACAGCAGCGTGCCGACCAGAAGACCCACGAACCGGTCCCGTTCCGTGGCCGCTGTCCTCCCGGCGAGCCGGACGAGCCGGGCCACCCCGACGACGACGCCGACGAGCCCCAGCACGGTGACCCCGGAGAGCACCACGAGAACCCTGCTGACCACGAGGATCCACAGGAGCGGGTTCCACGCCGCGAGGAAGGGCGGTTGCCAGTCCTTGGGGTCGCCGTAGCGTTCGAGGCGGGGGTCGGCCAATCCGGCCCAGTCGCCCGTGCCGGCAGCGGCGGCGAGAAGCGGGTAGACCGCGCCGACCAGGAACACCACCACCGTGGCGTACTGGAACAGCAGGGTCCGACCTCCCGGGCGACGGGGCACGGCCGTGACAGGCGGCTGCTCGTCCATTCTCGACACCGTACCCACCGGGGATGGTGCTGCGCCGGGCCGGGCGGACGCGTTGCGTCGCCCACCGTCCTTGCGTACCGTTCTGCACGAGCCGGGTCGTCCTGTGACGTCCCCCATCGGGCCGACCGACGACCGTCCGGGGCAACGCGTCGTCGGGCCCGTACGCCTGCGATCCGGCCATTCCCCGGTCTCGGGCCTCCCCCATTCGAGGTAGGTCATGAAGAAGCGACTCATCCTTTTCGGTGCCGCGTTGCTGACGCTGGTCAGCTCCGTCCTGATGTTCGTGTCCCCCGCCCACGCGGCCGTCGGCCTGCACGTCGAGAACGGCACCATCGTCGAGGCCAACGGCCAACCGTTCGTCATGCGCGGGGTGAACCACCCGCACGTCTGGTACACCGGCCGGACCGACTCGTTCGCCGACGTCAAGGCGCTCGGCGCGAACACCGTCCGGGTGGTGCTCGGCACCGGCAAGCGCTGGGGCCCGTCGCACGACGTGGCCCAGGTGATCTCGCTGTGCAAGGAGAACCGGCTGATCTGCGTCCTGGAGGTGCACGACACCACCGGATACGGCGAGGAGGGCGCCGCCGCCTCGCTCGACGAGGCGGTCGACTACTGGATCAGCCAGAAGAGCGCGCTGGTCGGCGAGGAGGACTACGTCGTCGTCAACCTCGGCAACGAGCCGATCGGCAACGTCGACGCCGCCCAGTGGACGGACGCGACGGTCGCCGCGATCCGGAAGATGCGGGCCAACGGTTTCGCGCACCTGCTGATGGTCGACGGCCCGAACTGGGGCCAGGACTGGCAGCACGTCATGCGGGACAACGCCCGGACCGTCCTCGACGCCGACAGCCAGCACAACACCGTGCTGTCGATCCACATGTACGCCGTGTTCAACACCGCCGCCAGCATCGTCGACTACCTCGACCGGTTCGAGGCCAACGGCTGGCCCCTGGTCATCGGGGAGTTCGGCTGGCGGTTCCGGGACGGCGAGGTCGACCACGAGGCCCTGCTCGCCGAGGCGGACGCCCGTGGCCTCGGCTACCTCGGGTGGTCCTGGAGCGGTAACACCGACCCGGTCCTGGACATGGCCGTGAACTTCGACCCCGCGCAGCTGACCACCTGGGGTGAACGCATCTTCAACGGCGCCCACGGGATCAGGGCCACCGCCCGGGAGGCCACCGTCTTCGGCGGCGCAACGCCGACCACCCCGCCGACCACCACCCCGCCCCCCACCAGCCCGACGCCCACGCTGCCGCCGCCGAACCGGTGCGCCGCCACGTACTCGGTCGTCGGGCAGTGGCAGGGCGGCTTCCAGGGTGAGGTGACGGTGACCGCCGGCACCTCGGCGATCCGGGACTGGACGGTCGTCTGGACCTTCGCCGACGGGCAGACCGTCGCGCAGTCCTGGAACGCGACGGTCACCAGCAGCGGGCCGACGGTGGTCGCCCGCAACATGGCCTACAACGGCTCACTCGGGGCCGGGGCCAGCACCACCTTCGGGTTCATCGGGGCGGGCAACGGCACCAACAGCAGGCCGACGCTCTCCTGCACCGCGACCTGACCCGACCGGGGCGTCCCGTCGACCGGCCCGCCCGTCACGCGGGCCGGCCGGCGGGCAGCGGGGCGGCGACGACGCGCAGCTCACAGCTGTGTCGACGGCCGTCCGCGTCGGTGAACCAGAGCTGCCCGGGATCCGGGAGCATCTCGGTCACGGCGACCTCGGCGCAGGCACCGCCGGTCCGCTGCGCGCGGCGGGCCGCGCGGCACAGCACCTCCACCGACGCGAGGCTGGCCAGGTCCACGTGCACCGGCTTCCGCTCCCCCGTGCACCGGACGAAGACGTGCCGGGGCAGGCCGTGCCGGCCCGCCCACGCCCGGAGCCGCCGGAAGCGACGCGGCTCGTCCAGGTCACCGGCGAAGTCCACGGCGGCGGCGGGGAACGTCCACGACTCCCGGCTGACCACCAGCCGGTCGATGGTCACCCGGGGCCGGTGCGGCGCCGGGGAGAGCAGCCGGAAGTGGGGCATCAGGTTCGCGGCGACCAGGTCCGCGAAGACCTCCAGCAGGTCGTGGCAGGCGCCGTCGGCGCGACGGCGGACGAGCAGGCGGCCGTCCCGGTCGACCACGTCGCAACCGCCGACCACCAGGTCGTGGCCGGGATCGTGGCCGCAGGTGTCAGGGGCGAAGACCAGCCGCTGGTCCTCTGGGGCGAGCAGTCGGGGCGAGAAGCGGGTGGCGCTGCCGCCCTGACCGCCGGTGGCACCGATCCGGACGACCCCACCGGGCAGGTCCGCGGCCATGGCCCGGGCCAGCTCGGCCGGGTCGGGGTGGCAGTCGACCCAGCTGGCGTAGCGCATGGTGTGGTAGCCGGGGTGCAGCTCGCCGAGGACCCAGTCGACGTCACCGGCGGCGATCGCCGCCAGGTCCGGCGCGGCGATCATCAGGTCCGGGCTGTGCTGGGCCGCCGCCGGCCAGCCGGACGGGCCGGCGGGGAAGGCGGCGGCTGCTGCGGTGCGCAGGTCGGCGGCGGCCCGCCACACCCGCCGCTCGTCACCGGGCGCGAGCAGCCGTTCCCACCGGTGGTGCAGGGCGCGGGTCAGCGGCCGGACGACCGGCCCGGGGTCGTCGATCAGGAGGCCCCGAGCGGCGAGCCACAGCTCGGCCAGGGGCACCGGCGCCCCGGCCCGCCCGGCCGCGAGCTGGTCGAAGAGGGCGCGCAGCGCCCGCCGGTAGAGCGCCGCACCGGCTGCGGTGTACCAGCGGGCGCTCTCCAGCAGCAGGGTCAGCGGTGCGGCGAGGGTGTCCAGCGCCGCCCGGCCGAGCCGGATCGAGTCCGGTCGGCGGCACTCCTCGAAGACGAGGGTCCGGCCGGCGTAGAGCTGACCGGCCTCGCGGACCGGGGCCTCGCCGGTGAGTTCGGTGAACGTCGCACCGAGCCCGGCCAGGGCGTCACGGACCGCCGTGGCGTCGCCGCGTGCCGCCGCCACGGTCGCCGCCGCCGAGGTCAGCCGGTCGAGGGCGGCCAGCGCGGGTGCGCGTACCGCCGGGTCGTCGACGGCGGTGACGACGGTCCGCATGGTGGCGGCGGCGCGCAGGTCGTCTGGAGCGGTCTCCAGGGTCCACTCGATCCGGCCGTCGCCGTGCAGCCGGTCCAGGGCGGACCGGACCCGCGCCGGGTCCGAGGTCGGTGCGGTCGGGTCGGCGCAGACCGCCGCGACGACCTGCCGGGCGGTCCGGTCCGGACGCAGGGCCCGCAGGACGGCCGCCTGCACCGGGTCCAGCGGCACCGGATCGGCCAGCGGCACCCGCAGCGTGTCCCCGTCGACGTCGAGCAGGGGCAGCAGTCGGGGAACCAGCCAGGGACGCAGTGGCGGGGCGAGCGCGCGCCCGAGCGCGGCCAGCGCCCAGCCCTCCAGGTAGAGGGTGCGGTCGCCGGTGGTGCCGTCGTGTACGGCCCGGACCGGAACCGTCTGCTCCGGGTCGATCCGGGCCCAGCGCAGCGGGCCGAAGAAGCCGATCGTGTCGTTCTTCGCGCAGTACCGGTGCAGGTAGCTCGTGACCAGCGCCTCGGTCTTGCGGTGCCGGCCGGTGCGCGGCACGGTCTCCGGGTCGCGGCGCAGCAGGGTGTCGAAGCCGGTGTCCAGCGCGCCGGGATTCTGCCAGGCGACGGCCTCGCGGACCCCCGGGTCCGCGGCGACACCGTGCAGCGCCCGCGCGAGGTTCCGCTCGGCGCGGCGGAACCGGGCCCGGTAGGCGTCGTCGTCGCCCCCCGCGTTGACCGCGTCGGCGAGCGCGGCCAGGTCCGGGTCGGCCAGGGGTTCGAGCAGGTCGACGGGGAAACCGGCGGCCCGGACGCAGAACCAGCGCCACAGGCCCCACCCGCCGCCGAGCGGCACCAGGTGCGCGGGCATCAGCCGGCCAGGACCGCGGTCACCAGGTGGTCGGTGTCGGAGCCACGGAGCAGGTGCTGACGTACGTCGGTGAAGCCGGTCTCGTGCAGCAGCGTGGCCAGCTCGTCGTGGGTGTACGCCCGACCGCCCTGGGTGTGGAAGAGGTTCAGGCTGAACATCCGCACGAACGCCTCCCCCGGTCCGGCCGGCCGGTCCGGCACCTCGGCCAGCGGTTCGAGCAGGACCACCTGACCACCGGGGCGCAGCGCGGCGGCGGACCGGCGCAGCAGGGTGCGCACCGCGTCCCGCTGGTAGCCGTGCACGATGTTGAAGAGGAGCACCAGGTCGTGGCCGGTGCCGAAATCGGCCTCGAAGAGGTCTCCCGGGCGCAGGGTGACCCGGTCGCCCAGGCCGGCGGCGGCGACGGTCCGCGCGCCCTGGGCGAGTGCCCCGTCGAGGTCCACCACGGTGGCCCGCAGCTGCGGGTGGGCGGTGAGGAAGGCGACCGGGTAGGCGGCGTGGCCGCCGCCGACGTCGAGCAGGCTGCGGGCTCCGGGCGGCAGCGGCACCAGCTCGACGATCTCCGGGCCGAGCACGTCGGCGAGGCCGCGCAGCATGGTGTGGAAGTCGGCGAGGGCCTCCGGCTGCTTCTCCAGCCAGGCGTAGAAGTCACCGGTGGGGCCGCCCACGCGGATCGAGGACTCCAGGTCCTGCCACCAGCCGGTCAGCACCGTCGACCAGAAGGAGAGCGCCGGGGCGAAACTGCCCGGCGTGTCGCGCAGCAGCCAGCGGGCCGCGTTGGCGCTGTTGGCGTACTGCCCGTCGGCGCGGGTGAGGTAACCGAAGCCGGCCAGCGCGTCGAGCAGGATCCGCAGGCCCAGCGGGTCGGTGCCGGTGCGGGTGGCGAGCCGGTCGACCGGCAGCGGGCCGTCGGCCAGCGCCTCGAACACCCCCAGCCGCAGGCCGGCGGCGGCGCTGCGGAAGGAGACCGCGTCGAGCAGGTCGAGGTACGCGGCGGGGGCGGCGTCGGATTCGAGGAACAGGTGGGCCTCGTCCGGGCTCAACGGCACCGGCATGGCGGGACGCTCCTTCGGTCGGGTCGGGTACGGGAGGACGGGATCAGCGGTCGGCGGGGACGGTCTCGGGGGCGGCGGGGGCGGCCGGTTCGTCGGGGAGCGCATCCGGCAGGTCGTCGACGCCGCGCAGCGCCGGCCAGGCCCAGGCGGTCGCGGCGAGGAGCACCATCAGCGCCCCGGTGACCGCGAAGACCAGCGCGATGCCCCGGCCGTCGCCCGTGCCGATCACGGTGCCGACCGAGTCGGCGAGCGCGCCGTCCGGCCGTAGCAGCGGCTCGAAGACGCCGTCGGCGATCGGCCCGGCCAGCAGGTACGCCACCGGCACACTGGCGTCGCCGATCACCCGGGCGGTGGCGAGCACCCGGCCCAGCACCGACGGCTCGGTCTTGGTCTGGATCAGCGTCATGGTGGAGCTGTTCACGATCGGCAGGGTGAACAGGAACAGCGGGGCGACCACGCCGATCAGCCACGCGGACGGCGACCCGGCGTGCAGCACCAGCGCCACCCCGCCCACGGCGAGCCCGCCACACACGGCGGTGACCCGCCGCTTCGGTCCGCCCCAGGCGCCCATCACCAGGCTGCCGGCGAACAGCCCGGCCCCACCGGCGAACATCAGCACGCCGAGGGTGTCCGCCGAGGTGAACGAGAGGATCAACGGTTGGACCAGCACCCCGGCGATGCCGAACAGGAAGTTGTAGGCCCCGAAGACCACCATCAGCTGCAACAGGCCGGGACGCTGCCGCAGGTGACGCCAGCCGGCGGCGGCACCGCGCAGCACCGGCTCGACGGGGCCGCCCCCGGCCGGCCGGGTCACCTCGGCGGGCAGCCGGACCAGCAGCAGCGTCCCGGCCGCGACGACGAAGGTGCCCAGGTCGACGACCATCACCCCACCGACACCGATGGTCACCACCAGCACCCCGGCGACCAGCGGCGCGGCGATCTGCACGGCCCGGGAGACCTGCATCAACCCGTTGAACCGGCCCAGGTGCCGCTTGCCGACCAACGCCGGGGTCATCGCCTGGTAGGCCACCTGGTGCACGGTGGACGCCCCGGCGCTGAGCACCGTCGCCAGGTAGATGTGCCACACCTGGAGGGCATCGGCCGCGACCAGCGCGGCGAGCGCCGCGGTGCCCACGGCGGCGAGGGTGTCACTGACCAGCATCAGCCGTCGCCGGTCCCGGCGGTCGGCCAGCGCGCCCGCGAACGGTGCCACCAGCACCGCCGGCAGGGTCGCGGCCAGGAAGATCAGTGAGAACTGGGTGACCGAGCCGGTGCGCTGGTACACCCAGACGCCGAGGACGAACGCGGTCAGGCTGGACCCGATCAGCGAGACGAGCTGGCCGAGCCAGATGGCCACCCAGCGGCGGGCGGGTAGCGCGTCATTCATGGGCCCTCCCGGACGGCGGGTCGAGGAACCCGGCGGCGACGAACGCCGCCAGGTAGGTGTGCAGCAGGTGCCGGTCCGCCGCCGGGCAGGTGATGCCGGCCGCCGCGAGGGCCGCCTCGGTGCCGGTGCAGTCGAAGTCCGGTTGGGTACGCACCGGCGTGGCCGGTCCGAACAGCGGGGCGAACCCGGCCAGCGCGGCGTCCGGCCGGGCCAGCAGGGCCGCCCGCCAACGCGGGTACGGCACCAGCTCGACCGGGTAGCCGAACCCGGCCAGCGCCTCGGCCAACGCCGGGTAGGTGATGGTGCGGTTGTTGTAGTAGTGGTGGTCGCCGGTGGAGCCGGTGCGGGTGAGGTGGCCGATCCCGGCTCCCACGTAGTCCACCGGGGCGAGGTCGGCCGGGTCGTCGATCTCCGGCACCGCACCGAGCTGTACGCAGGTCTTCAGCAGCCGGCTGAAGAAGTCGTCGGTGTTGCCGACCCCGGTGACCGCGTCGCCGGTGATCCGGGCGGGCCGGTGCACGCTCACCGGCAGTCCCCGGTCCCGGGCCGAGCGGACCAGCGCGTCGGCGACCCACTTGCTGGCGTTGTAGCCGTCGTACAGGCCGTCGCAGTCGTCGGGCACGTCACCCTCGCGGACCAGGGTGCCGGTGCGGGACGGGGTGACGAAGACCCCGAGGGTGGAGACGAAGTGCACCGCGCTGGGACGGGTGGCGGTGGCCAGTCGCAGCACCTCACACGTGCCGTCCACGTTGGCCGGGCGCAGCGCCGGGTACGGCTGCACGAAGTTCACCACTCCGCCGTTGTGCACGACCGCGTCGATCCGCTCGCCGAGTGCGGCGAAGGCCGCCCCGGTCAGCCCCAGCCGGGGTGCGGCGAGGTCACCGGGGACGCCGACGAGACGGTCGGCGTGCTCGGGTCGCCAGAGGCCGTACCGGTGCAGGTTGGCGCGGACCCGGTCGACGGCGGCGGCCGGGGTGTCCGCGCGGACCAGACAGTGCACGGTGGCCGCGGTGTGGGTGAGCCAGTCGGCGAGCAGGTACGCGCCGAGGAACCCGGTGGCTCCGGTGACGAGCACCTCCGCCGGCCGGGCCGGGGCCGCGCCGGGCGGTACGGGCAGGTCGTCGGCGCGGCGGGCCTCGACGCGCAGCAGGTCACCGTGGCGGTTCCGGTCCGGTCCGTCGCCGTCGAGGACGGCGGCGAGGCCGGCCAGGTCGGCCGCCTCGAAGAGCGCCCGCAGGGGCAGGTCCGCGCCGAGGGTGGTGCGGATCCGGGTCACCACGGTCGCGGCGAGCAGCGAGTGTCCTCCGAGGTCGAAGAAGTTGTCCCGACGGCCGACCGGCCCGGTGCCGAGCAGGTCGGCCCAGATCTCCGCGAGGGCCTTCTCCGTGCCGGTGGCCGGCGGCTCGTGGGTTGGCCGGTCGGTGACGTCGGCGGGTGGGGGCAGGGCGGCCAGGTCCAGCTTGCCGTGCCGGTTGGTGGGCAGGTCCGGTACCCGGACGAAGGCCGACGGGATCAGGTGCTCCGGCACCCGCCGACGCAACGCGACGCGGGCCGCCGCGCCGTCCGGGGCGTCCCCGTCGTCCACCAGGTACGCGACCAGCCGCGAGCCGGTCGTGGCATGGTCGACCACCACGGCGGCGCGGCGTACCCCGGGCAGGGCGGCGCAGGCCGCCTCCACCTCACCGATCTCGATCCGGTGTCCACGGATCTTGACCTGCCGGTCCGTGCGGCCGAGGAACTCCAGGGTGCCGTCGGCACGGTGCCGGGCCAGGTCGCCGGTGCGGTAGAGCCGGGAGCCGGGCGGACCGTACGGATCGGGCACGAAGCGGGTCGCGGTCTCGGCGGGCCGGCCCAGGTAGCCCCGGGCCGGCGCGGTGCCGCCGACGTACACCTCGCCGGGCAGGCCGATCGGCACCGGCCGCAGGTCCGCGTCGAGGACGTGGACGCGCACGTTCGGCACCGGACGGCCGATCGGCAGCCGGGTCAGGCCGGGCAGTTCCCCGGCGTCGACCGTGGCGTAGGTGGTGGCGCAGACGGTCGCCTCGGTCGGACCGTAGTGGTTGTGGACGGTGACCCGACCGTCGGTGAGGCGGGCCCACCGGCGGACGGTGTCCAGGTCGACGGCCTCCCCGCCGACCATCGCGGCGCGCAGCGGTCCGACGTCGACCGGCCCGGACCGGGCGGCGAGGTCGTCCACCCAGCGCGCCCAGAGCGGCGCGGCGGTGTCGACCAGGGTGATCCGGTGAGCACGGCACAGCTCGGCCAGACCGGGCCCGGTGATCGCCGCCGGCTGCCGGTGCACCACCAGCGCGGCCCCGCTGACCAGGGCCGGGAACAGGTCGCCGACGGAGGCGTCGAAGCTGAGCGGGGGCAGCATGAGCAGCCGGTCGCCGGGGCCGATGCCGTGCAGGTCGGCGAAGGCCAGGGCCAGGTTGACGGCGGTGCGGTGGCCGACCATCACCCCCTTCGGCGTGCCGGTGGAGCCGGAGGTGTGGATGACGTAGGCGAGCTGGTCGGGGTGGACCGTCGCGGACGCCGGTACCGTCGCGCCGCCGACCGTCGTGCCGGCGTCGGGCACGTCGGTGGGCCGACCGTCGGGGTCGGGGGCGTCGGTGGGCCGGCCGTCGAGGTCGACGACGAGCAGCGTGCCGGCGTACGGCCGGTCGTCGGGATCGCTGCTCTCCGGCGGAGCGGCCAGCTTCCCGGCAAGGCCGGCGTCGGTGAGGCAGACGGTGGTGCCGGCGGCGGTGAGCAGGGCCCGCAGCCGGGCCGGCGGGTGGGCCGGATCCAACGGCAGGTACCCGCCGCCGGCCGCGAGGATCGCCAGGATCCCGGTCACCGCTCCGGCTCCCGCCGGCAGGACCAGCCCCACCGGCTGGTCCGGTCGGACGCCGAGCCCGCGCAGTCGGGCGGCGAGCCGGTCGGCGTCCGCGACCAGCCGGCCGTAGGTCAACGGCGCCCGGCCGCCCGCGTCCGGGCTCACGTCCAGCAGCGCGGGCGCGTCCGGGTCGACGGCCGCGCGGGCCCGGACCAGCTCGTGCAGGCCGGCACCGGTCGGGTACGCCCGGTCGGTGGCGTTCCAGCGGGCCAGGTCCCGCCGTTCGGCGGGGCCGGTCAGGTCGAGGTCGGCGAGCCGACGCCGCGGCTCGGTGGCCAGCGCCCACAGCACGGCGGTGAACCGGTCGACGAGCCGCGCGACGGTCACCTCGTCGAACAGGTCGGTGTTGTAGTCGACCACGCCGGCCAGGCCGGTGCCGTCGGCGCGCACCGCCACGGTCAGGTCCAGCCGGGAGGTCTCCCGGACCACCGGGACGGGCCGGACGGTGAGGTCGCCGCACGGGCCGTCCGGACCGTCCTGGTTGACCACCAGCATCACCTGGTAGAGCGGATTGCGGCTCAGGTCGCGGGGCAGCCGGGCGGTCTCGACGATCCGCTCGAACGGCAGCTCGGCGTGGGCCAGTGACTCCACGCAGGTGGCCCGGACCCGGGTCAGCACGTCGCCCAGCGTCGGGTCGCCGGACAGGTCGGTACGCAGCGGCAGGGTGTTGACCAGCAGGCCGACGATGTCCTGCTGGGCCGCGTCGGCGCGCAGCGTCACCGGGGAGCCGACGCAGACGTCGTCGGTGCCGCCGAGGCGGGCCAGCAGCACCTGGAGCCCGGCGAGCAGGACCATGAAGCGGGTGCAGCCGGTGCTCCGGCCCAGCGTGTCGAGGGCGGCGGTCAGGTCGCCGGGGACCGTGAAGCCGTGGGTGCGTCCGGCGAAGGTCTGGGTGGCCGGTCGGGGCCGGTCGGTGGGCAGGTCGAGCAGGCCGGAGAAGCCCGTCAGGCGGCTGGCCCAGAACGTCCGCGCCCGGTCCGCCGCGCCGCCGGCCAGCCGCTCGCGCTGCCACACCACGTGGTCGGGGAACTGCGCGACCGGGGCGGGCGCCGCGCCGGTGCCGGTCCGGTGCCGGTGGTGGCCGTCGAGCAGGCCGGTCAGGACGATGCCGACGGACCGCTCGTCGGCGACGATGTGGTGCAGGCTGACCACCAGCAGGTGTTCGTCGCGGCCCAGCCGTCCCAGCCGTACCCGCAGCAGGGGTGCGCGGCCGAGGTCGAAGGGCGTCTCGGTCTCCCGCCGGACGATGTCGACGACCGCCGCCTCGCGTTCCGCGACGGACCCGCCGGTCAGGTCGTCGACGACCACCACGCACCGCGCCGCCGGATCGTCGGCGGCGAGCACCTCCTGTTCGACCTCGCCGTCCCGGTCGGTGAACCGGGTCCGCAGCGCCTCGTGCGCGCCGACCAGCTCGTCCAGCGCGGCCTGCAACGCGGTCGGCTCCAGCAGCCCGGTGAGCCGGACGGCGTGGCTCATCACGTACGCCGGGCTGCCCGGCTGGAGCCGGTCGAGGAACCACATCCCCTCCTGCGTCGGCGACAGCGGCACCCGGGTGCCCGGAGCCCGGCGCGGGATACCCGCCGGTGCGGCCGGGGCCCGCAGTCCCCGGCGGGCCATCAGCTCCCGGATCAGCCGTTCCCGGTCGGTCATTCCGGCCCCTCCACCAGTGCCCGCAGTTCCTCGTCGGAGAGGCCGGCCATCTCCTGCCGGAAGGCGGCGACGGCGTCGACGTGGCCGGGTGCCGGCTCGGCGGCGCGCAGCGCGGCGGCCATCGCGGCGACCGTGGGTGCGGCGAAGAGCAACGGGATCGGCACCTCCATCTCCACCGCCGCGCCGATCCGGCCCAGCGCCCGCACCCCGAGCAGCGAGTGCCCGCCGAGGCGGAAGAAGTCGTCGTGCACCCCGATGGTGTCGACCCGCAGCACCTCCTGCCAGACCTCGGCGACCAGCTGCTCCACCGCGTCCCGGGGGGCGACCCGGGCAGCGGAGGGGTCGGTCCACCGGGGGGCCGGCAGCGCCTTCCGGTCCACCTTGCCGTTGTCGTTGAGCGGCAGGGCGGCCAGCGGCACCAGGGCCGCCGGGAGCATGTACTCGGGCAGCTGGCGGGCCAGCGCGGGTCGGACCCGTTCCCAGAGGGTGTCCGGGTCGGTTCCGGCCGCCGGCACCGCGTACGCGACCAGCCGGGTGTCGCCGTCCCCGCCGGCCCACGCGGTGACCACCGCGTCGACGACCTCCGTCCGGGCCCGCAGCAGCGTCTCGATCTCGCCCGGTTCGATCCGGAAGCCGCGCACCTTGACCTGGTGGTCGGCCCGGCCGAGGTACTCCACCCGGCCGTCGGGCCGACGCCGGGCCAGGTCGCCGGTGGCGTAGAGCCGGGCGCCGGGCCGGTCGCCGAACGGGTCCGGCACGAAGCGCTCGGCGGTCAGGCCGGGCCGGCCGTGGTAGCCCCGGGCCACCCCGGCCCCACCGACGTACAGTTCGCCGACCACGCCCACCGGCACCGGCTGGAATGCCTCGTCGAGCAGGTGGAGCCGGGTGTTGGCGATCGGCCCGCCGATGGTGACGGCGGCCGGGGCGGGCGGCACCGGGCCGCCGGAGGAGTAGACCGTCGTCTCGGTCGGCCCGTAGCAGTTCCACAGCGCCGCGCCGTCGGCGAGCAGCGCGTCGGCGAGGTCCCGGGGCAGTGCCTCGCCGCCGGTGACCCGCAGCCGCACCGCCGGGGGCACCCCACCGGCGGCCAGCAGGAGCCGCCAGGTGGCCGGGGTGGCCTGGAGCACGGTCGCCCCGCTGTCGGCCAGCCGGCGGCGCAGGGCCGGCCCGTCCCCCGTCTCGTCGGCACCGACCACCAGCAGCGGGACGTCGCACATCAGCGGCAGGAGCAACTCCACCACGGAGATGTCGAACGACAGCGTGGTGACCGCCGCGAACAGGTCACCCGGCCCGAGGTCGAGGTCGTCGCGGAAGGAGGTGAGCAGGTTGAGCACGGCCCGGTGCCCGACGGCGACGCCCTTCGGACGGCCGGTCGAGCCGGAGGTGTAGAGCAGGTACGCCAGCGCGTCCGGGTGCGGGACGACCGCCGGCCCCGACCCGTCCGCGCCCGCGACGCCAGCCCCGGCGGCGGCAGCTCCGGTGTCGGCGGCGGCTTCGGTGTCGGCGTCGAGGGTCAGGAGGGACGGGACCTCGTCCAGCACCCCGGCCAGCCGGTCGGCGACGGCGCGGCTGGTCAGCACCACACGGGTGCCGGAGTCGGCGAGCATGAAGCGCAGCCGCTCCGCCGGCAGGGCGGGGTCGAGCGGAAGGTAGCCGGCCCCGGCGCGCCACACCCCGAGCACCGCGGCCACCATCCCGGCCCCCCGGTCCAGGCAGATGCCGACCGGCGTGTCCGGGCCGACACCGGCGGCGAGCAGCCGACCCGCGATCCGTCCGGCCCACCGGTGCAGTCCGGTCCGGTCGAGTTGCCCGTCCGGCCCGGTGACCGCCGGTGCGGAGCCGGGCGCGGCCGGGCCGGTGGGCAGCAGCTCCCACACCGAGGAGACCTCCGGCAGCGGCCGGTCGGTGGCGTTCCACTCCACCAGGGCCTGCCGCAGCTCCGCGCCGCGCAGCAGCGGGATCCGGTCCAGGGGACGGTCCGGGTCGGCGACCGCCGCCTCCAGCAGGGTGCACAGGTGCCGGCCGAGCCGGTCCACGGTGGCGACGTCGAACAGCGCCGTGTCGTACTCGAACGCCAGCCGCAGCGCCCCGTCGGCGGTCCGCTCCCCGACCAGGGTCAGGTCGAACTTGGCCGAGCCGCTGTCCACCTCCAACGTGGTGGCCGTGCAGCCGGTGAGCCGGAACCCGTCGTACGGCGCGTTCTGGAGGACGAGCTGGGCCTGGAAGACCGGCGCGTGGGCCAGGCTGCGGTCCGGCTGCAACTCCTCGACCAGCTTCTCGAACGGCAGGTCGGCGTTGCCGAGGCCGGCGAGGGCGACCTCGCGTACCCGGTCGACCAGGTCCCGCAGCGACGGCGAGCCGGCCGTCGACACCCGCAGGGCGACGGTGTTGACGAAGAAGCCGATCAGCCCCTCCAGATCGGGGTGGTTCCGGCCGGCGACCGGGGTGCCGACGACGATGTCGTCCTGCCCGCTGTGCCGGGACAGCACCGCCTGGAACCCGGCGAGCAGAGTCATGAACAGGGTGGCCCCGGCGTCCCGGCTGAACTCCTCGACCCGGTGGGTGACCGGCGCCGGGAGGGTGAGGTAGTGCGCGGCCCCCCGCTGGGAACGGATCGTCGGGCGGGGCCGGTCGGTGGGCAGGGAGAGCAGGGCCGGGGCCCCGCGCAGGTGGGACAGCCAGTGGTCGAGCTGTCCGCGCAGGGCGTCCCCGGCCAGTCGTTCCCGCTGCCAGACGGCGAAGTCGGCGTACTGGGTGGGCAGCTCGGGCAGGCGGGCCGGCTCACCGGCCAGCGCGGCGGCGTACGCGGTGTCCAGTTCCCGGAACAGCACCCCCAGCGACCACGCGTCCGAGACGATGTGGTGCAGGCAGAACGACAGGTGGTGCCGGTCGACGTCGGTCCGGAGCACCACCACCCGCAGCAGCGGACCGGTGGTCAGGTCGAACGGTGCCCGCGCCTGCTCCCACACCAGCCGGGTGGCCTCGGCGTCCCGGTCGGCCACCGGCAGCCCGGTCAGGTCGACCACGGTCAGGGCCGGCTCACCGGCCGGGTGGACCACCTGCACCGGTTCCCCACCGGACTCGGCGAAGGTGGTCCGCAGTGCCCCGTGCCGGGCCACGATGGCCGCCAGGGCGGTACGCAGCGCGTCGACGTCGAGCGGGCCGCGCACCCGGAACGCCACCGGGATGTTGTAGACCGGATCGGCGCCGGTGAGGCGGTCCAGGAACCACAGCCGACGTTGACCGAAGGAGGCCGGGTGGCGGCGGGGCGCGCGGGCCCGTTCGGCCAGCAGCCGGGCGAGCAGTGCCCGCTTGTCCCCGGCGGCGGAGTCGGCCGTGCTCATCCCACCTCCTGGTTCAGCAGCCGGCGCGGCACCGGCGTGCCGGCGGCGACGTCGGGCACGGTGAGGCCGTGCCGGGCGGCCGCCGCGGCGATCTGCTGGCGCAGCGCGCCGGGGGCGCTGTGCGCGAAGTACCGCAGGTACGCCGCACAGGTCACCGGGTCGTCGACGAGGAACGGCAGGTCGCTGGCGACCATGTGCCGGACCACCAGCATCGGCACCGGACTGTGCAGGGGCCGGAAGTCGCCGTTCCAGAGGCCGCCCTTGGCCGGCGGCCCGTCGTGGAACTCGCCGAGCATCAGTCCCTGCTCGGTGTAGGCCGGCTTGAGCCGTTCCTGGGTGCGGTCCACCGTCTGGCGGGCCACATCGACCGGGAGGTCGGGCAGGGTGAGCAGGATCGTCTTGAACTGGGCGGACGGCCCGGCCAGCGGCTCCAGCCGGGCGAACCAGTCCCGGTAACCGGCGAGCACCGTGTCCAGCTCGGCCGGGTCGACGGTGCCGCCCCGGTGCACGGCCAGGTAGAACGTGTCCCGGTCCAGCGAGCCCTGGGCGTAGGGACAGACCGGTCCCTTGCGGCCCAGCTCCGGGTGCGGCTCGCAGAGGTACTCCCGGGCCCACGCGACGACCGCCCGCAGCTGGTCGAGCGCCCCGTCGAGCAACGGGTGCGGCGGATCCGCGGACAGGTCGGCCGCGGTGAACAGGATCTGCCCGGGAAGCAGGGAGTGGGTCAGCACGATGTCCCCCCGCCCACGGCCCGGCGCCGGCCGGCGCGTACCCCGGCGGCGAGCGCGACCGCGGCGCCCACGGCGAGACCGGCCCCGGCGCCGCGCAGGACGCGCTGCTGCCGGCGGGCCCGGGCCAGCGCGTCCGCGTACGGGGTGGTGGTGTGGGCGACCATCGTGTACAGCGGCACCCAGCGCCCCGGCAGCAGCCGGGACAGCACCCGGTCGGCGGTGGCGGAGAGGCTGTACCCGACCCGGTGCACCCGGTCCCGCAGGTCGACGAAGTTGGCGGTGGACAGGTCGGCGAGCACGTCGGTGTGCGGCTTGCGGGCCGCCTCGTACGCGGCCAGCGCCGCCGCCCGGTCCGTCGGGTGGTCGGCGAGGCAGCCGTCGAGCACCAGGCAGTCCTCGAACGAGGAGTTCATGCCCTGGCCGTAGAACGGGTAGACCGCGTGCGCCGCGTCCCCGATCAGCACCACCCGGTCGGCGTGCCGCCAGGGGGCGGTGCGAACGGTGACCAGGTGTCCGGTCGGATGCCCGGCGATCTCGTCGACGAGGTCCGGCATCAGGTCCTCGGCGTCCGGGAAGTGCCGGCGGAAGAAGTCGCGCACCGCCGCCGGGGTGTCCAGCGCGGCGAAGCTCACCGACCCCTCGTGGGCCATGAACAGCGAGCAGGTCAGCGAACCGTCCCGGTTGGGGTGGGCGACCATCAGCGCCTCGTGTCCCGGCCAGACGTGCAACGCCTCCAGCCGGACGCGGGGGCGACCGTCCGGGCCGACCGGGATGGTCAGTTCCTTGTAGCCCCAGGGCAGGAACTCCTGGGTGTAGTCCGCGCGCAGCCCGTGCTGCATCTGCTGGCGGACGGTGGAGAACACCCCGTCGGCGCCGACGACCCAGTCGGCGGTGATCCGGGTCGGGTCGCCGCCACCGGTCGGCGCGACCTCGACGGTCGCGGTCTGGCGGTCCAGCCGCAGCAGCCGGCTGCCGAAGTGGAACCGGACCTCCGGCTCGACCTCGGCCGCCTCCACCACCAGCGAGATCAGCTCCTCGCGGAGCACCGAGTGGAGGATCTCGTGTTCCCTCACCCCGTACGGCTGGAAGCGCACCGACCCGTCCGGGGCGTGCACCACCCGGCCCCGCATCGGCACGCTGCGCTTGAGCACGTCGGCGAGGAGGCCCACCCCGTCCAGCGCGCGCATGCCCCGGGCGGACAGACCGAGGTTGATCGACCGGCCGCCCGCGCCCGACGGGGCGGTGCGGGGGTCGGGCCGTCGCTCGTGGACGTCCACCGTGTAGCCGCGCCGGGCCAGGTAGAGCGCGGCGAGTGAACCGGCCAGACCGGCTCCGATGACGACCACCCGTTCCCTGTGCGGGATCATACGCCCTCCTCGGCGATCAGGGTGTCCAGCAGCGCGTCGACCTCACTGTCGGAGAGGTCGTCGAGCGAGGCGAGCAGGTCCTGCGGGGATGGCCCGGCGGGACCGATGCGGTCGGGGCCGGCGGGGGCGGGTCCGCTCCCGGCGGCGACGATGACGGCGAGTTCGGCGATGGTGGGCGCGGCGAAGAGACTGCGCAGCGCCAGCTCGGTGCCGAAGGTGGTGCGGACGCGGGCGATCAGGCGGGTCGCGGTCAGCGAGTGCCCGCCGAGAGCGAAGAAGTTGTCGTGCACGCCCACCTCCGCGCGGCCGAGCACGTCCCGCCAGAGCGCGGCGAGCTGCTCCTCCACCGGGTCACGCGGTGCGGTGGGCCCGCCACCGCTGGTCTCCCGCCAGGTCGGCTCGGGCAGCGCCCGCCGGTCCCGCTTACCGCTGGCGGTGCGCGGCAACGCGTCGAGGACGACCAGGGTCGCCGGCACCATGTACTCCGGGAGGCGGCGGGCCAGCCCGGCACGGACCTGCGGCCAGAGCGACGCGGCGTCGGCGCCCGCGTGCCCGGGGACCGCGTACGCGGCGAGCCGGACGTCCGCGCCCGTGCCCCAGGTGGTCACCACGGCGTCCCGGACGCCGGGCTGGTCGCGGAGGGCGGCCTCGATCTCGCCCAGCTCGATCCGGAACCCGCGCACCTTGACCTGCTGGTCGGCCCGGCCGAGGTACTCCAGGCGCCCGTCGGGCAGTCGTCGGGCCAGGTCACCGGTGGCGTAGAGCCGCCCGCCGGGGCGGTCGCCGAACGGGTCGGGCCGGAACCGGTCGGCGGTCAGGCCGGGCCGGCCGTGGTAGCCCCGGGCCACCCCGGCGCCTCCGATGTGGATCTCGCCGACCACCCCGTCGGGCACCGGCTCGCCGGCCGCGTCGAGCAGGTGGATCCGGGTGTTCGCGCAGGGTCCGCCCAGGTCGACCGGGCCGCTGGCGTCGACCGGTCCGGCCGAGGAGTAGATCGTGGTCTCCGACGGCCCGTACCCGTTGAGCACCCGCGCCCCGTCGGTGCGCAGCCGGTCGGCCAGGTCCCGGGTGAGTGCCTCGCCGCCGCTGATCCGCAACCGCACCCCGGCCGGTACGCCCCGCGCGGCGACCAGCATCCGCCAGGTCGCCGGGGTGCCCTGGAGCACGGTGACGCCCCGGTCGGCCAGGGCCGCGTGCAGGGCGGTGGCGTCGAGGGCGGTGTCCGCGTCGAGCACCTCGATCCGGGCACCGGCCAGCAGCGGCAGCACCAGTTCCACCACGGAGATGTCGAACGCCGGGGTGGTGATGGCGGCGACCCGGTCGGCGGGGGTCAGGCCGAGCAGCCGGTGGAAGCCGACGAGCAGGTTGACCACCCCGCCGTGGGTGACCGCGACCCCCTTGGGGCGGCCCGTGGAACCGGAGGTGTAGAGCAGGTAGGCCAGCGCGTCCGGGTGACCGACCACCGGCGGCGGGTCGGTGGGGAGTCCGGTCGGGTCGAGCTGGTCGAGGCGGAGCACGACCGGCACGTCGGTGCCGGCGGCGGCCACCGCCTCGGCGACGTGCGCGGCGCCGGTGGCGTCGGTGAGCACCACGGGCGGGGCGGCGTCGGTCAGCATGGTGGCGAGCCGGTCGGTGGGTAGCCCCGGGTCGAGGGGCAGGTAGCCGGCACCGGCCCGCCACACGCCGACCACCGCCGCGACCAGGTCGGTGCCCCGGCCGAGGCAGAGGCCGACCGGGGTGTCCGGGCCGACGCCGTGGCGGCGCAGCAGGTGGGCGATCCGGTTGGCGCGCGCGGCGAGGTCCCGGTGGCTGAGCGTGCCGTCCGGCCCGGCGACCGCGACGGCGTCGGGCACGGCGGGCGGGTACCGGTCGAGCAGCTCGGCGACCGTCGCCACGGTGGGCAGCGGCAGGTCGGTGTCGTTGCCGGTGCGCAGGAGCCGCTCCCGCTCCCCCGCGCCCAGCAACGGCAGCTCGTCCACGGGCGTGTCGGGCCGGTCCAGGGTGGCGGCGAGGAGGGTGAGGTACCGCTCGGCGAGGTCGACGATCCTGGTGGAGTCGTACAGGTCGGCGCGGTAGGTGATCCGGCCCGCCAGGCCGTCCGGCCGGTCCTCGACGGTCAACGTCAGGTCGAACTTGACCGTGCCGTTCTCCCACAGGTGCGGGACGATCCGCAGGCCGGCGGCGGTTACCGGGGTCGGCGGTTCGTCCAGGGCGAACATCACCTGCACCACCGGGGCGTGGGCCAGGCTGCGGGTGGGGGCCAGCCGGTCCACGATCCGGTCGAAGGGGACGTCCTGACGGGCCTGCATGGCCGTGGCGGCGGCCCGGGCCTGGGCGAGCACCCCGGCGAAGTCCGGCCGGTCGGCGAACCGGGCCCGCAGCGCGAGGGTGTTGGCGAAGAAGCCCACCACGTCCCGGGTCTCCGGCCGGGTCCGCCCGGCCACCGGCACCGCCACGAGCAGGTCGTCGGCGCCGGTGAGCCGGTGCAGCAGCACCTGGAAGGCGGCCAGCAGCCGGGTGAACAGCGTGCCGTCCCGGCCGGCGCGCAGGCGGGCGCCCAGCTCGTCGGGAAAGAGGAACGGAACCTCCCCGCCGACGTCGGACTGCTCGGCCGGTCGGGGCCGGTCGGCGGGCAGGTCGAGCAGGGTCGGCGCATCGGCCAGCTCGGCGTGCCAGAAGTCCAGGTCGGCGTCGAAGGCGCCCTGGGCGTCCTGTTCCCGCTGCCAGACGGCGAAGTCGGCGTACTGCACGGGCGGTGGGGGCAGGTCGGGGCGGCGGCCGGCGGCCAGGGCGGCGTACCCGGCGGCGAGTTCCCGGAAGAGGATCCCGAACGACCAGCCGTCGGCCACGCTGTGGTGCACCACGACGGTGAGCACGTGGGCGTCGGCGCTCCGACGGATCAGTCCGAACCGGACCAGTGGCCCGGTGGCCAGGTCGAAGGGCTCGCCGGCGGCGGCGTCCACCAGGTCGTGCCAGCACGCACCGGCGTCGACGACCGGCAGCCGGACCGGCGCGGCCGGGGTGACCACCTGGGCGGGTTCCCCGTCGACGGCGGTGAAGTGGGTGCGCAGCGCCTCGTGCCGGTCCACCAGCCAGCTCAGGGTGGACTCCAGCGCGGCCGCGTCGAGCGGGCCGTTCAACTCGACCGCCCAGGCGATGTGGTACGTCACCGCGCCCGGGGCCATCTGGTCGATCATCCACAGTCGACGTTGGGTGAACGACGACGGCAGGACATAGGTTTCGGTGTTCATACTCCCGCCTGGGTGCGGTGGGGACGGCCCGACCGCCGGTCGGCGGTCGGGGTGCCGGGCACGGTCGAGGTCGGTTCGACCGGGTCGGGGACGCGCGTGTCGACGGCCACCAGCCGCAGCTCCGCCGTCCGGTGCCGGCCCTGCGCGTCGGTGAGCCAGGTCTGCTCCGGACCGGGCAGCATCTCGGTGAGCCGTACGGCGGCATCCCGGTCGTGACCCACGCGGCGCACCGCGCGGGCGAAGACGTCGACCGCGGCGAGGCTGGCGAAGTCCAGGTGGAACGGCTTCTCCTCGGCCGGGGTCTTGACGAAGACGTGCCGGGGCAGGGCGTGCTCCCGCTGCCAGCGGCGGACGCGGTGGAACCGCTCGCCCTCGTCGGGCAGCCCGGCGAAGTCCAGCCCGGCGGCGGTGAACCGCCAGCTCTCCCGGGCCAGCACCACCCGGTCGACGGTGATGCGGGGCTGGTGGTCCGCCGGCCGGCGGATGTCGAACCGCTGCACCAGTTGCACCATCAGCGCTTCCCCCAGCACCTCGGTCAACGGCAGCCGGTGCCGGCCGTCCCGGCTGTGCACGGTCAACACGCCGTCGACCGGCCCGAGAAGGCAGTCGGCCACCGGCAGCGACGTGGCCGGGTCGAGTCCGCAGCTGTCGTGGCCGAAGACCAGCCGCAGGTCCCGGTCCGTGACCAGCTTGTCGGTCAGCCGGGACGACGCGCCGCCCTCCTCGCCGGTGGCGGCCAGGGTGAGCCGGCCGTACGGCAGGTCGGCGGCCATCGCGGCGCGCAGTTCCTCCGGCGCGGGGTGCTGGGCGACGAACAGCGCCGAGCGCAGGGTGTTCACCCCCGGGTGCACCTCACCGACCACCCAGTGGAAGTCGCCCCGGGCGACGGCCTCCGGCCCGTCCGCGGCGAGCAGCACGTCCGGGCTGTGCTGGTACGCGCCGACCCAGCCGGGACGGGGTGCCGCGAACGCCTCCGCCACGCGTTCGCGCAGGTCGGTGGAGGTGGCGGTGACCCGGTGGTCGACGGCGTCGGGCAGGACCCTCGCCCACCGGTCCTGGAGGGCGCGCACCACCGGCGCGACCAGCTTCTCCGGCGGGTCGAAGAGCAGGTCGTTGGCCCAGAGCCAGAAGTCGGCGAAGGACACCGTGGCGGTGCCGGTGCGGGCCACCAGCTCCCGGTACCGCTCGACGAAGGCCCGCCGGAACAGCGCGGCACCGGCCGAGGTGAACCAGCGGACGCTCTCCAGCAGCAGGCTCAGCGCCGGCCAGCAGGTGGCGACGAGGTCGGTGGAGAGGGTGACCTCGGTGCCCGACCGGCAGTCCTCGTAGACCAGGGTCCGCCCGGCGTAGGTCCGGCCGGCGCGGCGGGTCGGTGCGGTGCCGGTGAGCGCGCGGAACCGCTCCTCCAGCGCCTCGATCGCGGCTCCGAGCCGGTCGGCGTCGCCGGCCGCCGCGGCCACCTCGTCCCGGGCCCGTTCGAGGTCATCGAGGGCGGCGAGGGCCGGCTCGCGCACCGCCGCGTCGCCGATCGCGGTGAGCCGGGTCCGCAGCGCGCGTTCCGGGAAGACGTCCTCCTTGGGCACCTCCAGCGACCACGAGATCCGGCGTTCCTCCCGCAGCTCGGCGAGCATCCGGTAGACCTGCTCGCCGGTGGCGATCCCGGTGGTCGGGTCGGCGGCCAGCTCGGCGGCGATCTCGCCGGCCGACCGGGTGCCGTCGCAGGCGCGCAGCAGCCGGGCCGTCACCGGCGGCAGGCCCACCGGTGGGGTCAGTGGCATGCGCAGTTCGTCTCCGACGACGGCCAGGAAGGGCATCCGGCGCGGCACCAGCCACGGCCGCAGTCCCGGGTCGCGGGCGGCGAGCGCCTCGGCCACCTCCACCACCGCCCAGTTCTCCAGGTAGACGGTGCGGCGGGCGAGCGGTGCGCCGCCGTGGTGGACGGCGAGCCCGGGTGGCGCGTCGGTGATCCGGGCCCAGCCGACCGGGCCGAAGAAGCCGATGGTGTCGTTCTTGACGCAGTAGCGCTGGAGGTAGGTGGCGACCAGTGCCTCGTGCTGGCGGTGCCGGGAGTCGCGCCGGTCCCCGGCGGTCAGGACCGGGTCCACGCCGGTGCGCAGTGCGTGCCGGTTCTGCCAGGTCACGGCCTCGCGGAACAGCGGGTCGGCGGCGGTGGCGCGCAGGGCGGCGGCACGTGCCGCGCCGGCCCGGTCGTACGCGGCCCGGTACGCCACGAACGCGCCGTCCCGGTCGGCGTGGGCGGCGCACAGCGCCGCGTGGGCGCGGACGAGCGCTCCGCCGTCGACGGACGCGGAACCGGCGGGCAGCGGCTCCGGTGGGGTGTCCCGGCGGAGCTGACGAACCGCCCGGTTCCAGCCGGTCCGCTCCCCCGCCGGGCTGGCCGCCCGGACCCGGTGCACGCGTTCGGCCAGCTCCCGTCGGGTCGCGGTGAGCCGGTCCTCGGCGGCCAGCAGCGTGTCGGCGGCCCGCACCAGGTCCGGGTCCCCGAGGGCGGTCAACGTCTCGACCGGGAAGCCGGCGGCCCGCAACCCGACCCAACGCCACAGCGCCCACGGGCCCTCGACCGGGCGGACCAGATGCGCCGGCCCTCCGGCGCGGATCGACGCGGGCGGAACGGCAACCGGCGCGGGCGAAACGGCCGGCACCGACGCGGAGGGGGCGGCAACCGGCGCGGAGGGGGCGGCAACCGGCGCGGACGGAACGGGCGGCACCGCCACCGCCGGGGTGACCGGCACCGACGGGCCCGGCGCCGACCGGTACCCGCTCCGGTCCCGCCGGACCACCCCGGTGGACGCGGCCCGCACGCCGGAGGCGCGGTCGGCGATGGCCTCGGCCAACGCGGCGAGTGTCGGCCGCTCGTACACCAGGCGGACCGGCAGGTCCACGCCGAACCGGTCGGCCACGACGAAGGTCAGCCGGGTGGCCAGCAGCGAGTTCCCGCCGAGGACGAAGAAGTCGTCGTCGACGCGGGCCGGCGCGGTGCCGAGCAACCCGGCCCAGACCTCGGCCAGTCGGAGGTGGACCGGGTCGGTCAGGTCGGCGGGCGGACGGTCCGGTGGTGGTTCCGGCAGGGGCAGGGCCCGCCGGTCGATCTTGCCGTTACGGGTCAGCGGCAGGGCGGGCAGGACCAGATGGGCGGCCGGGCGCAGGTGGGTGGGGAGCCGCTCGGCGGCGTACCGGGAAAGATCCTCGGGGCGCGGCGCGTCCCGGCCCGGTCGCGGGGTCAGGTAGGCGAGCAGCCGGCGTCGTTCCCCCTCCCCGTCGACGACCACGACGGCGTCCCCGACGTCCGGATGGGCCCGCAGCGCCGCGGCGACCTCGCCCGGCTCGACCCGGAAGCCCCGGATCTTGACCTGCCCGTCGATGCGGCCGAGGAAGTCGAGGGTGCCGTCCGGACGCCAGCGGACCAGGTCGCCGGTGCGGTACATCCGGGCGCCCGGACGCGGGTCGAACGGGTCGGGCACGAACGCCGCCGCAGTCGCCGCCGGACGGTTGAGGTAGCCCCGGGCCAGGCCCGCGCCGCCGGTGTGGAGTTCGCCGGGTACGCCGACCGGCACCTGGCGACCCTGCGGGTCCAGGACGTACACCGTGGACCGGGGCACCGGACGGCCGATCGGCACCGGGTCCGGTACGGCCTCCGGGTCGGTCATCGGGTGCACGCAGGTGAAGGTGGTGTTCTCGGTCGGGCCGTACCCGTTGACCAGGGGCGCGCCGCCGCGCACCCGGAGCGCGCGACGGACCGCCTCGGGGGCGAGCACGTCCCCGCCGGCGAGCAGTTGGCCGACCGCGGCGAGGCACTCCGGGTCGAACTCGACCAGTTGGTGGAAGAGCCCGGCGGTCAGCCAGAGCACGGAGATCCGTTCGCGGCGTAGCAGCCGGGCCAGCTCGGCGAGGTCGGGCGCGCCGGCCGGGGCCACCACGAGACGGGCACCGTTGGCCAGGGCGCCCCAGATCTCCAGGGTGGCCGCGTCGAACGCCACCGGGGCGAGGTGCAGCACCGTCTCGTCCGGGCCCAGGCGCAGGTAGCCGGGCCGGTGCACGAGGCGGACCACGGCGGCATGCGGAACCGCGACCCCCTTGGGGGTGCCGGTGGACCCGGAGGTGAAGCTGACGTAGGCCAACCCGGCCGGGTGTACCCGGCCCGCCGGCACGGCATCGGGCCGGCCGACAGCGGTGGGCTCGTCGACGTCGACGGGCTCGTCGAGGCGGAGCAGCCGGGTGGCGCCCGGCACCCCGCCGGTGGCCAGCACCAGCGGGTCTCCGGCGACGGCGAGCAGTTGCCGGATCCGGGCGGGCGGGTCGTCGGGGTCCAGGGGAAGGTACGCGCCACCGGCCTTGAGCACGGCGAGAAGGGCGACCACCAGTTCCACCGACCGGGGCAGGGCCACCGCCACCGGCTCGTCCGGTCGCACCCCGGCCGCGACGAGCCGGCCGGCCAGACGGTCGGCGCGTTCCTCCAGCTCCCGGTAACGCAGGGTGGTGCCGTCGGCGCCGACCAGGGCGACCGCGTCGGGCTGCCGGCGGGCCACGGCGGTGACCAGCTCCGGCACCGTGGCGTCGACCGCCCCGGCGGGGTCGGCGGTGGTGCGGAAGCCGGCCAGCAGGGCCCGGTCCGTCGTGTCGAGCAGGGGCAGCGCGGACACCGGCCGCGCGGTTCCGGCGGCCAGCCCGGTGAGGACGACCAGGAAGTGGCGCAGCATCGCGTCCGCGCCGGCCTCGGTCAACCGGCGGCGGTCGTGGTACAGGAGCACGGTCAGCGTCGGCTCACCGTAGACACAGACGGTGACCGGTGGGCCGGGGTGCCGGTGGACGCGGGCGACCCGGTCGCCCCAGCCGGGCACCGACCGGCTCAGCGCGGTCTGGAGATCCTGGTGCTCGTACATGAGAAGGCTGTCGAAGAGCGGGCTGCTGGCCGGCACCCCGCTCCACCGCTGGATCTCGCCCAGCGGGGCGAGCTGGTGCGGGCGTACCTCGTCGACCTGCCGACGGACGCCGCGCAGCCAGTCGCGTACCGGCTGGTCCGGTTCGACCCGGATCCGTACCGGCACCGTGTTGATCAGAAGGCCCAGCATCCGTTCGGCGCCGTCCACCGTGTCCTGCCGGCAGGTACGGGTGGAGCCGAACACCACGTCGGTGACTCCGGCGTACCGGTGCAGCAGCACCGACCAGGCCGCGGTGACCAGGGTGCCCAGCGACACGCCCACGGTCCGGGCGGCGGCGACGAGCGCGGCGGTCGCCCCGGCGTCGAGGGACCGGCTCGCCTCCCGGACCGACGACACCCCGTGGGGCGGCGCGTCCGGCCCGCCGGTCAGCGGCAGCGGGGTCGGCAGCGGCACCCCGGTCAGCCGGGCGCTCCAGAACCGCTGGTCGGCGTCCAGTGGCCGCCCGGCCGCCCACACCGCGTAGTCGCGGAACGGTGGACGGCGCACAGCGGCGTACGGACGACCGGCGACGAGTGCGTCGTGCTCGGCGCAGACCTCGTCGAGCAGCATGTGCACCGAGCGGCCGTCGAGGATGGCGTGGTGCAGGGTGACCGCCAGGGTGTGCCGGTCCGGCCCGTGCGTGACCAGGGTGACCCGGGCCAGCGGCGCGGTCGAGGAGTCGAAGCCGGCAGCCCGGTCGTCGGCGAGGAAGCGGGCCAACCGCTCGGCGCGACCGGCGGGCGGCTGGGCGGACCAGTCGTGGTGCGCCACCGGCAGGCTCGCCTGCGCGCGCACCTCCTGCGCCGGTTCTCCGCCACCGGGCCAGACGAAGGCGGTGCGCAGCACCGGGTGCCGGGCGGTGGCGTGCTGCCAGGCGGTCCGCATGGCGGTCGGATCCAGCGGCGCGGGCCAGTCGACGACCACCTGGAGGATGTCGATACCCGACCCGGGCTGGTGTTCCTGGGTGAAGAGCATGCCCGGCTGCAACGTGACCGTGCCGTACCGGCCATCGGCGGCTGCGTCGGAGGGCGATGCCGGCACCTTCACTCCTTCACGTCCGGCGGGCCGGACAAGAAACACCCTGGAAACCACACACGGCTATGGAAAAGCGGATTTCTGGTGCCCGTGATCCGCCTTGGTGAGCACGATTTACGGTGGCGGGGACGGCAGACAAGAAGCTACGAGGGCGATTCAGGTCTGTCAACCAGTTGCGATCCCGGTGCCGGTCGCCCGATAACGGTCTGGATCGGACGGATCAGCGGCGGTTCGCCCGAGGAGAGAGGCTTTTGTGGCAACCGGGAAAACTCCACAATGGACTATTGGAGTAGGTGGCCGCACAACGCCGACCGGGGCCCGGGTCGGCGTTCCCGTCAGGCGGCGCCGGCCGTGCGCACCGCCGAAACCGGGTACGTCACGGCCTGCGGCGGCCTCCCGGGCGGGTCAGTCGCGGGTGCCCAGCCAGTCGCGCAGGCTGCGCGGGCGCATGTCGGTCCAGACCTCGTCGATGTGCGCCAGGCAGACGGCCCGGTCACCGCTGACACCCACCGGCCGCCAGCCGGTCGGAATGTCCGACCCGTCCGGCCAGATCGAGTACTGCTCCTCGTCGTTGACGACGACCTGGTACCGACGTCGGTCCTCGAATTCCCCCATCGCCCCTCTCCCGGTGCGCTCAGGCCCACGAATTAGACCGCGACTGTACCGTCCATTACGACTGGTCATAGTTGACCGATCGGCGATGCCCGACCACCCGATCGATTGTCGAGAATTGACTGATCGCGCATCGACGTCGAACCGGTGATGCGAACGGACGCCGACCGCAAAAGCGTCACCACGGTGACGCCGACATCTCGCACGGTAACCGTTTTCGCCGATTCCCCGCCGTCCGGCGCGTCGGCTCGGCGGCACGAAGGTGAGGGGCAGGGGTTCGACGTCCCGCCGGCCGACCACTAACCTCCGAGGGTCTTGGTCATGACGTGCTCGCGGCGCAGACCGTCGGGCATGAGGCCGCCGAGTTCACCCGTGTCACGGAAGCCGTTCCGCTGGTACAGGGCCCAGGCGTGCCGGTTGCCCTCCGCCACGGCCAACCGCAGCGTCCGCGCGCCCACCCGCCGGGCCCACTGCTCGACCGCCCGGACGAGGTGGTCACCCACGCTCCGGCCACGTCCCGCAGGTGCCACGTACATCGAAATCAGTTCGACGACCCCGTCGTGTTCGGTCGGCACCCCGCTGGCCATCCCGACGGCCTGCCCATCGAGCATCGCCACGATGTTGTACGAGCCGGGGATGGCCAGCCGACCGCGCCAGCGTTCCTCACGGTCGCCGTCACCCTGCCAGTCCGCCAGCTGGGCACCGAAGGCGTAGCCCGCCTCCGACAGCGCGGCGAGCCGCAGTTCCCGCCACGTCTTCCAATCGCCCTCGGTGAGCACACGCGTCGCCACCATGCGGGAGAGGCTGCCGCAGGTACGGGACGCGGGCAACCCGGTATCCGCGCACCGCGCCCCCGCCGCAGCCGGCCCACCGGCCACCGCGTCCCCGCCGGCTACCCGTCCCCGCCGGCTGCCCGCACGTGCGGCAGGGCCGCCTCGCTCCCTCGCAAGACGGCCCTGCGGGCTGCGGTTAGAGTGGTCAGTGGCCGTGCTTCTGCTGGCACGGCACGCAGAACCGGGCGTGCGGCAGTGCCTGCAGGCGCTCGACGGGAATCGCCCCGCCGCACTTCTCGCACACCTCGTAGCGCCCCTCGGCGATCCGCCGCAGTGCGCCGGTGATCTGCTCCAGGCTCTGCCGGGTGGCCGCCACCAGGGCCGCCTGGGTGTGTGCCTGCTGCGGGTCTCCGGTGTCCGCGGTCAGTTGGGTCAGCCTGGCGCTCTGCTCCTCGAAGTGGGACACCAGCGTGGCGCGCAGATCGGTCAGCCACTGCGGCTGGGTCGTGTCGGGGGTCTGGATGCTCATGTCGATGCCCTCTCGTCCGGGAAAAAAGAAAAAGGCCGAAGCGGTATGCCGCTTCGCCCTGGGGAGATGACCGATGTCGACCACTGGGTGGTCATCTCCGGGAGGGCCGCGACCGGCCGGCACCGGGCTCGGCAGCCCGCAGCGGACCACCGTGGGCGGGCACGCGACACCGGCGCTCCCCGCTCCCCCGCGCAGCGCCGCACCCGCCACCGAGGTGACGCGGAACGGACGGACGAGCGGGCGCATCGGCCCACCATAGGCCGTTCCCGCGAACAAGCCAACCGGACATCGCGCCCCTGACCGGGCACCGGGCGAACCCGTGGGCGCGGCAGACGGTTCAGGCGTGACTTATATAAGTCTTTGTTGATAATGTCACGGCCCGACCAACAGGAACGGAAGATCGATGATCGATATCGTCAACCAGCTCAGCGCGATCCACCGCCAGGTCAGCAGGGAACCCTCCGATAGCGGTGAGATCGTCACGGTCCTGCTCCGGCGCGACTACGGCGCGCCGATCGACGACGTCTGGCACGCGGTCACCGACCCGGAGCGGCTCCGGCGTTGGTTCCTGCCGATCAGCGGTGACCTACGGGTCGGCGGGACGTTCCAGCTCGAAGGCAACGCGGGTGGGGAGATCCTGACCTGCGAACCGCCCCGGCTGCTCCGGGTGACCTTCGGCGCGCCCACGAGCCTGGTCGAGTTGCGACTGTCCGCCACCGACGAGGACGACACCGCGCTCGAACTGGTCCACACCGTACCCGTCGATCTGGCCGGCGGCGGCGCGGGCGCGCTCTACGTGGGTCCCGGCTGGGACGGCGCGCTCCTGGCCCTGGACCTGTTCGTTCGCGGAGAGATCAGCGACGACCCGGTCGCGGCGGCGAACTCGCCGCAGGGGCAGGAGTTCTCCCGGGGGTCCGTGCACGCCTGGATCGACGTCGTCACGGCCTCCGGAACGGCCAGCCCCGAGGAGATCACCGCCGCGACCGAGGTGTCCCTGGCGCAGTTCGCCCCCGACGTGGCCGCTGCCGACCGGCAGGACTGACCAGGTCCCACCCGCCGACGGCCCTGCCCGGAGCACGGGCAGGGCCGTGGCCGCCGCGCCGGGGCGTCCCGGTCAGTGGGCGGGTGAGGGCGACTCGCTGGGCCGCCCGGCGGCGTGCCAGGCGTCGGCGGACGCCACGCCGAGCAGCACGACCATCGCGACCACCAGGGCCACCAGCGACGGGGCGAACGTGAGCGGCACGGACACCGCCGCCAGGACGGCGATGGCGACGACCCGGCGCCGCGACAGGCGGTTGAAGACGACACGTTCCAGGCGGATCCGGCCGTAGAGGAACAGCGCCGGCCCCCCGATGATCACCGCCAGCCACGACGGCTCGGGCCGGCCGCCGGGATACTTCAGGACGACCTCGAAGCCGACCGCGGTGGCGACGATGCCCACCACCATGACCAGGTGCGCCACGCCGACCGCCCGCCCGGCCGCGATACGGTCACCGGCTGCCTCGACCGCCTCCGCGAGCACCTGCCCGGAGCGGTAGAAGTAGATCCGCCACAGCAGCACCGTGGACAGGAACGCCACCACCAGCGCGGTCCAGGTGGCGATGGTGAAACGCTCGCCGGCGAAGGTGATGCCGGCCGCCAGCACACTTTCGCCCAGAGCGATCATCAGCAACTGCTGGTAGCGCTCGGGCAAGTGGTAGCCGCTGTCCATCGCCCACGCGCCGATCGGCGGGCGTTTCAGCCCCGGCACCGGCCAGCGCAGGTGGGCCGCGACGAGGTCCACCGTGATGGCGATCGCCCACACGGCGGCCCGCGCGTCACCGGCCACGGCCACGCCGCTGAACCAGATCGCCGCGGACGCCGCGCACCACAGCACCGACCGCAGGTAGAGGTCACGCAGCGCGTGCCCGCGCAGGGCCGGAATCAGGATGAGCGGCCGGACGACGCGCAGGAGCACGTACGGCAGGACGAACGCCGTCCCCCGGCCGCGGAACGCCTCCGGCAGCGACGCCGACATCACCAGCAGCCCGAAGGCGCTGGCCAGCACCATCCACTGGATCCGGCGGCGACGGGGGTCGAACCAGCTGGTGATGTGCGCGGTGGTGACCCACAGCCAGATCAGCGGCAGCGCCAGGACGAGGAGGTAGCCCAGGGACCGCACCCGCACGACCGGGTTGTCGTCGACGATGTCGCGGACGACCCGGTTGACCACCCCGGAGAGGGCGAAGACCAGCACCAGGTCGACGAAGAGTTCCAGGAAGTTCGCCTGCCGCACGTCCTCACGGCGGCGCAGCAGATCCTGCCCCCACCTCGTCGTCCGGCGTATGCCCATGACTGCCATGCTCGCCGGTGACACCCCGGTCCACCGGCGGGATGGCCATCCTCCCTCCCACCGGGTCGCAAGCGGTGGTCCCCGACGCGTCACCCGGAACGGTCCCAGTTCCCGCGAACGCGGGCGGGGATCACTTTCGCCGTCCTACGGTGGGTAATCGACCGCAGACCCAACGCGCAGCCAGGGGAGCCAGCCATGCAGATGACCGCGACCGACAATCACGCCGTCGCCCAGGCGGTCCACGACGTCGGATCGGCGTTGTGGTTCGGCGGCACCGTCATGGGGGTGGCCGGGGTGAACAAATCCGGCAGCGACCTGACGCAGGGCATCGACCGCATCCGGGTGGCGGAGTCGGCGTGGAGCCGCTTCGGTCCCGTCCAGTGGGCGGGCATCGGCGCGACCCTGATCGCCGGCCTCTACCTCGCCCGCACCGGTGGCCGCCGGATGGCGTTGCAGAAGGGCTTCGCGTCCATCGGCTTCGCGAAGGCGGGTACCGCGGTGCTCGGGGCGGCGGCCACCGGTTACGCCGCGTACTGCGGCACCCGCATCGGCCAGCTGGCCGAGGAGGCCCGGCAGCGGGGCCGTCAGGTGGAGGTCAAGGACGCCACCCTGCCCACCACGGGCACCCCAGAGGAGATCGCCGTGTGGCAGCGCCGGCAGCGCATCGCCCAGTACGCGGTGCCCGCGCTGGCCGGCGCGAACATCGTGCTCGGCTCGTACCTGGTCCAGTCCTACCGCAGTGTCGCCACCGCCCGGGGCGTCCTGCGCCGTCTCCTGCCGGACTGACGCGCGATCCCGCCGTCGCCCCGGCCTCGTGGGGGACGCCGAGGGTCACGTCGGCCCGGTAGCCGACGCCGCGGGTCAACTCGGCCCGGTAGCCGCCGCGGTCGCTCCCGGCCCCTCCCGGGCCGGTGCGACGCACGCGGAGCAGCCCTCCCGCTCCGACCAGCTCCGTCGGTCCAGGTCCGCCGGTGCCAGCACGGCCTGGTCGAGGTCCGCACGCGCCGCCATCCTGAGCTGCCAGACCGCCTCGGCGAACGCGTGGTAGGCCAGGTGGTACTCCCTCGACGGGAGGGTCGCGCCCGACCGTACCGCGTTGCGGACGGCGATCAACCGGTGGTAGGCCAGCTCCCCGGCCTTGACGAGATCCACCGTGCCGGACACGAGCAGCCTTTCCCGGGCCGCGAAGACGCCCGCCTGATGGACCGCCCGGTTGGCGGGCCGGAGCCGGTCCCGCGGATCGTCGTGGCCCTGGGCGACCTCCCGCAGCGCGCTGTGCGCCGCGTCGAGCGCCAGGGCGAACTCCAGACAGTGCCGAACCCGCTCCGCCTCACGGTGCTGACGGCGCAGCGCGCGGTTGTGCTTCGACTCCACCATCAGGGCGGTGGCGAGGGCGATGACCGCCCCGCAGACCACGCCGACAACCGGGATCCACTCCACCCGTCCAGTCTGTCCCGAGCGTGACGCGATCACCACGGACGGTCGTATCCAGTTCACGCAGGCGAGGAAACACCGGGAAACCGGCCGGGAATCGCCGGCGACCGGCAGATCACCTGCCGGCACCCACGCCGCACAGGCCGGCCCAGTCGAACGGACCGAGATCGGGATGCTCCGCCCGGATCTCCCGTTGCGCGTGTCGCAGGGCCGTGAGCACCGGTACGCCCCGCCCCACCTGGTGGACGAGCCGCGCGCCGACGTGCGCCGACGCCACGCTGCCGATCCGCCCGATGCCGGCGACCACCGTGTCGGCACCACCGAGCAGGGCACCCACGGCCAGACTCAACGGGTCGTAGCCGTACCGACTCGACGCCGTGCCGCTCCAGCAGCCGTTCAGGACCACCAGCGGCGGCAGCCGTCGGGGGGCGAGGCCGTCCATCGTGACACCGTCCGGCCCCAGCAGCGCGGCGGCACCGGGACGGTCACCGTGCCCCGAGACGTACAACAGCGCCGGATCCGCCACCTGGTCGACCGCCGACAGCCCGGCGACGTGCCGGTGGCCGCCGGGCCAGCCGTCGAGGGCGGCCGCTTCGACGCGATGGCCGGGCAGGCCGTGGTCGAGCAGGCTCACCGCCGGGCCGGTCGGCGTCGCGCCGGGGGCACGGGTCAGCAGCAGCTCCAGCGTCCGCAGGCTCGGCGTCAGACTCACCTCGGCCACGTCGCAGAGGTACGCACCGTCGCGGCGCAACGCGGCGTGCGGCAGGTGCCACAGTCTCGGGTCCGGGGTGATCGCCACCGATCGGGGACGCTCCGGCGAACCGGCCCAGACGGCCGGATCGGGCAGCAGGAACGCGCCGAGTTCCTCCCACACCGCGCGGGGTACGCCACGGGGCGGCAGTTGGACCCCGGCGACCAGGCTGTCGAGCCGGTCCGCCAACGCCGCGGAGGCGGTGCGCAGGGCCGCCCGCCACGCGCCGTGCCGGGGTCTGGTCAGGACCGACGACCACCAGCCGTCCGGGCCGCGCCCCAGGTTGACGACCACCACGACGTCGGCCATCGTGTCCAGGACTGCCGGCGGCGGCAGGTGACCCGGCAGCGGTGGCAGCGACACGCGGTCGGGAGCCCGTCCGGAGCGGATCGCCCCGACGGCGAGCCGGGCCACCGCGAAGACCTGGTCGGCCGACCCGGGATCGGCCGGCGGCGCGGCTATCCGGGACTCGGCGACGGTGCCCTCCGACCCGCCCGACCGGGTGGCGAGCAGCTGGTTCAGCACGTCCGCGCGGCCCGTCTCGGCGACGCGTGCGGTGCTCTCCGGCTCGTCGAGGCCGGTGTGGGCCAGCACCGCCGCCTGGTACACCTCCTCCCGCTGGGCGTGCATCGCCCAGCGCACCCCCGGTTCGTGCAGCGAGTCGCGTTGCAGGTCGGCGGCGAGCAGTGCGCCCCGCCCGGCGGCGTGCCGCAGCGACGGCGACAGCGCGTCGGTCTCCGGCGTCCGGTGCAGGTCGTGCAGCGCGAGCATGGTCCGGTTGAGGTCCTGCCGTCCCGGACGTCCGGCCAGGTCGAGCACCACGGCCAGGTGCCCGGCCACGGTCGCCCCGTCGCCGCCCGAGGCGATGAGGTTGCGGGCGACGTGTCGGTGCCAGCGCAGCGCCTCCAGCGTGTCGGCCCGCTCGTAGTACGGCCTCGCCTCCTCCAGGGTGGCCGCGACGGCGGCCGTGTCCCCCAGGCTCTGCAGGACCTCGGCCCGCTCCAGCAGGACCTGACCGAGCCGGTACGCGTCGCCGCGCGCCCGGAACCGGTCCGCCAGGTCGGCGGTGATACGCAGCGCCTCCTCGGGCCGCCCCAGCGCGCGCAGCGCCGCGACCTCGCGCACCCGCGTGTACAGGAGGTTGTTCTCGCTCACGCCTTCGAACGCCGCCGCGGCGCGCCGGTAGGCGGCGAGCGCCTCCTCCGGCCGCCCGAGGACGATCTCCAGACCACCCCCCCGGAGCGAGACCAGCCCTCGGGTGAACGCGTCGACGTCCCGGGTCTCGGCGAGTTCGCGGGCCTCGCGCAGGAGTTCCCGGGCGGTCACCAGCTCGCCCTGGATCCGCTGGACCGCCGCCGCCTGCAACAGGGCACGCACGTGCCGCCCGACGACACCGGGTGCGTCGGCGTACCGGTGGCACACCGCGATGGCCCGCTCGCAACAGGACAGGGCCTCGTCGTACTGGCAGGCCACCTCCCGCACCGCCGCCAGTTCCCGCCACGCCTGCGCGTGGAGCCGGGCGGTGTCGGCGCCCAGGGGTTCCCGCAGCAGGACGCGGTTCCACACCTCGGCGGCGGTGAATCCCCCGCTCAGCCGGTGCCACTGGGCGAGGATGACGACCGCGTCGTGGAACCGTCCCCGGTCGCCCGTCCGCAGCGCCACCCGGCTCTCGGCCAGCAGGAGCCGGAGCGCCAGGGCGCGGTGCTGTTCCCGCCAGGCCACCGCGGACTGCCGTTGGTAGAGATCGGCCAGGGGTTCCCAGCCGCGCTCCGCGTACAGGCGTTCGGCCGCGGTCCGGTGGGGATGGTCCGGCGGCAACGCGGCGGCGGGATCGACGAGGTGGTCGAGAAGGGTCGACCATGGTCCGGGACGGCTCATCGTGCCACCATCCCACCCACACCATCGACTGTGGACTGTCATCATGGTGCCCATGACACACTCGGCTCCCGGGCAGGCGGTCGTCAAGTTCGTCGAGGACGTCGACGACGCGGCCCGGGCGCGGCTCACGGCCCGGCTGGAGCACCTGGGGCTGTCGGCGCGGACCGGGCTCGACCTGGGTGACCGGGGCCCCCTGTGGGAGCGGTTCAACCCGGTGGCGGTGGTCACCCTCCTCGACGATCTCGCCGGCGTGGGCGCGGAGGTCGTCACCGGGGTGACCCGGGTCGCCCGGGACTGGTTGATCGCCACGGCCGTGCCGGGTTTCGTCGAGGTGGAACTGCGTTCCACCGACCGGGTGATCCGGGTCCGGGCGCGCGATCCCGAGGCGGCGACCCGACTGCTCGCCACCGTCCTGCCCGACGCCCCCACCGGGCCGCTGGGATGGACCGGCAACGGGTGGGCCCCGGAGCCGGAGCCGGCCGCCGGCCCCGCCGGGGGCCGGTCGCCCCGGGTGCTCGCGCTGGACACCCACTGGTTCTCCGCCAAGGGCGGGCTGAGCACGTTCAACCGTGCCCTGTGCGCCGCGCTCGCCCGGGCCGGCGCGGGCGTCGTCTGCGTCGTGCTCCGGCCGTCCCCGGAGGAGATCGCCCACGCCCGGGCCGCCGGAGTCACCCTGGTGGCCGCTCCCCCGGCGGCCGCCGACAGCGCCGAGCGGGACGCGCTGCTCCGCCGGCCGCCGCTGCCCGACGGCTGGGAGCCGGACCTCGTGGTAGGGCACGGCCGGATCACCGGTGGACACGCCCGGATCCTGGTCGAGGACCACTTCCGCTCGGCTGCCCGCGCGCACGTCGTGCACACCTGGTCGGACCACATCGAGTGGCAGCGCCGGGACCGTCCCGACGCCGGCGCCATCGCCGAACGGCGCTGGAAGGAGGACATCGAGCTGGCCCGTACCGCGACCCGCGCCTTCGGGGTGGGGCCGCTGCTGCACGGTCTCCTCGAACGGGACCTGTCCGCCTATCCCGACGTCGCCGCGCCCGGACGGATCGACCCGGGCTTCGACCTCGACGACGACACGCCCCGGACCCCGTCCCGCTGGCACCAGCGCCAGGTGATGCTCTCCGGGCGGCTCGACGACTGGCCGGTCAAGGGGCTCGACCTGGCGGCGCGCGCGGTGGGTGCGGCGGTGGAACTGCTCAGCCCGGGCGGCACCGAGCCGGAACTGCTGCTGCGCGGCGTGCCGCCGACCGAACACGGGACGCTGCGGGAGATGGTCCTCGGGTGGGCGGGCCGCCCCGGCCTGCAGGTCACTCCCCGGGCCTACTCGACCAACGCGGGCGACGTCCGCGACGACCTACGCCGGGCCAGCCTGGTGCTCATGCCCTCCCGGGCCGAGGGTTTCGGCCTGGTCGGACTCGAGGCCATCGTCGCCGGCACCCCGTTGCTGGTCAGCGCCAACAGTGGGCTGGGGAGGCTGCTGCACGAGGTGCTGCCGCCGGAGGACGCGGCGCTGGCCGTACTGCCGATCGACGTCGACGAGTCGGTCGCCACGCGGGTCTGGGCCGCCCACACGGCCCGGGTCCTGCGCGATCCGTCGGGTGCCTTCGCCGCGGCCGAGCGGATCCGCCGGACCATGGCCGATCGGGTCACCAGCGCGGACGCGGCGGCGGCCGTGCTGCGCACGCTGCCCTGACGGTCGCCGGCAGCCCAGCCGGCCTGATCACCGCGCTGTCGCGGGTCGACGCGCTCAGCGCACCGGCCCTCTTCACGCTGCTCACGCTCTACTCGCTGACCAGCCCGCTCACCTCGGGCGGGGTCCGCACGCTCTTCGCGCGGTTCATCCCCGAAGCCGCCTACGACCGGGCGAACGCCCTGGACCTCAGCACCTTCCCGGTGATCGACGTCGTCGGGCCGCTGACCGCCGGCACCCTCTTCGCCTGGATCGGCCCCGATCCGACGCTCGTCTGCGTCCGCCCGGTTCCTCATCCCCGGTGGGACGTGACTGGCCCTGCCGGCCAGCGCCTCGAATTCGCAAGGGTCGTGACATCGGCACGGGACCGACCGTCCGGACCTGCCGGAATGGCCTTTCCGGACGCATTCCGCCACCGGTCCGGGAATCCCCGCCCGAAAGCCTCCACGGCGGGCGCACCTGCCGTACGGTGCAGGGGCGACAGCCCACCGGACCCCGTCCCACCAGCGCCGACGCGGTCACGGCACGACCGCCCCGCCGCCGGTCAGGAGCGGCCGGCACGACCGCGACCGACCGACGCGGCGGTGTCCAGCGATGGGGCCGAATTGAAGGGTTCTTTCTGGGGGTTTGATTTCCGAACCCCTAAACGAACGTTCACACCCTTGCCTGCTTCGCAATTGTCAGGTTAATTTCTCCGGGTTTACCGCACCCTGTGCCCAGGAGAGCGCCTGTGGACCTCACCCTGACCTTTGACGCCGCGTACGCAGCGCACGCCGCGGTCGTCGTGTCGACCGTCGCCGAGTCGAACCCGGGCGAGACGCTCCGGTACTGGCTGATCGCCGCGGACGACGTGTCAGCCTCCTCGCGGGCCGCCATCGCCAAGGCGGCGGGGCCACACGCCTCCATCGAGTACCTGAAGGTGGACGCCTCCGCGGTCGACCTGCCCAAGGGGAACGACCCGGTGATGGCGTACCTCTCCCCGGCGATGTACCTGCGCCTGCTGGTGCCCGCCGCGCTGCCGCAGGACGTGGAGCGGGTGCTGTACCTCGACTGCGACACCCTGGTGACGAACAGCCTCCAGCCGCTGTTCGAGATGGACATGGGCGGCGTCCCGCTCGGCGCGGTCCGCGACCCGTTCAACCGCCGGCTCTACGACATGGGGGGCATCCCGGGCCTGGCGGCGTACGAGAATCTCGACCCCAAGGGCTTCTACTTCAACTCCGGGGTGCTGCTGATCGACGTCGCCCGGTGGAAGGAGTGCGAGGTCACCGAGAAGTCGCTGGCCTACCTCGTCCGCCACGCACACGAGTCGCGCTACCCGGACCAGGACGCCCTGAACTACGCTACCTACGGCAACTGGCTGCGCCTGTCCCACCGGTGGAACGACCTGATGGCCTGGCGGCTGGAGCCGGAGTTCGGCGGCAAGCTCAGCGATTCGGCCATTCTCCACATGGCCGGACCGGTCAAGCCGTGGCAGCCCGGCTTCGCCAAGGGCGCCCGGCGGGACCTGTACTGGCGGCACCGACGCACCAGCGGGGGCCTGACCCGGACCTTCGGCAGGTAGACCTCAACCGGGGCGGTCGCCCGCTCCCCCGCCACCCACCCGGATCCGGTGTCCGGCGCGACCGGTCACGACCGCGCCGGACACCGGATCCTGGACGTTCACCGACCGGCCTGCGGCTACTCGGCGATCCGGGTACGGCCGCTCCACCGGAAGACCACCGGCGCGCCGTCGGCGACGCCTGCGGTGTCCCGCTCGAAGTGCTCGTACCCCCCGTAGTGGCGTACCTTGATCTTGTGCTCCACCAGGGGGACCCGGTGGCTGCGCAGTTCGGCCGGCAGGGTGGTCGGCCCACCCTCCAGAACCGCGTCGACGATACCGCCGGCCTCCCGGACGATGTCGGTTCGTACCTGTGCTGAGGAGGCGATCCGGTCGTCACCGTTGACGAAGGGATCCACCGTCCGGACTGTGGGGGCGGGATCGAAAGAACCTGTCATCGCACGACCTCCGTCGCTCGTCGTTCCGCCTCGCCATGCGCCGGTCCCTGCCGCGGCGCCGGTGCCGACGAGAGGGCCGCAGCGTCCCGTCAGCCGGAGACGCAAGCGGCGGGACCAATGGTCCCGCCGCAGGTGAGACGGCCCCTCGTCCGCCATGAACGTAATCCAGGTCACACCCGGCCAGAACCCTTAGTCGCCCCCTAGCCTGGGCTCCGCCGGCGCGCCACCGTCACGGGCGGAGCGGCCGGGCCCCTCACTCCCAGCGGAAGAAGCGGACCGCGAGCAGGCAACCGACCACGGCGGTGACCGCCAGGGCCACCAGCTGCGGTACGGCCGGAGCGTCCCCCGCCCACGCCGCGGCGACCGTGTCCACCGTGGCCCCCAGCGGCGAGTAGTCACCGATCCGCGCCAGCACGGCCGGCATCTGGTCGCGCGGCAGCCAGGCCCCGGCGAGGAAGAGCAACGGGAAGAAGAGCGTCGGACCGATGGACTGGGCCGACCGGGCCGACGGGGCGAGCGCGGCGATGAGCAGCCCGAGCCCGAACAGGCAGGCCACACCGAGCAGGAAGGCCAGCACGAAGCCCGGCACGTTGGCCGGGGCCGGCTGGTCCAGCAGGAACCGGACGCCGATGGCGGTCACCACCGCACCGGCCACGCCCATCGCCAGGTTGACCACCACCTGCGCGACGAGCAGCAGGGCCGGGTTGACCGGCGTGGTGGCGAGCCGGCGCAGCACCCGCCGTTCCCGGTAGATGCCCAGCGCCATCGGTAGGGTGAACAGGGCGAGCATCCCGATGGTGAGGGAGAGCGCGAGGGCCGGGAGGAACGTCAGCTCGCCGTGCTGACCGGTGCCCCCCTCCGTCGCGCCGCGCGAGGGCAGCCCGAACACGAGCATCAGCCCCAGCGGCAGGGCGAAGACGAAGAACAACGACACCGGCTCGCGCAGGAACAGCTTGGCCTCGACCGCGACGAGCTTGGACAGGGCGTTCACGATGACCTCTCGTCGATCGTCTGGGTGGCACCGGTCCGGACGGCACGACCGGTCAGGGAGACGAAGGCGTCGTCCAGGGTGGGCTGCTCCACGCGCAGCCCGCTGTAGCGGACCTTCCGGTCGGCCAGCGCCGAGAGCACCGCCTGGGCCACGCCTTCGGGGCCGCTCACGGTCACCTCGTCGCCGTTGCGGCGCACACCGGTCACCTCCGGCAGCGCGTCGAGCACCGCCTCGTCGAGCGGGTCGAGCGGACGGAAGTGCACCTGGTGGGCCGAGCCGACGCGGGCGAGGAGACCGGACGGGGTGTCGATGGCGACGACCCGGCCGCCGTCGATCACGGCGAGCCGGTCGCAGAGCCGCTCCGCCTCCTCCATGAAGTGGGTGACCAGCACGACCGTCACACCCCGGTCACGGATCCGTTCGACCAGGTCCCAGGTGTCCCGCCGACCCTGCGGGTCGAGCCCGGTGGTCAGCTCGTCCAGGATCGCGATCTCCGGACGCCCCACCAGGGCCAGCGCCACCGAGAGGCGCTGCTTCTGGCCACCGGAGAGCTTGTGGAAGGCCGTGTCCCGCTGACTGGTCAGACCGAGATCCGCCAGGAGTTCGTCGATGTCGGCCCGGTTGCGGTAGAAGGACCGGTACAGGTCCAGGGCCTCGCGCACGCGCAGCTTGTCGGGGAGCTGGCTCTCCTGCAACTGGGCGCCGACCCGCTGGCGCACCTCCGTGCGGTCCCGCACCGGGTCGAGACCGAGCACCCGGATCTGCCCACCGTCGGCGCGGCGCAGCCCCTGCACGCACTCGACGGTGGTGGTCTTCCCCGCGCCGTTCGGTCCGAGCACGCCGAAGATCTCGCCCTGCTCGACCGTGAAGGAGACGTCGTCGACCGCGACCTTGTCGCCGTACCGTTTGTGCAGGTGCTCGACTTCGATGACCGGCATGGGTGGTCCTCCGTCACGTGCGGCTGCCGTCGTGAGGGCGGGACCCTCGGGATGTCGCGGCGTCGGTGAGTGGGAAACGATCCGGAATCGACCCGGGGGCCGACGCCGCCCATCATCCGGGCAACCGAGGCGGTGATCAACCCGTTGGACGATGGATCGGGGTGTAGACCCGGAAACCACCGGCCCGTCAGGGGTTCTACGGGTTCACGCAGAGTGTCCGTCCTGTCGGTCAGCCGCCGAGGCAGAGCGCCGCCAGTTCCCCGACCCGGGTCAGGGTGACGTCCGGGGCGGCGGCCCGCAGGGTCTCCGGGTCCGACTCGCCCCAGAGCGCGGCCACCGCGACCACTCCGGCGCTCCGGGCGCTGGCCAGGTCCGCCGGCGCGTCGCCGACCATCAGCGCGCGTCCGGGTGGCACGTCCAGCAGGTCGAGGGCCCGGCGGACGATGTCCGGGGCGGGCTTGGGCCGGGGCACCTCGTCCGCGCCGACCACGTGGTCGACCAGGGGCAGCAGACCGACCCGGTCCAGGACGAACCGGGCCCGCTCCCCGCTGCGTCCGGTCGCCACGGCCAGGCCGATGCCGTGCCCACGCAGCTGTCGAAGGAGTTCCGGTACGCCGGGCACCGGCGTGACCAGGTGCGCCAGGCGGTTGCTCTCCCGAGCGAACGGTTCCGCCATCCCGGCCGGCAGGCCCATCAGCCGCAGCACCTCCGGCAGGTACCGGCCGGGGTGGCGACAGTACTCGTCGACCGGGACGACGCCGTCGCCGACCACCTCCCGGTAGGCGAGGGTGAACGCCGTGCGGGCCACCGCGAGACTGTCGACGAGCACGCCGTCGAGGTCGAGCACGACCGCACGGACCCCGCCGGGCACGAGCGGCCCACCCGCCGGGCCGGCTCCCACCGGGCCAGCTCCCACCGGGCCTGCGGAACCGGACACGGGTGCCACCTCCTCCGCCACCGCCGTGGTACGACACGCCCGGACCGATAGGGGTGGCCGACCCCCGTGCGGCCCGACTACGGTCGCAGGCGTCCGGCCGGACGCGTAGGGGCGTCCCGGCCGCCCACCGACCGTACCGGGGCCCGCGCCCCCGCCGGCCGGCGGCACGCCGCCGGGTGGTCCGCGCAGAAGGAGCGCCGTCGTGCCGCTGCTGAGCTGGCTGTCCGAGTCCACCGACGAGCGGCCGGACGCGATCCGGGTCGACGACCGGTCGGTGTCCTGGGTGGAGTTGCGCCGGACGGCCGCAGCGGTCGCCGACGACCTGCGCGGCGTCCGGCGGGTGGCGGTGACGGCCACCTCGGGCCTGGAGACCGTGGTCGCGGTCGTGGGCGGGTTGCTGGCCGGCGCGGCCGTGGTGCCGGTGCCACCGGACGCCGGGCCACGCGAGCGCGACCACATCCTGCGGGACTCGGGAGCCGAGGTCCTGCTCGGTCCCGCCGGCGCCGAGCCGACGGATCCGTCCGGTCCACCGGTCGTACCGGTCGATCTCGACCGGCGGTCGGACACCCACCATCCGGAGCCGGCGCCGGAGGCCACCGCGCTGATCCTCTACACCAGTGGCACCACGGGCGCACCCAAGGGCGTGGTGCTCTCCCGGCGGGCGGTCGCCGCCTGCCTCGACGGCCTCGCCGACGCCTGGTCCTGGACGCCGGACGACCGGCTGGTGCACGGCCTGCCCCTGTTCCACGTCCACGGTCTCGTCCTCGGTGTGCTGGGCCCGCTCCGGCTGGGCAGCCGGTTGCACCACGTCGGCCGTCCCCGCCCCGAGCGGTACGCGAGCGCGGCCGGCACGCTCTACTTCGGCGTACCCACGATCTGGTCGCGGATCGCCGCGGACCCGGCCGTGGCCCGGGCGCTGCGCCCGGCGCGGCTGCTGGTGTCCGGGAGTGCCGCGCTGCCGGAGACCGTCTTCGGCGGTCTCGCCGCGCTGACCGGTCACCGGGTCGTCGAGCGGTACGGCATGACCGAGACCCTGATCACCGTCAGCGCCCGGGCGGACGGGCCGCGTCGGGCCGGCACGGTGGGACTGCCGCTGCCCGGCGTGCAGACCCGCGTGGTGGACGAGCGGGGCGACGCCGTACCCACCGACGGGGTCGCCATGGGCGAACTCCAGGTCCGGGGGGCCACCCTCTTCGACGGGTACCTGCACCGGCCGGACGCCGACGCGGCGAGCCGGACGCCGGACGGCTGGTTCCGCACCGGCGACGTGGCCACCATCGGTCCGGACGGCTGGCACCGGATCGTCGGCCGGGCCGCCACCGACCTGATCAAGAGCGGCGGCTACCGGATCGGCGCGGGTGAGGTCGAGGACGCGTTGCTGGCCCACCCCGGCGTCCGGGAGGCCGCGGTGGTGGGGATCCCGCACCCGGACTTGGGGCAGCAGGTGACCGCGTTCGTGGTGGGCGACGGCGTACGGGAGACCGAGCTGATCGAGTTCGTCGCCCGGCACCTGTCGGTGCACAAGCGGCCCCGGCAGGTACGGCTGGTCGACGACCTCCCCCGTAACGCGATGGGCAAGGTGCAGAAGAACCTCCTCACCGACGTCTGACGCCCACCGCCGCTGGGGTGCTCGTTGGTTGCAGGGGCCCCCTGCTACCGCCTGGTGATGAGCAAGGTGCCCCTGCAAACACCCGACGCGGGTGCCGGGCGCGTGCCGTCAGGCGGTTGGCGGAAGGGTGACGGCGGTGAGGATCAGTCCGTCGTCGACGAGGAACCGGCCGGGGAAGGTGGTCACCTGCGTGCCCCCCAGTACCGGCCCGGGCACGAGCAGCCGGGCGGCGAACGTCCCGTCCGGATCGACCACGATGTCGGCCTCGGAGAAGTCCAGCCATCGGCCGGTCAGCGGAAACCATGCCTTGTAGACCGACTCCTTGGCGCTGAAGAGCAGGCGGTCCCAGCACACCGTCGGGTCGGTGGCGCGCAGCGCGGCCGTGCGTGTCCGCTCGGCGGGCAACGCGATCGCGTCGAGCACCCCGTCGGGCAGCGCCGCGTGTGGTTCGGCGTCCACCCCGACGGAGGCGACCGACGCCGCGGGGGCGAGGGCCGCACCCCGGTAGCCGTCGCAGTGGGTCATGCTGCCGACGACGCCGGTCGGCCAGATGGGCACGCCCCGCGCACCGGAGAGGACCGGGGCCGGGGGGATGCCCAGCCGGGCCATGGCGCGGCGGGCGCAGTCCCGCACCGTGGTGAACTCCCGGCGGCGTTTCTCCACCGCGTTCGCGACCAACGGTTCCTCGTCGGGGTGGAGCGTCAGGTCGGTCGGGTCGGTGAAGGACTCGACCACCACGACGGCCGGGGGCAGGATCCGCTCGATCACACCCGGCATGCTAGGCGCCGCGTCGTCCCGCGCCGACCCCGGAAGCGTCGCCCGCGACCCGCCGGTAGGGGTCGACTACGGGTGGCCGGCGGGGTCGGTGACGCCGTCGGTCCGGGCGTCGACCGGTCGGGCGGTGCTCCGGAAACTCACCCCGCAGCGATCAGCAGGGACTTCCTGACCCGCCCCTGGGCGCTGCGGGGCAGTTCGGCGACGAAGTACACGCGACGGGGCCGGTGGGCGGCCGACAGCATCCGTCCGACGTGGTCGATGAGCATCTGCGCGGTGAGTCCGTCCGCCGCCACGACGTACGCGACGATCATCTCGCCGAGGGCGCGGTGCGGCGCGCCCACCACGGCGACGTCGTGGACCCCGGGGTGGGTGAGCAGGACCTCCTCGACCTGCCGGGCGGGTACCGCCTGGTTACGGCAGTGCACCACGTCGGCCCGACGCCGACCGAGGATCCGGTGGCAGCCGTCCGGGGCGACGGTGGCCAGGTCTCCGGTGGCGTGCCACCCGTCGCCGGGGGTCACCTGGTCCGGTTGGCCGACGTACCCGCTGAACAGCGTCGGCCCGCGGATGCTCAGTTCGCCGACGGACTCGCCGTCGGCGGGCACCGGCCGCCCGTCCCCGCCGAGCAGGCGGGTCTGCACGCCGGGCAGGGCGATCCCGGCGGTGTCGGGGGTACCGCGCGCGTCGGCGCGGCCGGTCACCGCGATGAGGGTCTCCGTGGTGCCGTAGCCCTGGATGAGGGAGTGCGAGGTGAGCAACCGGATCCGCTCGTTCACCGCCGGTGCGAGCGGCGCGTCGCCGGAGACCAGGATCCGCGCCCCGGACAGGGCCCGGGCGCACGGGACGTCCCGGGCGATCCGTGCCCACTGGCCGGGCACGGCCAGGTAGATGGTGCCGACCGGACCGGTGGCCGGGAGCTCGTCGAGGTGGACGAAGCGGCTACCCACCCGCAGCGCGCCGAACAGGCCGGCGACGAGGCCGTAGGCCCGGAAGAGCGGCGCCTTCTGGACGAGGACGTCGTCGGCGCACCACCGCCAGGCGTCCGCCAGCAGGTCCAGCTCGGTGGCGATCGCCCGGCGGGAGATACGGACGCCGCGTGACGATCCGCCGGCCCCACCGGTGTACAGGATGACCGCGTCGGCGGTGGGTTCCGCCTCGGGCTGGGTTGCCCAGGACCGCTGCCGCAGGTCGACGGGGACGACGGGCAGGTTCGTACCGTCGGCGGCGGCACCGAGGAACAGGTCCGCGCCGGACTCGCGCAGGATGCGGCGACGCTCCTCCGCCGGGGCCAGCGGCGGCACCGGCACCAGCGGTACGCCCGCCTGGAGGGCTCCCACCATGCCGACCATCGCCTCGATGCTCGGCGTGGCCTCGACCGCCACCGCGCGTGCGCCCCGGATCCGGTCGGCGACGGCGTTGGCGCAGCCCTCGAGAGCCTCGCTGGAAAGGGTCCTGCCGGCGACCCGGAGCGCGTCGGCCCGGTCGACGCCGGACCCGCGGAGTGCCGGCAGCAGAGTCATCCGAGTTAACCCCTGTCGGCGGCGTCGACGAGTCTCGGCAGTGGCTGGAGCATCGCGCCAGGGAACCCTTCGTACTCCGGGTGTGCGGGGGCCTCGGTGTCCGGTCGTCTCCCAATCGGAGCGGATTCCCCGAAATTAGGCTGCCCCCGGGTCGCCGACAACCCCTAGCCTGCTTGTCGGCCCACACCTGCGGGGCGGGGGCACGGGGTGTGCCACGTCCCGCCTCGACGACGGCGGCAGCCGTCCGACGCGCTCCGGTGCGGTCGGCCCGCCGATCACCGGCGGAGCACTGCCGGCGCGGGCCGGCGAGGGCCGAATGCCCACACGAAGGTGCGCCTGTTTCCGCCAATAGTTCCCCGGTTGGGGCGAAGGCGTGGGCAACGGCCCGGAAGGGTCGGCGAGAACCGCGTCGCAGAACGGCGCACCGCCGATGGTCGCAATCCACGGCGCTGACCGAAAACCAATCAGCATTGATCGGGGTTTTGCTTTCCCGATTCAATTACTCATTGACGGACGGTTTGCCCCACTCCGCGCCGACCGAATGCGAAAAGGCGCCAATGGGGCCGGGACGGGCCGGCGAAACGATACCGCATCCGGGATCCCCGGCGGCGGCGGGGCGGATCCGACAGCGACGCGACGCCGGGCGGCGCACCCGCGCGGGGACCGCCGCACCCGGCCGGCGGGACCCCCGGGGCCGAACCCCCTCCCGCATGTCAGCGGGTCGGAACCATGTGTGACGAGGATCCGGCCTGACCGCACAGAGGCGGGCGACAGGACGCCACAATCGGCCCCACGCCAGCCAGGGCCCACCGCCGGACGAGCCCCGAGTCGGAGAGCGTGCCGCCACCCGCGTCCCCCAATACCGGACAGCCACGGATGAAATGGACGCCACCCGCGACCGGAAGCGCTCCCGGCGTCGCAGTCGGCGGCATAGCCGTTCACGAACGCAATGCCGGTACCCTGAAAACACATTGGCGGGTAGCCTGCAATACGCCACGACCAGCCGGGAGAGGATGTTCGATGTCACGCTCCGAATCGCCACTATGACGTTACGCTTCCGGCCGGACGGCACCTCGCACGGCCAGTGGCGCGACAGAGCAGGTTTGTCTATCCTTTACATGGATCGACTTGCCGCTCAATTGCTGGACTGCCATACTCCACATCATGCACTGAGATCGATAGCCGGGGACACGTCGGAGCAGCCCCCGAATTAGGGAATGCATGGGCACACGCCGCACGAACGTCATCGGCCTCCGCAGCAAAATTGGTCAAGGATTTGTGGGTCTCTGACTTCGTTGAGTGACATGGGAGACCACAGCGGATGGACAACCAGGCGACCTCGGTCACCGCGCCCGCCACAGGACCCGCCCGATGACGCTCACCGAGCGGGACCGGCAGCTCGACATCCTGACGCATCGGCTCAACGACCTACTGCGGGCCGACGAGCCGTCGCTGTCCGGACCGGTGACGGTGGTGAGCGGGCCGGTCGGTACCGGCAAGACCAGCCTGTTGCAGACGTTCGCCCGGCGGTGCGCCGAGGCCGACGTCAGCTTCCTGGTCGCGAGCGCCTCCCGCAGCGAGCGCACCGTGCCCCTGGAGATCATCCGCCAACTGGTCCGTCGGGCGTCCCTGGACGAGAGCACCCGGGACCGGCTCGGGCGGTTGCTCGACCGGGGTGCCCTCGCCTGGTCCGAGGCGCACGACGACGGCGGGGATGCCCTCGCCCCACTCACCGCCGCGATCGGCGGTGAGCTGCTGGCACTCGCCGCGCAGCGGCCCCTGGTCATCGCGGTCGACGACGTGCACCACGCCGACGGGCCGTCGCTGCACTGCCTGGCGTACCTGGCCCGACGCGTCACCGGCCTGGCCGTGCTGATCGTCCTCACCGAGGCGCACCGCACCCGGCCGTGGCATCCCACCATCCACACCGAGCTGTTGCAGCCCGCGCGGTCGCACCGCGTACGGCTCCCCCTACTCTCCCCCGACGGGACCTACCGCGTCCTGGCCGACCGGCTCGGCGCTCCGGTGGCCCGCCGTATCGCCGACGAGGCGCACCGGATCAGCGGCGGCAACCCCCTGCTGGTGCACGCCCTGGCCGACGACCACCTCACCGGCGCGGGTGGTGACCGGCCGGTTACCGGAGAGGCCTTCCGCGAGGCCGTGGTGAGCTGCCTCTACCGGTGCGAGCACCTCGTGCTGAAGGCCGCCCGGGTGCTCGCGGTGACCGGTGGGCCGACGCGCGGCCCGCTGCTGCCCCTGCTTCTCGACCTTCCCGGGGAGCCGGACGTGCGTGCGGTCGACGGTTCGACCAGCGCGGGTCTGGTCACCGAGGAGGGGCTCCGGCACCCGGCGGTCGTCCGGGCGGTGCTGGAGAGCATGACGGTGGAGGAGCGCGGCCGGTTGCAACGGGCCACCGCCCGCCTGCTCCACGACGACGGCGCGTCACCCGAACGGATCGCCCCGCACCTGCTCAAGACCGACGGGCTCGACGAACCCTGGATGCTCCAGGTGCTGCTGGAAGCCGGCGAACAGGCCCTGACCGACGGTGACGCCGACGGGGCGCGACAGTACCTGCGACGGGCCAACCGGGACGCCACCGACGACTGTCTGCGGGCGCGGATCCGTTCCGTCCTCGCCCGCGCGGAGTGGCGGCTCGATCCGCAGGCCGCCGTCCCCCACCTGCTCGGCGTCGCCTCCGCCGTCCAGGCCGGGCACCTCAGCAGCCGGCAGGCCGCGGGCCCCATCCAGTACCTGCTCTGGCACGGGCAGACCGACCGCGCACTCGAACTGATGCGGCACCTCGGGGAACGCGCCGAGGGTCACGACCCGCACTCCGCCACCGACCTGATCGTCATGAAGAGCTGGATGTCCACCCTCTATCCGGGGACCCCGGCCGGCGGCCCGACCGCCCACTCGGCGGGGCGGGACCCGCTGACCCTCGCCCGGGTCAAGGGGCAGCTCCGGGGCGTCACCCTGCTCGGCACGGCGCTGGAACGGGGCGACACCAGCGTGGCCGAGGACGCCGACCACGTCCTCGCCACCCTCCGCCCGGACGACGAGACGAGCATCTGGAACGCCGTCTGCGCGGTGATCGCCCTGATCTACGCCGACCGGCTCGACCTCGCCGGTGACTGGTGCGAACGGCTGGACCACGGCGCCACCGGCCGGCACCGTACCCCGCGTGCGCTGCTCGCCGCCCTCGCCGCCGCGGTGGCCGGTCGCCGGGGTGACCTCACCCGGGCCCGGGAGTTGACCGAGGTGGCCCTGAGCCGGCTCTCCCCCACGGGGTGGGGTGTCCTGATCGGCATGCCACTCGCCGTCCGGCTCCGGGTGCTGACCTGCCTCCAGGAGTGGGACGAGGCCGCCGCCTGCCTGCGTACACCGGTACCGCTGGCTCTCTTCGAGACCCCGTTCGGCCTGCACTACCTGCATGCCCGTGGACTGCACGCGCTCGCCTCCGGCAACCCCGAGGTAGCGCTGGCCGACTTCCAGCTCTGCGGTCAGCTGATGACCTCCTGGCGGCTGGACCTGTCCTCCCTCGTGCCCTGGCGCACCGAGGCGGCCCGCGCGCTGCGGCACATGGGCCGCCGGCAGCAGGCCGAGAAACTCGTCCGGGAGGAACTGGACCGGCTGCGTCCGGACCAGGCCCGGCTCCGGGGAGCCGCGCTGCGGGTGCTGGCCACCGTCGAGGAGGGCACCGACCGTGTCCGGCACCTGCGCGGCGCCGTACGGCTGCTGCGGCAGTGCGGTGACCGGGTGGAGCTGGCCCACGCCCTCACCGATCTCGGGCACGCGTACCAGCAGGCGGGGGACCTGCGACAGGCGCGGGAGGTGTCCCGGTGCGCCCGGGTCGTCGCCGACGAGTGCGGGATTCCGGTGCTGCGGCCGACGGCCCGGCCCACCCGCAACGGCGCGGGCGACCCCGGGGACGAGTCGATGGTCCTGCTCACCGGGCTCAACGACACCGAGTCCCGGGTGGCCACGCTGGCCGCGCAGGGGCACACCAACCGGGAGATCGCCGAGAAGATGTTCCTCACGGTCAGCGCCATCGAACAGCGCCTGACCCGCATCTACCGCAAGCTCGACGTCACCTCCCGCAGCGAACTGGCCGCCCGGCTCCGGCTCGACCGCTGACCCCTCCCGGCACCAACCGACCGTCGACGCCGCCCGGCGTCGACGGTCGGTGGCCGTTCGCACGAGGTGCACGCCACAAAGAGGTGGTGACACCATGAGTAGAACAGCTACCATTGGGTGTCCGTGCTGCCACGCTGACTGTCCGTAGCGTCGCGCCGGCCGTCCATGGCGTCCTACCGCCCGTCCATCCTGGCGTCGCCGGTTGTTCACCCGGATCGCCGGATACCCCTGACGGCCAGCGGCGCAACCCCTAACGGCCTATTCGGACCACAGGTTTACCCGCGCAACGGTGGGGTCTCGCGACCGTTGTCGCACATCAGTGCCGATGCCAGACTCCCTGCAACCGGATCACCGTCCGCTATCGGCGGCGGTCCGGAGGGCAGGATCCAGGTCCACCCGGCGGCGCGGCCCGGTGCACGTCCACCCCTACCCGGCACTCGGGTACGGGTGGAGAGGGGCCGCAGGCGGCATCGGGGGGGGCGGTGCCGGGCGACGTGACCTGTGCGGCACCGCGTATGAGAAAGGCTGACACAAACGGTGCTGGTGCAGCGAGAGGAACAGATCACCCGGCTGCGGGAAGCCTTCCGGATGTGCGAGAAGCAGCAACGGGGACACGTCTCGCTCGTGACGGGCGCGGTGGGCAGCGGCAAGACCAGCGTGCTGGAGGCGTTCGGCGAATGGGCGGCCGACGCTGGCGGGCGGGTGCTCAGCGCCGCGGGTTCCCGGGCGGAACGCGGACTGCATCTGGGCGTGCTGGGGCAGCTGTTCCACAGTGCGCGGCTCGGCCCGGAGACCGCGGAGCGGATCGAGAACCTGATGCGGGAGGCCCCGTCCGTCGTCCCCCTGCTCGAGGCGAGCCTGGAGACGACGGACGAGTCGTCGGCGTGCAACCGGGCGTGGGCGCCGGTGCTGCACGGCCTGTTCAACGCGCTGCTCGACCTGGCCGAGCCCGGACCGCTGGTGCTGACCATCGACGACGTCCACCACGCCGACCCGGCGACCCTGCACTGTCTGCTGTACGTCACCCGCCGGCTGCGGCACGCCCCGATCGTCGTGGTGCTCACCGAGGCCAAGATGCTCCGTCCGCCGCACCCGCACTTCCGGGCCGAGCTGTTCAGTCAGCCGCACTTCACCCGGATCACCCTGCCGCCGCTGACCGTCGAGGCGATCGCCCAGCTGGTCGACGGCGGGGCCGAGGCCGCCGCACGGGAGACCGCCGAGCGCTGCCTGAACGTCACCGGCGGCAACCCGCTGCTCACCCGGGCACTCATCGACGAGCAGCTCCGCGAAGAGTCCGACGAGGACCCCGCCCCCGACACCACCTTCGGGGACGCCTTCGACCAGGCGGTGCTCGGTTGCCTCTACCGCCACGAGCCGGGGGTCCGGCGGGTGGCGCAGGCCCTGGCGGTGCTCAGTCGGCCCGCGCCGAACGAGCTGCTGGGCCACCTGCTCGACATCGTGCCCGAGTCGGTCGTACCCGCCGTGCGGGTGCTGCGCACCTCCGGGCTGATGAACGGCGACCAGCTGCGACACCCCCGCATCCAGCGGTCCATCCTGGCCGACATGTCCCCGGAGGAGCGCCGGGGTCTGCACCAGCGCGCCGCCGAGGTGCTGCACGAACACGGTGTCGACCCGCGTACGGTGGCCGAGCACCTGGTCGCCGCCGGCTGGGCGGGAGCCGCCTGGACCGTGCCGGTGCTCCAGGACGCCGCCGCGCACGCCCTGGCCTCCGGACGACCGGACGAGGCCGCCGCCTGCCTCCGGCTGGTCAGCCGGGCCGACGTGGACGACCAGCAGCGCACCACCACCACGGCGATGCTGATCAACGCCCGGTGGCAGGTCAACCCGCTGACGGTCAACGGACACCTCACCCAGCTGGTGCGGACGGCCCGGGACGCCGGCTGGCCCGCCGACGCGACCCTGTCCACTGTGCCGTACCTGCTCTGGCAGGGCCGTGCGGAGGAGGCCGGCGAGGCCATCGCCGGCTGCGTCACCGACGACGACCAGGGCCACTCGGCCGACGCCAGTCGGTTGCGGGCCATGCGGCTGATGCTCTCCCTCTCCCACCCCGACCACCTCCCGGCGGTACGGGAGGCGGTCGCCGCGGGGGGTCGGATGCCGGTCCTGCCCGCCGTCGGTCACCTGCAACTGCACGCCCTGACCGTGCTCGGCTCGGCGTTGACACCCGCCGCCGAGCAGGACGCGGTGGCCACCGCCGAGCAGCTGCTGCACCGGCACCACACCGACGACGGCGTCCTCCCCGTGTTGACGGCCCCGCTGCTGGCGCTGCTCTGGTCGGGCCGGTCGGACCGGGTGGCGGTCTGGAGCGCGGCGCTGCTGGACCGTCCGGCGGTGCGGCACACTCCGGTGGTACGGGCGGTGATCCGCGCCCTGCGCGCCGAGGCGGCCCTGCGTCTGGGTGACCTGTCCAGCGCCGAGCAGCACGCCCGGGCGGCGCTGGAGGACCTGCCCGTCCCGGCCTGGGGGGTGGCCGCGGCCGGCCCCCTGGCCACCCTGATCGCCTGCGCGACGGAGTCCGGCCGGCACGGCGAGGCCGACCAGTGGCTGGCCCAGCCGGTGCCGCCCGGCGCGTTCCGCACCCCGCTGGGCGTGCACTACCTGGCCGCGCGGGGCCGGCACCACCTGGCGCTGGGCCGGGCCCACGCGGCAACGGCCGACCTGCGCCGCTGCGGGGAACTGATGCGGACGTGGGGCATCGACGTCGCTGGCCTGGTCCCCTGGCGGTTGGAGCTGGCCCGGGTGCAGCTCAGCGTGGGCAACAAGGCGCACGCCACCCAGCTGCTCCAGGAGCAGCTGCGCGTGCCGCACGGCGTGGACGAGCGGACCCGTGGTCGTACGCTCCGGCTGCTCGCCACCACCGCCGCCCCGGACCACCGGCGCAAACTGCTCTCCGAGGCGGTCAACCTGCTGCAGAACTGCGGCGACCGGCTGGAGCTGGTCCGGGCGCTGGGCGACACCGGGCAGACCCTGCAACGGGCCGGCGACTGGGCGCAGGCCCGGCTGCTGGTCCGCCGGGCCTACCACCTCGCGCAGGACTGCGGGGCGCCGGTGCTGGCCCAACGGCTGGTCCGCCGCGAGCCGGGCGGGTTGCCGGCGTACCCGCCGGCCGAGACGCCCGAGCCGGAGGACGGGCTGAGCGAGGCCGAACGGCGGGTGGCCGCGCTCGCCGCCCAGGGGCACACCAACCGGCAGATCTCCAGCAAGCTGTTCATCACGGTGAGCACGGTCGAGCAGCACCTCACCCGGGTCTACCGGAAGCTCGACGTCAAGCGCCGCACCGACCTGCCGGCCCGGCTCGTCGCCTACGCGGAGCCGCTGGCCGAGGAGGTACAGGGCGCGGCGACCTGACACCACGACGGGGCGCGTGCCGGGTGCTCCCGGTGCGCGCCCCGTCGTCGTGGGTGCGGTCGGTGGGTGACACCCTCGGTCGCGACCTCGGTGGGCGTCAGACCGCCACCGGGGCGGGAGTCCGGTCGGCCGCCGTGGCCCGCAGCCGCAGCACCAGGTCGGCGGCGGCGACGACGCCGCCCGCCTGCCGCAGCCGCCCGCGCCACAGCTCCGCCCGGTGCCGGAAGACCGGATCGGTCAGCAACCGGTGCAGCTTGGCGACCACGTCCTCGACGTCCAGCGGGTCCTCCTGTTCGGCGGCGAGCCCGATGCCGGCGTCGACGACCCGGACCGCGCCGTCGTGGCAGTCGAGCCAGAACGGCATCACCAGTTGCGGCACCCCGAACCAGGCCGCCTCGTGGATCGCGTTGGCGGCGGCGTGGTTGAAGAACACCCGCACGTTCGGGTGTGCCAGCACCTCGACCTGCGAGGGCAGCCACGACTCGATGCGCAGGTTCGCGGGCAGGTCCCCGGCCGGCGGGAGGAGGTGCTGCCGCCCGGCCGGTAGCTTCCACAGCACGTGGTGCTCGGGCCCGAGCCGGGCGGCCACCTCGACCAGCGCGGCCACCTGGGCGGCCGACGGCCGCATGATGGTGCCGAAACCGATGTAGACCACCGACGGGTGGGCGTCGAGCCATGCGCGCAGCTCCGCGCCCTCCGGGCTCGGCGTGACGTCCGGCCGCACCATCGAACCGACCATGCGCAGGTTCGCCGGGGCGGTGTCGAACGGGTACTCCAGACCGAACACCGTGTAGGCCAGCAGGGCCTGGGCGGCGTCCGCGTACCGGCTGGGACTCAGCTCGGCGTTGCTGATCCCGGCGGCCCGCCGGCGCTCGGCGGCGGCGGTGCTGCGCGCCAACCGGTCCGGCTCCGTCAGGGCGGCCAGCAACGCCGCCCGGTGGCGGTCGTTGGCGGCCCGCTGGCTCGGGTTCATGTGCAGCGGCAGGCCGGACAGCGGTGTCGGGTACGCCGACGGGAGACTGTCCTGCAGGAAGTTCGACGGCGGCACGGAGACGCTGACGACGTACGGGACGCCCCGGGTGGTCGCCGCGTCCATCCCGTACGTGGCGAACGAGTCCACCACGGCCAGGGCCGGTTCCACCTCGTCGACCAGCTCCAGGCACCGCTCGTAGAGGTGGTGGAGGTGGTCGTGGTCGGTCGAGGCGTCGACGTAGCTGACGAAGTTCTCCACCCGCGACCCGGTGGACATCCGCTGGTGCTTCTCGTCGTCCCAGTGCTCGGGGCGCATCTCGAGCCGGGCCGGCCCGAGCGACAGGAACCGTACGTCACCGTCGCCGGGCAGCGCCTCGATGTCGGCCCGACGCTCGTCGGTGCAGGCGAACCGGACCGACCCGACGCCCCGGCGCTTCAGCTCGCCGGCCAGGGTGAGCAGCGGGTTGAACAGCCCGGCGCTTCCCGAGCTGACGATCAGCAGCGGACGTTCGTCGAACGTCGTCACCGTCGTCCCCCCTAGTCCATCGCCCGGCGCATGAAGCCACGGATTCCGGTGAGGGTGAAGAACACGAACACCACGGTCAGGACCAGCAGGTCCAGCCAGAGCGGCACCGACTCGACCCCGGGCGGCGCGACCAGCGACCGGGTGGCCTCGCTGACGTAGGTGAGCGGGTTGAGCGCGCAGATCACCTGGAACCAGCGCATCGAGTCGAGCCCGCGCAGCGGGAACTGGGTGGCGCCGGTGAACATCAGCGGCGTCATGATCACGGTGAACATGATCTGGATCAGGTTCGGCGGGACCAGCGTGCCGAAGGTCAGCCCCATGGCCGCGCCGACCAGCGAACCGACCACCAGCACACCGAGCACCGGCAGCACCGTCGACAGCGGCCAGGTCACGCCGAGCATCAGCATCCCGATCGGGATGAGCAGCAGGCCGGCGATCAGACCCCGGATCGCGCCGAAGACGATCTTCTCGATGGCCACCAGCGGGATCGCCATCGGGGCCAGCAACCGGTCCTCGATCTCCCGGGTGAACGAGAAGTCCATCACCATGGGCAGCGCGGTGTTCTCCAGGCCGATCAGGAACGCGTTGAGCGCGATCACGCCGGGCAGCAGCACGTTGGCGAAGTTGTCGCTGGCGTAGCCCAGGTCGCCCAGCACCTTGCCGAAGATCAGCAGCATGAACAGCGGCTGGATGAGAACCTGGGCGACGAAGCCGACCAGTTCCCCCCGGCTGGTGACGAAGAGGTCGCGCCAGAGCACCGCGCGGAAGGTGGCGAACTGGTCCGACCAGCGCACCGGCGGGGGCGTCGCGGCGGACGTCGGCGCGGACGGTGTGACGGGGGCGGTGACGCTCACCGAAGTTCCCTTCCGGTCAGGTGGATGAACACGTCTTCCAGGCTGGGCTGGCCGATGCTGAGGTCGCTGACCGCGCAGTTCAGGTCGGTCAGGATCTTCAACGCCATCGGCACCGCGTTGGCCGGGGCCCCCGAGGTGTAGAGGCGGAACGACAGCGTGGTGTCCGGGTCGGCGGTGACCTGCGGGGCCGGCGTCGGCATCGGGGGCATGCCCGGCATCATCGGCATGCCCGCGGCCGGCGCGGCCGGGGCGCCGCCGGGACGCAGCCGTTCCACCCGCTCCACGTCCGGGATGTTGTCCAGGGCGGCCTGCACCTCCTCGGCGGGGGCGCCGGCGGCGACGACCAGGATCAGCGTGCTGCTGCCCGGCAGGGTCCGGGTCAGCGCGGCCGGCGTGCCGAGGGTGAGCAGCTTGCCGTGATCGACGATGCCGACCCGGTCGCAGACCTTCTCCGCCTCGTCCATGTCGTGGGTGGTCACCACGACGGTGACCCCGGCCCGCTTCAGCTCGGCGATCCGGTCGTGCACGAAGAGCCGCGACTGGGGGTCGAGGCCGCCGGAGGGCTCGTCGAGGAAGAGCACCCGGGGCTCGTGCATGAGCGCGCGGGCGATCATGGTGCGCTGCGCCAGGCCACCGGAGAGGAAGTCGGTCCGGGACTTGGCGTGCTCGGCGAGCCCCATCTGCTCCAGCAGCTCGTCGGCCCGGCGGAGCCGCTGCGCCCGGGGGATGCGGTGGTACGCCGAGTGGAAGAGCAGGTTCTCCCGGACGGTCAGCGACCGGTCCAGGTTCACCCGCTGCGGGACGACCGCCAGCAGCTTCCGCGCCACAGCCGGTGCGCCCAGCACGTCCGCGCCGCACACGACGGCCCGGCCGGAGGTGGCCCGGACCCGCGTCGTCAGCACCCCGATCGTCGTCGTCTTGCCCGCGCCGTTGGGCCCGAGCAGACCGAAGACCTCGCCCGCGGTGACGGAGAAGCTCAGCCCGTCCACCGCCGGCGGCATGTCGGGCCGGTACTTCTTGACCAGCTCCTCGACCACTACTGCGTCGTCCACGTCGTCATGCTCCCGTCCTGGGTCCCGGTGGGACAGTTGTTCGTCGCCTCGATAGGGGGTGCTAGGGGGATGCCAGGGGCACGCCCCGCCGGCCTCACAGATCTCGCCCGGCCAGCCATTCGTGCACGGTCACGCCGAGGTCGGGACCCCGCTCGCCGACCATCGTGAAGTGGTCGCCCGCCGCGTCCACCGCCTCGTGCGGGTACGGCCACCGGGAGCGCCACCCGTCCGGCTCGCCGGACCACTCCCCCAGCGGCTCGCTGGCCCGGACCAGCAGCGTGGCCGATTCGATCGGCGCGGGCCGCCAGTCCAGGAACAGGGGGAGGTAGCCGGCCCACGCGGTGGCCCGGTGGTCGTCCATCGGGGTGTACGCGCTGTCCCGCTCGACCATTCCGTCGAGCAGTTGGCTCGTCCAGCCGCCGAGCACCTCGCTGTCGGCCGGGTAGGTGTCCATCAGCACCACGGCGGCCGGCGGGCGGCCCTGGCGCTCCAACTCCCGGGCGAGCACGTTGGCCACCATCGCGCCGCCGGAGTGCCCGGCCAGCACGAACGGGCCGTCGCCGACGGTGCGCAGCACGGTGTCGGCGTGCACCCGCAGCAGCGCGTCGAGGTCGGCGGGAAGTTCCTCCCCGACCCCGAATCCCGGGTTGGGCAGTGCCCACACGTCACGCCGGCCCCGCAGCCCGGCGGCGAACCGGGCGTACTCGTGGGCGCCGGAGAGCAGCGACATGGTGCAGCAGCAGACCACCGGGGTGCCCGGCCCCTCGGCGAGCCGCAGGATCCCGGCCGGGCGGGTGAGCTGTCCCGGCTCGGTGAAACTGGGCCGGAACTGGGCGAGCTTCACCAGCAGTTCGGCGTACCCGGCGGCGTCCTCGCGCGCCTTCGGCTGGCGGAACAGCGCGCCGAGGATGCCGCCCGCGCCCTCCGCGGTGGCCCCCTCGGCCGGCGCGTCGCCGGCCGCGTCGCCCAGCATCCGGCCGAGCAGGTGCCGGGCCAGATCGGCCGGGGTGGGGTGGTCGAAGAGCAGGGTGGCGGAGAGCTCCGCCCCGGTGTCCTGGCGCAGGGCGTCGCGCAGCTCCAGCGCGGTCAGCGAGTCGAAGCCCAACTCCAAGAAGTCCCGGTCGGCCTCGATCGCGCCGGGCGAGGCGTGCCCGAGCACGGTGGCCACGTGCGCCCGGACCAGGTCCAGCAGGATGCGGTGCCGGTCGGCGGCCGAGGCAGCGGCCAGCCGGTCCCGCAGGGCACGGGCCGGGTCGGTCGCCGTCCCGGCGGGCCGCCCGGCGGCCCGGTCGACGTCCACCGCCTCGGGAACGCCGCGCAGCAGCGGCGCGGGGCGCACGGCGGTGAAGGCCGGCACGAACGCGGGCCAGTCGACGTCGGCCACGGCGACCGCGTCGTCGCGGCCCTCGACCGCCCGCAGCAGCGCGTCGGCGGCCAGGTCCGGGTCGAGCGGCAGGATGCCCCGCCGCCGCAGCTGGCCCGGCTCGGCGACCTCGTCGGCCCAGGGCGCCCAGGCGACCACGGTGGCCGGTCGGCCGGCGGCCCGGCGGGCGGCGGCCAGGGCCTCCAGCGCGGCGCCGGTGGCGGCGGCGACGGCCGCGCCGCCACCTCCCCAGGTGGCGGCGGTGGAGGTGAAGACGACGAACTCGGCGACGGGCCGGCCGACGCAGGCGGCGTCGAGCGCGGCCACGGCGGCGACGTCCTCGCCGACCGCGGTGGCGAGGGCGACCGGTTCGACGGCGGCGACCGGGACGCCGGGCCCGCTGGAGTCGACCAGGTGCAGCACGGTGCACACCGGGGCACCGGCCGCGTCGAGCCGGTCCAGCGCCGCCGGCAGCGCGGCCGGATCGGCGACCGTGGTGACGTCGACGCCGGCGGCGGCCAGTTCGGCGGTCAGCTCGGCCGAGACCGGGGCCCCGGCGAGGAGGAGGTGGGTCGCGCCCCACCTGGCGAGCCAGCGCAGCACGTGCGGGCCGCGCACCGGCGCGGCACCGTGCACCAGCACCGCGCCCCGGGGCCGCCACGCCACACCCGTGGCGGCCGGACCGGCTGGGACGTGTTCCAGCCGCCGGGCGTGCAGCACGCCGGAGCGGACGGCGACCTGGTCCTCGTCCCCACCGCGAGCGACGACCCGCGCCAGCGCGTCGAGGTCCACCTGGTCGGGGCCGGCGGGCAGGTCCAGCAGGCCGCCCCAGAGACGGGGCTGCTCCAGCGCCAGCACCCGGCCCAGCCCCCAGACGGACGCCCCGGCGGGGCAGGGCGCGGGATCGTCGGCGTCGACGGCGACCGCGCCACGGGTGACGCACCACAACCCGGTGACGGTCGCGGTGTCGGCGAGGGCGCGGACCAGGCCGGCGGTGTCGGCCAGCACGGCGGTGCCCGACCGGTCGTCGAACGCGTCGAGCAGGGACACCACCCGCGCCGGAGCCTCGGCATCCGCGCCGAGCGCCGCCCGGACCGCGTCGGCCGGGTCGTCGCCGGAGCGGACCGGCACGGGCACCGGGGACAAGCCCTCGGCGCGCAGCGCCGCCAGCACCGGCTCCACCGGGGCACCGGCCGGCACGACGACCAGGCAGCGCCCGGCCGGGACCGGCCCGGTCGGCGGCTCGACGCGTACCCAGCCGGCGCGGTACCGCAGGCCGTCCACGCGGGACACCCGACGACGCCGGTCCCGGTAGGCGCCCAGGGCGGGCAGTACCGCCCGGAGTGCCTCACCCCGGTCGGCGTCGACCCCGAGCACGGCCGCCAGCGCGGAGGTGTCCCCGCTCTCGGCGGCGGCCCAGAACTCCCGGTCCTCCCCGGCGTCGGCCGGAGGAGGGCCGAGGGTGATCGGGTCGGGCCAGTAGCGTTCGTGCGCGAAGGCGTACGTGGGCAGGTCGACCCGGGCGGCGTCGGTCCCGGCGAAGAGTTCGGCCCAGCGGACCCCGCCGCCGCGCAGGTCCACCGCCGCGACGGCGGCGAGCAGACCGGCCACCTCGCACGCGTCCCGACGGGCCACCGGCACGAACGCCGCCGCCTCCAGGTCGGGCAGGCACTCCCGGGCCATCGGGGTGAGCGCCGCGTCGGGGCCGATCTCCAGGAACGTCCCGGTTCCCGCGCCGGCCAGGGTGGCGACACCCCGGTGGAACCGGACGGTGTCCCGGACGTGTTCGACCCAGTACCCGGGGTCGGTGGCCTGGGCGGCGGTGAGCAGCGCGCCGGTGCGGTCGGAGACCAGCGGCACGGTCGGCGGGTGCCAGGTGACCTTCTCGGCGACCACCCGGAAGTCGTCCAGCATGGCGTCCATCCGGGCGGAGTGGAACGCGTGGCTGACCCGCAGCCGGCGGACCTGCCGGCCCTGGGCGGCGAGCTGGTCCCCGGCCGCGAGCACCGCGTCCTCGTCGCCGGAGAGGACCACCGACGTGGGGCCGTTCACCGCGGCCAGGGCCACCCGGTCGTCGAGCAGCGGGGCCACCTCGGCCTCGGCGGCCCGGACGGCGAGCATCGCTCCACCGGCGGGCAGCGCCTGCATCAGCCGGGCCCGCGCGGCGACCAGGGCCGCCGCGTCGGGCAGCGACAGCACGCCGGCCACGTGCGCGGCAGCCAGTTCGCCGACCGAGTGCCCGAGCAGGTGCGCCGGCCGTACCCCCCAGGAGGTGACCAGGCGGTACGCGGCCACCTCGTAGGCGAACAGGGCCGGCTGGGTGAACTCGGTACGGTCCAGCAGCGCGGCCTGCGGGGTGTCCGGTGCGGCGAACACCACCTCCCGCAGCGGGCGGTTCAGGTGCCGGTCGAGTTCGGCCACGACCTCGTCGAACGCGGCGGCGAACACGGGGAACCGGCGGTACAGCCCGGCGCCCATGCCGACGCGCTGGGCGCCTTGGCCGGTGAACAGGACGGCGAGCTTCCCGGCCGGCCGGGCCACCCCGCGCAGCACACCGGGGGCCGGGCGGTCCTCGGCGACCGCCCGCAGGCCCTCGACGAGCGCGTCCGCGTCATCCCCGGTGACCACCGCCCGGTGCGGCATCGCCGCCCGGGTGGTGACCAGCGAGTACGCCACGTCGCCGGGGCGCAGTTCGGGATGGGCGGCCAGGTGCTCCAGCAACCGGCGGGCCTGCCCGGCCAGCGCCGGGGCGGAGCGGGCGGTGACCAGCCAGGGGGCGGGCGGGGCGGGCCGCCCGGCCGGGGTGGCCACGGCGGCGTCCTCCGGGGCGGCCTGCTCGATGATGGCGTGCGCATTGGTGCCACTGACCCCGAAGGCGGAGACACCCGCCCGGCGCGGGCCGTCCCCGTCCGGCCACGGCATCCGCTCGGTCGCCAGCCGGACCGCGCCGGCCGACCAGTCGACGTGCGGAGTGGGCCGGTCGACGTGCAGCGTGGCGGGGAGCAGACCGTGGCGCATGGCGAGCACCATCTTGATCACTCCGGCGACGCCCGCCGCGGCCTGGGTGTGCCCGATGTTCGACTTCACCGACCCGAGCCACAGCGGACGGTCCGTCGGCCGCCCCTGCCCGTAGGTGGCCAGCAGCGCCTGCGCCTCGATCGGGTCGCCCAGGGTGGTGCCGGTGCCGTGCGCCTCGACCACGTCGACCTGGTCGGCGGTCAACCCCGCGTTGGCCAGGGCCCGGTTGATGACCCGCCGCTGGGACGGGCCGTTCGGGGCGGTCAGCCCGCTGCTCGCGCCGTCCTGGTTGACCGCGCTGCCCCGCACCACGGCGAGGATCGGGTGCCCGTTGCGGCGGGCGTCGGAGAGCCGCTCGACGAGGAGCATGCCGACCCCCTCGGACCAGCCGGTGCCGTCCGCGGCGGCGGCGAACGACTTGCACCGGCCGTCGGTGGAGAGGCCACGCTGGCGGGAGAACTCGACGAACACCGTCGGGGTGGCCATCACCGACACCCCGCCGGCCAGGGCGAGGGTGCACTCCCCCAGCCGCAGCGCCTGGGCGGCCAGGTGGAGTGCGACCAGGGACGACGAACAGGCGGTGTCCACGGTGACCGCCGGTCCCTCCAACCCGAGGGCGTACGCGATGCGGCCACTGGCGACGGCGGCCGCGCTGCCGGTGCCGAGGTAGCCCTCCACGCCACCGCCGACCCCGGCGAGCAGGGCCGCGTAGTCGCCCTGGCTGCTGGTGGCCGCGTACACGCCGGTGGACGTGCCGCGCAGCGTGGTGGGGTCGATCCCGGCGCGCTCGAAGGCCTCCCAGGCGGTCTCCAGCAGCAGCCGCTGCTGCGGGTCCATGGCGAGGGCCTCGCGCGGCGAGATGCCGAAGAACGCGGGGTCGAAGTCCCCGGCGTCGTGCAGGAACCCGCCTTCCCGGACGTACGAGGTGCCCCGGCTGTCCGGGTCGGTGTCGTAGAGCGCGTCGAGGTCCCAGCCCCGGTCGGCGGGGAACGGGGCCATCGCGTCCGTGCCGGTGGTGACCAGTTCCCACAGCTGCTCCGGGGACCGGACCCCGCCGGGGAACCGGCAGCTCATGCCGATGATCGCCACCGGCTCGCTGAGCGCGGCGGTGAGCTGCTGGTTCTGCTGCTTGAGCTTCTGGTTGTCGAGCAGGGACGCGCGCAGCGCGCTGACGACCTCGTCCAGTGAGACGCTCATCGGATCCTCCTCAGGGCCGGCCGGGTCACGAGTCGGAGCCTTCGAGGGCCAGCCGGACCAGACTGGCGACGTCGAGTTCACGGATCTCGGCCTCCGGGGCGGCCGGGGCGGCGACCGGAGCCGGCTCCGCCGGGGTGGTGTCCCGCGCGAGCCGCAACAACGGGTCGAGCAGTCCGGCCCGGCGCAGCTGGTCCAGCGGGATCGCCGCGAGGACCCCCCGGACCGTCTCGTCGTCGCCACCGTCGGCCGGCTCACTCTCGTCGTCGCCGAAGAGCTCCTCGTAGAGGTGGCCGGCGAGGTCAGCCGGGGTCGGATAGTCGAAGACGACCGTGGTGGCCAGCTCGTGCCCGGTCTCGGCGCTGAGCAGGTTACGCAGCTCCACCGCGGTGAGCGAGTCGAACCCGAGGTCCAGGAAACCCCGTTCGGTGTCGACGGCGTCCGCGGTGGAGTGGCCGAGGACCTTCGCCGCGGTCACCCGGACCATCTCCAGGAGGCTGCCGCGCCGCTCGGCGGCGGGCAGCGGGCGCAGCTCGGCGAGCAGGTCCCGGCCGACCGTAGCGGAGGCCCCGGTCGGCTCGGCGGGACCGGCGGTCAGCTCCCGCACGGCCGGCAGGTCGGCCAGGAGCGGGCTGGGCCGCAGCGCGGTGAACAGCGGGTGGAAGGTGGCCCAGTCGATGTCGACGACGGTGACGCAGGCGTCCCCGACGGCGAGGGCGTGCCGCAGTCCGGCCATCGCCACGCCGGGCGGCATCACCCGCAGGCCGCGGCGGCGCAGCTGCTCGGGCCCGCTGTCGTCGAACATGCCGGACTCCGTCCACGGGCCCCAGGCCACCGACGTGGCGGCCAGTCCCCGCGCCCGCCGCCGGAGGGCGAAGGCGTCCAGGTAGGCGTTGCCGGCCGCGTACGCGCCCTGGCCGCCGCTGCCCCACACGGCCGCGATCGACGAGAAGAGCACGAACGCGTCCAGCTCGACGCCGTCGAGCAGTTCGTCGAGCAGTTCCGCGCCGACCAGCTTCGGGCCGACGACGTACGCCAGGTCCTCCAGGGTGGTGTCGGCCAGCGGCACCACCTCGCTGACCCCGGCGGCGTGCACCACCGCCCGTAGCGGCGGGCCCTCCCGCCGCAGCTCGGCGACCAGGTCGGTCATCGCGGACCGGTCGGCGGCGTCGGCGCGGGCCACCCGGCAGTCGATGCCGAGCGCCTCCAGTTCGGTCAGCAGCTCGGCGGCCCCGGGCGTGTCGGTGCCGCGCCGGCTGGTCAGCACGACCCGCTCGGCGCCGGCGCCGGCCACCCAGCGGGCCACGTGCCCACCGAGCGCACCGGTGCCCCCGGTGATCAGCACGGTGCCCCGGGGCCGCCACGGCTCGGGTTCGCCGACGGTGGCGGCGGGGGCGAGCCGGCGGACGAACACCCCGTCGTCGCGGACGGCGAGCTGGTCCTCGGCGACACCGCCGGTGAGCAGTCCCGCGAGCCGCGTCGCTGCCCCGGCGTCCATCGTGGCCGGCAGGTCGACCAGCCCGGCCCAGCGGGCGGACTGCTCCAGCGCCGCCACCCGGCCCAGCCCCCACAGCGCCGCCTGCCGGGGGCTGACCGGCGCGTCGCCGTCGGCGACCCCGACCGCGCCCCGGGTGGCGCACCAGAGCCGGGCCGCCACGTCGAGGTCGCTCATCGCGTGCAGCAGTTGCACGGTCGCGGCGAGGCCACGCGGCAACGCCGGGTACTCGGCGTGCGAGGCGACGTCCAGGCCGAGGAAGGACAGGACGGACACGGGCTGGTCGATGCGACCGAGCGCGTCGTGCAGGACGCCGACCAGCTCGTCCGGGTCGACGGTGGTGTCCACCGGCACGGTGGTCACGTCCGCGCCGAGCGCCCGGACGCAGGCGTCCAGGTCGGGGTCGGCGGCCAGGGCGGCGGGCAGCAGCACCAGCCAACGCTGCGGCGTCGCCGCCGACGGTGTGGCCGGCGCGGCCAGCGGCTGCCAGAGTTCCCGGTAGCGGGCGGCGTCCACCAGGGACCGCTCCCGGCCGCGCCGCCGCCAGGCGGACAGGGCCGGCAGCACCGTGCCGAACGGCTGGTCCCGGTCGACCTCCAGCTCGCGCAGCAGCGAGTCGAAGTCCTCAGCCTCGATTGCCGCCCAGAACCGGCTGTCCGTCTCGGTCCGGTCGTCGACCGGCGCGGTGAGCCACGCGGGCGGTTCGGGCCAGTAGCGCTGCCGGTCGAAGACGTGGGTGGGCAGGTCGGCGAGCTGCGGTTCGGCGTCGGCGTAGAGGGCCGGCCAGTCCGGGGACCAGCCGTGCACGTGCAGCGTGGCGACCGCCCGCAGCAGGGCGGCCGGCTCCGGACGGTCCCGGCGCAGGGTGGGTACCACCAGCGCGGACCGACCGCCGGTCGACCCGCCGTCGGCGAGGACGGCCTGGGTGAGGGCGGTCAGCACCCCGTCCGGGCCGACCTCCACGAACCCGGTGCAGCCCTGCTGGCGCAGGGCGGTGACCGCGTCGGCGAAGCGCACCGTGCCCCGGGCGTGCCGCACCCAGTAGTCGGGCGTGCCCAGTTCCGCCACGTCGACCGGCGCACCGGTGACCGTGGAGACCAGCGGGATGGCCGGGGCGTGGTGCGGCAGCCGCGCGGCGACGGCGGCGAGGTCGTCGAGCACCGGGTCCATCAGCGGGCTGTGGAACGCGTGGCTGACCGCCAGCCGGCGGGTCCGGACGCCCCGCGCGGCCCATTCGGCGGCCATCTCCCCGACCGTGTAGGCGGCCCCGGAGAGCACCACCGCGCTCGGACCGTTCACGGCGGCCACGCAGACCCGGTCCGCGCGGTCGCCGAGGCTGGCGAGCACGTCGGCCTCGGGCGCGGCGACGGCGAGCATCGCCCCGCCGTCGGGCAGCGCCTGCATGAGCCGCCCCCGGGCGGCGACCAGCTCGGCGGCGTCGGCCAGGGTGAGCACCCCGGCGGCGTGGGCGGCGGCGAACTCGCCGATGGAGTGGCCAGCGACCGCGTCGGGACGCAGTCCCCACGAGGTCAGCAGCCGGAACAGCGCCACCTCGACGGCGAAGATCGCCGGCTGGGTGAACTCGGTCCGGTCCAGCAGGTCGGCCTCGGCCGTGCCGGCCTCGGCGAACATCACCTCGCGCAGCGGCCGGGGCAGGTGCGGGTCGAGGACCGCGCAGACCTCGTCCAGGGCGGCGGCGAAGACCGGGTACGCCCCGGCCAGCTCGCGGCCCATGCCGGGGCGCTGTGCCCCCTGCCCGGAGAAGAGGTACGCCACCTTCGGCGTGCCGGTGGCCACCCCGGTGACCAGCAACGCGGAGTCGTCGTCGCGCTCCAACGCCCGCAACCCGGCGCGCAACTCCAACCGGTCGGCGGCGAGGACGACTGCCCGGTGCTCCAGCGCGGCCCGGGACACCGCCGACGACCAGCCGACGTCGACCAGTGGTGCCGCCTCCGGGCCGGTGAGCCGGTCGGCCCACGGGCCGGCCTGGGCGGCCAGTGACGCGGCGGTACGCGCGGACAGCAGCACCGGCACCAGTGGCAGCTCGGCCGGGGACAGGACCGGCACGGCCGGTTCCGGGGCCTGTTCGAGAATGGTGTGGGCGTTGGTCCCACTGATCCCGAAGGAGGAGACGGCGGCGCGGCGCGGCCGGCCGGTCAGCGGCCAAGGCCGGCCCTCGGTGAGCAGTTCGACCGCGCCGACGCTCCAGTCCACCTGGTCGGTGGGCTCGTCGACGTGCAGGGTCGGCGGCAGATAGCCGTTCCGCATGGCGAGGACCATCTTGATGATCCCGGCGACGCCGGCCGCGGCCTGGGTGTGGCCGATGTTCGACTTGACCGACCCGAGCCAGAGCGGCCGGTCGTCCGGGCGGTCCTGCCCGTACGTGGCGAGCAGCGCCTGCGCCTCGATGGGGTCACCGAGCCGGGTGCCGGTGCCGTGCGCCTCCACGGCGTCGACGTCGGTCGCGGTGAGCCGGGCGTTGCTGAGCGCCTGCCGGATGACCCGCTGCTGGGCGGGGCCGTTCGGGGCGGTGAGCCCGTTGGACGCGCCGTCCTGGTTGACCGCGCTGCCCCGGATCACCGCGAGTACCGGGTGGCCGTTGCGCCGGGCGTCGCTGAGCCGCTCCACCAGGAGCATGCCGGCGCCCTCACCCCAGCTCGTCCCGTCGGCGGCGGAGGCGAACGCCTTGACCCGGCTGTCCGGGGCCAGCCCCCGCTGCCGGCTGAAGCCGACGAACACGCCGGGGGTGGCCATCACGGTGACCCCGCCGACCAGGGCGAGGGAGCATTCGGCCGAGCGGAGCGCCTGACAGGCCCAGTGCAGCGCCACCAGTGACGAGGAGCAGGCGGTGTCCACCGAGACGGCCGGCCCCTCCAGCCCGAACGTGTAGGACACCCGACCGGAGAGCACGCTGCCGGCGTTGCCGGTCATCAGGTGCCCCTCGGCGCCCTCGGCACCGATCATCAGGTTGCGGTAGTCCTGGTAGTTGGTGCCGACGAAGACGCCGGTGGCGCTGCCCCGCAGCGCCTGCGGGTCGATGCCGGCCCGTTCGATCGCCTCCCAGGAGGTCTCCAGCAGCAGCCGCTGCTGCGGGTCCATCGCGAGTGCCTCGCGCGGCGAGATGCCGAAGAAGGCGGGGTCGAACTCGGCGGCCCCGGGGACGAAGGCGCCCTCGCGGGCGTAGCTGGTGCCCTCGTTGGCGGGGTCGGCGTCGAAGAGCCGGTCCAGGTCCCAGCCCCGGTCGGTGGGGAACTCCCCGACCGCGTCGCCCCCGGCGGCGAGCAGCTGCCACAGCCGCTCGGGCGTGTCCGCCCCGCCGGGGAACCGGCAGCTCATCGCGACGATGGCGATCGGTTCGTCGAAGACTGCCGCCGTGACCGGCGCGGTCGTGTCGACGGTGGTCCCGGTGAGCAGCTCGTCGAGGTGCGCGGCGAGCACCGTCGGGTTCGGGTAGTCGAAGGCGAGGGTGGCCGGCAGCCGCAGACCGGTCGCGGTGGCGAGGAAGTTCCGCATGTCCACCGCGGTCAGCGAGTCCAGCCCGAGGTCCCGGAACGGACGGGTGGCGGGGACGTCCTCGGCCGCCCCGTAGCCGAGGGCGGTGGCCGCGCACTGCCGGACCAGGTCCCGCAGTTCCGCGTTCCGCTCGGCCGGGCTGAGCCCGGCGAGCCGCTGGGCGAACGCCGACGACGGCGTGTCCTCCACCACGTCGGCCGGCTGCTCTGCCGGACGGGCCAGCTGCCGCACCTCCGGCAGGTCACCGATCAGCGGGCTGGGGCGGACCAGGGCGAACGCCGGGGCGAACCGGGTCCAGTCGATGTCGGCGATCACCGTGGTGATCTCGCCGCGCCGCAGGGCCCGGGCAAGCGCCTCCACGGCCAGCTCGGGGTCCATGGCGGTCATCCCGCCGCGCTGGAGCCGCTGCCGGGCGCGCTCGTTCTCGGCGGGCAGGCCGGCTCCGCTCCAGGCGCCCCAGGCGACGGAGAGCGCGGGGCGTCCCTCGGCCCGGCGCCGCTCGGCGAGGGCGTCGAGGTACGCGTTCGCCGCCCCGTAGGCGCCCTGCCCGGCGTTGCCGGTGGTGCCGGCGACGGAGGAGAAGAGGACGAAGGCGTCGAGGTCGAGGTCCCGGGTCAGCTCGTCCAGGTGCTCCGCGGCGGCGCACTTGGGCGCGGCGACGGCATGCAGCCGGGCCGGGGTGACGGTGTCGACGATGCCGTCGTCGAGGACGGCGGCGGTGTGCAGCACGGCGGTGAGCGGGGCGTCGTCGGGCACGGCCGCCAGCAGGGCGGCGAGCTGCGCCCGGTCGGTGACGTCGCAGGGCGCCACGGTGACGCGGACTCCCAGGTCGGTCAGCTCCGCCGCGAGGTCGGCGGCGCCCGGCGCGTCCGGACCGCGCCGGCTGGCCAGCAGGACGTGGGCCGCGCCGGAGCGGGCCGCCCAGCGGGCCATGTGTCCGCCGAGTCCGCCGGTTCCCCCGGTGATCAGCACGGTGCCGCGCATCTCCCAGCCGCCGTCACCGGGGTCGGTGCCGGCCGGCTCGGGCTCGGTGATCCGGGTGAGGCGGCGGACGAGGACGCCGGTCTCCCGGACGGCGACCTGGTCCTCGCCGTGGCTGTCGCCGAGGACCGCACAGAGCCGCGCCCCGGCACCCGGGTCGAGGTCGGCCGGCAGGTCGACCAGTCCGCCCCAGCGACCGGGGTGTTCCAGTGCGACCGCCCGACCGAACCCCCAGACGGCGGCGGCCGACGGGGCCGGCGGCGCGTCCCCGGCACCGACGGCGACGGCCCGCCGGGTGGCGCACCACAGCGGGGCCTCCACGCCCAGCGTGCCGAGCGCCTGCACCAGGTGGGCGGTCCCGACCACGCCGAGCGGGGTCGCCGGGTGTTCCGGGTGGGCCCGCTCGTCGAGGCCGAGCAGGGAGAGCACGGCGGCGGGGCCGTCGGCGGGGAGGGCCGCGCGCAGCCGGTCGGTGAACGCCGGCTGCTCGTCGGTCACGTCCAGCGGCACGGGTACGACGTCCGCACCGACGTTGCCGAGTGCGCCCAGCACACCGGTGACCAGCGGGTCATCGGCCAGGGCGGCGGGGATCGGGACGAGCCAGGTGCCGGAGAGCCGCGTCAGCGGCAGGTCGGGCAGCACCTCCCAGGTGACCCGGTAGCGCCACTGGTCGAGGTCGGGCTCCTCGTCGTCCTGGTGGACGAAGATCGGCGGTGCCGGCCAGTAGCGCTGGTGGTCGAAGGCGTAGGTCGGCAGGTCGACGATCGCCGTCTCCGCCAGCACCCGCCGCAAATCGACCGACAGACCGATCGCGTACGCGGTCGCGAGACTGGTCAACAGACGGGTCGGATCATCCTCACCCCGCCGCAACGTGCCCAACGTGTGCCCGGAGACACCCGCGTCGTCCAGGATCCCGGTCACCGGCATCGTCAACACCGGATGCGGCGAGATCTCCACGAACGTCGTGTGACCAGCAGCCACCGCAACCCGGACCGCCGGGTCGAACAACACCGTCTGCCGCAGATTCTCGTACCAGTAATCCGCACCCATCGACTCCGGGACCACCCACTCCCCGGTCAGCGTGGACACCAGCCGGACCCTGCCACTGCGCGGCTCGACGTCAGCCAGATCGACACGCAGCTGCTCCGCGACCTCCTGCACCGCCGGCGAATGCGACGCGTAGTCCACCGGAATCAACCGGGCACGCACCCCGTCGGCCTGACACGCGGCCACCAGATCCGCCACCGGCTGCGGCGGCCCCGACACGACCACGGTCGACGGACCGTTCACCGCCGCCACACCCACACCCGGGAACACCGGCAGACGCTCCGCCACCGCCTCGGCAGACAGGTCCACCGACGCCATCGCACCGGTCCCACGAAGAACCGCCAGCGCACGCGACCGCAACGCCACGGTCTTCGCCGCATCCTCCAGCGACAGGATCCCCGCGACACACGCCGCACCGATCTCACCCTGCGAATGACCGATCACCACCGCAGGCGTCACACCCACGTGCGCCCACACCGCAGCAAGAGCGACACCGACCGCCCACAGAACCGGCTGGACGACCTCCACCCGCTCCAACCACGACTCGTCATCACCCGTCAACACCGAGACGAGATCCACGTCGAGATACGGGGCGAGCGCGTCCTGACACTCCGCCAGGCGGGCGTCGAACACCGGCACCCGACCCACCAGACCCGCCGCCATCCGCACCGACTGCGCACCCTGACCCGGGAACACGAACACCGGACCAGCAGACGAACCCGCCAGACCCGTCACGACATTCCCCGCCGGCACACCCGACGCCAACGCGTCCAGCCCCGACAGCAACTCCTCGACACCGGAACCGACGACCACGGCCCGCTGGTCGAGGCTGGCGCGGGTCGTCGCCAGGGACCAGGCCAGCGCGGCGACGTCCGCCTGGTCCTGTGCGCGCACGTGTGCGGCGAGGCGGGCGGCCTGGCCAGCGAGGGCGTTCTTCGTCCGAGCCGACACGGGCCAGACGGTCAGGCCCGAGCCGACCAGGCCCGGAGCCCGGTCGCGGGTCTCGACCGTCTCGTCGACGGACTCGTCCGCCTGCTCGATGATCACGTGCGCGTTCGTGCCGGAGATCCCGAACGACGACACCGCCGCCCGACGCGGACGATCCACCACCGGCCACGGCCGCGCCCGCGTCACCAACTCCACCGCACCAGCCGACCAGTCGATGTGCGGCGACGGCTCGTCCACGTGCAACGACGGCGGCACCAGCCCGTGCCGGATCGCCTGCACCACCTTGATCACACCAGCCACACCGGCGGCGGCCTGGGTGTGGCCCAGGTTCGACTTCACCGAACCCAGCAGCACCGGGGTGGCGTCCCCGCGGTCCTGCCCGTACGTGGCCAGCAGAGCCTGCGCCTCGATCGGATCGCCGAGGCGGGTACCCGTGCCGTGCGCCTCGATCAGATCCACGTCGGTGGTGGAGAGCCGGGCCGACGTGAGGGCCTGGCTGATCACCCGCTGCTGCGCGGGCCCGTTCGGGGCGGTCAGGCCGTTCGACGCGCCGTCCTGGTTGACCGCACTGCCCCGCACGACCGCCAGGACCCGGTGGCCGTTGCGCCGGGCGTCCGACAGCCGCTCCACCAGCAGCCAGCCGACGCCCTCGGAGAATCCGGCACCGTCCGCCCCGGCGGAGAACGACTTGCACCGGCCGTCGGGAGACAGGGCACGCTGCCTGCTGGAGCCGACCAGGAGCCCGGGGGTCGCCATCACGGTGACCCCACCGGCCAGGGCCAGCTCGCACTCGCCCGCGCGGAGCGCCTGCACGGCGAGGTGCAGCGCCACCAGGGAGGAGGAGCAGGCCGTGTCGATCGACACCGCCGGCCCCTCCAGCCCCAGCGTGTACGACACCCGTCCGGACGCGACGGCCGCCGCGCCTCCGGTCATCGAGTGACCCTCGTCCCCGTCCGGCGACATCATCAGCAGGGTGCCGTAGTCCTGCCCGTTGGTGCCGACGAAGACCCCGGTCCGGCTGCCGCGCAGCGAGGCGGGGTCGATGCCGGCGGACTCGACCGCCTCCCAGGCGGTCTCCAGCAGGAGCCGCTGCTGCGGGTCCATGGTGAGGGCCTCGCGGGGCGAGATGCCGAAGAAGCGGGCGTCGAAGTCACCGGCTCCGTCGAGGAACCCGCCTTCCCGGGCGTACGAGGTGCCCGGGTTGTCGGGATCCGGGTGGTAGAGCCGCTTCAGGTCCCAGCCCCGGTCGTCGGGGAACAACGTGACGGCGTCCCGGCCGTCCCGCAGCAGCTCCCACAGGTCGTCCGGGTTTCGCACCCCGCCGGGAAGTCGGCAGCTCATCGCCACGATCGCCACCGGCTCCAGTTCCTGGGACTGGACCTCGCTGAGCCGTCGACGAGTGTCGTGGAGGTCAGCCATGACCCGCTTGAGGTAGTCGCGGAGCTTGTCTTCATTGCCCATGTCGGAGCCGCTTCCTCGCAGGGGACGAAAGAGCCGGAGTGGGTGGCGGGAGAGCCGGGGCGGGTCAGGAGATGCCGAGATCCTTGTCGACCATCGCGAACAGTTCGTCGTCGGTGGCGTCGTCGAGGTGCCGGCCGATGTCGCCGCCGCCACCGCCCTGAGCGAGCCGCGAGAGCATCGCCTGGAGGCGGACGGTGGCCCGGACCCGGGCCGCCTCGTCACCCACCACCACGTCGAGGCTGTCGGCGATGCGGTCCAGGTCGTCGAGGAGCACGGTCGGGGTCACCACGTCCTCCTGGGCCACCTCGGCGAAGAGGTACTCGGCGAGGGTGGTCGGGGTCGGGTAGTCGAAGACCAGCGTGACCGGGAGGGCCACTCCGGTCACCGTACCGAGCCGGTTACGCAGCTCGACCGCGGTGACGGAGTCGAATCCCAGTTCCCGGAACGCCCGCTGTTCGTCGACCGCCTCCGCCGAGGCGTAGTTGAGGACGGCGGCGACCTGGCCCCGGACCAACCCGAGCAGCACGGCCATCCGGTCGGCGGCGGGCAGCCCGGCGAGCCGTTCCCGCAACGAGTCGGGACCGTCGGAGATCTCGGTGCCGGCACCGACGTGCTCGTTCGCCTGGAGCCGACGGACGTCCGGCAGGTCGCTGATCAGCGGGCCGGGACGGGTCGCGGTGAAAGCGACGGCGAACCGCTCCCAGGCGATGTCGGCGATGGTGAGGGCCGGCTCGCCGTGGTCCACCGCCTGGTGCAGGGCGGTGATCGCGGCCTCCGGGGACATTTCCGGAACGCCGTGCCGGTGCAGCAGCTCACCGAACGGCCCCTCGGCCATGCCACCGCCGGCCCAGGCGCCCCAGGCGATGGAGGTGGCGGGCATGCCGAGGCCCCGCCGGTGCTGGGCGAGCGCGTCGAGGAAGGCGTTGCTCGGCGCGTAGTTGCCGACGCCGGAGCTGGCCACGGTGCCGGCGAAGGACGAGAACATGACGAACGCGGAGAGGTCCAGGCCGAGGGTCAGCTCGTGCAGGTGGTACGCGACGTCGACCTTGGCCTGGAGGACCCGTTCGATCTGGTCGATCCGGATCTCGTTGATCAGGGCGTCGTCCAGCACCGCGCTGGCGTGCACGACCGCGGTGAGGGGCTGCTCGTCGGGGATGCCGTCGATCAGCTCCGCCAGGGCGTCCCGGTCGGACGCGTCGCAGGCGACCACGGTGGCGCGGGCACCGAGGGCGGTGATGTCGTCGACCAGTTGCTGTGCACCCGGTGCGGCCATGCCGCGCCGGCTGGCGATGATGATGTGCTCCACCCCGCTGCGGGCCAGCCAGCGGGCGGCGTGCCCGCCGAGGGCACCGGTACCACCGGTGACCAGGGCCGTCCCGGAGGGCTCCCACGGGTTGGCGGGCTGGCTGTCGCCGAGCGGGACCCGGGTGAGGCGGCGGCCGAGCAGACCGGTCGGGCGGACGGCGATCTGGTCCTCCTCGCCGGCGGTGGTGAGAGCCGCGACGAGCAGGTCGGCGGAGCGCTCCTCGACCGCCTCGGGCAGGTCGACGAGGCCGCCCCAGCGTTCCGGGTGCTCCAGTGCGGCGACCCGGCCGAAGCCCCAGACCAGCGCCTGCATCGGCGACCGCAGCAGGTCGGCGCGGCCGACCGAGACGGCACCGGACGTGACGCTCCACATGGGGGCGGACAGGCCGATGTCGCCGAGGGCCTGGAAGAGCGCGACGGTGGCGGCGTAGCCACCGGGTACGGAGGGGTGCAGCGGGTGGACCAGTTCGTCGAACGCGAGCAGCGACACCACACCGGTCACCTCGGCGGGCCCACCGTCGGTGCCGGCACCGGTGGCGAGCGCCTCCCGCAGGAGCTTGCCGAGCAGGTCACGATCGACGTCGGTGGTGCTGACGGGGACCGGCACCACGCTTGCTCCGGCCGCCGCCAACGTCTCGACGCACGCGTCCTGCCAGGGCTCGACGATGTCCCCGGTCGGCATCACCACGACCCAGGTACCGCTCATCCCCCGGTTCGCGACACCGGTCAACGGCTTCCAGGTGTCCTGGTAGCGCCAGCTGTCGATGTCGGACTGCCGGCGTCGCTGCCGCCGCCACGAGGTGAGCAGCGGCAGGGCGGGCCGCAACGCGTCGACGGCCTGCTCGGCGGGGATGTCGTCGGTGGTGACCGCGTTGGCGAGCGCGGCCAGGTCACCGCGCTCCACGGCCGCCCAGAAGCCGGCGTCGCCGGGGTCGGCAGCGCCCTGGGCGAGGCTCTCCAGGTCGGGCCCGCCGCTGCCGTCCAGCCAGTAGTGCTGGTGGTCGAAGGCGTAGGTCGGCAGGTCGACGGTCGCCGTCTCGGCGAGGACGCGCGTGAGGTCCACCGGCAGCCCGGTCGTGTACGCCGTGACGAGGCTGGTCAGCAGGCGGGTCGGATCGTCCTCACCCCGCCGCAACGTGCCCAGCGTGTGCCCGGTGACACCCGCGTCGTCGAGGATCGCGGTCACCGGCATCGTCAGCACCGGATGCGGCGAGATCTCCACGAACGTCGTGTGACCCGCCTCGACCGCCACCCGGACGGCCGGGTCGAACAGCACCGTCCGCCGCAGGTTCTCGTACCAGTACTCCGCACCCATCGACTCCGGGTCCACCCACTCCCCGGTCAGCGTGGAGACGAGACGGACGTGACCGGCCTGCGGCTTCACCTCCGACAGGTCCGATCGGAGCTGCTCCGCGACCTCCTGCACGGCCGACGAGTGGGAGGCGTAGTCCACCGGAATGATCCGCGCCCGCACCCCGTCGGCCTGACACGCGGCCACCAGATCCGCCACCGGCTGCGGCGGACCCGACACGACCACCGTCTGCGGACCGTTCACCGCCGCCACCCCGACACCCGGGAACACCGGCAGACGCTCCGCGACCGCCTCGGCAGACAGGTCCACCGACGCCATCGCACCGGTCCCCCGAAGAACCGCCAGCGCACGCGACCGCAGAGCAACCGTCTTCGCCGCGTCCTCCAGCGACAGGATCCCCGCGACACACGCCGCACCGATCTCACCCTGCGAGTGACCGATCACCACCGCAGGCGTCACACCCACGTGCTCCCACACCGCCGCCAGAGCAATCCCGACCGCCCACAGAACCGGCTGGACGACCTCCACCCGGTCGAGCCACGACTCGTCATCACCCGTCAACACGGACACAAGATCGACGTCCAGGTGAGGCGCGAGCGCCCGCTGACACTCCGCCAGGCGGGCGTCGAACACCGGCACCCGACCCACCAGACCCGCCGCCATCCGCGCCGACTGCGCACCCTGACCCGGGAACACGAACACCGGACCAGCGGGCGAGCCGGCAGCAGTACCCAGCACCACGTTTCCCGCTGGCAGGCCCGACGCCACCGCGTCCAGACCCGACAGCAGTTCCTCGACACCCGAGCCGACGACCACGGCCCGCTGGTCGAACGTCGACCGGGTGGCCAGCAGTGACCAGCCGACCGCCGCCGGGTCGAGGTCACCGTGTTCACGCACGTATTCGGCCAGCCGGCCCGCCTGCCCGGCGAGCGCGCTCCGGGTCCGCGCGGACACCGGCCACACGGTCACGTCCGACGCGACCAGGCCGGGACGGTACGCGGACGCGGTGGCTGCGATGTCGTCCCCGTCCGACTGCTCGTCGGGGGCGGTGGTGACGGACGGCCGGTACTCCTCGACGATCACGTGGGCGTTGGTGCCGCTCACCCCGAACGAGGAGACACCGCCCCGGCGGGGCCGGTCCAGCTCCGGCCACGGCCGACGCTCGGTGAGCAGCGAGACCGCCCCGGCGTCCCAGTCCACGTGCGGGGACGGCTCGTCGACGTGCAGGGTCTCCGGCATCACGCCGTTGCGCAGGGCCATCACCATCTTCACCATGCCGGCGACCCCGGCGGCGCTCTGGGTGTGGCCGATGTTCGACTTCACCGAGCCGAGCCAGAGCGGCCGGTCGGCGGGCCGGTCCTGCCCGTACGTGGCGATCAGCGCCTGCGCCTCGATCGGGTCGCCGAGGGTGGTGCCCGTGCCGTGCGCCTCCACCATGTCGACGTCGGCGGTGCCGAGCCGGGCGTTGGCGAGAGCCTGCCGGATGACCCGCTGCTGCGACGGGCCGTTCGGCGCGGTGAGACCGTTGGACGCGCCGTCCTGGTTGAGGGCGCTGCCCCGGATCACGGCGAGGATCGGGTGGCCGTTACGTTCCGCGTCGGCGAGGCGTTCGAGGACGAGGACACCGCCGCCCTCGCCCCAGCCGGTGCCGTCCGCGCCGGCCGCGAACGCCTTGCACCGGCCGTCGACGGACATACCGCGCTGCCGGGAGAAGACGACGAAGACGCCGGGGGTGGCCATCACGGTGACCCCGCCGGCGATGGCCAGGTCGCACTCCCGGCGGCGCAGCGCGTTCACCGCCAGGTGCAGGGCGACCAGCGACGACGAGCAGGCGGTGTCGACGGTGACGGCGGGGCCGTTCAGGCCGAGGGTGAACGAGATCCGGCCGGAGGCGACGCTCGTGGTGTTGCCGGTGCCGAGGTACATGTCGACGCCCTCGGGGACGTTCGGCAGACCCATGCCGTAGTTGGAGGTGGTGACCCCGACGAAGACACCGGTCTGGGTGCCGCGCAGGGAGAGCGGGTCGATGCCGGCCCGCTCGACCGCCTCCCAGGACGTCTCCAGCAGCAGCCGCTGCTGCGGGTCCATCGCGAGGGCCTCGCGCGGGGAGATCCCGAACAGGGACGCGTCGAAGTCACCGGCGGCGTCGAGGAACCCACCCACCCGGGTGTAGCTCTTACCCGGCTTGTTCGGGTCGGGGTCGTAGAGCGACTCCAGGTCCCAGCCCCGGTCGTCCGGGAACTCGGTGAGGGCGTCCCGGCCGTCGGCGACGAGGTCCCACAGGTCCTCGGGCGAGTGGACGCCGCCGGGGAACCGGCAGCTCATCGACACGATGGCAAGGGGTTCCTGGTCGCGGGCCTCGACGGTCTGCAGCTTGCGCTTCGTGTCGTGCAGATCGGCGGTCACCCGCTTGAGGAAGTACCGCAGCTTGTCGTCGTCGCTCATCGGGCCGCACCTGCCTCGATCCGGGGGTCGGTCATGTCAGGAGATTCCAAACTCTTTGCTGATGAAGTCGAAGATCTCGTCGTCGCTGGCCGACTCGAGGTCGGGCCGGTCCTCCTCGGCGGCGGGGCCGTCGGCCAGGCCGGTCGCCTTGGCCAGCAGGTCCCGCATCCGGGCGGTGAACCGCTCCCGGGTCACCGGATCGAGCGGGATGGTGGTGAGCAGGCTCTCCACGGTGTCGATGCCCTGGAAGAGGGGCTGGGTGGAGGGGGCCTCCCCGGCGGTGATCTCGCTGGCCAGCTTCTCGGCGAGCGCGGTCGGCGTCGGGTAGTCGAAGACCAGCGTGGCGGGCAGCCGGAGACCGGACAGGCTGTTCAACCGGTTACGGAGGTCGACCGCGGTGAGCGAGTCGAAGCCGAGTTCGGTGAAGAGCCGGCCCGGGTCGATCGCGTCGGCCCCCGCGTGGCCGAGGACGGCGGCGATGTTCGCCCGGACCACGTCGAGCACCACCTTGCGCCGTTCCGGCTCGGCCAGGCCGGCCAGGCGCTGCCCGAGCGGCACGCCCCCGGGACCGGCACCGGTGCCGTCGACGGAACGCCGCAGCGGCACCCGGACCAGGGCACGGAGCATCGGGGCGAGCGCCCCGGACTCCGCCTGCCCGCGCAGCGTCCCGACGTCGAGCCGCATCGGTACGACGGCGGCCGCGTCCAGCCGCCAGGCGGCGTCGAAGAGGTGCAGCGCCTGCTCGGTGGGGAGCCCGGCCGCCCCCTGTTCGGCCATCCGCCGCACGTCGGCGTCACCGAGGTGGCCGGTCATGCCGCTGGCCTGCTCCCACAGGCCCCAGGCCAGGGAGATGCCGGCCAGTCCCCGGGCCCGCCGGTGCGCGGCGAGCGCGTCGAGGAAGGCGTTCGCGGCGGCGTAGTTGGACTGCCCGGCGCTGCCCAGCGTGGCCGCCGCCGAGGAGAAGAGCACGAAGGCGGCGAGGTCGCGGTCGGCGGTGAGCCGGTGCAGGTGCCACGCCGCGTCGATCTTCGGTACGGCCACCGCGTCGAGGCGTTCGGGCGTCATCGACTCGAACACCCCGTCGTCGAGGACACCGGCCGCGTGGACCACCGCGGTGAGCGGGTGCGCGGCGGGGATCGCGGCGAGCAGCGCGGTCAGGGCGTCGGGGTCGGCGGCGTCGCAGGCGGCGACGGTCACCTCCGTACCGTGGGCGGCCAGTTCGGCGACCAGGTCGTCGATCCCCTCGGCGGCCGGACCGCGCCGTCCGGCGAGCAGCAGGTGCCGGACGCGGTGCGTGGTGGCGAGGTGCCGGGCCAGGAGGCGACCCAGCACGCCGGTACCGCCGGTGACGAGCACCGTGCCGTCCGGGTCGACGCCGCCGGGCAGCAGTTCCACGCCGGCCGGCACCCGTCCGAGCCGGGGGACGCGCACCTGGCCGGCCCGGACCGCGACCTGCGGCTCGCCGCACCCGATCGCGGCGGCCAGCACGGCGGTGCTGGCCGGGTCCTCGTCGAGGTCGACCAGTTGCAGCCGACCCGGGTGTTCCAGTTGGGCGGCGCGCAGTAGACCCCAGACCGGCGCCTGGCGCAGGTTCACCACGGGCTGTTCACCCGTTGCGACGGCGTCGCGGGTGACCAGCACCAGCCGGGTGTCGGCGAACCGGTCGTCGGCGAGCCAGGCCCGTACCGCGCCGAGCACGCGGTGGGTGGTGGCACGCGCCTGCGCGGCGAGTGCCGGATCCGTGTCGTTCCCGTCACCGCCGACCGGGACGATCACCGCCCCGGGGGCCGGCTCACCCCCGGCGAGCAGCTCGGCGAGGGTGTCCGGGTCGAGGTCGGCGCGAACGCGGACGCCCGCCGACTCGCAGGCGGCGCTGAGCGCCAGGTCGTCGCCGACCACCACCCAGCCGGTGGCAGCGGGCACCGGACCGGCGGGCACGGGCAGCGCCGGCCAGTCGACCTGGAACAGCGACTCGTGACGGCCGGAGCGGGCGGCTCCGAGGGCGTCACCGGTGACCCGTCGCATGATCAGCGACTCGGCGTGCAGTACCGGCACGCCGGTGGCGTCGGCCACCTGGAAGGAGACCCCGACCTCACCGGCCGAGGCGACCCGGACCCGCAGGGCGGTGGCCCCGGCGGCGAGCAGGGTGACACCGGTCCAGGCGAACGGCAGCCGGGGGGCGTCGGGGTCGGCGCCGTCACCCATCCGGGCGAGGAAGCCGCCGATGGACATGGCCTGCAACGCGCCGTCCAGCAGCGCCGGGTGGACCCCGAACCGGCCGGCCTCGGCGTGGTGGTCGGCGGGCAGCTCGACCTCGGCGAAGACCTCGTCGCCGCGCACCCAGGCGGCGCGCAGGCCCCGGAAGACCGGGCCGTAACCGAAGACGGTCGCCTCGATACCGGAGTAGAAGTCGGCGGAGTCGACGGCGGTCGCGCCGGGCGGCGGCCAGACCCCGAGGTCGAACGCGGGCTGCTCGGCCGGACGGGCCGCGAGCAGGCCGGTGGCGTGGCAGGTCCACGCCACGTCGGCGAGGATCTCGTCGGAACCGTCCCGGTACGGGCGGGAGTGGAACTGCACCGTACGCCGGCCGTCCGCGTCCCGGTCACCGACGGTGAGCTGCACCTGGAGGGAGCCGAGGTCGGGCAGGACGAGCGGGGCGAGCAGGGTCAGTTCCTCCACCACGGGCGTGCCGGCCTGTTCACCGGCGTAGGCGGCCAGTTCCACGAAGGCGGTGCCGGGCAGCAGGATCGCGTTCATCACCCGGTGCTCGCCGAGCCACGGGTGGGTACGCACCGACAGGCGGCCGGTGAACACCATCCGCTCGCTGTCCGGGAAGGTCACCGTGGCGCTGAGCAGCGGGTGACCGGCCTCCTGGAGTCCGGCGGAGGCGACGTCCCCGGCGGGTCCGACGGGCAGGTCGACCCAGTAGCGCTGGTGGTCGAAGGCGTAGGTCGGCAGGTCGACGATCGCCGTCTCCGCCAGCACCCGCCGCAAATCGACCGACAGACCGATCGCGTACGCGGTCGCGAGACTGGTCAACAGACGGGTCGGATCATCCTCACCCCGCCGCAACGTCCCCAACGTGTGCCCGGAGACACCCGCGTCGTCCAGGATCCCGGTCACCGGCATCGTCAACACCGGATGCGGCGAGATCTCCACGAACGTCGTATGACCAGCAGCCACCGCCACCCGGACCGCCGGATCGAACAACACCGTCCGCCGCAGGTTCTCGTACCAGTACTCCGCACCCATCGACTCCGGGACCACCCACTCCCCGGTCAGCGTGGACACCAGACGAACCCTGCCACTACGCGGCTCGACGTCCGCCAGATCGACACGCAGCTGCTCCGCGACCTCCTGCACCGCCGGCGAATGCGACGCATAGTCCACCGGAATCAACCGGGCACGCACACCGTCGGCCTGACACGCGGCCACCAGATCCGCCACCGGCCGCGGCGGACCCGACACCACCACCGTCTGCGGACCGTTCACCGCCGCCACCCCGACACCCGGGAACACCGGCAGACGCTCCGCCACCGCCTCGGCAGACAGGTCCACCGACGCCATCGCACCGGTCCCCCGAAGAACCGCCAGCGCACGCGACCGCAGAGCAACCGTCTTCGCCGCATCCTCCAGGGACAGGATCCCCGCGACACACGCCGCACCGATCTCACCCTGCGAATGACCAACCACCACCGCAGGCGTCACACCCACGTGCTCCCACACCGCCGCCAGAGCAATCCCGACCGCCCACAGCACCGGCTGGACGACCTCCACCCGCTCCAACCACGACTCGTCATCACCCGTCAACACCGAGACGAGATCCACGTCCAGGTGAGGCGCGAGCGCCCGCTGACACTCCGCCAGGCGGGCGTCGAACACCGGCACCCGACCCACCAGACCCGCCGCCATCCGCACCGACTGCGCACCCTGACCCGGGAACACGAACACCGGACCAGCAGACGAACCCGCCAGACCCGTCACGACATTCCCCGCCGGCACACCCTCGACCAGGGCATCCAGCCCGGCGAGCAACTCCTCGACGTCCGCGCCGACGACAGCGGCCCGCTGGTCGAGGAGAGCGCGGGTGGCGGTCAGGGACCAGCCGACCGCAGCCGGGTCCACGTCACCGTGCGCACGGACGTGCTCGGCGAGCCGGGCGGCCTGACCGGCCAGGGAGGTCTTGGTGCGGGCGGAGAGCGGCCAGACGGTCACGCCCGCGGCCGGCGCCAGGCCCGGTGCCGGGTCGTGGGACTCGACCGTCTCGTCGGACTCGTCCGCCTGCTCGATGATCACGTGCGCGTTGGTGCCGGAAATGCCGAACGACGACACCGCCGCCCGACGCGGACGATCCACCACCGGCCACGGACGCGCCCGCGTCACCAACTCCACCGCACCAGCCGACCAGTCGATGTGCGGCGACGGCTCGTCCACATGCAACGACGCCGGCACCAGCCCGTGCCGCATCGCCTGCACCACCTTGATCACACCAGCCACACCGGCAGCCGCCTGCGCGTGCCCGATGTTCGACTTGATCGAGCCGAGCAGCAACGGCCGATCCCCCGGCCGGTCCTGCCCGTACGTGGCCAGCAGGGCCTGCGCCTCGATCGGGTCACCCAGGGTCGTACCCGTACCGTGCGCCTCGATCAGATCCACGTCGGCGGTGGAGAGCCGGGCCGACGTGAGGGCCTGCCGGATCACCCGCTGCTGCGACGGGCCGTTCGGGGCGGTGAGACCGTTCGACGCGCCGTCCTGGTTGATCGCCGACCCCCGCACCACGGCGAAGACGCGGTGGCCCTTGCGACGCGCGTCGGAGAGCCGTTCGACCAGCAGCAGGCCGACACCCTCGGACCAGCCGGTGCCGTCCGCCGAGGCGGCGAACGACTTGCACCGCCCGTCGGCGGCCAGACCCCGCTGCCGGGAGAACTCGACGAACGCGGTCGGCGTGGTCATCACCATCACGCCACCGGCGAGCGCCATGTCGCACTCGCCGCTGCGCAGCGCCTGGCCGGCCCAGTGCAGGGCGACCAGGGAGGACGAGCAGGCGGTGTCCAGCGAGACCGCCGGCCCCTCCAGCCCGAACGTGTAGGCGACCCGGCCGGAGATGACGCTGCTGGTGAGCCCGGTCAGCGCGTACCCCTCGGTGCCCTCCCCCGCGTACGCGACCAGGTTGCTGTAGTCCTGGCCGCTGGTGCCGACGAAGACACCGGTGCTGCTGCCCCGGACGGTGGCCGGGTCGATGCCGGCGGACTCGAAGGTCTCCCAGGTGGTCTCCAGCAGCAGTCGCTGCTGCGGGTCCATGGCCAGGGCCTCGCGGGGCGAGATGCCGAAGAACGCCGAGTCGAACTGGTCGACGTCGGTGAGGAAGCCACCGCCCCGGGTGTAGAAGGTGCCGGAGGCGTCCGGGTCGGGGTTGTAGAGCGAGTCGAGGTCCCAGCCCCGGTCGGTGGGCAGGTCGGAGATGGCGTCGACGCCGTCGGCGACGAGCCGCCACAGGTCCTCCGGGGACCGCACTCCGCCGGGCAGCCGGCAGGCCATGCCGATGATCGCCAGTGGCTCGTCGTCGCCCACCGGCACGACCGTGGTCGCCGGCCGGACCGGTACCGGCGTACCGGCGATCTCGGTGCCGAGGTGGACGGCCAGGTCGTAGGGGCTGGGGTAGTCGAAGACCAGGGTGGCCGGCAGGCGCATGCCGAAGGCGTTGTTGAGCCGGTTGCGCATCTCGACGGCGGTGAGCGAGTCGAAGCCGAACTCGTTGAACGCCCGGCGCGGTTCGATGGCGGCCGGGTCGGGGTAGCCGAGCACGGCGGCGGCCTGGCCCCGGACGATCTCGACGAGCGCGTTGACCCGGTCGTCGTCGCCGAGTGCGGCGAGCTGCTGCACCAGGGACGCGCCGGTGGTGGCCGCCGCGCTGCGGGGCAGCCGGATCAGGGCCCGGTACAGCGGCGGGATGCTGCCGGCGAACTGCGCCTTCATCGCGGCCAGGTCGAGGCGGGCGGGGACGAGCGCCGCGTCGGAGGTCCGGCAGGCGGCGTCGAAGAGGGCCAGGCCCTCCTCGGCCTCCATCGCGGCGACGCCGGAGCGGGAGATCCGGTTGAGGTGGACGTCGTCCAGCTCGGTGGTCATGCCGCTGCGGTCGGCCCAGAGACCCCAGGCGAGGGTGAGCGCGGCGCGGCCGTGTGCCTTGCGGTGGTGGGCGAGGCCGTCGAGGAAGGCGTTGGCGGCGGCGTAGTTGCCCTGGCCGGGTCCACCGGCGGTGGCCGCGAGCGACGAGTACGAGACGAACGCCTTCAGGTCCAGGTCGGCGGTCAGCTCGTGCAGGTTCCAGGCGGCGTCGACCTTCGGCCGCAGGACGCCGTCCATCCGCTCCGGGGTGAGCGAGGAGATGACGCCGTCGTCACGGACACCGGCGGCGTGGATGACGGCGGTGAGCGGGTGCTCCGCCGGGATGCCGGCGAGCAGCTCCGCGACGGCCTCCCGGTCGGCGACGTCGCAGGCGGCGACGGTGACCGTGGCGCCGAGCGCCTCCAGGTCGGCGCAGAGCTCGGCGACGCCGCTGGCGGACCGGCCGCGCCGGCTGGTGAGGATCAGGTGCCGGACGCCGTGGACGGTCACCAGGTGCCGGCTCATCAGCTGGCCGAGGGTGCCGGTCGCTCCGGTGATCAGGACGGTCCCGTCGCCGTCGAACGGTGCGACGAGCGGTTCGGCCGGGGCCGGCACGCGGGTGAGCCGGGCCCCGGCGGCGGCGCCGGAGCGGATCACGACCTGCGGTTCGTCGGTGTCGGCGAGCGCCACGAGGGTGGCGGCGGCACCGGCCGGGTCGTCCACGTCGACGAGGACGAACCGGTCCGGGTTCTCCGACTGCGCGGAGCGGACCAGACCGATGATCGCCGCGCCGGCCAGGTCGGTCAGGTCGCCGTCGGGTGTGGTGGCGACCGCACCCCGGGTCAGCACGACCAGCCGGGACGCGGCGAGCCGGTCGTCGGCGAGGAACTGCTGGAGCACGGCGAGCGCCCGGTGGGTCGCCTCGGCGACCGCGCGCGGCACGTCCGTGCCGGCGGGCGGGGCGAGGAACGGCACGACCAGCACCTCGGGGGCGTCCGACTCGTCGTCCATGGCGTCGCGCAGGGCGGCCATGTCGGGGTACGCCGCCACGGCGGTACCGGTGGCGGCGACGGCCCCGGCGAGGTCGGGGTCGCCGACGACCGCCCACGCGGCGGTGGACGGCCCGGCGGGTGCGGCCAGCGGGGTCCAGTCGATCCGGTACAGCGACTCGGCCCCACCGCCACCGGCGGTGCGGAGCTGGTCGGCCGAGACCGGTCGCAGGACGAGGGAGCCGACGGAGATGATCGGGGTGCCGGTGACGTCGGCCAGCAGCAGGGAGATGCTGTCGGTGCCGGTGTGCGTGACACGGACCCGGGCCGCCGCCGCGCCGGCGGCGTGCAGGGCGACGTCGTTCCAGGAGAACGGCAGCCGGCCGTAGCCGGGCGGGATGTTCGCCCCGGCGGGGGCACCGCCGGGCGGGGTGAGGCCGAGGGTGTGCAGCGCCGCGTCGAGCAGCGCCGGGTGCAGGCCGTAGGCGCCGGCCTCGGCGGCGGGCGTCTCCGGCAGCGCCAGCTCGGCGAAGAGGTCGTCACCGCGCCGCCAGGCGGAACGCAGCGCGATGAAGGAGGGACCGTAGTCGTAGCCCTGGGCGGCGAGGTTCAGGTACAGGTCGTCGGTGGCCACCTCGGTGGCACCGGCGGGCGGCCAGGCGGTCAGGTCGGACCAGCCGGTGGGGCCGCTGGGCGCGGCCGGCCCGCTGGCCAGTACGCCGCTGGCGTTGCGGGTCCAGACGCGCTCGCCGGGGGCACCGTCGGCGGGCTCGCCGTCCGGGGCGGAGTGCAGCGACACGGACCGGCAGCCGGTCTCGTCGGCCGGGCCGATCCACAGCTGGATGTCGACCCCGCCGGTCTCCGGCAGGATCAGCGGCGACTCCAGGGTGAGTTCCCGGACGTGGTCCGCGCCGACGTGCGCGCCGGCCTGGAGGGCGAGTTCGACGAAGCCGGTGCCGGGCAGCAGCACGGTGTCGAAGACGACGTGGTCGCTGATCCACGGGTGGGTACGCCGGGCCAGCCGGCCGGTGAACAGGAAGCCCTCGGCGTGGGCGACCCCGACGGCGGCGCCGAGCAGGGGGTGCCGGGCGGGGCGCAGGCCGACCGCGGTGACGTCCCCGGTCCACCCGGCACCGGCCTCCGGCCAGTAGCGCTGCCGCTGGAAGGCGTACGTCGGCAGGTCGACGCGGGTGGCACCGGTGTCGGCGAACCAGGACTGCCAGGTGACCGGAACACCGTGGATGTGCAGCTCGGCCAGCGCCGCCACCAACGCGTGGCCCTCGGGCCGGTCCTTGCGCTGGACGGCAACGGCGAGCACGCTCTCGTCACCGGGCAGGATGTCGGCGGCCATCGCGGTCAGCACACTCTGCGGGCCGACCTCCAGGAACGCACCGACCCCGGCGGCCCGCAGGGCGGTGACCCCGTCGGCGTAGCGGACCGCCTCCCGCACGTGCCGCACCCAGTAGTCGACAGTCCGGATCTCGTCGGCGTCGGCGAGCGCACCGGTCACGTTCGACACCACCGGCAACACCGGGGCGGCGAAGGTCAGCCCGGCCAGGACGGTGCGGAACTCGGCGAGCATCGGCTCCATCAACGGGCTGTGGAACGCGTGGCTGACCGCCAGCCGGCGGGTGCGCGCGCCCCGGTCCCGCCAGGTCCGCTCCACCTCGTCCAGTGCCTCGACCGCCCCGGACACCACCACGGACGTCGGCCCGTTCACGGCGGCGATGCCCAGCCGGCCGGTCAGCCCGTCCAGGGTGGCCAGCACGTCCGCCTCGGACGCGTTGACGGCGAGCATCCCGCCGCCGGCCGGCAACGCCTGCATCAACCGACCCCGCGCCGCGACCAGCGCACACGCATCCGCCAGGGACAGCACCCCGGCCACGTACGCGGCGGTGACCTCACCGATCGAGTGACCACCCACGAAGTCCGGCACCACGCCGAACGACTCCACCAGGCGGAACAACGCCACCTCGACCGCGAACAAACCGGCCTGCGTGAACACCGTCTGGTCCAGCAGCCCCGCCTCCGGCGTACCCGCCTCGGCGAACAACACCTCCCGCAGCGGACGCGGCAACAGCGGGTCGAGGTGACCGCACACCTCGTCCAACGCGGACGCGAACACCGGGAACGTCGCGGACAACTCCCGACCCATGCCGACGCGCTGGGCGCCCTGACCGGAGAAGAGCACCGCGAGCGGACCCCGGTCCCCGACCTGACCAGCGACCACCGCGCCGGACGGCTCCCCCGCCGCCAGGGCGCGCAACCCGGCCAGCAGGTCGTCCCGGCTGGTGGCGGCGACCACGGCCCGGTGGTCCAGGGCGGACCGGGAGGTCGCGGACGAGTAGGCCACGTCGAGGGGGCGCAGCGCCGGGTCGGCGGCCACCCGGGCGGCCCAGTTGCCCGCCTGGGCGGCGAGCGCGGCGGCGTCACGGGCCGACACCGTCACCGGCACGACCGGTCGCTCCACCGTCGGCGCGGCGTCGACCTCGGCAGGGACGGGAGCCTGCTCCAGGATGGTGTGCGCGTTGGTGCCGGACACCCCGAACGACGACACCGCCGAGCGGCGGGGGCGGTCCACCGCCGGCCACGGCGTCGCCTCGGTGACCAGCTCGACGGCACCGGCGGACCAGTCGACCTGCGGGGTGGGCTCGTCGACGTGCAGGGTGGGCGGCACGACGCCGTGCCGCATCGCCATCACCATCTTGATCACCCCGGCGATGCCGGCGGCGGCCTGCGCGTGCCCGATGTTCGACTTGACCGAGCCGAGCAGCAGCGGCTCCGCGCCGCCCCGGTCCTGCCCGTACGTGGCGAGCAGTGCCTGCGCCTCGATCGGGTCGCCGAGCCGGGTGCCCGTGCCGTGCGCCTCCACCACGTCGACGCCGCCCGCGGCGAGGCCGGCGTTGGCGAGGGCCTGCTGGATGACGCGCTGCTGGGAGGGCCCGTTCGGGGCGCTCAGCCCGTTGGACGCGCCGTCCTGGTTGACCGCGCTGCCCCGGACGACGGCGAGGATCGGGTGGCCGTTGCGCTGGGCGTCGGAGAGCCGCTCCAGCAGCAGGACGCCGACGCCCTCGGACCAGCCGGTCCCGTCGGCGGCGGCGGCGAACGCCTTGCACCGGCCGTCCGCGGCGAGGCCGCGCTGGCGGGAGAACTCGACGAACGCGGCCGGGGTGCACATGGCGGTGACCCCGGCGACCAGGGCCAGGGTGCACTCCTGCTGGCGCAGCGCCTGGGCCGCGAGGTGCAGGGCGACCAGCGAGGACGAGCAGGCGGTGTCGATGGTGACGGCCGGGCCTTCCAGGCCGAACGTGTAGGCGATCCGGCCGGAGACGACGCTGCCGGCGTTGCCGGTCATCAGGTGCCCTTCGAGGCCCTGCGCGGCGCCCATCAGCACGCTGCCGTAGTCCTGGCCGGTGCTGCCGGCGAAGACACCGGTCCGGCTGCCCTTCAGCGAGTGCGGGTCGATCCCGGCCCGTTCCAGCACCTCCCAGGAGGTCTCCAGCAGCCACCGCTGCTGCGGGTCCATGGCCAGGGCCTCGCGGGGGGAGATGGCGAAGAAACCCGGGTCGAAGTCGGCCAGGTCGTGGACGAAGCCACCCTGCGCCGTGTACGTCGTACCGGGCCCACCCTGCTCCTGGTCGCCGTCGTACAGGGACGCGAGATCCCAGCCCCGGTCGGAGGGGAAGTCGGAGATCACGTCCCGTCCGGACGCGACCACCTCCCACAGGTCCTCCGGCGACCGTACCCCGCCCGGGAAGCGGCAGCTCATGGAGACGATGGCGACCGGTTCCTGCTCGCCGGCCTCCACCTCGCGCAGACGCTGCCGCACCTGGTGCAGGTCGGCGGTGACCCGCTTGAGGTAGTCGAGAAGCTTCGCCTCGTTAGCCATGGACCGCCCACTCCTTGTGTTGAGCCGTGCACGCAGCGATCACGTCAGGACACCCCCAGCTCCCGGTCGATGAAGTCGAAGACCTCGTCGGGCGTGGCGTCCTGGAGCTTCTCGGCGACGGTGTCCGCGCCGCCCGCCGGGGCGTCGGCCTCGTTGAGGGAGGCCAGCAGCGCCCGCAGTCGCTCCGTGATCCGTTTCCGGGCGCTGCGGTCCGGTGCCGAGCCGGCCAGCGCCGCTTCCAACTTGTCCAGCTCCCCGAAGACCGGTGCGACGCCGACCACGCCGCCGTCGACGATCGCCGCCCGGACGTACTCGGCGAGGGCGGCGGCGGTCGGGTAGTCGAAGACGACCGTGGCGGGCAGCCGTACGCCCGTCGCCGCGGTCAGCCGGTTGCGCAGCTCCACCGCGGTGAGCGAGTCGAAGCCGAGTTCCCGGAACGCCCGGTCCGGCTCGACGGCGTCCGCCGAGGCGTGCCCGAGCACCGCGGCGGCCTGGCCGCGCACCAGGTCGAGGAGCGTCTTGCGCCGCTCGGCGTCGGTCTGCCCGGCGAGAAGGGCGGCGAGGGACTCCGCCGACGACCCGGCGTCCTCGGCCCGCTCGGCGGCGGCCCGCTGCGCCTCGGCGACGCCGGTGAGCAGCGGGCTGGGCCGCACGGCGACGAACCCCGGCACGTACAACGCCCAGTCGATGCCGGCCACCAGCGTCGCCGGCTCACCGCCCGCCACACACCGGGTGAGCGCGGCGAACGCCGTCGCGGTGTCGAGGCGGGCGACGCCGGTGCGGCGGCGGCGCTCCTCCACGGCCTGGTCGGCGGCGGCCATCCCGCCGGCGGCCCAGGGGCCCCAGGCGATCGAGGTGGCCGCCAGGCCCTGCCGGTGCCGCTGCTCGGCGAGCGCGTCGAGGTACGCGTTGGCGGCGGCGTAGCTGCCCTGCCCGGCGGCGCCGAGCTGGCCGACCATCGCGGAGAACAGCACGAACACGCGCAGCGGCAGGTCGGCGGTCAGCTCGTGCAGGTGCAGCGCGCCGAGCACCTTGGGCCGCAGGACGGCGGCGATCCGGTCGGCGGTGAGACCGTCGAGGACGCCGTCGTCGAGGACCCCGGCCGCGTGCACCACCCCGGTCAGGGGCGCGTCGGCGGGCACCTCGGCGAGCAGCTTCGCCAGCGCGGCGCGGTCGGCCACGTCGCAGGCGGCGACCGTCACCCGCGTGCCGGCGTCGGTCAACTCCCGGACGAGGTCGGCCGCGCCGGGGGCGTCCGGCCCCTGGCGGCTGGCCAGCAGCAGGTGCCCGGCGCCCCGGGCGGCCAGCCAGCGGGCCACCTCCGCGCCGAGCGCGCCGGTGCCGCCGGTGACCAGCGTCGTGCCGGAGTGGTCGGGTTCCTCGGGGACGGCGGTGCCGCCGGGCGCCCGCACCAGCCGGCGGACCAGGATCGTGGTGCCGTCGACCGCGAGCTGGTCCTCACCGTCGAGCCCGGCCAGGGCGGCGCAGAGCAGGTCCCAGCCGTGGTCGTCGAGGGTGGCCGGCACGTCCACCAGCCCGCCCCAGCGCTCCGGGTGTTCCAGGGCGACGACCCGGCCGAGACCCCAGAGCAGCGACTGCTCCGGCCGGGCCGGGGTCGCGCCCCGGGTGGTGCCGGCGGCCCCCCGGGTGACACACCACAGCGGGGCGGCCACGTCGAGGTCGCCGAGGGCCTGCACCAGGGCGAGGGACCGGGTCAGGAAGGGCGGCACCGGCTGGGTGTCGTCGACCGGGGCGTCGGCGAGGGCGAGCAGGGACAGCACGCCGTCCACCGGCGCGCGTCCGCCGTCGTCGGTACGGGTCGCGGCGGCCAGGTGCCCGGCGACGGCCGCCCGGTCGGTCAGCTCCTCGGGCAGCAGCACGAGCCGGGCGTCGGCGCCCCGCTGGGTCAGCTCGGCCACGGCCGCCTCGCCCTCGGTCGCGCGGTGCTCGTCCGCGACGACCCACCAGGCGCCGGGGAGGAAGCTGACCGGCGTGCCCGGGTACGGCTGCCAGACGCTGCGGTACCGCAGGTCGTCCAGCGTGGACCTCTCCCGCTGCTGGCGTCGCCAGGAGGCGAGCAGGGGCAGGGCGGCGCCCAGCCGGTCCCGCGAGTCGGCGGCGTCCTGCGCGGTGAGTTCCGCGAGCGCCGCCAGGTCCTCCCGCTCGACGGCCGCCCAGAACGCGGAGTCGACGTCGCTCGACGCCGAATCCGTCCCGCTCTGCCCCTCGGCCCGGGTCGGCCAGAACCGGGCCCGGTCGAAGGCGTACGTGGGCAGCACGACCGTCGGCGTCCTGGCGAGCACCTTCGTCAGGTCGACGGGCAGACCGATGGCGTGCGCGGTGGCCAGGTTGGTCAGCAGGCGGGTGGGGTCGTCGTCGCCCCGGCGCAGGCTGCCCAGCGTGTGCCCGGTGGTGCCGGTGTCGTCGAGGATCGCGGTGACCGGCATGGTCAGCACCGGGTGCGGGGAGATCTCGACGAACGTGGTGTGCCCGGCGTCGATCGCGGCGCGCACGGCGGTGTCGAACAGCACCGTCTGACGCAGGTTGTCGTACCAGTAGCCGGCGTCCATGCTCTCCGGCTCCACCCAGTCCCCGGTCAGGGTCGACACGAGGCGGGTGTGCCCGGCCTGCGGGCGCACGTCGGCCAGGTCGGTGCGGAGCTGCTCGGCGACCTCCTGGACCGCCGGCGAGTGCGACGCGTAGTCCACCGGGATCAGCCGGGCGCGGACGCCGTCGGCCTGGCAGGTTTCCACCAGGTCGGCCACCGGCTGCGGCGGCCCGGAGACGACCACGGTCGACGGACCGTTGACGGCCGCCACCCCGACACCGGGGAACGCCGGCAGCCGCTCGGCGACGGCTTCGGCGGACAGGTCGACCGACGCCATCGCCCCGGTGCCCCGCAGCACCGCCAGGGCCCGCGACCGCAACGCGACCGTCTTCGCCGCGTCGTCGAGGCGGAGGATGCCCGCGACGCAGGCCGCGCCGATCTCGCCCTGCGAGTGGCCGATCACCGCCTGCGGGACCACCCCCGCGTGCCGCCACACCTCCGCCAGGGCGACACCCACCGCCCACAGCACCGGCTGCACGACCTCCACCCGGTCCAGCCACGACTCGTCGTCCCCGGTCAGCACCGCCACCAGGTCCACGTCGAGGTGGGGGGCCAGCGCCCGCTGGCACTCGGCGAGGCGGGCGTCGAACACCGGCGTACGACCCACCAGGCCGGCGGCCATCCGCGCCGACTGCGCACCCTGCCCCGGGAACACGAACACCGCACCGGCACCGTGACCCGAGACCGTGCCGGTCACCGCGTTACCGGCCGGCGAGCCGGTGGCCAGGGCGTCCAGCCCGGCGAGCAGTTCCTCGGCGTTCGCGCCGACCACGGCGGCGCGCTGGTCGAAGACGGCACGGGTCGTGGCCAGGGACCAGCCGACCGTCGCCGGGTCGAGCCCGTCGTGCTCGCGGACGTGCCGCGCCAACCGAGACGCCTGACCCGCCAGGGCCGCCTTCGACCGCGCCGACACCGACCACACCAGCACGTCCGAGTCCACCAGCCCCGGTGTGACGTCCACCGGCGGCTCGGCCTCGTCGGCCTGCTCGATGATCACGTGGGCGTTGGTGCCGGAGATCCCGAACGACGACACCGCCGCCCGGCGCGGCCGGTCCACCACCGGCCACGGCGTCGCCTCGGTCACCAACTCCACCGCACCGGCCGACCAGTCGATGTGCGGCGACGGGGCGTCCACGTGCAACGTCGCCGGGACGACACCCTCCCGCATGGCGAGGACCATCTTGATCACACCCGCCACACCGGCCGCAGCCTGCGTGTGCCCGATGTTCGACTTCACCGACCCCAACAACAGCGGCACGTCCCGGCCCTGACCGTAGGTCGCCAGCAACGCCTGCGCCTCGATCGGGTCACCCAGGGTGGTGCCGGTGCCGTGCGCCTCCACCACGTCCACGTCGGCCGTGGACAGCCGGGCACTGGCCAGCGCCTGCCGGATCACCCGCTGCTGCGACGGGCCGTTCGGCGCGGTCAACCCGTTCGACGCGCCGTCCTGGTTCACCGCCGAACCGCGCACCACCGCCAGCACCTGGTGGCCGTTGCGCCGCGCGTCCGACAACCTCTCCACCAGCAGCATGCCGACGCCCTCGCCCCAGCCGGTGCCGTCGGCCGCCGCGGCGAACGCCTTGCAGCGCCCGTCGGCCGCCAGCCCGCGCTGCCGGGAGAACTCCACGAACAGGCCCGGCGTCGCCATCACCGTCACACCGCCGGCCAGGGCGAGATCACACTCGCCCCGCCGCAACGCCTCCGTCGCCAGATGCAACGCGACGAGGGACGACGAACACGCCGTGTCCACCGACACCGCAGGCCCCTCCAACCCCAACGCGTACGCCACCCGACCCGACAACACACTCGCGGCGTTCCCCGTCGCCCCGAACCCCTCCACGTCATCCGCGGACATCACCAACAGGGCCCCATAGTCCTGACCATTCGTGCCCACGAACACCCCTGTTCGCGAACCCCGCAAGGCCCCCGGGTCAACCCCTGCCCGCTCGATCGCCTCCCAGGAGGTCTCCAGCAACAGGCGCTGCTGCGGATCCATCGCCAGCGACTCACGCGGCGAGATCCCGAAGAAACCGGGATCGAAGTCCGCGACGTCGTACAGGAACGCGCCGCTGCGGACGTAGGAGGTGCCGGTGGAATAGGGGTCGGGGTCGTACAGCCGGTCGACGTCCCAGCCCCGGTCGCCGGGCAGGTCGGAGACGGCGTCACGGCCGGCGTGCAGCATCTGCCAGAACCGCTCGGGGTCGCCCGCGCCGCCGGGGAACCGGCAGGACATGGCGACGATGGCGACGGGCTCGTCGTCGGCCAGGGTCACGGGGGCGGCGGCGACCGGCGTCTCGGCCCCGCCACCCAGTTCCTCGTGCAGGTGCCGGGCGAGCACGGTCGGGGTCGGGTAGTCGAAGACCAGGGTCACCGGCAGCCGCAGCCCGGTGGCGGTGGCGAGCCGGTTGCGCAGCTCCACGGCGGTCACCGAGTCGAAGCCGAGGTCCCGGAAGGCGTGGTGCGGGTCGACGGCCTGGCCGCCGGCGTACTTGAGGACCGTGGCCGCCTGGTCACGGACCAGGTCGAGCAACGCCTGCTGACGCTCGGCGGCGCCCAGCCGGGCGAGGGCGGCGGCGGGGCCGGCCTCCTCGGCTTCCTTCGCCTCGGCGAGGCCCTTGGTGGCGGCGAGCGCCTGCGCCTCGGGGATCTCGGCGATCAGCGGCCCGGGCCGGGTCGCGGTGAACGCCACGTAGAACCGGTCCCAGGCGATGTTCGAGATGGTCAGGAACGTCTCGTCGTGCTCGACGGCCTGGTGCAGCGCGGCGACGGCGAGCCTCGGGTTCATCTCGGGGGCACCGTGGCGGTGCAACATCCGACCGAATTCGCCCTCGGCCATGCCGCCACCGCCCCAGGCGCCCCAGGCGATCGACGTGGCGGGGAGTCCGAGGCCGCGCCGGTGCTCGGCGAGGGCGTTGAGGAACGCGTTGCCGGGGGCGTAGTTGCCGACCCCGGAGCTGCCGACGGTGCCGGCCATGGCGGAGAACAGGATGAACGCGTCGAGGTCCCGGTCGCGGGTCAGTTCGTGCAGGTTGACCGCCGCGGTGACCTTGGCACCGAGCGCGTGGTCGACCTGGTCCAGGGTGAGCGAGCTGATCACGACGTCGTCGAGCACGGCGGCGGTGTGGACCACGGTGGTCAGCGGGTGCTCGGCCGGCAGGTCGTCGATGACGGCGGCGAGGGCCGCCCGGTCGGCGGCGTCGCAGGCGGCGACGGTGACCTGGGCGCCGAGGCCGACCAGCTCGGCCTCCAGCTCGGCGATGCCCTCGGCCTGCCGGCCACGGCGGCTGAGCAGCACCAGGTGGGACGCGCCGTTGGTGGCGAGCCAGCGGGCCACGTGCCCGCCGAGGGCACCGGTGCCGCCGGTGACCAGGGCGGTGCCGCTCGGCCGCCAGGTGCGGGCGGCCGGGGTGTCGCCCAGCGGGGCACGCAGCAGCCGACGGCCGAACGCGCCGACCCGCCGCAGCGCCACCTGGTCCTCCCCGTCGCTGCCGGCGAGGACGCGGACGAGCCGCCGGCCGGCGGCGTCGTCCCGCTCGTCGGGCAGGTCGAGCAGGCCGCCCCAACGGTCGGGGTGTTCGAGGGCGGCGACCCGACCGAAGCCCCAGGCGAGCTGCTGCACGGGGTGCGGCAGCGGGTCGCCGGGGTCGGTGGAGACGGCGCCCCGGGTGAGGCACCACAGCGGCGCACGGACGCCGGCGTCGCCGAGGGCCTGGGTCAGCGTGACGGTGCCGGCGAAGCCGACGGGCACCGACGGGTGGTCGGGGGCCGGGTTCTCGTCGAGCGCGAGCAGGGAGACGATCCCGGCGACGGGTCCGGCGGCGACCAGGTCGCGGACCCGGGCCGCGAGGGCGGCGCGGTCGGTCCGCTCGGCCGCCAGTTCCACGGGTACGACCGTCGCGCCGTGCCGGACGAGTGCGTCCCGGCAGAACGCGGCCTGGTCGGCGGCGGTGTCGTCGGGGCCGGTGACGAGCCACCAGGTGCCGGTGACGGCCGGCTCGTCACCGTCGGCGACGGGCAGCCAGGCGTCGCGGTACCGCCACGAGTCGACGGTGGCCTGGTCACGGTGCCGGCGCCGCCAGGCGGCGAGCACGGGCAGCACGTCGGCGAAGGCCGCCTCGGGCACCGCGTCGGTGGCGTCGGCGAGTTCGGCGGTGAGCGCGGTCAGGTCCTCCGCCTCGACGGCGGCCCAGAACCGGGCGTCGACCTCGTCGTCCGCCACCGGTCCGGCGACCGGGCCGGCGGGGCCCGCCACGGCGGAGGGTTGCGGCCAGTAGTGCTGCCGTTGGAACGGGTACGTGGGCAGGTCGACGAGACGTCCGGACCGGCCGGTGAACGCCGGCCGCCAGTCCACCGGCGCACCCCCGGTGTAGACCTCCGCGAGCGCACGGTGGAACCGGTCGAGACCACCCTCACCCCGACGCAGACTGCCCGTGACGGTGACCATGGCGGGGTCGGCCGCGACCAGCTCCACGCTCTCCTGCACCGCCATCGTGAGCACCGGATGCGCACTGACCTCGATGATCGTCGAATAGCCAGCCGCGACCAGACCCCGCACCGCCTCGTCGAACCGCACCGTCTGCCGCAGATTGCGATACCAGTAATCCGCGTCGAGACCGGCGGTGTCCCGCCACTCCCCCACCACCGTCGACCAGAACCGCACCTCGCCGGTGCGCGGACGCAGCCCGGCCAACAGCTCCAGCAACTGCTCGCGCAGCGGCTCGACGTGCGCCGAGTGGGAGGCGTAGTCCACCGGCACCCGCCGGACCCGAACCTCCCGGGACTCGTAGAGGGCCACCAACTCGTCCAGGGCAGCCACGTCACCGGAGACGACGACGGAGGTGGGTCCGTTCACGGCAGCCAACGCCACCCGGCCGTCCCACCGGGCGATCGTCGCGGTCGCCTCCTCGGCGGTCGTCGCGACCGACACCATCCCACCGTCGCCGGCCATCCCCGCGATGACCCGACTCCGCAGCGCCACCACCGCCGCCGCGTCCTCCAGGCTCAACGCCCCCGCCACGCACGCGGCAGCGATCTCGCCCTGCGAATGCCCCACCACCGCCGACGGACGGACCCCGTACGACTCCCAGAGCGCCGCCAACGACACACCCACCGCGAACAGGGCCGGCTGGACCACGTCCACCCGCTCCAGCGACGGCGCGTCCGGCGCACCCCGTACGACGTCGAGCAGCGACCAGTCCACGTACGGGCGCAACGCCTCCGCACAGGCGGCCAACCGCTCGGCGAACACCGGAGCCGTGTCCAACAGCTCCGCCGCCATACCCACCCACTGCGAACCCTGACCGGGGAAGACAAACGCCATTTCGCCCGGCGCCGCCGCCACACCGGTGACCGCCTCCGCCACCGGACGGCCGTCAGCGAACGCGTCCAACGCCGCGGTCAGCCCGTCCCGGTCGGCGGCGAAGACCACCGCCCGGTGATCGAGGGACGACCGACTGGCGACAAGCGACCAGGCGACGTCGCCGAGCGCCGCGTCCGGCACCTCCTCCAGGTGGTCCCGCAGGTCGCGCGCGCGGTCGGCGAGGGCGTCGGCGGTACGTCCGGAGAGCACCCAGGGCAGCTCGCCGGCCGGTCCGTCGGCCGCCGGTTGCGGCGTGGGCTCCTCGACGGGTGCCGATTCGAGGATGGTGTGCACGTTGGTGCCGCTGATCCCGAACGAGGACACCCCGACGCGTCGTACGCCGTCGACGGGCTCCCAGGGCCGGGCCTCGGTGAGCAGCTCGACGCGGCCGGCGGACCAGTCGACGTGCGGGGTGGGCTCGTCGACGTGCAGGGTGGGCGGCAGGACGCCGTGCCGCATGGCCAGGACCATCTTGATGATCCCGGCGACGCCGGCCGCGGCCTGGGTGTGACCGATGTTCGACTTGATCGAGCCCAACCAGAGCGGACGGTCGTCCGGGCGGTCCTGCCCGTACGTGGCGAGCAGCGCCTGCGCCTCGATCGGGTCACCCAGGGTGGTGCCCGTGCCGTGCGCCTCGACCGCGTCGACCTGCTCGGGGGTGAGCCGCGCGTTGGCCAGCGCCTGCCGGATGACGCGCTGCTGGGCGGGGCCGCTCGGGGCGGTGAGCCCGTTACTGGCGCCGTCCTGGTTGACGGCGCTGCCCCGCACGATCGCGAGGACCGGGTTGCCGTCGCGGCGGGCGTCGGAGAGCCGCTGGAGCACCAGCAGGCCGACGCCCTCGCCCCAGCCGGTGCCGTCCGCCGCACCGGCGAACGGCTTGCACCGCCCGTCGGCGGCGAGGCCGCGCTGCCGGGAGAAGCCGACGAAGATGCCGGGGGTGGCCATGACGGTGGCCCCGCCGGCCAGGGCCAGGTCGCACTCCCCCGCCTGGAGGGCCTGCGCGGCGAGGTGCAGCGCGACCAGCGACGACGAGCAGGCCGTGTCGACGGTGACGGCCGGGCCGTGCAGCCCGAACGTGTACGACAGCCGCCCGGCGAGGACGCTGGCCGAGACGCCGGTGGCGAGGTAGTTCTCGTCGACGTCCCCGGCGGCCATCAGCAGCGAGCCGTAGTCCTGCCCGTTGGTGCCGACGTACACGCCGGTGCGGCTGCCGCGCAGCGCGGTCGGGTCGATCCGGGCCCGCTCGAACGCCTCCCAGGTGGTCTCCAGCAGCAGCCGCTGCTGCGGGTCCATGGCCACGGCCTCGCGGGGGCTGATGCCGAAGAAGACGGGGTCGAACTCGCCCGCCCCGGCGACGAAGCCGCCCTCCCGGACGTAGCTGGTGCCGAGGTGCTCGGGGTCGGGGTGGTACAGCTCGGCGAGGTTCCAGCCACGCTCGCCGGGCATCAGGGTCATCGCGTCGGTGCCGGCGGCGACGAGGTCCCACAGCTGCTCGGGTGACGACACGCCGCCGGGGAAGCGGCAGCTCATCGCCACGATCGCGATCGGCTCCCGGTGCAGGCCGGCACCGTCGGCGACCACCTCGCTCAGGGTGTGACCGGCGGTCAGGCCGTGCAGGTGGGCGGCGAGTTCGGCGACCGTAGGATGGTCGAAGACGAGGGTGGCGGGCAGGGTCATGCCCGTCTCGGCGGTCAGCCGGTTGCGCAGCTCGACGGCGGTGAGCGAGTCGAAGCCGAGGTCGCGGAACGTGCGGTCGGGCAGCGGCTGGCCGGCCGGGTAGCCGAGCACGGCGGCGGCCTGGGTGCGGACCAGTTCGGTGAGCTGCGGCAGGGACCGGCCGACGACCACGGCGCGGACCGGCCCGGCCTGCCCGACGGGCACGCCCGGCAGGCCGGCGATCAGCGGGGTCGGCCCGCCCCAGGCGGCGGCGAGGCGCCCCCAGTCGACGTCGGCGACGGTGACCGCCGGGTCGTCGGCGTTGACCAGCCGGCCGAGCGCGGTGACCGCCTCGGCGGCGGGCAGCGGGTTGATGCCGCCCCGGGTGAGCCGGGCGGTCAGCGCGGCGGTCGCCGCCGCCATGCCGTCGGAGGCCCAGGCCCCCCAGCCGATGGCGGTGGCGGGCAGCCCCTGACCGCGCCGCCACGCGGCGAACGCGTCGAGGTAGGCGTTGGCCGCCGCGTAGTTGCCCTGCCCGGCGCTGCCGACGACACCGGCGAGGGAGGAGAAGAGCACGAACGCGTCGAGGCTCCGCCCGGCGGTGGCCTCGTGCAGCACCCGCGCGGCGCGGACCTTGCCGTCGAGGACGGCCTGCATCCGGGCCGGGTCGAGGCCGTCGAGGACGCCGTCGTCGACCACCCCGGCGGTGTGCACGACGGCGGTCAGGGCGGGCAGGCCGGCGACGAGGGCGGTCACGGCGTCGACGTCGGTGACGTCGCAGGCGACCACCCGGGCCGCGCCGAGCCCGGTCAGCTCGTCGAGGAGTTCGGCCGTGCCGGGGGCGTCCGGACCACGGCGGGAGGCGAGCACCACCTCGGCGGCGCCGTTGGCCAGCAGCCACCGGGCCACCTGGCGGCCCAGCGCGCCGGTCCCGCCGGTGACGAGCACGGTGCCGGAGGGCCGCCAGGCCGCTCCGGTGGGCGGGATGGCGGGGACGAGCCGCCGTCCGAACACGCCCTGCGGACGGATCGCCACCTGGTCGTGGCCGGCGTCGGCGAGGACGGCGAGCAGCGCCTCCCCGACGGCACGGTCGAGGTGACCGGGCCGGTTCGACCCGGTGGCGGGCCGGTCGGATCCGGTGGCGGGCAGGCCGGGCCCGGTGGCGGGCCGGTCGTATCCGGTGGCAGGCCGGCCGGGCCCGGTGGCGGGCAGGTCGATCAGGCCGGCCCAGCGGTCCGGCTGTTCCAGGGCGACGACGCGGCCGAGGCCCCAGGCCGCCGCCGCGTACGGGTCGGCGACGGTCTCGCCGCCGCCGACGGCCACGGCACCCCGGGTGAGGCACCACAGCCGGCCGGGCAGACCGGTGTCGGCGAGGGCCTGGACGAGGGTGAGCAGCAGAGCCGTCCCGGTGGGTACGGCGGGCGCGTCGGGCAGCGGCTCGTCCCGCTCGGGCAGCAGGCAGAGCACGCCGGCCCAGCCCTGCTCCCCGCGTTCGCGCAGCAGTCCACCCAGCGCCTCGCGTCCCACCCCGGCCGCAACCTGAAGGACGTCGACGTCCCCTCCGCCTCGCCGGAGGACGTCGACAACCCCGCCCCACTCTCCGCGATCTTGGACTTCTGGCTGCGGCGAAAGCCACATACCACCTGAATCCGGCGCCACAACTCCATGATCGGCGCGGAGGGTGGGGGTGGGGGTGGGGGTGACGAGGAGCCAGCGGGTGGGGAGGGCCGGGGCGGGGGCGGGGCGGATCGGGTCCCACGTGATCCGGTACGACCAGGCGTCCACCACGGCCTCGCGCAGGCGGGCCCGGCGCCACGAGGACAGCACCGGTACGGCCGGGGCGAGGGCCGCCACGGCGTCCGGGTCGTCCTGCACGGCCAGGTGGGACGCCACGGCGGGCAGGTCGCCGCGTTCGACGGCGGCCCAGAAGTCGCCCTCGGCACCGTCGGCGTGTGCGGCGGACGGGGCGGCGGCCGTGCCGTCGACCTCGGGCCAGTAGCGCTGGTGCTGGAAGGCGTACGTCGGCAGGTCGACCCGGGTGGCACCGGTGTCGGCGAACCAGGACTGCCAGGTGACCGGAACACCGTGGACGTGCAACTCGGCCAGCGCCGCCACCAACGCGTGAGCCTCGGGCCGGTCCTTGCGCTGGACGGCAACGGCGAGCACGCTCCCGTCACCGGGCAGGATGTCGCCGGCCATCGCCGTCAGCACGCTCTGCGGACCGACCTCCAGGAACGTGTCCACCCCGGCAGCCCGCAGGGCGGTGACCCCGTCGGCGTACCGGACCGCCTCCCGCACGTGCCGCACCCAGTAGTCGACAGTCCGGATCTCATCGGCGTCGGCGAGCGCACCGGTCACGTTCGACACCACCGGCAACACCGGGGCGGCGAAGGTCAGCCGGCCGAGGACCGCCCGGAACTTCGCCAGCATCGGCTCCATCAACGGGCTGTGGAACGCATGGCTGACGGTGAGCCGGCGCGTACGCGCGCCCCGGTCCCGCCAGGTCCGCTCCACCTCGTCCAGTGCCTCGACCGCCCCGGACACCACCACGGACGTCGGCCCGTTCACGGCGGCGATGCCCAGCCGGCCGGTCAGCCCGTCCAGGGTGGCCAGCACGTCGGCCTCGGGCGCGTTGACGGCGAGCATCCCGCCGCCGGCCGGCAACGCCTGCATCAACCGGCCCCGCGCCGCGACCAGCGCACACGCGTGCTCCAGCGACAGCACCCCGGCCACGTACGCGGCCGTGACCTCACCGATCGAGTGACCACCCACGAAGTCCGGCACCACACCGAACGACTCCACCAGGCGGAACAACGCCACCTCGACCGCGAACAAACCGGCCTGCGTGAACACCGTCTGGTCCAGCAGCTCCGTTTCCGGCGTCCCCGCCTCGGCGAACAGCACCGCCTTCAACGGCTTCGGCAGCGCCCGGTCCAGGTGGCCGCACACCTCGTCCAACACGGACGCGAACACCGGGAACGCGGCGTACAGCTCCCGGCCCATCCCGGCGCGCTGCGCGCCCTGGCCGGAGAAGAGCACCGCGAGCTGGCCGTGGGCGGAACCCGTACCGGCGAGGACGTTGCCGGCCGGCGAGCCGGCGGCCAGGGCGCGCAGCCCGGCCAGCAGGTCGTCGCGGTCGGTGGCCGCGACCACCGCACGGTGGTCCAGCACGGAGCGGGAGACCACCGACGAGTAGGCGACGTCGAGCGGCCGGGCGTCGCGGTCGGCGTCAACGAGCCAGGCGGCCCAGCGGCCGGCCTGGGCGGCGACGGCGGCGGCGGAGCGGGCGGAGAGCAGGACCGGGACGACCGGCCGGTCGACGGCGGGGGCCGCCTCGTCCGGGGCGGCCTCCGGCACGGGGGCCTGCTCGATGATGGCGTGTGCGTTGGTGCCGGACACCCCGAACGACGACACCGCCGCCCGGCGCGGCCGGTCCACCGCCGGCCACGCAGTGGCCTCGGTGGCGAGCGCGACCGCCCCGGCCGTCCAGTCGACGTGCGGGGACGGCTCGGTCACGTGCAGGGTCGGCGGGACGACGCCGTGCTGGATGGCCAGCACCATCTTGATCACGCCGGCGACACCGGCGGCGGCCTGGGTGTGACCGATGTTGGACTTGATGGAGCCCAGCAGCAGCGGGGCGGCCTCGCCCCGGTCCTGCCCGTACGTGGCGAGCAGGGCCTGCGCCTCGATCGGGTCGCCGAGCCGGGTGCCGGTGGCGTGCGCCTCCACGGCGTCCACGTCGGCGGGGCCGAGCCGGGCGTTGGCGAGGGCCTGCCGGATGACCCGCACCTGGGAGGGGCCGTGCGGGGCGCTCAGCCCGTTGGACGCGCCGTCCTGGTTGACCGCGCTGCCCCGGATCACGGCGAGGACCGGGTAGCCGAGACGTTGCGCGTCGGAGAGGCGGGCGAGCAGCAGCATGCCGGCGCCCTCGGACCAGGAGGTGCCGTCCGCTCCGGCGGCGAACGCCTTGCACCGGCCGTCGGGGGCCAGGCCGCGTTGCCGGGAGAAGCCGACGAAGACCGCCGGGGTGGGCATGACCGTCACACCGCCGGCGAGGGCCAGCTCGCAGTCGCCGTTGCGCAGCCCCTGGGCGGCCAGGTGGATCGCCACGAGGGAGGCCGAGCAGGCGGTGTCGATGGTGACCGCCGGCCCCTCCAGGCCGAGGGTGTACGCCACCCGGCCGGAGACGACGCTGGTGGCGTTGCCGGTGAGCATGTGTCCCTCACCGTTCTCGCCCTGGGCGACCACTGCCTCGTAGCCGTGCGTGGCCGCCCCGACGAAGACCCCGGTACGGCTGCCCCGCACGGTCGGCAGCGGCAGCCCGGCCCGCTCGAACGCCTCCCAGGACGCCTCCAGCAGCAGGCGCTGCTGCGGGTCCATGGCCAGGGCCTCGCGGGGGCTGATGCCGAACAGGTCGGCGTCGAAGTCCGCGGCGTCGTAGACGAAGCCGCCCTCGGAGACGTAGCTGGTGCCGGGGTGGTCGGGGTCGGGGTGGAAGAGCCGGTCGAGGTCCCAGCCCCGGTCGGCGGGGAACGGGCCGATCCCGTCGCCGCCGTCGCGGACGAGCTGCCAGAGCGCCTCGGGGCTGTCGACACCGCCCGGGAAGCGGCAGCTCATCGCCACGATGGCGATGGGCTCGGACTCCCGGGCCTCCAGCTCCCGCAGCCGCCGCCGGGTACGCCGCAGCTCCGAGGTCGTACGCTTCAGGTACTCGACGTACTTCTCGTCCTCGTTGCTCACCGTGGACCCACCTCACTCGGCATGCCGTGGTCGTTGCGGCTGGCGGTCACGATGTCTCCAGCTCGCGGTCGATCAGGTCGAAGATGTTCTCGGCGGTGGCCGATTCCAGGTCGTCGTCGCCGACCACGTCGGCCTGCCGATCGGCCAGCCGGTCCAGCAGGCCGTGCAGCCGGTCGGTGATCCGGCGGAACTCGTCGTCGGCCGGGTCGAGCCCGTCGAGCGCCGCCTCCAGCCGGTCGAGTTCCCGTCCGACGCCCGCCGACCGGTCGGCTGCCGTGTCCGCGAAGTCGAACTGCGTCGCCAGGTACGCGGCGAGCGCGGCCGGCGTGGGGTTGTCGAAGACCAGCGTCGCCGGCAGCCGCAGCCCGGTGGCCGCCCCGATCCGGTTGCGCAGCTCGACCGCGGTGAGCGAGTCGAAGCCGAGTTCCCGGAACGCCCTGGTCGGTTCCACGCCGGCCGAGTCGCCACGGCCGAGGACCACGGCGACGTGCGACAGCACCAGATCACGCAGGGCGCGTTCCCGCTTGTCCGCGGGGAGGGCACGCAGGGTGTCGACGAACGCCTGCCCACCGGCGGCCTCGGCGGCGACGGCCCGACGGCTGGCCGAGCGGACCAGGGCCGCCAGCAGCGGGTGGACGGGCGCACCGGACGCCGCCATCGCCGTGTTGATCTTCGCCGGCATCAGCACCGCGCGCTCCGACCGCCAGGCCGCGTCGAACAGGGCGAGCGCCTCGTCGTTGCCCAGCGCCACCAGTCCACTGCGCTCCAGCCGCCGCAGGTCGACCGTGTCGAGGTGCCCGGTGATGCCGCTGGCCTGCGCCCACAGGCCCCAGATCAGGGAGACCGCCGGCAGGCCGAGGGCCCGCCGGTGTTCGGCGAGAGCGTCGAGGAACGCGTTGCCGGCGGCGTAGTTGCCCTGGCCCGGCCCACCGAACACGCCGGCGGCGGCCGAGTAGAGCACGAACGCGGTCAGCTCACGGTCGAGCGTGGCCCGGTGCAGGTTCCAGGCCGCGTCGACCTTCGGCCGCAGCACCGCCGCGAGACTGTCCGGGGTGAGCGACTCGACGGTGGCGTCGTCGACGACACCGGCGGTGTGCACGACCGCGCGCAGCGGGTGCCGGGCGTCCACCATGGACAGCACGTGGTCGACGGCGTCCGGGTCGGCCAGGTCGGCGGCGACGATCGACACGTCCGCGCCGAGCGCCTTGAGGTCGGCCAGCAGCTCGTCCGCGCCGGCGGCGTCCGGGCCGCGCCGGCTGACCAGCAACAGGTGCCGGGCACCGTGCGCGGTGACCAGGTGCCGGCAGAGCAGCCCGCCCAGCGTCCCGGTGGCACCGGAGACCAGGACCGTGCCGTCCAGCCGCGGCACCTGCGGGATGCTCAGGGTCAGCTTGCCGACGTGTCGGGCCTGGCTGAGGAAGCGGAACGCCTCGGGGGCGCGGCGGACGTCCCAGGTGCGCCGGGGCAGCGGCCGCAGCGCGCCGCTCGCGAACAGCGCCATCAGCTCGTCCAGCATCCGCCTGATCGTGGCCGGGCCGGCGACCATCAGGTCGAAGACCTGGTAGCTCACGCCGGGGTGCTCGGCGGCGATCCGCTGCGGGTCCCGCTTGTCCGTCTTGCCCATCTCGACGAACCGGCCGCCCCGGGGCAGCAGCCGCAGTGACGCGTCCACGAACTCGCCGCTGAGCGCGTTGAGCACCACGTCCATGCCGCGCCCGCCGGTGCGCTCGCGGAACTTCTCGACGAAGTCGAGGGTGCGCGAGGAGGCGATGTGCGCGTCGTCGAAGCCGGTGGCGCGCAGCGCCGGCCACTTGCCGGGGCTGGCCGTGCCGTAGACCTCCGCGCCGAGGTGGCGGGCGATCTGGACGGCGGCCATGCCGACGCCACCGGCGGCCGAGTGCACCAGCACCGACTCGCCCGCCGTCAGCCGGCCCAGTTCGACCAGCCCGTACCAGGCAGTCAGGAAGACCACCGGCACGGCGGCGGCTTCGGCGTACGACCAACCGTCGGGGATGCGGGTGAGCATGCGGTGGTCGGTGACCGCGACCGTGGAGAACGAGCCGGAGATGATGCCCATGACGCGGTCGCCGGGGGCGAGGTCGGTGACGCCCGGACCGACCTGGAGCACCACGCCGGCACCCTCGCTGCCCAGCACCTGCTGGTCCGGGACCATGCCGAGGGCCAGCACCACGTCCCGGAAGTTGAGCCCCGAGGCGCGCATCTCGACGACGACGTGTCCCTCCGGCACCTCGTCCGTCCCGACCGGGACGGGCAGCAGGGCCAGGTTCTCCAGGGTGCCCTTCTCGGTGACGTCGAGCTGCCACGGCACCTCGTCGCCGGGCAGCGACAACGCACCGGCGTCCCGCGCCCGGACGAGCCGGGGCACCAGGACGACGCCGTCGCGGACCGCGAGCTGCCCCTCGCCGCCCGCGACCGCAGCCGCGACCACGGCGAGGGAGGCGGCGGCGGCGTCGGTGTCGAGCAGCGTGAACCGGCCGGGGTTCTCGGACTGCGCCGACCGGACCAGTCCCCACAGGGCGGCGCGGGCGAGGTCGCGGGGGGCCTCGCCGGGCGCGGCGGCGACCGCACCCCGGGTGTGCAGGACCAGGTGGCTCTGCTCCAGCCGAGGCTCGGCGAGCCACCGCTGCACCAGCGCCAGGGCGTCCCGGGTCGCGTCGTGCGCGTCCACGTCGGCGCGGGACGGGTCCACGTCCGATCCGACCCGCAGGTCGACCACGACATCCGGTACGTCGGCGCCGCCGTCGAGCGCGGTGACCAGCGCCGCCAGGTCGACGTGGCCCGCGACCGGGTGTCCGGCGGCGGCCAGCGCGTCGGCCAGGCCGAGGGCGTCGTCGCCGAGCAGCGCCCAGCGCGTCGTGCCCCCGGCGGTCGCGTCGCCCGCCGGCAACGGCGTCCAGTCCAGGTGGAACAGCGAGCTGCGGCGCAGCGCGGCGGCCTCGTCGGCCCGGCTGGCGGCGACCGGACGGAAGGTCAGCGACTCCACCGTGGCGACCGGCTGCCCGGCCGGGTCGGCCAGGGTGACGGCGACCGTGTCCGGGCCGAGCGAACGGAGCCGCACCCGCAGCCGGGTGGCGCCGTGGGCGTGCAGGCTGACCGAGCGGAAGGCGAACGGCAACCAGCCGGTGCCGGCGGCGTCTGCCGAACTGCCGAGCAGGCCGCTGGGCCCGGTGGCCTGGAGAGCCGCGTCGAACAGGGCCGGGTGCAGGCCGAACTGGGACGCCTCGGCGGCCACCTCGTCGGGCAGTGCCACCTCGGCGTACACCTCGTCGTCGCGGCGCCACACCCGGCGCAGGCCCACGAACGCGGGGCCGTAGCTGATCCCGCTCTCGGCCGTCTGCGCGTACCAGGTCTCCAGGTCGGTGTCGACCTCGACCGCGCCGGCCGGCGGCCACTCCCCCGACACGACCACCGGGGCGGGGAACTCCGGCAGCAGCAGGCCCTCCGCGTGCCGGGTCCACTCCCCGTCTCCGCCCTCCTCGGGGCGCGAGTGCACGGTGACGCTCCGCTCGCCGGCGGCCCCGGGCGCGCCGAGGCGCACCTGCACCTGGACGGCACCGGTGGACGGCAGCACGAGCGGGCTGATCAGGGCCAGGTCACCCACCTGGCCGGCGTCGACCTCGTCGCCCGCGCGGACCACCATGTCCATCAGGGCGGTGCCGGGGACGACCACCAGTTCCCCGACGACGTGGTCGGCCAGCCACGGGTGGGTGTGCACGGACAGCCGCCCGGTGAGCACCACCGTCTGGTCGTCGGCGACCGGTACGGCCGCGGCGAGCAACGGGTGCCCGGCGTCCTGGAGGCCGGCCGAGCTGACGTCGCGCACCCGGTGCGCGGGGGCCTTCAGCCAGTACCGTTCCCGGTCGAAGGCGTACGTGGGCAGGTCGACGGCCGGTGCCGGGGTGAGGACCCTCGTCCAGTCGACGGGCAGGCCGAGGACGTGGGCGGTGGCCAGGTTGGTCAGCAGTCGCGCCGGGTCGTCGTCGCCCCGGCGCAGGGTGCCCAGGGTGTGGCCGACGGCCCCGGCGTCCTCGAGGATCGCGGTGACCGGCAGGGTCAACACGGGATGCGCGGACACCTCCACGAAGGTGGTGTGGCCGGCCTCGATCGCCACCCGCACGGCGGCGTCGAAGCGCACCGGGTTGCGCAGGTTCTCGTACCAGTAGGTCCCGTCCATCACGGTCGGGTCGGCCCACTCGCCGGTCAGCGTGGACACCAACGGCGTGTGCCCGGACCGGGGGGCGAGGTCCGCCAGGTCGGCGAGCATCCGCTCGCGGATCCGCTCCACGGCCGGGGAGTGCGACGCGTAGTTGAACCGGATCGGCCGGGCCCGCACCCCGTCGGCCCGGAACTCCTCCACCAGCTCCGCGACCTGCTCCGGCGGGCCGGAGACCACCACCGTCGCCGGCCCGTTCCGCACCGCCACGACCACCTCGGGACGGTCGGCCAGCCGGGCGGCGACCTCGTCGGCGGGCAGGTCGACCGCGGCCATCGCCCCGGTGCCGGCCAGCGTGGCGAGCGCACGGGCGCGCAGGATCACGGCCTTCGCCGCGTCCTCCAGCGACAGGACGCCCGCCACGCAGGCCGCCGCGATCTCGCCCTGCGAGTGGCCGATCATGAGCCGGGGGACCACCCCGGCGTGCCGCCACACCTCGGCGAGGGCGACGCCCACCGCGAACAGCACGGGCTGGAGCACCTCCACCCGGTCCAGCCACGACTCGTCGTCGCCGGTCAGCACGGAGACGATGTCCACGTCCAGGTACGGCGCGAACGCCCGCTGGCACTCGGCCAGCCGCGCGTCGAACACCGGACAGCGGCCGACCAGGCCGGCGGCCATCCGCGCCGACTGGCCGCCCTGCCCCGGGAAGACGAAGACGACCCCGGCCCCGGTCTCACCGGCCGGTTCCGTCACCATGTTCGTCGCCGACGACCCGGTCGCCAGCGCGTCCAGCCCGGACAGCAGGTCCTCGACGCTCGTCCCGACCACGGCGGCCCGGTGCTCGAACGTCGACCGCGTGGTGGCCAGCGACCAGCCGACCGCCGCCGGCTCCAGTCCGTCGTGCCCGCGCACGTGCCGCGCCAGCCGGACCGCCTGACGTGCCAGGGCGGTCCTCGACCGCGCCGACACCGGCCACACCGCCACGTCCGCGTCCACCAGCCCCGCAGCGGCGTCCACCGGCGGCGCGGCGGCGCCGGCCGACGGCAGGTCGTCCGGCAACTCGATGATCGTGTGTGCGTTGGTGCCGGAGACGCCGAACGACGACACCGCCGCCCGGCGCGGCCGGTCCACCACCGGCCACGGCGTCGCCTCGGTCACCAACTCCACCGCACCGGCCGACCAGTCGATGTGCGGCGACGGGGCGTCCACGTGCAACGTCGCCGGCACCACGCCCTCCCGCATGGCAAGGACCATCTTGATCACACCCGCCACACCGGCCGCAGCCTGCGTGTGCCCGATGTTCGACTTCACCGACCCCAACAACAGCGGCACGTCCCGGCCCTGACCGTAGGTCGCCAGCAACGCCTGCGCCTCGATCGGGTCACCCAGGGTGGTGCCGGTGCCGTGCGCCTCCACCACGTCCACGTCGGCCGTGGACAGCCGGGCACTGGCCAGCGCCTGCCGGATCACCCGCTGCTGCGACGGGCCGTTCGGCGCGGTCAACCCGTTCGACGCGCCGTCCTGGTTCACCGCCGAACCGCGCACCACCGCCAGCACCTGGTGGCCGTTGCGCCGCGCGTCCGACAACCTCTCCACCAGCAGCATGCCGACGCCCTCGCCCCAGCCGGTGCCGTCGGCCGCCGCCGCGAACGCCTTGACCCGCCCGTCGGGGGCCATGCCGCGCTGCCGGGAGAACTCCACGAACAGGCCGGGCGTCGCCATCACCGTCGACCCACCCGTCAGGGCGAGATCACACTCGCCCTGACGCAGCGCCTGCACGGCCAGGTGCATCGCGACGAGGGACGACGAACACGCCGTGTCCACCGACACCGCAGGCCCCTCCAACCCCAACGCGTACGCCACCCGACCCGACACCACGCTCGCCGCGTTCCCGGTGCCGCCGAACCCCTCCACCTGGTCGCCGGCCACCACCAACAGGGACCTATAGTCCTGACCGTTCGTGCCCACGAACACCCCTGTTCGCGAACCCCGCAACGACCCCGGAACAACCCCTGCCCGCTCCAGCGCCTCCCACGACGCCTCCAGCACCAACCGCTGCTGCGGGTCCATGGCCAGGGCCTCACGCGGGCTGATCCCGAAGAAGGCCGGATCGAAATCCGCCACGTCGTAGACGAAGGCGCCCTTGTCCGTGTACGTGGTGCCGGGCTTCTCCGGGTCGGGGTCGACCAGTCGGTCGAGGTCCCAGCCACGATCGGTGGGGAACTCGTCGACGGTGTCCACGCCGTCGGCGACCAGCCGCCACAGGTCCTCCGGGCTGGTGACGCCGCCCGGGAAGCGGCAGGCCATCGCCACGATGGCCACCGGCTCGTCGTCGTGCACGGCGGACGGGGTGACGGTCTCGGTTGCTGCCCCGGTGTCGCCGAGCAGTCCGGCGAGCAGGAAGCGGGCCAGCACCACCGCGTTGGGGTGGTCGAAGACCAGGGTGACGGGCAGCGGCTGCCCGATCGCGGCGACGAGCCGGTTGCGCAGCTCGACCGCGGTCAGCGAGTCGAACCCGAGATCCCGGAACGCGGTGGTGGCCGGGATCGCGGTGGCGTCGTCGTGACCGAGCACGTCGGCGGCGAGTTCCCGGACCAGGTCGGCGAGGGTCTCCTCCCGCCGGGTCGGGGTGAGCCCGGCCAGCTGGCGGCGCAGCGTCGCCGCGGCGCTGTCCTCGCCGTCGTCGAGCGGCGCCCCGCCGTCGAGGGCCGCCTTCGCCTCCGGTACGCCCTCCAGCAGCGGTCGACGCCGGGCGGAGGCGAACGCGGGGGCGAACCGGGACCAGTCGACGTCGACGACGGTGAGGGCGACGTCGTCGTGGTCGAGGGCCTGTTGGAGGGCGCTCATCGCGACGGTCGGGTCCATCGGCGGCACGCCCCGGTGGCGCAGCTTCTGGTCGGAGTCGGCCGTGTGCATGCCGCCCTCCCCCCAGGAACCCCAGGCGATGGCGGTGCCGGCCCGCCCGTCGGCGCGCCGCTGCTGCACGAGCGCGTCGAGGTAGGCGTTGCCGGCGGCGTACCCGGCCTGGCCGGCGCTGCCCCAGGTGGCGGCGATGGACGAGTAGACGACGAACGCGTCGAGTTCCTGGTCGGCGAGGAGGTCGTGCAGGTGCGCGGCACCAGCGCTCTTGCCGGCCGTCACCTCGACCAGTTCGGTGGGGGTGACCGCCATGAGCGGGGTGGTCTGGGCGATGCCGGCGGTGTGCACGACGGTGCGTACCGGTGGGCCGTCGGCCTGGACCCGGTCGAGCAGGTCGGCGACGGCGGCCCGGTCGGCGATGTCGCAGGCGGCGACGGTGACCCGGGTGCCGAGGTCGCGCAGCTCGGCCGCCAGCTCGGCGGCACCGGGCGCGTCCGGGCCGCGTCGGCTGACCAGCACGATGTGCTCGGCGCCGGCCGTGGCGAGCCAGCGGGCGGCGCGGGCACCGAGGCCGCCGGTGCCGCCGGTGATCAGTGCGGTTCCGGTGGGCGTGAAGTGCCGTACCGGGGGACGGTCGCCGAGTTCCGCGCGGACCAGCCGGCGGACGAAGACGCCGGGGGCGCGTACCGCGAGCTGGTCCTCGCCGGCCGGTCCGGCGAGGATCGCGGCGAGCCGGCCGGCGGTACGGCCGTCGAGGCGGGACGGCAGGTCGACCAGGCCACCCCAGCGATGGGGTGCCTCGACGCTGATCACCCGGCCGAGGCCCCAGATCGCGCCCTGGCCGGGGTCGGTGAGCCGGTCGTACGAGGCGACGGTGACCGCCCCCCGGGTGACCAGCCACAGCGGCGCGGCGAGTTCGGCGTCGCCGAGGGCCTGCACCAGGGCGAGGGTGGTGGTCAGGCCGGGCAGGGCGGCGGCGTCGCCGGCCTGCGGTTCCCAGGCGAGCAGGGAGATCACCCCGGCGACGTCGACGCCGGCCAGGGACGCGGCGAGCCCGGCCCGGTCGGCGTCGGGTTCGACGGTCAGCGGCAGCAGCTCGGCACCGGCGTCGGCCAGAGCGGCCCGGACGTCCTGCACCGCCGGGTCGTCGTCGAGCCCGGCGGGCAGCGCCAGCAGCCAGGTGCCGTGGAGGCGGGCGGCGGCCGGTTCGGGAGTCACCTGCCAGTCGGCCCGGTACCGCCAGCCGTCGAGGAGGGAGTGTTCCTGCCGCTGGCGTCGCCAGCCGGCGAGGACGGGCAGCAGGGTGCGCAGCGATTCGGTGGCCTCGGCGTCGTCGACGGCGAGGGTGCCGCGCAGGGCGTCCAGGTCGGCGCGTTCGACGGCGTCCCAGAACCGGTGGTCGAGCAGGCCGGCGCTGCTGGTCGGGGCAGTTGGCTCCTCCGCCGGCACCCAGTAGTGCTGTCGCTGGAAGGGGTAGGTGGGCAGGTCGACGAGGGATCCGGAGCGACCGCCGAACGCGGGCCGCCAGTCGACCGGCACACCCGCGACGTAGACCTCCGCGAGGGCACGGTGGAACCGGCCGAGACCACCCTCACCACGGCGCAGACTGCCGGTGACCGTGACCACGGCGGGGTCGGCGGCGGCCACCTCGACGGCCTCCTGCACCGCCATCGTCAACACCGGATGGGCGCTGACCTCGACGAACGTGGCGTAACCGGCGGCGAGCAGACCGCGCACCGCCTCGTCGAAACGGACCGTCTGCCGCAGGTTGCGATACCAGTACCCGGCATCGAGACCGGCCGTGTCCAGCCACTCCCCCGCCACCGTCGACCAGAACCGCACCTCGCCGGTACGCGGACGCAACCCGGCCAGCAGCTCCACGAGCTGGTCCCGCAACGGCTCGACGTGCGCCGAGTGGGAGGCGTAGTCCACCGGCACCCGCCGGACCCGGATCTCCCGGGCCTCGTAGTGCGCCACCAGCTCGTCGAGGGCGGCGACGTCGCCGGACACGACCACGGACGTGGGCCCGTTCACGGCGGCGAGGGCGATCCGCCCGTCCCAGCGCGTGATCGTCTCCGTCGCCTCCTCGGCGGTGGTGGCCACCGAGACCATCCCGCCGTCCCCGGCGACGCCGGCGATGACCCGACTGCGCAGCGCCACCACCGCCGCCGCGTCCTCCAGCGTCAGCGCCCCCGCCACGTGCGCGGCGGCGATCTCACCCTGCGAGTGCCCGATCACCGCCGACGGGCGCACCCCGTGGGACTCCCACAGCGCCGCCAGGGACACCCCGACCGCGAACAGGGCCGGCTGCACCACGTCCACCCGGTCCAGGGACGCCGCCCCGGGCACCCCCCGCACCACGTCCAGCAGCGACCAGTCCACGTACGGACGCAGCGCCTCCGCGCAGGCGGCCAGCTTCTCCGCGAACACCGGCGCGGTGTCCAGCAGTTCGGCGGCCATGCCCACCCACTGCGAACCCTGACCCGGGAACACGAACGCCACCTCACCGGGGTTGCCGGCGACACCCGTGACGACCTCCGACCTGGGCCGCCCGTCGGCCAGCGCCGTCAACCCGGCGGCCAGTTCGTCCCGGTCGGCGGCGAAGACCACCGCCCGGTGTTCGAGGGGCGACCGGGAGACCACCGAGGTCCAGGCGACGTCGGCCGGGCTCAGGTCGGCCTCGCCGGTGACGTACCCCGACCAGAGCTCGGCCTGACGGCGCAGTGCGGTGCGGGTACGGCCGGTGAGCAGCACGGGCGCGGGTGCGGGAAGGACCGGCCGTTCGGCGTCGGCGGGGGTGTCCTCGGCTTGTTCGAGGATGATGTGGGTGTTGGTGCCGCTCATCCCGAACGAGGAGACGGCGGCCCGGCGTGGCCGGTCGACGGCCGGCCACGGCGTCGGTTCGGTGACCAGGGCGACCGCGCCAGCGGTCCAGTCGACGTGCGGGGTGGGCTCGTCGACGTGCAGGGTGGCCGGGACGAGGCCGTTCCGCATGGCCTGGACCATCTTGATGATCCCGGCGATGCCGGCGGCGGCCTGGGTGTGCCCGATGTTGGACTTGATCGACCCGAGCAGCAGCGGAGCGCCCACGCCCCGGTCCTGGCCGTACGTGGCGAGCAGCGCCTGCGCCTCGATCGGGTCGCCCAGGGTGGTGCCGGTGCCGTGCGCCTCGACGACGTCGACCAGGTCCGGGGTGAGCTTCGCACTGGCCAGCGCCTGCCGGATGACCCGCTGCTGGGCGGGACCGTTGGGGGCGGTGAGCCCGTTGCTGGCGCCGTCCTGGTTGACCGCGGAGCTGCGGATGATCCCGAGCACCGGGTGACCGTTGCGGCGGGCGTCGCTGAGCCGTTCGAGCAGCAGCACACCGACGCCCTCGCCCCAGCCGGTGCCGTCGGCGGAACCGGCGAACGACTTGCACCGCCCGTCGGCGGCGAGCCCGCGCTGCCGGGAGAACTCGACGAACGGGCCGGGGGTGGCCAGCACGGTGGCCCCGCCGGCCAGCGCCAGGCCGCACTCGCGCTGGCGCAGGGCCTGGCAGGCGAGGTGGACGGCGACCGAGGACGACGAGCAGGCGGTGTCCACGGTGACCGCGGGCCCTTCGAGCCCGAACGTGTACGCGATCCGGCCGGAGACGACGCTGGCGGCGGTGCCGGTGAGGACGTACCCCTCGACGCCGGGGGCGCGGTGCATGACGGCGGCGTAGTCCTGGCCGGAGGTGCCCATGAAGACGCCGGTACGGCTGCCGCGCAGCGACAGCGGCGCGATGCCGGCCCGCTCGAACGTCTCCCAGGTGACCTCCAGCAGCAGCCGCTGCTGCGGGTCCATGGCGACGGCCTCACGGGGCGAGATGCCGAACAGGGCCGCGTCGAACTGCCCGGCGTCGTTCAGGAACCCGCCGGACGCGGTGTACGAGGTGCCGGGGTTGTCGGGGTCGGGGTGGTGCAGCCGGTCGAGGTCCCAGCCCCGGTCGACGGGGAAGTCGCCGATGGCGTCCCCGCCGGCCGAGACGAACCGCCACAGCTCCTCCGGCGAGGTGATGCCGCCGGGGTAGCGGCAGCTCATGGCGACGATGGCCACCGGCTCGGACTCCTCGGCGGTGACCTCACGCAGCCGCTGGCGGGTCTGGTGCAGCTCGGCGACGACACGCGTCAGATACTCGCGGAGCCGCTCCTCGTCCGACATGGTCGGCTTCGGCCCCTCGTTCTCCACCGGCACGTTCGCCATGGTTGGTCTCACTTCCTCGTTCTCTGCCGGTACGTGACGCGTGCCCTCAGGAAAGCCCGAGGTCCCTGTCCAAAAGATCGAAAAGCTCCTGGTTGCTGGCCGTACGCAGCCGGTCGGCCACGTCGGCGGCCTCGTCGGGCCGCTCGCCGGCACCCCGCTCGGCGGCGCCGAGGCGCTCCAGCAACCGGTGCAGCCGCATGGTGATCCGTACCCGGCCGAGGTCGTCGGCCTCGCGCAGGGCGAGCGCCTCCTCCAGCCGATCAAGCTCCTCGACCGTGGGCAGCGCCTCCACCGACGCCTCGCTGACCAGCTCGGCGCGCAGATGCTCGGCGAGGGCCTGTGGGGTCGGGTAGTCGAACACGACCGAGCTGGGCGGATTGAGCCCGGTGGCGCCCGCCAGCCGGCCGCGCAACTCCACGGCGGTCAGCGAGTCGAAGCCGAGGTCCCGGAACGGCCGGTCGGCCTCCAGGGCGTACGGGCTGTCGTGGCCGATCACCTCGGCGGCGGCGGCGCGGATCAGGTCGACCAGCAGCCGGTTCTGCTCGGCGGTGGTGAGGTCGGCGAGCCGCTTGCGCAGGGCGGTGAGGACCTCCTCGCCGCCCTCGGCGGCCGGGTCGGGGCCGGCGCGCAGGGCCGCCACCTCGGGCAGGTCGGTGATCAGCGGCCGGGGCCGGGCGGAGGTGAAGACCGGAGCGAAGCGCGTCCAGTCGACGTCGGCGACGGTGAGGACCGTCCCGTCGCCCTCGACGGCGGCGCGCAGGGCGGCCATCGCCGGCTCCCGGTCGAGCAGGGAGACCCCGCGCCGGCTCATCGCCACGGCGTGGTCGTCGCTGACCATGCCGCCACCGGCCCACGGCCCCCAGTTGACCGAGAGCACCCGGGCCCGGCCGGCGGGCCGGGACTGCGCCCAGGCGTCGAGGAAGGCGTTGCCGGCGGCGTACGCGCCGTGGTCGCCGACGCCCCACGCCGCGGCGATGGAGGAGAAGTAGACGACCAGTTCGAGGTCGTCCGGGTCGAGCAGTTCGTCGAGGTGGCGGGCCCCGGCGGTCTTGCCGGAGACCACGTCGGCGAGCTCGTCGGTGGTGACCACGGAGACCGGGTTGAGGCGTCCGACGCCGGCGGCGTGCACCACGGCGCGCACCGTCTCGCCGTCGCGGCGCAGTCCGTCGACCAGGGCCGCGACGGCGTCCCGGTCGGCCAGGTCGCAGGCGACCGCCGTGACCTGCGCGCCGATCTCGGCCAGCTCGGCAACCGTGTCGGCGACGCCGGGGGCGTCCGCGCCGCGTCGGCTGACCAGGATCAGCCGCCGGGTACCGTGCCGGGCGAGCCAGGTGGCGGCGTACCGGCCGATGGCGCCGGTGCCGCCGGTGATGAGCACGGTGTCCGGCGGCTGCCAGGCCGGGGCGTCGGCCGTACCGGCGCGGGCCGCCCGGGCCAGCCGCCGCAGGTGCGTGCCGAGCGGGCGGACGGCGAGCTGGTCCTCGGCGTCGGTGTTGGTCAGCGCCCGCAGCAGGTGCTCACCGGCGGCGGCGTCCAGCTCCGCCGGCAGGTCGAGCAGGCCACCCCAGTGAGCGGGGTGTTCCAGGGCGGTGACCAGCCCGAGGCCCCAGGTGGTGGCCTGGGCGGGGTGGGCGATCGGGTCGCCGGGACCGGTGGTCACGGCCTGCCGGGTGAGCAGCCACAGCGGCCCGGCCGGCGCGGCGTCGGTGACGGCCTGGACGAGGGTGAGGTTGCCGGTGAGCCCGGCGGGCACGTTCGGGTGGTCGGGGTGGGGTCGCTCGTCCAGGGCGAGCAGCGAGACGATCCGGCGGGGCGGGCCGGCGGGCAGCAGCCCGGCCAGCTCGGCCCGGGTGACCGTCGCCGGGTCGACCGCGACGGTCCGTACGTCGCCACCGTGCCCGCCGACCAGCTCGGCGATCCGGTCGGCGGTCTCCGCCGCCGCGCCGGCCGGGACGACCAGCAGCCAGTCCCCCGTGGCCGCGCCGGCGGTGAGCCGCCGCTGCGGCCAGGTGATCCGGTAGCGCCAGCCGTCGACCAGCGCGTCGGACTGCCGCCGGCGGTGCCACTCGGCGAGGGTCGGCAGCTGGGCGCGCAGCGGCTGGTCGGGGTCGACGCCGAACCGGGCCGCCAGCCCGTCGCCGTCGCCCTCGGCCACCGCCTGCCAGAACGCCTCGTCGGCGGTGCCGGCCACCGGGGCGACCGGGGCGGCGGCGCCGACCACGTCGCCGTTCTCGACGGGCCAGAACCGCTGGTGCCGGAACGCGTACGTGGGCAGCTCGACCGGGTCGACGGCGGGCAGCAGCGCCGCCCAGTCGACGGGTACGCCGTGGCAGTGCAGCCGGGCCAGCGCGCCGAGCAGCGTCGCCACCTCGCCCCGGCCACGGCGCTGCGTCCCGGTGACGAGCGGGCCGCCCTCGGGCAGCGCGTCGGCGGCCAGCGCGGTGAGCACGGTGTCCGGGCCGACCTCCAGCAGGGTGCCGACCCCGAGGTCGCGCAGGTGGGTGACGGTGTCGGCGAACCGGACCGCCTCCCGCACGTGCCGCACCCAGTAGTCCGGGGTGCAGACCAGGTCGGGGTCGGCGACCCGGCCGGTCAGGTTGGACACCAGCGGCACGGTCGGCGGGGCGTAGTCGAGGGTGGCCGCGACGGCGGCGAACTCGGCCAGCATCGGTTCCATCAGCGGACTGTGGAACGCGTGGCTGACGTTGAGCCGCTTGGTGCGTACGCCGATCGCGGCGAAGCGCCCGGCCAGTTCGGTGAGCGTGGCGTCGGCACCGGAGAGCACCACGGCGGCCGGTCCGTTGACGGCGGCGATCGCCACCCGGTCGGCGTACGGGGCGAGGGTGTCGGTGACCTCGGCCTCACCGGCGGCGACGGCGAGCATCCCGCCGCCGGCCGGGAGGGCCTGCATGAGCCGGCCCCGGTTGCCGACCAGGGCGCAGGCGTCCGGCAGGGTGAGCACGCCGGCCACGTGCGCGGCGGCGATCTCCCCCACGGAGTGCCCGGCGACCAGGTCGGGGCGGACGCCCCAGCCGGCCAGGAGCCGGTGCAGCGCCACCTCGACGGCGAAGAGCCCGGCCTGGGTGAAGACGGTCTGGTCGAGCAGCTCGGCCTCGGCGCTGCCCTCGTCGGCGAAGAGCACGGTCTTCAGCGGCCGGGGCAGGTGGGCGTCGAGGTGCTGGCAGACCTCGTCGAGGGCCTCGGCGAACGCGGGGAACGCCCGGTACAGCTCGCGGCCCATCCCGGCGTGCTGCGCGCCCTGCCCGGAGAAGAGCACGGCGACGGTGCCGCCGGACCCGGCGACGTCCCGGGTGAGGCTCGGGTGGGTCTGCCCGGCGGCGAGCGCCCGCAGCCCGGCCAGGTACCCGTCCGGGTCGGCGGCGAGCAGCACCGCGCGGTGCCGCAGGTGGGACCGGCCGGTGGCCAGGGCCCGGGCGACGGCGACGGGGTCGGCGGCGGGCGTCACGGACGCCCAGTCGGCGAGCCGGGCCGCCTGGGCGCGCAGGCTGTCCTCGTCGTTGCCGGAGACCGCCCAGGGCAGCAGCGGCAGCGCGGCCGGTCGCCCGGCGTCGGGCGCGTCGGCCTCGGCGGGCGGGGCCTGTTCGAGGATGACGTGGGCGTTGGTGCCGCTCACCCCGAAGGCGGAGATCGCCGCCCGGCGCGGCCGGTCCACCCCCGGCCACGGGGTGGGCTCGGTGAGCAGCGTGACGGTGCCCTCCGACCAGTCCACCTGCGGCGTGGGCTCGTCGACGTGCAGGGTCGGCGGGAGCAGGTCGTGCTGGAGCGCCATCACCATCTTGATCACACCGGAGACGCCGGCGGCGGCCTGGGTGTGACCGAGGTTCGACTTGACCGAACCGAGCAGCAGCGGCCGGTCCGCGGGCCGGTCCTGCCCGTACGTGGCGAGCAGCGCCTGCGCCTCGATCGGGTCGCCGAGCCGGGTGCCGGTGCCGTGCCCGTCGACGGCGTCCACGTCGGCCGGGGTGAGCCCGGCGTTGGCCAGGGCCTGCCGGATGACCCGCTGCTGGGCGGGCCCGTTCGGGGCGGTGAGCCCGTTGGACGCGCCGTCCTGGTTGGTGGCGGAACCGCGCACCACGGCGAGGACCCGCCGGCCGTCCCGGCGGGCGTCGGAGAGGCGCTGGAGGAGCACCAGCCCGACGCCCTCGCCCCAGCCGGTGCCGTCGGCGGCCCCGGCGAACGACTTGCACCGCCCGTCGGCGGCGAGGCCGCGCTGCCGGGCGAACTCCAGGAACGGACCGGGGGTCGCCATCACGGTCACCCCGCCGGCGACCGCCATGTCGCACTCACCGGCCCGCAGCGACTGCACGGCCAGGTGCAGCGCCACCAGCGACGACGAGCAGGCGGTGTCGACGCTGACCGCCGGCCCCTGGAGGCCGAAGGTGTAGGAGAGGCGGCCGGAGAGCACCGCCGCGACGTTGCCGGTGGCCTGGTAGCCCTCGGTCTCCGCCCGCGCGGCCATGAGCAGGGTCGCGTAGTCCTGGCCGTTGGTGCCGACGAAGACGCCGGTGCTGGTTTCCCGCATGTCGGCGGGGGCGATGCCGGCCCGCTCGAACAGCTCCCACCCGGTCTCCAGCAGCAGCCGCTGCTGCGGGTCCATCACCAGCGCCTCGCGGGGCGAGATGCCGAACAGGCCGGCGTCGAAGCCCCCGGCGTCGGCGAGGAAGCCGCCCTCCCGGGCGTACGAGGTGCCCGGGGCGTCGGGGTCGGGGTCGTAGATGGCGTCGAGGTCCCAGCCCCGGTCGGCGGGGAACGGGCCGATGGCGTCCCGGCCCTCGGCGACGAGCCGCCACAGGTCCTCCGGACTGGCCACGCCGCCGGGGTAGCGGCAGCTCATCGCGACGATGGCGACCGGCTCGTCCAGGGCGGCGACGGCCCGGGCGGCGGCGGGCGCCTGCTCGGTGACGCCGAGGATGCGGTCGGCCAGCCATCCGGCGAGCAGTGCCGGGGTGGGCCGGTCGAAGACCAGCGTGGCGGGCAGCTTCAGCCCGACCGCCTCGCCGAGCCGGTTGCGCATCTCCACGGCGCTGAGCGAGTCGAAGCCGATCTCGCGGAACGGCCGGTCGGCGCCGATCGCCTCGGCGGAGGCGTGCCCGAGCACGGCCGCGGCGTGCATCCGCACCAGCTCCAGCAGGGTGCGGCGGCGTTCCGGCTCGGCCAGCCCGGCGAGCCGGGCACGCAGCGGGGACGCCTCGGCGGGCTCGTCGTCGTCCCGGGCGCGGGCGGCGACGAGCCGGGCGACCTCGGGGACGTCCTCGATCAGCGGCCGGGGGCGGGTCAGCGCGTAGGTCTGGTGGAACCGGTCCCAGGCGATGTCGGCGACGGCGAGGGTGACCTCGTCGTGCGCGAGGGCCTGGGCGAGGACGGCGACGGCCAGGTCGGGACGCATCGGGCGGACGCCGGAGCGGAACATCTGGTCGGCGCCCTCGGCCTCCATCATCCCGCCGCCGTCCCAGGCACCCCAGGCCACGGCGGTGGCGCGGAGGCCACGGCGACGACGGTCCTCGGCGAGGGCGTCGAGGAAGGCGTTGCCCGCGGCGTAACCGCCCTGGAAGCCGCCGCCCCAGACGCCCGCGCCGGAGGAGAAGAGCACGAAGGCGGCCACGTCGCCGAACGCCTCGTCGAGGTTGACCGCGCCGGCCACCTTGGCGTGCAGGCCGTCGGCGAGTTCGGCCAGGTCGGTGCCGGCGAGCGGGCCGGCGTGGGCGACGCCCGCGGCGTGGAAGACCGCGTCGATCCGGACGTCCTGACCGGCGAGCCGGTCGACCAGGGCGTGCAGCGAGTCGCGGTCGGTCACGTCGCAGGCCACCACCGTCACGGTCACGCCGAGGGCGGTCAGCTCCGCCTCCAGCTCGGCCGCGCCGGGTGCCGCCGAGCCCTGCCGGCTGGTCAGCACCAGGTGGGACGCGCCGTCGCGGGCCAGCCACCGGGCCACGTGCGCGCCGATCGAGCCGAGGCCGCCGGTGACCAGGACGGTGCCGGCGGGACGCCACCCGGCGGCGTCCGGCGGGGTCTCCGCGCCGGCGCGGACGAGCCGGCGGGTGAACAGGCCGGAGGTGCGTACCGCGATCTGGTCCTCGTGCCCGACGCCGGCGAGGGCGACGGCGAGCCGGCCCCGGGCGCGCCGGTCCAGGACGGCCGGCAGGTCGACGAGGCCGCCCCAGCGGTCGACGTGTTCCAGGGCGGCGACCCGGCCGAGGCCCCAGACCATGGCCTGCCGGGGACGGTCGAGCGGGTCGGCCCGGCCGGTGGAGACGGCGCCCCGAGTGGCGCACCACAGCGGTGCGACGATCCCGGCGTCACCGAGAGCCTGCACGAGGACGAGGGTGCCGGCGAGCCCGGCGGACACGACCGGGCGGTCCGGGTGGTCGGCCTCGTCGAGGGCGAGCAGGGAGAACACACCGGTGACGGCGACGTCGAGGTCGGCGAGCTGCCCGGCGAGCGCCACGCGGTCCGGGTCGCCGACGGTCATCGGTACGACGTCCGCGCCGGCCTCACCGAGTGCCTGGATGGTCTGCCCGACCAGCGCGTGGCCCGCGTACGCGGCCGGCGCGACGAGCAGCCAGGTCCCGCCCAGCCGGGCGGACGACGCGGCGGGCAGCGGCTTCCAGTGCACCCGGTACCGCCAGGCGTCCACCGTGGACTCGTCGCGGCGGCGCTGCCGCCACTCGGACAGCACCGGCAGTGCCTCGCCGAGCGCCCGTACCCCGGTCTCGTCGATGCGCATGGCGGCGGCCAGCGCGTCGGCGTCGGACCGCTCGACGGCGTCCCAGAACTGGCGGTCGACGGGGTCCTCGGCGGTGGCGGCCGGGCCGGTCCGCACCGGCGCCTCGGGCCAGTACCGCTGCCGGTGGAAGGCGTACGTGGGCAGTGGCACGGCGGGGCCGGTGCCGACGCCGCAGACGGCGGTCCAGTCCGCGTCGACGCCGTGGACGTGCAGCTCCGCCAGGGCGGTGAGGATGCGGTGCCAACCGCCCGCGCCCCGGCGCAGGGTGTTCACCACGGCGGCCTCGTGCTCGACGGAGTCGATGGTCTCCTGCATGCCGAAGCTGAGCACCGGGTGCGGGCCGACCTCCAGGAAGACCTGGTGGCCGTCGGCGAGCAGGCTGCGCACCGCCTGTTCGAAGTTCACCGTCTCGCGCAGGTTGCGGTACCAGTAGCCGGCGTCGAGGGTGGTGGTGTCGGTCTGCTCGCCGGTGAGCGCGGAGTAGAACGTCAGCTCGGCGGGGCGGGCGGTGATCCCGCCGAGGCTGGTCAGGAGCCGGTCCCGGACGGCCTCGACGTGCGGGGAGTGGGAGGCGTAGTCGACGTCGAGGTGGCGGGTGCGCACGTCGTCGGCGTCGCAGGCGGCAGCCAGCTCGGCGAGGGCGTCCGGGTCGCCGGCGACCACGACCGAACCGGGACCGTTGACGACGGCCACGGTGAGCCGGCCGTCCCACCGCGTCAGCAGCTCACGGACCCGGTCGGCGGACAGGGAGATCGACAGCATCCCGCCCCGGCCGGCGATGTCGGCGAGCACCTGGCTGCGCAGGGCGACGATCCGGGCGGCGTCCTCGAGGGAGAGGGCGCCGGCCACGCAGGCGGCGGCGATCTCCCCCTGGGAGTGCCCGACCACCGCGGCCGGCCGTACGCCGAGCGAGCGCCACACCCGGGCCAGGGAGACCATCACCGCCCACAGGGTCGGCTGCACGACGCCGGAGGCGACCAGCGGCGGGGCGTCGTCGGCGCCGCGCAGCACGTCGGTCAGCGACCAGTCGACCCAGGGTGCGAGGACGGCCTCGCACTCGGCGATGGACGCGGCGAAGACCGGCGAGTCGGCCAGCAGCTCGGCGGCCATGCCGGGCCACTGCGAGCCGTGCCCGGAGAAGACGAAGACGGGGTTGGTGTTGCGCAGGGCCGTGCCGGTCACCACGGCGGGGACGGTTTCGCCCTTGGCGAGCGCGGTCAGGCCCTGGGTCAGCTCGGCCTGGTCCTGGCCGAGCACGACGGCCCGGTGCGGGAACGCCGAGCGGGTGGTCGCGAGGGCGTACGCCACCTCGGCCGGTTCGATCTCGGGGTGCGCGGCGAGGTGCGACCGCAGCCGGACGGCCTGCTCCCGCAGTGCGGCCCGGTCGGTGGCGGACAGCACCAGCGGGACGAGCCCGGCGTCGGCGGCGACGCCCGGATGGAACTCGGTGACGACGGTGGACTCCGGGGCCTGCTCCAGCACGACGTGGGCGTTGGTGCCGGAGATACCGAACGACGACACCGCCGCCCGACGCGGCCGGTCCACCGCCGGCCACGGCGTCGGCTCCGTCGCCAACGCCACCGCCCCGGCGCTCCAGTCCACGTGCGGGGACGGCTCGTCCACGTGCAACGTCGGCGGCACCAGGCCGTACCGCATCGCCAGCACCATCTTGATCACACCGGCCACCCCGGCCGCAGCCTGCGTGTGCCCGATGTTCGACTTGATCGACCCGAGCAACAGCGGCCGATCCTCCGGCCGCTCCTGCCCGTACGTGGCCAGCAGCGCCTGCGCCTCGATCGGGTCACCCAGGGTCGTACCCGTACCGTGCGCCTCCACCGCGTCCACATCAGCAGTGGTCAACCGCGCGTTCGCCAGCGCCTGCCGGATCACCCGCTGCTGCGACGGACCATTCGGCGCGGTCAACCCGTTCGACGCGCCGTCCTGGTTGACCGCGCTGCCCCGGACCACGGCGTAGATCCGCCGGCCCTCCCGCTGAGCGTCGGAGAGCCGCTGCACCAGCAGCACACCCACACCCTCACCCCAGCCGGTGCCGTCGGCGGACGCCGCGAACGACTTGCACCGACCGTCGGCCGACAGACCCCGCTGCCGCGAGAACTCGATGAACGTCCCCGGCGTCGCCATCACCGTCACACCACCGGCCAGCGCCAGGTCACACTCCCCCGACCGCAGCGCCTGCACCGCCAGGTGCAGGGCGACCAGCGACGACGAGCACGCCGTGTCGACGGTGACCGCCGGGCCTTCGAGGCCGAACGTGTACGCCACCCGACCCGACAGGACGCTGCCCGACGTCCCGGTGCCGATGTAGCCCTCCACCTCGGCGGGCAGGTCGAGCAGCCGCGAGGCGTAGTCGTGGTACATCACGCCCGCGAACACGCCGGTACGGCTGCCGCGCAGTCGCACCGGGTCCAGCCCGGCGGATTCGAACGTCTCCCAGGACGCCTCCAGCAGCAACCGCTGCTGCGGGTCCATCGCCAGGGCCTCACGCGGGCTGATGCCGAAGAAGCCCGGATCGAACTCGGCCGCCCCGTACAGGAACCCGCCGTGCCGGGTGTACGTCGTGCCGCTGCTGTTCGGGTCCGGGTCGAACAGCGACTCCAGGTCCCAGCCCCGGTCGGCCGGGAAGTCGCTGATCCCGTCCCCACCGGTGGACAGCAGCTCCCACAGCTGGTCCGGGTTGTCCACCCCACCCGGGTACCGGCACGCCATGCCGACGATCGCGATCGGCTCGTCGAGTCGGGTGCCGGTCACCACCTCGGTCGCCGGGGCCGTGGCGCCCTGGCCGCCGGCCAGCTCGGCGTACACCTGGGCGGCCAGGATCTGCGGGGTCGGGTAGTCGAAGACCAGCGTCGAGGCGAGCCGCAGGCCGGTCGCCGCGTTGATCCGGTTGCGCAGGTCGACGGCGGTCAGGGAGTCGAAGCCCAGCTCCCGGAACGCCCGGTCCGCCGGCACCGCCTCCGCGCCACCGTGGCCGAGCACCTGGGCGACGAGGCCCCGCACGAGGGCGTCGACCTGGTCGCGGGCCTCCTGGGGGGCCAGGCCGGCCAGCCGGTCGGCCCAACTGCCCTTGCCGGCCTGCCGGCGGGCGGGGACCGCGCCCAGCAGCGCCCGCAGCAGCGACGGCACCCGCCCGGCGACGACCTGCGACCGCATCGCCGGAACGTCGATGACGGCGGGCACGAGCGCGGCCCGGCCCACGGCCACGGCGGTGTCGAGCAACTCCAGACCCGTCCGGGCGCTCATCGGGGTCAGGCCGGCCCGCGCCGACCGGGCCCGGTCGGCCTCGGACACGGACGCGGCCATGCCGGGGGTGTCCCACATGCCCCACGCCAGGCTGACCGCCGGCAGGCCCGCCTGACGGCGCTGCGCGGCGAGGGCGTCGAGGAACGTGTTCGCGGCGGCGTAGGCGGCCTGGCCCGGGGAGCCGAGGACGCCCGCCACGGACGAGAACAGCACGAACAGGTCGAGGTCCAGGTCGCGCGTGGCCTCGTGCAGCCACCAGCCGGCGGTGGCCTTGGGGGCTAGGACGCCGGCCAGCCGCTCCGGGCTGATCGCCGAGACCACGCCGTCGTCGAGCACGCCGGCGGTGTGCACCACGCCGGCCAGCCGTCCGGGGACGCCCGCGACCAGCGCGGCCACCCGGTCCCGGTCGGTGACGTCGGCGGCGACCACCTCGACCCGGGCGCCGAGGCCGGTCAGCCGCTCGGCGAGCGCGTCCGCGCCGGGGGCGGCCGGGCCCTGCCGGGACACCAGCAGCAGCGACCGCACGTCGTGCGCGGTGACCAGGTGCTCCGCGACGAGGGCGCCCAGTGCCCCGGTGCCGCCGGTCACCAGCACCGTGCCGTCGCCGACGGTGGGCGCGTCCGCGGCCGGCGGCAGCGCGGCGCGGACGAGGCGGGGGGTCAGCACCGCGTCGGCGCGCAGCGCCACCTGACCGCCGGTGGGCGGCAGGTCGGCGACGACGCCGGCCAGTACGGCGAGCGTGGCGGTGTCCGGGTCCCGGTCGAGGTCGGCCAGGACGATGCGCTCCGGATGCTCGGACTGGGCCGACCGGAGCAGGCCCCACACGGCCGCGCCGGCCAGGTCGGCGAGCTGGTCGGCGTCCCGGGCCACCACCGCGCCCCGGGTCAGCACCACCAGCCGGGAGTCGGCGAGGGCGTCGGCGGCCAGCCACGCCTGCACCGCCGCGAGCACGTCCGAGGCGACCGCCCGGACGGACTCCGGCACGTCCACGCCGGACGGGGCGGCCACCGGCAGCACCAGGGTGCGCGGCAGCGACCCGGGGTCGGTCGCGGCGGCCAGCACGGCCGCCACGTCGGCGTACGCGGGCAGGTCGGCCGGGTTGGACTGGTCCGGGCCGGCGAGCAGCGCCCAGCCGGACAGGTCGTCGACGGGCGTGACCTCCTCGGCCTGCCAGGCGACCTCGAACATCGACCGGGCCGCGGCGCCGGGGGCGGCCAGGCCGGTCATCTCCCGCAGGACCAGGGTGTCCACCGACACGACGGGGGCGCCCGCGCCGTCGGCGGCGACCAGTCGTACCGCGGAGCCCTCGGCGGTCAGCCGGACGCGCAGCGCCGACGCGCCGGACGCGTGGACCTGGACGCCCTGGAACGCGAACGGCACCCGGGGGCCACCGCCCTCACCGGCCAGCAGCAGCCCGATGGGGTGCAGAGCGGCGTCGAGCAGCGCCGGGTGCACCGCGAAGCCGCCCGCCGTCTCCGCGACGTCCTCCGGCAGGGCGACCTCGGCGTACACCTCGCCGTCGCCGGTCCACAGCCGGCGCAACCCCTGGAACGCCGGCCCGTAGGTCAGGCCGCGCCCGGCCAGCGCGTCGTACCAGTCGTCCAGCGCCACCTCGGTCGCGGTGGCCGGCGGCCACGCCCCGAGGCCGGGCTCGTCGGCGGCGGCGGGTTCGAGCACGCCCTCGGCGTGCCGCACCCAGCCGGCGTCCGGGTCCTCCTCGGCCTGGGCGTGCACGGTCACCGCGCGGGCACCGGCGTCGTCGGCGGGGCCGACACGCACCTGCACCCGGGTGCCGCCGGTGGCGGGCAGGGTCAGCGGCGCGGCGACGGTCAGCTCCCGTACCCGGGAGACGCCGATCTCGTCGCCGGCCCGCACCGCGAGTTCGATCAGCGCGGTGCCGGGCAGCACCACCGCGCCGGAGACCGCGTGGTCGGCCAGCCACGGGTGGGTGGCCAGCGACAGCCGGCCGGTGAGCAGCACCATGTCCTCACCGGCGACGGAGACCGCCGCGCCGAGCAGCGGGTGCCCGGCCGCGCCCAGGCCGGCGCCGGAGACGTCGGCGAGCCGGCCGACCGGCTCCAGCCAGTACCGCTCGTGCGCGAACGCGTACGTGGGCAGGTCGACCCGGCGGGCGCCGGCACCGGCGAGCAGGGCGTCCCAGTCGACGGCGAGACCGTCGGCGTGCAGCTGGGCGAGGGCCTCCAGGACGGCACGGGGCTCGGGCCGGTCCTTGCGGGACAGCGGCACCAGCACCGCCGCCGGGTCGGTGAGGCAGCTCTGCGCCATGGCGGTGAGCACGCCGTTGGGGCCCAGCTCCACGTACGTGCCGACGCCGGCCCCGGCCAGGTGGTCGACGGCGTCGGCGAAGCGTACGGCCTCCCGGACGTGGCGCACCCAGTAGCCGGGGCTGCACAGCTGCTCCGGCTCGGCGATCCGGCCGGTCAGGTTCGACACGATCGGCACGGTGGGCGGCCGGAACGTCAGCTTCTCCGCGACCGCCGCGAACTCGGCGAGCATCGGGTCCATCAGGGCGCTGTGGAAGGCGTGGCTGACCCGGAGCCGGTGGGTGGGCACGCCCCGGCCGGACCAGAGCGCGGCCACCTCGTCGACGGCCTCGGCGTCGCCGGAGACGACCACGGCGGTAGGGCCGTTGACGGCGGCGATGTCGATCCGACCGGCGACGCCGGCCAGCGACTCGGCCACGGCCGCCTCGTCGGCGCCGACGGCGAGCATCGCCCCGCCGTCCGGCAGGGCCTGCATGAGCCGGCCCCGGGCGGCGACCAGCGCGGCGGCGTCGGCGAGGGTGAGCACCCCGGCGACGTGCGCGGCGGCCAGCTCGCCGATCGAGTGGCCGACCAGGAAGTCGGGGACGAGCCCGAACGACCCGGCGAGCCGGAACAGGGCCACCTCGACGGCGAACAACCCGGCCTGGGTGAAGACCGTCTGGTTCAGCAGGGCGGCCTCGGCCGAGTCCGCCGGAGCGAACAGCACCTCGCGCAACGGCCGGGGCAGGTGCGGGTCGAGCTGCGCGCAGACCTCGTCCAACGCGGACGCGAAGACGGGGAACGCGGCGTACAGCTCGCGGCCCATGCCGGCGCGCTGGGCGCCCTGGCCGGAGAAGAGGAACGCGACCCGGCCCCGGCCGGTGGCGGTGCCGGTGACCACGGCGGGAGCCGGCTCGCCGGCCGCGAGGGCGCGCAGCCCGGCGAGCAGGTCGGCACGGTCAGCGGCGAGGACCACGGCCCGCCGGTCCAGCCCGGACCGGCGCAGCGCGGACACGGCGACGTCGACCGGCCGGACGGAGTCGTCGGCGGCCAGGTGGTCGGCCCAGCGGCGGGCCTGCGCGGCGAGGGACTCGGGACTGCGGGCGGAGAGCGGGACCGGCACCAGCGGCGGCGCGACGGCCGGCGTCGCCGGCTCGGGCTCCTCAACCGTGGGGGCCTGCTCGATGATGACGTGGGCGTTCGTGCCGCTGATGCCGAACGACGACACGGCGGCCCGCCGCTCCCGGCCGGTCGCCGGCCAGGGGCGGGCGTCGGTGAGCAGCTCGACGTCGCCGGCCGACCAGTCGATGTGCGGGGACGGCTCGTCGACGTGCAGGGTGCGCGGCAGGACGCCGTGCCGCATCGCCAGGACCATCTTGATGATGCCGGCGGCCCCGGCGGCGGCCTGGGTGTGGCCGAGGTTGGACTTCACCGAGCCGAGCCAGAGCGGCTCCCCGCCGGCCCGGTCCTGCCCGTACGTGGCGAGCAGCGCCTGCGCCTCGATCGGGTCGCCGAGGGTGGTGCCGGTGCCGTGCGCCTCGACGACGTCCACGTCCGCCGGGGAGAGCCGGGCGTTGGCCAGGGCCTGCCGGATCACCCGCTCCTGGCTGGGGCCGTTCGGGGTGGTCAGGCCGCTGCTGGCGCCGTCCTGGTTGACCGCGCTGCCCCGGACCACCGCGTAGATGCGTCGACCGTCGCGTTGGGCGTCGGAGAGCCGCTGGAGCAGCAGCACGCCGACGCCCTCGGCCCAGCCGGTGCCGTCGGCGGCGGCGGCGAACGACTTGCACCGCCCGTCGGAGGCGAGCCCGCGCTGCCGGGAGAACTCGGCGAAGACGCCCGGGGTGGAGAGCACGGTGACGCCACCGGCCAGGGCGAAGTCGCAGTCGCGCTGGCGCAGCGCCTGCACGGCGAGGTGTACGGCGACCAGCGACGACGAGCAGGCCGTGTCGATGGTGACGGCCGGCCCTTCGAAGCCGAACGTGTACGCGACCCGGCCCGACACGACGCTGCCGGAGTTGCCGGTGCCCAGGTACCCCTCCACGCCCTCGGGCAGGTCCAGCACCCGGGAGGCGTAGTCGTGGTACATCACCCCGGCGAACACCCCGGTGCGGCTGCCGCGCAGCCGCTGCGGGTCGAGACCGGCGGACTCGAACGCCTCCCAGGCGCTCTCCAGCAGCAACCGCTGCTGCGGGTCCATGGCGAGGGCCTCCCGCGGCGAGATGCCGAAGAAGGCCGGGTCGAACTCGGTGGCCTCGTAGAGGAAGCCACCCTTGTCGGTGTACGAGGTGCCCGGGTTGTCCGGGTCCACGGAGAAGAGGCGTTCCAGGTCCCAGCCCCGGTCGGTCGGGAAGTCTCCCACCCCGTCCCGGCCGTCGGCGACCAGCTGCCACAGCTCGTCCGGGCTCTGGACGCCACCCGGGTAGCGGCAGGCCATGCCGACGATGGCCATCGGCTCGCGGTCCTTCGCCTCCACCTCGCGCACGCGCCGCCGCGCCTCACGCAGGTCCGCCGTGGCGCGCCGGAGGTAGTCGAGGAACTCTTCCTCAGTGGGCATCGAGCCACTCCGTATCGTGGTCAGAGATCCGGGGCATCCGGGGTCAGGCCGATCCGAGCTCGTCGTCGAGAAGGCTGAACAGCTCCTCGGCGCTGGCGGTGCTGAGGTTGCCGTCACCCGTGGCGGCGTCGTCGGCGCCGGCCTCGGCGTACGTCCACAGCGACAGCAGTTCCCGCAGCCGGGCGGCGACGGCGGTGCGGTCGGTGTCGTCGACGGCGACCGCGCGCATGGCGGTCTCCAGCTTGTTCAGCTCGCCCAGCACGGACAGCGCGCTGGTGGTCCGCTCGGCGAGCAGCGCGCCGCGCAGGTGGGCGACCATCGCGCCGGTGGTCGGCCGGTCGTAGATCAGGGTGGACGGCAGGCGCAGCCCGGTGGCGGCGGTGAGCCGGTTGCGGAACTCCACCGCGGTCAGCGAGTCGAAGCCCAGCTCCACGAAGCCCTTCTCCTCGTCGATGTCGCGGATCGAGGAGTAGCCGAGCACCGCCGCCGCGTGGGTGCGGACCAGGTCGGACAGCACCCGGTCCCGCTCCGACTCCGGGGTGGCGGCGAGGGTGTCGCGCAGCGCGGTCGCCGCGTCGGCCGCCGGAGTCGCCGTGGCCGGGGCGGCCCCGGCCGGGCGGACCAGGCCGTGCAGCAGCCGGGGCAGCGCCGGGCCGAGCCGGCCGAGCAGCCCGTGGTCCAGGCTCACCGGCACGACCACCGCGTCACCGAAGCGCAGCCCCTCGCTGAACAGCTCCATGCCCTCGTCGGCGTCCAGCGGGTGGAAGCCGGCCCGGCTCATCCGCTGCTCGTCGACGTGCCCCTGCGGTCCGCCGGGCTCGTCGGGGTTGGCCCACGGCCCCCACGCCATCGAGGTGACGGCCAGCCCGCTCGCCCGCCGGTGGTGGGCGAGCGCGTCGAGGAAGGCGTTCGCGGCGGCGTGGTTGGCCTGGCCGGGGCCGCCGAACAGCCCGGACGCGGAGGAGAACAGCACGAAGGCGGCGAGGTCCAGCTTCTCGGTCAGCTCGTGCAGGTGCCAGGCGGCGTCCACCTTCGGCCCGAGGACGGTGTCGAACCGGGCCGGGGTGAGCGCCGGCAGCACCCCGTCGTCGAGGATGCCGGCGGCGTGCACGACGCCGACCAGCGGCCGGTCGGCGGGGATCTCGTCGAGCAGCACGGCGAGGGCGTCGCGGTCGGTGACGTCGGCGGCGACGACCTGGGCGGCGGCGCCGAGCCCGGTCAGTTCGGCGACGAGGTCCGCCGCGCCGGGTGCGTCGGCGCCGCTGCGGCTGACCAGCAGCAGCCGGGGCACCCCGTGCCGGGTGACCAGGTGCCGGGCGACCAGCCGGCCGAGCGCGCCGAAGGCGCCGGTGACCAGGACGGTGCCGCCGGACAGGTCGGGCGTCGGCCGGTCCTGCGGCGGCGGTCCGGTCCGGACCAGTCGGGGCACCCGCAGGTGTCCGGCCCGGACAGCGAGCTGCGGTTCCCCGGTGGCCAGCGCCGCCGGCAGCGCGACCGCCGAACGGGGGTCGTCGTCGAGGTCGAGCAGCACGAACCGGCCCGGGTTCTCCGACTGGGCGGAGCGGACGAGGCCCCACGCCGTGGCGGCGGGCAGGTCGGCGGGCCGGTCGTCGCCGTCGACGCAGACCGCACCCCGGGTGACCAGGACGAGCCGGGCGTCGGCCAGCGGTTCCCGGCTGAGCCAGTCCTGCGCCAGCGCCAGCGTCTCGTGGCTGACCAGGTGCGCGGCCCGTGCCGGGCTCGGCTCGTCGGTGCGCTGCCCCACGCAGGTGACGACCACCGCGTCGGGCACGGCCGCCCCGCCGGCCACGGCCGCCACCAGTTCGGCCAGGTCCCGGTACGACTCGATGCCCGGCCAGCCCTCGGCGTCGCCGAGCACGGCGATACGGGCGGACCGGTCCGTCCCCGGCTCGGGGGCGATCCAGTCGAGCCGGTGCAGCGACCGGTTGGCCGCACGACGGGCCGCGTTGAGCTGGTCGGAGCTGATCGGCCGCAGGACGAGGGCGTCGAGGGAGGCGACCGGCGTGCCGCCGGTGTCGGTGACGGTCGCCGCCACCGATCCCTCGGTCGCGGTGAGCCGCACCCGCAGTTCGCGGGCCCGGGTGGGCGCGACGGCCAGCCCGGTCCAGGAGAACGGCAGTCCGGGCTGCGCCGCGCCGGACGGCGACGGGGCGTCCTCGGCGCGGCCGAGGGCGCTGGCGCCGATGGCGTGCAGGGCGGCGTCGAGCAGCGCCGGGTGCACCGAGAACCCGACGGCGTCGGTGGTGCCCGCGTCGGCGTCCAGCGCCACCTCGGCCAGGATGTCGTCGCCGTGCCGCCAGGCCGCGCGCAGCGCCCGGAAGACGGGGCCGTAGTGGTAGCCCTGCTCGGCGAGGTGCGGGTAGAGCGTGTCCAGCGGGATCGGCTCGGCGTCGGCGGGCGGCCAGGCGCCGGCCGGGGCCACAGTCACCGCCCGGGTGGGGGCGAGCAGGCCGGCGGCGTGCCGCTGCCACTGCCGGGCCGCCCCCGGCCGGTCGGTGCCCTCGTCGACGTACGAGTGGACGGTCACCGACCGGCAGCCGTCGCCGTCGGCCGGGCCGACGCGGACCCGCAGGTCGACGCCGCCCGTCGGCGGGACGACGAGCGGTGCCTCCAGCACCAGTTCCGTCACGTGGGCGGTGTCCACGGTCCGACCGCTCCAGGACGCCAACTCGACCAGGGCGGTGCCGGGCAGCAGCACGGTGCCGAGCACGGCGTGGTCGGCCAGCCACGAGTGGCTGGCCAGCGAGATCCGCCCGGTGAACAGCAGGCCGTCGTCGCCGGGCAGGTCGGCCACGGCGCTGAGCAGCGCATGGTCCACGGCGTCGAGACCCACCGACGGCAGCCCGGCCCGACCGGCGCCGCCACGCGACAGCCAGTACCGGTCCCGCCCGAACGCGTACGTGGGCAGGTCGACGGTCGGTGCCGGGGTGAGCACCTTCGTCCAGTCCACGGGCAGACCGATCGTGTGCGCGGTGGCCAGGTTCGTCAGCAACCGCGCCGCGTCGTCCTCACCCCGCCGCAGGGTCCCCAACGCGTGACCGTCGACGCCGACGTCCTCCAGGATCGCCGTCACCGGCATCGTCAACACCGGATGCGCCGACACCTCCACGAACGTCGTGAACCCCGCCTCGACCGCCACCCGCACCGCCGCGTCGAACCGCACCGGGTTCCGCAGGTTCTCGTACCAGTAGCCGCCGTCCATGACGGTCGGGTCGGCCCACTCGCCGGTCAGGGTGGAGACCAGCGGCGTGTGCCCCGCCTGCGGGGCAAGCCCCGCCAGGTCGGCCAGCATCCGCTCGCGGATGCGCTCCACCGCCGGGGAGTGCGACGCGTAGTTGAACCGGATCGGCCGCGCCCGCACCCCCTCGGCCCGGAACGTCTCCACCAGCTCCGCCACCTGCTCCGGCGGACCGGAGACCACCACCGTCGCCGGCCCGTTCCGCACCCCGACAACCACCTCGGGGAAGTCGACCAGACGCGCGGCGACCTCCCCGGCCGGCAGGTCCACCGCCGCCATCGCCCCGGTGCCGGCCAGCGTGGCGAGCGCGCGGGCCCGCAGGATCACCGCCCGCGCCGCGTCCTCCAGCGACAGGACACCCGCCACGCAGGCCGCCGCGATCTCACCCTGCGAATGACCGATCACCAGCTGCGGGGTCACGCCGGCGTGCCGCCACACCTCCGCCAGGGCGACACCCACCGCGAACAGGACCGGCTGCAACACCTCCACCCGGTCCAACCACGACTCGTCGTCACTGGTCAACAACGACACGACGTCGACGTCCAGGTACGGCGCGAACGCCCGCTGACACTCCGCCAGCCGGGCGTCGAACACCGGACAGCGGCCCACCAGACCAGCGGCCAACCGTACCGACTGACCACCCTGCCCCGGGAAGACGAACACCACCCCAGGCCCATGATCGGCAGCCACACCCGACACGACGCTCTTCGCCTGCGAACCCGCCGCCAGCGCGTCGAGGCCGGCGAGCAGGTCGCCGGTGCCCGCCCCGACCACGGCGGCGCGGTGCTCCAGCGCGGCCCGGGTGGTGGCCAGCGACCAGGCCACCGCCGCCGGGTCCAGCCCGTCGTGCTCACGGACGTGCCGGGCAAGCCGTTCCGCCTGGCCGCGCAGCGCGATGGCCGACCGCGCGGACAGCGGCCACACCAGCTGCCCCGCGCCGACAAGTCCCGCAGTGGGCCGATCGGCGGCGGGGGCCTCGGGCTCCGCCTCGTCCGCCGGCTGCTCGACGATGACGTGCGCGTTGGTGCCGGAGATGCCGAACGACGACACCGCCGCCCGACGCGGCCGGTCCACCACCGGCCACGGCGTCGCCTCGGTCACCAGATCCACCGCACCGGCCGACCAGTCGATGTGCGGCGACGGCTCGTCCACGTGCAGCGTCGCCGGCACGATCCCGTGCCGCATCGCCTGCACCATCTTGATCACACCGGCCACACCGGCGGCGGCCTGCGCGTGACCGACGTTCGACTTGATCGACCCCAGCAGCAGCGGCGCCGACCCGTCCCGCTCCTGGCCGTACGTCGCCAGCAACGCCTGCGCCTCGATCGGGTCACCCAGCGTGGTGCCGGTGCCGTGCGCCTCCACCACGTCCACGTCGGCCGCCGACAGCCGGGCACTGGCCAGGGCCTGCCGGATCACCCGCTGCTGCGACGGGCCGTTCGGCGCGGTCAACCCGTTCGACGCGCCGTCCTGGTTCACCGCCGAACCGCGCAGCACGGCGAGGACGCGGTGGCCGTTACGCCGCGCGTCGGAGAGCCGCTCGACGAGCAGCATGCCCACGCCCTCGGACCAGCCGGTGCCGTCGGCGGAGGCGGCGAACGACTTGCACCGGCCGTCGCCGGCCAGGCCGCCCTGCCGGGCGAACTCGGCGAAGGTGTCCGGGGTGGCCATCACCGCGACACCGCCGGCGAGGGCGAGGTCGCACTCGCCCCGGCGCAGCGCCTCGCCGGCCAGGTGCAGCGCCACCAGCGACGACGAGCAGGCGGTGTCCACGGTCACCGCCGGTCCCTCCAGGCCGAGGGTGTACGCCACCCGGCCGGAGATGACGCTGTGCGCCCCGCCGGTCATCAGGTAACCCTCGGTACCCTCCGGCACCTCGGTCAGCCCGGTCCCGTAGCCGGAGGTGGACGCGCCGACGTACACGCCGGTGCGGCTGCCCTTCAGGCCGGTCGGGTCGAGCCCGGCCCGCTCCAGGACCTCCCAGGACGCCTCCAGGGTGAGCCGCTGCTGCGGGTCCATGGCCAGGGCCTCGCGCGGGGAGATGCCGAAGAACGCCGGGTCGAACCCGGTCGCGTCGTACAGGAAGCCGCCGGCGGGAGCGAAGCCGCTGTCCGGGGCGGGGACGTCCCAACCCCGGTCGGTGGGGAACGGACCGATGGCGTCGACGCCGTCGGCGACCAGTCGCCACAGCTCCTCGGGGCTGCCGGCACCCCCCGGGTAACGGCAGGCCATGCCCACGATCGCGATCGGCTCGTCAGCGCCGACGGCGACCGCGACCGCGGCCGGCACGGCGGCGTCCGCGCCGAACGCCGTCTCGCGCAGGTGCCGGGCCAGGTCGGTCGGGGTGGGGTGGTCGAAGACCAGGGTGGACGGCAGCCGCAGCCCGGTCGCCTCGTTCAGCTTGGTGCGGAAGTCCACGGCGGTGAGCGAGTCGAAGCCGAGGTCCTTGAACGGCCGGCCGCGCAGGTCGTCCGGGGTGGCGTGGCCGAGCACCCGGGCGGTCTGCTCGTTGACGATCCGGAGCAGCTCCCGCTCCTGCTCGGCCTCGGGCAGGTCGGCCAGGTGGCGCAGCGCCTCGGTCGCACCGGCGGGCGCGGCGGCGGTCTCCGCCTCGGCCGCCACGAGCGCCCGCACCTGCGGCAGCTCGGACAGGAACGGGCTGGGCCGGGTCAGGGTGAACGCCGGATGGAAGCGGCTCCAGTCGACGTCGGCGACGGTGACGCCGGGGGCGGACCGGCGCACCGCCCGGTCGAGGGCGACGAGGGCCCGCTGCGGGTCGATGGTGGGCAGGCCCATCCGGTGCAACTGCTCGGTGGCGGTGTTCTTGGCGGCCATGCCGTCGGCGCCGCCCCACGCCGTCCAGGCGACGGCGGTGGCGGCGAGCCCCCGGTCCCGGCGGTGCACCGCGAGCGCGTCGAGCAGCGAGTTGCCGGCACCGTACGCGCACTGGCCGGCGCTGCCCCACGTCCCGGAGACGGACGAGAAGAGCAGGAACGCGGCGAGCGGCCGGTCGGCCAGGCACTCGTCGAGGTGCAGCGCGCCGAGCACCTTCCCGGCGACCACGTGGGAGAACTCGTCCAGGGTGGTGCCGGTCAGCGGGGTGAGCTGGTCGGTGCCGGCGGCGTGCACCACCACGGTCAGGTCGGGCAGCGACTCCAGCAGCGCCGCGACGGCGGGCCGGTCGGTCATGTCGCAGGCGGCGGCGGTCACCCGTCCGTCGCCGTACTCGTCGAGGAGACCGGCCAGGCCGGGGGTGGCGGCGCCCCGACGGCCGACCAGGACGACCCGACGCGCACCCCGGTCGAGCAGCCAGCGGGTGACGTGGCTGCCGAGCGCGCCCGTACCGCCGGTGACCAGGACGGTGCCGTCGGCCCACCAGTCCGTGGTGGGCCGGTCCGGGGCGGTGGCCGGGGTGAGCCGGCGGCCCCAGACGCCACCGGGGCGGACCGCGACCTGGTCCTCTCCGCTGCCGCCGGCGAGGACGGCGGCCAGCCGGCGCAGCACGGCGGCGTCGACGGTGGCCGGCAGGTCGACGAGGCCGCCCCAGCGGTGCGGCTGCTCGACGGCGGCGGCCCGGCCGAGACCCCAGACCAGGTTCTGGAGCGGGTGGTCCACCCGGTCGGCGGGGCCGGCCTTGACCGCTCCGCTGGTCGCGCACCAGACGGGTGCGTCGAGGTCGAGGTCGGTGAGCGCCTGGACGAGCACGAGGGTGGTGCCCGCGGCGACGGTCATGCCAGGGTGGGCGGGCAGCAGCCGGTCCTGCCCGGCGACGAGGTGCAGCACCCCGGCGACCGGCTGGTCGCCGACGGTGCCGCGCAGCCGGTCGACCAGCGCCGCCCGGTCGAGATCGTCGGCGCCGACGCGCAGCAGTGCCGGCTCGTCGCCGCCGGCCCGGAACAGCTCGACCAGGTCGTCCGCCCAGGCCGGTGCGGCGTCCACCGGCAGCACCAGCAGCCAGCGCCCGGTCGGCCGGTCACCCTCGGTGACCGGAACCGGCTTCCACACCACCTGGTACGACCAGCCGTCCGCCACGGTGCTGTCGTGCCGGTTGCGCCGCCACGAGGCGAGGACCGGCAGCGCGGGCAGCAGGGTCCGCACCGGGTCGTCGTCGCCGCCGAACTGGTCGCGCAGCGCGTCGACGTCGGCCTGCTCGACCGCCGACCAGAACGCGGCGTCCTCGGTGGCGACCTCGCCGGCCGGGGTGGCCGGGGGCGGCTCGGGCCAGAACCGCTCACGGTGGAACGCGTACCGGGGCAGCGGAACGCGGCGCGGGTCGGCCCCGGCGAAGAGGTGCCGCCAGCCGACCGGAACCCCGGCGACGTGCAGTTCGGCGAGCGCGGTGAGCAGCGACGCCGGCTCGGGGCGGTCCCGACGCAGCAGCGCCACGGCGGCCGTCGGGTCGTCGTCGGCGTCGAGGATGTCCCGGGTCAGCGCGGTCAGCACACCGCTCGGCCCGACCTCCAGGAAGGTGCCGACGCCGAGGGCGCGCAGCTGCTCGACGCCGTCGGCGAAGCGGACGGCCGCACGGACGTGCCGCACCCAGTGCGCCGTGGTGCGGATCTCGTCCGGGTCGGCGAGCGTCCCGGTCAGGTTGGAGACGATGGGCAGGGTGGGGGCGCGCAGCTCCAGCCGGTCCACCACGGCGGCGAAGTCCGCGAGCATGGGCTCCATGAGCGGGCTGTGGAAGGCGTGGCTGACCCGTAGCCGCCGGGTGCGCACCTGCCGGTCGGCGAAGACCCGCTCCACCTCGGCGACCGCGTCGGCGGCGCCGGAGACCACCACGGCGGCGGGGCCGTTGACGGCGGCGATGCCGACCGGGCCGTCGATGCCGGCGAGGACGGCCTCGACCTCGTCCGGTCCGGCGGCGACGGAGAGCATGACCCCGCCGCTGGGCAGCTGCTGCATGAGCCGGCCCCGGGCGGCCACCAGCGCGGCGGCGTGGGGCAGGGACAGCACCCCGGCGACGTGGGCGGCGACCACCTCGCCGATGGAGTGCCCCATCAGCACGTCCGGGGTGACCTGCCAGGACTCCAGCAGCCGGTACAGCGCCACCTCGACGGCGAAGAGCCCGGCCTGGGTGTAGAGGGTCTGGTCGAGCAGGTCGGCCTCGTCGGTGCCCGGTTCGGCGGCCAGCACCGGACCGAGCGGGCGGGGCAGGTACGGGTCGAGCGCGGCGCACACCTCGGCGAGCGCGCGGGCGAACACCGGGAACGTCGCGGCGAGTTCCCGGCCCATGCCGGGACGCTGGGCGCCCTGGCCGGAGAAGAGGAACGCGAGCTGCCCGCCCCGGGGGCCGGCCCCGACGACGGCGGAGCCGGTGCCGCCGTCGGCGAGAGCCCGCAGGTCGTGGCGGAGGCCGGCGCGGTCGCCGGCGAGGACGACGGCCCGGTGTTCCAGGGCCGTCCGGGTGGTGACCGAGGACCAGCCGACGTCGACCGGTCCGGCGTCGGCGGCGTCGGGATCGGTGTCGAGCCAGTCGGCCCAGCGTCCGGCCTGCGCGGCGAGGCCGGCGTGGTCGCGGGCGGAGAGCAGCACGGGCACGAGCCCGGCGGCCGTGACCGGGGCCGGGCCGGTGGCCTCGGCCGGTTCGCCGGTGACGGGGCCGTCCACGCCGGTCGCGCTCCCGGCGTCGGTCGTCGTGGCGGTCGCGGTCCCGACGTCGCCGGTCGCGGTCCCGGAGGCCGGGGAGCCGGACGCCACCGGGGGGGCGGTGGTGGCGTCCGGGGTCTCCACCGGCGGCTCTTCGATGATCACGTGGGCGTTGGTGCCGCTCATGCCGAACGAGGACACGGCCGCGCGGCGGGGCTGCTCCCCCGCCGGCCAGGGCTGCGCCTCGGTGAGCAGCGACACCGCGCCCGCGGTCCAGTCCACGTGCGGGGTGGGCTCGTCGACGTGCAGGGTGGCCGGCAGCGTGCCGTGCCGCAGGGCCATCACCACCTTGATCACCCCGGCGACACCGGCCGCCGCCTGGGTGTGGCCGATGTTGGACTTCACCGACCCCAGCCAGAGCGGCCGGTCGGCGGGACGACCCTGCCCGTACGTGGCGAGCAGGGCGGTCGCCTCGATCGGGTCGCCGAGGCTGGTGCCGGTGCCGTGCGCCTCGACCGCGTCCACGTCGGCCGGGGTGAGCCGGGCGCTGGCCAGGGCCTTGAGCACGACCCGCTGCTGGGACGGCCCGTTCGGGGCGGTCAGGCCGTTGGACGCGCCGTCCTGGTTGACCGCGCTGCCGCGCACCACGGCGAGGACGGGGTGACCGTTGCGGCGGGCGTCGGAGAGGCGCTCGACGAGCAGGACGGCGACGCCCTCGCCCCAGGCGGTGCCGTCGGCGGCCCCGGCGAACGCCTTCACCCGGCCGTCGGCGGCGAGACCGCGCTGCCGGGAGAAGCCGACGAACGCGGACGGGGTGGACATGACGGTGGCGCCGCCGGCCAGCGCGAGGGTGCACTCGCCCTGACGCAGGGCGTGGCAGGCCAGGTGCAGCGCGACCAGCGACGACGAGCAGGCGGTGTCGACGGAGACGGCCGGACCCTCGATGCCGAGCACGTACGAGATCCGCCCGGAGACGACGCTCGCGGCGGTGCCGGTGAGGACGTACCCCTCGACGCCCGGCGGGGGAGCCTGGAGCAGCGCGGCGTAGTCCTGGCCGGTGGTGCTGGCGAAGACGCCCACCTGGTGGCCACGGAGCGCGGCCGGGTCGATGCCGGCGTGCTCGAACGCCTCCCAGGAGGTCTCCAGCAGCAGCCGCTGCTGGGGGTCCATGCCCAGCGCCTCGCGGGGAGAGATGCCGAAGAACCCGGCGTCGAACTCGGTGGCCGAGTCGAGGAACCCGCCCTGCCCGACGTACGAGGTGCCGGGGTGGTCCGGGTCGGGGTGGATCAGCCGTTCCAGGTCCCAGCCCCGGTCGGTGGGGAAGTCGGAGATGGCGTCACCACCGGCGGCGACCAGCCGCCAGAGGTCCTCGGGTGAGCGCACCCCGCCCGGGAAGCGGCAGCCGATGCCGACGATGGCGATGGGCTCCCGGTGCGCCGCCTCCAGGTCGCCGAGCTTCCGCTTCGTCTGGTGGAGATCCGCGGTAACCCATTTCAGGTATTCCCGGAGAGTGTCTTCAGTCGCCATCAGTGCCACCCTTTTCGAGCCGGAAGAATTAGGCGACCCAATTCCATCAACCGACGCCTCAAGCCGCGTTACCACAGCCAATTCAGCCCGACCACGAATTGCTATTAATCAACAGCGTCGAAGCGCCGACCACGCCCTAGTTACCGGAGGAAGGTATTGGGCGGCCGGTGACGGTCACAACCCCTAGGCTGCCCCTAGGGCCGCCCCTAACGCAGACGGCGACCGGAACGGCCGCAGCCACGCCGGGGGCGGCCCCGCCGAGGGTCGGCGCGACGGCCCGGCGGAGCCGGTCGGGGTGGCCGTGACCGCCACCTCGACCGGCTCCGTCGACGCGTGTCGACAATGACCGACGACGGGTCAGAAAACGCCGCCGACATTGCCGCCGGGGCCGCCGAGCTCCCGGTGGATGAAATCGAACAGCTCGGCGTCGCTGGCCCCGTCGAGGGTCGGCGCCGCCGGTGCCTCGACCGCCCGGTCGTCGCCCCACCGGGCGAGGAACGCCTGCATCTGCACCAGCAGCTTCTGCCGGGTCAGCGGATCCGGCGCGCTGGTGGCGAACAGGCCGTCCAGCTTCTCCAGCTCCGACAGCAGGCCGGCGGTCGCGGCGACCCCGTCCTCCACCACCAGCGTGCGCAGGTGACGGGCCAGTGCCAGCGGGGTCGGGTAGTCGAACACCACGCTGGCCGGCAGGGTGACCCCGGTGGCCGCCCGGAGCCGGTTACGCAGCTCCACGGCGGTCATCGAGTCGAAGCCGACCTCCCGGAACGCGCGGGTCGGACCGAGGTCCCCGGTGCCGGGATGGCCGAGCACCGCCGCGGCCTGGGTGGACACCAGCTCGACCAGCACGGCGTCCCGTTCCGCCTCCGACAGGGGCCGGAGCCGTTCGCGCAGCGCCTCCGCCGCCCCGTCGTCCGCCGCTTCCCCGCTGTGCAGGTTGCGCAACGCGTCCCGCGCCTCGGGGATCTCGGCGAACAGCGGCCGGGCCCGCACCGCGGCCACCGCCGGCACGAACCTGTCCCACCGCACGTCGGCCACCACGACCTGGGTGCCGTCGACGGCGGCCTGCCGCAGCGCGGCGGTGGCCAGGTCCGGTGCCATGCCGGGCAGGCCGCGCCGGCTCAGCTGCTCCAGGTCGTCGTCGGTCAGACCGTCGGCCCAGGGGCCGAACGCCACCGACGTCGCCGGCAGCCCGGCCCGCCGCCGGTTCGCGGCGATGACCTGGAGCAGGGCGTCGCCGGCCGCCTGGCCGGCCCGCCCGCCGGAACCCCACACCCCGGAGGTGGAGGAGCAGAGCACCAGCGCCCCGAGGGCCTGGCTCTCCAGCTCGTCGGCGTACCGGGGGATGTCGCCGACGGTGGCGACCAGGTCGGCGGCGAGACCCGTGAGGGTCAGCTCCACCAGCGGTACGGTGCCGGTGTCCGCCGGCACGTGCAGCAACCCGGTCACCGGCCGGCCGTCGGCGGCGAGCTGTTCCATCCGGTCGGTCAGCTTCCGGCCGGCCGGCTGGTCCAGCGGCACCACGGCCGCGCCCTGCCGCTCCAGCCAGCCGGTGGCGTGCCGGGCGACCACGCCCGCCCCACCGGTGACCAGGACGGTGCCCTGCGGCGTCCAGCCGCCGCCCGTGCCGTCGGCCGGGCCGGTGTCCCGGACCAGTCGCCGCGCGTACGCCCCCGAGGCGCGGACGGCGAGCTGGTCCTCCCCCTCGGTGTTGGTCAGCGCGGTGACCAGCGCGACGCCGAGGCCCCCGGTCACCGTGCCGGGCAGGTCGACGAGGCCGCCGACGTGCCGGGGGTGTTCCAGGGCGGCGGCCAGGCCGAGACCCCAGCTGGTGGCCTGCCACGGCCGACTGGCCGGCTCGTCGTCGGTGGCGACCGCACCGGTGGTGACGAGCCACAGCGGCAGCGGCTCGTCGACCTCCCGGCCGACGTGCGCCTGGAGCAGCAGCAGGTTCGCCGCGAGCCCGGACGGCAGGGAGTCCTGGCCCGGGTGCGGTGCCTCGTCCAGGGCGAGCAGGGAGAGCAGCCCGGTCGGCTGGTGCTCCGCGCAGGCCCGGACCAGGTCGGCGGCGAGCCCGTCCCGGTCGGCGGTGGACGGGTCCACGGTGAGCAGGTGCACCGTGGACCCACCGGCGCGCAGCGCGTCGGCGATCGTCTCGGCCGCCTGCCGTCGCGGAGCGACGACCAGCCAGCTGCCCGGCTGGCCGGCGGTGAGCCGCTGGGGCCGCCAGGTGACCCGGTACCGCCAGCCGCCGATCGTGCCGTCGGTGTGCTGCCGGCGACGCCACGAGTCCAGCTCCGGCAGCAGATCCTTCAGCGGCTGGTTGGCGTCGATGCCGAGCCGGTCCAGGTCGCCGTCGGTGACCGCCTGCCAGAACTCGGTGTCGACCCGGTCCGCGCCGCCGGTCAGCGGCCTGGTGAGGGTGGGCCAGTACCGCTGCGGCTGGAACGCGTACGTGGGCAGTTCCGGCAGGTCACGCGGTGCGGGGCGGGGGCCGGCGAGCGGCGTCAGCACCGCCGTCCAGTCGACGTCCCGGCCGCTGGTGTACCGGGTGGCCACGGCGGTGAGCAGCGCCGTCACCTCCGGCACGCCGGCCCGCTGGGTCGCCAGGGCCGTCGCGTCGTCGGGGAGCAGGTCGGCGTTCATGGCGGTGAGCACCGCGCCGGGGCCGATCTCGACGAACGTGTCGACGCCCGCAGCCCGCAGGGCGGCCACCCCGTCGGCGTACCGGACCGCCTCGCGGACGTGCCGCACCCAGTAGTCGGCGGTGCGGATCTCGTCGGCGTCGGCGAGCGCGCCGGTCAGGTTCGACACCACCGGCACCAACGGCGCGGCGAAGGTCAGCCCCTCGACCACGGCCCGGAACTCGTCGAGCATCGGCTCCATCAACGGACTGTGGAACGCGTGACTGACCGTCAACCGACGCGTCCGCGCACCCCGCTCCCGCCAGCTTGCCTCCAGCTCGTCCAGCACCTCGACGGCACCGGACACCACGACAGCCGACGGGCCGTTCACCGCAGCGATCCCGACCCGGTCGGTCAGACCGGCGAGCGTCGGCGTCACCTCGGCTTCCGGTGCGGCCACGGCGAGCATCCCGCCACCAGCCGGGAGTGCCTGCATCAACCGACCCCGCGCCGCCACCAGCGCGCACGCGTCCGCCAGGGACAGCACTCCCGCCACGTGCGCGGCGGTGATCTCACCGATCGAGTGACCACCCACGAAGTCCGGCACGACACCGAACGACTCCACCAGACGGAACAACGCCACCTCGACCGCGAACAAACCGGCCTGCGTGAACACCGTCTGATCCAGCAGCTCCGCCTCCGGCGTTCCCGCCCCGGCGAACAGCACGGTCTTCAACGGCTGCGGCAGCAGCGGATCGAGGTGACCACACACCTCGTCCAACGCCGACGCGAACACCGGGAACGCGGCGGACAACTCCCGACCCATCCCGGCACGCTGCGCGCCCTGACCGGAGAAGATCACGGCGGTGCCGCCCGTCGTGGCCGGGACGGCCGACACGAGCGCGGGGTGCTCACCACCGGTGGCGAGGGCACGCAGCGCCGCCAGCCGGGTCTCCCGGTCGGCGGCGACGACCACCGCCCGCTGGGCCAGGTGGGCGCGCCCCTCGGTCAGGACCCAGGCCGCCGCCCCGTCGTCGGGTCGGTCCCCCGTCTCGACGACAGGGTCGCCGAGCCGGCGGGCCAGCCGGTCGGCCTGCTCCCGCAGTCCGGCCGCCGTCGCAGCGGAAACCGGCCACGGCAACACCTCGACGCCGCTCGTCACCTGGTCGGCGGCGTCCGTGGTCGCGGCCCCGTCGGAGCTCGACGGGCCGTCGGTCGTCCCGGCAGGCTCCACGGTCGGTGCCTGTTCGAGGATCACGTGGGCGTTGGTGCCGCTGATGCCGAACGACGAGACGCCGGCCCGGCGGGGACGGCCGTCGGCGTCCCACGGGCGTGCCTCGGTGAGCAGCGCCAGCGGTCCCGACGCCCAGTCCACGTGCGGGGACGGCTCGTCGACGTGCAGGGTCGCCGGAAGCGTCCCGTGCCGCAGTGCCAGCACCATCTTGATCAGGCTGGCCACGCCCGCAGCGGCCTGGGTGTGGCCGATGTTCGACTTCACCGAACCCAGCCAGAGCGGCCGGTCGGCGGGGCGGTCCGGTCCGTACGCGGCCATCAGCGCCTGCGCCTCGATCGGGTCGCCCAGCGTGGTACCGGTACCGTGCGCCTCGATGGCGTCGATATCGCCCGGGGTCAGACCGGCGTTGGCCAGGGCGTGCCGGATGACACGCTGCTGCGCCGGCCCGTTCGGGGCGGTCAGCCCGTTGGACGCGCCGTCCTGGTTGACGGCGCTGCCCCGGACGACCGCGAGGATGCGCCGGCCCTCCCGTCGCGCGTCGGAGAGCCGTTGCAGCAGCAGGACGCCGACGCCCTCGCCCCAGCCGGTGCCGTCGGCGCTCGCGGCGAACGCCTTGACCCGCCCGTCGGTGGCCAGGCCGCGCTGCCGGGAGAACTCCAGGAACGCCCCCGGCGTCGACATCACCGTCACGCCGCCGGCCAGCGCGAGGTCGCACTCGCCGGAGCGCAGCGCCTGCGCGGCCAGGTGCAGGGCGACCAGCGACGACGAACACGCCGTGTCGACGGTGACCGCCGGCCCGTGCAGCCCGAACGAGTACGCCAGCCGGCCGGAGACCACCGACGCGCTGTTGCCGGTGGCCTGGTAGCCCTCCACCTCGGACCGGGCACCGAGGAGCAGGGTCGCGTAGTCCTGCCCGTTGGTGCCCATGAACACGCCGGTCGCGGAGCCACGGACCCGCTGCGGGTCGATACCGGCCCGCTCGAACGCCTCCCACGTGGTGTGCAGCAGCAGCCGCTGCTGCGGATCCATGGCGAGTGCCTCGCGGGGGTTGATCCCGAAGAAGCCCGCGTCGAAGTCGGCCACGTCGTCGAGGAAGGCGCCGCTGCGGGTGTAGCTGGTGCCCACCCGCTCCGGGTCGGAGTCGAAGAGCGCGTCGAGGTCCCAGCCCCGGTCGGTGGGCATCGGCGTCACCGCGTCCACCCCGTCGACCAGCAGCTGCCACAACTCCTGCGGAGAGGACACCCCGCCGGGGAAGCGGCAGGCCATCGAGACGATGGCGATCGGCTCGTCGGCTGCCGGCCGGACCACGGTCACGCCGGTCGCCGGGCCGTCGCCGGCCACGCCGGCCACCAGTTCGGTACGCAGGAAGCGGGCCAGTTCCGCCGCCGACGGGTGGTCGAAGACCACGGTCGACGGCAGGGTCAGCCCGGTGGCCCGGCCCAGCCGGTCCCGCAGCTGCACGGCCGCGAGGGAGTCGAAGCCGAGTTCCCGGAACGCCCGGCCGGCCGGCACCTGGTCGGCGGAGCGGTGGCCGAGCACGGCCGCCGCCTCCGCGCGGACCAGGTCGACCAGCAGGTTCTCCTGGCCGGTGGCCGGCAGCGCGGCGAGTCGGGCCCGCAGCCCCTCGGTGGCGGCGTCGGTCTCCGGGCTTTCCGGCTCCACGGCGACGACCGGGGCGACCCGGTCGAAGAGGTGGCTCGGCCGGGCCGCGGTGAACGCGGCGACGAACCGGGACCAGTCCACGTCGACGATCACCGGGGCCGCCTCGGGGGCGTTCACCCAGCGGCCCAGCGCCGCGACGGCGGCGTCGGGCGCGAGCGGGGTGAAGCCCCGACGGCGCAGGCCCTCGGCCGTTTCGCCGGCCGCCATGCCGTCCTCCGCCCACGGGCCGTAGGCGAGGGCGGTGGCGGGAAGGCCAGCGGCCCGGCGGGCGGCGACGAGGGCGTCGAGCAGGGCGTTGCCGGCCGCGTAGCCGGCCTGCCCGCCGCCGCCCCAGACGCCGGCCACGGAGGAGAAGACCACGAACGCGTCGAGGTCCCGGTCGCGGCACGCGGTGTCCAGGTGCAGGGCACCGAGCACCTTGCCGGCCAGCGTCGCCGACAGGTCGGCGTCGGTCAGCTCGTACGCCGGGGTGGTCCCGCCGGACGCGCCGGCGGTGTGCACGACGGCGGTCAGCGCGGGCAGCCCGGCGACCAGGTCGGTGACCGCCCCGGCGTCGGCGACGTCGCAGGCGACCACCCGGACGGTGCCGTGGACGGCCAACTCGTCGACCAGTTCGGCCGCGCCCGGGGCGTCCGGGCCACGCCGGGAGGCGAGGACCACCTCGGCGGCACCGTTGACGAGCAGCCAGCGGGCCACCCGCCGGCCCAGCGCGCCGGTACCACCGGTGACCAGCACCGTCCCCGACGGACGCCAACCCGAACCGGCCGGCGGCGCGGCCGGCACCAGCCGGCGACCGAAGACACCGTTGCGGCGGACGGCCACCTGGTCCAGGGTGCCGTCACCGAGCACCGCGACGAGCGCGGCGCGGGTGTTCCGGTCCGCGCGGGCCGGCAGGTCGACCAGGCCACCCCAGCGGTCCGGCTGTTCCAGGGCGACGGCACGACCGAGGCCCCAGGTCAGCGTCGCCCAGAGGTCACCGGGCTGGTCACCCGGCGCGACCGGCACGGCGGCCCGGCTGAGCGCCCACACTCGACCCGGCAGGCCGGCGTCGGTCAGCGCCCGGACGAGGGTGAGCAGCACCGCCGTGCCGGCAGGCACACCCGGCGCGTGCGGAAGCGACCGGTCCTGCCGGGGCAGGACGCAGAGCACACCCGCCCACCCGTCGGCACCGGTGCGGCGCAGCCGCTCGCCCAGCTCCGCCCGGTCGACGGTCGGCGCGACGGTCAGGGTGTCGACCTGCGCACCGGCCCCGGTGAGCGTCTTCGCGACGCCCGCGTCGGTGTCGCCGCCCACGGTGACCACGAGCCACCGCCCGGACAGCCCGACCACCGGGGCCGGGCGCACCGGCTCCCAGTCGACCCGGTACGACCACCCGTCCAGCTCGGTGTCCCGGGTTCGGGCCTTCCGCCAGGAGGTGAGGGCGGGCAGGGCCGGGGTGAGGGCGTCCACCGCGTCCGTACCGAGCTGGTCGGCGAGGCCGCTGAGGTCGCCGCGCTCGACCGCCGTCCAGAACTCGACATCTCCGGCGTCGGCGACGACGCCCTGCGGCCGGTCCACCGTCGCGGGCCAGTACCGCTGGTGCTGGAACGCGTACGTCGGCAGGTCCACCCGCCGCGCACCGGCCCCGGTGAACCACTGCTGCCAGCTCACCGCCACACCGTTGACGTGCAGCTGCCCCAGAGCCGCCAGCAGACCCGGAACCTCCGACCGGTCCCGCCGCTGCACCGCCACCGCAACGACATCCCCGTCGCCGGGCAGCACGTCAGCGGCCATCGCGGTCAGCACACTCTGCGGACCGACCTCCACGAAGGTGTCGACCCCGGCGGCGCGCAGGGCGGTGATCCCGTCGGCGAAGCGGACCGCCTCCCGCACGTGCCGCACCCAGTAGTCCGGGGTACGGATCTCGTCGGCGTCGGCGAGCGCCCCGGTCAGGTTCGACACCACCGGCACCAACGGCGCCCGGAACGTCAACCCCTCCAACACCACCCGGAACTCGCCCAGCATCGGCTCCATCAACGGACTGTGGAACGCGTGACTCACCGTCAACCGACGCGTCCGCACACCCCGCTCCCGCCAGATGCGCTCCACCTCGTCGAGAGCTTCGACCGCACCCGACACGACCACCGCGTTCGGGCCGTTCACGGCCGCGACACCGACCCGGTCGGCCTGCCCCTCGATCGAGGCGGCCACCTCGGCCTCGGACGCGGCCACCGCCAGCATCCCGCCACCAGCCGGCAACGCCTGCATCAACCGACCCCGCGCCGCCACCAGAGCACACGCATCCGCCAGCGACAACACCCCCGCCACATACGCGGCAGTGATCTCACCGATCGAATGACCACCCACGAAGTCCGGCACCACACCGAACGACTCCACCAAACGGAACAACGCCACCTCGACCGCGAACAACCCGGCCTGCGTGAACACCGTCTGATCCAACAACCCCGCCTCAGGCGAACCCGCCCCGGCGAACAACACCTGCTTCAACGGCTGCGGCAACAGCGGATCCAGGTGACCACACACCTCGTCCAACGCCGACGCGAACACCGGGAACGTCGCGGACAACTCCCGACCCATGCCGGCACGCTGGGCGCCCTGACCGGAGAACAGCAGCGCCACCTGACCACGCTGACCCTGCACACCGGTCACCACCGTCCCCGACGGCTCACCCCCGGCGAGAGCCCGCAACGAGACGAGCAGGTCGTCCCGGTCCGTCGCCGTGAGCACCGCACGGTGCTCCAGAGCCGGACGCGTCGTCACCGACGACCAACCCACGTCCACCGGACGCAACGCCTCGTCACCGGCGAGCCAACGAGCCCAACGATCCGCCTGCCCGGCCAGAGCACCCTCCGACCGCGCCGACAACAGCACCGGCACGGCCTGCGGCGTCGTCGACGGCACGATCTCGCCCTCGACCACCTCCGCTGGTGCCTGCTCGATGATCACGTGCGCGTTCGTACCGGAGATGCCGAACGACGACACCCCGGCCCGACGCAGCCGGCCAGTCTCCGGCCAAGGCGTCACTGCCGTGGCCAGGGTGACCGCTCCGGCGGTCCAGTCCACGTGCGGCGACGGCTCGTCCACGTGCAGGGTCGGCGGTACCAGCCCGTGCCGCATCGCCAGCACCATCTTGATGATGCCCGCCACACCCGCCGCAGCCTGCGTGTGACCGATGTTCGACTTGATCGACCCCAACAGCAACGGCCGACCCTCCGGCCGGTCCTGCCCGTACGTCGCCAACAGGGCCTGCGCCTCGATCGGATCACCCAGGGTCGTACCGGTGCCGTGCGCCTCGACCGCGTCCACATCCGCCACGGTCAGCCGCGCATTGGCCAGGGCCTGCCGGATCACCCGCTGCTGCGACGGACCATTCGGCGCCGTCAACCCGTTCGACGCACCATCCTGGTTCACCGCCGTACCCCGCACCACCGCCAGGACCCGGCGACCCTCACGCCGCGCATCGGAGAGCCGCTGCACCAGCAGCACACCCACACCCTCCGACCAACCCGTCCCATCCGCCGACGCCGCGAACGACCTGCACCGACCATCCGTCGACAGACCCCGCTGCCGCGAGAACTCGATGAACGTCCCCGGCGTCGCCATCACCGTCACACCACCCGCAAGCGCCAGATCGCACTCGCCGGAGCGCAACGCCTGCACCGCCAGATGCAACGCCACCAACGACGACGAACACGCGGTGTCGACGGTGACCGCCGGGCCTTCGAGGCCGAACGTGTACGCCACCCGACCCGACAGCACACTGCCCGACGTCCCGGTACCGACGTAGCCCTCCACCTCGGCGGGCAGATCCATCAGACGCGTCGCCCAGTCGTGGTACATCACGCCCGCGAACACACCGGTGCGGCTGCCCCGCAGCCGGTGCGGGTCGACCCCGGCGGACTCGAACGTCTCCCACGAGGCTTCCAGCAGCAACCGCTGCTGCGGATCCATCGCCAGCGCCTCACGCGGCGAGATCCCGAAGAACGCCGGGTCGAACTCGCCAGCCCCGTACAGGAATCCACCCTGCCGGGCATACGAGGTGCCGCTGCTGTTCGGATCCGGGTCGAACAGGGACGCGAGGTCCCAGCCCCGGTCGGCGGGGAACTCGCCGATCCCCTCACCACCACCGACCAGCAGCTCCCACAACTGCTCAGGGGTCTCCACCCCACCCGGGTAACGGCACGCCATACCCACGATTGCGATCGGCTCGTCCACCGCCCGGGAGGCCACCACCTCCGCACGGGCACCCACCACACCGGTGAGCTGCTCGTACACGAACCCCGCCAGAACGGCCGGCGTCGGATAGTCGAACACCAACGTCGACCCCAACCGCAGACCCGTCGCCGCATTCACCCGATTCCGCAGATCCACCGCGGTCAGCGAGTCGAAGCCCAGTTCGCGGAACGCCCGATCCGCCGGCACCGCCTCCGCACCACCATGCCCCAACACCTGCGCCACCAGACCACGCACCAACACGTCGACCTGGGTACGAGCCTCGTCCTCGGAGAGCCCGGCGAGCCGCGCGGCCCACGCGCCACCGCCCTGTCCCGCCTGGCGGCGGGTGACGGTCGTGCCGATCAGCGTGCGCAGCATCGGCGGTACGACGTCACCGGAGGTGGCCGCCCGCATCGCCGGTACGTCGATGACCGCCGGCACCAGGGCGGCCGGACCGGCGGCGAGAGCGGCGTCGAACAGTTCGAGCCCGGTCTCGGCGCTCATCGACGGGAGACCCGCGCGGGCCGACCGGGCGCGGTCCGTGTCGGCGAGCGACGCGGCCATCCCAGCGGTGTCCCACATACCCCACGCCAACGACACCGCCGGCAACCCCAGCCCACGCCGGAACACCGCGAGACCATCCAGGAACGCGTTCCCCGCCGCATACGCCGCCTGACCCGGCGACCCCAACACCCCCGCCACCGACGAGAACACCACAAACAGATCCAGACCCAGACCCGCCGTCACCTCATGCAGATGCCAACCCGCATCCACCTTCGGCGCCAACACACCAGCCAACCGCCCCGCCGTCAGCCCCTCAACCACCCCGTCATCCAGCACACCCGCCGTGTGCACCACACCCGCCAGCCGACCGGTCGACGAAATCTCGGCGACCAACGCCTCCACCTGCTGCCGGTCGGTCACGTCGCAACCGGCCACCCGGACGCCCGCCCCCAGCGCGCTCAACCGCTCGACCAGAGCGTCCGCACCCGGCGCGGCCGGACCCTGACGGGAAACCAGCACCAGCGACCGCACCCCGTACGCCACCACCAGATGCTCCGCCACCAGAGCACCCAACGCACCCGTACCACCGGTCACCAGAACCGTGCCGTCACCCACCACCGGCGGCTCCGACGACACCGGCACGGACGCCCGCACCAGCCGGGGCACGAACACCCCACCCGCACGGACCGCCACCTGACCACCCGACGCGTCACCGGCCGCCCACCCGAGCAGGCCGCGCACGTCCGCGTCCAGATCCCCGTCCACGTCGGCCAACACGATCCGGCCCGGGTGCTCCGACTGCGCCGACCGCAGCAGACCCCACACCGCCGCACCCGCCAGGTCGACCACCCGATCACCCGACCCGACCGCCACCGCACCCCGGGTCACCACGACCAACTTCGAACCCGCCAACACCCCGGCCGCCAACCACGCCTGCACCGTCGCCAGAACCCCGGACGTCACCGCCCGCACCGACGCCGACAGGTCAGCGTCGACCTCGGGCGCGACGAGGAGCGGCAGCAGCAGCGTCTCCGGCGCGGCACCGGCCTCGACAGCGGCCAGCACCGACGCCACATCCGGGTACGCCGGCAGATCCCACCGGGCGGCCAGTTCGGCCGCCAGCTCGCGGCCGGTTCCGTCCCCGGTCAGCAGCACCATCCCGGACGGCTGCCGGTCCGGGGTGACCTGCTCGGCCTGCCAGCGCACCTCGAACAGCGAGCGGGCCGCAGCGCTCGGGGTGGCCAGGTGGGTCAGTTCGCGCAGCACGAGGGAGTCGACCGACACCACCGGCGCGCCCGCCTCGTCACAGGCGACCAGACGCACCCCGGCACCGGACCGGGACAACCGCACCCGCAGCACCCGCGCCCCGGAGGCATGCACCTGCACACCCTCGAACGCGAACGGCACGCGCGGACGGGCACCAGTCTCCGCGTCGAGCAGGCCGATCGCGTGCAGCGCCGCGTCGAGCAGCGCCGGGTGGACCCCGAATCCGGAGACGTCCACCGATTCCTCGGGCAGGACGACCTCGGCATGCACCGCGTCGTCACCGGTCCACGCCCGGCGCAGGCCCTGGAACACCGGCCCGTACACCAGACCGTGCCCAGCCAGCGCCTCGTACCAGCCCGCCACGTCCACCTCGGACACACCCGCCGGCGGCCACACACCGACCACCGGCTCGTCGGCCGACGCCGCCTCCAGCACACCGTCCGCATGCCGGACCCAACCCGACTCGGGGTCGTCGTCCTGGCGGGAGTAGATGGTCACCGCACGCTGCGACGAACCGGCAGCGCCGTCCACCCGAACCTGGATCCGCACCCCTCCCGTCTGGGGGACGGTCAACGGCGTGGCCACGGTCAGCTCCCGGAGCCGGGAGAGGCCCACCTCGTCACCGGCCCGGACGGCCAGCTCGATGAGAGCCGTGCCCGGCACCAGCGTCACGCCAGCGACGGCGTGGTCCGCCAGCCAGGGGTGCGTGGTCAGCGACAGCCGGCCGGTCAACACCATCTCGTCGTCGCCGGCCAGGTCGACGGCCGCGCCGAGCAGTGGGTGCTCGGCGTCGCCCAGCCCCGCACCGGACACGTTTCCGGTTCGCAGCCGGCCCGTCGCGGGCCAGTACCGCTGGTGCTGGAACGCATACGTGGGCAGGTCCACCCGCCGCGCGCCGGCCCCGGCGAACCACTGCTGCCAGGTCACCGCCACGCCATGGACGTGCAGCTCGCCCAGAGCCGCCAGCAGCGCGGCCACCTCCGGTCGGTCCCGGCGTTGGGCGGCCACCGCAACGACATCCCGGTCATCCGGCAACACGTCAGCGGCCATCGCCGTCAATACACTCTGCGGACCGACCTCCACGAACGTGTCCACCCCGGCAGCCCGCAGAGCGGTGACCCCATCGGCGAACCGGACCGCCTCCCGCACGTGCCGCACCCAGTAGTCCGGGGTACGGATCTCGTCGGCGTCGGCGAGCGCCCCGGTCAGGTTCGACACCACCGGCACCAACGGCGCGGCGAACGTCAGCCCGGCCAGGACGGCCCGGAACTCGTCGAGCATCGGCTCCATCAACGGACTGTGGAACGCGTGACTCACCGTCAACCGACGCGTCCGCACACCCCGCTCCCGCCAAGCTGCCTCGACCTCGTCCAGCGCGTCCACCGCACCCGACACGACGACAGCCGACGGGCCGTTCACCGCAGCGACACCGACCCGGTCCGTCGCCCCCTCGATCGAGGCGGCCACCTCGGCCTCGGACGCGGCCACCGCGAGCATCCCGCCACCAGCCGGCAGGGCCTGCATCAACCGACCCCGCGCCGCGACCAGCGCGCACGCATCCGCCAGGGACAGCACACCCGCAACGTGGGCGGCGGTGATCTCACCGATCGAGTGACCACCCACGAAGTCCGGCACCACACCGAACGACTCCACCAGGCGGAACAACGCCACCTCGACCGCGAACAACCCGGCCTGCGTAAACACCGTCTGATCCAGCAGCTCCGCCTCCGGCGTTCCCGCCTCGGCGAACAGCACCTCCCGCAGCGGGCGCGGCAACAACGGATCCAGGTGACCGCACACCTCGTCCAACGCGGCGGCGAACACCGGGAACGCGGCGGACAACTCCCGACCCATCCCGGCACGCTGCGCACCCTGACCCGAGAACAGCAGTGCCACCTGACCACGAACGGCAGCCGTACCGGTGACGACGGTGCCGGACGGCTCACCCGCCGCCAACGACCGCAACGAGACGAGCAGGTCGTCCCGGTCCGTCGCCGTGAGCACCGCCCGGTGCTCCAGAGCCGGACGCGTGGTCACCGACGACCAACCCACATCCACCGGACGCAACGCCTCGTCACCGGCGAGCCAACGAGCCCAACGATCCGCCTGCCCGGCCAGAGCACCCTCCGACCGCGCCGACAACAGCACCGGCACGAGGTCGTCCGGCAGGGTCGACTCGACGATCTCGCCCTCGATCACCTCCACCGGCGGCTGCTCGATGATCACGTGGGCGTTCGTACCGGAGATGCCGAACGACGACACCGCCGCCCGACGCGGCCGGTCCACCGCCGGCCACGGCGTCGGCTCCGTCGCCAACGCCACCGCACCGGCCGACCAGTCCACATGCGGCGACGGCTCGTCCACGTGCAGGGTCGGCGGCACGAGGCCGTGCCGCATCGCCAGCACCATCTTGATGATGCCCGCCACACCGGCCGCAGCCTGGGTGTGACCGATGTTCGACTTGATCGACCCCAACAGCAACGGCCGATCCTCCGGCCGCTCCTGCCCGTACGTCGCCAACAGCGCCTGCGCCTCGATCGGGTCACCCAGGGTCGTACCCGTACCATGCGCCTCCACCGCGTCCACATCAGCCGTGGTCAACCGCGCGTTCGCCAGGGCCTGCCGGATCACCCGCTGCTGCGACGGACCATTCGGCGCCGTCAACCCGTTCGACGCACCATCCTGGTTCACGGCCGTGCCTCGCACGACGGCAAGCACCCGGCGACCCTCACGCCGCGCATCGGAGAGCCGCTGCACCAGCAGCACACCCACACCCTCCGACCAACCCGTCCCATCCGCCGACGCCGCAAACGACCTGCACCGACCATCCGTCGACAAACCCCGCTGCCGCGAGAACTCGATGAACGTCCCCGGCGTCGCCATCACCGTCACACCACCCGCAAGCGCCAGGTCACACTCCCCCGACCGCAACGCCTGCGCGGCCAGGTGCAGGGCGACCAGCGACGACGAACACGCCGTGTCGACAGTGACCGCCGGGCCTTCGAGACCGAACGTGTACGCCACCCGCCCCGACAGCACACTGCCGGAGTTGCCGGTGCCGACATAGCCCTCCGCGTCCGGCGGCAGGTCGGCGAGCCGGGAGGCGTAGTCGTGGTACATCACCCCGGCGAACACGCCGGTACGGCTGCCCCGCAGCCGCACCGGGTCCAGCCCGGCGGACTCGAACGTCTCCCAGGACGCCTCCAGCAGCAACCGCTGCTGCGGGTCCATCGCCACCGCCTCACGCGGCGAGATCCCGAAGAACGCCGGATCGAAGTCCGCAGCGCCGTGCAGGAAGCCCCCGTGCCGGGTGTACGACGTCCCGGCGCTGTCCGGGTCCGGATCGAACAGGGACGCGAGGTCCCAGCCCCGGTCGGCCGGGAACTCGCCGATCCCCTCCCCACCGGTGGACAGCAGCTCCCACAACTGGTCCGGGGACTCCACCCCACCCGGGTACCGGCACGCCATACCCACGATCGCGATCGGCTCGTCGACGCCGGCAACCGTGCTGACCGACAGGTCCGCCGACGTCTGCCGCGCACCGGCCAGCTCGGACCACAGGTGGTCGGCGAGCACCGCCGGGGTCGGGTAGTCGAACACCAACGTCGATGCCAGGCGCAGGCCGGTCGCCGCGTTGAGCCGGTTCCGCAGGTCCACCGCGGTCAGCGAGTCGAAGCCCAGGTCGCGGAACGCCCGGTCGGTGGGGACCGACTCCGCGCCAGCGTGCCCGAGCACCTGGGCGACCAGACCGCGTACCAGCGCGTCGATCCGGACGCGGGCCTCGTCGGGGGTCAGACCCGCCAGGTGGTTGGCCCAGTCGCCGCCCTGTCCCGCCTGGCGGCGGGTGACGGTCGAGCCGACAAGGGTCCGCAGCACGACCGGCACCGGGCCACCCGTGCCGAGCGCGGTCCGCATCGCCGGTACGTCGAGAACCGCCGGCACCAGCGTCGGTCGCGCCGCGCCGAGCGCCGCGTCGAACAGTTCCAGACCGGTTTCCGCGCTCATCGGGGTGATGCCGGCCCGAGCGGACCGGGCGCGGTCCGTGTCGGCGAGCGACGCGGCCATCCCAGCGGTGTCCCACATACCCCACGCCAGACTGACCGCCGGCAACCCCAGCCCACGCCGGAACACCGCGAGACCATCCAGGAACGCGTTCCCCGCCGCATACGCCGCCTGACCCGGCGACCCCAACACCCCCGCCACCGACGAGAACACCACAAACAGATCCAGATCCAGACCCAGACCCGCCGTCACCTCATGCAGATGCCAACCCGCATCCACCTTCGGCGCCAACACACCAGCCAACCGCCCCGCCGTCAGCCCCTCGACCACCCCGTCATCCAGCACACCCGCCGTATGCACCACACCCGCCAGCCGACCACTGTCGGTGAGCTGACCGACCAGGTCACGTACCGCGTCGCGGTCGGTCACGTCACACGCCACCACCCGCACCGACGCGCCCAGGCCCGACAGCCGCTCGACCAGAGCGTCCGCACCCGGCGCGGCCGGACCCTGACGGGAAACCAGCACCAGCGACCGCACCCCGTACGCCGCCACCAGATGCTCCGCCACCAGAGCACCCAACGCACCCGTACCACCGGTCACCAGAACCGTGCCGTCACCGACGGTCACCTCGGCCACCGCAGGCACGGACGCCCGGACCAGGCGCGGTACGAACAGCGCACCCGACCGCACGGCCAGCTGACCGCCCGCCGAGTCACCGGACGCCGAGGCGAGCACACCCAGCGCACCCGTGTCCAGGTCACCGTCGACGTCGGCCAACACGATCCGGCCCGGGTGCTCCGACTGCGCCGACCGCAGCAGACCCCACACCGCCGCACCCGCCAGGTCGACCACCCGATTACCCGACCCGACCGCCACCGCACCCCGGGTCACCACGACCAACTTCGAACCCGCCAACACCCCGGCCGCCAACCACGCCTGCACCGTCGCCAGAACCCCGGACGTCACCGCCCGCACCGAGGCGGGTACGGCGGTGTCCTCGTCGGTGCCGGGCAGGGGCAGCAGCAGCACCCGTGGGGCCGCCGCCGGGCCGGCGTCGACCGCCTCGACCAGCGCCGCTACGTCCGGGTACGCCGGCAGGTCCGGCAGCCCGGCCGGTGACTCCCCGGCCAGCAGCGCCCAGCCGGACGTGTCCCCGGCGGTGGTGGCCGCGTCGGCCTGCCAGACGAGTTCGAACAGCGAGCGGGTCGCCGCGACGGGCGCCACGACGCCGGTCAGTTCGCGCAGCACGAGGGAGTCGACCGACACCACCGGCGCGCCCGCCTCGTCACAGGCGACCAGACGCACCCCGGCACCGGACCGGGACAACCGCACCCGCAGCACCCGCGCCCCGGAGGCATGCACCTGCACACCCTCGAACGCGAACGGCACGCGTGGGCCCGAGGTCTCCTCCCCGGACAGCAACAACCCGGTCGGGTGCAGCGCCGCGTCGAGCAGCGCCGGGTGCACCCCGAACCGCGCGGCCTCCCCGGCCTCGTCCTCGGGGAGCGCGACCTCGGCGTACACCGCGTCGTCACCGGTCCACGCCCGGCGCAGGCCCTGGAACACCGGCCCGTACACCAGACCGTGCGCGGCCAACGCCTCGTACCAGCCCGCCACGTCCACCTCGGACACACCCGCCGGCGGCCACACACCGACCACCGGCTCGTCGGCCGACGCCGCCTCCAGCACACCGTCCGCATGCCGGACCCACTCGGGATCGCCCTCGGACTGCGAATGCACCGCGACGGCCCGGAGACCCGTCGGGTCGGCCGCGCCGACGCGCACCTGGACCCGCACCCCACCGGTCTCGGGGAGCACGAGCGGAGCGGCGATGGTCAGCTCCCGGAGCCGGGAGACGCCCACCTCGTCACCGGCCCGGACGGCCAGCTCCACGAGTGCCGTACCGGGGACGACCACCGCTCCGGAGACGGCGTGGTCGGCGAGCCACGGGTGGGTGGCGACGGAAAGGCGACCGGTGAGCACCACCATGTCCTCGCCGGCGACGGTGACCGCCGCACCGAGCAGCGGGTGACCGGCCATGCCGAGTCCGGCCCCGGTCACGTCGCCCGCGCGGGCCCGTCCGATGCCGAGCCAGTACCGCTGGTGCTGGAACGCGTACGTCGGCAGGTCCACCCGCCGCGCGCCAGCCCCGGCGAACCACTCCTGCCAGCTCACGGCCACACCGTGCACGTGCATCTGCCCCAGCGCGGCCAGCAGACCCGGAACCTCCGACCGGTCCCGCCGCTGCACCGCCACCGCGAGCACGTCCCCGTCGCCGGGCAGCACGTCAGCGGCCATTGCCGTCAGCACACTCTGCGGACCGACCTCCACGAACGTGTCCACTCCGGCAGCCCGCAACGCGGTCACCCCGTCGGCGAAGCGGACCGCCTCCCGGACGTGGCGCACCCAGTACTCGGCCCGGGTCAACTCCTGCGGATCCGCCACCGCCCCGGTCAGGTTCGACACCACCGGCACCAACGGCGCCCGGAACGTCAACCCCTCCAACACCACCCGGAACTCAGCCAGCATCGGCTCCATCAACGGACTGTGGAACGCGTGACTCACCGTCAACCGACGCGTCCGCGCACCCCGCTCCCGCCAGATGCGCTCCACCTCGTCCAGCGCGTCCACCGCACCCGAGACGACCACCGCGTCCGGGCCGTTCACCGCCGCGACACCGACCCGGTCGGTCAGACCGGCGAGCGTCTCGACGACCGCCTCCTCGGACGCGGCCACCGCCAGCATCCCGCCACCAGCCGGAAGGGCCTGCATCAACCGACCCCGCGCCGCCACCAGAGCACACGCATCCGCCAGCGACAACACCCCCGCCACATACGCGGCGGTGATCTCACCGATCGAATGACCACCCACGAAGTCCGGCACCACACCGAACGACTCCACCAGACGGAACAACGCCACCTCGACCGCGAACAGGCCAGCCTGCGTGAACACCGTCTGATCCAACAGCCCCGCCTCAGGCGTCCCCGCCCCGGCGAACAACACCTGCTTCAACGGCTGCGGCAGCAACGGATCCAGGTGACCACACACCTCGTCTAACGCCGACGCGAACACCGGGAACGTCTCGTACAGCTCCCGGCTCATGCCGGCACGCTGCGCACCCTGACCGGAGAACAGCAACGCCACCTGACCACGCTGGCCCTGCACACCGGTCACCACCGCACCGGACGGCTCACCCCCAGCGAGAGCACGCAGCCCCACCAACAACTCGTCCCGGTCGCTTGCCGTGAGCACCGCGCGGTACTCCAGAGCCGGACGCGTGGTCACCGACGACCAACCCACGTCCACCGGACGCAACGCCTCGTCACCGGCGAGCCAACGAGCCCAACGATCCGCCTGCCCCGCCAGAGCACCCTCCGACCGCGCCGACAACAGCACCGGCACGGGAGCGACCGGTGCGGGCGCGTCGGCCCGGGAGGTCCGGGTCTCGACCGGAGGCTGCTCGATGATGACGTGCGCGTTCGTGCCGCTGACCCCGAAGGAGGAGACCGCCGCCCGACGCGGCCGGTCCACCACCGGCCACGGCGTCGGCTCCGTCGCCAGCGCGACGGCCCCAGCGGTCCAGTCCACGTGCGGGGACGGCTCGTCCACGTGCAGGGTCGGCGGGACCAGGCCGTGCCGCATCGCCAGGACCATCTTGATGATGCCCGCCACACCCGCAGCCGCCTGCGTGTGACCGATGTTCGACTTGATCGACCCCAACAGCAACGGCCGGCCCCCCGGCCGGTCCTGCCCGTACGTCGCCAACAGCGCCTGCGCCTCGATCGGATCACCCAGAGTCGTACCCGTACCGTGCGCCTCCACCGCGTCCACATCCGCCACGGTCAGCCGGGCGTTCGCCAGAGCCTGCCGGATCACCCGCTGCTGCGACGGACCATTCGGCGCCGTCAACCCGTTCGACGCACCATCCTGGTTCACCGCCGTACCCCGCACCACCGCCAGGACCCGGCGACCCTCACGCCGCGCATCGGAGAGCCGCTGCACCAGCAGCACACCCACACCCTCCGACCAACCCGTCCCATCCGCCGACGCCGCGAACGACTTGCACCGACCATCCGTCGACAAACCCCGCTGCCGCGAGAACTCGATGAACGTCCCCGGCGTCGCCATCACCGTCACACCACCCGCAAGCGCCAGATCGCACTCGCCGGAGCGCAACGCCTGCACCGCCAGGTGCAACGCCACCAACGACGACGAACACGCCGTGTCCACCGTCACCGCCGGCCCCTCCAGGCCGAACGTGTACGCCACCCGGCCGGAGACCACGCTGCCGGAGTTGCCGGTGCCGATGTAACCCTCGAGTCCCTCGGGAAGTTCCTGCACCTGCGAGGCGTAGTCGTGGTACATCAGGCCGGCGAACACGCCGGTACGGCTGCCCCGCAGCCGCGCCGGATCCAGCCCGGCGGACTCGAACGTCTCCCAAGACGCCTCCAACAGCAACCGCTGCTGCGGATCCATCGCCACCGCCTCACGCGGCGAGATCCCGAAGAACGCCGGATCGAACTCGGCCGCCCCGGTGAGGAAGCCCCCGTGCCGGGAATACGAGGTGCCCGGGTGGTCGGGGTCCGGGTGGAACAGGGACGCGAGATCCCAGCCCCGGTCGGTCGGGAACTCGCCGATCCCCTCCCCACCGGTGGACAGCAACTCCCACAACTGGTCCGGGGACTCCACCCCACCCGGGTAACGGCACGCCATACCCACGATCGCGATCGGCTCGTCGGCAGCAGCGGCGGCGACCACCTCCGCACGGGCACCCACCACACCGGTGAGCTGCTCGTACACGAACCCCGCCAGAACAGCCGGCGTCGGATAGTCGAACACCAACGTCGACCCCAACCGCAGACCCGTCGCCGCATTCACCCGATTCCGCAGATCCACCGCGGTCAGCGAGTCGAAGCCCAGTTCGCGGAACGCCCGATCCGCCGGAACCGACTCCGCACCACCATGCCCCAACACCTGCGCCACCAGACCACGCACCAACACGTCGACCTGGGCACGAGCCTCGTCGGGGGTGAGCGTGGCGAGGCGCTGCGCCCAGCCACCGGCCGCTCCACCACTGGCCTGACGGCGGGTGGCCACGGTGCCGACGAGGGCACGCAGCATCGGCGGTACGCCGGTGGCGGTGGCCGCCGCGCGCAGGGCCGGTACGTCGACGACGGCGGGGACGAGCGCGGGGGTGTCGGTGGCGACGGCCGCGTCGAACAGCGCGACGCCGACCGGCCCGGTGATCAGGCCGAGGCCGGCACGGGTGACCCGGGAACGGTCGGTGGCACTGAGGGTGGCCGCCATACCGTCGGTGTCCCACATGCCCCAGGCGAGGGAGTGCGCGGGCAGACCGTGTCCCCGGCGGTGCCCGGCGAGGGCGTCGAGGAAGCTGTTGGCCGCCGCGTACGCGCCCTGACCGGGCGAGCCGAGGACCCCGGCGATGGAGGAGAACGTCACGAACAGGTCGAGGTCCAGGTCGGCGGTGGCCTCGTGCAGCCACCAGCCGGCGTCGACCTTGGGGGCGAGGACCCTGGCGAGCCGGTCGGGGTCGATGCCGGTGACGACGGCGTCGTCGAGGACACCGGCGGTGTGCACCACCCCGGCGAGCCGGCCGTCCTCGGTGACCTGCCCGACGAGGGCGCGCACGGCGTCCCGGTCGGTGACGTCGCAGGCGAACACCTCGACGCGGGCACCGAGGCCGGTCAGCTCGGCGGCCAGTTCCGCCGCGCCGGGAGCGTCGGGGCCACGCCGGCTGACCAGGGCGAGGGATTCCACGCCCCGTTCGGTGACCAGGTGCCGGGCGATCAGGGCACCGAGCGCGCCGGTGCCGCCGGTGACCAGGACCGTGCCACCGCGCAGACGCGGGGTCTCCGCGGGTGAGGCGTCGGCGCGTACCAGACGGGGGGTGAGGGCCGCGTCGCCGCGGACCGCGAGCTGCGCCACGGTCGGGTCGACGGCGGCGGCGAGCAGCGCGACGGTCGGCGCGTCGAGGTCCCGGTCCAGGTCCGCCAGGACGATGCGGCCGGGGTGCTCGGACTGGGCGGAGCGCACCAGGCCCCACACGGCCGCACCGGCCAGCTCGTCGGCCGGGTCGGCGTCGACGGCCCGCACCGCACCTCGGGTGACCACCGCGAGTCGGGTGTCGGCGAGGTCGTCGGCGGCCAGCCACGCCTGCACGACGGCGAGCACGTCGGCGGTGGTCGCACGGACCACGGCCGGCAGGTCCTCCGCCGGCAGGTTGGCCGGCGTCGCCGGCACGGTCAGCAGGATCAGCGGGGGTACGTCGCCGGTGGCGACCAGTTCGGCGACTGCCGGGTACGCGGGGACGCCGGGCAGCGCCGGCGTGGACGCGCCCAGCAGGGCGACTCGGGGTGCCTCGGCGGGGTCGATCGGCTCCGCCTGCCAGGCGACCTGGAACATCGATCGGGCGGCGAGGGCCGCCGCCGTCGGGTCGACGCTGGTCATCTCACGCAGGACGACCGAGTCGACGGAGACGACCGGACGGTCGGTGTCGTCGACGGCGAGCAGCCGCACGCCCCCACCGACCCGGGTGAGCCGGACCCGCAGGGTGTCCGCGCCGATGGCGTGCACCTGGACGCCGGTGAACGCGAACGGCGCCTTCGGGCCGCTGGTCCCGTCGCCGGGCAGCAGGGCGGTCGGGTGCAGGGCGGTGTCGAGCAGGGCGGGGTGCACGCCGAAACCGGTGCTGCCGTCGGGGGTGGCGGGGAGGGCGACGTCGGCGTAGACCGTGTCCCCGCCGGCCGTCCAGGCCCGCCGCAGGCCCTGGAACACCGGCCCGTAGGTCATGCCGTGGCCGGCCAGTGCCTCGTACCAACCGTCGAGGTCGACCTCGACGGCCCCCGCCGGCGGCCAAGCCCCGAGGCCGGTGTCGTCGGTGGGGTCGACGGCGGTGAGCACGCCCTCGGCGTGCCGCACCCAGTCGCCGTCCGGGTCGTTGTCGGGCTGGGAGTGGATGGTGACGGCACGCCAACCGGCGTGGTCGCGCGGGCCGACCCGGACCTGGACGCGCAGCGCGCCCTGGGCGGGGAGGACGACCGGGGCGGCGATGGTCAGCTCCTCCACCCGGCAGGGGCCGAACTCGTCCCCGGCCCGCAGCACCAGCTCGACCAGTGCCGTGCCGGGGACGACCACCGCGCCGGCCACCACATGGTCGGCCAGCCAGGGCTGGGCGGCGACGGAGAGCCGGCCGGTGAGCACGGCGGCGTCCTCGCCGGCCAGCCGGATGGCGGCGGCGAGCAGCGGATGCCCGGCGGCGCCGAGACCGGCGACGGAGACGTCCGAGGACCGGCCGGCGGGGCGCAGCCAGTAGCGTTCCTGCGCGAAGGCGTACGTCGGCAGGTCGACCCGGGTGGCGGCGGTGCCGGCGAAGATCGGCGTCCAGTCGACCGTGCCACCGGCGGTGAAGAGTTCGGCCAGGCCGGCGAGCAGGGCGCGCGGCTCGGCGCGGTCCCGGCGCTGGGTGGGGACGGCGAGGACGCCGTGGGCGTCTCCGGTGAGGGTCTCGCGGACCAGGGCGGTGAGCACCGCGCCGGGGCCGATCTCGACGAAGGTGTCGACCCCGGCAGCCCGCAACGCCGTGACCCCATCGGCGAAGCGGACCGCCTCCCGCACGTGCCGCACCCAGTAGTCCGGGGTACGGATCTCGTCGGCGTCGGCGAGCACCCCGGTCAGGTTCGACACCACCGGCACCAACGGCGCCCGGAACGTCAACCCCTCCAACACGGCCCGGAACTCGTCCAGCATCGGCTCCATCAACGGACTGTGGAACGCATGGCTGACGGTCAACCGACGCGTCCGCACACCCCGCTCCCGCCAGATGCGCTCCACCTCGTCGAGAGCTTCGACCGCACCCGAGACGACCACGGCGTCCGGGCCGTTCACCGCCGCGACACCGACCCGATCGGCCTGCCCCTCGATCGAGGCGACCACCTCGGCCTCGGACGCGGCCACCGCCAGCATCCCGCCACCAGCCGGAAGGGCCTGCATCAACCGACCCCGCGCCGCCACCAGGACACACGCATCCGCCAGCGACAACACCCCCGCCACATACGCGGCAGTGATCTCACCGATCGAATGACCACCCACGAAGTCCGGCACCACACCGAACGACTCCACCAGACGGAACAACGCCACCTCGACCGCGAACAACCCGGCCTGCGTGAACACCGTCTGATCCAACAACCCCGCCTCAGGCGAACCCGCCCCGGCGAACAACACCTGCTTCAACGGCTGCGGCAACAGCGGATCCAGGTGACCACACACCTCGTCCAACGCCGACGCGAACACCGGGAACGCGGCGGACAACTCCCGACCCATCCCGGCACGCTGCGCGCCCTGACCGGAGAAGAGCAGGGCGACAGGGCCGCGGTCGGTGGCGCGGCCGGTCACCACGGCGTCGGTGGGTTCGTCGGCGGCGAGGGCGGCCAGTGCCGAGGTCAGCTCGGCGTGGTCGGCGGCGAACAGGACCGCGCGGTGCTCCAGCGCGGTACGGGCGGTCAGCGACGTCCAGCCGACGTCGACGAGCCGGGGCAGGTCGCCGGTGGCGAGGCGGTCGGCCCAGTGCCGGGCCTGGCGGGTCAGCGCGCCCTCACCCCGGGCGGAGAGCAGCACCGGCACCAGCGGTGGCGCGGTGGGCTCGACGAGTTCGCCCTCGACCACCTCGGCCGGCGGCTGCTCGATGATGATGTGCGCGTTGGTGCCGCTGACGCCGAAGGAGGAGACCGCCGCCCGACGCGGGCGACCGGTCTCCGGCCACGGCTGGGCCTCGGTGAGCAGCTCGACCGCGCCCGCCGACCAGTCGACGTGCGGGGTGGGCTCGTCCACGTGCAGGGTGCGGGGCAGCACGCCGTGCCGCAGCGCCTGCACCATCTTGATCACACCGGCCACCCCGGCGGCGGCCTGGGTGTGCCCGATGTTCGACTTGATCGACCCCAACCACAGCGGCCGGTCGGCCGGCCGGTCCTGCCCGTACGTGGCCAGCAACGCCTGCGCCTCGATCGGGTCACCGAGCGTCGTCGCGGTGCCGTGCGCCTCGACCGCGTCCACGTCGGCGGTGGTGAGCCCGGCGCTGGCGAGGGCCTGCCGGATGACCCGTTGCTGCGAGGGGCCGTTCGGCGCGGTCAGGCCGTTCGACGCGCCGTCCTGGTTGACCGCGCTGCCCCGCACCACGGCGAGGACACGGTGGCCGTGACGCTGCGCGTCGGAGAGCCGCTCGACGAGGAGCACGCCGACGCCCTCGCCCCAGCCGGTGCCGTCGGCGGCGGCGGCGAAGGAGCGGCACCGCCCGTCGGCGGAGAGGCCGCCCTGTCGGGTGAACTCGATGAACGCCCCGGGGGTGACCATCACGTTCACCCCGCCGGCGACCGCGAGGTCACACTCGCCCTGCCGCAGGGACTGCACGGCCAGGTGCAACGCGACCAGCGACGACGAGCAGGCGGTGTCCACGGTGACCGCCGGGCCCTCCAGCCCGAACGTGTACGCCACCCGACCGGAGATGACGCTGTGCGCGCCGCCGGTGAGCCGGTAGCCGTCCAGGCCGGGGGTCTCGTCGCCGGTGCCGTAGCCGGTCGGGGACGCGCCGACGAACACGCCGGTGGGGGTGCCGTGCAGCCGGTCGGCGGCGACTCCGGCCTGCTCGAACGCCTCCCAGGTGGCCTCCAGCAGCAGGCGCTGCTGCGGGTCCATGGCCAGGGCCTCGCGGGGCGAGATGCCGAAGAAGTCCGGGTCGAAGTCGCCTGCCCGGTCGATGAACCCGCCGTGCCGGGTGGCCGAGCGGCCGGGTGCCTCGGGGTCGTCGGCGAGGAGCCGGTCGAGGTCCCAGTGCCGGTCGGTACGGAACTCGGTGATGCCGTCGCGGCCCGAGGCCACGAGTTCCCACAGTCCGTCGGGGTCGCTGACCCCACCCGGGTAGCGGCAGCTCATCCCGACGATGGCGATGGGCTCGTCGGCGCTGTCCCGACCAGCCGTGCCGGCCGGTGTCCCGGCCGAAGCGGCCTCGGCGTCGTCGAGGCGCAGCAGGGACGCCAGGTGCCCGGCGAGGGCCGCCGGGTTCGGGTAGTCGAAGATCAACGTGGTGGGCAGCGCCAGGCCGGTCGCACCGGTGATCTGGTTGCGCAGTTCCACCGCGGTCAGCGAGTCGAAGCCCAGTTCCTTGAACGCCCGCCTCGGGCTGACCGCGTCGGTGCCGGCGTGGCCGAGCACGGCGGCGGCGTGGTCGCGGACCAGGTCGGTGAGGTGGCGGTCCCGTTCGGCGCGGGTGAGCCCGGCCAGCCGTTCGCGCAGCGCGGACGCATGGTCGGTGGTCCCGTCGGCCGGGCTGTCGACCAGGGCCTCGCGCGCCTCGGCGATGTCGTCGAGCAGCGGGCGTGGCCGGGCCGAGGCGTACGCGGGCGCGAACGTGGCCCAGTCGATGTCGGCGACGACGAGGCAGGTCTCGCCGTGCTCGACCGCGCGCCGCAGGGCGAGCAGCGCGGCGGCCGGCTGCATCGGGTTGAGGCCACGCCGGCTGAGGAGCCGCTGTGCCTCCTCGGTGGTGGCCATGCCACCCTCGGCCCACGCGCCCCAGGAGACGGAGGTGGCGGTGAGTCCCCGGGCGCGGCGCTGCTCGGCGAGCGCGTCGAGGTACGCGTTCGCGGCCGCGTACGCGCCCTGCCCACCGCTGCCCCACACCCCGGAGATGGAGGCGAAGGTGACGAAGGCGTCGAGCTGCCGGTCGCCGAGGAACTCGTCGAGGTAGGCGGCACCGGCGACCTTGCCGGCCAGGACGTGGTCGAACACGTCGAGGTCGGTGTCGACCAGCGCGGTGAGCTGGGTGATCCCGGCGGCGTGCAGCACGGCGGTCAGCGGGGCGACCTCGTCCAGCCCGGCGACCAGTGCGGCGACCTGGTCGCGGTCGGCCATGTCGCAGGCCACGACGCTGACCCGTACGCCGGTGGCGGTCAGTTCGCCGGCCAGCTCGCGGGCGCCGGCCGCGTCGAGACCGCGCCGGCTGGTGAGGACCAGGTGCTCGGCGCCGTTGGCGGCGAGCCAGCGGGCGGCCTGCGCGCCGATCGCGCCGGTGCCGCCGGTGACCAGGACGGTGCCGCGTGGCTGCCACGGGGCGACCTGCCCGGCGGTACGCGTGCCGGTGCGGGCGAGCCGACGGACGAAGGTGCCGAACGGGCGGACGGCGAACTGGTCCTCGTCGTCGTCGGTGGTCAGGATGCGGGCGACCTCGGCCCACGTCGAGGCGTCGGGGTCGGCGGGCAGGTCGACCAGGCCGCCCCAGCGGGTCGGGTGTTCCAGGCCGACCACCCGGGCGAGGCCCCAGAGGGCGTGCTGGGCGGCGCTGGCCACCGGTTCGGCCGGGTCGGTGCCGACACCACCTGCGGTGAGGCACCACAGCGGGGCGGGGAGGTCGGCGTCGGAGAGGGCCTGCACGAGCCGGGTGGTGGCGACCAGCCCGGTGGGGACGCCGGGGTGACCGGGGTACTCACCGTCGGTCAGGCCGAGCAGGGAGACCACCCCGGCCAGCGGGGCGTCCCGGTGCGCGGCGAGCGCCTCGGCGAGTGCCCGCCGGTCGACGCCGGCCGGGTCGACGTCGACCCGCCGGACAGCCGGGCCGCCGGCCGCGGCGAGCCCGTCCACCCAGCCGTCCAGGGCCGGGTCACCGGCCGGGGCGACCACGAGCAGGGCACCGGGGACGGTGGTCGGCTTGCTCTGGCCGACGGGCTTCCACACCACCCGGTACGACCAGCCGTCCAGCACCGCCCGCTGCAACCGGGCCTTCCGCCAGGACGACAGCACGGGCAGCGCCGGGGCGAGCACCTCCAGGTCGGCCGGGTCGCCGTCGAGCTGGGCGGCGAGCGCGGCCACGTCGGCGCGTTCCACCGCCGACCAGAACTCCACGTCGACCACGTCCGGGCTGACCGGCCCGGCGCCGGCCGGGGTGGTCCGTTCGGTCCAGTAGTGCTGCCGCTGGAAGGCGTAGGTGGGCAGGTCGGTGAGGACCCCGGCGGCGGGGAGCACCTGCCGGTGGTCCACGGGCAGGCCGTGGGCGTGGGCGGCGGCGATGCTGGTCAGCATCCGCACGGCCGCGTCCTCGCCCCGGCGGAGGGTGGCCAGGACCTGCCCGGGGACCCCGGCGTCGTCGAGGATGGTGGTGAGCGGCATGCTCAGCACCGGGTGCGCGGAGACCTCGACGAAGTCGGTGAACCCGGCGTCGAGGGCGGTCCGCACGGCGGCGTCGAACAGCACGGTGCGGCGCAGGTTCTCCGCCCAGTAGTCGGCGTCCATCTCGGTGCCGTCGATCCAGGTGCCGGTGACGGTGGAGAGGATCCGGATCTGACCCGCGCTCGGGGTCAGCCCGGCCAGGTCCGTCCGCATCCGCTCGGCGGCGGCGTACACCAGCGGGCAGTGCGAGGCGTAGTCGATGTTGATGGCGCGGGCCCGGATCCCGTCGGCGGTGCACGCGGCGACCAGCTCGGCGACCTGGTCGTGCGGGCCGGAGACGGTGACCGCGCGGGGGCCGTTGACCACGGCGATGCCGACCCCGTCGGGCAGCCGTCGGGTGGCCTCGTCGGCGGAGAGGTCGAGGGCGGCCATGGTCCCGGGTTCGGCGAGGTCGGCGATGGCCCGCAGCCGCACCGCGAGCAGTTTCACCGCGTCGGCGAGGGTCAGGACCCCGGCGACGTGCGCGGCGACGACCTCGCTCTGCGAGTGGCCGATGACGACCTGCGGGGTCATGCCGGCGGCCCGCCACACCCGGGCCAGGCTGATGGTGAGCGCGAACAGGATCGGCTGGACGATCTCGTGGCGGCCGAGCCAGGTCTCGTCGTCGCCGGTGAGGTGGCCGACGATGTCCAGGTCGAACCAGCGGTCGAACTCGGCCTGGCACTCCGCGAGCGCCTCGTCGAAGACCGGGCAGGCGCCGATCAGGCTGGCCGCCATCCCCAGGTGGTGCCCGCCGTAGCCGGGGAACACCCAGATCGGGCCTTCGGCCGGCTCGCCGGCCACGGCGGTGACCAGGGACCCGGCGGGGCGGCCCTCGGCGAGGGCGTCCAGGCCGGCGAGGAGCTGCGCCGGTTCCGCGCCGACGACGGCGGCCCGGTGCTCGAAGACCGACCGGGTGGTGACCAGCGACCAGGCCACCCGGGCCGGGTCGAGGTCCTCGCGGGAACGGACGTACCGGGCGAGCCGGGCGGCCTGCTCGCGCAGGGCCGGCGCGGAGCGGGCGGAGAGCGCCCACACGGTGGTGGGCGTGGTGAGCAGGCCGGACCGGTCCGACTCCGGTTCCGGGGCCGGGGCCGACGCGGCCTGTTCGAGGATGACGTGGGCGTTGGTGCCGGAGATGCCGAACGACGACACGGCGGCCCGCCGGGGCCGGTCCGCCGCCGGCCAGTCGCGGGCCTCGGTGAGCAGCGACACCGCGCCGGTGGACCAGTCGATGTGCGGGGACGGCGCGTCCACGTGCAGGGTGGCCGGCAGCCGTCCGTGCCGCATCGCCATGACCATCTTGATGATCCCGGCGACACCGGCGGCCGACTGGCTGTGCCCGAAGTTCGACTTGATCGAGCCCAGCCAGAGCGGATCGCCCCCGTCGCGTTCCTGCCCGTAGGTGGCGAGCAGCGCCTGCGCCTCGATCGGGTCGCCGAGCGTGGTGCCGGTGCCGTGCGCCTCCACGGCGTCCACGTCGGCGGGGGTGAGCCGGGCGTTGCTGAGCGCCTGCCGGATGACCCGCTGCTGGGCGGGACCGTTCGGGGCGGTGAGCCCGTTGGACGCGCCGTCCTGGTTGATCGCGGAGCCGCGCACCACGGCGAGGATCCGGTGGCCGTTGCGCTGCGCGTCGGAGAGCCGTTCGACGAGGAGCAGGCCGACACCTTCGGCCCAGCCGGTGCCGTCGGCGGACGCGGCGAACGCCTTGCACCGCCCGTCGGAGGAGAGGCCGCGCTGCCGGGAGAAGCCGACGAAGGCGCTTGGGGTGGCCATCACGGTCACCCCGCCGGCCAGGGCCAGGTCGAACTCCCCGGCGCGCAGCGCCTGGCAGGCCAGGTGCAGGGCGACCAGCGACGACGAGCAGGCGGTGTCCACGGTGACCGCCGGCCCCTCCAGCCCGAGCGCGTACGCGATCCGGCCGGAGACGACGCTGCTGACAGTGCCGGTCAGCAGGTAACCCTCGTCGGCGCCGTCCGCACCGCCGTCCGCGCCGACGCCGTAGCCGTTGGCGGTGGTGCCGACGAACACGCCGACCTTCTGCCCGCGCACCCCGGACGGGGCGATGCCGGCACTCTCGAACGCCTCCCACGACGTCTCCAGCAGCAGCCGCTGCTGCGGGTCCATCGCCTGGGCCTCACGCGGGCTGATGCCGAAGAAGTCGGCGTCGAAGGAGGCCGCGTCGTAGAGGAACCCGCCCTGCTGGGTGCTGGAGCGGCCAGCCCGCTCGCCGGTCGGGTCGTACAGGTTGTCCAGGTCCCAGCCCCGGTCGGTGGGGAAGCCGCCGATCGCGTCGCCGCTGCGGGCCACCAGGTCCCACAGCTCGTCGGGGTTGGACACCCCGCCCGGGTAGCGGCAGGACATCGCCACGATGGCGATGGGTTCCCGGGCGGCGGCGGTCAGCTGCTGGTTGAGCTGCTTGAGCCGGCTGGTCTCCTTGAGGGAAGCCCGAAGCGCCTCGACGACCTTATCTGCAGACGTGGACATCATGTACTCCGTACGTGGGACAAGGGTCAGGACTCGGAGCCGTCGAGCGCCAGCCTGATGAGGGTGTCGGCGTCCATCTCGTCGATGTCGACGCCCTCGTCGGTGGAGGCGTGGTCGGTGTCGTCGCCGTCGGCGAGGGTGAGCAGCAGGTCCAGCAGTCCGGCCTCGCGGATGCGGGCCAACGGGATGGTGGCGAGCGCCTGCCGCACCGCCGTCTCCGCCGGGTCGGCCGTCTCCTCCCGCTGCGTCTCGGGGACCAGCTCGATGAGCAGGTGCCCGGCGACGGTGGCCGGGTCGGGATAGTCGAAGACCAGCGTGGTGGGCAGGGACAGGCCGGTGACCCGGGTGAGCCGGTTGCGCAGCTCCACGGCGGTCAGCGAGTCGAAGCCCAGTTCCTTGAACGCCCGCCTCGGCTTGACCAGCTCGGGACCGGTGTGGCCGAGCACGGCCGCCGCCTCGGCGCGGACCAGGTCGGTCAGGTGCCGCTCCCGCTCGTCGCCGGGCAGGGCGAGCAGCCGCTCGCGCAGCGACCGGCCGCCGTCGGCCGGCGCGGTGTCCTCGGCCGGGCCGGCGGCCTGACGGGCCTCCGGCAGGTCGGCCAGGAGCGGACGCGGTCCGGCCGACTCGTACGCCGGGGCGAACGTCGCCCAGTCCACGTCGACCACGGTGAGGCAGGGCCGGTTACGGCCGACGGCCACCCGCAGGGCGTGCACCGCGTCCTCCGGCGACATGGCCCGCAGCCCGCGCCGGGCCAGTTCCCGCTGGGCGTCGTCGGTGGCCATGCCGCCGTCCGCCCACGGACCCCACGCCACCGAGGTGGCGGCGAGTCCCCGGGCACGTCGCCGCTCGGCCAGGGCGTCGAGGTACGCGTTGCCGGCCGCGTAGCCGGCCTGCCCGCCGCTGCCCCACACCCCGGCGATCGAGGCGAAGAGGACGAACGCGTCGAGCGGACGGTCGCCGAGCAGCTCGTCGAGGTGCACCGCCCCGGCGATCTTGCCGGCCATCACGCCGGCCAGCCGGTCCAGGTCGGTGTCGACCAGCGGGGCCACGTCGTTCAGCCCGGCGGCGTGCACCACCGCGGTCAACGGTTCCGGGTCGTCGTCGATCCGGACGAGCAGCGCGGCCACCGCGTCCCGGTCGGCCACGTCGCAGGCGGCGAGGGTGACCCGGGCCCCGAGGGCGGTCAGCTCGTCGCGCAGCTCCGTCGCGCCGGGGGCGGCGTCGCCACGCCGGCTGGTCAGCACCAGGTGCGCGGCACCGTTGCCGGCTGCCCAGCGGGCCACGTGCGCGCCGAGCGCGCCGGTGCCGCCGGTGACCAGCACGGTGCCGGAGGGCCGCCAGCGCTCGGCCGCCGCCGGGTCGGCGGGGGTGGCCCGGGTCAGCCGGCGCGCGTACACGCCGGTCGGCCGGACCGCGAGCTGGTCCTCGTCCCCGGCGGCGGTGAGCGCCGCCGCCAGCCGGACCGGGTCGGCGTCCCGTTCGGGCAGGTCCAGCAGGCCCACCCGGAGCTGCGGCAGTTCGAGGCCGGCGACCCGGCCCATCCCCCAGAGGGCACCCTGGGCGGCGCTGCGCGCCGGGTCGTCGTCGCCGGTGCCGACCGCACCCCGGGTGACGCACCACAGCGGGGTCGTCGCACCGGCGTCGTGCAGCGCCTGGACCAGCAGCAGGGTGGCCGCGACACCGGCCGGCACGGCCGGCTGCCCCGGGTGCGGCCCGTCGGCCAGGCCGAGCAGGGAGACCACGCCGGTGACCGGCCCGTCGGCCAGAGCGGTGGTCAACCGCCGGGTCAGTCCGCCACGGGTGGCGGTGGCCGGGTCGACGACCAGGCGCCGGACGTCCCCGCCGGCAACGGTCAGCGCGGCGGCCACCTGCTCCCCCGCCGGGTCGCCGTCGGGGCCGACGAGCAGCCATCCGCCCGCCGCCGTCGCCGGGTCACCGAGGTCGATCCGCCGCCATCCCACCTGGTACGACCAGCCGTTCACCGCCGCGTCGCGGGTCCGGGCCTTCCGCCAGGAGGTGAGGGCGGGCAGGGCCGGGGTGAGGGCGTCCACCGCGTCCGTACCGAGCTGGTCGGCGAGGACGGTCAGGTCGCCACCTTCGACGGCGGCCCAGAACTCGGCGTCTCCCGCGTCCACGACCGGGCCCCTCGGGCGGCTGACCGGCTCGGGCCAGAACCGCTGGTGCTGGAACGCGTACGTCGGCAGGTCCACCCGACGCGCGTCGGTGAACCACGGCGCCCACCGGACCGGCAGGCCGTGCACGTGCAGCTCACCCAGGGCGGTCAGCAGCGCGGCGGCCTCGGCACGGTCCCGACGTTGGACGGCCACCGCGAGCACGTCCCCGTCGCCGGGGAGCACGTCGGCGGCCATCGCGGTCAGCACACTCTGCGGCCCGATCTCCAGGAACGTGTCCACGCCCGCCTTGCGGAGCACGGTGACCCCGTCGGCGAAGCGGACGGTCTCCCGCACGTGGCGGACCCAGTAGCCCGGGTCGTGGAACTCGTCGGCGTCGGCGAGCGCCCCGGTCAGGTTCGACACCACCGGCAGCAACGGCGCGGCGAAGCTCAGCCCCTCGACCACGGCCCGGAACTCGTCGAGCATCGGCTCCATCAACGGACTGTGGAACGCGTGACTCACCGTCAACCGACGCGTCCGCACACCCCGCTCCCGCCAGCTTGCCTCCAGCTCGTCGAGCGCGTCGACCGCACCCGAGACGACCACCGCGTCCGGGCCGTTGACCGCAGCGATCCCGACCCGGTCGGTCAGACCGGCGAGCGTCTCGACGACAGCCTCCTCGGACGCGGCCACCGCCAGCATCCCGCCACCGGACGGCAACGCCTGCATCAACCGACCCCGCGCCGCCACCAGAGCACACGCATCCGCCAGCGACAACACCCCCGCCACGTACACGGCGGTGATCTCACCGATCGAATGACCACCCACGAAGTCCGGCACCACACCGAACGACTCCACCAGACGGAACAACGCCACCTCGACCGCGAACAGGCCAGCCTGCGTGAACACCGTCTGATCCAACAACCCCGCCTCCGGCGAACCCGCCCCGGCGAACAACACCTGCTTCAACGGCTGCGGCAACAGCGGATCCAGGTGACCACACACCTCGTCCAACGCCGACGCGAACACCGGGAACGTCTCGTACAGGTCCCGGCCCATGCCGGCACGCTGCGCACCCTGGCCCGAGAACAACAGCGCCACCTGACCACGCTGGGCAGTCGTGCCGGTCACCACCGTGCCGGACGGCTCACCTGCGGCGAGAGCGCGCAGCCCGACGACCAGCCCAGCCCGGTCGGTCGCCGTGAGCACCGCGCGGTGCTCCAGAGCCGGACGCGTGGTCACCGACGACCAACCCACGTCCACCGGACGCAACGCCTCATCAGCCGCCAGCCAGTCGGCCCACCGGCCTGCCTGCGCGGCGAGGGCCGTCTCCGACCGCGCCGACAGCAGCACCGGGGTCACCGCCGGCACCAGCGGCTCGACGGCCTCGACCGCGTCCGTCACCGGCGGCTGCTCGATGATCACGTGCGCGTTGGTGCCGGAGATACCGAACGAGGAGACCGCCGCCCGGCGGGGCCGGCCCACCGCCGGCCACGGCGTCGCCTCGGTGGCCAGCGCGACCGCCCCGGCGGTCCAGTCCACGTGCGGGGACGGCTCGTCCACGTGCAGGGTCGGCGGCATGAGGCCGTGCCGCATCGCCATGACCATCTTGATGATGCCCGCGACACCGGCAGCGGCCTGGGTGTGACCGATGTTCGACTTGATCGACCCCAACAGCAACGGCCGGTCCCCCGGCCGATCCTGCCCGTACGTGGCCAGCAGCGCCTGCGCCTCGATCGGGTCACCCAGGGTGGTGCCCGTGCCATGGGCTTCGACCGCGTCCACGTCGGCGGTGGTCAACCGGGCGTTGGCCAGGGCCTGCCGGATCACCCGCTGCTGGGCGGGGCCGTTCGGCGCGGTGAGCCCGTTGGACGCGCCGTCCTGGTTGACCGCGCTGCCGCGCAGCACGGCGAGGACGCGGTGCCCGCGCCGTTGGGCGTCGGAGAGCCGCTCCACGAGGAGCATGCCCACGCCCTCACCCCAGCCGGTGCCGTCCGCACAGCCGGCGAACGCCTTGCACCGGCCGTCCGGGGCGAGACCCCGCTGCCGGGAGAAGCCGACGAAGGCGCTGGGGGTGGCCATCACGGTCACGCCGCCGGCCAGCGCGAGATCACACTCCCCGGACCGCAGCGCCTGCGCGGCCAGGTGCAGGGCGACCAGCGACGACGAACACGCGGTGTCGACGGTGACCGCCGGCCCCTCCAGACCGAACACGTACGCCACACGGCCGGAGGCGACGCTGCCGGCGGTGCCGTTGACGAGGTAGCCCTCCAGTTCCTCGGACGCCTCCAACCGGCCCGCGTAGTCGTGGTGGATGAGCCCGGCGAACACACCGGTGGTGACCCTGGTGTCGCGCGGGTCGAGGCCGGCGGACTCGAACGCCTCCCACGAGGTCTCCAACAGGAGCCGCTGCTGCGGGTCCATCGCCAGGGCCTCACGGGGCGAGATGCCGAAGAACTCGGGGTCGAACTCGGCCGCGTCGTACAGGAACCCACCCTGCCGGGTGGTGGACGTCCCCGCCCGGTCCGCGTCCGGGTCGTAGAGGGTATCGAGGTCCCAGCCCCGGTCGGTCGGGAATCCGTCGATCGCGTCCCGACCCGAGACGACCAGGTTCCACAGCTGCTCCGGGCTCGACACGCCGCCCGGGAACCGGCAGGCCATGCCGACAATGGCGATCGGGTCGTCGTCACCGGGCACGGTGACGGTCCGGGTGGCGGCGGGGGCTGCCGCCACGGAGTGCCCCAACTGCTCGTGCAGGTGCTCGGCGAGCCGCTCCGGGGTCGGGTAGTCGAAGACCAGGGTCGCGGTCAGCCGCAGCCCGGTCGCCGAGGCCAACCGGTTCCGCAACTCCACCGACGTCAACGAGTCGAAACCCAACTCCTTGAACGCCCGACCACCCGGCACCGCCTGCGCCGACGCATGCCCCAGCACCGCCGCCGCCTGCGCACAGACCAACTCCACCAACAGCCGACGCGCCTCGTCTTGCGACAGCCCGGCCAACCGCTCCGACCAGCCCGTACCCGCGCCGGTCTCGACCGAGCGCGACTGCCGGCGTGCCCCGGTCCGGGCCAACCGACGCAGGATCGGCGGGACCTGCGCGGGCTCCCCGGTGATCCGCAGCCGCGCGGCCACCACCGTCGGCGGCCTGCCGGCGATCGCGGCGTCGAACAGCGTGGCGCCCTCGGTGGCGGTGAGACCGCTCATGCCGAGCCGGCCCAGCCGCTGCCGGTCGTCGGAGCTGAGACGCGCGGCCATGCCACCCGTGGCCCACATGCCCCAGCCGATGCTGGTGGCCGGCAGGCCCTCCGCCCGCCGGTGCTGGGCGAGAGCGTCGAGGAACGCGTTCGCCGCCGCGTAGTTGCCCTGGCCGGGCGAACCGAGCGTCGCCGCGATCGACGAGAACACCACGAACGCCGACAGGTCCAGACCAGCCGTCGCCTCGTGCAACACCCACGCCGCGTCCACCTTGGGCCGCAGCACCGTCGACAGGGCGTCCGCGTCGAGGGAGGTGATGGTCGCGTCGGCGACGGTGCCGGCGCAGTGCACCACGGCGGTCAACGGGTGGGCGGCGTCCACCCCCGCGACCAGGGCAGCGGCCTGCTGCGGGTCGGACACGTCCACGGCCAGCGGCGTCACCGTCGCGCCCGCCTCGGTCAGCTCCGCGACCAGCGCCGCGTAGTCGCTGCCGTCGGCAGGCAGGCGGCGGGAAGCCAGCAGCAGGCGGTTCGCCCGCCCCGTGGTGACCAGGTGCCGGGCGACGACACCGGCCAGGGCACCAGACGCGCCGGTGACCAACGTGGTGCCGTCCGGGTCCATCTGGGCGGGCACGGTCAGAACGACCTTGCCGACGTGGCGGGCCTGGCTGATGTGCCGCAACGCCTGCCGCGCCTGCCGCACCTCCCACACCCGCACCGGCAGCGGCTTCAACGCGCCCTGCTCGAACAGGGCCAGCAACTCGGCCAGCATCTGCCCGATCCGCGCCCCACCAGCCTCGTTCAGGTCGAACGCCCGATAGGTCACCCCCGGATGCTGCTCCGCCACCACCTCGGCGTCACGGACGTCGGTCTTGCCCATCTCCACAAACCGGCCACCACGCGGCAGCAACCGCAACGACGCGTCCACGAACTCACCCGCGAGCGCATCCAACACCACATCCACACCCGCGCCACCCGACGCGGCCCGGAACACACCCTCGAACTCCGTCGTCCGCGACGACGCGATCCGCTCCTCAGCGACACCCAGCGCCCGAAGGCTGTCCCACTTGCCAGGACTCGCCGTGGCGTACACCGTCGCACCGAAATGCTGCGCCAGCTGGATCGCCGCCATGCCCACCCCACCCGCACCCGAGTGGACCAGCACCGACTCACCCGCGCGCAGACCGGCCAGGACGCGCAACCCGTAGTAGGCGGTCAGGAAGACCACCGGCACCGAGGCCGCCTCGACGAACGACCAGCCGGCGGGGATCCGTGCGATCCGCTCCCGCTGCGCCACCACCTGCGGGCCGAAACCGGGCTCGAACAACCCGAACACCCGGTCCCCGGGGGCGAGACCGTCGACGCCCGGACCGACCTCCAGCACGATGCCCGCGCCCTCGCTGCCCATCACCGCATCCGGGTCCGGGTACATGCCGAGCGCCATGAGCACGTCGCGGAAGTTCACGCCGGTCGCGCGTACCGCGATGCGGACCTCGCCGGGAGCCAGGTCGACCGGCGAGGTCGGGACGATCTCGACGCCGTCCAGGGTGCCGGGACGTACCGCGGCAACGTGCCACGGGCCGTCGGCCGGCGGGGTCAGTTCCGTGCCCACCTGCCGGACGAGCCGGGGCACGTACACCCGGTCGCCCCGTATCACGAGCTGTCCGCCGACAGTGGACGGGTCCGCCGCGACGGTTGCCAGCACGCCGAGCGCCCGCGCGTCGATGGTCTCGTCGGTGTCGGCGAGCACGATCCGGTCCGGGTGTTCCGACTGCGCCGACCGCAGCAGACCCCACACCGCCGCACCCGCCAGGTCGACCACCCGCTCGTCGTCCTGTGCGGCCACCGCACCGCGGGTAGCCACCACCAGCCGGGAGTCGGTCAGCCCGTCAGCGGCGAGCCACGCCTGCACCGTCGTCAGGACCTGGTCGGTCAGGGCCCGCACCGCCTGCGGCACCGGGGCGTCGACGGCACCGCGCACCGTCAGCAGCACCACCTCGGGCGCGGTGTCTCCCGCCGCCACGGCGGACACCAGCTCCGCCACGTCGGTGTAGACCGGGGCGGCGGGCAGGGTAGCGGTGACGTCCGGGGCACCCAGCAGGGCCCAGCCGGTCGGTCCTCCGGCCGGCGTGACGTCCTCGGTCTCCCAGGTGACCTCGAACAGCGACCGGGAGGCCGCCCCCGGGGCGGCGGCCACACCGGTCAGCTCCCGCAGGACGAGGGAGTCCACCGACACCACCGGCGCACCCGACTCGTCCACCGCCACCAGACGCACACCGGCGCCGGCACGACTCAACCGCACCCGCAGCACCCGTGCCCCCGAGGCGTGCACCTGCACACCCTCGAACGCGAACGGCACCCGCGGGCCACTCCCCGCGTCCAGCAATCCGATCGGATGCAACGCCGCGTCCAACAACGCCGGGTGCACGCCGAAGCCGGACACGTCCGCCGCCTCCTGCGACAGGGCCACCTCGGCGAACACCTCGCCGTCGCCCGACCACACCCGACGCAGCCCCTGGAACACCGGCCCGTACGACAGGCCGTGACCCACCAGCGCGTCGTACCAGCCGGTCAGATCGGTCTCGGTGGCCGACGGGGGCCACACGTCGATCGCCGGCTCGTCATCCGTGGTGGGCTCCAGCACACCCTCGGCGTGCCGGATCCACTCGGCGTCCGCGTCGTCGTCGGGCTGCGAGTACACGGCGACGTCCCGTCCACCGGCCTCGATCGCGCCCACGCGCACCTGCACCCGCACCCCGCCGGAGGCCGGCAACGACAACGGCGCGGCGACCGTCAGTTCGCGTACCCGGGAGGCACCGACCTCGTCGCCGGCCCGCACCACCAGCTCCACCAGCGCCGTACCCGGCACCAGCACCGAACCCGACACCACATGGTCGGCGAGCCACGGATGCGTCGACACCGACAACCGGCCCGTCAACACCACCCCGTCGTCACCGGCCAGCCGGACGGCCGCACCCAGCAACGGATGCTCCGCCGCCGCCAGCCCCGCACCCGACACGTCACCCGCACGCCAGGCCACCACCTCCGGCCAGAACCGCTCCCGCTGGAACGCGTACGTCGGCAGGTCCAGCCGGTTGCCGGAGCCGGCGGTCAGCGGGGTCCAGTCGACGGCGACGCCACCGACGTACGCCTCGGCGAGGGCCGCGAGCAGGGCGGACGCCTCGGTACGGCCCCTGCGCAGGATCGGTACCACCACCGGGCCGCTGCCGTCGGCCCCGCCCTCGGCGAGGCAGTCCTGGGTCATACCGGCGAGGACACCGTCCGGCCCGACCTCCAGGTAGGTGCCGACGTTGCGCTGTCGCAGGTAGCCGATGCCGTCGGCGAAGCGGACCGCCTCGCGGACGTGCCGCACCCAGTAGTCGGCGGTACGGATCTCGACGGCGTCCGCGAGCGCCCCGGTCAGGTTCGACACCACCGGCAGCGACGGCGCGTCGAAGGTCAACCCCTCGACCACGGTCCGGAACTCGTCGAGCATCGGCTCCATCAACGGGCTGTGGAACGCGTGGCTCACCCGCAGTCGGCGCGTCCGCGCACCCCGCTCCCGCCAGAGGCGCTCCACCTCGTCGAGAGCCTCGACCGCACCGGAGACGACCACCGCGTTCGGACCGTTGACCGCCGCGACCCCGACCCGGTCGGTTAGACCGGCAAGCGTCGGCGTGACCTCGGACTCCCGGGCGGCCACCGCCAGCATGCCCCCACCCGCCGGCAGGGCCTGCATCAACCGGCCCCGGGCGGCCACCAGCGCACACGCATCCGCCAGCGAGAGCACCCCGGCCACGTGCGCGGCCGTGATCTCACCGATCGAGTGACCGCCGACGAAGTCGGGGACGATCCCGAAGGACTCGACCAGGCGGAACAGCGCCACCTCGACGGCGAACAGCCCGGTCTGCGTGAAGACGGTCTGGTCCAGCAGCTCCGCCTCCGGCGAGCCCTCGGTGGCGAAGAGCACCTCGCGCAGCGGCTGCGGCAGCAACGCGTCCAGGTGGCCGCAGACCTCGTCCAGGGCGGCGGCGAACACCGGGAACGCCCCGTACAGCTCCCGGCCCATGCCGGCGCGCTGCGCGCCCTGACCGGAGAAGAGGACGGCGAGCCGGGCGGTGCGGGCCGTACCGCGTACCACGATGGAGGAGGGCTGGTCGTCGACGATCGTGTCGAGACCGGCGAGGAGACTCTGCCGGTCCCGGGGCAGCAGCACCGCCCGGTGCTCGAAGGCGGAGCGGCCGGTGGCCAGCGCGTGGCCGAGGTCGGGCAGGGCGACGCCGGGGTTCTCCGCCAGCCAGGTGCGGAGCCGGTGGGCCTGCCCACGGAGGGCCGGACCGGTACGGGCGGAGAGCACGCACGGGGTGGTCAGGTCACCGGAGACGGCCGGCGCCGACGCGGCCGGTGCCGCCTCGGGTGCCTGTTCGAGGATGGTGTGGACGTTGGTGCCGGAGATGCCGAACGAGGAGACGGCGGCCCGGCGGGGCCGGTCCAGCTGCGGCCAGGGGCGGGGCTCGGCCAGCAGCTCGACCGCACCGGCCGACCAGTCGACGTGCGGGGACGGCTCGGCCACGTGCAGGGTCGCCGGCAGCAGCCCGTGCCTCATCGCCAGGACCATCTTGATCACACCGGCCACACCGGCCGCCGCCTGGGCGTGGCCGATGTTCGACTTGATCGAGCCGAGCAGCAGCGGCCGGTCCTCCGGCCGGTCCTGCCCGTAGGTGGCCAGCAGGGCCTGGGCCTCGATCGGGTCACCGAGGGCGGTGCCGGTGCCGTGGGCCTCGACGGCGTCCACGTCGGCGGGGGTGAGCCGGGCGTTGGCGAGGGCCTGCCGGATCACCCGCTGCTGCGACGGACCGTTCGGGGCGGTGAGCCCGCTACTGGCCCCGTCCTGGTTGACGGCGCTGCCCCGGACGACGGCGAGGATGCGCCGCCCGTTGCGCTGGGCGTCGGAGAGACGCTCCAGCAGCAGCATGCCGACGCCCTCGGCGAACCCGGTGCCGTCGGCACCCGCGCCGAAGGCCTTGCACCGCCCGTCGGGCGACAGGCCGCGCTGGCGGGAGAACTCGGCGAGCATGCCGGGGGTGGACATGACGCTGACGCCACCGGCGAGGGCGAGCCCGCACTCGTTCTGCCGCAGCGCCTGGGCGGCCAGGTGCAGCGCGACCAGCGACGACGAGCAGGCGGTGTCGACGGTGACCGCCGGCCCCTCCAGGCCGAAGAGGTACGAGATCCGGCCGGAGGCGACGCTGCCGGCGCTGCCGTTGCCCACGTACCCGTCGAGTTCGTCGGAGGTGCCGAGCGCCTTGCCGGCGTAGTCGTGGTAGATGAGGCCGACGTAGACGCCGGTGCTGCTGCCCCGTGCGGTGAGCGGGTCGATGCCGGCCCGTTCGAACGCCTCCCACGAGGTCTCCAGCAGCAGCCGCTGCTGCGGGTCCATCGCCAGGGCCTCGCGGGGGCTGATGCCGAAGAAGGCGGCGTCGAAGTCGGCGGCGTCGTAGAGGAAGCCGCCGTTGCTCGGGACGGCGGTGCCGTCCCCGGCGTCGGTGCGCAGGGCGGCGACGTCCCAGCCGCGGTCGGTCGGGAACGGCGCGATGACGTCGGCCCCCGCCGTGACCAGGTCCCAGAGCTGCTCGGGGGTCTGCACGTCGCCGGGGAAGCGGCAGGCCATGCCGACGATGGCGATCGGCTCGTCGACGTCGGTCGTCGTGACGGTGGCCGGGGACGGTGCCGGGGCGGCCCGGCCACCGATCTCGCGGTCGAGGAAGTCGGCGAGCACGACGGGCGTCGGGTAGTCGAACGCGACGGTCGCCGGCAGCCGCAGCCCGGTGGCCGAGGCGAGCCGGTTGCGCAGCTCGACCGAGGTCAGCGAGTCGAAGCCGATCTCCTTGAACGGTCGCAGCGGGTCGACGGTGTCCGCCGAGCGGTGACCCAGCACCGCCGCGACGCTGCCGGCGACCAGGTCGAGGAGCTGACCGCGCCGTTCGACCGGGCTGAGCGCGGCGAGCCGCTCGGCCACCGACAGGTCGGCGGTGTTGCGCGCCGCCGAGCGCCGTCGGGTGCGGGGCTGCCGCACGAGGTCCCGCAGCAGCGCGGGCACCCGGTCCGCGTCCGGCCCCTCCGCGACCGCCGGCACCTTCATCAGGACGACGTGCGCGCCGCCGTGCCGCTGCGCGGCGTCGTAGAGGGCGAGCCCTTCGGCGTCGGTGAGCGGGGCGCTGCCGGCGCGGATGGCGCGCCGGTGCTCGTTGGCGTCGAGGTGGGCGGTCATGCTGCTGGTGGTGGCCCAGAGCCCCCAGGCGAGGCTGGTGGCCGGGAGGCCGTGGGCCCGCCGGTGCTGGGCGAGGGCGTCGAGGAACGCGTTCGCCGCCGCGTAGTTGCCCTGACCGGGCGAACCGAGCGTCGCCGCGATCGACGAGAACACCACGAACGCCGACAGGTCCAGACCGGCGGTCGCCTCGTGCAACACCCACGCCGCGTCGACCTTCGGCCGCATGACGGTGGCCAGGGCGTCCGCGTCCAGGGATCCGATCGTGGCGTCGGCGATCACTCCGGCGCAGTGCACCACGGCGGTCAGCGGGTGGGCGGCATCCACCCCCGCGACCAGGTCGGCGACCTGCGCCGGGTCGGCGACGTCCGCCGCGACCGTGGTCACGGACGCGCCCGCCTCGGTCAGCTCCGCGACCAGCGCCGCGTAGTCGCTGCCGTCGGCGGGAAGGCGACGCGACGCCAGCAGCAGGCGGTGGGACCGCCCGGTGGCGACCAGGTGCCGGGCGACGACACCGGCGAGGGTGCCCGACGCGCCGGTGACCAGCGTGGTGCCGTCCGGGTCCGGCTGGGCGGGCACGGTGAGGACGACCTTGCCGACGTGGCGGGCCTGGCTGATGTGCCGCAACGCCTGCCGGGCCTGCCGCACGTCCCACACCCGGGTCGGCAGCGGCTTCAACGCGCCCTGCTCGAAGAGGGCCAGCAACTCGGCCAGCATCTGCCCGATGCGGGCTCCGCCGGCCTGGTTGAGTTCGAACGCCTGGTAGGTCACGCCCGGGTGCTGCTCGGCGACGAGTTCCGGGTCGCGGACGTCGGTCTTGCCCATCTCCACGAACCGGCCACCACGCGGCAGCAGCCGCAGCGACGCGTCCACGAACTCACCCGCGAGCGCATCGAGCACCACGTCCACACCGGCCCCACCGGACACCGACGTGAACGCCTGCTCGAACTCCGTCGTCCGCGACGACGCGATCCGCTCCTCGGCGACACCCAGCGCCCGAAGGCTGTCCCACTTGCCAGGGCTCGCCGTGGCGTAGACGGTAGCCCCGAAGTGCTGCGCGAGCTGGATCGCCGCCATGCCGACCCCACCCGCACCCGAGTGGATCAGCACCGACTCACCGGCCCGCAGACCGGCCAGGTCGTGCAACGCGTAGTACGCGGTCAGGAACACCACCGGCACCGAGGCGGCCTCGGTGAACGACCAGCCCGCCGGGACCCGCGCGATCCGGTCCCGCTGGGCGACCACCTGCGGGCCGAAACCGGGCTCGAACAACTCGAACACCCGGTCCCCGACAACGAGACCGTCGACGCCCGGACCGACCTCCAGCACGACACCCGCGCCCTCACTGCCCATCACCGCGGTGGAATCCGGGTACATGCCCAGGGCGATGAGGACGTCGCGGAAGTTCACACCGGTCGCGCGCACCGCGATGCGCACCTGACCGGCGGCCAGGGGCAGATCGGTGCCGGCCACCAGGTCGACGCCGTCGATCGTTCCCGGCTCCACCGCCGCCACGTGCCAGCGGTCGGTGGACGGGACGAGACGGTCGGCGGTGGGCCGGGTGACCCGGGGTACGAGCACCGTGCCGCCGCGGATCGCGAGCTGCCCACCGGTCGGGGCCGGGTCACCGGCGACCGCCGCGACCAGCGCACCGGCGTCGGCGTCCAGGACGCCGTCCAGGTCGGCCAGGACGATCCGGCCCGGGTGCTCCGACTGCGCCGACCGCAGCAGACCCCACACCGCCGCGCCGGCAAGGTCACCGGCCGGGTCGCCCGGCTGCGCCACCACCGCGTCACGGGTGAGCACCACCAGACGGGAGTCGGCGAGCGCGTCAGCGGCCAACCATGCCTGCACGGTCCCGAGGACCTCGGAGGTCAGTGCCCGGACGGCCGCCGGAACGGACGGCCCGGTCGCCGTCGCCGGCACCGGCAGCAGCAGCACCTCCGGCAGGGTTCCCCCCGCCTCGACGACGGCGAGCAACGTCGCCACGTCCGGGTACGCCGGCATTCCGGGAAGATCGACGGGGAAGGCGGCAACATCGGTCCGGCCGTCGGCGGTCAGGAGCACGCAGCCGGAGACCTCCCCGGTCGGTGCGATCTCCTCCGCCTGCCAGGTCACCTCGAAGAGGGAACGGTCGGCCGCGCTCGGCGCGGAGACCGCACCCATCTCGCGCAGCACGAGGGAGTCCACCGACACCACCGGCGCACCCGACTCGTCCACCGCCACCAGACGCACACCGGCACCGGCACGAGTCAACCGCACCCGCAGGACACCGGCCCCGGCGGCGTGCACCTGCACACCCTCGAACGCGAACGGCACCCGGGGCCCGGATGCCCCGTCCCCGGACAGCAGCAGACCGACCGGGTGCAGCGCCGCGTCGAAGAGCGCGGGGTGCACCCCGAAGCCGGACACGTCCGCCGTGCCGTCGGGCAGGACGACCTCGGCGTACACCTCGTCGTCACCGGACCACACGCGGCGGAGCCCCCGGAACACCGGCCCGTACGCGAGGCCGTGGCCGACGAGCACGTCGTACCAGCCGGTCAGATCGATCTCCGTGGCCGACGGCGGCCACGTGGTGAGGCCGGGCTCCTCGTCGACGGCCGGTTCGAGCACACCTTCGGCGTGCCGGACCCACTCGGCGTCGGCGTCGTCGAGCTGCGAGTAGACCGCCACCTCCCGGCCACCGGCGCCGTCGGCCTCACCCACCCGCACCTGCACCCGCACCCCACCGGACGCCGGCAACGACAACGGCGCGACAACCGTCAACTCCCGAACCCGCGACGCACCCACCTCGTCACCGGCCCGCACCACCAACTCCACCAACGCCGTACCCGGCACCACCACCGAACCCGACACCACATGGTCGGCCAACCACGGATGCGACGACACCGACAACCGGCCCGTCAACACCACCCCGCCGTCACCAGCCAGCCGCACCGCCGCACCCAGCAACGGATGCCCCGCCACCCCCAGACCCGCAGCGGAGACGTCACCCACCCGCCAGGACGCCACCTCCGGCCAGAACCGCTCACGCTGGAACGCGTACGTCGGCAGATCCACCCGCGACGCGCCGGAACCGGCGAAGACGCCTGCCCAGTCGACCGGTACGCCGGCCGCGTGCAGGCCGCCGAGGGCGGCGAGGAGCTGGCGGGGGCCGTTCTCGTCGCGGCGCAGCGAGCCGACGACGACGCCGGGCTGCCCGGCGGCGGGGTGCTGGCCCGCCGGTTCGGCGGTCGCCCGGTCGAGCGCGTCCTGCACCACCACCTTGAGCACGGGGTGCGGGCTGACCTCGACGAACGTCCGGTAGCCGGCAGTGATCAGCGCGTCGACGACGGGAGCGAGGCGGACCGGCTCGCGTAGGTTCCGGTACCAGTAGTCGGCGTCCAGTTCCGTGGTGTCGATCAGGTCGCCGGTGACGGTGGAGTGGAAGGCCACCTCGGTCGGGTGGGACTCGATCGTGCCGAGTGCCACGGCCAGGTCCTCGCGGACCGCCTCGACGTGCCCGCAGTGGGACGCGTAGTCCACGGCGATCTGCCGGGCCCGGATGCCGCGCTCGGCGCAGGTGGCGAGCAGCTCGGCGACGGACGTGGCGTCGCCGGAGACAACGGTGACGCTGGCCCCGTTCAGCGCGGCGACCGAGAGGCTCTCCGCCCAGGGCGCGATGAGCTGCGCGGTGTCGGCGGCGGAGAGCGGCACGGAGACCATACCGCCGAGCCCGGAGATGGCGAGCAGGCCCCGGCTGCGGGCCACGACCAGCCGCATCGCGTCGGGGAGAGTGAGCGCGCCGGCCGCACAGGCGGCGGCGATCTCGCCCTGCGAGTGACCGATGACCGCGTCCGGACGGACGCCGCAGGCCTTCCACACCTCGGCGAGGGAGACCATGACGGAGAAGAGCAGCGGCTGGACGACGTCGACGCGGTCCATCGGCGGGGCACCCGGCGTGCCGCGCAGGACGTCCTCGATGGACCAGTCGACCAGTCGGGACAGCTCTGCCGCGCACTCCTCCATCCGGCTCCGGAAGACCGGCGAGGAGTCGAGGAGGTCGAGGGCCATGCCGGTCCACTGGGAGCCCTGGCCCGGGAAGACGAAGACGACCTTCGGCGTACCGTCGCCGATGCTCGCGGGGTGTTCGGCCTCGGCCAGCGTGGCCAGCCCGGCCAGCGCGTCGTCGCGGTCGGCGGCGACCACGACCTGCCGGTACGGGTGGTGCGCGCGGCCGGTGGCGAGCGAGTACCCGAGGTCGAGCAGGTCGAGGTCCGGCCGCTCGGCGAGGTGGTCGCGGATCCGCGCCGCCTGGTCGCGCAGCGCGCGGGCACCACGGGCCGAGACGGGCAGCGGTACGGCGTCGGCGGTGACCAGCCCGGGCAGCGCGGTGGGGCGCTCGGGGCGGAGGGCCGGGGTGTCGGCCGGGGCCTGCTCGATGATGGCGTGGGCGTTGGTGCCGCTGATGCCGAACGACGACACCGCCGCCCGACGGGGCCGGTCCACCGCCGGCCACGGCGTCGGCTCCGTCGCCAGCGCGACCGCCCCGGTGGTCCAGTCCACGTGCGGCGACGGCTCGTCCACGTGCAACGTCGGCGGCACCAGGCCGTGCCGCATCGCCAGCACCATCTTGATCACACCGGCCACCCCGGCCGCAGCCTGCGTGTGCCCGATGTTCGACTTGATCGACCCGAGCAACAGCGGCCGGTCCTCCGGCCGCTCCTGCCCGTAGGTGGCCAGCAGCGCCTGCGCCTCGATCGGGTCACCCAGGGTCGTACCCGTACCGTGCGCCTCGACCGCGTCCACGTCGGCCGTGGTCAGGCGGGCGTTGGCCAGCGCCTGCCGGATCACCCGCTGCTGCGACGGACCATTCGGCGCGGTCAACCCGTTCGACGCGCCGTCCTGGTTGACCGCGCTGCCGCGCAGCACGGCGAGGACGCGGTGGCCCCGCCGTTGGGCGTCGGAGAGCCGCTCCACGAGGAGCATGCCCACGCCCTCACCCCAGCCGGTGCCGTCCGCACCCCCGGCGAACGCCTTGCACCGGCCGTCCGGGGCGAGACCGCCCTGCCGGGAGAACTCGGAGAACATGCCGGGAGCGGCCATCAGCGCCACGCCACCGGCGAGGGCCATCTCGCACTCGCCGGAGCGCAGCGCCTGCGCGGCCAGGTGCAGCGCCACCAGCGACGACGAACACGCCGTGTCCACCGTCACCGCCGGCCCCTCCAGACCGAACGTGTACGCGACCCGGCCGGAGGCGACGCTGCCGGCGGTGCCGGTCAGCAGGTGGCCTTCGAGCCCTTCGAGGCCGTCGCTGCCGCTGGCGGCGTAGCCGGAGGAGGCGGCGCCGATGAAGACACCGGTGATGGTGCCCTGTCCGCTGGTGGGGTCGATGCCGGCGTACTCGAATGCCTCCCAGGAGGTCTCCAGCAGCAACCGCTGCTGCGGATCCATCGCCAGGGCCTCACGGGGCGAGATGCCGAAGAAGCCAGGGTCGAACTCGGCCGCGTCGTACAGGAAGCCACCCTGCCGGGTGGTGGACGTCCCCGCCCGGTCCGCGTCCGGGTCGTAGAGGGTATCGAGGTCCCAGCCCCGGTCGGTCGGGAATCCGTCGATCGCGTCCCGGCCCGAGACGACCAGGTTCCACAGCTGCTCCGGGCTCGACACGCCGCCCGGGAACCGGCAGGCCATGCCGACGATGGCGATCGGGTCGTCGTCACCGGGCACGGTGACGGTCCGGGCGGCGGCGGGGGCTGCCGCCACGGAGTGCCCCAACTGCTCGTGCAGGTGCTCGGCGAGCCGCTCCGGGGTCGGGTAGTCGAAGACCAGGGTCGCGGTCAGCCGCAGCCCGGTCGCCGAGGCCAACCGGTTCCGCAACTCCACCGACGTCAACGAGTCGAAACCCAACTCCTTGAACGCCCGACCACCCGGCACCGCCTGCGCCGACACGTGCCCCAGCACCGCCGCCGCCTGCGCACAGACCAACTCCACCAACAGCCGACGCGCCTCGTCCTGCGACAGCCCGGCCAACCGGTCGCGCCAGGAGGAGCCGCCCGTGCCGGTCGCACCGGTCGCCTGACGGCGTCCGCCCGCGCGGGCGAGCAGCCGCAGGATCGGCGGGACCTGCCCGGCGTCCCCGGTGATCCGGAGGCGGGCCGCCGCGATCGCCGGCAACGCCCGGGCGGTAGCGGCGTCGAACAGGGCGGCACCCTCGGTGGCGGTGAGACCGCTCATGCCGAGTCGGCTCAGCCGCTGCTCGTCGTCCCGGTCGAGGTGGGCGGTCATGCTGCTGGTGGTGGCCCACATGCCCCAGCCGATGCTGGTGGCCGGCAGGCCCTCCGACCGCCGGTGCTGGGCGAGAGCGTCGAGGAACGCGTTCGCCGCCGCATAGTTGCCCTGACCGGGCGAACCGAGCGTCGCCGCGATCGACGAGAACACCACGAACGCCGACAGGTCCAGACCAACCGTCGCCTCGTGCAACACCCACGCCGCATCGACCTTCGGCCGCAGCACCGTGGCCACGGCGTCCGTACCGAGGGAGGTGATGGTCCCGTCGGCGAGCACCCCCGCGCAGTGCACCACGGCGGTCAGCGGATGCGCCGGGTCGACGCCCGCGACCAGGTCGGCGACCTGCTGCGGGTCGGCCACGTCCACGGCCACCGGCGTCACCGTCGCGCCCGCCTCGGTCAGCTCCGCGACCAGCGCCGCGTACTCGCTGCCGTCGACGGGAAGGCGACGCGACGCCAGCAGTAGGCGGTGGGACCGCCCGGTGGCGACCAGATGCCGCGCCACCACACCCGCCAGGGTGCCCGACGCGCCGGTGACCAACGTGGTGCCGTCCGGATCCATCTGGGTCGGCACGGTCAGGACGACCTTGCCGACGTGGCGGGCCTGGCTGATGTGCCGCAACGCCTGCCGCGCCTGCCGCACGTCCCACACCCGGATCGGCAGCGGCTCCAGCACACCCCGCTCGAACAGGGCCAGCAACTCGGCCAGCATCTGGCCGATGCGGACACCGCCCGCCTCGTTCAGGTCGAACGCCCGGTAGGTCACGCCCGGGTGCTGCTCGGCCACCAGCTGCGGGTCCCGGACGTCGGTCTTGCCCATCTCCACGAACCGGCCACCACGCGGCAGCAGCCGCAGCGACGCGTCCACGAACTCACCCGCGAGCGCATCCAACACCACATCCACACCCGCGCCACCCGACGCGGCCCGGAACACACCCTCGAACTCCGTCGTCCGCGACGACGCGATCCGCTCCTCGGCGACACCCAGGTCCCGCAGCGTCCCCCACTTACCGGGGCTCGCCGTGGCGTAGACGGTAGCCCCGAAGTGCTGCGCGAGCTGGATCGCCGCCATGCCGACCCCACCCGCACCCGAGTGGATCAACACCGACTCACCGGCCCGCAGACCCGCCAGGTCGTGCAGCGCGTAGTACGCGGTCAGGAACACCAGCGGGACGGAGGCGGCCTGAGCGTACGACCAGCCGGCGGGGATCCTCGCCACCCGCTCCCGCTGCGCCACCACCTGAGGGCCGAAACCGGGCTCGAACATGCCCATGACCCGGTCGCCGGGGACGAGGTCGTCGACGTCGGGACCGACCTCCAACACGATGCCCGCGCCCTCGCTGCCCATCCGGGCCGCCGGATCCGGGTACATGCCGAGTGCGATCAACACGTCGCGGAAGTTCACGCCGGTGGCCCGCACGGCGATCCGCACCTGTCCCGCGCCCAGCGCGGGAGCCGGGGCGGGCACCAGGTCGACGCCGTCCAGCGTGCCGGGCGTGACCGGCGCGAGGTGCCAGAGGCCCGACGCCGGGGGCACCAGGTCGTCGCCGGTGAGGCGGGTCAACCGGGGTACGAGCACCGTGCCGCCGCGGATCGCGAGCTGCCCACCGGTCGGGCCCGGGTCACCGGCCACCGCCGCGACCAGCGCACCGGCGTCGGCGTCCAGGACGCCGTCCAGGTCGGCCAGGACGATCCGGCCCGGGTGCTCCGACTGCGCCGACCGCAGCAGACCCCACACCGCCGCACCCGCCAGGTCGACCACCCGGTTCTCGTCGCCGACCGGCACCGCCCCCCGGGTGAGCACCACCAGACGGGAGTCGGCGAGCGCGTCAGCGGCCAACCACGCCTGCACGGTGGCCAGGACGTCCACCGTCGACGCCCGAACCGCCTCCGGCACCGGGATCCCGGCGGTGCCCCGCACCGGCAGCAGCACCACCTCCGGCGACGACTCCCCCGCCTCGACGGCGGCGAGCAGCGTCGCCACATCCGCGTACGCCGGCATCCCCGGCAGGTCGACGCCGGAGTCATCGGCCGTCAGCAGCGTCCAGCCGGCGACCTCGACCGGGGTGACCTCCTCGACGTGCCAGGTCACCTCGAACAGGGAACGGTCGGCCGCGCTCGGCGCGGAGACCGCACCCATCTCGCGCAGCACGAGGGAGTCCACCGACACCACCGGCGCACCCGACTCGTCCACCGCCACCAGACGCACACCGGCACCGGCACGACTCAACCGCACCCGCAGGACACCGGCCCCGGCGGCGTGCACCTGCACACCCTCGAACGCGAACGGCACCCGGGGCCCCGAACCCGAACCCGCGTCCAGCAGACCGATCGGATGCAACGTCGCATCCAGCAACGCCGGATGCACCCCGAACCCGGAGCCATCCGCCGCCTGCGGCAGCGCCACCTCGGCGAACACCTCGCCGTCGCCCGACCACACCCGACGCAGCCCCTGGAACACCGGCCCGTAGGCGAGGCCGTGCTCCGCGAACGCCGGATACCAGCCGGTGAGGTCCACCTCGGACGCCCCGGCCGGCGGCCAGGCCGTCAGGACCGGCTCGTCGGCCGACGCGGGTTCGAGGACGCCTTCGGCGTGCCGGACCCACTCGGCGTCGGCGTCCTCGTCGAGCTGCGAGTAGACCGCCACGTCCCGGCCACCGGCGCCGTCGGCGTCACCCACCCGCACCTGCACCCGCACCCCACCGGACGCCGGCAACGACAACGGCGCGACAACCGTCAACTCCCGAACCCGCGACGCACCCACCTCGTCACCGGCCCGCACCACCAACTCCACCAACGCCGTACCCGGCACCACCACCGAACCCGACACCACATGGTCGGCCAACCACGGATGCGACGACACCGACAACCGGCCCGTCAACACCACCCCGCCGTCACCAGCCAGCCGCACCGCCGCACCCAGCAACGGATGCCCCGCCACCCCCAGACCCGCAGCGGAGACGTCACCCACCCGCCAGGACGCCACCTCCGGCCAGAACCGCTCACGCTGGAACGCGTACGTCGGCAGATCCACCCGCGACGCGCCCGTGTCGGTGAACCACTCCGTCCAGGTCACCGGCACGCCGTGGACGTGCAGTTCGGCGAGGGCGCCCAGCAGGCCGGCGACCTCGGGCCGGTCCCGGCGCTGGACGGCGACGGCGAGAATGTCGTCGTCGCCGGGCAGGGCGTCGGCGGTCATCGCGGTCAGCACGCTCTGCGGGCCGACCTCCAGGAACGTGTCGACCCCGGCGGCGCGCAGCGCGGTGACCCCGTCGGCGTACCGGACCGCCTCGCGGACGTGGCGCACCCAGTAGTCGGGGGTGCGGAGGTCGTCGCCGTCGGCGACGGTACCGGTCAGGTTCGACACCACCGGCAGCACCGGCGCGGAGAAGGTGAGCCGGGTCAGCAGGGTCCGGAACTTCGCCAGCATCGGTTCCATCAGCGGGCTGTGGAAGGCGTGGCTGACGGTCAACCGGCGGGTACGCACCCCCCGCTCCCGCCAGAGGCGTTCCACCTCGTCCAGCGCCTCGACCGCACCCGACACGACGACCGCCGACGGGCCGTTGACGGCCGCGATGCCGAGCCGGTCGGTCAGGCCCTCGATCGAGGCGGCCACCTCGGCTTCCGGCGCGGCCACCGCGAGCATCCCGCCGCCGGCCGGCAGGGCCTGCATCAACCGGCCCCGGGCGGCGACCAGCGCGCAGGCGTGTTCCAGCGACAGCACTCCCGCGACGTGCGCGGCCACGATCTCCCCGACCGAGTGACCGCCGACGAGGTCCGGAACGATCCCGAACGACTCCACCAGGCGGAACAGCGCCACCTCGACCGCGAACAGTCCGGCCTGGGTGAACGCCGTCTGGTCCAGCAGGTCCGCCTCGGGCGTACCCGCCTCGGCGAAGAGGATGGTCTTCAACGGCTGCGGCAGGGCCCGGTCGAGGTGCCCGCACACCTCGTCGAGCGCGGCGGCGAACACCGGGAACGCGTCGTACAGCTCCCGGCCCATGCCGGCGCGCTGCGCGCCCTGACCGGAGAAGAGCACCGCGAGCGGACCCCGGTCGGCCGCCTGACCGGTGACCACCGCACCCGACGGTTCCCCCGCCGCGAGCGCCCGCAGCCCGGCCAGCAGGTCGTCGCGGCCGGCGGACGACAGGACGACACGGCTGTCCAGGGTGGTCCGCGAGGTGACCGAGGCGAACCCGACGTCCAGGGAGCGCAGGTCCGTCTCGCTGTCCAGCCAGGCCGCCCAGCGGCCGGCCTGCGCGCTGAGCGCGGCGGGGGTCGCGGCGGAGAGCAGGACCGGAACCGCCGGCAGCGTCCGCGCACCGGGCGCGTCGTCGGTCGCGGGTTCGGACGTGGGGGCCTGTTCCAGGACGAGGTGGGCGTTGGTGCCGCTCATGCCGAACGACGAGACGGCGGCCCGGCGCGGCCGGTCCACCTCGGGCCACGGGCGGGCCTCGGCGAGCAGGGAGACCGCGCCGGCCGTCCAGTCGACGTGCGGGGTGGGCCGGTCGACGTGCAGGGTGCGGGGCAGGACGCCGTGGCGCATCGCCAGGACCATCTTGATCACGCCGGCCACGCCGGCCGCCGCCTGGGTGTGCCCGAGGTTCGACTTCAGGGAGCCGAGCCAGAGCGGCTGGTCGGCCGGGCGCTGGCTGCCGTACGTGGCGAGCAGGGCCTGGGCCTCGATCGGGTCACCCAGCCGGGTGCCGGTGCCGTGCGCCTCGACGACGTCGACGTCGGCGGGGGTGAGCCGGGCGTTGTCGAGGGCCTGCCGGATGACGCGCTGCTGCGCCGGGCCGTTCGGGGCGGTCAGTCCACTGCTGGCCCCGTCCTGGTTGACGGCGCTGCCCCGGATGACGGCGAGCACGGGGTGGCCGTTGCGGCGGGCGTCGGAGAGCCGCTCGACGAGCACCATGCCGACGCCCTCGGCCCAGCCGGTGCCGTCCGCGTCGGCGGAGAACGCCTTGCAGCGCCCGTCGGAGGCGAGGCCGCGCTGGCGGGAGAACTCGACGAATCCACCGGGGGTGGCCATCACGCTCACGCCACCGGCGACGGCGAGGGTGCACTCGCCGTCCCGCAGGGCCTGGCTGGCCAGGTGCAGGGCGACCAGCGAGGACGAGCAGGCGGTGTCGATGGTGACGGCCGGGCCCTCCAGCCCGAACGTGTAGGCGAGCCGCCCGGAGATGACGCTCGCGGCGGTGCCGGTCAGCACGTACCCCTCGACGCCCTCGGGCAGGCGGCGCAGCACGGACGCGTAGTCCTGGCCGGCGGTGCCGACGAAGACCCCGGTACGGCTGCCGCGCAGGGTGCCCACGTCGATGCCGGAGCGCTCGAAGACCTCCCAGGTGGTCTCCAGCAGCAGCCGCTGCTGGGGATCCATGGCGAGCGCCTCGCGGGGCGAGATGCCGAACAGGGTGGGATCGAAGTGGCCGGCGTCGCGCAGGAAGCCGCCCCGGTCGCTGTACGAGGTGCCCGGGTGGTCCGGGTCCGGGTGGTACAGCTCGGCCAGGTCCCAGCCGCGGTCGGTGGGGAACGTCCCGGTCGCGTCCGTGCCGGTGGCGACGAGGTCCCACAGCTCCTCGGGCGAGCTGACGCCGCCGGGGAAGCGGCACGCCATGCCGACGACGGCGATCGGCTCGGGCTCGGCGTCCTCCAGTTCCCGCAGGCGCCGGTGCGCCTGGCGGAGTTCCGTGGTCACCCACTTCAGGTGTTCGAGGAGCTTCTCTTCGTCCGCCATGATCCACCCGCCCGGAACTTGCTACCGATCGATTTCCGCCGAACACTGAGGAAGCCATCGATCCGAGCCGGCATCTTCGACCGGCAGCGACCGATGGCGACACGGACGTGCACTCACCGCTTCAAGGTCTGTTCCTCACCGCTGACCACCCGCACGCCACCGCCCCCTCCGACCGTGGGAATGCCGGCATCCGACCGCTACCGTGAGTGGACGGTACTGAGCGGTGAACTGCCGCCCAACCCCTACGGACCCCTCATTCAGCTGTGGTCGGCGGGCCCTCGGGCAGGCCGGATAACAGCAGCCTGAGGCGGTCGGAACGGCCCTGCCGCCGGCCCGGCGCAGGCGGTCAGGCGAGGTGTCCGGCGGGGGCCGGCAGGAGGGACCGCAGCCGGCCGGGAGGGGTGGCGCGGCGACGCCACTCCCGCGGGTAGCCGACCGACACCTCCTCGAACCGCACCCCGTCGTACCAGGTGGTGCGCGGGATGTGCAGGTGACCGTAGACGGCGACGCGGGCGTCGTAGCGCAGGTGCCAGTCGGCCGTCAGGTCGGTGCCGCACCACTGGGCGAACTCGGGGAACCGCAGGATGCGGGTCGGCTCACGGACCAGCGGGTAGTGGTTGACCAGGACGGTGGGCAGCCCGCCACGCTCCGTGTCCAGCCGGCGCTCGGTCTGGATCACCCGCGCCCGGCACCAGGCGTCCCGGCTCGGATACGGGTCCGGGTGCAGCAGGATCTCGTCGGTGCAGACGACCCCGGTCTCATGGGCCCGCGCCAACGCCTGCTCCCGGGTGTACGTCCCCGGGGGCCGCCACGTGTAGTCGTAGCCGACGAAGAGCGGGGCGATGAGCACGGGATCGCCGTCGGCGTCCCACACCGGGTACGGATCCTCCGGGGTGACCACCCCCAGCCGGCGGCACAGCTCGACCAGGTGCCGGTAGCGCGCCTCGCCGCGCAGCTGCACGGCGTCGTCCCGGGGCGTCCACAGTTCGTGGTTGCCCGGTGCCCAGATCACCTTGGCGAACCGCTCACTGAGCAGACCGAGCGCCCACTCGACGTCGGCGACGAACTCGCCGACGTCACCGGCGACGATCAGCCAGTCCTCGTCGTTGCCGGGGCGCAGGCCCTCGACGATCGCGCGGTTCTCCGCGTACACGACGTGCAGGTCGCTGATCGCGAGCAGTTGGCGGACGTGGGTCACACGGAACCTCCCGTACCTCCGGGTACCCGCGCGCACCCCACCGTCCGTCCCGCGTACCGACCGGGGACGACCACCTGACGGGCTCCGACCCTACGGAGCCCGTCCGGCGGTGGCACACCCCTAGATGCGCGCGGCGCACCCCTAGGGCGGATGGCGGTCACGACTTGCCGAACTCCCGCGCGATGATGTCGAAGATGTCGTCCTCCGTGGCGCCGGCCAGGTCGTCGGCCACGTCGACCGGCTCCCCGGCGGGGGCCTCAGCGGCTGCCGTGGGCGACGCACCGCCCCGCCACCGGGCGACCAGGTCCTCCAGCCGGCGGGTGATCTCCGCGTCGTCACGCCGATCCCCCGGAACGGCCCGCAGGAGCTGGTCGAGCCGCTCGATCTCGGCGACGACCGGACTGGCCGCCCCGTGCGGCACCAGCTCGGCGCACAGGTGCGCGGCGAGCGCCGCCGGCGTCGGGTGGTCGAAGACCAGGGTCGTCGGCAGGGTCAGACCGGTCTCGGCGGTGAGCCGGTTGCGCAGCTCGACGGCGGTCAGCGAGTCGAAGCCGAGTTCCAGGAATCCCCGGCCGGCCCGGATCGCCGCCGGGGTGCGGTGCCCCAGGACGGTGGCCGCGGTGCCGCGTACCAGGTCGAGCAGGGTGCGCTCCCGCTCGGCCTCGCCTGCGGCGGCGAGCCGGTCCCGCAGGTCCTGCGGTGCCCCGGTGTCCGCCGTCGGCGTCTCCGGCTGACCGGCGACGCCGGCCTCCGGAATGCCGTCGAGCAGCGGGCTGGGACGCAGCGCGGTGAAGGACGCGGCGAACCGGTCCCAGGCCACGTCGGCGACGACCACCGAGACGTCGTCCCGGTCGAGGGCACCCTGCAACGCGGTGACCGCCAGCTCCGGCGCCATCGCCGGCAGGCCGCGCCGGGCCAACTGCTCCTGCTGTTCGCCCTGGGCCATGCCGGCCCCGGCCCACGGGCCCCAGGCCACGGCCGTGCCGGCGAGGCCACCGGCCCGCCGCCGCGCGACCAGCCCGTCGAGGTACGCGTTGGCCGCCGCGTAGCCGGCCTGCCCCGCCGAACCCCACACGCCCGCGATGGAGGAGAACACCACGAACGCGTCCAGCCCGTCGGGCAGCAGCTCGTCGAGGTGGGCCGCCCCGTCGACCTTGGCCCGCAGCACCTGGGCCAGCTCCTCGGCGGTCATCGCGGCGAGCGGAACGGACTGCGCCGCACCGGCCGTGTGCACGACGGCACGGACGGGGTCACCCTGCCCGGCCAGGCCCTCGATCAGCGCCGACAGCTGCGCCCGGTCGGCGACGTCACAGGCGGCCACGGTCACCCGAGCCCCCGTCGCCCTCAACCGCTCGGCCAGCTCCACCGCGCCCGACGCCCGCTCACCCTGCCGACTGGTCAGCACCACATGACCGGCCCCGGCACCGATCGCCCACTCGGCGACCCGCGAGCCGAGCGCCCCCGTACCGCCGGTGACCAGCACCGTCCCCGACAGCCGGAAAGCCCGGCGTACCGGATCATTCGCGGCACGCACCAGCCGCCGGACGAACACCCCCGACGGCCGCACCGCCACCTGGTCCTCGACACCGCCCGCCAGGGCCCCGGCCAACCGACGGACCGTCCGGCTGTCCACCGTCTCCGGCAGATCCACCAGGCCACCCCACCGGCGCGGTTCCTCCAACGCCGCCACCCGGCCGAGCCCCCACACCGCAGCCCCGAGGGCATCCGTCACGGCATCGGAGCGCCCGACGGACACCGCGCCCCGGGTCAACCACCACACCCGGCCGCCCACGCCGGCAGCACCCAACGCCTGCACGGTCGACAGCGCCTCACCGACACCCGCACCGGCGAGCGACAGCAGCGACACGACTCCGGTCACCTTGCCGACGTCGCGGAGCGCCTTCGCCACCAGCTCGCGGTCGTCGGCCGGGCCGTCGAGCGTCACCGTCCGGACCTCCCCGCCGGCTTCGGTCAGACCGTCGGTCACGGCCGCGAGCACTGCGGCGTCCAAGCCGAGGTACGGCACCAGCAGCAGCCACGTGCCGGACAGCGCCGGCTCGGCATCCGGTACGGCAGTCCAGTCGACCCGGTAGCGCCAGGAGTCGGCGGTGGAACGCTGCCGTCCCTCCCGCCGCCACCGGGCCAGCTTCGGCAGCAACGCACTCAACGGCTGATCCGCGTCGAGCTGGAACTGCTCCCCCAGCCCGGCCAGGTCCTCCTGCTCCACCGCCGCCCAGAACCGCTCGTCGGTCTCCGACGCGGGGGCTGCGGCAGGGGCGGCGGCCAGCGGGGTGTCGTACAGCCAGTACCGCTGTCGTTGGAAGGCGTAGGTGGGCAGATCGACGGTGCGCGGCTGGTGGCCGTGCTGGGTGAACCAGCCCGCCCAGTCCACCGGCGTGCCGGTCACCTGCAGCCGGGCCAGAGCGGTCACGAGGCTGCTCGCCTCGGGCTGGTCCCGCCGCAGTACCGGAACCAGATGCACCGTCCGGTCGGTCGTTGTGTCGGCGGCCATCGCCGTCAACGTCGCATCCGGCCCCACCTCCAACACGGTGGCCACACCCAACCCGTGCAGCGTGGCCACCCCGTCGCCGAACCGCACCGCCTCCCGCACATGCCGCACCCAGTACTCCGGGCTTGCGATCTCGGACGGATCCGCCACCTGACCGGTCACGTTCGACACCACCGGCACCCGAGGCGCAGACCAGTTGAGGCCCGCGATGGCGGCACGGAACTCGTCGAGCATCGGCTCCATCAACCGCGAATGAAACGCATGACTCACCGACAACCGCCGCGTCCGCCAACCCCGCTCGGCGCAACCCTCGGCCACCCGATCCAACTCGGCGACCGGGCCGGACAACACCACAGCCCTGGGACCGTTCACCGCCGCCAAGTCGACACCGTCACCGGCCAGCTCACGCACCTCAACCTCGGGCGCACCGACCGCCAACATCCCCCCACCAGCCGGCAACGCCTGCATCAGAGAGCCTCGCGCCGCCACCAGAGCACACGCATCCTCCAGCGACAACACCCCCGACACGTACGCCGCCGTCACCTCACCAATCGAATGACCCGCAACGTAGTCCGCCGTCACACCCCACGACGACAACAACTCATACAGCGCCACCTCGACCGCGAACAGACCCGCCTGCGTGAACACCGTCTGATCCAACAAGCCCGCAAGCTCGGTGCCCGAATCGGCGAACACCACCTCCCGCAACGAACGATCCAACCGCCCCTCAAAGAGGGCACACACCCGATCGAACACATCCGCGAACACCGGGAACCGGTCGTACAGCTCCCGACCCATCCCCGACCGCTGCGCACCCTGACCCGTGAACAGCAACGCCCGACGACCCGACACCACCTCACCAGTCACCAGACCGGGAACGGAGCCGCCATCAGCCAGAGCAGTCAGACCCTCCACCAGGTCGTCACCGGCCGTCCCGAGCACCACCGCGCGGTGCTCCAACGCCGCCCGAGCCGTAGCCAGGGACCAGCCCACGTCGACCGGTGACTGTTCCTGGGCCCGGCGCAGGTGCTCGGCGAGGCGGCCGGCCTGCCTGTTCAGGGCCTCCACCGAACGCCCCGACACCAGCCACGGTACGAGTGGCATCCCGGTGGTCACCGGCTCGGCCTCGACCGACGCCACGGACGGCACCGGTTCTGGCTCCGGCTGCTCGACGATGACGTGCGCGTTCGTCCCGGAGATGCCGAACGACGACACCGCCGCCCGACGCGGCCGATCCACCGCAGGCCACGAACGCGCCTGCGTCACCAACTCCACCGCACCGGTCGACCAGTCCACCTTCGACGACGGCACGTCCACGTGCAGAGTCGCCGGCACCACACCGTGCCGCATCGCCAGCACCACCTTGATGATGCCCGCGACACCGGCGGCGGCCTGCGAGTGGCCGATGTTCGACTTGATCGACCCCAACAACAGCGGCTCGTGCCCGTCACGACCCTGCCCGTAGGTGGCCAGCAACGCCTGCGCCTCGATCGGGTCCCCGAGCGTGGTGCCGGTGCCGTGGGCTTCGACCACGTCCACGTCCGCCACGCCCAGGCGGGCGTTGGCGAGAGCCTGCCGGATCACCCGCTGCTGCGAGGGGCCGTTCGGCGCGGTCAACCCGTTCGACGCACCATCCTGGTTCACGGCACTGCCCCGCACCACCGCCAGGACCCGACGACCGTCACGCCGCGCATCGGAGAGCCGCTGCACCAACAGCACCCCGACGCCCTCGGACCAGCCGGTCCCGTCGGCGCCCTCGGCGAACGACTTGCACCGCCCGTCCGGGGCGAGACCGCCCTGACGGGAGAACTCGACGAAGGTGGCCGGCGAGGCCATCACGGTGACGCCCCCGGCGAGAGCCAGGTCGCACTCCCCCGACCGCAGGGACTGCGCCGCCAGATGCAGCGCCACCAGCGACGACGAACACGCCGTGTCGACGGTGACCGCCGGCCCCTCGAACCCGAACGAGTACGACACCCGCCCTGACAGCACGCTGGTCGCGTTGCCGGTGAGCAGGTGACCGCCGACCTCCTGGTCCCGACCCATCGCCGTCGAGGCGTACCCCTGGAAGCTGGCACCCGCGAAGACGCCGACCCGTTCGCCCTTCAGGCGCGACGGGTCCACGCCGGCCGACTCGATCGCCTCCCAGGACACCTCCAGCAGCAGCCGCTGCTGCGGGTCCATGGCCAGCGCCTCACGGGGCGAGATCCCGAAGAACTCCGCGTCGAAGGCCCCCGCGTCGTAGACGAAGCCGCCCTGGCGCGGAAAGGACGTGTCGGTGAGCTGGCCGTCGAGGAACTTGTCCCAGCCCCGGTCGAGCGGGAAGTCGGAGATGCCGTCCCGGCCGGTGGTGAGCAGTTCCCAGAGCTGGTCGGTGTTGTCGACACCGCCGGGCAGGCGGCAGCCCATGCCGACGATGACGATCGGGTCGTCGTCGACCGCGATGGCCCGCTCCTCGGCCACCGCCGGAGCTGGCGCACCGGTCAGTTCGGCGCCCAGGTGAGCTGCCAGGACCAGCGGCGTCGGGTGGTCGAAGACCAAAGTGCTGGGCAGAATGAGGCCGGTCTCGGCGGTGAGCCGGTTGCGCAGCTCGACGGCGGTGAGCGAGTCGAAGCCCTGACGCTGGAACGCCCGGTCGGCCGGTACGGCGTCCGGTGTCGCGTGCCCGAGTACGGCGGCAGCCTGGGCTCGGACGAGGTCGAGCAGGTACGCGTCCCGCTCGCTGCGTGTCATGCCGGCGAGCCGGCGGCCAAGCTGCGTGCCGTCCCCGGTGTCTCCACTGGCGTCGGCCTGCGCGGGTCGCGCGTCGGGGATCTCGTCGAGCAGGGGACTCGGGCGCAGGGCGGTGAAGGACGCGGCGAACCGCTCCCAGGCCACGTCGGCCACGACCACCGAGACGTCGTCCCGGTCGAGGGCCCCCTGCAACGCGGTGACCGCCAGCTCCGGCGCCATCGCCGGCAGACCACGCCGGGCCAGTTGCTCCTGCGCCTCGCCCTGCACGGCCATGCCACCGCCGGCCCAGGGCCCCCACGCCACGGCGGTGCCGACGGCACCCCGGTCACGGCGACGTGCGATGAGCGCGTCCACGAAGGCGTTGGCCGCCGCGTACCCGGCCTGGCCCGCCGAACCCCACACGCCCGCGATGGAGGAGAACACCACGAACGCGTCCAGCCCGTCGGGCAGCAGTTCGTCGAGATGGGCCGCCCCGTCGACCTTGGCGCGGAGCACCTCGGCCAGCTCGTCCTGGCTGACGTCAGCGAGGGGGGTGAACTGGGGGGCTCCGGCGGCGTGCACGACGGCGCGGACGGAATCGCCCTGTTCCGCCAGGCCCGCCAGCAGCGTCACGACCTGCGCCCGATCGGCCACGTCACAGGCCGCGACGGTCACCCGCGCCCCGGACGCCCGCAACCGCTCGGCCAACTCCACCGCACCCGGAGCCCGCTCCCCGCGACGGCTGGTCAACACCACGTGCCCGGCACCCGCACCGACCGCCCACTCGGCGACCCGCGAGCCGAGCGCCCCGGTACCGCCGGTGACCAGCACCGTCCCCGACAGCCGGACGGCCCGGCGCGCCGGATCAGCCGAGGCACGCACCAACCGCCGGACGAACACTCCCGAGGAGCGCAGAGCGAGCTGGTCCTCGGTGCCGGCCGTCACCATCCCGCAGAACCGGCGGACAGCCCGCTCGTCCATCTCCTGCGGCAGATCCACCAGGCCGCCCCATCGGCGCGGCTGTTCCAACGCCACCACCCGGCCGAGACCCCACACGGCGGCCCCGACCGGATCCGCAGGCTCGTCGGCCCTACCCACCGACACCGCACCCCGGGTCACCCACCACACCCGGCCGCCCAGGTCGCAGTCACCCAACGCCTGCACCACTGCCAGCGCCGCACCGACACCCGCACCCGCGAGCGACAGCAGCGACACCACCCCGGTGAGGTCGCCCGCGTGGGACACGGCGGTGCGCAGCCGCTCGGCAACCTCGTCGCGGCGCAGGGCCTGCGGGTCGAGGAGCACCGTCACGACTTCAGCGCCGTGCGCGGCCAGGCCCGCGACCACAGGGTGGTCGGCCAGCGTCGGCGGTGCCAGCACCAACCAGGTCCCGGTCAGACCCGCCTTGGGTACGGACGCCGCCGGCCGCCACTCGACGCGGTAGCGCCAGGAGTCGGCGGTGGAGCGCTGCCGTCCCTCCCGCCGCCACCGGGCCAGCTTCGGCAGCAACGCACTCAACGGCTGATCCGCGTCGAGCTGGAACTGCTCCCCCAACCCGGCCAGGTCCTCCTGCTCCACCGCCGCCCAGAACCGCTCGTCGACGTCACCGTCCGGACGCGAGGTCACGCCTCCGGCAGCCGTCACCTCCGGCCAGTACCAGGTGCGCTGGAAGGCGTAGGTGGGCAGGTCGACGGTGCGCGGCTGGTGGCCGTGCTGGGTGAACCAGCCCGCCCAGTCCACCGGCGTGCCGGTCACGTGCAACCGGGCCAACGCGGTGACCAACGCGGTCGTCTCCGACTGGTCCCGCCGCAGCGCGGGAACCAGATGCACCGTCCGGTCGGTCGGCGTGTCCGCGGCCATCGCCGTCAACGTCGCATCCGGCCCCACCTCCAACACGGTGGCCACACCCAACCCGTGCAGCGTGGCCACCCCGTCGCCGAACCGCACCGCCTCCCGCACATGCCGCACCCAGTACTCCGGGCTTGCGATCTCGGACGGATCCGCCACCTGACCGGTCACGTTCGACACCACCGGCACCCGAGGCGCAGACCAGTTGAGGCCCGCGATGGCGGCACGGAACTCGTCGAGCATCGGCTCCATCAACCGCGAATGGAACGCGTGACTCACCGACAACCGCTTGGCCCGCCAACCCCGCTCGGCGCAACGCTCCGCCACCCGATCCAACTCGGCAACCGGACCAGACAACACCACAGCCCTGGGACCGTTCACCGCCGCCAAGTCGACACCGTCACCGGCCAGCTCACGCACCTCAACCTCGGACGCACCGACCGCCAACATCCCCCCACCAGCAGGAAGGGCCTGCATCAACGAACCCCGCGCCGCCACCAGAGCACACGCATCCTCCAGCGACAACACCCCCGACACGTACGCCGCCGTCACCTCACCAATCGAATGACCCGCAACGTAGTCCGCCGTCACACCCCACGACGACAACAACTCATACAGCGCCACCTCGACCGCGAACAGACCCGCCTGCGTAAACGCCGTCTGACCAAGGAGAACCCCGAGCTCCGTACCCGACTCGGCGAACACCACCTCCCGCAACGGATACACGAGCCGACCCTCGAACAGGGCACACACCCGATCGAACACATCCGCGAACACCGGGAACCGGTCATACAACTCCCGACCCATCCCCGACCGCTGCGCACCCTGACCCGTGAACAGCAACGCCCGACGACCCGACACCACCTCACCAGTCACCAGACCGGGAACGGAGCCGCCATCAGCCAGAGCAGTCAACCCGGTCACCAGGTCATCGCAGCCACCACCCAGCACCACTGCCCGGTGCTCCAACGCCGCCCGAGTGGTGGCCAACGACCAACCCACGTCCACCGGCGACAGCTCGGCGTACTCCCGGACAAACCCGGCCAACCGGCCCGCCTGCCCGGCCAGGGCCTCCGCCGACCGCCCCGACACCAACCACGGCACCACCGGCAACGCGTCAGCCGCTGGTCCGGCCTCCACCGACGCCACGGCCGGATCCGACACCGGTTCGACTTCGGCCTGCTCGATGATCACGTGGGCGTTGGTGCCGGAGATGCCGAACGACGACACCGCCGCCCGACGCGGCCGATCCACCACAGGCCACGGACGCGCCTGCGTCACCAACTCCACCGCACCCGCCGACCAGTCCACCTTCGACGACGGCGCGTCCACGTGCAGCGTCGCCGGAACAAGCCCGTGGCGCATCGCCTGCACCACCTTGATGATGCCCGCCACACCGGCAGCCGCCTGCGTATGACCCAGGTTCGACTTCACCGAGCCGAGCAACAACGGCTCGTCCCGATCCTGCCCGTACGTGGCCAGCAACGCCTGCGCCTCGATCGGATCACCCAGCGTCGTACCCGTACCGTGCGCCTCCACCACGTCAACGTCCACCGTCGACAACCGCGCGGACGCGAGAGCCTGCCGGATCACCCGCTGCTGCGACGGACCGTTCGGCGCGGTCAACCCATTCGAGGCGCCATCCTGGTTCACGGCACTGCCCCGCACCACCGCCAGGACCCGACGACCGTCACGCCGCGCATCGGAGAGCCGCTGCACCAACAGCACCCCGACGCCCTCACCCCAGCCCGTGCCGTCCGCCGAGTCCGCGAACGACCGGCACCGCCCGTCGGCGGAGAGTCCCCGCTGCCGGGAGAACTCCACGAAGGCACCGGGGGTGGACATCACGGTCACACCGCCGGCCAGGGCCAGGTCGCACTCCCCGGACCGCAGGGACTGCACCGCCAGATGCAACGCCACCAGCGACGACGAACACGCCGTGTCCACGGTGACCGCCGGCCCCTCGAACCCGAACGAGTACGACACCCGCCCCGACAGCACGCTGGCGGAGGCTCCGGTGGCGCCGTAGCCGGCGAGGTCTTCGCCGCCGTGCCGGATGAGACTGTCGAAGTCCTGCCCGTTCGTGCCGGCGAAGACGCCGACGCGGCTGCCGCGCAGGGAGTTCGGGTCGATCCGGGCGTCCTCGATCGCTGCCCAGGACACCTCCAGCAGCAGCCGCTGCTGCGGGTCCATGGCGACCGCCTCGCGGGGCGAGATGCCGAAGAAGTCCGCGTCGAACGCGCCCGCGTCGTCGAGGAAGGCCCCCTGCGTGACGTACGACGCTCCGGGGTGATCCGGGTCGGGGTGGTACAGCGCGGCCAGGTCCCAGTGCCGGTTCGTGGGGAAGTCGGACATCGCGTCGACACCGTCGGCGAGCAGCCGCCAGAACTCCTCCGGCGACCCGGCTCCGGCGGGGAACCGGCAGCCCATGCCGACGATGACGATCGGGTCGTCGTCGACGGGGCGTACCGCCGGGTGTCCCGTTTCGGGCCGGGCGTGTTCGCCCAGCAGTTCGGTACGGACGTGGGCCGCCAGGGCGGTGGGGTTCGGGTGGTCGAAGGCGAGGGTCGCGGGCAGCGTGAGCCCGGTGGCGGCGTCGAGCCGGTTACGCAGTTCGACGGCGGTGAGGGAGGTGAAGCCGAGGTCCCGGAACGCGCGCCCGGCCGGCACCTGGTCGGCGCTGCCGTGGCCCAGCACCGCCGCGACCTCGGCGCGCACCAGGTCGTGCAGAGCGTCGAGTTGCTCGGCCTCGGAGAGCCCGGCGAGGCGGTGCCGCAGGACGCTGCCGCCGCCGGCCCGGTCGGCGGTAGCGGCGTCGGTCACCTGGGGTGCGGTCAGCAGGTCCCGGATCAGCGGATCGGGTCGGCCACCGACGACGCTGGCGGACACCCGGTTCCAGTCGACGTCGGCGACAACCAGGTGGGTCTCGTCGTGGTCGAGTGCCCGGGTCAGGGCGCGGACAGCCGTCACGGGGTCCATCGCCGCGATGCCGTTGCGGGCCATCCGGCGTTCGAAGTCGCCGGCGCTGACCCCGCCGTCGGCCCACAGGCCCCAGGCGACGGAGGTGGCCGGCAGTCCCTCGGCCCGGCGGCGTCGGGCCAGGGCGTCGAGCCAGGCGTTTCCGGGGGCGTAGTTGGCCTGCCCGGGTCCGCCCATGGTCCCGGCCAGGGAGGAGAACAGGACGAACGCCGACAGTTCGTGGTCACGGGTCAGCTCGTCGAGATTGCGGGCAGCGTCGACCTTGGCCCGCAGGGCGGTTGTCATCTGCGCGACGGTGAGGGCGTCGACCAGGGTGTCGTCGAGCGCCGCCGCGGTGTGCACGACGGTGGTGAGCGGTAGGTCGGTAGGGATGGTGGAGAGCAGGTCGCGCAACGCGTCCCGGTCGGCCACGTCGCAGGCCGCGACGGTGACCCTGGTGCCGAGTCCGGTCAGCTCCTCGGCCAGGGCTCCGGCACCGGGGGCGTCGGGGCCGCGCCGGCTGACGAGCAGCAGGTGGTCGACGCCCGCCGCCGCGAGAGCGCGGGCGACGTGGCCGCCCAGCGCACCCGTACCGCCGGTGACGAGCGCTGTGCCACGTGGGGTCCAGCTACGGCCGGGGCCGACCGGCTGACTGGCGTGGACCAGCCGTCGGGCGTACGCGCCGGTGGCGCGGAGGGCGAGCTGGTCCTCGGCGCGCTCACCGCCGAGCAGCCGGCGCAGCAGCCGTACGCCGCGTGCGTCCACCGTCTCGGGCAGGTCGACGAGGCCACCCCAACGGTGGGGGTGCTCGGCGCGCAGCACGCCACCGAAGCCCCAGAGCATCGCCTGGTCGGGGTCGACGAGGGCGTCGCGGGGGTCGACGGAGACCGCGCCCCGGGTGGCGATCCAGAGACGGGCGGCGATCCCGGCGTCACCGAGGGCCTGGGCGAGGGTGACCGTGGCGGCGAGACCGGCCGGCACGGAGGCGGAGTCGGGATGCGTACCGGAGGCGAGGCCGAGCAGGGACAGGACGGTCCCGGGCTGTCCCTCGGCGTACGCCTCGGTCAGATCCTGCGCGAGACGCGCTCGGTCGCTTCCGGCGGCCACCGGCAGTACCCGTACGCCGGGGGCGGTGAGTGCGGTCGTCCACTCCCCGGCGGTGCCGTCGGGCTCGGCGGGCACGACGAGGAGGAGGTCCCCGGTCTCGCGGCGGGTGCTGTCGGGCAGCGGCTGCCAGGTGACCCGGTACCGCCACGAGTCGAGGGTCGACTCCGTCTCCTGGCGGCGTCGCCATGCGGAGAGGGCGGGGAGTACGGCACCGAGCGGGGCGTCGGGGTCGACGGCGAGGGTGGCGGCGAGCGTCTCGGCGTCCTGGTTCTCGATGACCTGCCAGAACGCCTCGTCACCGGGGGAAGTGACGCGGCCCTCGACACCGTGGGCCCGGGTACGGGCGTTGAGCCAGTACCGCCGGTGGTGGAAGGCGTAGGTGGGCAGGTCGACGGTGTGCGGCTGCCCGCCGGTCTGGGTGAACCAGCCCGTCCAGTCGACGCGCGTACCGGTCACGTGCAACCGGGCCAACGCGGTGACCAACGCGGTCGTCTCCGACTGGTCCCGCCGCAGGGCAGGAACCAGATGCACCGTCCGGTCGGTCGGCGTGTCGGCGGCCATCGCCGTCAACGTCGCATCCGGCCCCACCTCCAACAGCGTGGTCACACCCAACCCGTGCAGCGTGGCGACCCCGTCGCCGAACCGCACCGCCTCCCGCACATGCCGCACCCAGTAGTCCGGGCTTGCGATCTCGGACGCATCCGCGACCCGACCGGTCACGTTCGACACCACCGGCACCCGAGGCGCAGACCAGTTGAGGCCCGCGATGGCAGCGCGGAACTCGTCGAGCATCGGCTCCATCAACCGCGAATGGAACGCATGACTCACCGACAGTCGTTTGGCCCGCCAACCCCGCTCGGCGCACAGGCCGGCCACCCGATCCAGCTCGGCAACCGGGCCGGACAGCACCACAGCCCTGGGAGCGTTCACCGCCGCCAAGTCGACACCGTCACCGGCCAGCTCACGCACCTCAACCTCGGGCGCACCGACCGCCAACATCCCCCCACCAGCCGGCAACGCCTGCATCAGAGAGCCTCGCGCCGCCACCAGAGCACACGCATCCTCCAGCGACAACACCCCCGACACATACGCCGCCGTCACCTCACCAATCGAATGACCCGCAACGTAGTCCGCCGTCACACCCCACGACGACAACAACTCATACAGCGCCACCTCGACCGCAAACAGACCCGCCTGCGTAAACGCCGTCTGATCAAGGAGAACCCCGAGCTCCGTACCCGACTCGGCGAACACCACCTCCCGCAACGGATACGCGAGCCGACCCTCAAACAGGGCACACACCCGATCAAACACATCCGCGAACACCGGGAACCGGTCATACAACTCCCGACCCATCCCCGACCGCTGCGCACCCTGACCCGTGAACAGCAACGCCCGACGACCCGACACCACCTCACCGGCGACCAGCCCCGGAGCCGAGCCGCCCTCGGCAAGCGCCGCCAAGCCGGCGGACAGGTCGTCGCGGGACGTGCCCAGCACCACGGCCCGGTGCTCCAACGCCGCCCGGGACGTGGCCAACGACCAACCCACATCAACCGGCGACAGCTCGGCGTACTCCCGGACAAACCCGGCCAACCGGCCCGCCTGCCCGGCCAGGGCCTCCACCGACCGCCCCGACACCAACCACGGCACCACCGGCAGGTCCACGCCGACCGAGGCCTGCGTCAGCTCGTCCTCCGCCTCGGCCTGCTCGACGATCACGTGGGCGTTGGTGCCGGAAATGCCGAACGACGACACCGCCGCCCGACGCGGCCGATCCACCACAGGCCACGAACGCGCCTGCGTCACCAACTCCACCGCACCCGCCGACCAGTCCACCTTCGACGACGGCACATCCACATGCAGAGTCGCCGGAACAAGCCCGTGGCGCATCGCCTGCACCACCTTGATCACACCCGCCACACCGGCAGCCGCCTGCGTGTGACCGAGATTCGACTTCACCGACCCCAACAGCAACGGCTCGCGCCCGTCACGACCCTGCCCGTACGTGGCCAGCAACGCCTGCGCCTCGATCGGATCACCCAGCGTCGTACCCGTACCGTGCGCCTCCACCACGTCAACGTCCACCGTCGACAGCCGCCCGGACGCGAGAGCCTGCCGGATCACCCGCTGCTGCGAGGGGCCGTTCGGCGCGGTCAACCCGTTCGACGCACCGTCCTGGTTCACCGCCGTACCCCGCACCACGGCGAGGACGCGGTGGCCGTTGCGGCGGGCGTCGGAGAGGCGTTCCACGAGGAGCACGCCGACGCCCTCGGACCAGCCGGTCCCGTCGGCACCCTCGGCGAACGACTTGCACCGCCCGTCCGGGGCGAGACCGCGCTGCCGACTGAAGTCGATGAACGTTTCCAGCGTGGTCATCACGGTGACGCCGCCGGCCAGCGCGAGCGTGCACTCGCCGGAACGCAGCGACTGCACCGCCAGGTGCAACGCCACCAGCGACGACGAACAGGCCGTGTCGACGGTGAGCGCCGGCCCCTCGAAGCCGAACGTGTAGGCGACCCGGCCGGAGAGCACGCTGCTGGCGGTGCCACCGCCGATGAAGGCGTCCAGGGTGTCCGGGACCTCGTCGAGCCCGGCGGCGTAGTTGTGGTACATCATGCCGGCGAAGACACCGACGCGGCTGCCGCGCAGGGAGAGCGGGTCGATCCGGGCGTCCTCGATGGCCTCCCAGGACGCCTCCAGCATGAGCCGCTGCTGCGGGTCCATGGCCAGGGCCTCGTACGGGGAGATCTTGAACAGGTCCGGGTCGAAGTTCCCGGCGTCGTGCAGGAACCCTCCTTCGCGGGCGTAGGTGCTGCCCCGCCGCTCCCCCGTCGGGTCGTACGCCCGGTCGGTGTCCCAACCCCGGTCGACGGGGAAGCCGGTGACGCCGTCGGTGGCGGTGGCGACGAGGTCCCACAACTGCTCGGGCGAGCGGACCCCGCCCGGGTAGCGGCAGCTCATCCCGACGATCGCGATGGGCTCGTGGTTCTTGGCGTCGACCGCCTTCAGGCGTTCGCTGGTCTCGTGGAGGTCAGCGGTGACGCGCTTGAGGTACTCACGGAGCTTGGCTTCGTTCGCCATCGGGGATTCACCTGTCGCGTTGGTCGGCAAGCGGGGCGGTTCGACGGTCAGGAACGACCGAACCTGCTGTCGATGAAGTCGAAGAGTTCGTCGTCGCTGGCGTCGTCGAGGGACGGGGCGGCGGAACCGGTCTCCCCGGCCTCGCCCTCCCAGCGGGTGAGCAGCGCCCTGAGCCGCGCGGTGACCGCCGTGCGGGTCTCCTCGTCGGCGGTCAGCTCGGCCAGGGTCTCCGCCGGGGTCGCGGAGAACGCCGTCTCCAGCCGGTCCAGCTCGTCGAGGAGGGTCGGCGCGGACCGGCCAGGGCCGAACTGCGCCATCAGGTGCCCGGTCAGCGCCTCCGGGGTGGGGTGGTCGAAGACCAGGGTGGCCGGCAGCGACACACCGGTCAGGGTGGTGAGCCGGTTGCGCAGTTCCACGGCGGTCAGCGAGTCGAAGCCGAGTTCGGTGAAGGACTGCGCGGTGCCGACGGCGGCCGACGAGGCGTACCCGAGCACCTCAGCGACCTGGCCGGTGACCAGCTCCTCGACCAGCCGGCGGCGGTCCTCGTCGGAGGCCGCAGTGATCCGGTCGCGGAACCCGGCCGCCGGCGCGGCCGACCCGGCGGCGCTGCGCCGCACGCGGACGCCGGCCAGGCCACGCAACGGTGCCGGAAGGTGCTCGACGGTGCCGAGGGTCCGCAGCCCGGCCAGGTCGAGGCGGACGGGCAGCAGCAGCGGCTGCCGGCTGCGCCGGCTGGCGTCGAAGAGGGCGAGGGCCTGCTCGGTGCCGAGCGCGACGATGCCCTGGCGGGCCATCCGTTCCCGACCGCCCGTGCCCAGGTCGCGGGTCATCCCGCTGCCCTCCTCCCAGAGCCCCCACGCCAGGGAGGTGGCGGCGAGCCCGGCGGCGTGCCGGTGGTGGGCCAGACCGTCGAGGAAGGCGTTGGCCGCCGCGTAGTTGCCCTGCCCCGGGCCGCCGAGCGGACCGGCGATCGAGGAGAAGAGCACGAACATCGGCAGGTCCAGGTGCCGGGTGAGGTCGTGCAGGTGCCAGGCGGCGTCGGCCTTGGGGCGGAGTACCGCGGCGGTCCGCTCCGGCGTCAGCGCGGTGACGACCGCATCGTCCAGAGCCCCGGCGGCGTGCACCACCCCGGTGAGCGGGTGTTCGGCGGGAACGGTGGCGAGCAGCGCGGCGACGGCGTCCCGGTCGGCCACGTCGGCGGCGACGAGGCGGGCCTGCGCGCCGAGGCGGGCGAGGTCGGCGAGGAGGTCGGCGGCGCCGGGGGCGTCGTGGCCGCGCCGGCCGACCAGGAGCAGGTGCCGGACCTTGTGCGTGGTGACCAGGTGCCGGGCGATGATGCCGCCCAGGGTGCCGGTGGCGCCGGTGACGAGCACCGTGCCGTCCGGCAGCAGGTCGGTGGTGCCGGTCGGGTAGGCGTCGGCCGGGGCGAGCCGGGGTACGAGCAGCTGCCCGTCCCGGATGGCGAGTTGCGGCTCGTCACCGGCCAGGGCCCGGCCGAGCAGGTCGGCGTCGACCGCGTCGTCGAGGTCGGCCAGCACGAACCGGCCGGGGTGCTCCAGTTGCGCCGTGCGCACCAGACCCCAGGCGGCGGCACCGGCCAGGTCGGTCACCTCCCCGGCGGGACCGGCGGGGACCGCGCCCCGGGTGAGCACGACGAGCCGCCGGTCGGCGAACCGCTCGTCGGCCAGCCACTCCCGCACGGCGGTCAGGACTTCGGCAAGCCGGGTGTGGGTCGCGGCGAGGGGATCCCCGGGTCGGGTGTTCCCGACGGGGAGCAGCACCAGCCGGGGATCGTACCGACCGGCGTCGATGGCGTCGGCGAGCGCGGCGATTCCGCCGGGCAGCGACACGGCAGCGGGTGCGGCGTCGTCGAGCGCCACGATCCCGGCCGCCGACCGGGCCGGCAGCGGCAGCGCGGACCAGCGCAGGTCGAAGAGGGGCAGCTCGGCCGGTCCGGTGGTGTCGAGCTGGCCGGCACCGACGGGCCGGGAGAGGAGCGAGCCGATCCGGGCGACGGGTGCACCCGCACCGTCGGCGAGGGCCAGCGACACCGCCGAGCCGGCCCGGGTGACGCGTACCCGCAGGTGGGTCGCGCCGACGGCGGCGAGCGCGACGCCGGACCAGGCGAACGGGAGGCGGGCCCCGGACGCGTCGGCGTCGGCGTCGTCGGTGAGACCGACGACGTGCAGCGCCGCGTCCAGCAGCGCCGGGTGGAGGCTGAATCCGCCGGTGGCGGTGCCGTCGGGCAGCGCGACCTCCGCGAAGACCCCGTCGTCGGTACGCCACGCGGCGCGCAGCCCACGGAAGGTCGGCCCGTGGTCCACACCGAGGCGGTGCAACTGCTCGTAGATCGGCTCGACCGGCACGACGGTGGCACCGGCCGGCGGCCACTCGGTCAGCGGTTCCGGCGCGTCCGGGCTACCGGGAGCGAGGACGCCCTCGGCGTGCCGGGTCCAGTCGCCGCGCGGGTCGTCCGCCTGGCGGGAGTGGATGGTGACCCGGCGGCGGCCGTGCTCGTCGGGGGCGGCCAGGTGGAGCTGCACCCCACGGGCGCCCTGCTCGGGCAGGACGATCGGGGCGGCGAGCGTCAGCTCCTCCAGCGTGTCGCAGGCGGCCTGCGCTCCGGCGTGCAGCGCCATCTCCACCAGTGCCGAGCCCGGTACGACGACCGAACCCCACACCACGTGGTCGGCGAGCCAGGGCTGGGTCTGTACGGAGAGCTGGCCGCCGTGGATGCGGACGTCGTCGGCGGCGGTGACGAGTTCGGCGTCGAGCAGGCCGTGATTCGTGCCGCGCACGCCGAGTCCGGAGGCGTCGGCTCCGGACGCCCCGGCGTTGAGCCAGTACCGCTGTCGCTGGAAGGCGTAGGTGGGCAGGTCGACGGTGTGCGGCTGGTGTCCATGCTGGGTGAACCAGCCCGCCCAGTCCACCGGCGTACCGGTCACGTGCAACCGGGCCAACGCGGTCACCAACGCGGTCGTCTCCGACTGGTCCCGCCGCAGCGCCGGAACCAGATGCACCACCCGGTCGGTCGGCGTGTCCGCGGCCATCGCCGTCAACGTCGCATCCGGCCCCACCTCCAGCACCGTCGACACACCAAGCCCGTGCAGCGTGGCGACCCCGTCGCCGAACCGCACCGCCTCCCGCACATGCCGCACCCAGTAGTCCGGGCTTGCGATCTCGGACGCATCCGCGACCCGACCGGTCAGGTTCGACACCACCGGCACCCGAGGCGCAGACCAGTTGAGGCCCGCAATGGCAGCGCGGAACTCGTCGAGCATCGGCTCCATCAACCGCGAATGAAACGCGTGACTCACCGACAGTCGTTTGGCCCGCCAACCCCGCTCGGCACACAAGTCGGCCACCCGATCCAACTCGGCAACCGGGCCGGACAGCACCACAGCCCTGGGAGCGTTCACCGCCGCCAAGTCGACACCGTCACCGGCCAGCTCACGCACCTCAACCTCAGGCGCACCGACCGCCAACATCCCCCCACCAGAAGGAAGGGCCTGCATCAACGAACCCCGCGCCGCCACCAGAGCACACGCATCCTCCAGCGACAACACCCCCGACACGTACGCCGCCGTCACCTCACCAATCGAATGACCCGCAACGTAGTCCGCCGTCACACCCCACGACGACAGCAACTCGAAGAGGGCCACCTCGACCGCGAACAGGCCCGCCTGCGTAAACGCCGTCTGATCAAGGAGAACCCCGAGCTCCGTACCCGACTCGGCGAACACCACCTCCCGCAACGGATACGCGAGCCGACCCTCGAACAGCGCACACACCCGATCAAACGCACCCGCGAACACCGGGAACCGGTCATACAACTCCCGACCCATCCCCGACCGCTGCGCACCCTGACCGGTGAACAGCAACGCCCGACGACCGGGTGCTGCCTGCCCGACCACGAGCGCGCCGGCCCGCTCGGTGGCGCCACCGGCGAGGGCGTCCAACCCGGCGGACAGGTCGCCACCGGTCGTTCCCAGCACCACCGCGCGGTGCTCCAACGCCGCCCGGGTGGTGGCCAGGGACCAACCGACGTCCACCGGCGACAGGCCAGCCTGCTCCCGGACGAACCCGGCCAGCCGGCCCGCCTGACCCGCCAGGGTCTCCGCCGACCGCGCCGACACCAACCACGGCACCACCGGCAGGTCAACGGCGGTCGTTGCCGGCGACGCGTCGGCTTCCGCCTCGGCCTGCTCCACGATCACGTGGGCGTTGGTGCCGGATATGCCGAACGACGATACCGCCGCCCGACGCGGCCGATCCACCGCAGGCCACGAACGCGCCTGCGTCACCAACTCCACCGCACCCGCCGACCAGTCCACCTTCGACGACGGCACATCCACGTGCAAAGTCGCCGGCACCACACCGTGCCGCATCGCCAGCACCATCTTGATGATGCCCGCGACACCAGCGGCGGCCTGCGTGTGACCGAGATTCGACTTCACCGAGCCGAGCAGCAACGGCTCGTCCCGCTCCTGCCCGTACGTGGCCAGCAACGCCTGCGCCTCGATCGGATCACCCAGCGTCGTACCCGTACCGTGCGCCTCCACCACGTCCACGTCGGCGGGGGTGAGCCGGGCGCTCGTCAACGCCTGCCGGATCACCCGCTGCTGCGATGGACCGTTCGGCGCGGTCAACCCGTTCGACGCACCGTCCTGGTTCACCGCCGTACCCCGCACCACCGCGAGCACCCGGTGACCGAGCCGCTGGGCGTCGGCGAGGCGTTCGACGAGGAGCATGCCGACGCCCTCGGCGAGGGAGGTGCCGTCGGCGGCGTCGGCGAAGGCCCGGCACCGGCCGGAGCGGGAGAGGTTGCCCTGCCGGGTGAAGTCGACGAAGACGGCCGGGGTGGGCATCACGGTGACGCCGCCGGCCAGGGCGAGGTCGGACTCGCCGGAGCGCAGCGACTGCACGGCCAGGTGCAGCGCCACCAACGACGACGAACAGGCCGTGTCGACGGTGACCGCCGGTCCCTCGAACCCGAACGTGTAGGCCACCCGGCCGGAGCTGATGCTGCCGGCGTTACCGAGGCCGAGGTAGTCGACGACGCCGTCGGGCACGTCGGCCGCGCCGGCCGCGTAGTCGCCGTGGGTGAGGCCGGCGAAGACGCCGACCCGGCCGCCCTTCAGCGCGGTCGGGTCCACCCCGGCCGACTCGAACGCCTCCCAGGACACCTCCAGCAGCAGCCGCTGCTGCGGGTCCATGGCCAGCGCCTCACGGGGCGAGATGCCGAAGAAGCGGGGGTCGAAGTGGCCGGCGTCGTGGACGAAGCCGCCCTCCCGGACGGAGGAGGTGCCGGGACGTTCCCCGGTCGGGTCGTAGAGGTCGTCGAGGTCCCAGCCCCGGTCGGTGGGGAAGCCGCCGACGGCGTCGCCGGACGCGGCGACCAGGTCCCACAGCGCCTCCGGGGAGGTGACGCCGCCGGGGAACCGGCACGCCATGCCGACGATGGCGATCGGCTGCCGGGCCTCGTCCTCGACGTCACGGAGCCGTTGCCGGGTCCGCCTCAGGTCGGTGGTGACCCGCTTCAGATACTCCCGGAGCTTCTCTTCGGTGTCCATCAACCTGACCCATCGCAGTGGCCGGCGGAGACCTGACGCGGTCGACGGTGCGCATGCGCGAATTCTCAGGCCAGTTTCGGTTCCACGTCCTTGAGTACACGTCACCCGAGAGCCACGGGTCCCCCTCTGCGGGGAAGTTATGGCGTCGTATGAGCTGCGACAACCCCTAACCGGTACGGCCGGTCCGCTAGGGGTGGCCCGCGTCCGGCGGCGCGGTTAGCGTCCGGTGGAATGGCCGGGTGCCCGGAGGTCCGGGCCCCATCGCTGGGAAGGACCGCGCGACGATGACCGACCACGACAACGGCCTGTGGGTACGCCGGTTCCACCCGGCCCCGGCCGGTGCGCCCCGGCTGGTGTGCCTGCCGCACGCCGGCGGATCCGCGAGCTTCTACTTCCCGGTCTCCCGGGCGCTCTCGCCGGCCGTGGAGGTCCTCAGCATCCAGTACCCGGGCCGGCAGGACCGCCGCCACGAGCCGTGCGTCGACACCATCCCGGAGCTGGCCCGACAGGTCTTCCGGGTGCTGCGGCCCTGGCTGGACCAGCCGTTGGCGATCTTCGGGCACAGCATGGGCGCGAGCCTCGGCTTCGAGGTGGCGCGGCTGATGGAGGCGGAGACCGGCAGGCCGGCCGCGCACCTGTTCCCGTCCGGGCGACGGGCGCCGTCGCGCCGGCGGGACGAGACGGTGCACCTGCTCGACGACGAGGGTCTGCTCGCCGACGTGAAGAAGCTGAGCGGCACGAACTCGGCGGTGCTCGGTGACCCGGACATGCTGCGGGCCGCGCTGCCGGCCATCCGCAACGACTACCGGGCGGCGGAGACGTACGAGTACACGCCGGGCCCGAAGCTGACCTGCCCGGTGACGGTGTTCACCGGCGACGACGACCCGAAGACCACGGTCGACGAGGCCAGGGCGTGGCAGGAGCACACCACCGGGCCGTTCGACATGCACGTCTTCCCCGGCGGGCACTTCTTCCTGGCCCAGCACCAGCCGGCGATCCTGCGTACCCTCTCGGCGGCGCTGACCCGGGCGGCGGTCGGCTGACCGGAGCCTGCCCGACGCGTGTCGTGGCCCTCACCACCGGGTGTTCCCCGACGGTGAGGGCCACGTCGTGTCACGGCTTGTGGGCGACGGCGATCACGTAGTCGAGCAGGGCGATCTCCTTCTTGATCAGGGTCTCGTCCCGCCAGTGGTTGGCCATCCCCTTGACGGCGCTGCGCTCGGCGGCGGCCTGGAACGCCGGGTCGTGGGGCCGGGCGGCCTGGAACCGCCGCCAGCCCTCCCAGGTGCGGTCCTGGATCGACTGCACGTCGGCGTTGACGAACCCGGCGGCGGTGAGCTGCACGGCGTAGACGGTCCGGTCGTGCCAGTTCTCGTCGGGGATGCTGAACTTGACGAAGCTCAGCGGGCCGGAGCTGATGGACATCCGGGGGGTGTCGTTGCTCAGCGGGATGATGTCGGCGGTGGCGAGGGTGCCGCCGGGCTTGAGCACCCGGAAGGCCTCGGCGAAGAAGGCGCTGCGCGGGTGGAAGTGGAAGGCCGACTCGAGCGCGACGACCCGGTCGAAGGTGTTGTCCGGGAAGGGCAGCTCGGTGGCGGTGCCGAGCTGGAACTCGGCCTGCTCGGCCAGGCCCTCCCGGCTGGCGCGCTCGCGCGCGTGCTCGACGTGCCGGGGGGTGACGTTGATGCCGTGCACCTTGGCCACCCGGCGGTCGCGCAGCCAGGCGAAGTCCTGGTCGCCGTAGCCGAAACCGACGTCGAGGACGGTGTCGTCGGGCTTGAAGCCGGCCGCGTCGGCGAGCTTCGTGGCCAGCGCCTCGCCGGCCACGTCGAGGCTGGTCACGCCCTCCTCCCAGTAGCCGACGTTCATGTACCGGCTGCTGCGGGCGGCGAACTCCACGTCCGGGGACTGGATCTCGTAGAAGCGGCGGACCCGGGTCACCGGGTCCTTGGTGGCCAGGGTCCGGATCACCCGGCCGAGGGTGCGGAGGTTCTCCAACATGTCTGTTCCTTCAGCAGCAGGGAGTGGTCAGGGGTGCAGTGCCCGGCTGGCGACCTGCCGGCGCAGGTCGTCCACCAGGGCGGCCGGGCCGTCCGGTCCGGCCGCCACGCCGAAGACGTAGAAGTCGGGTCGGACGAGCACGGCGTCGGCGTTCGCGTCGGCCAGCCAGGCCAGGTGGACGCCGTCGAGGTCGACGACGTCGATCGGCGCGCTGGCCTCGCCGGACGCCGGGACGGCGGCGGAGTCGGCGGGGGTGGTGCCGTCGGCGGGGCGCACGGTGACCCGGTGGGCACCGAGGGTGTCGAGGAACGCGGTGGCGTCCGGGTCGAGTGTGGCCGGGCCACGGGTGAGCAGGACGAAGCCGGTCCCCACCACCTCGTCGAAGCGTCCGGTCCGGCCGCCCGCGGTCACCCGGCCCTGCACGGCGGGAGCTCCCGCGTACGGGGCGGGGTTGCCGGCCGGGTCGCGGCGCAGCACGCCGTCGACGACCGCCTCACGCAGCGAGCGGGCGTGCCGCTGCTGGGTACGCCGGCGCAGCGCGGCCAGCATCACCGCGTCCCGGCCGGCGGCCTTCTTCTGGTCGGTCTCGCAGATCACCGTGCCGGAGTCGATGGACATCCGGATGGCGTGCTGCACGTGGGCCCGCCGCTCCGCCTCGTAGGTGTCGAGCAGGGACGCGTCGGCGACTCCCCGGTGCACCAGGTCCAGCTTCCAGGCGAGGTTGACCACGTCCCGGAAGCCGGAACTCATGCCCTGGCCGAGGAAGGGGGGCATGACGTGGGCGGCGTCGCCGGCCAGGAACACCCGCCCGGAACGCCAGGTGTCGGCGTAGCAGGCCTGGGTGGTGTAGACGCCGTAGCGGTCCAGCCGGGCGGTGTCCGGGGTGATGTCGAACAGGCCCAGCAGCCGCCAGGCGCTGGCCTCGCCCCGGAACTCCTCCAGGCTCTCCCCCGGCACCCGCATGAACTCCCAGCGGCGGTGGTCGGGACCGGCGGAGACGGCGGTGCGGGGCCGGGCGGGGTCGCAGATCTGGAGGTTGTTCGGCTTGAACTCGTGCGGCTCGTCGAGCACCACGTCGCAGACCAGCCAGTCGTAGCCGAAGCCCAGGTCGGTGACGGTGGCGCCGAGCCAGCGGCGGACGAAGCTGTTCGCGCCGTCACAACCCAGCACCCAGGACGCGGTGAAGGCGTGCTCCGCGCCGGCACCGTCGACGGCGGTCACGTCGACCCGGTCGCCGTGGTCGGTCAGTCCGGTGACCTCCAGCCCCCGGTGCACCTCCACGCCGGGCAGGGCGCGTCCCCGCTCGGCGAGGCGGTCCTCCAGGCCGGGCTGGTAGAACGAGATGGAGTCGGGCCAGCCGGTGGGGCCGTCGTCGGCGACCTTGACGTGCAGCAGGGTCCGGCCGAAGCCGTTCTTCCAGGTGTACTCGCCGGACAGTTCGGTGACGTCGTCGAGCCGGTCGCCGAGGCCGCAGGCGGCGAGGATACGGCTGGCCTCGCCGTCGTAGGACACCGCACGGGGCATGTTGTACGGCGTCTGCCACTTCTCCACCACGCGCACGGTGAGCCCGCGCTGGGCGAGCAGGATCGCCGCCACCTGGCCCACCGGGCCGTAGCCCACGATCAGTACGTCCGTCATCACCGTTCCTCGGGTTTCCGCCTCGGGCCGGGCATCTACAGCCCGAGTTCCGTGTCGATCAGGCTGAAGATCTCGTCGTCGCTGGCCTGGTCGAGGTCCAGGTCGTGGTCGGTGGTGGAGGCGCCGCGCATGGTCCGCCACTTGGCGACCAGCACCTCCAGCCGGGCGGTGACCTGGGTGTGCAGCTCCGCTTCGACGGTCGTCTCGGCGAGTGCGCGTTCCAGGTTCTCCAGTTCGGCGAGGATGGCCGGGGTGGCCTCCGCGTCGTCCGGGACGAGCCGGGAGCGCAGGAACGCGGCGAGCGCGGTGGGATCCGGGTAGTCGAAGATCACCGTTGCCGGCAGCCGCTCGCCGGTCGCCTCGGCCAGCCGGTTGCGCAGCTCCACGGCGGTCAGCGAGTCGAAGCCGATCTCGTTGAACGCCTGCTCGGGCCGGATCGCCTCGGGGCTGCCGTGGCCGAGCACGCTCGCCGCCTCGGCACGCACCAGGTCGAGCAGGTACGCGGACTGCTCGGTCGCGGTGAGCGCGCGCAGCCGACCGGCGAGGTCCCCGCCGCCGGTGGCCGTCGTGGCGCGGGAGCGGGGTCGTTCCCGCCGGACCAGGCCACGCATCAGCGCCGGCACCACGGCCCGCCCGGCGAGGGCGGTCACGTCGACCCGGGTGGGCACCAGATGCTCCTCGGCAGCGGCCAGACCGGCGTCGAACAGCGCCATGCCGAGGTCGGTGGGGATGGCCAGCTGGCCGTCCCGGGCGGTGATCCGGGGGTCGGTGCGGTCCAGCCCGCCGGTCATCGCGCTGGCCTGCTCCCACAGCCCCCAGGCGTACGACTGGGCGGGCAGTCCGGCCCCGCGCCGCCGCCGGGCCAGCGCGTCCAGGTACGCGTTGGCGGCGGCGTAGTTGCCCTGGCCGGGTACGCCGAACACGCCCGCGCCGGAGGAGAAGAGCACGAACCCGGCGAGGTCGAGGTGGCGGGTCGCGTCGTCGAGGTGGCGGGCGGCGTCCACCTTGGGCCGGAAGACGGTGTCGATCCGGTCCGGGGTGAGCGCGGTGACCACCCCGTCGTCGAGCACCCCGGCGGCGTGCACGACGGCGGTGAGCGGGTGCGCGGTGGGCACCCCGGCGACGAGCCGGGCCACGTCGGCGCGGTCGGCGACGTCGGCGGCGACCACGGTGACCGTGGCGCCGAGGGCGGTCAGCTCGTCGGTCAGCCCGGCCACCCCGGGAGCGTCCGGGCCACTGCGGCTGGCCAGCAGCAGGTGCCGTACGCCGTGCCCGGTGACCAGGCGGCGGGCGACCAGCCCGCCGAGCAGGCCGGTGCCGCCGGTGAGCAGCACGGTGCCGTCCGGGTCCCACCCGGCGGGCATGGTGAGCACCACCTTGCCGACGTGGCGGGCCTGGCTGACGTACCGGAACGCGTCGGGGGCCTGCCGGACGTCCCAGGCCCGTACCGGCAGCGGACGCAGGGTGCCGGCGGCGAAGAGGTCCATCAGGGTGACCAGCATCCGCTGGATCTCCTCGGGCGCCACCGTGGTCAGGTCGTACGCCTGGTAGGCGACGCCGGGGTGGTCGACGGCGACGAGGTCCGGATCGCGCAGGTCGGTCTTGCCCATCTCCAGGAACCGCCCGCCGCGCGGCAGCAGCCGCAGCGACGCGTCGACGAACTCACGGGCCAGGGCGTCGAGCACCACGTCGACACCGCGTCCGCCGGTGGCGGCGAGGAACCGCGCCTCGAAGTCGAGGGTGCGGGACGAGGCCAGGTGGTCCTCGCCGATGCCCATGGCCCGCAGCGCCGGCCACTTGCCGGGGCTGGCGGTGGCGTAGACGTCCGCGCCGAGGTGCCGGGCGATCTGGACGGCGGCCATGCCCACGCCACCGGCGGCGGCGTGCACCAACACGGACTCGCCGGCCCGCAGCCCGGCCAGGTCGACCAGACCCCGCCACGCGGTGAGGAAGACCACCGGCACCGACGCGGCCTGGGCGAAGGTCCAGTCGTCGGGCATCGGGGCCAGCAACCGGCGGTCGGTGACCGCGACCGGTCCGAAGCAGCCGAGGAAGACCCCGAGCACCCGGTCACCGGGGCGCAGGTCGGTCACGGCCACGCCGACCTCGGTGACCACGCCCGACGCCTCACCACCGGGTGGACCCGGATCGCCGGGGTAGAGGCCGAGGGCGTTGAGCACGTCCCGGAAGTTCAGTCCGGCGGCGCGGACCCGGACGCGCACCTCCCACGGGCCGAGCGGGGCGTCGGCCGCGTCGGTGGGGACCAGCGTCAGGTGTTCCAGGCTCCCCCGGGTCGGCACGTCGAGCCGCCACGCCGGGACGGCCGGCGGGGTGAGCGTGGCCGCGTCGGCGCGGCGGGCCAGACGCGGGGCGTACGGGGTGCCGTCCCGCCACGCCACCTGCGGCTCGCCGGTGGCGAGGACGGCGGCGACGGTGGCGGCGTCCGGCGTGCCGTCGGTGTCGAGCAGGACGAACCGGTCGGGGTGCTCGGACTGGGCGGAGCGGACCAGTCCCCAGGCGGTGGCCGCGTCGGGATCGTCGACCTCGGCGGGGCCGTGCACGCCGACGGCGCCCCGGGTGAGCAGGACCAGCGGGGTGCCCGCCCAGCGGGCGTCGGCGAGCCAGGCCTGCACCAGCGCGAGGGCCTCGGCGGCGACGAGCCGGGCCCGGTCGCCGTCCACCGGACCGGCGGCCGGCACGGCTCCGTCCACACCGGCGGCCGACGCGGGGCCGGCGGTGTGCCGGCCGTCCGCCGTCGGTCCGGGCCAGCCCGGCGCGGCGAGGACGACGTCGGGCGCGGGTGCTCCCGCGTCGACGGCCCGGGCGAGCGCGGCCGGGTCGGCGTGGTGTCCGAACCCGTCGACAGCCCGGCCGAGCGCCACCACCCGGGTCGGGGTGACCGGTTCGGGCACGGTCAGCGGTTGCCAGTCGAGCCGGAACAGCGCGTCGTCGACGGCCGCGTCCCGCGCGCCCAGTTCGGCGCGGGAGATGGGGCGCATGGCCAGCGAGGCGACCTCGGCCACCGGAGCGCCGGCCGCGTCGACGGCGGTCAGGGTGAAGGCGTGCGGGCCCACCCTGCGCAGCCGGACCCGCAGCGCACCGGCCCCGGCGGCGTGCAGGACGACCCCGTTCCAGGCGAACGGCAGCAGCATCCGGTCGGCTCCGGCGTCGGCGAGGCCACCGAAGTGCGCGGCGTGCAGCGCGGCGTCGAGCAGCGCGGGATGCAGGCCGTACCGGTCGGCGTCGGCGCGCGGGCCGGCGGGCAGCTCCACCTCGGCGTGGACCTCGTCGCCGCTGGTCCACACCGCCCGCAGGCCCTGGAACGCCGGTCCGTACGCGTACCCGTCGGCGGCCAGGCGGGCGTAGAAGTCGGTCAGGTCGACCGGGCGGGCGTCCCGTGGGGGCCAGGCGGTGGCCTCCGGCGGCGCGGTGGGCTCCCCGGCGGAGAGGGTGGCGGTGGCGTGCCGGGTCCACGGCGCCCCGGCCGGCCCGTCGGCGGGACGGGAGTGCAGGGTCACCGGGCGACGGCCGTCCTCGCCGGCCGAACCGACGGCCACCTGCACCTGGGTCGCCCCGTCCGGGGCCAGCGCCAGCGGCGCCTCGATGACCAGCTCGTCGAGGGCCGGGCAGCCGACCTCGTCACCGGCGCGCAGGCACAGCTCGACCAGGCCGGTACCGGGTACCAGCACCGTCCCGGCGACCGTGTGGTCGGCCAGCCACGGTTGCTCGGCGACGGAGAGCCGGCCGGTGAACAGGTGGCCGCGCGCCTCGGCCAGCGGCACGGACGCGCCGAGCATCGGGTGGTCGGCGGCGGCCAGGCCGACCGCGCCGACGTCGCCCCGGCCGGTGACCGGCCGGGGCCAGTAGCGGCGGTGGGCGAAGGCGTACGTGGGCAGGTCCACCCGCCGCCCGCCGGCCAGGGCGGGACGCCAGTCGACCGGGACGCCGCGTACGTGCAGCTGGGCTACGGAGAGCAGGAAGCGGTCCAGGCCACCCTGGTCGCGCTGGACCGAGCCCACCGTCACCGCCCGGTCGTCGTCGGCGAGGGTCTGTTCGACACCGACGGTGAGCACCGGGTGGGGGCTGCACTCGACGTACGTGTCGTGGCCCTCGGCGGCCAGCGCGCGGACCGCCGACTCCAGCTCGACCGGCTGGCGCAGGTTGCGGTACCAGTAGTCGGGGTCCATCTCGGGGCCGTCGAGCCAGCGCAGGTCGGTGGTGGAGAACAGCGGCACCGCGGCCGGGCCGGGCGTGATGCCGGCGAGCGCCCCGGCCAGGTCGTCGCGGATCCGCTCCACCTGGGCGGAGTGGGAGGCGTAGTCGACCGCGATCCGGCGGACCCGGACCTGCTCGGCGGCGAGTTCGGTGAGGAGGTCCTCGACGGCGGCCTCCTCGCCGGAGACCACCACGGCGGCCGGACCGTTGACGGCGGCCACGGCGACCCGGTCACCGAAGCGGGCGATCCGCTCGCGGACCACGTCGGCGGGGAGCGCCACGGAGGCCATCGCGCCCTGTCCGGCCAGGGTGCGGATGGCCCGGCTGCGCAGCGCCACCACCCGGGCGGCGTCGGGCAGGGAGAGCACCCCGGCGACGCAGGCGGCGGCGATCTCGCCCTGCGAGTGGCCGACCACGGCGGCGGGTTGGACGCCGTACGAGCGCCACAGCTCGGCCAGGGACACCATCACCGCGAACAGGACCGGCTGCACCACGTCGACCCGGTCCAGGCCGGGCGCGCCGGGGACCCGACGCAGCACGTCCGGCAGGGACCAGTCCAGGTGGGGCCGGAGCGCGGCGTCGCAGGCGGCCATCCGCTCGGCGAAGACGGGGGCCCGGTCGAGCAGGTCCAGGGCCATGCCGTCCCACTGGGAGCCCTGCCCGGGGAAGACGAACACGCACCGGCGGGCCGGACCGGCCTCGCCGCGCACCAGTTCGGGGGCGGAGCGGCCGTCGGCGAGCGCGTCCAGCGCGGCGGCGATCCGGTCCGGATCGCCGCCGACGAGCACCGCCCGGGTGTCGAAGGTGGCCCGGCTGGTGGCGAGCGACCAGGCCACGTCGAGCGGGCGCTGGTCGGGCCGCTGGGCGAGGTGGGCGCGCAGCCGCCGGGCCTGGCCGGCCAGCGCCTCGGGGGTACGCGCGGAGAGCAGCCACGGCAGGGCCGGCACGCCACCCGGCAGGTCGGCCGCCGGTGGCCCGGCGGGCGGCTCGGCCCCGGGCACCGCCTCGACGACGACGTGTGCGTTGGTGCCACTGATGCCGAACGAGGAGACACCGGCCCGCGCCGGCCGGTCGGTACGGGGCCAGGGGCGGGCTTCGGTCAGCAGGTCGACCGACCCGGAGGCCCAGTCGACGCGGGAGGTGCGGTGGTCGGCGTGCAGGGTGCGGGGCAGCCGGCCGTGCCGCATGGCGAGGACGACCTTCAGCACCCCGGCGACACCGGCGGCGGCCTGGGTGTGCCCGAGGTTGGACTTCACCGAGCCGAGCAGCAGCGGCGGGACGTCGGCCGGGCGCTGCCCGTACGTGGCGAGGATCGCCTCGGCCTCGATCGGGTCGCCGAGCGGGGTGCCGGTGCCGTGCGCCTCCACCACGTCCACGTCGGCCGGGGTGAGGCCGGCGGCACCCAGCGCGGCCCGGATGACCCGTTCCTGGGAGGGCCCGTTCGGGGCGGTGAGCCCGTTGGACGCGCCGTCCTGGTTGACCGCCGTGCCGCGCACCAGGGCGAGGACGGGGTGGCCGCGCCGCCGGGCGTCGGAGAGCCGCTCCACGACGAGCATCCCGACGCCCTCGGACATGCCGAATCCGTCGGCGGACTCGGCGAACGCCTTGCACCGGCCGTCGGCGGCGAGGCCGCGCTGGCGGCTGAACCCGGTGAGACCGGCCGGGGTGGACATCACCGACACGCCACCGGCCAGTGCCAGGTCGCAGTCCCCCTGGCGCAGGGCCTGCACCGCCAGGTGCAGCGCGACCAGCGACGCCGAGCAGGCGGTGTCCACGGTCACCGCCGGGCCCTCCAGCCCGAGCGCGTACGCCACCCGTCCGGAGAGGACGCTGCCGGCGGTGCCGGTGAGCAGGTGGCCCTCGTCGGCGGTGGTCTCGCCGTCGTCGGAGGACGCGCCCGGGGCGATGTGGTCGGCGTAGTCCTGGCCGTGGGTGCCGGCGAAGACGCCGGTACGGCTGCCGCGCAGCGTGCCGGGGTCGACCCCGGCACGTTCCAGCGCCTCCCAGGAGGTCTCCAGCAGCAGCCGGTGCTGCGGGTCCATGGCGAGGGCCTCACGGGGGCTGATGCCGAAGAACGCGGCGTCGAAGTCGGCGATGCCGGAGAGGAAGCCACCGGCCCGCACGTACGTCCGGCCGGGGGTGCCGGGGGCGGGGTCGTACAGGTCGGCCAGCGGCCAGCCCCGGTCGGTGGGCAGGTCGCCGATGACGTCGCCACCGGCGTCGAGCAGCCGCCACAGCTCCTCCGGGGAGCCGATGCCACCGGGGAACCGGCAGGCCATGGCGACGATCGCCACCGGCTCGTCGAGGGCGACGGTGGTCGCGTCGGCGACCTCGGTGGCCACGGTGCCGAGCAGCCGGGCGTGCAGGTGCGCGGCGAGCAGTTCCGGGGTGGGGTGGTTGAACACCGCGTGCGGGGCGAGCCGGACGCCGGTGCCGGCGGAGAGCCGGTTGCTCAGCTCCACCGCCATCAGCGAGTCGAAGCCGAGGTCCTTGAACGGGCGGTTCGGCTCGACGGCGGTGGGGTCGGTGTGCCCGATGACGGTGGCGCACCGGTTGCGGACCAGGTCCAGCAGCAGGGCGGCCCGTTCGGGCTCGGCCAGACCGGCGAGGCGGTCGGCGAACCCGGCGGCGGTGCGCGGGGCGGGATCGGCGTTGACCGCCCGGCGGGGCGGCGGGGGCAGCAGCGCCCACAGCAGGGCCGGGACCTCCCCGGCGGCGCGCACGGCGGCCAGGTCCAGTCCGATCGGCACCAGGGTCGCCCGGTCGGCGGACAGGGCCGCGTCGAACAGGGCCAGCCCGGCGGCGGTGTCGAGGGGACGGGTGCCACCGCGGGCGAGGCGGGCCAGGTCGGCGGCGCCGAGGCGGCCGGCCATGCCGTCCTGCTCGGCCCAGAGTCCCCAGGCCAACGCGGTGGCCGGCAGCCCCTGGGCGTGCCGGTGCGCGGCGAGCGCGTCGAGGAAGGCGTTGCCGGCGGCGTAGTTGCCCTGGCCGGGGCTGCCGAACACCGCCGAGGCGGAGGAGAAGAGCACGAAGGCGGCAAGGTCGAGGCCGGCGGTCAGCTCGTGCAGGTGCCACGCGCCGTGCACCTTGGCCCGCAGGGTGTTCGCCCACCGGGCCGGGTCGAGGCCGGTCAGCAGCGCGTCGTCGGTGACGCCGGCGGCGTGCACGACGGCGACGAGCCGGTCGGCCAGCGGGGCGACGACGGCTTCGAGGGCCGCGCGGTCGGCGACGTCCACGGCGACCACCCGGACGGTGACCCCGGTCCCGGCGAGCGCGTCCGTCCAGGGTGCCGGCCGGCCGGTCCGGCTGAGCAGGACCAGTTCGGTGACACCGTGCGCGGTGGCGAGGTGGGTGGCGACGTGCCGGCCGACGCCTCCGGTGCCGCCGGTGACCAGCACCGTTCCCCCGGTGAGCACCGGTGGCGGGGTGCCGGGGTCCGGGTCGGCGGGGCGCAACCGGGGCACCAGGGCCCGCCCGTCGCGGACGGCCACCTCCGATTCGTCGACGGCGGCGGCCAGCGCCGCCCGTACGGTGGCGTCGTCGGTGGCGTCGAGGCGCAGCAGCAGGAACCGGCCGGGGTGTTCGGCGTGGGCGACCCGGAGCAGCCCGACGACCGGCGCGTGCACCGGGTCGCCGTCGCGGACGGCCACGGCGAGCCGGGTGCTCTCGGCGCGCGGGTCGTCCAGCCAGCGCCGGAGCACGCCGAGGAGGCCGAGGCCGACGGCGTGGGCCCGGTCGGGCACCGACGCGTCGGGGTCCCCGTCGCCGGCCCGGAGCACGAGCAGCGGGGGCAGCGGCCCGGCCGGCGGTGCGCCGTCGGCGACGGTCCACGCGGGAACCGGTGTCACCGGGGTCACGGCCGGCAGCCAGTCGACCGCGTACAGGCCGGCGGTGCCGCTCTCGGTGGTCGGGGCCGCCACGTCGGCGGGCGGCACCGGCACGTCGCGCAGGACGACGCGGTCCACGTCGAGCACCGGGGCCCCGGCGTGGTCGACGGCGCTGAGCGTCACCGCGTCGGCCCCGGCGCGGGCGAGGCTGACCCGCAGCGCGTGCGCGCCGGTGGCGTGGCGGCGGACACCGGTCCACTCGGTGGGCACCGTCCGCCGGCCGTCGCCGGGGTGCGGGGCGAAACCGGCGAGCGGGAGCAGGCGCAGGGCGGCGTCGAGCACCTGCGGGTGCACGCCGTACCGCTCGGCGTCGGCGTCGGTGGTGTCCTCGGGCAGGCGTACGTCGACGAGCAGCCGGTCCCCGGCGGTCCAGGCGGCCCGGGCCAGGTCACCGGCGAGCGCCCGGTGCGCGTCGACGGTCAGGTCCACCGGCCGGGCCCCGGCCGGCGGCCACGTCGGCACGACGGTGCTCGGGGCGGCGGTCGGGTCGGCCGGGGTGAGCAGCGCCTCGGCCACCTCCCGCCAGGGCTGTCCGGGTCCGGTGCGGACGTGACAGCGGGCGGTGCGGTGTCCGTCGGAGTCGGGGCCGGCGATGTCGACCTGCACGTCGACGGTCAGGTCGGCCGGGTACGGGACCGGCTCGGGCACGCACAGCCGCGCCACGGTGGGCACGCCGAACTGCTCGCCGAGGTGGGTGAGCACGTCCAGCAGCACGGTGGCGGGCAGCAGCGGTGCGGTGCCGTCGCCGGTCGGACCGGGCTGGCCGGCGGTGCTCCGGCCGGTGGCGACCACCTGGCCGGTGCCGGCGACCGGCAGCACGCCGTCGAGCAGCGGGTGCCCGGCGTCGACGAGCCGACCGGAGCCGGGCCCGCCTGCGGGCAGCCAGTAGTGCCGGCGCTGGAAGGCGTAGGTGGGCAGGTCGACCCGGGCGTGCGGGCCGGGGCCGGTGATCGCGGCCCGGTCCACCCCGACGCCGCGTACGTGCAGGCGGGCGACGGCGGTGAGCAGCGCCTCCGGTTCCGGCTCCCCGGTACGCAGGGTGGGGACGAACGCGACCTGGTCGCCGGCGTCGGCGAGGCAGTCCTGCGCCGTGGCGGTGAGCACCCCGGCCGGGCCGACCTCGAGGAACGTGGTGACGCCGTGCCGGTGCAGGGCGCGGACCCCGTCGAGGAAGCGGACGGTGCCCCGGACGTGGTCGACCCAGTAGTCGGCGGAGCAGAGCCGCGCCGGGTCGACCAGCTCGCCGGTCAGGTTGGACACCACCGGCAGCCGGGGGGCACGGTAGGTCAGGCCGGCGGCGACCTCGCGGAACGCGTCGAGCATCGGCTCCATGCGGGCCGAGTGGAAGGCGTGCGACACCCGCAGCCGGCTGGTGCGGCGGCCGGTGGCGCGCAGGGTCGCCGCGACGGAGAGCACCGCGTCGGTGTCCCCGGAGAGCACCACGCTGGTGGGGCCGTTGACGGCGGCGAGCCCGACCCGGTCGGTGAGGTGGACGGCCACCTCGGCCTCGGCCGCCTCGACGGCGACCATCGCGCCCCCGGTCGGGAGCTGCTGCATGAGCCGGGCCCGGGCCGCGACCAGGGCGGCCGCGTCGGCGAGCGGGAACACGCCGGCCACGTGGGCGGCGGCCAGTTCGCCGACGGAGTGGCCGAGCAGCAGGTCGGGGCGGACGCCCCAGGACTCGACGAGCCGGTACAGCGCCACCTCGACGGCGAACAGCGCCGGCTGGGTGTAGAGGGTCTGGTCGAGCAGGGCGGCACGCTCGTCACCCTCGGGCGCGCAGACCACCTCGGCGACCGGGTGCGGGGCCTCCCCGGCGAGGTGCCGGTCGAGTTCGGCGCAGGCGGCGTCGAACGCCTCGGCGAAGACGGGGTACGCGGCGCGCAGCCCCGCGCCCATGCCGGGACGCTGGCCGCCCTGGCCGCCGAAGAGCACGGCGAGCAGCCCGTCGTCGACCCGACCGGTGACGACGGTGGGCAGGTCGGCGTCGCCCCGGGTGAGCGCGGTCAGTCCGGTCCGGGCAGCGGCCGGGTCGGCGACCAGCAGGACGGCCCGGTGGTCCAGCGCGGCCCGGGTGGTCGCCAGGGCGTACGCCACGTCGCCCGGGTCGGCGTCCACCCCGGGGCCGTCGAGCCAGCCGAGCAGGCGGGCGGCCTGGTCGCGCACGCCCTCCCGGCTGGCGGCGGAGAGCAACCAGGGCACGGCCGACTCGGTGCGGGCACCCGAAGCGGCTCCGGCGGGCTGCGGCGTGACGTCCCCGGCGTCGGGGGCGTCGGGTTCGGGGGCCTCGACGATGACGTGGGCGTTGGTGCCGCTGATGCCGAACGACGAGACGCCGGCCCGGCGGGGCCGGTCGACCGCCGGCCAGGGGCGGGCGTCGGTGAGCAGCTCCACCGACCCGGCCGTCCAGTCCACCTCGGAGGTCGGCGCGTCCACGTGCAGGGTGCGGGGCAGCGTGCCGTACCGCATCGCGAGGACCATCTTCATCACCCCGGCCGCCCCGGCGGCGGCCTGGGTGTGTCCGAGGTTGGACTTCAGGGAGCCCAGCAGCAGCGGCCGGTCCCCGGGCCGGTCCTGCCCGTACGTGGCGAGCAGCGCCTGCGCCTCGATCGGGTCGCCGAGGCGGGTGCCGGTGCCGTGCGCCTCGACGGCGTCCACATCGGCCGGTCGCAGGCCGGCGGCGGCCAGCGCCCGCCGGATCACCCGTTCCTGGGCGGGCCCGTTCGGCGCGGTGAGCCCGTTGGACGCGCCGTCCTGGTTCACGGCGGTGGCGCGCAGCACGGCGAGGACCGGATGGCCGTTGCGACGGGCGTCGGAGAGCCGTTCCAACAGCAGGACGGCGACGCCCTCGGACCAGCCGGTGCCGTCGGCGGCCTCGGCGAACGCCTTGCACCGCCCGTCCGGGGCGAGACCGCGCTGGCGGCTGAACTCGACGAACGCCTGCGGGGTGCCCATCACCGCCACCCCGCCGGCCACGGCGAGGGAGCAGTCCCCGGCGCGCAGCGCCTGCGCGGCGAGGTGCAGCGCCACCAGCGACGACGAGCAGGCGGTGTCGACGGTGACCGCCGGCCCCTCCAGCCCGAGCGTGTACGCGACGCGACCGGAGACGACGCTGCCGGCGGTGCCGACGCCCAGGTAGCCCTCGACGCCGGGCGGCGCCTGGCGCAGGTTCGCGGCGTAGTCGTGGTGCATGACGCCGGTGAAGACCCCGGTGGCGCTGCCCCGCAGCGTGGTCGGGTCGATGCCGGCGCGCTCGAACAGCTCCCAGGAACTCTCCAGCAGCAGCCGCTGCTGGGGGTCCATGGCCAGCGCCTCGCGGGGGCTGATCGCGAACAGGGTGGCGTCGAAGTCGGCCGCGTCGGCGAGGAAGCCGCCGACCCGCGCGTACGAGGTGCCCGGCTGGTCGGGGTCGTCGGAGAACAGGTGGGCGAGGTCCCAGCCCCGGTCGGTGGGGAACCCGGTCAGCCCCTCCCGGCCCTGGTCGAGCAGCTCCCACAGCTCCTCCGGCGCGGTGACGCCGCCGGGGAGCCGGCAGGCCATCGCGACGATCGCCACCGGCTCGTCGGTGGCCGACGTCCCCGCCGCCTCGTCGGCCGCCACCGGGGCGGCACCGCGCAGCCGGGCGGCGAGGTGCCGGGCGAGCGCCTCCGGCGTCGGGTGGTCGAAGGCAGCCGTGGCGGAGAGCCGGGCCCCGGTCTCCCGGGCCAGCCGATCGCGCAGGGCCACCGCGCCGACCGAGGTGAAGCCGAGTTCCTTGAAGGCCCGCCCGGGGCGGACCGCGGCCGGGCCGGGCAGGCCGGCGACCTCGGCGGTGGCCGCCCGGACCAGGTCCAGCAGGAGCCGGTCGCCCTCGGCGGCGGTCAGCACGGCCAGTCGGCGGCGCAGCGCCCCCGCCGCCTCGGCGGTGTCACCGCCCACACGGGCGGGTTCCCGCCAGGCCGGGTGGTCGACCGGGGGCCGGGCGAGCAGGACGAGGTCCGCCCCGTCGTGCGCGATGTCGAAGGCGTCGAGGTCGCGGCGGAGTTCGGCGGTCGTCGGGGCGGGGTTACGGTTCGCGGTGCCGGCCAGCCGGGCGGGCAGCCCGGCCGCGCGCCGTCGGGCCAGCAGGGCGTGCAGGGCACCGACGACGGCGGCGGCCCGGTGGCCGTCGGCCGTTCCGAGCAGCGGCCCGGACGGGACGAGCACGGTGAAGGCGCTGACGTCGGCGTGCCGGGTCCGCCGGTGCAGCCCTTCGGCCAGGGCCAGCAGCCGCCCGCCGTGGTCGTCGGTGTCGTCGTCGGCGCGGTGCCGGCCCGGACGGCCGTCGGGGACCTCGGCGGTGAGGTCGTCGGCGGTGAGGCAGAGCAGGGCCGCCCCGATCTCCTCGTCGCCGAGGGACGCGGCAGGATCCGGGGCGGGCCCGGGGACCAGCGGGGTGGCCTCGGCACCGGCGGCGGTCAACTCCGCCGCCAGGGTGGCCAGCGCGGGGGCGTCCGCCGGTCCGGTGGGGAGCAACCTCAGCCGCCGGACGCCGTACGCGGTGACCAGGTGCCGGGCCAGCGCCGCCCCGAGCGGGGTGTCCGCGCCGGCCAGCACGACCGGGTCGGCGACCGTGGCCGCGTTCTCCACCGCCGGGACGGGCACCGGTCCGAGGTGCGCGTGGCGGACCTCACCGGAGCGCAGGGCGACCTGGGCGGCGCCCGAGGCCACGGCCACCGGCAGCAGGGTGGCCAGGTGCGCGTCGGTGTCCCGGTCGACCAGCACGATCCGGTCCGGGTGGGCGGCCTGGAGGCCCCGGGCCACCGCCCAGGCCGCGACGGCCGTCGGGTCGAGGTCCGGGTCGTCGGGGCGGTCCGGGGTGGAGGCGTCCACCGCCCCGGTGGTCAGCAGCACCAGACGGGAGTCGGCGAACCGGCCGTCGGCGAGCCAGCCGCCAAGCCGGTCCGCCAGCGCCACCGGGTCCACGTCCGCCGGCCCGACCGGCAGGACCACCACGTCCGGCACCGGCCCGCTGTCGCACAGGGCGGCCAGGTCGGGATGGACCCGGAGGCGGTCCGGGTCCACCGCACCCAGCGCGTCGGCGGCGCCGACGACCGCCCAGCGCAGGTCCGGCACCGGTACGCCGGTCAGGTCCAGGCTCGCCCAACTGATCCGGACCAGCTCGTCGTGGTGGCTGCCGTTGACGGCGCGCAGCCGGGCCGGCTGGTCGGGCAGCAGCCGGCGGGTGACCTTCCCGGAGGCCGTGCGCGGCACGGCGGCGATCTCGTACAGCTCCTGCGGGACCTTGTGGTAGGCCAGCCGTTCCCGGCAGGCGGCCAGAGCGGTCCGGGGCGCGAAGCCCTCCGGCCCGGCGACGACGTACGCCACCGGCACCTCGCCGAGCACCTCGTGCGACCGGCCGGTGACCGCCACGTCGGCGACGCCGGGGACGGTGCGCAGCACCTCCTCCACCTCGGCCGGGTGGATCTTCTCGCCGCCCCGGATGATCAGCTCCCGGTGCCGGCCGGTGACGAAGAGGTTGCCGGCGGCGTCCCGGCGGGCCAGGTCACCGGTGCGGTACCAGCCGTCGCGCAGCACCGCGTCGGTGTCGGCGGGCCGGCCGTGGTAGCCGAGCATCACGCTCGGTCCACGCACCCACACCTCGCCCTCCACCCCGGCGGGGACGTCCCGGCCGGTCTCCGGGTCGACCAGGCGCACGTCGACGCCGGGCACCGGGCGCCCGCAGGATCCCTCGACCCGAGGTTCGTCCGGCCGGGTGACGGCGATCGAACCGCAGGTCTCCGTGCTGCCGTACGCGTCGAGCAGCGGCGCGTCGAAGACCTCCTCGAACGCCCGGCGCAGCGGACCGGTGGTGATCGCCCCGCCGACCAGGCACACCCGCAGGGCGGGGGCACGGAAGCCGGTGTCCCGCGCGGCGGCGACCAGGTGGTGGTACATGGCCGGCACCCCGGCCAGCACCGTGGCGTCGTCCTGCTCGACCGCGCGCAGGACGTCCTCGGCGGAGAACCCGTCGACGAGCCGGGCGGTCGCGCCGACCGCGGTCACGCTGAGCACACAGCCGATGTGGGAGAGGCTGTGGAACAGCGGCAGCGGCCAGACCACCCGGTCGGAGGAGGTGAGACCGGGGATCGGCACGTAGCAGGAGGCGACCGACCACAGGCAGGTGCGCTGGGTGGAGAGCACGCCCTTGGGCCGGCCGGTGGTGCCCGAGGTGTAGAGCATCCAGGCGACCTCGTCGAGGCCGAGGTCGTCGCGGGCGTCCACGGCGGGTTCGGCGTCGACCAGGTCGGACCAGGCGGCGACGCCGTCGGGGAACGGACCGGTGCCGGTGACCCACACCCGCAGGTCGGGGCGGTCCCGGCGCAGCCGGAGCAGCTGGTCGAGGTGCTGGGGGTCGGTGACCACCAGCACCGCGCCGGAGTCGTCCAGCAGGTGGGCCAGCTCGGCGTCCGTGCTGCGCGGGTTCACCGGTACGCCGACCGCCGCCGCCCGGGTGACGGCCAGCCACGTCTCCACGGTCTCCACGCGGTTGCCGAGGCAGAAAGCGACCCGGTCACCGCGGGCCACCCCGGTCGCGGCCAGGTGCCCGGCCAGCCGGCGGGTCCGCTCGGCGAGCGCGGCGTAGCCGACCGACCGGTACTCGTCGCGGAACGCGACCCTGTCCCCCAGTCGGGCGGCGTGGGCCCGCAACAGATCGGGCAACGGCTGGACCAGGTCGCTCCGAAGCATGTCACCACATCCGTCCCTCGCCGTAACGGCCCAAGTCTTCCCAGCGACCTTCCGGTGACCTACCCCTGTCACCCCCTAAGTGGTCCCCAGATCCACCCGTGGAGCCGGTGACCAGGCGCGTCGTCGGCCGATGATGGGGTGGCCCGAGGACCGTCGCAACCGTCCCGCCCCGCCCACCAGTCGAGGTGCCGTCGTTGGAACGCTCCTGGATGTTCGCCCACCTCGCCGTACCCGGCGGGGGGTGTCCGGACGCCCGCGCGGCCGAGCTGGTCGGCACCGTCGTGGCGGGACTGGTCGCCGCCGTGCGCGCCGTCGACCCACGGTCACGCTGGTTCTACGACCGGCTCGGCTCCCCCACCGGCCCGCGCCTGCGCGTCGGTCTGCACGCGAGCGCCGCCGCCCTCGACGCGGCCCGGCGGCGGCTCGGCGACGCCCCGACGGACCTCGCCTGGGACCCGTACGCCGTCCGGGACGCCGCCCGCGGCGGGCCGCTGGCGCAGGCGGGCAGCGAGCTGGCCCTGACCCTGCTGGGTGGGGACGTGCCCTGGCTGACCGGCATGGAGCTGCCCCTGTCCGTGGCCCACCTACGGCACCTGTGCGACCTCATGCCGGTCGCCGACCGACCGGCCTTCCTCTTCCTGCACTGGCAGGACCGCAGCCGGTCGCTGACCGCCGCGCACCGCCGCGAACTCGCCGCCCAGGCGGACACCGGGGCCGAGAAGATCGTCCTGGCCGCCGGGGACCTGCCGTCGACCGGTGCGGTCGCGGTGGCCTGGCGCTCCTACCTGGACCGGGTGACCGAGGTGATGGGCGAGGACCACGCGACCACCCCGCGCGGTTTCCTGCTGGCCGAGCACGCCCAGCTCACCCACGAGCGGTGGGGCATCGACGCCGCCGTCGACTCGCTGGCCGCGATGGCGCTCCGGCTCGCCATGCTGCGGGACGGTCCCCCACCGACTGCGCCGCCCGCACCGCCCGCGCCCACTGCGGCGTCCGCACCGACTGCGGCCTCTGCGGTGTCCGTTCCGTCCGCGGCGTCCGCACCGCCCGTTCCGCCCGCGCCGTCCGCGGCCTCGACCAGGAGATCCGCCACCGTATGAACCCCACCCGCACCGACGGTCCCGACGCGACCGAAGCCCGTGTCGACGTCCTTCTCGGCGACCGCACCTACCCGGTGCTCGTCGGAGCGGGGGTCCGCCACCGGCTGCCGGAGGAGGTGGCGCGGATCGGCGCACGCCGGGTCGTGGTGGTCTCCGCCCGGCCACCGGAGTGGACCCCGGATCCGGGGGTGCCGCACCGCGTCGTGCCGGCCCGCGACGGCGAGCACGACAAGACGCTGTCCACGGTGGAGCACCTGTGCCGGGCGTTCGCCGACTTCGGACTGACCCGCGCCGACGCGGTGGTCTCCTGTGGTGGCGGGACCACCACCGACGTGGTCGGTCTGGCCGCCGGTCTCTACCACCGGGGCATCGCGGTGATCCACCTGCCGACCTCACTGCTGGCCCAGGTGGACGCCAGTGTCGGCGGCAAGACCGCGGTGAACCTTCCCGAGGGCAAGAACCTGGTCGGCGTGTACTGGCAGCCCCGAGCGGTGCTCTGCGACACCGAGCATCTGGAGACCCTGCCCGCCGTCGAGTGGCGCAACGGCTACGGGGAGATCGCCCGGGCCCACTTCATCGGGGCCGGGGAGCTGCGCGACCGTCCGGTAACCGAGCAGATCACCGCGTGCGTGGCGCTCAAGGCTCGGGTGGTGGCCGCCGACGAGCGCGACGCCGGCCTGCGGCACATCCTGAACTACGGCCACACCCTCGGCCACGCGCTGGAACGGGCCACCGACTTCCGGCTGCGCCACGGCGAGGCGGTCGGGGTGGGCACGGTGTTCGCCGGTCGGCTGGCCGGTCTGCTGGGCCGGATCCCGGCCGAGCGGGTCGACGAGCACCGCGAGGTGGTCGCCGGCTACGGACTCGACACGGTCCTGCCCGCCGGGCTGGACCACGACGACCTGCTGGCGTTCATGCGACGGGACAAGAAGTCCACCTCGGGACTGTCCTTCGTCCTCGACGGTCCAGCCGGTCCGGAACTGGTCGCCGACGTCGACGAAGCCGCCGTCCGGGCCGCCCTCGCCACCATGTGAGCGCCGGGGCGCTCACGGTTGGGTGGAAGCAGGGGTCCCCTGTTACCGGAATTTGATGAGCAGGGGACCCCTGCAACCACCAAGCGCTCCGGGCACCCTGCAACCACCCGACGGGCACCGACCGGGCGGGGGCAGACGGGGCAGGCGGTCAGGCGGCGGGCACGGCCGGGCAGTGGGCGAGCAGCTCCTCCGGCTTGTGCGCGACCAGGTCGGGGGCGGCGGCCAGCAGGGCCTCGACGTCCCCGCCGTGCCAGGTGGTGGCGACCGTCGTCACCCCGGCGTCCCGTCCGCTGGTCAGGTCGGTGATCGCGTCACCGACCATCATCGCCTGCTGCGGGGGTACGCCGATCAGGTCCAGCGCCCGCAGCACGATGTCCGGCGCCGGCTTGGGCCGGGGCACCTCGTCCGAGCCGATCACGTGGTCGAACAGGTGGAGCACACCGAGCAGGTCGAGCAGCGACCGCGCCCGGGGTCCGCTCTTGCCGGTGGCGATCGCCATCCGGATGCCCCGCTCGGACAGCTCCTCCAGCGTCTCCCGCACACCGGGGAATAGCGGCACCTGGTGGGCGAGCCGGTAGCTCTCCCGGACGAACGGCTCCTCCAGCTCCAGCGGCAGTCCCATCAGGCGCATGATGTCCGGGAAGTACCGCCCCATGTGCTTGTTGTACTCCTCGAACGGCGCGGGGCCCGCCCCCACCACCTCGGCGTAGGCGACGCTGAACGCCTGACGCATCACCGCCGAACTGTCGACCACGACCCCGTCGAGGTCGAAGACGACCGCCCGGATCGGACCCGGCCGCGTGGGGGCTGTGCTGACCTCGAGGGTGGACGGCGGATGGCTCATGGCTGCTCCCGAGTGGGTTCGCCGGTGGTTCTCACCGGTCGAGGGTTCCCGCCAGCGCGTACGTCGGCGCGGTGGGCCGGGCGCAGCGGTAGATCCGTTCGATGACGTCGATGGTGCGGCGGGCGTCGGCCGCCGCCGCGCCCCGGCTGGCCGGCGCGGCGAGCAGCTCGGGCAGCACGTCGAGCTGACGGTCGTACTCGGCCCCGATGGGCTCGACGGGCAGCGGCAGGCGGACGGTCTCGCCGTCGCGGGTGCGGGTGAGCACCGGCGTCGGCTCCCGGTTGGGGCTGAACCCGAACGTGCAGTGCAGGGTCACCGAGCCGCCGGTGCCGTGCACGGCGATGGTGGTGCGGTCGCGCGCCTCGTGCGACGCCCAGCAGGCGTGCAGGCCGGCGGAGGTGCCGTCGGCGGTGAGCAGGAACGCGCGGGCGGTGTCCTCGACGTCGCCGCGGGCCCGGCCGGTGTCGGCGGCCGTGCCCCGCCAGGCCGCGGCGGCGGCGTCGTCGTTGACGAAGTCGTCGGAGACGCTACCCACGGCGTGGGCCACCGGGGAGGGGCCGAGCAGCGGCAGCACCGTGTCGAGCAGGTGCCAGCCGAGGTCGACCAGGGCGCCGCCGCCGGCCAGCTCCCGGCGGGTGAACCAGCCACCGGCGTCGGGCACGCCGCGCGCCCGTACCCAGGCCACGTCGACGTGGCGGACGGCACCCAGGTCGGCGGTCGCCTCGACCAGCGCCCGGACGTCCGCCCGGTAGCGGGCGGCGCTGCCGGCGAGCAGCACCGCCCCGCCGGCCCGCTCGGCCTCGGCCAACTGCTCCGCCTCGGCGGAGGTGAGGCAGACCGGCTTCTCCAGGAACACCGGTACGCCCCGGCGCAGCAGCCGGGCCGCCACGCCCGCGTGCAGGTGGTTGGGCACGGCGACGACCACCAGGTCGACCGCTCCGGCGGGCACGTCGTCGACATCGGCGTACGCGGACGGGACCTGGTGGGTGGCGCGGGCCCGCTCGCGCGCCGCCGGGTCGGGGTCGACCACGGCGGTCACCGCGAAGCGCGGGTGCGCGGCGAGCCGGGGCAGCCAGATCTCCCGTCCGGCCCAGCCGAGGCCGGCCACGGCGACCCGGACCCGCCCCGGCGTGGCGGTCGACGACGACGCGGTCATTCGCCGAGGACGTCGGCGAGCACGGCGGCGATCTGGTGCATCTGCTCCTCGGTACCGAGCAGCGTGCGGTGGTGCAGCCAGATGCAGTCGGCGTGGATCTGCTCGACGTTCGGGCACCGGGCGGCGATCTGGTCGACCGTCTCGTCCGGGGCGCCGGCGAGCCAGAAGCCCTCGCACCGGTAGATCGCGCGGAACGCGACGAAGGCGGGGATGCCCCGGGCGATCAGCTCGTCCACCACGACCCGGCGGCGCGCCTCGCCGATGCCGGGAACCCGGAACATCGCCATGTAGTGCGGGTTGCGGTCGCCCCGGTCGTCGCGGCCCTGCGGCACCACGCCGGGGATCTGGGCGAGCAGGCTCGCCAGCAGCGGCCAGCGCTGTTCGCGCAGCGCGATCTGGCTGTCCAGCCGGGACAGCTGGGCCCGCAGGACGGCGGCGCTGAACTCGTTCATCCGGTAGTTCGACCCGGTGGTGCGGTGCAGGTAGTCGCGATCGGTACGCGGCCGGCCGCAGCTGTGCACGAGGAACGCCCGCTCGTACAGCTCCTGGTCGGGGAAGAGCACCGCGCCGCCCTCGCCGGCGGTCATCAGCTTGCCGTTCTGGAAGCTGAACGCGGCCACCGAGCCCAGCTCGCCGACGCGCTTGCCCTGCCACTGCGCGCCGTGGGCGTGCGCGGCGTCCTGGAGGATGGAGACCCCGGCGTCCGCGGCGATCTTGTCAAGGGCGTCCATGTCGGACATCTGCCCGGCCATGTGCACCGGCATGATCACCCTGGTCCGGTCGGTGATCGCGGCGGCGACGGCCTCCGGCTGGATGCAGTAGGTGTCCAGGTCCACGTCGACCGGTACGGCCACCGCGCCGAGCCGCTGCGCGGCCAGCGACGACGAGATGAAGGTGAACGCCGGGACGATCACCTCGGTGCCCGGTCCGACCCCGAGGACCTCCAGGGCGACCTCGAGGGCGTGGGTGCCGTTGGTGACGGCGAGCGCGTGCGGCGTGCCGTGGTACGCCCCGAACTCCGCCTCGAAGGTGTCGACCTCGTTGCCGCCGACCCGCCACCACTGGCCCTGCTCCAGTGCCCGGATCAGGCCGGCCCGTTCCTCGTCACCGAACTGCGGCCACTCGGGGAACTCCGGCACGCTCGCCGACAGACCACTCATGATGTCCCACTTCCCAATCCAGATGGAACGGCGGTTCACTGGCCGTTCTCCGACGGCGGTGCGCCGCCCCCACGACCCGGGGCACCGGGCGCGACCCGTACCGCTTGGTCGCTTCTCGGGGCGGACGCCACCGTCGATCGCGGCGACGTACCTGGCTCGCGGTGGACGCTAACCGACCTGACCGGCGGCTCAACTCCCCTAACAGCCCCTAACCGCCCCTTAGTCGACCGGCCGTGGGGCGCGTACGGGCCGGCGACGTAGTAAGACTTCGGAGACGGTGCGAGCAGTTCCCGGAAGCGCCCCGGTCGCCGGCCCGCTCCCGGGACGGCACCGCCGGCGACCACCGCATCGACGGCCACGCATAGCACCCCGTCCCCACCGGCACCGGCGAGGACGACCCGCCCGTCCTTGCGCCGCCGCGGTGGTAGGAAGGGCACCTTGCAGTACAGAAATAGCCTGCAGGGGGCCCTTCCTACCACCGCACCCCGGCCGCTCCGACAGGACGGCCGGTGCCCCTAGCCGCCCCTACGCACCCCTTAGTTCGTGCCGAGGGTCGCCGACAGCGGTGGCCGGCGGCGCGATACTGCGGGGACCCGTCGTCGAACCCGTCGGGACGCCGACCGCTCCGCGAGGTGAACCGTGTCCAACGTGCTCCTGCTCAACGGCCCGAACCTGGGCATTCTCGGTCAGCGGGAGCCGGAGATCTACGGCACCGACACCCTGGCCGACATCGAGCGGGCGGTCGCCGAGGAGATCGCGCCGCGCGGCTGGCAGGTGATCGCCCGGCAGCACGACTGCGAGGGCGCCCTGATCCGCACCATCCAGGACAACTACGACACGGTCGGCGCGATCGTCAATCCCGGTGCGCTGATGATCGCCGGCTGGAGCCTGCGGGACGCGCTGGCGAACTACCCCCGCCCGTGGATGGAGGTCCACCTCTCCAACGTGTGGGCGCGGGAGAGCTTCCGGCACGACTCGGTGCTCGCCCCGCTCGCCAGCGGGGTGATCGTCGGGCTCGGCGCGCTGGGCTACCGGCTGGCCGCCCGCGCCCTCGTCGCCACCGTCGCCTGACCGTCCCATCCCCGGCCGGCACCAGCACGGTCGTCCGTCCCGCTCCCAACCCGAGGCAGCCCCGTTCCACCGACCCGAGGCAGCCCCGTTCCCCCCGACCCGAGGACAGCCCCGTGCGCATCCCCATCATCACCCTGACCGTCATCCTCGCCTCCGTCCTCATCGCCGTGGCGCTGCCCAAGCTCCTCGGTCAGACGGAGATGCGGAACCGGATGGCCCGCATCGGCGTCTCGGCCAGCCTCACCCGGGTGATCGGTGCCCTGGAGGTCGCCGGGATCGCCGGGTTGCTGCTCGGCCTGCTCTGGTGGCCGGTGGGCGTCGCGGCGGCCGCCGGGTTGACCCTGCTGCTGATCGGCGCGGCCGTCTTCCACGTCCGCGCCAAGGATCCCGTGCCGATGGCGGTGGTGCCGGTGGCGTTCGCCGTGGCGGCGGCCGCGCTCGCCGTCCTGCACGTCCTCGCCAACTGACCAGCGACATGACGAACGGGCCGCACGTCGGCGTCCTGGGGGTCGACGTCGGGGGCACGAAGGTGGCGCTGCGCGCCGAGGCGGCTGGCCGGCCCGCGTACGAGCAGGTTTTCGCCTGGCCGGCCGGCGGCGATCCGGCCGTCGACCTGGCGGCGCTCGACGCGGCGGTGGCCACGCTGCGGGCCACCTGGGGACCGGTCGGCGCGGTCGGTGTGGCGATGCCCGCCATCACCGACCCGGACGGGCGGGTCCTGACCTGGCCGGGTCGGCCGAGCTGGGCCGGACTCGACCTCACCGGCGCGCTGCGGCGGCTCTTCCCCGACGTCCCGACCGGGTACGCCGATGACGGCGACCTCGCGGCGCTGGCCGAGGCCCGGAACGCCGGTCACGACGACCTGGTGTACCTGGGGGTGGGCACCGGGGTCGGCGGCGGGATCGTGCTGGCCGGCCGCCCCGTTCCGGCCCACGCCTCCGCCGAGGTTGGCCACATGGTCGTCGACCTGGACGGCGACCGGTGCGACTGCGGCCGTACCGGATGTCTCCAGTCGGTCGCCTCCGGCCCGGCCACGCTCCGGCGGGCGACCCGGGAGCGCGGCGGTGACGTCACCTTCGACCAGTTGCGGGACGGGTTTCGGGACGGCCGGCCGTGGGCGGTGAAGGCGGTACACGGCAGCTGCGCCGCGCTGGCCGCGGCGGTGGTGAGCCTCGGCGAGCTGTTGGCCGTACCCGTGGCGGTCGTGGGTGGCGGCTTCGCCGACGGTCTGCCCGGCTTCGTCCCGCTCGTCGCCGACCTCGCCCGGCAGGCGGGACGCCCCGGACGACCGGCCCCGGCGGTACGGCCCGCCGTCCTCGGCGGCCTCTCCTCGCTGCACGGCGCGCTCTGGCTGGCCCGCGACCTCGCCGACCGGCAGAACCCGCAGGACCGGCGGACGAACGTGGCCAGCACCCGGGAGGAAGACCACCGATGATCACAGACGCTGCCGACGCTCCCGCGACGGCCGTGCCGGGGATCAGCGGCACGACCCGGGTGTACGCCCTGCTCGGCGACCCGATCGCCCAGGTTCGCGCGCCCGGCCTGCTCAACCCGGTGCTCGCCCGGCGCGGCGTCGACGCTGTGCTGGTTCCGGTGCACGTACCGGCGGCCGACCTCGAACCGGTGGTACGCGGCCTGCGGCAGATGGCGAATCTGCCGGGGATGCTCGTGACCGTGCCGCACAAGGCGGCCGTCCTCGCCCTGGCCGACCGGGTCACCGACCGCGCCCGGATGGCCGGCAGCGCGAACGCGCTGCGCCGCGAGCCGGACGGCACCTGGACGGCCGACACGTTCGACGGTGACGGGTTCGTCCGTGGTCTGGTCGAGGCCGGACACGACCCCCGGGGACACCGGGTGTGCCTGGTGGGCGCGGGCGGTGCGGGGAGCGCCATCGCGGTCGCGCTGCTCGACGCCGGAACTGCCGAGCTGCGCCTGGTCGACACCGACCCCGACCGGCTCGACACGCTGTACCGGCGGTTGTCCCCGGTGTATCCGGGACGGATCAGCACCTCGACCCACGCTCTCCTGGCCGACGTCGACCTCGCGGTCAACGCCACGCCCCTGGGACTGCGCGCCGACGATCCGCTGCCGTTCGCGGTGACCGGGCTGCCGGCCCACGCCGTGGTCGCCGACATCATCATGACCCCGGCCGAGACGGCGCTGCTGCGCGCGGCGACCGCCCGTGGCCTCGCGGTCCAGCCGGGTCTGCCGATGCTCGCCCACCAGATCGACGCCTACCTGGAGTTCTTCGGCCTCTGACCTGCACCGGAGCCGGTCACCGCCGGTCATCGAGTACGGCGCGGGCGCACGGGGCGAGAGCCGGTGGCCGGGCCGCCCCTGGAGCCGAACGTGTCCTACGACTCCTGGACCGGACGGGACAGCAGGCAGAACTCGTTGCCCTCGGGATCAGCCAGGACGACCCAGCTCACGTCGGAGGTCTGTCCCACGTCGACACGTCGTGCACCGAGGCTGAGCAACCGGTCCAGCTCCTCCGCGGTGGACACACCGTCGGCGCAGCGGTGCCCCGATGACCGACGAGCACGGCTGAGGGCCGACAATCGTGGCTGATGACCGAAGCTACCTCGACCGGGCACCGGACAACTGACCACTACGGCGACGTACGCAGGATCGTCGCGGTGGCGGCCCCGCTCTACCTGTCGATGATCGCCGCGTCGATCGGGTCGACGGTGGTCACGGCGGCGCTGGGGCGGTCCGGCACGACCGCTCTCGCCGCGTTCGCGCTGGCCGGCGCGGTCTACTTTCCGGTCACCGCGGCGGTGACCGGGGCGGTGCGCGGTGTCCTGCCCTTCGTGTCGTCGGCCGCCGGTGACCGGGCGGGCGTGCTCCGCGTGGTCCGCGACGGCACGTGGCTGGCGGTGGCGGTCGGTGTGCCCGGTGCCGTCGCGGTGTGCGGTGTGCCGCTGCTGGCCCGCGCCGGTGGCGTTCCGGCCGGGACGGTCGCCGCGCTCGGCGTGTTCCCGCTGCTGCTGGCCGGGGCCGTGCTGCTGGGCTCGGTCGGGGCGATGGCCTCGTCGAGCCTGGTCGGGCTGGGCCGGACGAGGATGGTGATGTGGTCCGGTCTGGTGGCTGCCGGGTGTGCCGCCGGACTCTCGGCGTTGCTGGTCGCCGGGGTCGGGCCACTGCCCGCGCTCGGACTGTCCGGTGCCGGGTTCGGCATGCTCGTCGCGAACCTGGCCGCCTGCGTCATGAACCTGCGCGGTCTACGGTCCGCGCTCGCCGTACCGCTGGCCGGTCCGGCGCTGGCCCGCCCCGATCCGCGCCGGGTACGGGAGTTGGCGAGGGTCGGCATTCCCATGGCGGGCACCGTCCTGGTCAAGTTCGGGGTGCTCGGCGTCCTCGCCTTCGCCGCCGCCCGGGTCAGCGCGCCCGCCGCGGCGGCGCACGGCATCGCCACCTCGTTGGTCGGCCTCCTCTTCACCGCCGCGGTCGCGGTGGGCCAGGCCGGCGTACCGCTCGTCAGCGGTCGGGCATCGGCCGGCGACCTCCCGGGCGTGCGACGCGGCGTACGGGCCGGGCTGATGGTGGCCACCGGCACCGTCGGCACCCTGTGCGTCCTGCTGGTGGCCCTGCGGCCTGTCGTCCTTCCGGTGTTCACCGACGATCCCGACGTCCGGGCCGTCCTGACCGGGCTGCTGCCGGTCGTGGCGCTGGCCGTTCTCGGCGACGGGTTGCAGGCGGTCCTCGGGTTCGGTCTGACCGGACTGCGGCGCACGACCCCGAGTTTCGTGGTGTTCGCCGCGATCTACGGCCTCCTCGCCGTGGTCGCGCTGCCGGTCGCATCGGTCGGCGGCGTCGTCGGCCTCTGGACCGCCCTCGTCGTCGCCAACACGCTGGTCGCCGTCGGGCAGGGCACCGCGTTCCTCCGGGTCAGCGGTCGCCTGGGGTCGGCGGTGGGAAACGCGCGGTGACCCGCCACACCCGAGGATGCGCCACCCGCCGGACGATCATGGAACGGGCGCCTGCCTGGCGACAGCGAGGAGGCACCCGTTCCGACGATCGACAGCCCATGGCGAGGCCGGTCCGAGCTACCGTGGGTAGCGGTGGTACCAGGGTTGGTACTTCTCGAAGGCAGCGGAAGCGGTGATGACCTCGTCGTCCCGCTTCATGCGACCGATGACCTGCAGACCGACCGGCAGCTCCGGGCCATTGAGGGGGTTCGGCGCGAAGCCGGCCGGCAGACTCATCGCCGGATGACCGCTGAAGTTGAGCGGGTAGGTCAAGCACCAACCGATCTGCGGATCGACGGCGACCCCGTTGACGGCCGACGGACCGAGGGTGTTGCCGTCGTCCGTGTTCTGGACGCCCACCACGGCGATCGTCGGCGTGACGATGTAGTCGTACGTGCCCAGGACGATGTTGAGCTTGTGCAGCACGTCGGCGCGCAGGAAGTCCAGGTGCCGGTACTCTTCGGCCAGGAGGTGCTCCGACCGGTCGAGCATGGCGGCGAACTGTGGCGTCAACTGGTCCTTGTGCTCGCGTAGATCCAACGGAATGCCGAACTCCAGGAACAGGTCCCGGGCGTGGCCGTACAGGCCGGCCTGCATGAGGACCCAGGTGTCGGCGAAGTGCTGACTGGTCAGTGGCCGCCGGTTCCGGCCGCCCAGATCGGTGACCTGGATCTCGTCGAGGCCAAGCTTCACCTGGTCGACCGTCGCCCCGGCCTTCTGGAATGCCTGGAGTGCCTGGCGGACGACACGCTCGACCGGCGCCTCCACCGGGAACAGATCCATGTTCGGCGAGTAGGCGATGCGCTTGCCCGCGAGCGGAAGCGTGCCGTCCACACCCTTACGGAACGCGGCGACGTAGTCCAGCCGACCGTCCATGCTCAGGGGGTCGCCCTCGGACGGACCGCTGATGGCCTGCATCAGCATGGCCACGTCCGCCACCGTCCGGGCCATGGGCCCGGGGGTGAAGAACGGCGCCGCAGCGATCGGCGGGGCATCCTGCGGCCAGCGGCCGACACTGGGTTTGAGTGCCGCGATGTTGCACATGGCCGCCGGGATACGAACACTGCCGCCCGCGTCGGAGCCCTGGGTGAGGGCCGTCATGAACGAGGCCACGGCCGCCGCCGCCCCGCCGCTGGAACCACCGGCGTTGAACCGAGGGTCGAACGGGGTGCTCGTCGGGCCGTGGACCATGTTGTCGGTCGTGCCCTTGTGGCCGAACTCGGGGGTGTTGGTCTTGCCCGTCACCACCACGCCCGCATCGAGTGCGCGCTGGACGTACACCGCGGTGAAGGGCGGCACGAACCCCAGGTCGGCCATCGGCTTGGAGCCGAAGTCGTTGGGGACGCCCGCCAGGAAGTCGAACAGCGCCTTGACGCCGAAGGTCAACCCCTCCAGCATCCGTGGCCGGCCCTGCCGGTACCGTTCGTCGGACCGCACCGCGGCTTCCCGCGCCAACTCCTCCGTGACGTGCACGAAGGCGTTCAGTCGCGGGTTCACCTGCCGGAGCCGACGCAGGTGCGCCTCGGTCAGATCCACTGCGGAGACGCGGTTCTGCTTCCGGCTGAGCAGCGCCAACTGCTCGTAGGCGGGCAGGAACACCAGTTCGTCAGCCGTGGGTGCCGCCTTCCTGACGTTGCCGTACTGCGCGAACTGCTGCAACAGCCAGTTCCAGTTGTCAGACGCGACGTCGGCGCTCGCCGGTTCGGACACAAGTCCCGCGCCGGTGGCCGCAGCCACCGAGCCTCCCAGCACGATGACGCGCCTACGGGTCAACCGCATGGAAAGGTCCTCTCTGAAATAGCACAAGGAGAAAGGGGGGTGAGTGGGGTCTCGCTGCTGTCTACGCCGCCGCGAGGCGACTGTCCACGGCCACCTCAGCTGGTGGGACCCGGCCCCGGGGCCGGGCGACGCGGGCGGCGATCTCGTCGAGATCCGGCCCTCGGCCACGGGGCCGGTGACCTGCCGGCGACCGTGACGGGCGTACGTCAGGGTCGGATCAGGCCGATGCTGGTGGCGAGGCGGGAGAGGTCGGCAGGGGTGGGGCCGGCGCGGAGGACGGCAGCCAGGGTGGCGTGGGCGGTGGCGCGAAGGCGTACCTCGGCGGGGGCGATGTGGTCGGCGGCGACGAGGGCACGGCCGGCGGCGTGATGGTCGCCGACGTCGAGGTGCGCCCGGGTGATGTCGATGAGGTGGGCGGCCCGGTGCTCGGCGGGAAGCCGCTGCCACGCGTCGCCGCTGGTGGCGCGCTGGTGCAGGGCGACGGCGAGGTGGTTGTCGCCGAGGCGGGCGGCGGCCAGTGCACGGGCCAGGTCGACCACGACCGGCCCGAACCCGCTGCCGTCGTCGTGGTGCGCGGCATAGGTGGCGGCGAGGTGTGCGGCACGATCGGCCAGGTCGTCCGTGGCGGTGGTGTCCGCGCAGGTGGCGGCGGCGAGGGCGGCCTCGGTGAGCAGGGTTCCGGCCAGGGCGAGGTCGTCCGGTGCGGGCCCGTGGGTCGGTGCCGGGTCGAGCGGTCGTACGGCGGTGGTGGCGACGGTCATCGCCAGCCGGCCCCGGCCGAGCGCACGGAGCGCCTGCGCCAGCGGGATGGCGGCGAGAGCGGTACGGCGTGGGTGGCCGGCGGCGGTGGTCATGGCCCGGTCGGCGGCCAGCCAGGCGAGCTGGGGCTCACCCAGCTTGACCAGCATCTGGGCGGTGAGCTGGTACACCCGCACCAGCAGAGCGGCGTCGGGGCAGCCGGGGTGGCGGGTGGCGGCGAGCAGGCCGGGCAGCATCCGGAGCACCTGAGGGTGGTGGGCGTGCCGGTAGGCGGTCCAGGCGTAGCCGATCTGGCGGTCGAGTTCCGCCGCCGACAGTGGCGGGTCGGCGTCGGGGGTGTCGTAGCGGGCCAGCGCCGCGCGTACCTGCTCCACGGCGGTGGCGGCGTCGGTGATCCGGGTCCGCTGGACACTGCGCCCGACCAGGACGCCGGGAGCGACGCCGAGGGCGGCGGCCACCGTCTCGATCACGGAGAGGCGGTCGAGGGTACGCACTCCCCGCTCGACCTTGTCGACCCAGCTCTTGGACCTGCCGACGCGGTCGGCGAGGACCTGCTGGCTCATGCCCCGACGCACCCGCAGCTGCGCCACCCGCCGGCCGATCGGCAGCTCACGGCGATCGTGGCGGCCCGGCGCGGTCATCGGTCGTCCGCGCGGCGCAGTGCCTCGGTGGACTGCCCGCAGCGCGGGCACCATCGTGACTTCACCCGGAACGCGAGGAGCCCGAGCAGGAACCCCGGCACCAGGCCGCCGAACACGATCATCGGCACGATCTCGGAAACCACCAACACTCTCACTTCCTGCCGAGGCCGTAGGCCACCCACGCCCCGGCATTCGACCGTCCACGGTTGACGAAGAGCGACGGGGAGCTGCTTACGTTGAGCAAGTTATCGCACTCAAAGCGTGATCAGAAGGTAGTAAGTGCGCTTAATTTTCGCGGTGGGGACGACGCCCTTGTTTGCTGCACCCGGGAGGGCATGGTCGACTTGATACACGTGAGTACGTCAAGTCGAAGGGGCCATCCGATGACCAGCAAGGAACCGCCCAACTACCAGCGCGTCGTCGACGACCTGCGCTCGCGGATCCTCTCTGGTCAACTCGGCCCCGGCGACAAACTCCCCACCGAGAAGGAACTCCAGCAGCGGTGGGGCTTCTCCACCACGATCATCAAGCACGCCCTCACCCTGCTCCGCAGCGAAGGACTCATTGAGGGCCGGCGCGGCTCCGGCAACTACGTACGCGACCGGACGCAGCTCGTACGCCGCGCGCACTCCCGAGACATGCGCAAGCGTCTCGGGAGCACCTCGCCATTCGCCAGGGACAGCGAAGCCGCCGGCAAGCAACCGACCTGGGAAGCGAACAGCAGGAGGATCCCCGCCACGCCCCGCATTGCCGGAAGGCTCGGCCTTCAAACCGGCGACCTGGTCATGCACACCACGTACCGGTACCTCGCCGACGGAGTCCCGATCCAACTCGCCGACTCGTACGAGCCGTTGTCCATCACCGGGGGCACGCCGATCGAGTATCCCGAGCAAGGGCCGGTCATCGGGGTCGTCGCTCGCATGGACTTCATCGGCGTGAACATCGACCGGTACGTGGAAGAAGTCACCAGCCGGCCGGCGGTGCCCGAAGAGGCCGACGCTCTCGAACTCGACCGGCGCGGCGGCAGGTGGGTCATCGCAATCGAGCGCACCTACTACGCCGGGCAGACCGCTGTGGAGTTTGCCGACATCGTGTTTCCCGGCGACCGGTACCGACTCATCTACGAAGTACCTGTCGACCCCTGGTCGCCTTCCGCCGATTCCGAGAAGCCCTGACGAACAGTCCAGGCTGGGCAGGCCCCAACCACGAAGCAACAGCCTGAACGATGGCCGTTCCGGTCATGGAAGGAGCATGGACGGCAGCCGGTCTGCATAAGCGCTCGGCGGACTGCCCTGTCGGCGGCCTCGGCGGATGGCCGCACATCGCCAGGGTCACGTGACAGTGAAGCTGAGCTTGGCGCGCACGATTGGATGCGGTTCCCACGCGCCGCCGGCCTGGTCTCGCGACGAGGAGCAGCAGCACACATGACCATTCCCGCCGAGCCCGCCAGCGGTCCCGTCGTCCGGTCACGGGTCCTGGCGGCCGGGCCCGGTGAGGGGCGGTCGAACCGGTCCGGTGACCACGGAACGGACCGGAGGGCGCGAAACCGGTCACCCCTGCCGGCGTTGGCGCTGGGGGCGTTCAGCATCGGCACCGACAGCCTCATCATCAGTGGCCTGCTGGACCGGGTCGCGGCCGATCTCGACGTCTCCCCGGCCTCCGCCGGCCAGTTGATCAGCGTCTTCGCGCTCCTCTACGCGGTGGGCGCGCCCGTCCTGGCGACGGTCACCTCACGGGCGGACCGGAGGCGGCTGTTGCTGGTGGCGTTGGCGATCCTCGTCCTGTCCAACGTGCTCGGGGCGCTCGCGCCGGACTACCGGGTGCTGATGGCCTCCCGGGTGCTGGCGGCCGTCGGATCAGCGCTGTACCTGCCCTGCGCCCTGGCGGTCGCGGTGGCCGTCGCCCCGCAACACCGCCGTGGGCGGGCGATCGCGTTGGTGGCCGGTGGGCTCTCCGCCGCCACCGCGTTGGGCGTCCCGCTCGGGACGCTGGTCGGCGCGGTCGGCGACTGGCGGCTCACGCTGGCCCTGGTGGCCGTCCTGGCGGCCCTGGCGGCGGCCGTCCTGGCCCTGCTCATGCCGCAGGTCGAGGCTCCGCCGGTGGTCACCGTCCGGCAGCGGCTCGCGGCGGCGGCGCACCCGGGGGTGCTGGTCGCGCTGCTGTCGTACATGCTCGTCATGACGGGCGAGTTCACCGTCTTCGTCTTCGTCGCGCCCCTCGCGTCGCAGGTCACCGGGGTCGGTACCGCAGGGGTCAGCGTGTTCCTCCTGGTGTGGGGCATCGCCGCGGTACTGGGCAGCGCCGTCGGCGGCCGGGCCGCCGACGCGGTCGGCGGAACCCGCGCCTACACGATCCTGGTCGCGGTGCTCTGCGCCGGCCTGTGCGCCCTCGCCCTGCTCGCCCTCGTCACGCCTGCGGACTCCCGGGTCACCGTCGGCCTGTTCGCCGTGGTGCTGGCGGTCGTCAGCGTGTCGGCCTGGGGGGTCTCCCCGGCGCAGAACCACCGGATCGCGAGCCTCGACCTGCCCGAGCCCACCGTCGCGATGTCGCTCAACGGCTCCTTCTCCTACCTGGGCCTGTCGCTCGGGGGCGTGGCGGGCGGCCTGGCGATGGAGCACGGCTCGGTCGTCGCGCTCGCCGTCACCGGCGTCGGCGCGGAGGTGCTCGCCCTCGTCCTGCTGGCCGGGTCGGTGGTGCTGCTGCGGCGGGTACGACCGGTGAGCGGCGGACGCTGACCCCGCCGGCGCAGGCGGGGTCAGCGTCGTCCGGGTCCGGGCCGGGAGTCCGTCGGACGGTCCGCTCAGCCGGCGGCGGCTCCGGCGACCTCGGGGGTCGGTTCGACGAGCGGGCCGCGCACGGTCGTGCCGATCCGGTGGGCCTCGGCCAGGATGTGGGCCCGCCACCGCCGCCACAGCGGGGTCATCCGGGAGGTGACCAGGACGACGTCGACCGCGTCGTCGGGCAGCACGGTACGGATGCCGAGGCCGTGGTGGACGGTGTACGCCGGATCGGACGGCAGTCTGCGGAGCACGTCCTCGTCGAAGTCGACGAGGTGGGCGGGCGGAAAGCCGGGCGGCAGGGTTCCGCCGCAGCCGATCACCGCGATCCGGCTGCCCGCCGGGACGGTGTCGCGCAGCTGCGCCAGTTCCGCCGTCACGTCCCGGCTGCGGGCGTAGGTGGTGGCCCGACGGATGGCCGGCAGTTCCTGCCGGAGGTGCCAGGCCCGGGTGTCCTCCAGTTGCGGCAGGTGCCGGCAGAACCACGCCCAGAGCAACTCCATGACCGGCTCGGGGTGCTTGTGCAGGATGATCAGCGCGTTGCTCGAATTGTCGCCCGACGTGTCCCGCTTCTCCCGGGGGTGCGGGGTGTCCACCGCCCACGCGTCGCGGCTGACCTCGAAGGCCAGGCCGTGCCGTTCCAGCCGGTAGCCCAGTTCGATGTCCTCCCCGCCCCAGGAGCGGAAGTCCTCGTCGAACCCGCCCACCGCGTGGAAGTCCGCAGCCCGGACGGAGCAGTTCAGGGACCAGAACAGCTGCCAGGACACCGGGACACGGGAGAGGTCGAAGCCGCACGACGCGAAGGTGGGGTACCGGCCGTCCTGGAAACCGGCAGAGGTGCCCAGCGTACGGACGATCTCCTCCGGCGTACGGGAACCGACCGCGTCGGCCTCCAGCGCGGGGTTCGGGTCGTCGGGCCGGTAGCCGTAGGTGTACCCGAGCACCGCCCGGGGCCGGCCGGGGCGCTGGTGGGCGGCGAGGTGGGCGGTGAGGAAGTCGGGTCCGGGGAGCACGCCGGTGTCGACGAAGACGAGGATGTCGCCGCTGGCGAGCCGGGCGCCGGCGTTGCGGGCGGCGGCGGCGCGAAAGCCCAGGTCGTCCTGGTGGTGGTAGCGCAGTGACAGGCGCTCGGTGAACGCCTCCGCTGTCTCCCGGGTGTCGTCGGTCGATCCGTCGTCGGCGACGACGACCTCGAACCGGGTCCTCGGCATCCGCTGGTCGGCCAGCGCCGTGAGGGTGTGGTGCAGCAGGGCGGAGCGGTTGTAGGTGGGAACGACGACCGAGATCAGTGGCGTTGCGGTGCCAGTGAACATCGTGGGGACTCCTGTGCCGGTGCTGTCAGAGGGCGGTTCGAAGGGTTAGGTCCGTTTCGAGGTGAGGGTGAATACGCCGGGTTCGTCTTCGGTCAGGATGTTGCGGTTGACCATTCGTTTCAGCTTCGCGCGGGTGCTCTCGACGTGGTTCGGTGAGGGCTCGACGTCGAGTGCGATGCAGATGGCTTTGGCTCGCATGCCGGCGGGCGCGGTGGTGAGGACGTCCAGGATCTGCTGGTAGGGGGCGCTGGCGATCGTCGGGTCGTCGGCGGTGAACTCGGCGGCGGTGAGGGCGCGCAGGGTGGTGCGGGTGGTCGTCAGTGCGGCCAGTTCGCCCTCGACGCGGGCGAGGTCGGCGGTGAGGGCGGTGATCTGCTCGCGCAGCCGGTCGGCGGCCTGACCGGCGGTGGTTTCGCGTGCGGTGATCAGGTCAAGGATCACGGTGAGGTTCACCGGTGCCGCCAGGACGGGGTGCTGGTGCCGGTCAGCCGACGCACGATGGTCACCATCGACGCCCACAACGTCCGTGACACCGCCGATTCCGGGCGGCTCTCGTAATCGCGGACGAGACGACGATGCAGCATCAAGGTGCCGTAGGTCTGTTCCACGATCCACCGTCTGCGTACCGGTACGAACCCGGGGCGGGAGTCGGATCGTTTGACGACCTCGACGTCGACCCCGAGGACGGCGCCGTGCAGGGCGAAGTCCTGCTTGAAGCCGGCGTCGACCCAGGCCCGGGCGACCGTCGGGGTGTGTTCGACGACCTTGTCGAGCAGCCGTATGCCGATGGCGTTGTCGGTGACCGACGCGGCGGTCACCACGACCGCGATGATCAGACCGAGGGTGTCCACGGCCAGGCCGCGCTTGCGGCCGGGCACCTTCTTGCCGACGTCCTTGCCGGTCGTGGCGGCCGGGACATGGTTCGCGGCCCGGATCGACTGGCTGTCCAACACGACCGCGGTCGGATCCTCCGCCCGGCCGGCCTTCTCCCTGGCCTGGCAACGCAGCAGATCATGGATCGCCTGGTCCGTGCCGTCGTCACGCCACAGCGCGAAGTAGTAGTAGGTGGCCGACTTCGGCGGCAGGTCGTGCGGCAGGTACGCCCACTGACAACCGGTCCGGTTCTGGTAGAGGATCGCGTTCACGATCTCCCGCAGGTCGTAGTCACCCTGATGCCCCGACACCGAGACCCGCTTGGCCTTCCACGCCCGCAGGAACGGCCCGATCAGCGCCCACTGCGCGTCGGTGACGTCACTGGGGTACGGCTTCCGATCACCCATGACCGGGCTAACGCCGCCCCGGCCCGAAGGTCACGACCGCGATTCACATTCCACGCCATTGAGGGCCGGCTATCAACGGCGGACCCGATCAAAGACCCTCAACCGGACGCACAGCATAGATCAACTCAAAAATCCTCGAACCGACCTCTCAGGGGGTACGGCAGGTGAGGACCCGGCACAGGCGAAGCTCCCGACAGGACAGCAGTCGACCGGGAACCGACGCCCGACCGGGAGCCTCGCTGCTGTCATACCCTGCCGCGATCGGACTGTCCATCGGCACCGGACCACCGCCGGACGGACGCGACGGTCGACACGGCACGATGGACACGTGGACATCGAGCCGATCGCTCCCGCGCCGGGGCGGGCGTTCCGCCCCGCGATCCTCCGGCAGCGGTGGGAGGACGTCACCTTCGTGCACTGGGCGGTGGCGCCGGAGGTCGTCGCGCCCCTGCTGCCCGCCGGCACCCGCCCGGACACCCTCGACGGGGTCAGCTACGTCGGCCTGGTCGGTTTCCGGATGGTCGGGCTGGGCCTGGGACGGGGTCCGGGGGTGCCGTATCTCGGCAGCTTCTGGGAGACGAACGTGCGCCTCTACTCCGTCGACGACACCGGGCGGCGGGCGGTGGTGTTCCGTTCCCTCGACGCGTCCCGGCTGGTCCCGGTGCTGGTCGCGCGGGTGTCCCTGCGGCTGCCGTACCTGTGGTCGGCGATGCGGCTGGACCGCGACGGTGACCGCTACACGTACCTCTGCCGGCGGCGCTGGCCCGGGCCGGTCGGCGCGACGAGCCGGATGACGGTCCGGGTGGGTGGGCCGATCGACGACCCCACTCCGCTTGAGCACTTCCTCACCGCCCGGTGGGCGCTGCACACCCGGGCGTACGGACGGACGCTGCGGCTGCCCAACTGGCATCCGCGCTGGCCGTTGCACCGGGCAGAGCTGCTGCACCTGGACGACGAGCTGGTCACCGCCGCCGGACTACCGGCCCCGGTCGGCCCGCCGGTGAGCGTGCTCTACTCCCCCGGCGTTCCGGTGGTGTTCGGCCCACCGGTCACCCTGCCCCGCCCCGGCTGACGGCAGCGCCTCAGCCGGAGCGGGGCAGGGTCGCGCCGCTCCGGTCAGACGGCGCGGGCGATGCAGATGCGGGCGTCGAGGCGGGGACCGGCCTCGTAGATCATGTAGGAGACGCCGCCGTCGGTGCCGAAGGCGGGCGAGGCGACCCGGCCGTTGTCCGAGGCGATCGGGGAGTGGAAGACACCGAGGTGCACCTCCCGGTCGAAGTTGTTGCCGACCTCGGTGAGACGCATCCGGCCGTCGTTGCCGTGGTACACCACGTACGTGGTGCCGTTGCGGTGCAGCAGGTGCGGCGCGGAGATGTCGGTCAGCCCGTCACCGGACGGGGAGATCAGCGGGTTCGGGGCGAACTGCCACTGGTCCCAGCCGTTCGGCGACCAGCCCCAGAAGATCTTCCGGGTGCCCGGGGCAACGGTGTGCAAGCCCATGAAGAGCATCACGTACTTGTTGTTCTTCCCGGCCACCTGGTGCTCGAAGACCCGGGCGTAGGACGTCTCGGTGGTGTTCGGCACCAGCCTGGTGCTCAGGATCGGGGTCTCGTTGGTGAAGTTGATGCCGTCCCGGGACCGGGCCACCCGGGTGGTGGTGTTCTCACCGTGGAAGTAGAGGAAGAACTCCTGGCTGGACGCGTTCCACACCACGTGCGGTGAGGAGACGTGGCTGACCGTGGTGGTGGGCAGCACCCGGTCGACGATCGGGTTCCCCGGGTACTCGGTGTACGGACCCTCCAGCCGGTCGGCGTAGGCGAGGCAGATGCCGCCGGGCGCGTCGTGCGGGGCGTAGTAGAGGTAGTAGCGGCCCCGGGCGCCGGAGATCTTGTCGTAGACGCCGCGTACGCACGGGAAGATGAACTCCCCGGTCGGGTTGTAGCGCAGCGGTACGGCGAAGGCGTCGCGGACGTACCGGTAGCTGGGGAATCCGGCCGGTCCGGCGAGCGCGGGGGTGCTGGCCAGGGTGCCACCGAGTGCGGTGCCGGCTGCCGTGGCGGTGCCGAGCAGGGCGGCGCCGCGCAGCACCGTGCGGCGGCTCAGCGCGGCCGGTGGGGTCGGGGAGCGGTCGTCCATCTGGTTCTCCGATCGTGAGGGACGCGCGTCGACGGCGGAGTGGAGCCGGGTACGGGGGCGCGGCTCGCGGGGTGGGGCGGTGCGGGGGGGCGCCGCGGTGGCCGGCCGTACCACGATCGCCGGTCACCGTGTGTGAACTGCTGCTCCGGAGTGGAGCGGGCCTGTGGACCATGAGTTTGACGTTGACCATCCGCAACCGTCAAGACACTAATACGAATTAGCACGGCCGAGCGCAGGACAGATTTTCCGGCCGCAGGGCTTGACGTCGGGGTCGAGCGGGACGCAGGATTTCACACCAACGTAGCTAATGCGTATTAGCGCCGAAACGAATGGACACGCAACGTGACCGGATCACGCAGGCGGGTGACCCAGCAGGACATCGCCCGGATGACCGGCGTCAGCCAGGCCACCGTCTCGCTGGTGCTCAACGGTCGTGACGACGGCAGCGTCCGGATCGCCCCCGAGACCAGGGAGCGCGTGCTGCACGCGATCCGGGCCACCGGGTACGTCGCCGACCCGGTGGCCCGACGGCTCGCCGCCCGGCACAACCGGATCCTCGGCGTCTTCACCTACGAGCCGGTCTTCCCCACCGGCACCGGCGACTTCTACCACCCGTTCCTGGTCGGCATCGAGGAGTCGGCCGAGCGGCTCGGCTGCGACCTGCTGCTGCTCACCAGCGCCCCGGTCACCGACGGCCGGCGGCGGATCTTCCACGACGACAACCGGCTGCGCCTGGCCGACGGCTGCGTGCTGCTCGGCCGCTCGCTCGACCGGGACGAGCTGGGCCGGCTGGTCGCCGAGGGGCACCCCTTCGTGTCGGTCGGCCGGCGCGACGACGCGGGCGGGCCGGTGCCCTACGTCGGCGTCGACTACCCGACCGCCACCGCCACCGTGGTCCGGCGTGCGCTCGACGCCGGGCACACCTCGCTGGCGTACCTCGGCCAGGGAGCCGGCCCGGAGTCGCACGCCGACCGGTTGGCCGGCTACCGGGCCGCGCTCGACGCCGCCGGGCTGCCGGCCCGGCACGAGCCCACCGCCGACCGCAGCCCCGCCGACCTGCTCGACACACTGCTCTCCGCGGGGGTCACGGCGGCTGTCGTCGAGGAGTACGCCGACGGCGTCGCCATCGCCTCCCTCGCCCGGGAACGTGGCCTGGCCGTGCCGGGTGACCTGTCCATCCTGGCGCTGGGTGACCCGACCCGGCCGGCGGCCAGCGACATCGAGTTCACCGGCTTCCGCATCCCCCGCCGGGAGATGGGCTGGCAGGCGGTCGAGGTGCTGACCGCACTGCTCGCCGACGTGCCCGGCACGGTCACCCAGCGGCTACTGCCCTGCCAGCCGGTCGACGGCGCCACCCTCGCCCCGCCCGACCCCCGCCCCTGACCGTCACCCCGCCCGCCGGAACCCCGCCGGCGGCCGAAGACCAACCCCTGAGAGGACGGACCGTGCCCGAGATGCAGGCCGAAGTACTGATCGTCGGCGGTGGGCTCGGTGGCGTGGCCGCCGCCCTGGCCGCACTGCGCGCCGGCCGTACGGTGCTGCTGACCGAGGAGTACGACTGGCTCGGCGGGCAGCTCACCAGCCAGGCCGTACCGCCGGACGAGCACTCCTGGGTGGAGCACTTCGGTGTCACCGCCAGCTACCGGGCGCTGCGCGACGGCATCCGGGAGCACTACCGGCGCTGGTACCCGCTGACCGAGCGGGCCCGGCGGACCACCGCGCTGAACCCGGGCGCCGGCCACGTCAGCCGGCTGTGCCACGAGCCCCGGGTGGCGGTCGCGGTGCTGGAGGGGATGCTCGCGCCGTACCGGGGTTCCGGCCGGTTGCGGGTGCTCCAGCCGTACCGCCCGGTGGCCGCCGACACCGACGGCGACCGGGTCACCGGAGTCACCGTCGCCCACCGGCACACCGGCGAGCGGCTGCACCTGAGCGCCCCGTACGTGCTGGACGCCACCGAGACCGGGGAACTGCTCCCGCTGACCGGCACCGAGTACGTCACCGGCTTCGAGTCGCGGGACGACACCGGCGAGCCGAGCGCCCCGGAGAACGCCCAGCCGGCCAACATGCAGGCCGTCTCGGTCTGCTTCGCGGTCGACCACGTCGACGGGGACCACACCATCGACAAGCCGGCGGCGTACGACTTCTGGCGTGCGTACGAGCCGGCCTTCTGGGGCGACCGGATGCTGTCGTTCCGCTCCCCCAACCCGCGCACCCTGGAGATCTCCGAACGCAGCTTCACCCCGAACCCGGACGACGACCCGTGGCTGGTCCAAGCCGACCAGCGGGTCAACCCCGGTGACGGCAACCTGTGGACGTTCCGGCGGATCGCCGCCCGGCGCAACTTCACGCCGGGGACGTACGACAGCGACATCTGCCTGGTCAACTGGCCGATGATCGACTACTTCGAGCACCCGGTCATCGACGTGCCCGACCCGGACGCGCAGATCGCGGCGGCCCGGGAGCTGTCCCTGTCGGTGCTGTACTGGCTCCAGACCGAGGCGCCCCGCACCGACGGCGGCACCGGCTTCCCCGGGCTGCGGCTGCGCGGCGACGTCACCGGCAACGGCGCCGCCGCCACCGGCGGGGACGTCACCCACAGCGGCCTGGCGCAGGCCCCGTACATCCGCGAGTCGCGCCGGATCCGCGCCGAGTACACCGTCGTCGAACAGGATCTCTCCCTGGAGATCCGGGGCGACAAGGGCGCGGTCAGCTACGCCGACTCGGTGGGCGTCGGGATGTACCGCATCGACCTGCACCCCTCCACCGGCGGCGACAACTACATCGACGTGGCCTCGTGCCCGTTCGAGATCCCGCTCGGTGCGCTGATCCCCCGGCGGGTGGAGAACCTGCTGCCCGCCGGCAAGAACATCGGCACCACGCACATCACCAACGGTTCCTACCGCCTGCACCCCGTGGAATGGAACGTCGGCGAGGTCGCCGGCCTCCTCGCGGACTTCTGCCTGGCCCGGCGGGTCACCCCCCGCGCGGTGCGCTACACCCCCGGCCTGCTGGCCGAATTCCAGAACCGCCTCGCCGATTCCGGCGTCGAGCTTCGCTGGCCCGACATCGCCGGCTACTGAGGAAGGACTCCATTGATGAGAATCCGGTTGACGGCCGTCGTCGCGCTCTCCGCGCTGCTCGGCCTGACCGCCTGTGGCGGCTCCGACTCCACCGAATCCGACGGCCCGGTCACCCTGCGGATGACCACCTGGTCGGCGAACGAGGCGCACCTGAAGCTGTTCAACGACATCGCCGCCGAGTACATGGCGGCCAACTCGAAGGTCACCAAGATCACCTTCGATCCGATCCCGTTCGAGAACTACACCACCACCCTCACCACCCAGATCGCCGGTGGCAACCCGCCCGACCTGGCCTGGGTGCTGGAGAACTCGGCCCCCGACTTCGTCAGCTCCGGCGCGCTGGTGCCGCTGGACGACACCCTCAAGGGCACCGAGGGGTACACCTTCGACGAGCTGGCCCCGGCCGCGACGAAGCTCTGGAAGACCGACGGCAAGCTCTACGCGTACCCCTTCTCCACCTCGCCGTTCGGCATCTTCGTCAACACCGACCTGGTCAAGGCGGCCGGCGCCAAGAGCCCGGCCGAGTTGATCGCCGCCGGCCAGTGGACCTGGGCGAACGCGCTCGCCACCGGCGCGGCGGTGAACGCCAAGACCGGCAAGGCCGGTCTGGTGGTGCGCGACTTCGACTACAAGGGCTGGGACAACCTCTCCACCATCTGGACGGGCTGGGGCGCGCGGGCCTGGAGCGAGGACGGGAAGAGCTGCGGCTTCAACTCCCCGGAGATGGTCGAGGCGATGACCGCCCTGCACAAGGGGATCTTCGTCGACAAGGCACTGCCCGGGCCGGGCACCACCGCCGACTTCTTCGCCGGTGAGGCCGGCATGACCGTCACCCAGATCTCCCGGGCGTCCCTGCTCAAGGGGCAGAAGTTCGGCTGGGACCTGGTGCCGCTGCCCGCCGGCCCGAAGGGCGAGTACGCGGTGATCGGCCAGGGCGGCATGGGTGTCCTGAAGAAGGGCAAGCACGCCGACGCCGCCGCCGACTTCCTGGCCTTCCTCACCAACCCCACCAACTCGGCGAAGCTGGCCCAGTTCTTCCCGCCGCCGCGCACCTCGCAGCTCACCGCCGCGACGCTGGCCAAGACCAACCCGCTGCTCTCCCCCGAGCAGTTGCAGAAGGTGGTGATCGACGGCATCGCCAAGGGTGTGGTCAAGCCCAGCCACACCGGCCAGGCCGAGCTGAGCCAAGCGGTGCGCGCCGCGCTGGACCCGCTCTGGAAGGCCGACGCGGACGTCAAGGGCGTGCTGGACGGCGTCTGCTCCTCGATCAACCCGCTGCTGGCGAAGTAGGGACCGGCCGATGTCGGTCCTGACGAGGGACGAGAAGGGGCGGGCCGGTCGCCGGTCCGCCCCCGCCGGGGCGCCGCCCGCCCGGCGGGGCTGGTGGACGTCCCGCCGCCGCGACCAGCTCGCCGGCCTGCTCTTCATCGCCCCGCAGCTGGTCGGCTCGGTGCTCTTCGTGCTGATCCCGCTCGGGCTGGTCTTCTGGTACAGCCTGCACGAGTGGAACGTGCTCGCCGACACCTTCGAGTTCGTCGGCGCGGAGAACTACCGGGCGATGGCCGACGACCCGAACCTGCCGTCGGTGCTGCGGGTCACCGCGCTCTTCTCGATCGGGCTGGTGGCGTTCAACCTCAGCCTGGCCCTGCTGCTGGCGGTGCTGCTCAACCAGCGGCTGCGCGGCACCATCGTGTTCCGGACGCTGTTCTTCTCACCGGTGGTCGTCTCCCTGGTGGCCTGGACCATCGTCTGGGGCTTCCTGCTCCAGGACAACGGCGGCGTCAACGGGGCGCTCGGCGCGGTCGGCGTGGACGGGCCGAACTGGCTGCGCGGCGACGGGACGGCCCTGCTGTCGGTGATCGTGGTCCAGGTGGTCAAGAACGTCGGCCTGAACATGGTGCTGTTCCTCGCCGCGCTCCAGGGCGTGCCGGCGGAGCTGTACGAGGCGGCCCGGGTGGAGGGGGCGAGCGCCTGGACCCGGTTCCGGCGGATCACCATGCCGATGATCAGCCCGACCATCCTGCTGACCTCGATCATCACCGTGGTCGGATCGCTCCAGGTCTTCGCCCAGATCGCCGTGCTCACCCAGGGCGGTCCGGGCACCTCGACCACGGTGCTCGTCTACTACCTCTACCAGCGGGCGTTCCAGTTCCACCAGTTCGGCTACGGGGCGACCCTGTCGGTGCTGCTCTTCCTGATCGTGCTGGTGCTCACCGTCGTGCAGTGGCGGATGCGCAGGAGGTGGGTCTTCCATGAACAGTAGGCTCTCGCCCCGGGCGAAGGTCGCCCTCTACGGCGTGCTCTGCCTGCTCGCCGTACCCTTCGTCTTCCCGACCTGGTGGATGGTCACCTCCTCGGTGAAGCCGATCGGCGACATCTTCGCCTTCCCGCCCTCGCTGATCCCGACCGAGTTCAGTTTCTCGGCGTACCAGCGGGTGTTCGAGCTTCAACCCTTTGCCCGGCAGTACCTCAACAGCGCGTACATCGCGGCCGTGGTCACCGTCGGCACGCTGGCGGTCTCCTCGCTGGCCGGGTACGCCTTCGCCCGGATCCGGTTCCGGGGGCAGCAGGTGCTCTTCGTGGTGGTGCTGGTCGGCCTGCTCATCCCGAGCGAGGTGACCATCGTGCCGCTGTTCCGGATGTTCAACTCGTGGGGCATGGTGGACACCCACTGGCCGCTGATCCTGGTGCCGGTCCTCGGCGCGCCGAGCGTGCTGGCCACCTTCATCATGCGGCAGTTCTTCCTCGCGCTCCCCGGTGAGCTGGAGGAGGCCGCCCGCATGGACGGGCTGGGCCGGTTCGCCATCTTCTGGCGGATCGCCCTGCCGTTGGCCCGGCCGGCGCTCGGCGCGGTGGCGATCTTCACCTTCCTGCACAGCTGGAACCTCTACCTGGAGCCGATCGTCTTCCTCTCCTCGCCGGAGAAGTTCACCCTGCCGCAGGCGCTGACCCAGTTCGTCGACGCGTACGGCGGCCCGATGTGGGACGTGCAGCTCTCGGCGGCGTCGATGACCGCCATCCCGGTGCTGGTGATCTTCGTGATCGCCCAACGGCAGTTCATCGAAGGGCTGGCCCACACCGGCCTCAAGGGCTGATCCGCACCGCGGTCGCACCGCCGCACGGGGGCGGTGCGACCGCGTGCGGCGTTCCGCACCCGCGCGGTGGGCGGCTCCTCGGCACGGGCGGTGGCCCGGTCAGAAGCTGCTGACCAGCTTGACGAACGCCTCGTCGATCAGGGCCGGGTCGGTGGCGTCGAAGGCCTTGCCGGAGGACGCCTTGGCGATCCGGTCCAGCGTGGCGAAGTTGGAGTCCTTGTCGAAGGCGATGCAGAAGACCTTGACGGGCCGGTCCGGGTCCAGCTTCACGTCAGCGAGCAGCCGGGCCAGGTCGTTGTCCCGGTTGTACTCGTTCTTGCCGTCGGTCAGCACGACGACGGCGTTGATCCGCTCCGGGTCGTACCGCTCGGTCAGGTGCTCGTGGGCGGCCCGGACCGTGGCGTAGAGCGCGGTGTTGCCCTCCACGTGCAGGCCGGCGATCCGGCTGTTGATCCGCTTCTGGTCGTAGTCACCGAGGCGGACCTCCTCCCGGTACGGGCCCTCCGGCCGCTTCGACGTCTCGGAGGAGAACGACCAGAGGCCCACCCGGTCCTCCGCGTTGAGCAGCCCGAGCCCCTTGGCCGCCGCCGCCGTGGCGACCTGGAAGCGGGTGCGGTCCCCGACCTTCTTCTCCATCGACCCGGAGGTGTCCAGCGCGATCAGGATGTTGGCCTTCTTCCGCAGCGTGCTCCAGCTGCCGAGCATCGCCTCGACCACCGCCGGGTCCGGCGGCTCGAAGTAGGTCAGGCCGTCGGTCGGCTCGGTGCCGACGCTGGCCAGCAACTCCTTCGGCGCCCGACGCTCGTGGTCCCGGAAGCCGAGCCCGGCGAAGCTGCGTTGCTGGGCGTCCTCGGTCAGGAAGGCGAGGAAGTCGGCCGCCGCCACGCGCTGCCGTTCGTCGGCGGTGGGCAGCACCACGAAGGGGTGGTCCAGGTTGAAGGTGCCCTCCTTCGGGTGGACCGCGACCAGTGGGACGTTCGGCCGGCGCCCCCGGGCCTCGCCCTCCTGCTTCGGGCTCAGCTCCCCCTCGTTGTAGAGGTGGACCAGTTCCTCCTGCATGACGATGGCGCTCATGTCGTCCTTGCTGGCACCGTCGCCGGACAGGTCGGCCTCGGCGAGGTCGCGCAGCAGGTCGACCACGTCGTCGCTGTAGTGCGACACGTTGGCCTCGATCCGCCGGACGAACTGGGTCACCGCCGGGTTCGCGAGGTCGGACCGGGTCAGGTCGCTGGACCGCTGCACGGCGGCGTAGTAGGTGGCGATGGTCGCCGCCAGCCCCGACGTGGAGAGGTTCGGGTTGTCCTTGCCGAAGGTGAACCGACCCCACTCCGGCTTGCCGAAGCCCGCCCACCCCTCCCGCCCGGAGAGGCCGAGGATCTCGCCCCAGCCCAGCGACCCGCGCTGGCGGACCAGCTCGCCCTTGGGCTTGGGCATCGCGATCACCAGCGGGCTGTTCGCGATGGACGGATACTGGTCCGGGGTCTGCGGTGCCCGGCCGGCGGCCTGGTCGAGCAACCGGAGCTGGCCGGTCCAGAGGCTCGACGTCGGCAGCCAGACCTGCGGCACCGGCAGAACGGTGCCGGTCCAGCCGGCGGCCAGCGCCTCGGTGGCCTTGCCCGAGGTCAGACCGCTGACGTGCACCTGGGCGCAGCCGCCGCCGTCGAGCGACCGGTCGCTGGTGTTGTACTTCTCGGCCAGCTCGCCCAGCAGCGCCGACTTCTCGGTGGAGGAGTTGACCTCCAGTTTGACGGTGCAGTCGCGGGTTCGCCCGGTGTCGGCGTCCTGCTGCCGGACGAGCACGAACGCCCCGGCGATGACCAGCAACCCGGCGGTGACCGCAGCGGTGTACGGCAACCACTGTCGAGTGTGGGATGGGGCCATGGGGACATCCTCCTCGGCGACCGGCTGATGGCAGTCAACCTACCGGTCCGGCACCACCTGACCGGTGCCGGAGCCGGCCACACCGGTCAGGGACGGTCGGACCGGCCGCCGAGGGCCACCGCGACCAGCGTCCGGACCAGGTAGACCACGACGAAGGTGGCGGTTCCGGCCGCCAGGGCCGCAGCCGCCGTGCTCGACGCGACGTACCCGGTGGCACCGCCGACCGCGCCCAGGAAGATCGCGGTCGAGATCCCCCAGGCGTCGCCGGCCTCCCGGCCCAGCCGTCGCCCCCAGCCGTCGTCCACCGGGCCGTACGTGTCGGGTACCGGTGCCGTGGGCCGGTCGAGCGACGACGGCCGGGCCTGCGGTGGCACCGTCGGCACCGGCCGGGTCGCCACCGTCGGACGGGTCGGCGCGACCGGTGTGTCCGGTGCGGGACGGGGCAACGGCAGCGGCTGGTTCGGCGTCGGCGCTCCGGCGGTCTCGTTGCCCACCTGGAGCACGGTCTCCGGGCGGAGCGGCGCGGTGACCCTGGCGTCCTGCCCGAGCAGCCGCATCAGCACCTGCTCGGCCTCCGGCCGATCCCCCGGCTCCTTGGCCAGGCACTGTCGGATCAACTCGTCGAGTTCCGGTGGGAGAGGTGGCAGGTCGGGTGGGTCGTTCAGCACCCGGTGCATCACCGCGAAGAGCGAGTCGTTGCCGAACGGCGGCCGTCCACCGGCGGCGTAGGCGATGGTGCCGGCCCAGGCGAAGACGTCGCAGGGTGGGCCGACCGGGTCGTTGCGGAAGCGTTCCGGGGCCATGTAGGCGGTGGTCCCCATCACCCGGCTGGTCACGGTCTCGGTGACACCCAGGGCGCGGGCGATGCCGAAGTCGATCACCCGGGGGCCGTCCGGACCGAGCACCACGTTGTCCGGCTTCAGGTCGCAGTGCACGATGTCGGACCGGTGGATCGCGGCGAGCGCGGTGGCGGTGCCGATGGCGAGCCGGTGCAGCGCGTTGCCGGCGACCGGGCCGTGCTCGCGCACGTGCCGGTAGAGGGTGGGGCCCTGGATGAACTCGCTGACCACGTAGGGCTGCTCCCCGTCCACCTCGGCGAAGAGCACCTGGGCGGTGCAGAAGGGGGCGACCCGGCGCGCGGCCGCGATCTCCTTCATGAACTGCGACCGCACCCGGAGATCACTCAGATCGGCGTTGATCATTTTGATCGCGACCTGGTGCCCCTGGTCGTCCTCGCCGAGGTAGACCACGCCCTGCCCACCGGCACCCAGCCGGCCGAGCAGTCGGTAGGGACCCGCGGTGACCGGATCGTGCGTCCACAGTGGCGCCACCCCCGGCACCGGCGCGCCGGTCAGTCCTGTCATCGGCGACTCCATCAGTGTCGTGTCCCGGCCATCCGGCGGCGGAGGACACGGTTATGGTGCCACGCCCCCACCCGCCGGTGGTGGACGCCCGCCCCGGCCGCGCCCACGCACCCCGGGGGACGGCCCCGGCCGAGAGCCGCCTCCGCCTCGGGCGACCAGGAGCCGGGCGGACGGTAGATTGTCCGGGTGGACGACCTCCTCGCCGAGCCGGGTGCACGACCGTGACGGACCAACCCGCGCGCCGAGCTGCGGAACTGCTCGGACAGGCCCGGCGGGTCGTGGTCTTCACCGGGGCGGGGATGTCCGCCGAGAGTGGGGTGCCCACCTTCCGCGACGCCCTCACCGGGCTGTGGCAGCGGTACGACGCCCAGGCCCTCGCCACGCCCGAGGCCTTCCGGGCCGATCCCGCACTCGTCTGGGGCTGGTACGAGTGGCGTCGCCACGCCGTACGACTGGCCCACCCGAACGCGGGGCACCGGGCCGTGGCCGCGATCCAGCACCGGGTCCCGGGCACCGTCCTGATCACCCAGAACGTCGACGACCTGCACGAACGCGCCGGTTCACCCGCCCCGGTCCACCTGCACGGCAGCCTGTTCGCCCCCCGCTGCTCGGCCTGCGCCCGTCCGGCACCGGTGTCGGACGACGCGGAGGGCGAGCCGGTGGACGGCCGGCGGGTGCCCCCACCCCGTTGCGCGCACTGCACCGCTCCGGTTCGACCCGGCGTGGTGTGGTTCGGCGAGGCGCTGCCCGGGGCGGCCCTGGACGCGGCCGTCGAGGCGGCGTCCTCCTGCGACCTGCTGCTGACCATCGGCACGTCCGGCCTGGTGTACCCGGCGGCCGAGATTCCCCAGGTGGCTGCCCGCCTGGGTGCCGCCGTGGTCCAGGTCAACCCGGAGGAGACGCCGCTGGACGGGGTCGCCGAGGTCAACCTGCGGGGCCCGGCGGCACGGGTGCTCCCCGCCCTCGTCGACGCCGTGTGGGAAGGCGCGGACGGGTGAGGCCGCGCCGGGCGGCCGGGACGACGGATCCGGGTCAGGCTCCCGGTGGCGGGAACGCGTGACCCCGGCCGCACCGGGCGGGCGCAGCCGGGGTCACCGCTGTGGTCAGGCCGGCAGGCGCCACACCTGGTTGGCACCGCCGAAGCAGTCCCAGATCTGCAACCGGGTGCCGTTGGCGGAGCTGTTGTCGGTGGCGTCCAGGCACCTGTTCGACTGCGGGTTGCGCAGCGTCCCGTTGGACTGGGCCTGCCACACCTGGGCACCGGTGCCGTTGCAGTCCCAGAGTTGGACCTTCGCCCCGTTGGCGGTGGAGCCGCTGGTGACGTCGGCGCACTTGCCGAGGGCACGGAGGGTGCCGTCGGTGGCCACGGTCCAGGTCTGCGCGGCGGTGCCGTTGCAGTCGTAGAGCTGGACGGCGGTGCCGTTGGCGGTGCCCGCCGCGGCGACGTCCACGCACTTGCCACCGATGCCGGTGATCGGGCCGGTCCGCCCCGGCGGCGGTGTGGTGCCACCCATGACGGTGTCGTAGATCGCGCTGACCAGGGAGGTCGAGCCCGTGGTGTCCTGGGAGAGTTCCCAGTTCATCATCCCGCCGGCGTTGGCCAGCGCCCACTGGGTCTTGCGCTTGACGGTCGGGATGCCGTTGTAGCACTGCTGGACGCCGCCGACCGTGGTGCAGTCCCGGTTGGCGTTCGCCGGGTCCATGCCGACCAGCGCGGAGTAGGTGTAGTAGCCCGGTCGGCTGTAGAAGGGCACGCCGAGCACCGCCTTGCTGGCGGGCAGGCCGCGTGCCTTCCACAGGTTCACCGCGTTGATCGACCAGTCGTAGTTGGCGTGCGGGCTGCCGCCGTCGTACGCCATGATGTTCAGCCAGTCGACGCTGCCGAACACCGAGGTCGGCACGCCCTGCACGTAGTAGCCCTCACTGACGACGGCGGCGGTGAGCAGCTTGCCCCGGCTGCGCAGGGCGCTGCTCAGCTGGGACATGAGCAGGCTGTAGTTGGTGGCCGAGGCGCCGGGGTCCGGGTACTCCCAGTCCATGTCGACACCGTCGAGGTTGTACTGGTTGACGAAGTTGACCACGTTGGTGACGAACGCGCCACGGGTGCCGGCGTTGGCGGCGAGGGCCTCGAACGCCGAGTCGTCGCCGTTGTTCCAGCCACCGATCGCGATGGACACCTTGACGTTGTTGGCGTGCCCGAGCGACACCAGGGTGGAGAGCTTGCCGGGGTTCTCCACCGCCCGCAGGCTGCCGTCGCTGTTGGGCAGCACGAACGCGTAGTTGATGTGGGTCAGCTTGGTGTACTGGACGGCGTTGACGTCGCCGCTCCAGGACGGCATGTAGCCGACGCTCCGGAAGTTGTTCGGCAGCACGGCCGCCTCGGCGGGGGCCGAGGTCAGGGTGAGGGTCGCGGCGGCGGTGGCCAGCGCGAGCAGGCCGGCGGCCAGGGCCGGCCGGCGGCGGGGACGCGGTGAGGACATCGAGGGCCTTCCCGTGGGTGGGACGCCGTGCCGCCACGGCCGGCGCTGGTCGGCCAGGCACCGGTCGGGCGTACGGGCGGGACAGGGACGGTCTTCCTCGAGGCAGCCAAATCCTAAGGAGTATTAACTATTGTCGTCAATGACGCTTGTCGATCTAACGGGTGGCGGCACCCCGGGTCCGTACGGGCTGCGGGCGGGCCCGTCCGGTCGACGCCCGGTCCGGGCCGGGCCCGGTGTCCGGTCGTTCGACCCGCACGGGGTCGCCACGCACGAGTTCGTCGTGGATCCGCCAGCGGGCGGTGGTGACGGTCCGGACCGCCTCCCGGTCGTCGCGCTCGATGCGCTGCCGGAGCAGTTCCAGGGCGAGACGGCGGTTCTGGCTGAACTGCCGCTCGGTGTCGACCACGACGACCAGCCCCGAGGGGCGGTGGGTCGCCCGCACCGCCGTGCTGGCCTTGTTCCGGTGCTGCCCGCCCGGCCCGCCGGTACGGCACCCGACGACGTCGACGTCCGACTCCAGGAAGGGCGTCCGTGGCGCGTCGACCTCGCACGGCCGGGCGACGACGTACCAGTTCTTGCGGCCGGCACCCGCCCGGTAGGGGCTCGGAGCCTGCCAGCACAGGGTCCCGGTCCAGGAGCCGACGAACTGCCCGGTCCCGTCTCCCGAGACCCGCAGCAGGACCGACCGGTGGGTGCCGGGTCGGTCGCCGGGGACGGCCTCGACCCGGCGGACGGCCAGGCCCCGCCGGGTGGCGTCGGCCTCCAGGCGACGCACGAGTTGAGTGACCGCCCAGGCACACTCCTGCGGTCCACGTCCGGCCGAGAGGAGCAGGTGGTGGTCGATCCGACCGGGACGGGCCCCGGCCGCGCTCACGACCGGCCCCGTCCGCGCCGGTGGTCGCGTCGCCGGTCGGGTCGCGTGTCGCTCCTCGGCTGGTCGGCCGTCTTGTAGGTGACCAGGGGAACCGTCGAGGCGACCGAGGTGGCCAGACCGTGCTCGGTGAGGTCGGCGATCACCTGCTCGATCCGCTTGTACGCCGTCGGTGCCTCCTCGAAGAGCAGTTGCCGGTCACCGCAGACCACCAGCGAACCCACCGGCGTCCGGCGCAGTTCCTCGACCGTGTGCTTGGCCCGGCCCCGGCGCAGGGCGTCGGCGCGGGACATCTTGCGGCCCGCACCGTGGGCCACCGACCAGTTGGCCTCCGGCCCGGCGTGCGCGGCCACCAGGTAGGAGCAGGTGCCCCGGGTGCCGGCGACCAGGACGTCCCGGCCGTCCCCCGGGGCGGCGCCCTTGCGGTGCAGGTAGACGCCGTCCCGGATCTCGACGAGGTTGTGGCACTGGTCGACGATCGGGGCGGTCGGCCGGGCGCCCAGGGCGTACGCGACCCGGGCCGCGATCAGCCGGCGGTTGAGCGAACCCCAGCGCACCGCGGCGTCGTGCCGGGCCAGGTACCCGGCCGGGTCGGCGGCGGGACCCGCGCCGTACCGCTCGGTGTGCGCCCGCAGGATCCGCTCCCCCAGGCCCCGGGAACCGCTGTGGACGATGAGCACGACGTCACCGGCGGCCAGCCCGAGCCGGGCGGTGTGCCCGGCGTCGAGGACCTCCCGGATCCGGGCCAGTTCGACGAAGTGGTTGCCGCGCCCCACCGTCCCCAGACCCTCGACGTGACCGGCGGGGATGTCGCCGTCCACGACGGACCACGCCGGGTCGTCGGCGTCCCGGTCCGGGTCCAGCGCGCGGTCGAGGTCGGGGAACCGGCCGGCGAGCTGCTCGGGCACGACACGCTTCAGGTCGACGGGGAAGACGGCGATGCCACACCCGATGTCGGAGCCCACCAGGTGCGGGTACAGCACGGTCGAGGCCATGGCCGCGCCGATCGGGGCACCCTTGCCGGGGTGCAGGTCCGGCATGCCGGCGACGTGCCGCATGCCGTCGAAGGCCGCCACCTGGTGGCACTGGGTGACGGCGTCGGACTCGATCCAGCTTCGGGGGCCGGCGAAGACGGTGACCGTGGCGGTTGCCGGGGTCGGGACGGACGACGGCAGGGACCCCTGCCGGGGCTGGTGCTGTGCCAAGACGACGCTCTCGTTCGGGGAGAAGGGGAACGGACGGCACGACGGCTCCCCCGGACGGCGCGGTTCGGCGCGGCGGGGAGGGTCGGCTCAACGAGGTGGTGTCCGTCAGAACGTCATGGCCCCACCGTGGCGGAAGCCGGCCCGCACGACAACTGGTTTTTCCGTCTGCGCGGCCTACCGGGGCAGGTCGGCCAGCCACCGGTCCAGGGCGGCCGGGGAGCGGAACAGCAGGACCGGTGGCCCGGACGGGTCGGCCTGCCAGGCCCACATCCGCCGCCGGGCCCGGCCGTACGCGGTGACGTGCCACACCAGGACCGAGTCCCGGGAGAGCACGCTGCCCAACGACTCGCGGTTGCCGTTGCAGATCTCCTCCCCGGTCAGCACCCGACGGACGGTGCGGCGCAACAGGCGCCAGAAGGAGAGCCAGCGTGGGTAGTCCAGGCCGACGACCAGGTCGGCGCAGGCCAACGGCACGTCCCGCCAGCCGTGGTACGCCCCGTCGAGGATCCACCGGTCACGCCGGCAGATCGCCTCGATCCGGCTGCGCTGCTCCGCGACCGGCACCTCGACCCAGCCGGGTTGCCAGAGCAGGTCGTCGACCGGGTACCACGGCAGCCCGAGACGGTCGGCCAGCCGGGCGGCGAGGGTGGACTTGCCGGCCCCGTACACGCCGTAGACCAGGATGCGGGCCGGTTGGCTCATCGCGGCAGCGTACGGCACCTGCGCACGCGCCGCCGGACGCCCGGCGGCGGGACGGTCCCCGGACGACCGGGCGGGCCCGGACGACCGCCACCGCCGTTCAGGACGCGGACGGCTGGTGGTCGGGCCGGGCCCGCCCGGTCACCGGGGAGCCGACGCCGGCCGGGGCGATGGTGACGTCGGCGATGGTGGTGAGCGCCCCGACCGAGGGGTAGAGCCGGGTCACCAGGTCGGTGGTGACCGTCTCCCGGGGCGTCCCGTCGGCGAGCAGCCGCCCCTGGCGGCCCAACGCCACCACCCGGTCGCAGAACCACAGCACGTGGTTCGGCTCGTGGGTGCAGACCAGCACCGCCCGGCCGGCGCGGGCCAGATCGCGCACGGTGCGCCAGACCCACATCTGGTTGCCGAAGTCGAGGCTGGCGGTGGGTTCGTCCAGCAGCAGCACGTCGCAGTCCTGCGCCAGGGCGCGGGCGATCAGCACGAGCTGACGCTGCCCACCGCTGAGGGTGTGGTAGTGCCGGTCCCGGTCGGCGGCCAGACCGACCTGCGCCAGCACCCGCTCGCAGACCTCGACGTCGCGCCGCCGGGGGCCGAACACCCCACCGAGGTGCGGGGTACGGCCCATCAGCACCATGTCCAGCACGGTGAACGGGAACGGGTTGGTGTGCTGCTGCGGCACGTACGACACCCGGCGGGCGACCTCGGCGGGGCGCAGCCGGCCCAGGTCGACGCCGTCGAGGGTGACGGTGCCGGTGTGCCGCAGGTGCCCGAGGAGGCACCGGTAGAGGGTGGACTTGCCGCTGCCGTTCGGGCCGAACAGCGCGCACAGCTCACCGGCCCGCAGGTCGAGGTCGATGCCGTCGAGCACCGGCCGATCGCCGTAGGCGAAGGAGAGTCCCCGTACCCGGAGGGTCATCACTGCGCTCCCAGGAAGGTGGACCGGGTACGCAGCAGGTAGACCAGGTACGGCGCCCCGAGGATGGAGGTGATGATCGTGATCGGCACCTCGCCGGAGTGGATGGTCCGGGCGATGTCGTCGCAGACCATGACGAAGACCGCGCCCAGGGTGGCCGACAGCGGGATGACGAAGCGGTGGTCCGGCCCGACGAGCAGCCGGGCGGCGTGCGGGACGAGCAGCCCCACCCAGGCGATGATCCCGGACACCGAGACGGCCAGTGCGGTCAGCGCGGTGGCCAGGACGATCACCCACCGGCGCAGCGGTTCGGGGTCGACACCGAGGGACCGCGCCTCGTCGTCGCCGAGGCTGAGGATGTTCATCCGCCAGCCGGCCCGCCAGAGCAGCAGGCACCCGAGCACCGAGGCCGGTACGACGACGGCGACGTCGCTCCAGGTGGCCCGGTAGAAGCCTCCCATGATCCAGAAGACCAGGCGGCGGAGCTGCTCGTCGGTGCCGACGTACTGGAAGAGGGAGAAGATCGCGGAGAAGAACGAGCCGACCACCACCCCGGCGAGGATGAGGGTGACGGTGGGGCGCTCCCCGCGTACCCGGGAGAGGCCGTAGGTCAGCCCGACCGCGACCATGCCGAAGACGAAGGCCATCACCTGCATCGACAGCGGCACGTCCACCATCACGGACACGCCCGCGCCGAACGCCGCCCCGGCGCTGACGCCCAGGATGAACGGCTCCACCAGGGGGTTGCGGAAGGTGCCCTGGTAGGCCGCCCCGCTACAGGCGAGTGCGGCACCGACGGCCCCGGCGAGCAGCACCCGGGTCAGCCGCAGGTCCCACACCACGGCGTCGTGCAGGTTGTTGGTGTCGTCGGTCAGTCCGACCCGGGCGGCGAGCACGGCCAGCACGTCGCCGACCGGGACGACGTACGCGCCGACCATGATGGAGACCACCGCCACCACGCCGACGAGCACGGTCGTGGCGGCCAGCAGCAGGATGCGGACGCGGTCGCCACGCGCGGCGGTGGGGGCGGGGGTGCCGCCGCCCTCTCCCCGCGCCGGCGGGCCGGACACCGGGGAGAGGACGGCGCGGGGTACGGACGGGGTCACCTGACCTCCAGGTCCCCGACGTACTTCTGCGCCTCGATGGCCTCCCGGGCCCGCTGCTCGTCCATGCCGTAGACCTCGCGGTAGAAGGCGACCTCCTCGGCGGCGACGTCGACGTCGGCGAAGCGGTCCGGATACGCCAGCTTCGCCATCTTCAGCAGGGCGATCGGGGTCTCCACGGTGGCGCGCCACTCGTCGTAGCCGAGCGCGACGAGGCGCTTGTTCCTGATGGCCCGCATCTCGCCGAGGTTGGCCCAGTTCAGGCCGGCGTGCCGCCCGGCGTGGATCAGGGCCGGGTCGAGGTAGCCCTCGTGTCCGGCGACCACCATGGCCTCCGGGTCGAGGGCGAGCAGCTTCTCCTCGGAGACGGTGACGAAGGTGCCCGCCCCGGCCACGTTGCGGGCTCCGACGATCTCGGTGAGCAGGTACGACTGGATGCTCTTCGTACCCATCACGTTGTTGATCGTGGCGAAGTACGCCACCGGGGTGCGTTCGGCGGCCGGGATGTCGCGGGTCCGGGCGGTGACCTTGTCCAGGCCGGCCTGGAGCCGTCCGACGAGCTTCGCGGCCTCCGCCTGCTTGCCGAAGACCGCACCGGTGATGGTGATGTGTTCCCAGGCGGTCCGGATGTCGGGCTTGTCGAAGTTGGACGGCGAGAGGAGGACCACCACGGGCACGCCGAGGGACTCGATCTTGTCGATCACCTCCTGGTGCAGGGTCCGGTTCTCCTGGCTGGCCACCCAGGCTTCCAGGAACACCACGTCGGGCTCGAGGCCGACGAGGCGCTCGTAGTTGACCCCGCTCCACGGGGAGCCGAGCGCCTCGGCCCGGTCGATGCTGGGTACGAGCTTGGCGCGGTAGCCCATCTTCTTCGTGGCGGTGTCGACGCCGACCAGGGTGTCCTCGACACCGAAGATCCGCATGGATTTGGTGATCAGACCTTCCCACTCCAGCACCACGACGCGCTTCGGGTCGGCCGGCACCTCGACGGTCCGCTTCCAGTGGTCGGTGACGGTGACCGGCTTCGCGGTCGACCCGGCCGAGGTGGCCGCGCTGTCGGAGCCGCACCCGGCGAGGGTGAGGCCGAGGACGAGCGCCAGCAGCCCGGCGAGTGCCGCACGGGGACGGCGACGGGCGATGTTCGGGACGTTCATCGGTACCTTTCGGGGAACGGGGATTCAGGGGACCTGGACCGGGTCGGCCGGTTGGTCGACGACGTCGCGGACACGACGCGGGGCCAGCACACCCGGCCAGGCAGCCAGTACGGCGGCCGCCGCGGCGGCCCCGGCGCAGGCCAGGAAGCCACCGGCCGCCCCGGCCGGTCCGTCGACGATCGCGCCGGTCACCGCGGAGCCGAGCGCGGCCAGCGACAGGTTGACGGTGGTCAGCCAGGTGTACGCCTCGGTCAGCATCGACGCCGGGGCGATCCGGGCCATCAGCCCGGCCTGCACGGTCATCGCCGGGGCGATCACCGCACCGCTGAGCAGCAGCACCCCGCCGAGCACGGTGCTGTTGGGCGACAACGCCCAGGCGGCGTAGCCGACCGAGAGACCGGCCAGCAGCCAGGTCAACTGCCGGGTCAGCGGGGTCTGCCAGGTCCGGGCGCCGTACCAGAGTCCGGCGGCGGCGGAGCCGAGGCTCCAGACGGCGATCAGCACACCGGTGACCGCCTCGGCGCGGTCGCCGTCGTGCTCCGTGGCGAAGGCGGCCACCGCGACCGGCGACGCGCCGAAGGAGAAGGCGACACCGGCGGCGCAGAGCAGCAGCGCCGGCATCCGGGGCGAGCGCAGCGGCCCGAGCCCCCGGGTCGGGGTGCCGGCATGCGGGCGCAGCTGCCGCAGCGCCCGGCCGCGGGCGAGCACCGCCGTGCCGCCGCCGGCACAGACGGCGGCCAGGACGATCGCGGCGGCCGGGCCGGCGATCCCGGACCGGGAGCCGGTCAGCGCGGCGAGCGGATCGGCGACGAGCATCGCCGCCGACAGCAGCAGCGGACCGACGACGAAGACCAGTTCGAAGAGCGTCGACTCGGCCGCCATCGCGGTGCTACGGACGTCCTCGCGGCCGGTGCCCTCTCCGGTCAGTACGGTCCAGGCCGCGCGCAGCGCCGGGCTGATGGCCGGGAAGACCGCCCCGGACAGCGCGGCGAGGACGCAGAGCAGGGGCACCGGCTGCCGGGTCAGGGTGGCCGCCAGCAGCAGCAGTTGGGCGGTGGCGTAGGCCGCGCCGTAGAGCGGCAGCACCCGGTGCGCGCCGAAGCGGTCGGCCAGCCGCCCCCCGATCGGCGCGGTGACCGCCGTGGCCAGCGACACCGAGGCCCCGACCAGTGCCGCGTCGGCGAAGGAGCCGGTGGTCTCGCGGACCAGGAGGATCCAGGCGAGCACGGTGACGCCCTGGCCGAGCCGGGCCACCACCCCGCCGACGAGCAGCAGCGGCGCTCCGGGCACCCGCCACAGCCGCGCGTAGCGGGCTCCCCCGGTCACCGGAGACCTCCGGCGACCAGTCCGGTCACCGTCCGCCCGGTGACGCGGGCGTCGCGGGCGGTGGCCAGCACGGCCGCGCGTACGGTGGCGCTGTCCGCGCCCCGGAACCGGTAGCGGGCACCGACGTGCTCGTAGTAGGCGTCCGCCGCCGGCAGCACGTCCCCGACGCGGGGAACCACCTCGGCGTACGGGCCCGGGTCTCGTCCGGTCATCGACGTGGCCTCCTCGATGTGGCAGGGCCGGCCGGCGGGGGCGGGTACGAGCAGCCAGCCGGCAACCTCGGTACGGATGCCGGTCGGCGGCGGATCCGGTGGTGGGTGACCCAGCGCGATGCGGAACGCGGCCCGCATCAGGTCGTAGCCGTGCACGTCGCGCCAGACGAACGGGATCTCCGCGCCACCGACGCGGGCCCCGACCTCCAGCAGGGTGCAGTGCGGCGGGCCGTCCCCGGCCCGGCCGAGGAACACCTCCAGGTGGAACACGGTGGGTCGGTCGGTGAGGGCACGCAGCACCGAGGTGGTGAACGCGCCGACGGCGGCGAGCACGGTCGGCTCGTCCACTTCGACGGAGCCGAGCGGCCGACCGTCGCGGAAGGCGAGGCAGGTGTCGAGGTAGGCCGACAGCCGCCACGGGCCGAGTGTCGCGCCGTCGAAGACGCCGTCGACGTGGTGGATCGGGTCGGGCTGGTACGCCTGGACCAGCCGGGCCGGGTCGTGGCCGACGTCGGCCGCCTCGTCGGGGCCGGCGATCAGCCGTACCCCGGCGCTGGAACTGCCGGCGCGGGGTTTGACCACCACCGGCCAGCCGTGCCGGGCCGCGTGTTCCCGTACCGCTGCCGGGTCGGGCGCGGGTGCGGTGGCCGGCACCGGGATGCCGGCGGCGGCGACCGTCCGGGCCATGACCAGCTTGTCGCGGAAGAGGGTGACCTCCTGCGGGCTGCGTCCCGCACAGCCCCAGCGGACGGCGAGGACGGCGGCGGGAAGCAGGTCGTCCTCCTTGAGCGCGACCACCGCGACCGGGCGACCGAACCGGGTGGCGAGCGAGCGGATCCGGGCGTCCACCTGCTCGACGTCGTCGGTGGCGTCGACCAGTGCGACGGCTGCGGCCTGCTCCGGGACGCCGGCCGCCCCGACCTCGGTGGTGACGTAACTGACGGCGTGCGTGTCGTGGTCGACGTAGCGGTCGTAGTGGGCGTACGCGTCGCGCCAGCGGTGCAGCACGACCACGTGCGGGCGGGTTGCCGTGGCGGTCACGCCGCACCTGCGGAGGCGGCCGGTTCCAGGTCGTAGAAGCCGTGCCCGTCCAGCCAGCCCACCGTCGCCAGGTCGCGTTCGACCACCTCGGCCCGGGCGTGACCGAGGACGACCATCATCGGTTCGGTGGTGTCGTCCACGGTCAACGGCAGCCGCTCGCCGGGGTGCACCCCGATCTGGATCTCGTGCAGGCTCTCCAGTTCCCGGACCTGCTCCAGCAGCGGGTAGCCGCGCAGGATCCCGGTGACCGGGGAGGTGAGGAAGGCCATCGCCACGTGCCGACGGACCTGCTGCGGGGTGTCCACGGTGGCGAGGAACCCGGCCGGGTCGAGGTAGGCCTGGACGGTCCGTTCGACCTGGGACTCGCCGAGGGCCAGCAACGCCTGGGCGGCGGTGTCCGCGCCACACAGCCGTACCCCGACCTCGACGAGGCGGGGCCCGTCGGCGGTGAGCATGATCTCGTGGTGCGCCGGGCCGTGCCGCACGTCGAGGGCGTCGAGGACCTCGGCGGCGTACCGGACGAGGGTGTCCCGCTCGGGTGCGGTCGGCGCGACCAGGACCGCCCCACTGATCCGGTCGCGCACGCCGTTGGCGGAGATCTTGGTGTACCGCCAGACGTCGGTCGCCCGGTGCCGGCCGTCACGGCTGACGGTGTTGACCACGTACTCGGTGCCGGTGAGGTACTCCTGGGCGACCACGGCCTCGTTGGGCAGGGAGAAGATGTTGCGTGCCCCGGCCACCGCCCGGTAGGCGGCGACCGACTCGGCCGGCGTGTCGCAGAAGGTCACCCCGTCGTTGCCGGCGCTGCGCACCGGCTTGACCACCACCCGGGTGCCCAGCTCCCGGTGCCAGTCGGCCAGGTCGTCGGCGTCGGTGACGAGCAGTTGGCGGGCGGTGGGCAGCCCGGCCGCCCGCACGGCCTCGATCTGGAGGTACTTGTCCCGCCGGGCCGCGCTGCGCTGCGTGCCGTTGCTGGTCAGGCCGAGCGTCTCGCTCAGCCGGTCGGCCAGCTCGACGCCGAGTTCACCGCCGGTCACCACGGCGACCGGGTCGTGGGCGGCGACCGCCTTGGCCGTCAGCTCGACGTCGCCTGAGTGGACGACGGTGTCGGCGAAGAGCGCCTCGGCCGCCGGGTCGGCGTGCCCGGCGTACACGGCGGGGATCTCCGGGGTGCTGCGCACCCGGACGACGGCGCAGCCGGCGTCGGCGAAGGCCCGGGCCAGCCGCATCGTCGGCGCGTACACGTCGACCATCACCACGGTCGGCGGTGGTGGATTCTGCGCGAGCGAGGTCAACGGTGCTCCTCAGTGGTAGGACGGGGTGGTCAGGGACGCGTCGAGGCGGGCCAGCACGTCGAGGAGCCGGTCCACCTCCTCGACGGTGTTGTAGGCGTGCAGGCTGACCCGTACCGAGTTCTCCCGCTCCCCCGCCGGCCCCTGGCAGTGGGCGTTGGCGCGCACCATCAGCCCGTGGTCGGCCAGCACGAAGCCGAGGTCGGCGGCGCTGATCGCCGGGTGCAGGAAGGTCACCAGGCCGTGCCGGCGCTGCACGGCCGAGTCCAGGGTCAGGCTGTCCTGGCAGCCGAGGACGCGGACGTCGCGCAGCCGGCTCAGCCCGTCGGTCAGCCGGGCGCCGAGGGCCACCGTCCAGCGGGCGATCCGCTCCACGTCGGTCACCTCGAACCAGTCCACGGCCGCCGCCAGGCTCACCGCGCCGACGGTGTGCGGGCTGCCCTGCCAGCCCCGGTGCTCGTACCGGGGGCCACGGCGGTTGCGTGCCCAGAGCACGCCGAGGCCGGGCAGCGCCATCGCCTTGTGCCCGGAGAACGCCAGGAAGTCGACGTCCAGGTCGGTCACCGAGACCGGCAGGTGCCCGACGCTCTGCGCGGCGTCCAGGCAGATCACCACGTCGTCGCCGACCAGCCGGCGGATCCGGTGCACGTTCATGTCCACCCCGTAGACGTGGTGGACGTGGGTGACCGCGACGAGGCGGGTCCGCTCCCCGACCAGCGGGGCGAGCGCGGCGACGTCGTAGTCGCCGGAGGGCTCGTACGGCATCTCCACCAGGCGGACCGTCACGCCCCGGCGGGCCGCCGCGTCCCGTGCCTCCTGCCAGGGGACCACGTTGGCCAGGTGGTCGGCGGCGGGCACGACGATCTCGTCGCCGTCGGTGAGGAGGTCGACGAGCCAGTCCAGGGCCACCCGGCGCAGCGCCTCGGTGGTGCCGCCGACCAGGTGCACGCCGGACCGCTCCGGGTCCGGGTCGTCGATCAGGTCACCGACCCGGGTACGGCAGTCGTGCAGCAGCGTGGTGGTCCGGTTGGCCCACCGGTAGGTGCCGCGCCCGGCGTTGGCGTTCTCGCCGGTGAGGTAGTGCTGCACGGCGTCGAGCACCGCCTGCGGCTTCTGGGAGGTGGCGGCGCTGTCCAGGTACGCCTCGCCGGTGCCGGTCAGGATGGGGAACTGGGCGCGGACGCCGCGCTGCCAGTCGGCCAGTTCGGCGAGCACCCGGTCCGGGTGCCCGGCGGGCAGCGTCACGGGGGCGGCCATCAGGTGCGCACCAGGGGGGCACCGGCGTCGCGCCAGGCCACCACCCCGCCGTCGAGGCTGCGGACGTCGGTGTGCCCCATCCGGGTCAGCAGGGCCGCGTACCGCCGGGACTTCTCCCCCACCGGGCACGCCAGCAGCACCGGCCGGCCGGTGTCGAAGGGCAGCCCTCCGCGCAGCAGTTCGTCGAAGAGTTCGTCGACGATGTTGACCGAGCCCTCGATGTGCGCGGTGGTGTAGGCGAACGTGCCGCGCAGGTCGACCACGAGCGGCTGGGCCCGGGCGATCCACTCCCGGGCGGCGGGCACGTCCACCGTACGGGCCGCGTCCGCCTCGGCGTCGGTGACCGTGCTGACCGCACCGACGCGGGCGGGCTGGTGGAGCAGTTCGGGCCGGCGTCGGCGGATGTAGCTGAGGTAGCTCTCGACGCGGTCGCAGACGATGAAGACGGCACTGCGGCGACGGGGCTCGCCTCCGGCGGTGGCCAGCTCGGCGTCCACCTGGCGCAGGTACCGCACGGCCCCGGTGTACGCGCCACCGCCGGTCGGCCCGGCCAGCACGCCGCAGCGGCGGTTGAGCGCCAGGAGGCCGTCGATCGCCTCGTCGGCGGAGATCGACTCGATGGTGTCGTAGGTGTCCGGGTCGAACAGGCCCACCTCGTGGACCTCGTCGATGTTGCGGATGCCGGGGATGAAGTCGGACTTGGCGGCGACCAGGCCGACCACGGTGACCGCCGGGTCGTTCTCGCGCAGCACCCGGGCCACGCCGGTGGAGGAACCGGCGGTGCCCACGCAGGCCACGAAGTAGTCCGGCACGCGCCCGTCGAGGTCCTTGATGATCTCGGGTCCGGTGCCGTCGACGTGCGCCTGCGTGTTGCGCGGGTTGTAGTACTGGTCGGTGTGCAGGTACGCCGAGCCGGACTCGCTGATCGTGCGGTGGATCCGGGTCAGCGGGTCCTCGGTGTTCGTCGGGTCCAGGCACTCGGCCTGCCCGGGCAGTTCCTCGATGGTGGCCCCGAGCAGCAGGAGCAGGTCCTTGATCTCGGGGACCTTCATCCGGTTGGTGATGCTGGTGAACGGCAGCCCGTGCATGCCGGCGATCACCGCCAGGGCCTTCGCGGTGTTGCCGCTGGAGAGTTCGACCACGGTCGCGCCGGCCTCGCGGGCCTCGGCCAGCCGGGGTGCGGCCATCGTCCAGGCCGCCCGGTCCTTGACCGACCCGAACGGGTTGAGCAGCTCCAGCTTGGCGTAGAGGTCGATGTGGGCCAGTCCGTGCACGGCCGGGTCGATGCGGACCAGCGGGGTGTTGCCGATGGCGTCGGTGATGCTGTCGTATCTCATGCGGCTGCGGTCTCCTGGAGGCACGGACGGGGGGTGGACCGGCCGGCCGTCGTGGTGAGGGTCGGCTCGTCGCCGGACGGTCGCCGTCCGGTGTCGAGGGGCCAGTACTGCTCGTCGAGACACCAGCGCCAGCTGCCGGCGTCCTGCCAGGCGGCCACCATCCGGGCCACCGGCTGGTGCAGGGCGTGGTCGGCGCTGAAGTCCATGAAGTAGCCGGCGGTGTTGGCGAAGGCGAGCAGGTCGCCGGGGCGGGGCAGGGCGGGCAGGAAGACCGTGCGCCGGGTGATCAGGTCGGCCTCCAGGCAGAGGTTGCCCAGCAGGTAGACCGGATGGCCGTGCGCTGCGGGGTCCACCGGCGCGGTCGGGGTCGCCGGCAGCAGGACCGGGTCCATCATCACGCCGTGCTCCTCGAGGCTGACGTCCCCGGCGTTGAGGTCGAGCCGGACGAGGTGGCAGCCGGCGGCGGTGGGCCGCACCTCCAGCACCCGGGCGAGCACGACGCCGCACTGGTCGACCAGCGCCCGGCCGGGCTCGACCCACAGGTCGTAGAGGTGTTCCTGGAGCAGGGTGGCGAGGGTGCGACCGCCGAGACCGGTGGCGCTGGTGCCGAGCAGTTCCGCCAGGTAGCGGTGACCCGAGGAGGGCCGGTGCGCCGGATATAGGCCCAGGGCGCCGCGCAGGGTGCCCGCCTCGGCCCGCCACCCGTAGCCGTGGCCGCCCCAGGTCAGCTCCGGGCGGCGACCGAGCACGGCCCGGGCCAGTTCGCTGGTCCAGCGTTCCCACTGCGCGCCGTCGGCGAGGTAGTCGACGCCGAAGCCGCCGCCGACGTCGACCACCCGGGGGTGCAGGCCGTAGCGGTGCGCTCCGGCGAGGACGGTCAGGCACGCCTCCAGGGCGACCGCCTTCTCGGTCAGGCCGATGGTGTCGAGGTGGTACGCGACCCCGACCAGCTCCACCGCGTCCCGCGCCTCGGCGAGGCGGGCCAACAGCCGGTCCGCCTCGGCCAGCGGGGTGCCGAACCGGCTCGGTCGGGACAGGATGGTCGCCCCGGCCGAGGTGAAGGCGGACAGGCGGGCCAGGACACGCACCGTGGGCAGTTCGTGCCGGCGGACGAGGGCGACGAGGTCGTCCAGTTCGGCGGGTGAGTCCAGGTTGACGGTGATCCCGCAGCGGGCGGCGAGCCACAGGAACTCGCGGGTCTTGGGGCCGGTGGCCATGACCCGCTGAGGGGTGAAGCCGGCGCCGAGCGCGTGCTGCAACTCCCCCAGGCTCGCCACGTCGATGCCGGCGGGTGTCGCCGCCAACCGTCGCAGCAGGGCCGAGGAGCGGTTGGCCTTGTGGGCGAAGAACACCTCGCCGCGCAGGTGGTGCCGCTGGTGTACGGCCCGGAACGCCTCCGTGTTGTCGGCGATCTGGTCCGGCAGCACGACGTTGAGCGGTGAGCCCAGCGCCCGGACGAGGTCGTGCAGCAGGGGTGGTTGCCCCAGCAACTCCTCTAGTCGGCCGTCGACCCGCGGACGCAGGTACAGCGGGGAGTCCATTGACACATCCCTCCTGTCGGTGTTGAACACGATAATCGTTATCAACATCGGAGGGAAGGTCCGAACGGACGACTCGCCGCCTCGTCCGGTGGGTGGGCGCGGATCCGGGATTCCCCCGGGATCCCCACCCACCCACCACGCCTCACGGACGGCGGGCGCGCGGAGCGGTCACGCGGGCACCGGGCCGAGCTGGGTGGTCACGTCGCCGTGGGCGCTGCGGACCCAGTTCTGGCCGGCCAGCCGCAGATGCAGGGTGCGCAGCAGCGCCTCCCGTCGCTCGGGGGACATCGGGCGGCTCCGGGCGTACTCGGCGATGCGCGCCAGCGGGGTGACGTCGTCGAGGTCCGCGAGGCGAGGACACGCGCCGGCCTGCCGCGCCCGGCGCAGACCGGCCTGGGTGGAGAGCACCGTCAGCGGCGCGCCCCCGAGCTCCCGGGCGAGGTAGTCCCGGTCGACCCCGTCGACGACCTTGTTGCCCGCCACGGCCAACAGGTCCGCCACCCCGGCCGCCGCCGCCAGTTCCCGGTAGCGCCGGGCCACCGAGACGGACTCCGGGGTCGGCTCGGCGACCACCACGATCACGTCGAACTGGGCGTGCAGCGAGTTGGCGAAGGCGTCCGTGCCGGCGACCATGTCGCAGACCACCCAGTCGTCGACGTCGAGCCGCAGGTGGGAGAGCAGGTTCTCCAGGATGGCCAGGTGCCCGTGGTAGCACCCCGCGCCGATGTCGTCGGGCTCGTACGTGCCGACGTGCAGCACGTGCGTACGCGCGTCGAGCGCCGTCGCGTGGCGGACCAGGACCGGATCGTCGGCGTCCAGGGTGACCAGTCGCGACCCCGGGCCGGGTGGCGTGGTCGGCACGAAGTGCTCGACGCCCGCCACACGCGGGTTGGTGCCCAACAGGTGCCGCCGCACCTGTCGGGCGTTGTCCGGCCGGGACAGCGCCCCCTCCGGTCCGGCCGCGACCCCGAGCAGGGGCGCGAGGTGAACGTTCACGTCCGCGTCGACGGCGAGCACCCGGTGCCCGGCGGTGCGCAGGTGTCCCACGAAAAGGGCCGCGAGAGTGCTCTTCCCGCTCCCACCCTTGCCCGTAAAAGCGATTCTCATTTTCATTACGGTAGGCGACCCGCCCCCGGGGCCACAAGGAGACGCGCCGGGCGTCGCGGGGCTATCGGCCCGTACAGCCGTCGCAGGTCCCCATGATCTCCAGCGTGTGGTTGACGTCGACGAACCCGTGGTGGGCGGTGGTGCGACGCATCCAGTCCTCGACGGCGGGGCCGGCGATCTCGACGGTGCGACCACAACGCCGGCAGACCAGGTGATGGTGGTGGGTGCGGCTGCACCGGCGGTAGAGCCGCTCGCCGGAGGGCAGCCGCATGGTGTCCACCTCGCCGGATTCGACCAACGCCTGGAGCAGCCGGTAGACGGTGGTCAGACCGATGGGGACACCACCGTCGCGCAGGTCGGCATGCAGGCGCTGGGCACTGCGGAACCCGTCGGACGCCTCCAACAACCGGACGACCTCCGCCCGCTGCCGGGTGTTACGAGCAGGGCCCGGCCTCGTCACCACCGCCACCTCCCCCTCCCCGCACCGGGCGTCCACCCGGCACGGTCGCCGACCACCGCCGCCGCCCGGCAACGGCTTTCTGGCAATGCTAACCAATTTCAGTAGGGCGCCGGGAACCGCCGCACGGGGCGGGACGAGCGGGTGCGGGGCGATCCGCGTGCCAGGCCGGGGTGGGGTGCGTCGAGATCGACCTCGACCGTGCAGGACCGGTCAGGGCCGTGACAACCGGCCCGTTACCGCGACGCGCGCCGGCTCATCGGGACGCCTTGCGGATCCCGGGCAGCTCGCCCCGCAGGGCCATCTCCCGGAAGCGCACCCGGGACAGTCCGAACCGGCTCAGGATGCCGCGCGGGCGCCCGTCGACGACGTCGCGACTGCGCAGCCGTACCGGGCTGGAGTCACGGGGCAGCCGGGCGAGTCGACGGACCGCATCCGCGCGGGCCGCGGGATCGGTGTCGGGATGGATGACGATCTGCTTCAGACCGGCGCGGCGCGCCGCGTGCCGGGCGACGAGGTCGACCCGACGGGCCTGGCGGTTGCCCAGGCTCCGGCGCGCCATCAGCGCGCCTCGCGGAACTCGACGTGCCGGCGCACGATCGGGTCGTACCTGCGCAGGACCAGCCGGTCCGGGTCGTTGCGGCGGTTCTTCCGGGTGACGTAGGTGTAGCCGGTGCCGGCGGTGCTGCGCAGCCGGACGATGGGCCGGAGGTCGGTCTGCCGGGCCATCAGATCCGCACCCCCCGACCGCGCAGCTCGGCCACGACCTTCTCGATGCCCTTGCGGTCCACCGTGCGCAGTGCCTTCGCGGTCAGCCTCAGGGTGATCCACCGCTTCTCCGAGGCCAGCCAGTAGCGGTGGTGCTGGAGGTTGGGGTTCCACCGGCGACGGGTGCGCCGATGGGAGTGGGACACGGCGTTGCCGAAGCTCGGCGCGGCACCGGTGACCTCGCATCGTCGGGACACGGAAACTCCTTCGGGAGACGATCAGTTAACGACAATCGTTTTCGTTTCTACCTCAGGCAGCCTATAATGACAATCGTTTCCAACTTAGTCGAGAGGACTGTGATGCCGACGTCACCTCTCGCATCGGCCGGTCACGCCGCTGCGGAACCCGACACCCGTCCGTCCCTGACCGTGCTCAGCGGCTTCTGGCCGGCCGCCACGTACGGCGTCGCGCACGCCCTGCTCGCCGTGGACCCGTCGCTGCTGCTGGTCCGGCACGACCTCACCGACGTCCGCGACGGCACCGTGCGCCGGGTGGTCCGCGACGGCGCGGGCGTACGGGAGGACGAACGGATCTCGCTGGCCCACGGCTGCGTCTCCTGCACCCTGCGCGAGGACGTGCTGCCCACCCTCGCCCGGCTCGCCCGCACCCAGCCCGACCGGGACCTCGTACTGATGCTGCCGGAGGTGGTCGAGCCGGAGGCGGTCGCCGTGGCCTGCGCCCACTGCCTCGTCGACGGCACGCCGATCACCGACCTGCTGCACGTCGACTCGTACGTCACCGTGGTACACGCCGAGCACCTGCTCGACGGGCTGGCCACCACCGACGACCTCAGGGCCCGACACATCCACGCCGCCGACGACGACAACCGCTCACTCGCCGACGTCATCGTCCGCCAGATCGAGTACGCCGACACGCTCGTCCTGTGGGGACGGTCCGGCGAAGGCGCCTACGACACCAGCCGGCTGTCGGTGCTGCTGTCGCGGATGACGCCGTGGGCGACGCAGGTGCTCGTCGACGACGACGTGGTGGACGCCACCGCGCTGAGCCGTCGGCTGCGCGGCACCGGCCGGCACCGCCCCGAGACCCTCGGCGTGCTCGTCCGCGGGCTGGAGGGCTACACCCTCGGCGTCCACGAGCCCCACCCGGACTGCGGCGTGGTCTCGGTGGTGTTCCGGGCCCGTCGCCCGTTCCACCCGGGGCGGCTGCACGACGTGCTGGAGGACGTCAACGCCGAGATGGTCCGCTCCCGCGGCCACCTCTGGTTGGCCAGCCAACCCGAGACCGTGATCGCCTGGGACTTCGCCGGCGGGGGCCTCGGCCTCGGCTCCCTCGGACGCTGGCTGGTCGCCCTGCCCGACCCGCACTGGGCGGAGGCGCCGGCCAACCGGCGGCTCGCCGCCGCCCTGGACTGGGATCCGTACTACGGCGACCGGCACCAGCACCTGGTCTTCATCGGCCTGGACCTCGACCCGGCCGAACTGCACCGCACCCTCGCCGGCTGCCTGCTCACCGACGCCGAACTCGCCGACGGCGAGGAGGGCTGGCGCGGCTACCACGACCCGTTCGCCGGTTGCTTCCCGCTCGCCGACCTCGTCGGAAACCCGGCCGTCACCGGAGGAGAACCCGCCTGAGTGCGCCGGGGTGCCCGTGGGACCCGGTCAGCACAGCAGCCGCACCGCCGCCGGCACGGCGGTGACCGTCACCGGCAGGTCCAGCGACCGCTCCCCGTCGGCGTACGTGGTGATCCCGTCGGCCGCCAGTTCGACGGTCCGGGCCCGATAGGTACGCACCAACGGGTGTCGTACGTGGGTGCCCTGGTAGATGCGCGGCTTCACCCGCATCAGGGTGCGCCGGTCGAACCGGCCGCCGACCACCACGTCCAGCAGTCCGTCGGTCGGGTCCGCGTCCGGGCAGATCCGCATTCCACCGCCGTACGTGGGGCAGTTCCCGACCGCCACCAGCACCGCGTCCAGTTCCTGCGCCTCTCCGTCGATACGCAGCGTGTAGCGGCGCGGCCGCAGCCGGGCCAACTCCACCAGGATCGCCAGGTCGTACCGGCGGGGGCCCCGGGGCCAGCGCATCCGGTTGGCCCGCTCGTTGACGATCGCGTCGAAGCCGGCGGCCAGGACCGCCCCGTACCAGCGGTGGACCCCGTCGGCACCGGTCATCCGGGCCAGGTCGACCGGGTGGGTCCGGCCGTCGCGCAGGGCGGCGACGACCACCTCCACGGCGGCGAGCGGGTCGGCCGGGAACCCGGTGTCGACGGCGAAGTCGTTGCCCGTGCCGGCGGGTACCGGACCGAACGGCACCGCCGTCCCGGCCACCGCCTGCAACGCGCGGTGCACGGTGCCGTCGCCGCCGACGGCCAGCAGCGCCGACACGCCGTCCGCGACCGCCGTACGGCACGCCGCCTCGGCCTCCTCCGGGGTACGAGCCTCCAGCAATTGGACCGGCCGGCCGGCCGTGGCCAGCCGCTCCAGCATCCGGGGCAGCATCCCGCGGTGCCGCCCCCGGCCGGCGGTCGGGTTGGCCAGAACGGCGACGGGGCCGCCCGGTGACGGGGCGGCGGGCAGGTGGTCGTCTGCGGTCACGGCGAGCACGGTAGCGCGACCGACCCGCCTCCGGCTGACCCAACGGTCAGGCGGTGGACGGTGTGGGCGTGCCATCCGCTGTCCCCACCCTCGCCCGCCGTCGCTCGTCGAGGACCGCCACCCGGCGGGGCGGCGATCCTCGCGTCCCGAGCCGGGTGGTGGCAGGGGTCCCCTGCTACGCAAAAAGCGGTAACAGGGGACCCCTGCTACCGCTTCAGCGTGGTGCGGACGGATCAGGTCATGTCGTCGTACCGGCGGTCGATCGGTGCCGGCGCGGGGATCGGGTCCGGGGCGGCGATCGGTACGCTCGCCTCCACCCGCTCACCGACGCCGACCGACTCCCGGTCGAACTCCAGCGGGGAGACCTCGTCGTCGGCGATGCCGGCGTAGACCTCCTTGCCCCGCCCCTTGCGCTTGTCGTTGAGGAACGCGACGCCGACCGCGGCGAAGTAGAGCGCGCAGAGGCAGAGGGCCAACGCGGTCATGCCGAACGGGTCCGGCGTGGGCGTGACGATCGCCGCGAAGGCGAAGAACACGAAGACCGCGATCCGCCACCAGCTGAGCAGCCGACGCGCACTGGCCAGGCCGACGAAGTTGAGCATCAACACGATCAGCGGGAACTCGAACGCCACCCCGAACAGCAGGATCAGGTTGGTGACGAAGGAGACGTACCGGGTGATGTCCAGGGTCGTCTGGATCTCGCTACCCGCGACGTTGAGCAGGAACTCCAGGCCCTTGGCGGTCACCAGGAAGGCCAACGCGGCACCGGCGGCGAAGAGCGGCGCGGCCAGACCGGTGAAGACGTACGCGTACCGCCGCTCGTGCCGGTGCAGGCCGGGAGCGATGAACGCCCACAGCTGGTAGAGCCAGACCGGCGCGGCGATGATCAGACCGACCCAGAGACCGATCTTCAGGTTGACCAGGAAGAGGTCCGCCGGCCCGAGCTGGACGAAGTCGCAGGTCGTCCCGGTGTCCCTGAACTTCGGCAGGTCGCAGTACGGCTTGCGGAGGATGCTCAGGACCGGCCCGGCCAGCCAGAGGCCGAAGCCGAAACCGACCAGGATCGCCAACGACGCCCGGAAGAGCCGGCTCCGCAGTTCGCGGATGTGCTCGACCAGCGTCATCGAGCCGTCGGCGGCCCGTTCGAAGTTGCTCGGACCGCGCTTGCGGAGGCCGAAGCGCACGGTTGTCCGGCCTTCCGGTCAGTTCTCGCGGACGCGCTGCACCGGGTCGACGACCGGAGGCGCGACCGGCTGCTGCGGAGCCTGGTACGGCTGGTTGGCGTACGGCGGCTGCTGCGGCTGCGCGTACGGCGCCTGCTGGGCGGCCTGCGGCGGCAGCGGCTGGTAACCGGCCTGGGCGTCGGCCTTCTCGGCCAGGTCGCGGTCGTCCTCGTGCAGGCTCTTGGTCTCCGCCTTGATGATGCGCAGCGAGCGGCCCAGGGAACGGGCCGCGTCGGGGAGCCGCTTCGCGCCGAAGAGCAGGATCAGCACGACCACGAGTACGGCGATGTGCCACGGTCGGAGGGCACCCATGGGAAGCTCCAGTCGCTCTGTGTGTCGGAGTGGTGTGTCGCAGCCCATCGTACGTGCGCCGAGAGCTTCCGCCACCCGCCGGCCCCGATGGCTGTGGACCCGGCCGGTGAAGTCTCGACCAACCTCCGGTGTCCCGTCAACCGTCCCGGGGAACCGTAACCGCAGCTCGCGACCGGCCGACGAGTGGGCGTCGAGCGAAGATCAACCGCCGCGCCGCGCCTTGATCAGCTCGAGTCGGTGCTGGGTGGTGGCGAGCTGCCGCTGCAACCCCTCGGCCCGCTCCTGGAGCACCTCGGCGGTCGACTGGAGCGTCTCCGCCTGCGCCTGCCGATCCTGCAGGGTCAACGCCGCCCGGCGCAGCCGGGGCAGACGGGCCAGCACCGGCCGGACGGCGAGGGCCAGCACGACCAGCGGGACGAGCACCACCGCGAGCACGATCCACTTCACCACGGCGGTCAGCCTACCGCCCGTCCGGGGCGCCCGCCGGGCCGGCCGAGCCGGACACCCCGGCCACCACTCCCGGTGCGGGAACCGCGACAGCCAGGCCCGACCCGTCGACCACCGGGGTCGGTTTCGCGTGGACGTCGTCGCCGTCGCCGGCGATCGCCCCGGCGGCGGGGCCGGCCGCCTCGTCCACCGGTGGTGTGGCGTACGCGTCGAGGGCGGCGAGCGCCTGGGCGCGCACCTGCTCGGCCAGCTGCGCCGGAGCCACCACGGTCACCTCCGGACCCAACCCGAGCACGAAGCGGCGGGCCCACCCCAGGTCGGTGACGCGCAGCGAGACCAGCCAGTGGTCCCCCTCACCCGCCTCCACCCGCTCACACGGGTAGTACTCGGTGATCCACCGCTCCCGACGGCCGATCCGCAGGGTGATCAGCGGCAGGTCCGCCGACGGGCGGAACACCCCGCCGGTGAGGTCGGACGGACGGGCCTGCGGCGGCACCGCCACCGGCTCGTCCAGCTCGGTGACCGCGTCGATCCGGTCGGCCCGGAACAGCCGGACCGCCTCCGCCCGCCGGCACCACGCCTCCACGTACGCCCGGCCACCCACCATCAGCATCCGCAGCGGGTCGACGATCCGCTCGGTGGTCTCGTCCCGGGCCGCGGTGTAGTAGGTGATCCGCAGCGCCCGGCCGCCCTCCACCGCGGCGCGCAGCGCCTCGACCCGCTCGCTGTCCCCCGGCAGCCGGACCGCCACCGGCGCGCCGACCGTGTCCCCGGCGGCGTTCTCGATCTTGGCGAGAGCCCGCTCGACCGCGTCCCGGTTGGCCACCCCCGGCGTCTCGGCGAGCATCCGCAGGGCCACCACCAGCGCCAACGCCTCGTCCGGCGTCAGCCGCAACGGCCGGTCGATGCCGGCGTCGTAGGTGATGGTCACCCGGTCGCCGTCGAAGGCCATGTCGATCAGGTCACCCGGACCGTAGCCGGGCAACCCGCACACCCAGAGCAGCTCCAGGTCCTCGCGGAGCTGCCGTTCGGTCACCCCGAGGTCCCCCGCCGCCTCGGCGATCTCGATGCCCGGCCGGGCCAGCAGGTACGGCACGAGGTTCAGCAGTCGGGCCAGCCGGTCGGCCGAGGCACGCGAACCGGTCGGGCGGGCGGTGGTACGACTCACCGGACACCTCCGCTCACCGCGACCTCGTCGTGCCGGGCCGCGATCTCCTTCAGTCGCTGGATGACCGCCTCCCGCACCTCCGGCGGGCCCAGCACCCGCACGTCCGGGCCGTACCCGACGAGTTGACCGGCCAACGACTCCGGGTCGGCGTACGGCAGGACCAGCCGGTCCCCGTCCGGCCCGGTGGTGCTCCCGACCGCCCAGCGGCGCAGCCCGGCGGCCCGGCCCGGGGCGACCAGCACGGTGGCCCGACCGGTCCGCTCCACCGGCCCGGACCAGCGGGCGACGTGGCTGATCAGGTCGACCTCCGGCGGGGTGTACGCGCCGGAGCGACCGGTCACCCGGACCGCGCCCACCACCCGGGAGAGCCGGAAGCAGCGGGTGGCCCGTCGGTCCAGGTCGTGGCCGACCACGTACCACCGGCCCCGCCAGCAGACCACGCCCCACGGTTGGAGGCGGCGGGTGGCGGGCGCGTCGCCGTCGGGAGTGCGGTAGTCGAAGCTGACCTCACGCCGGTCCCTGGCGGCGGCGGTCAGCGGCGCGAACGCCGGGTCCACCGTGACCATCGGCTCCAGGCCGAGGGTCGCCTGGGGGTCCACGTCCACACCGGCGGCGCGCAGCTTGGCCAGCCCCGACGAGGCGGCAGCGGCGAGCCCGGCGTGCTGCCACAGTCGTGCCGCGATGCCCACCGCGGCAGCCTCGTCCGGTTCGAGCGGGATGTCGGGCAGCGCGTACTCGCGATGGGCGATCCGGTAACCCGGCTCGGTGTCGAAGACACTGGCGGTGCCGGTCTCCAACGGCACGCCCAGCTCCCGCAGCTCGGCCTTGTCCCGCTCGAACTTGCGCTGGAACGCCTCGTGGTCACGGACGTCGTCCGGATCGTGCTCGTAGCCGGGCACGGTCGCGGCGATCTGCGCGGCGGTGAGGAACCGTCGCGTGGACAGCAGGCAGATCACCAGGTTGACCAGGCGTTCGGTACGGGTCCGCGACACGTGCAAGACGCTAGCAGCCCGGCGTGTGAGGAGACCGCGCACCCACGAGCGCGGCGCGCCACCACCGGCCACCCAACGCGGCGCCCCACCGGGTCCGGTGGTAGCAGGGGACCCCTCCTCATCAAAATGCGGTAGCAGGGGACCCCTGCTACCAGCCGGGGCGGGCGGACGAGCAGCCGCCGGTCATAGGGTGAGCCCATGGCGGAGGCCGCACCGAGGACCGAGAGCGTCGGCACGGTGGTCGTGGCCGGGGCCGCGAACCTCGCCATCGCCGTGGCCAAGCTGATCGCCGGCCTGCTCTCCGGCTCCGCCGCGATGCTCTCCGAGGCCGTCCACTCGGTCGCCGACACCACCACCGAGGTGCTGCTCTACGCCGCGCTGCGCCGGGGCGCGCGCCCCGCCGATCCCCGGCACCCCTTCGGGTACGGCAAGGAGAGCTACGTCTGGGCGCTGCTCGCCGCGCTGTTCACCTTCGTGGCCGGCGCCGGTTTCGCCGTCACCCACGGTGTCACCACCATCCTCGTCCACGAGCACAGCGGCGACTACCTCGCGTCGTACGTCGTGCTCGCCGTCTCGTTCGGCATCGAGTCGGTCTCGCTGGCCCGCGCAGTGCGCCAGGTCCGCCGGGAGTCGCGCCGCTGGCGCACCACCCCGCGCCGCTTCCTGCGGACGACCGCGGACACCACCGTCAAGGCGGTCTTCCTGGAGGACAGCGCCGCGCTCGTCGGGCTGCTGCTGGCCGCCGTCGGCGTGGCCCTGTCCCAACTGACCGGCGACGAGCTGTACGACGGGATCGCCTCGATCCTGATCGGTCTGCTGCTCCTGGTCGTCGCGGCCATCCTGGCGCACAGCAACGTCTCGCTGCTGGTCGGCCGGGCGGTGCCTGGACGGCTCCGCCGCGAGATCGAGGACGAACTCACCGACCTGCCCACCGTGCGGCGCATCGACACCCTGCTCACCATGCAACTCGGCCCGGACGACGTGCTGGTCGCCGCCAAGGTCGACTTCGCCGACGAGGCGACCGGCGCGGACATCGAGGCCGCCGCGGACGAGGCCGAACGGCGACTCATCGGCCGCCACCCCGGAATCCGGTACGTCTTCCTCGACCCGACCCGCTCGCGGCCCGGGTCGAGCGGCGACGCCCGGCACACCCAGGACCCGGGCGGTTCACCGCCCACCACGTGACCAGCGCCGGCACCCGACGGCGGGTACCCGGACGCGCACGGCCGGGTGGGCGCCGATAGCGTGCCGGTCATGGTGCGATGGCGGACGGGGACGGTCACGGCACTGCGACGCCGGTGGCACGGCGCGACGGAACTCGACGTGGTCCTGCCCGACGGGGCCACCATGCGGGCACTGGCCTACCCGGAACTGGTCGGCGAACCCGCGCCCGGCGACCGGGTGCTGCTCAACGCCGGAGCACTGCTGATGGGGCTCGGCACCGGCGGGTACGCGCTCGTCGTCGCCCTGCCCGACCGGCTGCCCGAGGACCCGCCGCAGGCCGCCACCCGCGACGCCGGGCACCTGGTCAAGGCCCGGTACACCCCGCTGCAACCGATCCTGCTCGGCGTCGACGAGGAGGCCTCCCCGCACCACGCGCTGCTCGCCGACGCCGACGACCTGGCCGGCATGCCGGTGGTCACCGCCGACCTGCACTCCGCGCTGCCGGCGATCCTGGCCGGTGTGCACGCCGACGCCCCCGACTGCCGCGTCGCCTACCTGCTCACCGACGGCGGCGCGTTGCCCGCCTGGTTCTCCCGCACCCTCGGCGGGCTGCGCGGGCACCTCGCCGGCACGGTCAGCGTCGGGCAGGCCTTCGGCGGCGACCTGGAGGCCAGCACCCTGCACACCGGGCTGCTGGCCGCCCGGCACGTCCTGCACGCCGACGTCGCCGTGGTCGCCCAGGGCCCGGGGAACCTCGGCACCGGCACCCGGTGGGGCTACTCCGGGGTGGCGGTCGGCGAGGCGGTCAACGCGGTCGCCGTCCTCGGCGGGCGGCCGGTCGGCTCCCTGCGGATCTCCGACGCCGACCCGCGCCCCCGGCACCGGGGCGTGTCCCACCACAGCCTCACCGCGTACGGGCGGGTCGCGCTCGCCCCGGCGGACCTGGTCGTCCCGGACGGCCTCGCCCCCGCCCTGGCCGCCGAGGTGGACACGGCGCTCGCGCCGCTGGCCGCGCGGCACCGGATCGTCCCGGTCGACACCGACGGGTTGGACGCCGCGCTGCGGGCCAGCGTCGTGCCGCTGTCGACGATGGGACGCGGACTGGACGCCGACCACGCGTACTTCCTGGCCGCCGCCGCAGCCGGCCGGCACGCCGCCCGCCTCGCCAGCTGACCCGCGGTACGGGCGCGTCGACCGCGTCCGGTCCCCACGCCGGACGGCTGGTCGCCGCAGGGGAACGGGCCGAGCGGCGGGTCGCCGCAGGGCAACAGGCCGGGTGGCGGGTCGCCGCAGGGCAACGGGCCGGACGGCGGGGCGGCTCAGGCCAGGAACACCAGGGCCAGCCAGCCGCCCACCAGCGCCACCAGGGCGAGAGTGAGCAACCAGGTCGGCACGGTGTACTCGCCGCGCCGATTCCGCGCGATCTCGTCACGGATCTTCTGCCGGCGCCGCTCGGCCCAGTTCAGGCGCTCGCGATCCGGCGGTGAGGAGTTGACCATAACCGGGCAAGCGTACCGGGGTGTCCGACGTGAGGGCCGGGCACCGGGCCGCACCCGCCGGAAGCTGGTACGGCCCGGGACACCCGTCCGGTCACATGCTCGCGATCAGCCGCTCCACCCGCTCGTCGTACGCGCGGAACGGGTCCTTGCAGAGCACCGTGCGCTGCGCCTGGTCGTTGAGCTTCAGGTGCACCCAGTCGACGGTGAAGTCCCGCCGCTTCTCCTGGGCATGGCGGATGAACTCGCCGCGCAGCCGGGCCCGCGTGGTCTGCGGCGGCGTCTCCTTCGCCTCGAAGATCTCCGGGTCGGTGGTCACCCGGTCGACCTGCCCCCGCCGCTCCAGCAGGGCGTAGAGGCCACGGCCACGGCGCAGGTCGTGGTACGCCAGGTCCATCTGCGCGACCCGCGGGTGCGACAGCGGCAGGTCGTGCTTGCGCTGGTACCGCTCGATCAGCCGGAGCTTCGTCACCCAGTCGATCTCCCGGGAGACGGGCTCCAGGTCACCGGTCTCCACCGCGTGCAACACCCGGCCCCACAACTCCACCACCCGCTTGGCGGTCTGGTCGCCGCCACGCCGCTCGACGAACTCCGTCGCCTTGGCGAGGTACTCCTGCTGGATCTCCAGGGCACTGATCTCCTTGCCGGAGGAGAGCCGTACCTTGCGCCGGCCGGTGATGTCGTGCGACACCTCGCGGATCGCCCGGATCGGGTTCTCCAGTGTGAGGTCCCGCATCACCACCCCGGCCTCGATCATCCGCAGCACGATGTCCGCCGAGCCGACCTTCAGCAGGGTCGTGACCTCGTTCATGTTCGAGTCACCGACGATCACGTGCAGCCGGCGGTACCGCTCGGCGTCGGCGTGCGGCTCGTCCCGGGTGTTGATGATCGGCCGACTCCGGGTGGTCGCCGACGAGACCCCCTCCCAGATGTGCTCGGCCCGCTGGGACAGGCAGTAGACCGCCCCGCGCGGAGTCTGGAGCACCTTCCCCGCCCCGCAGATCAGCTGCCGGGTGACCAGGAACGGGATCAGCACATCGGCGAGCCGCCCGAACTCGCCGTGCCGGGAGACCAGGTAGTTCTCGTGGCAGCCGTAGGAATTGCCGGCCGAGTCGGTGTTGTTCTTGAACAGGTAGATCTCGCCCGCGATGCCCTCGTCGTGCAGCCGCTTCTCCGCGTCGACCAGCAGACCCTCCAGGATCCGCTCGCCGGCCCGGTCGTGGGCGACCAGGTCGACCACCGAGTCGCACTCCGGCGTGGCGTACTCCGGGTGCGAACCGACATCGAGGTAGAGACGGGCACCGTTGCGAAGGAAGACGTTGCTCGACCGGCCCCACGACACCACCCGGCGGAAGAGGTAACGCGCGACCTCGTCAGGGGAGAGCCGCCGCTGGCCCCGGTACGTACAGGTGACGCCGTACTCGGTCTCGATACCGAAGATTCGCCGCTCCATGATGAGACATTAGCCCCCCGCGGCCCGGATTGGGCAGCGCTCGACGGCGGCGTTGTCGCACCCGGTCGTCGGGCCGCCACCATCCGCGCCGGTCACCGCCTCTCCGGTCACCCAGTCGGGACCGTCCGGGCCCGCCGGACGACGGTCGCGCGTAGAGTTGGCCAGCCGTGAGGATCCTCGTCACCGGCGGTGCCGGCTTCATCGGTTCGGCCTACGTACGGCGCCTGCTGCGAGGCACCGAACCGGAGGTCACCCCGACCGTCCTGACCGTCCTGGACAGCTTCACCTACGCCGGTACGCGGGGCGCGCTCGCCGCCGTCCGCACCGACCCCCGGCTGCGGGTGGTGCACGGCGACGTCCGGGACGCGGACCTCGTCGACGCCACCGTGGCCGGGCACGACCTGGTCGTGCACTTCGCCGCCGAGTCCCACGTGGACCGTTCCATCGTCGGGGCCGCCCCCTTCGTCAGCACCAACGTGCTCGGCACCCAGACCCTGCTCGACGCGGCGCTGCGGCACCGGGTCGACCGGTTCGTGCAGGTCTCCACCGACGAGGTCTACGGGTCCCTCGACACCGGCTCGTGGACCGAGACCGCACCGCTGGACCCGTCGTCGCCCTACTCCGCCTCCAAGGCGGCGGCGGACCTGCTGGCGCTGGCGTACCACCGCACCCATGGCCTGGACGTGGTGGTCACCCGCGGCTCGAACACCTACGGCCCGTACCAGCACCCGGAGAAGCTGATCCCGCTCTTCGTCACCAACCTCGTCGACGGACAGCCGGTGCCGCTCTACGGCGACGGCCGGAACGTCCGCGACTGGGTGCACGTCGACGACCACTGCCACGGCATCGTCCTGGCGCACCGGCACGGCCGCCCCGGGCGGATCTACCACCTCGCCGGCGGCACCGAACTGACCAACCGGGAACTCACCGGTCGGATCCTCACCGCCTGCGGGGCCGGCTGGGACCGGGTGCGCCAGGTCGCGGACCGCAAGGGCCACGACCTGCGCTACTCGCTCGACACCGCACGCAGCCGCCAGGAACTGGGGTACGCCCCCCGGGTCGACCTGACGGCCGGGCTGACCGCCACCATCGACTGGTACCGCTCGAACCGGGCCTGGTGGCGGCCCTTGAAGCACCGCCCCTGAGCGGACGTCGACACCGCACGCGGATCCGTCCCGCCCGGGACGGGCCGACCGCACGTGCGGGCCGGCAGCCGTCCGGTCAGCCTCTCGGCGACCCGGCCGGCTGCCGACCGTGGGCTACCTACGCCTCGGCCGAGCCGGTCGACTCCCCCGCAGCGGCCTCCGGGGCCTGCCCCTCCAGGTCAGCCGAACCGGCCGAGGTGGTCGGCTTCCCCGCCGGGGCCGACGGCGGCTTCGGCGTCTCCGCACGCGCCGACCCGGCCGGCTCCTCGCCACCGTCGAGCAGCGCGGTCAGCGCGGCCCCGGTGATCCGGCGGAAGGTCCGCCCGACCCGGCTGCGGTCCAGCACCGCCACCTCGAGCTGGTTCGCGGCGATGGTCCGTGCCGCGCCACCCTCGCCACCGACGGTGCCGAGCGCCTTCACCGCGATCTTGACCCCCTCGGCGAGCGACATGTCCGGCCGGTGCTCCGACTTGAGCACACCGGAGATCGCCTCGGCCTGGCCACCCATCGCCATCCGGCCGGGCTCGTCGTTCACCGATCCGTCGTAGGTGAGTCGGTAGAGCTCGTCCTGCTCGGCGGTGGCCCCGACCTCCGCCACGCAGATCTCCACCTCGAACGGCTTCGACTGCTCGGTGAAGATCGCGCCGAGGGTCTGGGCGAAGGCGTTCGCCAGGGCCCGGCCGGTCACGTCCCGCCGGTCGTAGCTGAGGCCGTTCAGGTCGGCCATCCGCACCCCGGCGCGCCGCAGGTTCTCGAACTCGTTGTACCGGCCGACCGCGGCGAAGCCGATCCGGTCGTAGATCTCACTGACCTTGTGCAGGGCGCTGGAGATGTTCTCCGCGACGAAGAGCACCCCGCCCGCATAGCTCAGGACCACCGCGCTGCGGCCCCGGGCGATGCCCTTACGGGCCAGCTCGGAACGGTCGCGCATGATCTGCTCGGGCGAGGCGTAGAACTGCATGGCCACGACGGCGGTTCTCCTTCAGGCGCTGTGCTGACGGCTTCTGGTTACTGCTGACGTGCCGGGGTCAGCCGCCCGGGTTCTCCATCCGGCCCGCCACGACGCTCTCCGCGAGGGCGGCGGTCTCCTCCGCGGTGAGCCGGTGCGTCCCCTCGGCCGTCGCGGTCATCACCACCGGGTAGATCCGGCGGGTCAGGTCCGGGCCACCGGTGGCGGTGTCGTCGTCGGCCGCGTCGTAGAGCGCCTCCACCGCGAGCCGGGTCGCGTCGGCGATGGAGAGACCGGGGCGGAACCGCTTCTTCAGGGCGGAGCGGGCGAAGATCGAACCCGAGCCGATGGCGTCGTACCCGGTCTCCTCGTAGGGGCCGCCGGTGACGTCGAAGCTGAAGATCCGACCGGCGCGGGCGGGATCCGGCGCGGCCAGGTCGAATCCGGCGAAGAGCGGGATCACCGCGAGACCCTGCATGGCCGCGCCCAGGTTGCCGCGGATCATCGCGGCGAGCCGGTTGGCCTTGCCGTCGAGCGAGAGCATCGCGCCCTCGATCTTCTCGTAGTGCTCCAGCTCCACCTGGAACAGTCGCATCAGCTCGATGCCGATGCCCGCGGTGCCGGCGATGCCCACCAACGAGTACGCGTCGGCCGGGTGCACCTTCTCGATGTCCCGTTGGGCGATCAGGTTGCCCATGGTGGCCCGCCGGTCGCCGGCCATCACCACGCCACCCTCGGCCGTGATGGCCACGATGGTCGTCGCGTGCGGCGCCAGGTCGGCGGCCATGCCCGGCGGCAGCGGCCGTCGACCGGGAAGCAGCTCCGGTGCCACCCGACTCAGGAACTGGGTGAAGGAGGACGTCCCCGCGTTGGTGAACACATCTGGTAGACGCCCGGATGGATCAAAACCCGCTGCCACGTGGTTCCTCTCAGGTACGTGATCGCCCCGGCCAGCCGTGACTGGTCGTCACGGAACTGACCAAGACCACCGTTGCAGTTGAAGCAGAGTATCCCGCGTACCCACCCGTTGCGGTGATCGTGGTCCACATGTTGCGGCTCGGAGGCACCGCAGATCGCACAGACCCCGCCCTGCTCGGCCAGAAGCTCGTCGAACTCCTTCTGCCCGATGCCGTACCGCCGCCGCAGGTGGTACTCGCGCGTCCCGCCGTAGAGCCGCTGTGCCGTCTCCTTACCGCGTGCGTTGTGGCACGGCTTGCAGTAGCTGTGCCGGCCACTGGCCTTGGTGGAGGTGGTGGGAAAGTCGTCCAGCGGCTTGATCTGCTCGCAGTCCGGACACCACTTCAGCCCGTCGCCCACCGGCGTCGACGACCTCCGCTGCGGCGCGATGCCGCGCTTACGACGACTCGCCTCCGACCGGGCCGCCGCACACGCCTTGCAGTAGAAGCCGAGGCCGTCGGCCCGACGGCGATTCCGGTGGAACTCGGTGAGAGGTAGCACCCGCCGGCACTGCGGGCACGGCTTGTCCGTCGCGCTCGGCGAATCGGACATATGCCCTATTCTCCGCCTTTCTGGACATAGCCCCTCACGAATTCCTCGGCGTTCTCCTCGAGGACGGAGTCGATCTCGTCGAGCAGGTCGTCGACGTCCTCGGTGATCTCGGCGTGCCGCTCGGCGACCTCCGGGTTGGCCTCGGTGGTGACGTCCTCGATCTCCTCGCCCTGGCGCCCCTTGCCCGACTGGGACTGACCGCCGCTGTCACGAGTAGCCATGTGGTGCCTCCTCCACGATCGCTTGCCAGAAACTTACCTCGCGGGAGCGACGAAAACCGGCCACGCGACCGGCTTTCGTCACCGACCGCCGACTCAGCCGCCGGTCAACGTCTCCAGCAGGTCCTTCGCGCTCTCGCAGCGGTCGAAGAGTTCGCCGACGTGTCGCCGCGTACCCCGCTCGGGCTCCATCATCGGCACCCGCACCAGCGACTCCCGACCGATGTCGAAGATCACCGAGTCCCAGCTCGCCGCGACCACCTCGGAGGGGTACTCGGCCAGGCAGCGTCCCCGGAAGTAGGCCCGGGTGTCCTCCGGCGGCTCGGTCATCGCCGTACGGGTCTCCTCGTCGGTCAGCAGCGTCTTCATCGCGCCACGGGACACCAGCCGGTGGTACAGGCCCTTCTCCGGGCGCACGTCGGAGTACTGGAGGTCGACCAGCTGGAGCTTGTGCGAGCCCCAGCCGAGCTTCTCCCGCTCCCGGTAACCCTCCAGCAGCCGCAGCTTCGCCACCCAGTCCAGCTCGTCGGCGCAGAGCATGACGTCGCGGCCCAGCCGGTCCAGCACGCTCTCCCAACGGGCCAGCACGTCGAGGGTCTGGGCATCGGCGTCGGTGCCGTACCGATCGTCCACGAAGGACCGCACCCGCTCGTAGTACGCCCACTGAAGGTCCAGGGCGGTCAGCCGGCGGCCGTCGCGCAGCCGCATCCGGTGGGTCAGGGACGGGTCGTGGCTGACCGCGCGCAGCTCGCTGACCGGGTCGGCGATGCCCAGGTCCGGGCCGAGGGCCTTCTCCTCGATCATGGTCAGGATCAGGGCGGTGGTGCCGACCTTGAGGTAGGTGGAGATCTCCGAGAGGTTGGCGTCGCCGATGATGACGTGCAGCCGGCGGTACTTGTCGGCGTCGGCGTGCGGCTCGTCCCGGGTGTTGATGATGGGCCGCTTCAGGGTGGTCTCCAGCCCCACCTCGACCTCGAAGAAGTCGGCCCGCTGGGAGATCTGGAAACCGCTCTGCCCGCCGTCCTGGCCGATGCCGACCCGGCCCGCGCCGCAGACGATCTGCCGGGTGACGAAGAACGGCGTCAGGTACGCCACGATGTCGGCGAAGGGCGTCTGCCGGCGCATGAGGTAGTTCTCGTGCGCGCCGTAGCTGGCGCCCTTGTTGTCGGTGTTGTTCTTGTAGAGGTGGATCGGGTGGGTGCCGGGGATGGTGGCCGCCCGGCGGGCCGCCTCGGCCATCACCCGCTCTCCCGCCTTGTCCCAGCGCACCACGTCACGCGGGTTGGTCACCTCGGGGGTGGAGTACTCGGGGTGGGCGTGGTCGACGTAGAGGCGGGCGCCGTTGGTCAGGATGACGTTGGCCAGGCCCAGGTCCTCGTCGGCGAGCGCCTCCGCCGGGTCGTAGGCGGCGCCGGAGTAGGTGAAGCCGCGGGCGTCGCGCAGCGGCGACTCCTCCTCGTAGTCCCAACGCGCCCGGCCGCCCCGGTTGAGCTCCGGGCGTGCTCCGTAGGCGTTGACCACCTGCGACGAGGTGACCATCGGGTTGGCCCCGGCCTGACCGGGAACGGAGATCCCGTACTCGACCTCGGTGCCCATGATCCGTCGTACGCTCATCGACCTACCCGCTTCGCTCGCCAACGTGCTCCGGTGTCACGTTGAGCGTAGTCCGCGTCACCCGGGAAGTGGGCGTGGCGCTTCGCCGGGTTGCGGCGTGGTCGATCTTTCCCGAGCGTCGGCCGGGAACAGCGGGAGCCCGCGGCGTGTCGCGCCGCGGGCTCCCCTGGTCGGTCAGAGGTACTGGCCGGTGTTGCTGGCGGTCTCGATGGACCGGCCGGACTCGGTGCCCTTGCCCCCGGAGACGAGCGTACGGATGTAGACGATCCGCTCGCCCTTCTTGCCGGAGATCCGGGCCCAGTCGTCCGGGTTGGTGGTGTTGGGGAGGTCCTCGTTCTCGCGGAACTCGTCGACGCAGGCGTCGAGGAGGTGCTGGAGCCGGAGCCCCTTGCGCCCGGAGGTGAGGAACTCCTTGATGGCCATCTTCTTGCCCCGGTCGACGATGTTCTGGATCATCGCGCCGGAGTTGAAGTCCTTGAAGTAGAGGACTTCCTTGTCGCCGTTGGCGTAGGTGACCTCGAGGAAGCGGTTCTCCTCGGTCTCCGAGTACATCCGCAGCACGACCGCGTCGATCATGGCCGCGACGGTCGCCTGGGGATCACCGCCGTGCTCGGCCAGGTCGTCCGGGTGCAGCGGCAGCCCGGAGAGGATGTACTTGGAGAAGATGTCCTTGGCCGCCTCGGCGTCCGGACGCTCGATCTTGATCTTCACGTCGAGCCGGCCGGGCCGCAGGATGGCCGGGTCGATCATGTCCTCCCGGTTGGAGGCGCCGATCACGATGACGTTCTCCAGCCCCTCGACGCCGTCGATCTCGCTGAGCAGCTGGGGAACGATGGTGTTCTCCACGTCGGAGGAGACACCGGAGCCCCGGGTCCGGAAGATCGAGTCCATCTCGTCGAAGAACACGATCACCGGGGTGCCCTCGCCGGCCTTCTCCCGCGCCCGCTGGAAGATCAGCCGGATGTGCCGCTCGGTCTCGCCGACGTACTTGTTGAGCAGCTCGGGGCCCTTGATGTTGAGGAAGAAGCTGGTGTGCCGCTCCTTGCCCTCCCGCTCGGCGATCTTCTTCGCCAGCGAGTTGGCCACCGCCTTGGCGATCAGCGTCTTTCCGCAGCCCGGCGGGCCGTAGAGCAGGATGCCCTTCGGCGGACGGAGCTGGTGCTCACGGAACAGGTCGGCGTGCAGGAAGGGCAGTTCCACCGCGTCGCGGATCTGCTCGATCTGCGACTGGAGACCCCCGATGTCGGTGTAGCCGACGTCGGGCACCTCCTCGAGGACCAGTTCCTCGACCTCACTCTTCGGGATCCGCTCGTACGCGTACGCCGAACGGGGCTCGATCATGAGTGAGTCACCGGCCCGGATCGACGAACCGATCAGGGTGTCCGCGAGGTGCACGATCCGCTCTTCGTCGGAGTGCGAGACCACCAGCGCCCGGTCACCCGGCTCGCCGGCGGGGCCCGCCAGCACCTCCTTGAGCATCACGACCTCGCCGACCCGCTCGTAGCCGAACGCGTCGACGATGTTCAACGCGTCGTTGAGCAGGACCTCCTGGCCGCGGCGGAGTTCGTCCGCGTCCAGTGAGGGTGAGACGGCCACCCGGAGCTTGCGACCGCCGGTGAAGATGTCCACCGTGCCGTCGTCGTGCCGGGCCAGGAAGACACCGTAACCGCTGGGCGGCTGCGCCAGCCGGTCGATCTCCTCCTTGAGCGTCACGATCTGCGCGCGAGCCTCCTTGAGGGTGCTCACGAGCCGTTCGTTGTTCTCGGTCAGCCGCGCCAACTGTGCCTGGGTGGCCGCCAGGCGCTCTTCGAGCTGCCGGACGTGTCGGGGGCTCTCGGTCAACTTGCGCCGCACCAGAGCGAGTTCCTCTTGGAGAAACGCGACCTGCGTGGAGAGATCGTGGGCCTCCTTCTCCCACCGTGCGGCGCGCGAATCCGCGTCGTCGCTGCGTGCCACGTCCCACCTCCCCGGGGGGCTTGAACGTTCTGCCCTAACACTAGCCGCTATGAGCCCGATTCGGTCCCACGCAACGCCCTGAACCTTGATCGCCGGGGACGCGGACGAGGTCGGTGGCGGACGTTCGGGTACCGTCGGGGACGGGAGCACGAGCGTGGGGGTGCAGCGATGGCGGAGGTCGCGACCGACCAGTTGCAGGTCTGGGTGGACCAGGACCTGTGTACGGGCGACGGGCTCTGCGTGCAGTACGCACCGGAGGTCTTCGAGTTCGACGTCGACGGCCTGGCGTACGTCAAGGGCATCGACGGCGAGCTGCGGATGGCTCCGGGCGCCCGCGTGGACGTCCCCGCCCACCTGCGCCTCGAGGTGATCGACTCGGCGAACGAGTGCCCTGGCGAGTGCATCCACGTCGTCCGGGACGACGGTGTCGAGGTGGCCGGCCCGGACGCCGACTGACCGGGTCCGGTCGTCGACCGACCGGACCGGCCGTCGAGCCGTTCTCCAGCGGGCCGCGAGTCGGCCTCCGCCGCCCCGCGAGTCGGGGTCAGAGGACCGGACGACCGACCACCGAGGCGACGAGCCGGGCGAACTCCTCCAGGCGGGCGATCTGCCCCGCCCCGCCGTCGTCGAGCGTCTTGCCGAACCGCAGCGCGTCGTGCCGGGGTGCCCCCACCACCTCGTCGCCGGGCGGCGCCTCGTCCATCGAGGTCAGCAGCAGGTAGACGTCGATGCTGTCGACCCGGATCTCGCCGTTGTCGGAGCGGGTGAGACGACGACGGCAGCCGACCTCGGTGACCGTGGAGACCGGCACCACCCGCAGGGACGAGGTCATCGAACCGGGCGGGCCCTCCCCCGGTGGGACGTCCTCGCCGTGCCACAGGATCAGCCGGCTGCCGTCGCAGACGACGACCTCCTGCCACACCCCGTTGACCTCGTTCACGAAGCGTTCCAGGGTGAAGCCCAGCACCGACGCGCCCCGCAGCACCCCGCCGAGCGCGTCCAGCGCCACGTCGGGGTCACGCAGGTAGGCACGCGCCGCCGATTCGAGATCCTGGTACGGCGACCAGTCCGGGAAGACCGCGGGCAGGTCACCGCCGCCGATGCCCGGCCGGCTCATCCCACCGCCTCCCACCGCTCGGGGTTCCCGTCCGCCGTCACGGGGCGTCCGTCTCCTCGCCGGGGACACCGTCCGGGTCGGCCGTCCGGGTCGACGCCAGTCGCGCCGCCTCGGCGTCGCGCAGCAGCTGCCGGCGCTGGACGTACGCCTCGGTGCCCTTGCTGGGCTTGCGTCGCCGGGGCGGCGCGGTGACGCCGGGGGCGAGCTTGCGGGCGGAGACCAGGAACGCGGTGTGCGCGATCATCCGGTGGTCGGGCCGGACGGCGAGCCCTTCGGCGTGCCAGTCGCGCACCAGCGACTCCCAGGCCCGTGGCTCGGTCCAGCCGCCGCGCTCGCGCAGCGCCTCGACCAGTTCGGAGAGCTGCGGGGTGGTGGCCACGTACCCGATCAGGACCCCGCCGGGGACGAGGGCCCGCTCGACCATGTCGAGCATCTCCCACGGGGCGAGCATGTCCAGGATGATCCGGTCGAAGCCGGTCTCCGGGCAGTCGGCGACGTCGCCGACGTGCAGCCGCCACGCCGGGTGCGGACCGTTGAAGAACGCCTCGACGTTGCGGCGGGCGATCTGGGCGAAGTCGTCGCGCATCTCGTAGGAGTGCAGCTCTCCCCCGGTGCCCACGGCCCGCAGCAGCGAGCAGCTCAGCGCGCCGGAACCCGCGCCGGCCTCGAGGACCTTCGCGCCGGGGAAGATGTCGCCCATCGCGACGATCTGCGCCGAGTCCTTCGGGTAGATGACCTGCGCGCCGCGCGGCATGGAGAGCACGTAGTCCGACAGCAGCGGACGCAGGGCGAGGAAGGCGGTGCCGCCGCCGGAGGTGGTCACCACGCTGCCGTCGGGCAGTCCGATCAGCGCGTCGTGTTCGAGGATGCCCCGGTGGGTGTGGAAGGCCTTGCCGGGTTCCAGGGTGACCGTGTGCATGCGCCCCTTCGGGTCGGTGAGCTGGACCCGGTCACCGGGGCGGAAGGGCCCGCGGTGCACGGGGGGCAGCGCCGGCGGGTCGACGGGCGCCGGGGTGCCGTGCTCGGCCGGGAGTGCGGTGGGGTGTGCGGTCACGTGTTCATCTTCCGTTTGGGTTCCAGGAGCTGCGCCAGATCCGCGATGTGCAGAACGCCGACGACATCTTCGCCTGACGTCACGACGTACTGTGCGCCCGGGTGGGTCTGCACGGCCTCCACCACGCGTTCTCCGTCGAGACCGACCGGCAGGGCGGGCACCGTGGCCAGTGACCGGGCCACCTCGTCGACCGCCAGCCAGGGTCGCCGCTCGGGTGGCACCGCCGCGACACGGGCCGGGTCGACCAGGGCGACCGGACGGCCGGCGGGGTCGGTGACGGCGAGCGCGGCGTCCGGCGGCCCGTTCTCGGTCCGACGGCGCTGCGCCTCGGCCAGCGGGGTGCCGCTGGGCACCCCGAGCAGCGGGCGGGCCAACCGGGACAGGTCGATCAGCGGGAACCGACGGCTCATCCGGGCGATCCGGATCGACTGGCCGGCACCCCGCCAGAGGGTCGCGGCGACCAGCAGCACCAGCGGCAGCGCCAGCGGTGCCAGCACGTCCCGCACGGTCAGCAGGGTGACCAGCGCCGCGGTGCCCAGGGCGACCGCCCGCCCGACCCAGCCGGCGATCTCGGTGGCGAGGTGCCGGTCGCGGGTGGCCGACCAGATCGCCGCCCGCAGCGCCCGCCCACCGTCGAGCGGCAGGCCGGGCAGGACGTTGAAGATCGCGACGACGACGTTGCTCACCGCGAGCTGGAAGGCGAGCTGGTGGAGCAGGGTACGGTCCGGCAGGGCGAGGGTGGCGGCCACGGCGGCGACGCCGAGCACCGCCGAGACCGCCGGGCCGGCGAGGGAGATCAGCAGGTCGACCCGGGGCGTCGGGGCGTCCCGTTCCATCTCGGTGTACCCGCCGAGCAGTTCCAGGGTGATCCCCCGCACGCCGATGCCGTACCGCCGGGCGGTCAGGGCGTGTCCGAGTTCGTGCAGCAGCACCGAGCCGAGCAGGGAGACCACGAATCCGACGCCGATGAGGTAGCCGGCGAGCGGGGAGAGGCCGAGCTGGCGGCGGGCGAACACCGCGTACAGGACCGTGACCAGCAGGGCCAGCAGGACCATCGACGTGTTGAGGTGCAGCGGCACCCCGAACACCCGGCCCACGGCCAGGCCGGGACGCCGGGCGGGCCGCCGCGGGCGGGGCTTCTCCTCCATCGGGTCGATGCTACGGACCCGGGCTGTACGTCTGCCCGGGTCGGTCCGGCGCGGCGTCGCCGCCGGCGCTTCGCCACCTCCCCACGTCGGAGCGGCGGGGGTGCCGGTGTCACACCGGTGCCCTAACCTTCCTGGGCATGACGGCGGAACCGGTGACAACGCAGCAGCAGACGGCTCCGGCGCAGGTGCCGCCGACGGTCCGGGCGTCGTTGTCGCCGTCCCGGGCGGCCGACTTCAAGACCTGCCCGCTGCTCTACCGCTTCCGCAGCATCGACCGGCTGCCGGAGCGCCCGTCGGTGGAGCAGGTCCGGGGCACGCTGGTGCACGCGGTGCTGGAGCGGCTGTTCGACCTGCCGGCCGCCGGCCGGACCCCGACCGCCGCCGGTGACCTGGTGGCCCCGCAGTGGGACCGGTTGGTCACCGAGCAGCCGGAGCTGGCCGGTCTCTTCCCCGGCGACGATCCGGCGGCTGTGGCCGAGTTCCTCCGCTCCGCCACCGCCCTGCTGGACGGCTACTTCACCGTCGAGGATCCGCGCCGGCTGGAGCCGGCCGAGCGGGAGAGCCTGATCTCCGCAGTGGTGGACGACGAGTTGCTGATCCGGGGCTACCTCGACCGGCTCGACGTGGCGCCGGACGGCGCGCTGCGGGTGGTCGACTACAAGACCGGTGGCGCGCCGCGCGAGGCGTTCGAGGCCCGGGCGCTGTTCCAGCTCAAGTTCTACGCCCTGGTGCTCTGGCGGACCCGGGGGGTGGTGCCTCGGGTGCTGCGCCTGCTCTACCTGCGCGACGCCGAGGTCTGCGACTACACCCCGGACGCCGAGGAGCTGGAGCGGTTCGAACGCACGGTGGTGGCCCTGTGGCGGGCGATCGAGCAGGCCACCGAGCGGCGGGACTTCCGGCCGAGGCCCAGCCGGCTCTGCGACTGGTGCAGTCACCAGGCGCACTGCCCCACCTTCGGCGGGACGCCGCCGCCCTTCCCGGAGTCGGCCGCGAGCGCCGACCCGCTGCGGGACGCCCGCTCCCGGCCGGCCCCGCCGCCCGGGGCGGACGAGTGAGAGGACGAGCCGTCCTCCTCCACGAGGATGAGGCAGGGTTCACCGTCGGCGACGACCCCCGCGTCCCGGCGGCGGCTAGCGTCGTGGTGTGACCGAGCTCCCCCACTGGCTGCGTCAGCGCCCGCTCACCGCGGATGTGCTGTTCGCCGTCGGCCTGGTGCTGTTGGAGGTCGTGTTCACGCTGCTCACGCCCCGGGAGTTCTGGCCCCGGCAACTGCCGGTGGCGATCGGCTGGAGCGTGCTCTGCGTCGCGCCGGTGGCGGTCCGCCGGATGGCGCCCTGGCTGGCGGTCGGTGCCGCGGTGCTGACCCTGCTCCTGCCGGCACTCCTCGGGTACGCCCCGGCCGCGCAGAGCATCACGTTCGTGGTGCTGACGTACACGATGGCGGCGAACCGTACGATCCGGCCGGCGGTCCTGGCCGCGCTGGCGCTCTGGCTGCCGGTCGCGGCGGTCAACGTGCTCTGGCCGCCGACGGGCGTGTTCGAGGTGAACCCCGCCTCCCTGGTGCTGAACAACCTGCTGGTGGGCCTGGTGTCGTTCTCGGTGGGCCGGGCGGTGCACGCCCGCCGGGCCTCCACCGAGGCGCTCCGGGAGCGGGCCCGGGTGGCGGAGGCGAACCAGCGGTCCCTGGCCGAGCAGGCGGTCGCCGACGAGCGGCGACGCATCGCCCGGGAGCTGCACGACGTGGTGGCCCACCACGTCAGCGTGATGGGGGTGCTCGCCACGGGCGCCCGTCGGGTGCTGCGCCGCGACCCGGACGCCGCCGACGAGGCCATCGCCACCATCGAGGACACCAGCCGGGCCACCCTGCGGGAGATGCGGCGGCTGCTGGACGTGCTGCGCACCGACGAGCCGGCCGCCGAACTGGCCCCGCAGCCCGGCCTGGCCGGCATCGAGTCGCTGGTCGAGCAGGTACGCGAGGCGGGACTGCCGGTGACGCTGACCGTGGAGGGCACCCCCGGCCCGCTGGAGGAGGGGGTGACCCTGACCGTCTACCGGATCGTGCAGGAGGCGCTGACCAACGCGCTCAAGCACGCCGGCCCGGCCACCGCGCAGGTCGCCCTGACCTTCGGCGACGTGTCGCTGGACGTGGAGATCACCGACACCGGCCGGGGCCCCGGGCGTGACGCACCCGACCGGATCGGACACGGGTTGGTCGGTATGCGCGAACGGGTCGGCCTCTACGGTGGGGTTCTGCGCACCGGCCGGCGTCCCGGCGGCGGTTACCGGGTCAGCGCGACGTTACCGATGGACCAGCTCGCCCCCGGCAGGGGCGTGGGCACCCGGCGCGGCAGGAGTGTGGCATGACCGAGGGTACGACGCGGCCGGTGCGGGTGCTGCTCGCCGACGACCAGCCGCTGCTGCGTACCGGCTTCCGGATGGTGCTGGGGGCGGAGGACGACCTGGACATCGTCGCCGAGGCCGGTGACGGTGTCGAGGCGGTGGACCTGTCCCGCCGGCTCCTGCCGGACGTGGTGCTGATGGACATCCGGATGCCCCGGATGGACGGGGTGGCGGCGACCCGCGCGATCGTCGACGCACGGCTGCCGGTGCGGGTGCTGATCCTGACCACCTTCGACCTCGACGAGTACGTGGTGGGGGCGTTGCGCGCCGGGGCCAGCGGTTTCCTCGCCAAGGACGTGCCGGCCGAGGATCTGGTCACCGCGATCCGGACGGTCGCGGCGGGCGAGGCGGTGGTGGCGCCCCGGATCCTCAAGCGGCTGCTGGACCGCTTCGCCGACCTGCTGCCCGACCCGTCGTCCACGCCACCGAAGGCGCTGGGCTCGCTGACCGACCGGGAACGGGAGGTGCTGGTGCAGGTCGCCCGGGGCCTGTCCAACGCCGAGATCGCGCGGGCGTTGTCGGTCAGCGAGACGACGATCAAGACCCATGTCGGGCACGTCCTGACCAAGCTCGGCCTGCGGGACCGGGTGCAGGCGGTGGTGCTGGCGTACGAGTCGGGGCTGGTCCGTCCCCGGGGCTGACCCTCACCGACCCGCTCTCCCGGTTTGCCCGGGTCACGTAGCGTGACGCACGGGAACGGCCCGTTGCGTCGTCTGTCCCGGACGTGACGTCGGCACCCGCCGCCGGCCACGGCCCGGGCGGCGTGACTCAGGGCTGACCCCGAGGACGGATGGGGGCCCACCCGCAGCCGAAAATCCGTTCCTGTTCCGCCTCCGGGCGGACGGATCGGCTCGGCCGGGCACCGAGGATGACACCATGCCGCACCGACCAGCGGGGGCGGTGCGGCGGCAGGAAGCTAATTGAGGGGGAACGGTGACCGTTACGGTGGACCGCCACGCGCAGGTCGCGGCCCGCGCCGATGAGGTGTGGAAGGTGTACGGCAGCGGCGAGGCCCAGGTCCTCGCGTTGCGCGGGGTCAACGTGGAGTTCGAACGTGGCCGCTTCACCGCGATCATGGGCCCGTCCGGTTCGGGCAAGTCGACGTTGATGCACTGCCTGGCCGGGCTGGACACGGTGACCCGGGGCACCGTGTCGATCGGGGACACCACGGTGACCGGGCTGAAGGACGCCGGGCTGACGAAACTCCGCCGCGACCAGGTCGGTTTCATCTTCCAGCAGTTCAACCTGCTGCCGACGCTGACCGCCAAGGAGAACATCCTGCTGCCGCTGTCGATCGCCGGGCGCAAACCCGATCCGGCCTGGTACGACACGGTGATCGACACGGTCGGCCTGCGGGACCGGCTGGACCACCGGCCGAGCCAGCTCTCCGGCGGCCAGCAGCAGCGGGTCGCCTGCGCCCGCGCCCTGGTCTCCCGCCCGGACGTGATCTTCGCCGACGAGCCGACCGGCAACCTGGACTCCCGCTCCGGCGCGGAGGTGCTCCGCTTCCTGCGCGAATCGGTCCGGGAGCACGGGCAGACCATCGTGATGGTCACCCACGACCCGACGGCCGCCGCGTACGCCGACCGGGTGGTTTTCCTCGCCGACGGGCAGATCGTCTCCGAACTGATCGAGCCGACCGCCGACACCGTGCTCGACACCATGAAGAAGCTGGACACCCCGGTGACCGAGGTGAGCAACTGATGTTCCGGGCGACGCTGAAGAGCCTGCTGGCCCGGAAGGTCCGCCTGCTGCTGTCCGGCCTGGCGGTGGTGCTGGGCGTCATGTTCGTCTCCGGCGCGTTCGTGCTCACCGACACCCTCGGCCGCTCGTTCGACGCGATCTTCGCCGACGCGTTCGAGGGAATCGACGTCAACGTCACCACCAAGCCGAAGATCGCGGCTGACGAGACCGAGGGCGAGCAGGTCGCGCCCCCGTTCCCGGCCGCCGTCCTGGAGAAGGTCGACGCGCTGCCCGGGGTGGCCGAGGCCACCGGTGTGGTCGCCGGGCAGGGTGCCCGCCTGATCGGCAGCAACGGCAAGGTGGTGCCCACCGTCGGCCCGCCGCAGCTGGGCGGCAACTGGCTCGGCGAGAGCGACCTGGTGCGGCTGCGCGAGGGACGCGAACCCCGCGCCGACGACGAGATCGTCATCAACGCGGCCCTCGCCGAGGCGGCGAAGGTGTCCGTCGGTGACCGGGTCGGGGTGCTCACCCTCGAACCGAAGCGCGAGTTCACCCTGGTCGGGGTCTTCGGCTACAGCGGCGACCGGGACAGCATCGGTGGCGCGCACGAGGTCATGTTCACCACGCCGGTGGCGCAGCGACTGATGCTCGGCCAGCCCGGCACGTACAGCAGCATCGCCGTCCGCGCCGACGACGGCGTACGCCCCGAGGCGCTGCGCGACGACGTGGCGGGTGTCCTCGGCGCCGAGTACGACGTGAAGACCGGCGAGCAGGCCTCCGAGGCCGCCTCGGCCGGGCTCAAGGAGGGGCTCTCCTTCTTCAACCAGATCCTGCTCGGCTTCGCCGGGGTGGCCCTGCTGGTCGGCACCTTCCTCATCCTCAACACGTTCTCGATCATCGTGGCGCAGCGCACCCGGGAACTGGCCCTGATGCGGGCGATCGGGGCGAGCAGCCGGCAGATCATCGGTTCGGTGGTCCTGGAGGCGATCGCGGTGGGGCTGCTCGCCTCGCTGCTGGGCCTCGCCGCCGGCATCGGTATCGGCGCGCTGCTGGCGTACGTCTTCGGGCAGTTCGCCGGCGGTCTCGCCCTGGCCGGACTGGCCGTGCCCCCGGCGGCGGTGATCAGCTCCTTCGCGGTGGGCATGCTGATCACGCTGGTGGCGGCGCTGCTGCCGGCGCTGCGGGCGTCCCGGATCCCGCCGATCGCGGCGATGCAGGACGTGGCCACCCCGGACCGGCCGCTGACCCGGGTCACCGTCTCCGGCGCGGTGGTCACCACGGTCGGCGCCGTCCTGCTCGCCCTGGGTCTGACCGACAACGCCGGTGGGAACACCCTGGCCGCCATCCTCGGCGGGGTGCTGTTCACCTTCGTCGGGGTGGCGCTGCTCACGCCGCTGATCAGCCGGCCGGTGGTCTCCCTGCTGGGCGCGATCTTCGCCTGGTCCGTGCCGGGCAAGCTGGGCCGGCTCAACTCCGGTCGCAACCCGCGCCGCACCGCCATCACCGCCGCCGCGCTGATGGTCGGCATCGCCCTGGTCACCGGGGTGACCGTGGTGCTCGACTCGGCGAAGTCCACGATCGCCGACCAGACGACGAACACCATCGACGCCGAGCTGACCATCTCCGGGGCGCAGACCGGCCCCCGCCAGCCGACGTTCGATCCGGCAGTGATCGACCAGGCCGCCGCGCTGCCCGGGGTCGGCACCGTCGTCGGGCTGTTCAACGACTTCGCCGAGGTCGACGGCGAGCGGCGCTACGTCAACGCCGCCACCGACCTGGCGGCGGCCGGACGGATCTACCACGCGAAGGCCACCTCCGGCACCCTCGCCACCCTCCGGCCCGACCAGATCGCGTTGAGCGAGCCGGTGGCGCGCAACCGCGGCAAGGCGGTCGGCGACACCCTCACCATCCAGTTCGCGCGGGGTGCCCGACACACCTACACGGTTGCCGCCATCGTGCCCGAGGACCGGCTGCCCGGCTCGTACGTGCTGCCCCGGGAGAGCGCAGCGGACTTCACCGTCCCGCAGCCGTACCTGGCGCTGGTGCAGCTCACCGACGGCACCAGTATCGGGCCGGTGCAGTCCCGGCTGGAGGAACTGGTCGCCGACAGCCCGGAGGTGTCGGTCGCCGACCGGGCCGCCTTCGTCGAGCAGCAGACCGGCCAGTTCGACCAACTCCTCACGATGATCCAGATCCTGCTGGCGCTGGCGATCGTGATCGCCGTGCTCGGGATCGTCAACACGCTGGCCCTGTCGGTGCTGGAACGCACCCGCGAACTCGGCCTGCTGCGGGCGATCGGGCTGCGGCGGTCCCAGACCATGCGGATGATCACCGTCGAGGCGGTGGTGATCTCGGTCTTCGGCGCGCTGCTCGGCGTGGTGGTCGGCTCCGGTCTCGGCGCCGCCGTGGTCCGGGCCCTGGAGGACGAGGGTTTCACCAAGCTGGTTCTGCCCTGGTCGCAGATGGGCGTGTTCCTGGGGCTCGCCGCGCTGATCGGGGTGATCGCCGCGGTCGTCCCGGCGACCCGCGCCGCCCGGATCAACGTCCTCGGCGCGATCGCGCACGACTGACGTGGTGGGTTGGTAGGTAGGAGGGGTCCCCTGTTACCGCTTTTTGAGGAGCAGGGGACCCCTCCTACCACCCGACGAGCAACAGCACGGCAAGCGGGCCGATCAGCGCTACCGGGCGGGTGGGACGGAGCGGAGCAGGGCGGCCAGCACCGCCAGGTCCACGCCGTCGAGGCTCTCCCGCAGGTGCACCCCGTCGACCACCTCAACCGGCACCTCGACCGGCACCGCCAGCACCGCCGCCCCGGCGGCCAACGCGCTGGCCACCCCGGCCGGCGAGTCCTCGATCGCCACGCACCGGTCGATCGGCACGCCGAGCAGCCGCGCCGCCGTCAGATACGGCTCGGGGTGCGGCTTCGTCGCCTCCACCTCGTCGCCACAGACCACCACGTCGAAGCTGTCCCGGCCGAGGGTGTCCAGGGCGATCTCCACCAGCCGCCGGCCACTGGAGGTGACCAGGGCGGTCGGCAGGCCCGCATCGCGGACCGCGCGAAGCAGGTCGGACGCACCGGGACGCCACCGCAGGCCGGTCCGGAACAACTCCACGATCCGGTCGTCGATCCACGCCGCGCTGGCCCGCGGGTCGCGCCACGGTTGCGCCAGGTCGGCGTGCAGGATCTCCATCGAGACGTCCATGCTGGTGCCCACCATGGCGAGCCGGGCCGCCTCGGAGAGCGTGCCCCCGTACTCGACGGCCAGCTCGTAGAGGGCGACGTCCCAGAGTTTCTCACTGTCGACGAGGGTGCCGTCCATGTCGAAGAGCACGGCGGCGGGTGGCTGGCTGCTCAGCGTATCCTCCCTGGGTACGGCGGTCCCGGCGATCCTCGCAGCCCCGCCCGCCGCCGGCGGCACCGGTCCCCGGCGGGGAGACGTGGGTCAACCGCCGGTCAGCCCAGACCGCAGGCGGAGAGGGTCTTCTCGTACCCGTTGAAGAACGCCTGGGTGCGCTGCTCGGCCGAGCCGTGCGAACCCTCGGCGAACCACGGCTGCCCCGACTGGTCACCCACCGCGAGCAGCCCCTCCCGGAACTCCTCCAGGTCACCCTCCTCCAGCGTCAGCACCTTCGCCTCGATGACGCCGCCCAGGTACGCCCCGGCCATGCAGTCGGCCTGGAGTTCCTGCTCGATCGTGTACTGGTAGCGGACGCGTAACCGGGTCTGGATGCCGTGCGCGTACTCGTGGCCGAGCAGGTAGTACAGGAACGCGTCACCGATCTGCCGGAACGCCGCCACCGCCCAGTTCACGTCGTAGGCGATGAAGTCCCCCGCCGAGCAGTACACCGCGTTGTTGCGCGGCAGCGCCTGCCCGCCGCAGGACACCTCGCCCTCCCGCTGGTACGGGATGATCCGCCGGATCGGCCGGAACCGCTCCCCGGAGGCCCGGAACTGCGCCGACCAGTACGTCTCGGCCGAACGGACCGCGTCGTCGATGTCCTTCTTGAACTCCTCGACGTTCGTCGGGGTGTCCGCCCGGGTGGTCCCGTCCTGCGCGGTCGTGCCCGGCTCCGGTGGCCCGCCGTCCCCGCCGTCGGTCACCGGGCCGACCGCGCAGGCCCCCGCCACGACCGCCGCCACCAGCAGCCCACCGATCCGCCCTGTGGAAATACGCTGCACGGTGCCCTCCCCAGCATCGGTGCCACGCCGCCAGCTGTACCCCCCACCCGCCTCGATGATGCACTCCACCGCCCGGAGGGCCCGGCTGTCTCGCGCCTGGGGATCTGGTCCGGAAGAGCAGTCCTGTGCACCCGTACCGGGCCGACGCGATCCAGGTCCAGAACCGGTCTCCAGCGGTGATGGAGGCGGTCTACCCAACCGGCGGGCCATACCGGCTCGGCCGGCTGGCCTCGTGTTCATAGACTCCCGGCTGTGCGAGTACTTCTTGCCATAGCAGGGGCGATCATCGTGCTGGCTGCGGCGGCGGTGGCCGGGGTGCGCTGGATGGCGGCCGGCGAGCCGGTTCCCATCGCGGCGCCGACGGGGGCGTCGACCGTGCTGCCCGAGGGCGGATACACAGTGGTCGTCGACAACCGGACGTCCGAGGTCTTCACCGATCTGCGCAACGATCGCGGTGTTCCGGAGGTGGAAACCTATGCCATGCCGCCCGCCACCACCTGGGATCAGGTCCGGTCCGGGATCGCCGGTCAGCTCGGCGGATGGAAACAGGTCGGGGACTGCGCCGACACGGGCGAGCGGCGGGTCACGTGCTCCTGGTCGGAGCCGACCCGCTGGTGGCCCCGCCTCGTGCGGATCGTCTTCCTCCGGCCGGCCGAGCCGGGTGGCGCCAATTCCTACGTGTGGCCCGACAGCACCTTCCTGGTGATCGGCTCCGCCCGCGGCGCCAACCGTTGACGGCCTGGATGAACGTCTCCTCCTCCGGACGCCGACCGCACCCGATCGACTCACCGACGTCCCGGTGTTCCAGCCGCACTCGCCGGGACTCGGCTGGAGTACTAGGCGCCCTCGCCGCAGTCCCCGACCGGGCTCTCCGCCGGCGCTGCCAGTCGCAACCGGTCGGCGTACGCAGTGACGTCGGCCCCTGTCAGCGTCAGACCACCGTCGCCGAGACGCCAGAACCGCCCGGTCTCCTCGAACTCCAGTACCACGGGGGTGTATCCCAGCCACTGCTCGCGCGCGTCGGCGAAACGCTCACCAACCGGAGAGGCGACCCGCATCGTCCGGACGACACAGGGCGGCACGTCCGCGATCCGGGCCTCGGCGACACGTCCGGACTCCAACGGCACCAGCAGACGCACCCGCCGAAGCGGAACGGGCGAACGGTTCTGCACGTGTACGTCCACACCGGCCGGTTTGACACTGCTGAAGTCGGTGCCGATCGTCGCCCAGAGGGCGACCCGGGAGCTGTACACCCGCCGCTCGCGCTCCTGGTTGACCCGGTTGAGGGCGATCTGCTGCTCGAGGAGGGTCTGCTGGTCGTCCCACGCCTCGGCGGTGTAGACCAGGGCGGTCCCGGACCCGATCAGCGCCAATAGGGAGAGGACCGCACCGACCAGCGCGGCCAGGGTCTGCCGCCGCGTGTACTTCAGATCCTCCTGCTCGTACGGAGAGCAGTCACCGGGACCGTCGTCACGCTTCGGGACGTACAACCCGGACGACGTACGCTGCCACTCGCGTCTCACCAGGTCGGGCATGACCGGACGAACTCGGTAGTCGTGACGTTCTCGTACACGTACCGGCCGGCCGAATCGACCTGCGACAGCCGCCGCCGGACGAGTCCGTACCGCTGCGCCTTGAGGCGCTGCACGTCGCCCTCGCTCAACCGGGAACGCATGCCAGGGCTCGGGCAGAGCGCGGTGGTGACCCGGAAGGGACCGTTCCGACGCCGCACGAGCTGGCTTCGGCTCTCCCCGCCGACCGAGTAGTCGATCGCGATGTCGAACTCGTACGCGAACCTGACCCCGCTCATGTCCATCTGAACGGTGGCCTGGTCCGTCGGCTCAACCTCGATCACGTCGTTGGTGAAGTACGGCTCGGTGCTGATCTCCCCGCTCGCGCTCCTGGTGTGGGCGACCGGTGCCGCGGCGTCCAGCGAGTAGACCAGGTCCACCAACCCACCGCCTTCGTTGCCCTCCAGGAACAGCAGGCCCTCGGGTGGACACACGATCCGCTTGTTGACGACCCGGATGTCGTGGATCGTGAGCCAGTTGGACCGACGGTTGTACAACGACAACTCGATGACGGCCCCGTCGTGGGAGAACGCGCCACCCTCGTCGAAGGCCCGAGCGAAGGAATCCGACGTGTCGGACGCCTCGGCGTCGCCGGTGAACTCCGGAAAGGACTTCACGGAGGCCGCCGGCAGCGCGATGTCCCACCCCGGACCGCCGCCCTGCTGACGGAGGATCCTCACCTTGAGGTCGCTTCCTCCGCCCTTCGCCGGGTTCGACAGCACACCGGCCTCGCAACGCTCGGGCGGACTCCCCGAAGCCGCCGGGGACCCGCCGGCCACCGAAGCCGACGAAGACGGGCTGCGCGACGGGGACGGCGCACCGGCACCACACGCCGCAGTCAGGACAGCGGACAGCGTGGTGGCCAACGTCGCGCGTCCGAGGGGAAGAACCCGCATCGACCACATCCTAGTGCGCGTCCGACCCGTCCCATCCGGCCTGTCGCGGTCCGGACACGCGGCCGAGGCCGTCACGCCGGCACCTTCCGCCCCTGTTGCCTGCCGGACCTACCTGGCGTTGAACTGGTTCCGGGTGCCAGGCGAACCGGTCAAAGGACACCGATCGACACTCTGAGCTGTGCAAACGTTAGGCATCGATCGCCGGTGGGCATCATCGGTCAGCGTTCCACAGCCTGGTGACGGCCTGGCTCCTCGCGCCCCCGGCGACCGAGACGGCCTGCTCATCTGGCTGAAAGGCGGCTTACCTGCTGAACCGATCCGGCAGCATCCCGGCTCGTCCGCGAGTGTCCGCCGTGATCGTCAACCAGGTTGTGACGCACCGACTCCGGGCCGATCCGAACAAGCGCCTACCATCCAGCCTCGCGGTGGAGGGTTTGTTCTGGGCCGTAGCGATCGCTCTACGGGCTGCTCGGTTGCCTCGCTCCCCGGGCCGTCCTTGCGGCATTGGCTACCGGGCTCAAGAGGTGACCACGGATAGGGTCAGACTTGCAGCGGTACTTGATGTAATCTCCCGCGACCTGCGCCGGGCTGCTCGGCAGGCCGGTTACGCCCAACCCCGGGCTCGAATCACTGGTGGCTGGTCGCTGACGCTTCACCCTGTCTGGTGCCCCGTAATCGCCCCAAGTCCGAGGACCGGAACCTCTTCCAGCGGCGGAAGCTCGCCCCGGCCGTCGCTCCACCTACACCACCCAGTATCGCCTCGTTGAAGGGCCCTGGCTGCTCGATGTATCCCAAGGCCACCGCGAGTCCGGTCCCTGCCGTGATCACGCCCATGATCAGTGAGGCGACGCAAAGGACAAGGCGGCCACGCATCTGACCAGTAGAGCAGAGCTCCACAACCCTCGCTTGTAAGTTCTGGGCGCTCCGTCTGGAGGATCCATCCACGTACGCGACCTCGGGCGAAGGTTCGGGTTCGGCCGCTGCCGGCTGTCCTTGTCCCAGCTCATTGCTGTCACCGTTGCTGTCGACAGCGACAGGAGACGCCAGGCGTGGCTGACCGATCGACGCCGCCTTCGGTCACGACCCGGAGCACCCCGACGGCCCGACCACGGCCTAGACGGGTGCCCGGGCAGTGTTTGCGCAGCTCAGACAGGGTTACGACGTCACTTGGCGTTGAAGTAGTTCGCCTCCGGGTGGTGCACCACGATCGCGTCGGTCGCCTGCTCCGGCTCCAACTGGAACTCCTCCGACAACCGCACCCCGATCCGTTCCGCCCCGAGCAGCTCCACGATCTTGGCCCGGTCCTCCAGGTCCGGGCAGGCCGGGTAGCCGAACGCGTACCGGCAACCCCGGTAGTCGCTGCGCAGCAGCCCGGCCAGGTCCGCCGGGTCGTCGTCGGCGACGGTACGCCCCGACGGCAGCGTCAGCTCGGACCGCACCCGCCGGTGCCAGTACTCGGCGAGGGCCTCGGTGAGCTGCACGGAGAGCCCGTGCACCTCCAGGTAGTCGCGGTACTCGTTGCGGGCGAACATCTTCGCCGTGTACTCGCTGATCGGCTGGCCGACGGTGACCAACTGCAACGCCACCACGTCCAACTGGTCGCCGTGCGGCTTGAAGAAGTCGGCCAGGCAGAGCCGCCGCTCCTGCCGCTGCCGGGGGAACGAGAACCGGGCCCGCTCGCTGTGGCCGTTCTCGTCCAGCACCACCAGGTCGTTGCCCTCGGCGTAGGCCGGGAAGTACCCGTACACCACCGCCGCCTCGAGGACCTTGTCGGCGGTCAGCCGGTCCAGCCAGTACCGCAGCCGGGGCCGCCCCTCGGTCTCCACCAACTCCTCGTACGACGGCCCGTCGCCGCCCCGGGAACCACGCAGCCCCCACTGGCCGAGGAACGTCGCCCGCTCGTCGAGCAGCGCCGCGTACTCGGCCAGCGGCAGGCCCTTGACCACCCGGGTGCCGAAGAACGGCGGGGCGGGCACCTCCACGTCGGTCGCCACGTCCGAGCGGACCGAGGCGTCGTCCAACTCCGGCAGCGACTCGGTGACCATCGCCCGCTGCCGCTCGCGGCGCGCCCGCCGGGCCGCCAGCGCCGCCTCCCGCTCCGGATCCACCACCGGCGCGCCACCGCGCTTGGCCGTCATCACCCGGTCCATCAGGGCCAGCCCCTCGAACGCGTCCCGGGCGTAGTACACGTCGCCGGGGAACATCGCCCGCAGGTCGTCCTCGACGTAGGCGCGGGTCAGCGCCGCGCCGCCCAGCAGCACCGGCCACCGCTCGGCCACGCCGCGGGCGGCCATCTCGGCGAGGTTCTCCTTCATGATGACGGTGCTCTTGACCAGCAGGCCGGACATGCCGATCGCGTCCGCCCGGTGCTGCTCGGCGGCCTCCAGGATCGCGTTGACCGGCTGCTTGATGCCGATGTTCACGACCTCGTAGCCGTTGTTCGACAGGATGATGTCGACCAGGTTCTTGCCGATGTCGTGCACGTCGCCCTTGACCGTGGCCAGCACGATCCGGCCCTTGCCGCCGTCGTCGGCCTTCTCCATGTGCGGTTCGAGGTACGCCACCGCGGTCTTCATCACCTCGGCGGACTGGAGCACGAACGGCAACTGCATCTGGCCGGAGCCGAACAGCTCACCGACCACCTTCATGCCGTCCAGCAGGATGTCGTTGATGATCAACAGGGGCGCCGTGCCGGCGGCCATCGCCGCCTCGAGGTCAGCCTCCAGGCCGTTGCGCTCGCCGTCGATGATCCGGCGCTTGAGCCGCTCCTCCAACGGCAGCGCGGCCAACTCCTCCGCCCGGGTCGCCCGCGCGGAGGCGGCGTCCACACCCTCGAAGAGGTCGATGAAACGCTGGAGCGGGTCGTACCCCTCACGACGGCGGTCGTAGACCATGTCGAGGGCGACCTCGCGCTGCTCCGCCGGGATCTTCGTCATCGGCAGGATCTTGCTGGCGTGCACGATCGCGCTGGTCAGCCCGGCCTCCACGCACTCGTGCAGGAAGACCGAGTTGAGCACCTGCCGGGCGGCCGGGTTCAGTCCGAAGGAGACGTTCGAGACGCCCAGAGTGAAGTTGATCCCCGGGTACCGCCGGGTGATCTCCCGGATCGCCTCGATGGTCTCGATCGCGTCGCGGCGGGTCTCCTCCTGGCCGGTGGAGATCGGGAAGGTCAGCGTGTCGACCATGATGTCCGGCAGCCGCATGCCCCAGCGGCCGGTCAGGTCGTCGATGATGCGGGAGGCGATGCGGACCTTGTCCGCCGCGGTGCGGGCCTGCCCCTCCTCGTCGATGCACATCACCACCACCGCGGCGCCGTGCTCCCTGATCACCGGCATCACCCGACCGAAGCGGGACTCCGGCCCGTCACCGTCCTCGTAGTTGACCGAATTGACCACGCACCGGCCGCCGAGCATCTCCAGCCCGGCCTCGATCACCTGCGGCTCGGTCGAGTCCAGCATGATCGGCAGGGTGGAGGCCGTGGCGAACCGCCCGGCCAGCTCCCGCATGTCCTGCGTACCGTCCCGGCCGACATAGTCCACACACAGGTCGAGCAGGTGCGAGCCGTCCCGGGCCTGACCCCGGGCGATCTCCACACAGGACTGCCAGTCCCCGGCGAGCATCGCCTCGCGGAACGCCTTGGAACCGTTGGCGTTGGTCCGCTCCCCCACCATCAGCACCGTGGCGTCCTGGGCGAAGGGCACGTTGTGGTAGATCGAGGAGACCCCCGGCTCCTGCACCGGCTGCCGGGGCGCAGGCCGGACGCCGTGCAGCCGCTCGGAGACCACCCGGATGTGCTCCGGCGTGGTGCCGCAGCAGCCACCGACGAGCGAGACGCCGTACTCGGTGACGAACCGCTCCAGCGCGTCGGCCAGCTCCTGCGGGGTGAGCGGGTAGACCGCCCCGTCGGCGGTCAGCTGGGGCAGGCCCGCGTTCGGCATCACCGACAGCGGCACCCGGGCGTGCTGGGAGAGGTAGCGCAGGTGCTCGCTCATCTCCGCCGGGCCGGTGGCGCAGTTCAGCCCGATCAGGTCGATGCCCAGCGGCTCCAGGGCGGTCAGCGCCGCACCGATCTCACTGCCCAGCAGCATCGTGCCGGTGGTCTCGACGGTGACGTGGCAGATCAGCGGTACCGTCGTCCCGGCCTCGGCCATCGCCCGACGGGAGCCGACCACGGCCGCCTTGACCTGCAACAGGTCCTGGCTGGTCTCCACGATCAGCGCGTCCGCACCACCGGCGATCAGACCGGCGGCGTTCTGCTGGTACGCGTCCCGCAACGTCGCGTACGCCGCGTGCCCCAGGGTCGGCAGCTTGGTGCCGGGCCCGATGGAACCGAGCACGAACCGGGGACGCTCCGGCGTGCTCCACGCGTCGGCCGCCTCCCGGGCGATCCGCGCGCCGGCCTCGGACAGCTCCCAGATGCGGTGCTGGATGTCGTACTCGCCGAGGTTCGCGAGGTTCGCACCGAAGGTGTTCGTCTCGACGCAGTCACTTCCGGCGGCGAGGTAGGCCTCGTGGACCGACCGCACCACGTCCGGCCTGGTCACGTTGAGGATCTCGTTGCAGCCTTCGTAGCTCTCGAAGTCGTCGAGAGTCAGGTCGGCCGCCTGGAGCATCGTCCCCATCGCGCCGTCGGCGACGAGGATCCGGTCTGACAGCGCATTCAGCAACGAGGTCCGCACACGTTCAGGTTAGTGCGGAATCTCGCGTCGTGGTGGAGCGGTACTCGTCGCTCCCACATTCTGCCGGAGACCGCCCGCACGGTCCGGCCCCGCACGGCCACCGACCGCATCCGGTACGCCGGGACGACCGGCCCGGGCCACCGACCGGCGCGGCCGACGGGCCGCATGCGGCGCCGGGACGTAGGCTGGCGACGTGAGGGACAACAGGGACGCCACCGCGCGGGGCCACCGCACCACCGTCCGTGGTGCCGGCGTCGGCCGGAACGAGCAGGGTGAGGTGACGGCGTGACCGAGTTCGACGGGCTGCCGGTGCTGCGCTCTCCGGTGGCCATCGCCGCCTTCGAGGGCTGGAACGACGCCGCGGACGCCTCCACCGCCGCGGTGGAGCACCTGGAGCAGGTCTGGCAGGCCCGTCAGGTCACCGAGATCGACCCGGAGGACTTCTACGACTTCCAGGTCAGCCGGCCGACGGTCACCATGGCCGACGGGGCCACCCGACGGGTCGAGTGGCCCACCACCCGGTTCATGGTGGCCAGCCCGGAGGGGACCGAACGGGACGTGGTGCTGATCCGGGGCATCGAGCCGAGCATGCGGTGGCGCACCTTCTGCGAGCAGGTGCTGGAGCTGTGCCACAGCCTGGAGGTCGAGCGGGTGGTGCTGCTCGGCGCGCTGCTGGCCGACGTTCCGTACACCCGGCCCCTGCCGATCAGCGGCAGCGCCTCGGACGCCGAGGCCGCCCAGCGCTACCAGCTCACCCCCACCCGGTACGACGGCCCGACCGGCATCGTCGGGGTGCTCCACGACGCCTGCACGCGGGCCGAGGTGGACGCGGTCTCGTTCTGGGTGCACGTGCCGCACTACGCCAACAACCCGCCCTGCCCGAAGGCCACCCTCGCCCTGCTGCACCGGGTCGAGGAGGTGCTCGACCTGCCGGTGCCCATGGCCGACCTGGCCGAGGAGGCCGCCGAGTGGGAGCAGCGGGTGCGCAGCGCCGCCGAGCAGGACGCCGAACTCGGTGAGTACGTCCGGGAGTTGGAGGAGCGGGTCGGCGACGCCGGCATCACCCCGCTGACCGGGGACGAGATCGCCCAGGAGTTCGAGAAGTACCTGCGTCGCCGGGGTGGTTCCGCCGGTCCCACCGCCGGGTCCTGGTAACCCCGGCACGCCGGCCCTCGGGGCCGCCGGATCGTCGCGGTCCGCCCTTCCGGCGTGTGGAGGCGGCTGGTGCAGCGGCCGGCGGGTCGCCCGGTCCCGGGACCGGGCGACCCGCCGTGGTCGTCGGTGGGCGGGGCCGACTCAGGTCCGCCGGCTCGCCCTGGTCAGCGACCGGTCACTTCAGGAACCACTCGTTGGTCTCGCGGTCGGTGCGCCCGTCGGTGTAGTCGGTGTAGATCCACACCCGCAGGAACGTCTGCCCGTGCCAGACCTCGGTGCGGGCCCAGACGTCCTTCGTCGCCCAACTGTGGTGGTACAACGCCCGCACCCATCCGTCGCCCATCGCCGTGGTGGTCCGCCAGCCCCAGTCACAGGCGGTCGGGCTGCACGCGCCGAACGGGCGGATGTCGAGCGTCGACGGCGGTCGGGTGCAGACCCCGGTCTCCGCGTCGCAGACCACCGTGTCGCTACAGGTGAAACGGATCTCCACCCGCACCACGCCGGAACTGGCGGCGTCGATGTTGGACCAGTTGCCCGTGATGGCGGGGGTGGAGCAGAGAGCCTGGGCCGGCGCTGCGGTGGTGACGTTGGCCACCACGGTCAGTCCCAGCGTCAGCGTCACGGCCGCGAGGATCGTCGCGACGATGCGGGTCAGCGGGCTGCGCCGGATCGCGCGTTCTCGGACAGCTGTCATCTCGTGCCGCCTTTTCGTCGATGAGGTGAATTGAGCGACACGGTAGGTGGCCCTCGCCACCTCGCCGTCCCTTTTGTCGGCTGCGCGATGGCGGAGGGGGTAGCCGTGACCACCCCGTGTAGGGCATCCTAGGAACCTAGCTGTCAATCGGTGGGAGGAAGGCCGTGCAGATCAACCCGGGAGCCGCCGAGTTCCCGCACCGCCAGATCGCCGACCAACTGAAGGCCCGGGTCCGGCGCGGCGACTGGGCACCGGGCGAGCGGCTGCCGTCCATCCCGGCCATCGCCGAGATGTTCGGGGTGGCGAAGCAGACCGTCCAGCGCGCCGTCGACCAGCTGCGGGTCGAGGGGGTCCTGATCACCAAACCCGGCTCGGGTACGTACGTCCGGGGCACCCGGCGGCGACTCAACCGGCTCTCCCGGGGCCGGTACGGCGGCTTCCGCGGCTATCACACCGACCTCGCCGCCCGGTACCGGCAGCAGCTGGTCGGAGTGGGACGCGCCCCCGCCCCGCCCGAGGTCGCCGACGCCTTCGGCGTGCCGGACGGCACCGAACTGCTCGTCCGGCGGCACCTGGTGCGCACCGAGGAGTCCCCGGTCGAGGTCGGCGCGTCCTGGTTCCTGCCGGCCGACACCGCCGGCACCTCCCTGGAGCGGGCCGAGGCGTTCGGCCGCCCGCTCTACCAGGAGGCGGAGGAGGCCATCGGCCGGCGGTACGTCACCGCCACCGACACGATCAGCGCCCGCCAGCCCAGCCGGGAGGAGGCGGAGACCCTCCAGATCCGGCCGGACACGCCGGTGCTGCACCTGCTGCACGTGGCGTACGACGGCGCGCGCAAGCCGATCGAGGTGGCGCAGGCCACCTGGCCGGGGCCGATGACCACGCTGACCGAGGAGTACCGGGTCCCCGGCCCGACGCCGGAACCCGACCCGGACCCGGGCCTCGTGCTCGGCTGACCGCCGGCCGGCCACCGCACACGGCGGCGGTGACCGTCCGGGTCAGTGGCTCAGAGGCGGATACCGAGCAGGGCGTCCACCGTCGTGGCGACCAGTGCCGGGGCGTCCGGGTCGTCCGCGGCGCCGGCCAGCGTCTCCTCGGCCCACCGGTCGACCAGCGCCAACGCGCCCGGGGTGTCCAGGTCGTCGGCGAGGCGTCGGCGTACCCCGGCCAGCAGCGCCACCCCGGACGGCCCGGCGGGGGCGACGGCGGCGCGCCGCCAGCGGGCCAGGCGCTCCCCGGCGGCGGTGAGCAGGTCGTCGGTCCAGGACCGGTCACTGCGGTAGTGCCCGGTCATCAGGGCCAGCCGCACCGCCATCGGGTCGACCCGGTCGGCCCGCAGCCGGGACACGAAGACCAGGTTGCCCCGGGACTTGGACATCTTCTCGCCGTCCAGGCCGATCATGCCGGCGTGCACGTAGTGGCTGGCGAACGGGGCCTGGCCGGTGAGCCGCTCGGCGTGCGCCGCCGAGCACTCGTGGTGCGGGAAGACCAGGTCGTTGCCGCCGCCCTGGACGTCGATCCGGTCACCGAGCAGGTTCAGGGCGATCACCGCGCACTCGATGTGCCAGCCGGGACGCCCCGGCCCCAGGTCGCCGCCCGGCCACGACGGCTCGTCGGGGCGCTCGCCGCGCCACAGCAGCGGGTCGAGGGGGTCGCGCTTGCCGGGGCGCTGCGGGTCGCCACCCCGCTCCGGGAAGATCTCCAGCATCTCCTCGCGGGAGAGGTTGGACTCGTAGCCGAACCGGGGCGTCGCGGCGATGTCGAAGTAGACGTCCCCGGTGCCGTCGTCGAGCCGGTACGCCGCGCCGTCCTTGAGCAGCAGCAGCACCCGGTCGGCGATGTCCGGGATCGACTCGACCGCGCCGACGTAGTGCGCCGGCGGGATGATCCGCAGCGCCTCCATGTCCTCGCGGAACAGGGCCGTCTCCCGCATGGCCAGGACCTTCCAGTCCTCGCCGTCGCGCTCGGCCCGCTCCAGCAGCGGATCGTCGATGTCGGTGACGTTCTGCACGTACCGGACCTCGCGGCCGGCGTCCCGCCACATCCGCTGGACGAGGTCGAACGTGATCATGGTCGCGGCGTGTCCGAGGTGGGTGGCGTCGTACGGTGTGATGCCGCAGACGTACATGGTCGCCGTACCCTCCGGATCACTCCGGTGTGCACCGCGACGCGCCGAGTCGAACAACGTCAGCGGCTCGCCCCTGCCCGGCAGCCGCGGCACCTCGTGCCCCGCCCATGACTCCATGCCCGCCAGCCTAACGAGCGTTACGACGGCGGGGACGCCCCGCGTTGGTGATCAACCCGACAGGCTCCCGGTGGGGTCGGGCCGGCGCGCTGAGGACGTGCCCGCGTCCGGAAAGGTCCCGCAGCTCAGATGGGGGGCCAGGGCACTGCGGGCCAGTCCTGCGACGGCAGGGGGAAACGGCCGGACTCCCGCAACGCGTCGATCCGGGCGGCGAGCCGGCGGATCTCGGTCAGCGTCAGGTGCGCGGCCAGGTCCTCGCCGAGCGGGCCGTCGACCTGGCCGGCGAGCGCGTCGAGCATCCGCACCGCGTCCTCCGGCAGCGGCCGGCCCGACCAGCCCCAGAGCACCGTGCGCAGCTTCTCGTCGACGTGGAAGGTCACCCCGTGGTCCACGCCGTGGATCCGGTCGTCCGGGCCGACCAGCACGTGCCCGCCCTTGCGGTCGGCGTTGTTGAGCACCGCGTCCAGCACCGCCAGCCGGGCCAGGCGCGGATCGTCGGCGTGCGCCAGCGCGTACGGCGTGCCGTCGTCGTCCCGGGCGGCGGCGATCGGGAACCAGCGCGGCGGCACCGTGTCCGCCGGCACGAACCCGACGAGTGGTTCGGCGTCGGACGGCTCGTCGATCCAGAGCTGACACGAGCCGGGGCCGAACGGCCCGTCCCGCAGCACCGTCGGCGGGACCAGGTCCCAGCCGGTGGCCCGGGAGACCAGGTACGCGGCGACCTCCCGGTCGGCGAGCGTGCCGTCCGGGAAGTCCCAGAGCGGGCGCTCGCCGCGGATCGGCTTGTAGACGCAGCGGACGGTCACCCCGTCCAGGGTGAGCGTGCCGCGCAGGGTGGTGTTGGAGGCGTCCACGAGCCGCCCCTCCAGGGCGAACTCACCCTCGCGGAGGAGCCGCAGTGCGGCGCTTTCCTCCTCGGAGGGCCGGGTGTCCGACAAGGTCACCGGTGGTAGCCGTTGTGCCGGGGGCAGAGGTGACCGGCGGGGTCGAGCGGCTGGCCGCAGAGCGGGCAGGGCTGCCGCCCGGCGTTGACCACCCGCCGGGCGCGTTCGATGAACCGGCGGGTCTCCTGCGGGGTCAGCCGCACCCGGAGCCGGTCCAGGTCCTCGTCCGGTTCGACCACGTCGTCGTCATCGTCATCGGCGTCGTCGTCCTCATCCAGCTCGACCTCGACCTCCGTCTCGCCCGCGGCGATCGCCTCGATCACCACGGTCGACGTGTCGACGTCGAACGCCAGGCCCAGGGTGCCGACCCGGAACTCCTCGTCCACCGGCGTGTCCAACGGGTCGTTGTCGGCCACACCGGTGGCCGGCAGCTCGGGCAGCTCGACGCCGAAGCGCCGCTGCGCCTCGGTGAGGAGTTCCTCCAGCTTCTCGGCCAGCAGGGAAACCTGGACCTTCTCCAGCGCGACACTGACCACCCGGCCAGCGCCGCGCGCCTGGAGGAAGAACGTCCGCTCCCCCGGCGGCCCCACGGTCCCAGCGACGAACCGCTCCGGCGGTTCGAAGGCGTGCACCTGGTGGGTCATACCCACGACCCTATCCGGCCGTGGGAACGGGCGTGCACCCCACCGACCCAGAATGGTCGTCCGGACCGACGGCTCGGCGTGCCGGCCGCCACCGGGCCGGAGGCGGTCACCGGCCGGCTCCCGCGCCCCCGCCCACCACGGCGTCCGAATCCGCCGCCCGGGAGGTACGGCGTCGCCGTTTGCGGGGCGCGGGGACGAGCCCGGCCAGGTCGCCGCCGGTGTCGTTGAGCCGCAGCAGGAACGGTCGGGTCGGGGTGTACCGGATCGCGGTCACCGACGCGGGGTCGGCGACGATCCGCTGGAACAGGTCCAGGTGCACGCCGAGCGCGTCCGCCACGATGGCCTTGATCACATCGCCGTGGCTGCACGCCAACCAGACCGCCTCCGGGCCGTGCTCGGCGGTGAGCCGGGCGTCCCAGGAGCGCACCGCCGCGACCGCGCGGGCCGCCATCGCGGCCATCGCCTCGCCCCCGGGGAACACCGCCGCGCTCGGGTGCTGCTGCACCACCGGCCAGAGGGGGTCCTTGGCCAGCTTCTTGAGCGGCTGTCCCTCCCACTCGCCGTATCCGCACTCGATCAATCCGTCCTCGACGGCCGGGGACGCCTCGGGCAGGGCCAGTTCCAGGGTCTGCCGGCAACGGACCAGAGGGCTGGTCACCACGGCGGCCAGCGGCAGGGCACGCAGCCGCTCGCCGACCGCGCGGGCCTGCGCCCGACCCGTCTCGTCCAGTTCGACCGGTTGCCGACCGGCCAGCCCTCCGTCGGCGTTCGCCGTCGTCCGGCCGTGTCGTAGAAGCAGAAGGGTCGCCACGCGACCACCCTATGGCCTGACGTCACCGGAGCACCCGCATGCGGGGTTCACCCCGGGCGGGGCCGGGCCCGCGTGGGGTTCACCCCGGGCGGGGCCGGGCTGGGCCCGCGTGCGGGAGTGGCGGTGGCGACATACGTGGCCTGCGTGGTCTGACCGTTTCCACGCCGTGGCCGGGCGTCCGGTTCGGGGGATATCGGGTGGTTCGCGCCCAGGGAATGGTGGGGGTGGGCGGGTGGTTGTACCGGGTCGACGGCCGAGGAGCCGCCCCGCTGCTGGTGGGGCTGGTATGCGGGCCCGGTCGGTGGAATGCCGGCGGGTGGCGGGTCGTTGTACATGGTTCACCGGCGTGGACGGGCGGCAGTTGAGCTTTCCGCCGGTGGTGAGTCTTTCCCCCTTGTTGTGTGGCGGGTGCCGTGACGGTGCTCGTACCCCCTGGCACTGTGTTGTTTCCCCCTGGGGTGCCGGGGTGTCGACCCCCTGATGGGAGTTCCCCCATGAACACGTTGAATCTGTCGATGCTGCGTAAGGGTGTGCTGGGTGTGGCCGGTGTGGCGTTCGCCGCCGGTGTGGTCGCCGGTCCGGTCGCCGCGGCGACGGTGGAGTCCCCGGCGCAGGCCGCTACTCCGGTGGCGGTGGCGGTGCAGGGCGACAAGCCCGACACGGGCAGGTTGATGCCGCATGGTGTGCGGGGTGAGCAGTCCCGGATCCCTCTGGATGCCGAGCAGACCGGCAACGTGAAGGCGATCATCGCGGCGACGAAGAAGGCCGGGATGGACGAGCGGGCCGCCGTGGTCGCGATCGCCACGAGCCTGCAGGAGTCGAAGCTGGAGAACCTGGGTCATCTGGGTGACCGCAACGACCACGACTCGCAGGGTCTGTTCCAGCAGCGCCCGTCGAGTGGGTGGGGCACGGTCGAGCAGATCACCGACCCCGAGTACTCCACGACGGCGTTCCTGAAGGGTCTGAAGCAGGTCGACGGGTGGCAGGACATGCCCCTGACGAAGGCCGCCCAGACCGTGCAGGTGTCGGCGTACCCGGACCACTACGCCCAGTGGGAGACCCAGGCCGCCGACCTGGTCGCCGAGCACTGGACCAGCTGACCCACACGTTGGGCCGGCACCCCGAACCCGGGGTGCCGGCCCACACGCGTCCCCGCCGGATCAGGTGGCCGAGATGGTGCCGGTCATCAGCAGCGCCAGCACGAGGGTGCCGAGGGCCACCCGGTAGAGGACGAACACGTACAGGGTGTGGTGCGCGACGTAGCGGAGCAACCAGGCGATCGCCGCGTACCCGATGGCGAAGGCGATCACGGTCGCCACCACCATCTGGGCCACGCTGGGGACCGAGGTCCCGGGTGCGGCCGGCTCGAAGACGTCACCCAGGCTGAACACGCCGGACATCACCACGGCCGGGATGGCCAGCAGGAACGAGTAGCGGGCCGCCGCCTCCCGGGTCAGGTTGAGCAACAGGCCGGCGGTGAGCGTACCGCCGGACCGGGAGACCCCCGGGATCAGCGCCATCGCCTGGGCGAAGCCCATCACGACACCGTCGGACATCCGGAAGTTCGCCAGGGTGCGGGTCTGCCGGCCCCAGTACTCGGCGAAGGCGAGCACGAACGCGAAGACGATGAGCGTGGTGGCCACCAGCCAGAGATTGCGCGCGGCGGTCTGGATCTGGTCCTTGAACAGGAAACCGAAGGCGCCGATCGGGATCGAGCCGACGATCACGTACCAGCCCATCCGGTAGTCGAGGCTGGAGCGGACCGACCTGTCGCGGATGCCGACCAGCCAGACCCGGGTGATCCGCCAGATGTCCTTGGCGAAGTAGATCAGCACGGCCGCCTCGGTGCCGAGCTGGGTCACCGCCGTGAACGACGCCCCGGCGTCCCGCTCGAAGAAGATCGCCGACGTGATCCGCAGGTGGCCGGACGAGCTGACCGGAAGAAACTCGGTGAGACCCTGGACGATGCCGAGAACGATCGCCTCGATCCAGCTCACTCGCCCACTCCCGCGAGTTCCAGCGCCTCGGCGCAGGTACGCAGGGTCTGCACCCCGCTCTCCCGGTCGGCGACGAAGAGGGTCAGCGACAGGGTGGTGACGCCGGCGGCGGCGTACTCGCGCATCCGCTCGGCGATGCGCTCCTTTCCGCCGAGCAGCGAGGTGCGGTCGATGAACTCCGTCGGCACCGCGGCGGCGGCGTCCCGCTGCCGCTTGGCGAGGTAGAGATCCTGCACCTCGCGGGCCGCGTCGCCGTAGCCCATCCGGGTGGCGAGCTGGTTGTAGAAGTTCTGCTGGCGGCTGCCCATGCCGCCGACGTAGAGCGCGGCGTAGAAGCGGACCAGCTCGGCACAGGCGGCGACGTCGTCACCGACCACCACCGGCACCGACGGTACGACGTCGAAGCCGGCCAGCTCCTTGCCGGCCTTCGCCCGGCCGGCGCGTACCGCCGCGAGCTGTTCCTCGGCGTACTCCGGCGCGTAGAAGACGGCCAGCCAGCCGTCGGCGATCTCCCCGGCCAGTTCCAGGTTCTTCGGGCCCACGGCGGCGAGGTAGATCGGGATGTGCTCGCGCGGCGGGCGGAAGCCGAGCCGGAGCGCCTTGCCGGGGCCGTCGGGCAGCGGGAGTGTGTAGTGGTCGCCGTCGTAGGCGACCTCCTTCCGGCCGATGGCGAGCTTGACGATGTCGACGTACTCGCGGGTCCGGGCGAGGGGCTTGGCGAACCGGACGCCGTGCCACCCCTCCGAGACCTGCGGGCCGGAGACCCCCAGGCCGAGCCGGAACCGGCCACCGGACAACGCGTCGATGGTGGCCGCGGTCATCGCGGTCGCCGCCGGGGTCCGCGCCGGGATCTGCATCACCGCGCTGCCCACGTCGATCCGTTCGGTCTGCCCGGCAATCCACGCCAGCATGCTCGGCGAGTCGGAGCCGTAGGCCTCCGCCGTCCACACCACCGAATAGCCGAGCCGGTCCGCCTCCTGGGCCAGAGCCAGGTGGTCTGCCGGCGTGCTCCACGCCGTCTGGTATCCGAGGCTGAGCCCGAGTCGCATGGTCCTCCCCCATCCCGCACCACGAGTCGCACCAGGTTACGCAATGCCGGCAACGGGACCGACCACCGCCTCGCTCCCATGGGAGCGCGCCCGGACGTACCCGGCACGCATGGCCGGGACGGTCGGAGAGTTGACGGAGGCGAGGATGTCGGTGCGCGCCGGTTCGAAATAAGGTTCATTCATGCAACAGCGACCGCTCGGCCGAAGCGGGCTGGCGGTTTCCCGGCTCGCGCTCGGCACCATGACCTGGGGTCGGGACACCGACGCCGACGATGCGGCCGCCCAACTGAAGGGCTACCTCGACGCGGGCGGCAACCTGGTCGACACCGCCGACGTCTACGGCGACGGGGACGCCGAGTCGGTGATCGGTTCGCTGCTGGGCACCCTCGTGCCCCGCGACGACCTGCTCATCGCGACCAAGGCCGGTCTGCGGCCGGGCACCCGCCGCCGGGACGGATCCCGGGGGCACCTGCTACGGACGTTGGACGCCTCGCTGCGCCGGCTCGGCACCGACCACGTCGACCTGTGGCAGGTGCACGGATACGACCCGGACACCCCACTGGAGGAGACGCTGTCGGCGCTCGACCACGCGGTCACCAGCGGGCGGGTCCGGTACGTGGGGGTGTCGAACTTCTCCGGCTGGCAGACCGCCCGGGCCGCCGCGTGGCAGGCGGCCTACCCCGGCCGCGCGCCGGTGGTCGCCGCGCAGGTCGAGTACTCGCTGCTGGAGCGGGGGGTCGAACGGGAGGTACTGCCGGCCTGCGCCGCCATGGGGCTCGGGGTGCTGCCCTGGTCGCCACTGGGCCGGGGGGTGCTCACCGGTAAGTACCGGCACGGCCGTCCGGCCGACTCGCGCGCCACCTCGTCGCACTTCGCTCCGTTCGTCGCGCCCTACCTGGAGCCGCGCTGCTCCAGCATCGTGGAGGCGGTGGCCACCGCCGCCGGCGGGCTCGGCGTGTCACCGCTGGAGGTGGCGCTGGCCTGGGTCCGGGACCGGCCCGGCGTGGTCGCGCCGATCCTCGGCGCGCGGACCGTCGGTCAGCTGCTCGGCGCGTTGCAGGTCGATCGGATCACCCTGCCGGAGGAGATCACCACGGCGCTCGACGACGTCTCGGCGGTCGAGGTCGGCTACCCGGAACGCGCCGGCTGACCGCCCCGGCCGGCCCGTCGGGCCAGGTCACCGGCCCGGCCGCGCAGGTGCCGTGGACGCGGCACCCGGCACGGTGGCGCGGCTGACCCGACGGGGTGGCGCCACGTCGCCGGGCTGGGCAGCATAGGCGGCATGGACTACGAGTACGCGCCGCTGCGGCTACCGCCGAACGTCGACCGGGTGACCGCCGCGGTGCAGCTGGCGATCCAGGCCGAGTACGCCGGCTGGGAGCTGGCCCGGGTACGGCTGTACCGGGACGGCACCCGGCAGGTGGTACTGCGTCGCCGTCGGGTCAACCAGCCACAGCCGGGCCTGTCCTACTGACGGCGCCGCCGACGGCGGACCCGTCCCGCACCGACGCCACGGGCCGTTCGGCTCGGCCCGTGGCGTCCGACGGGGCACTCAGTGCGTGTGCCCCAGTTCGTCCTCGTCCAGGTCGAGGAAGGGGTGTTCGTCGAGCCGGCCGACCAGGCGGTCGTCGGCAGCCGGCTGGAAGGGGCCGACCGGGTCGTCGTCGTCGAACGACTCCAGGTCGACCGGGGTGCCCACCTCGCTGACCATCACCACCCCGTCGAGCGGCTCCAGCTCGGGAACGTCCAGCGCGCTGAGCGAGCCGTCGCCGCTCTGCAGCAGCTCCAGCACCGCCTCGCCGACGCCCTCGACCGGGGCCGGCTCGTCGTCGGCCGGGGTGCCCTCCCGACGGGCCACCTCCGCGGCACGGATCAGCGCCGACACGCTCGGCACCCGGAAGTCGCGGCGCTGACGTACGGAGATCACCTGCGGGTGCGGGTCGGTGGGCTCGGCGCCCTCGCCGTCCGGGCCGAAGTGCGCGTCGGCCTCGTTCGGGTCGATCGACTCCACGTCCCACGGAGTGACCTCGCCGAAGGCGTCGAGGAGCTGCTCGTCGTAGGCGAAGGAGGCGTTGTTCAACTCGACGTACGCCTGCCAGACGTCGTCGTCGTCGACCCGGCCCTGGGCGGCGCGGACCGCGGCCAGGTGCCGGCGGGCCGCGTCGATCACCCGCTCGAGGGCAGCGTCCAGCTCAACGTGCTGGTCGGTCATGTGAGGAAGTCCCTTTCGCGATGGGGGGAAGAAGCCGTACCGGTGGCGCGTCGCGGCGCGGTGCCGGTCAGCAGGTGCGGAGGAACCGGTCGAGAACCCGCACGCCGAACTGTAGTCCGTCCACCGGAACCCGCTCGTCGATGCCGTGGAAGAGCGCGGAGAAATTCAGGTCGGGCGGCAGCCGGAGCGGGGCGAACCCGAAGCAGCGGATGCCGAGCTGGGCGAACGCCTTGGCGTCGGTGCCGCCGGAGAGCATGTACGGCACCGGCCGGGCCCCCGGGTCCTCGGCGCGCAGCGCGGCGGACATCGCCTCCACCAGCGCCCCGTCGAAGGTGGTCTCCAGGGCGGGCTGGCGCTGGATGTACTCGATGTCGATGCCCGGGCCGACCAGCTCGCGCAGCTGCTGTTCCAGCATCTCGGACTGGCCGGGCAGGCTGCGGCAGTCGATGGTGGCGGTGGCCCGGCCGGGGATGACGTTGTCCTTGTAGCCGGCGGCCAGCCGGGTCGGGTTGGCGGTGCTGCGGACGGTGGCGCCGATGATGTTGGCGATCGGGCCCAGCCGGGCGATCGCGGTCTCCGGGTCGTCCGGGTCGAGCTCGACGCCGAGCACCTCGGAGACCGCCTCCAGGAACGCCCGGACGGTCGGGGTGACGGTCAGCGGGAAACGGTGTCGACCGATCCGGGCGACCGCCTCGGCGAGCGCCGTGACCGCGTTGTCGTCGTGCACGAACGAGCCGTGCCCGGGACGCCCCTTGGCGTGCAGCCGCAGCCAGTCGATGCCCTTCTCGGCGGTCTCGATGAGGTAGAGCCGGGTGGCGTCGTCCACGGTGTAGGAGAAGCCCCCGACCTCGCCGACCGCCTCGGTGCAGCCGTCGAAGAGGTCCCGGTGGCGCTCGGCCAGGAAGTGCGCGCCGTAGTCGCTGCCCGCCTCCTCGTCGGCGGTGTAGCACAGCACGATGTCCCGGGGCGGCCGGACGCCGGTGCGCTGCCAGTGGCGGACCACGGCCAGCACCATCGCGTCGAAGTCCTTCATGTCGATCGCGCCGCGCCCCCACAGGTACCCGTCGCGGATCTCGCCGGAGAAGGGGTGCACCGACCACTCGTCGGCGTCGGCGGGGACGACGTCGAGGTGGCCGTGCACCAGCAGGGCGCCCCGCCCCGGGTCGGCGCCGGGGATCCGGGCGACCAGGTTGGCCCGGCCGGGGGCCGACTCCAGCAGGGTGGCGTCGACGCCGACCTCGGCCAGCTTCTCCGCGACGTACTCGGCCGCCTGCCGCTCGCCGGCGCTGGTGGCGTTGTCGCCGGTGTTGGTGGTGTCGATCCGCAGCAGGTCACGGCAGAGTGCCACGACCTCGTCGGTGGGCTCGGGCACGGCGGGTACGGGGTCGGTCATGGCGTTCTTCTTACCAGCCGCACCGCGCCCGCCACGAGACCCGTACGCGTCAGTGGGCCGGCCGTGAGCGGCGCGGGGCCGTCCACCCGCTCCCGTTTCGGAGGCGGGCCGGTTTCGGACGGCTGCCGGTCGGGTACCGCCGCTGGCGTCCCGTACCGCCCGGCGTCGGCGCCGCTCGCCGCCGGTCGGGTCCGCTCCGTGCGAGGAGGCACCCATGAGCGTCCCGCTGCCGCCGTTGCCGCCCGCCGAGGGTGACGAAGGGTACCGTCCCGGCGGCCGGAGCGTGGTCGACGTCGTCGACGAGGAACACCGGCGGCTCACCGCGCTGGTCGAGGAGCTGGCCGACCCGGCCACGGACGCCGACCGGCGACGCGCGGTGGCCGACGTGTTCACCGCCGAGGTGTCCCGGCACCTCTCCGGCGAGGAGCAGTACCTCTACCCGGCGCTGCGCGGCGCGCTGCCCGACGGCGCGGAACTGGCCGACCGCGACGTCGAGACCGACACGGCCCTGCGGCGGGCCGTCCGGGCGGCCGACCCGGAACACGCCGCCGACGTACGCCGCCGCTGGCGGCAGCACGTGGCGGCGGTGGAGCCGGCCCTGGGCCGGCTGCGCGGGGTGGCCACCGAGGAGGAGCTGATCCGGCTCGGCAACCGGTTCGCCATCGCCGAGGAGGCGGCCCCGACCCGTCCGCATTCCGGGACGCCGACCGCTCCACCGTGGAACCGGATCGTCGAGCCGGCGGTCGGGGTGGTCGACAAGATCCGCGACGCGGTCACCGGCCGCCCGACATATCCGGCCGACCTCGACCGGGATTGACCAGGCCCACTGCCCAGGTTCCGCCATCCATCGGAACTCTTCGAAACACGAAAGGTCTTCCGGAAGTCCCGACTCGGTCATACCGTCACGTCATGAACCTGGAGTTGCGACATCTCAGGGTGGTCTGCGCGATCGCGGAGACCGGCAGCGTGACCAAGGCGGCCTCGACCCTCGGACTGGCACAACCGGCGCTCACCGCGCAGCTCCAGCGCATCGAGCGGGCGCTCGGCGGTGCGTTGTTCGACCGCGACCGGCGCGGCGCCCGGCCGACCGCGCTGGGCGAGCTGGTGCTGGCCCGGGCCCGGGTGCTGCTGCCGGCGATGAAGGGCCTCCAGGACGAGGCGGCCCGGTTGGCCAGTGCCGGGGACGCGTTGAGCCGGTACCGGTTCGGCGGGGTGAACAGTCCGATCCTGGGCCGGCTGGTGCACCGCATCGCCGCCGAGCAGCCCGCCGCGCCGATCAGCACGTACGCCTCGTGGTCGGTCGACGAGCTGTCCCAGTTGGTCTTCAACGGCAGGCTGGACTACGTGCTGACCGGGGTGTGCGGCGACGCCGCGCCGTCGGCGGAGTTCGGGCTGAGCTGGCGGGAGGTGGCCGTCGACCCGGTCTTCGTGCTGCTGCCCGAGTCCCACCCGCTCGCCGACGGCGACGAGGTCCCGCTGGAGAAGCTGCGGCGCGAGCAGTGGGTGGCCGCGCCCGGCGACGGCTGCTTCGGCGACTGCTTCGCCGCCGCGTGCGCACGCGCCGGCTTCACCCCCCGCAAGGTGTACGAGACGGACGTGCGCGTCTGCATGGACCTGGTCGAGGCGGGCGTGGCGGTGGCGCTGTGCCAGGCCACCTTCCGGCCGGTGCCCGGCCTGGTGACCCGCCGGCTGGCCGGCAACCCGCTGCGCTGGCGGTTGCTGCTGGGCTGGCACCCGGAGTCCCCGGCGGCCCGGTTCGCCAAGGGGGTGCTGGCGACGGCGACGGCCGCGTACACCGACGCCCTCGCGCCGCACCCGGCGTACCTGGAGTGGCTGCTGGACAACCCCGAGTTCGGGGCGCGGCAGCGCACTCCGGTGTAGGCCGGGGTCGGGGCGGCGGAAGCCGGGCCGCCGGGTGCGAAGTCGCGGCGAACGGGTACAGGGTGGACATGACCGACACTGACCGCCCCGGCGACGACCGGGAGACCGCCCGCCGGGCCGCCGCCGCGCACACCGTCGCCGCCCGTGACGTGGAGTCGTTCCTGCGCACCCTGCCGGCCACCCCCGGTCCGGAGCACGTCGCCGAGTACGCCACCCTGCTCAGTCGCGAGGAGCGCGCCCGCGCCGACCGGCAGGCCGCGGTGGACGCGCTCGGCCTGACCGTGGCCAGCATCGAACCGGAGTGAACCCGGGTTGACCGGGGCCGTGGTCAGCGCTCCGCGAGCGGGTCGTGTCCCAGGTCGAGCAGGGCGTGCCGCCACCCGTCGTCGGCGTTGCCGCCGGCCGGCCGGTCCGAGGTCAGGGCGTCGATCCGGGCCACGGCGTCCTGCATGACCCGGATGTCCTCCCCGGTGAGGTCCACCTTGCGCTTGCGGAGCACGGCGAGGATGTGCCGGCCCGGCTCGGGCAGGTCCAGGTCGGGGTTCGGGCCGAACGCCTCCTCCCCCGAGCCACGGGTGAGCAGCCACTGCCGCAACTGCTCCGAGGGCATGTTCACCCGCGCGTGGAAGTCGTCCCAGAGCACTTCCACGTCCGCGTCGACTCGCGTCTCGCGTGCCATCACGCCTCCTCTGCAGGGCCGGGATCGGCCGGTCGCACGTTCTCCGGCAGGGCCGCGGGCCCCTCCGGCGGCACCTGGACCCGGGTCGGGTTCGCCGTCGGTGGAGCCTCGATGCGTTCGGTGGGCTCCACGTCGTCCTGGCTCTCCTCGGGCTCGCTCACCGGCGGCCTCCGTTCGTCGGGACGGTCATCGGGGATGGGTGGTCGTCGCCGGCCGGTACCCGCCCCGCTCGCCGGCGGCCACGTCGAAGGCGAGCTCACCGTCCCGGGCGTCCACGGTCACCCGCTGGCCGGGTGAGATGTCCCCCTCGAGCAGCATCCGGGACAGCCGGTTGTCCAGCTCGCGCTGGATCGTCCGGCGCAGCGGACGGGCCCCGAACTCGGGCTGGTGACCCTGCTCGGCGAGCCAGTCGACGCCCGCCTCGGTGACGTCGACGGTGATGTCCTGCGCGTGCAGCCGGCGCCGGGTCTCCTCCAGCAGCAGGCCGGTGATCTGCCGCAACTGCTCCGCCTCGAGCCGGCGGAAGACGATGATCTCGTCGATCCGGTTGAGGAACTCCGGACGGAAGTTCTCCTGGAGCCGGCGCATCAGCCGCTCGCGCAGTTCGTCCGTCTCCTGCGGGGTGCCGGGTTCCCCGGCACCGAAGCCGACGCTGCGGCTGGCCCCGGTGATCAGCTCCGAGCCGAGGTTGCTGGTCATGATCAGCACGGTGTTCCGGAAGTTCACCGTCCGGCCCTGGCTGTCGGTGAGCCGGCCGTCGTCGAGCACCTGGAGCAGGATGTTGAACACGTCCGGGTGCGCCTTCTCGATCTCGTCGAGCAGCACCACCGCGTACGGGCGACGCCGGACGGCCTCGGTGAGCTGGCCGGCCTCCTCGTACCCGACGTAGCCGGGGGGCGCGCCGACCAGCCGGCTGACCATGTGCCGTTCCCCGAACTCGCTCATGTCCAGCCGGACCATCCGGTCGGCGTCGCCGAACAGCGCCTCCGCCAGGGCCCGGCCCAGCTCGGTCTTGCCGACGCCGGTGGGACCGAGGAAGAGGAAGCTGCCCATCGGCCGGTCCGGATCGGCCAGCCCGGTCCGGGAGCGGCGGACCGCCTCGGCGACCGCGTTCACCGCGTCTTCCTGGCCGACCACCCGTTCGTGCAGGTGCCCCTCCAGGCGCAGCAGCCGGTCCCGTTCCTCCTCGGTGAGCTGGTTGACCGGGATACCGGTGGCCCGGGAGACCACCTCGGCGATCTCCGCCGGCCCGACCTCGGGCACCTGCGGGGCGTCCGTCTCGCCCCTGGCCGCCCTGATCTGTTCCTCGATCTCCTGCAGCCGGTCCCGCAGCGCGGAGGCGCGCTCGTACTGCTCGTCGGCGACCGCCTGCTCCTTGTCCCGGCGCACCTCGTCGAGCTGGCGTTCCAGCTCCCGCACGTCCGCCGCCGGTGTCCGGGTCCGCAGCCGCACCCGCGCGCCGGCCTGGTCGATCAGGTCGATCGCCTTGTCCGGCAGGTAGCGGTCGGTGACGTACCGGTCGGCGAGTTCGGCGGCGGCGACCAGCGACTCGTCGGTGAACCGGACCTGGTGGTGGGCCTCGTACCGGTCGCGCAGGCCACGCAGGATGGCGACGGTGTCCTCGACGGTGGGCTCCGGCACGAGCACCGGCTGGAAGCGGCGGGCCAGCGCGGCGTCCTTCTCGATGCTGCGCCGGTACTCGTCCAGCGTGGTCGCGCCGATGACCCGCAGCTCGCCCCGGGCCAGCGCGGGCTTGAGCATGTTGGAGGCGTCCATGCCCCCCTCGCTGCCGGCCCCACCGGCCCCGACCAGGGTGTGGATCTCGTCCAGGAAGATGATCAACTCGTCGCGGTGGGCGCGGATCTCGTCGATCACCTTCTTCAGCCGTTCCTCGAAGTCGCCCCGGTAGCGGGTGCCGGCGACCAGTCCGGCCAGGTCGAGCTGGATGACCCGCTTGCCGATCAGCGTCTGCGGCACGTCGCCGTCGCAGATCCGCTCGGCCAGCCCCTCGACGATCGCGGTCTTGCCGACGCCGGCCTCGCCGATCAGCACCGGGTTGTTCTTGGTACGGCGGGAGAGGATCTCCACGGCCTGCTCGATCTCGTCGCCGCGGCCGATCACCGGGTCGATCCGGTCGGCCTTGGCGAGGTCGGTCAGGTCCTGGCCGTACTGGTCCAGGGTCGGTGTGCCCCGGTCCGGTCGTGCGCCACTCATCGGTCCCCGCTCCGTCCCCGCCGCCTGCAGGGACTCCGGTTGGATCCGCCCGGCCGCCAGCATCCGCCCGGCCGGCGACTCCGGGTTGAGCGGCAGGGCCATGAGGATGTGTTCGGGGCCGATGTAGTTCGCCCCGATCGCCCGGGCGAGCTGGTGGGCGTCGAGCAGCGCCCGCTTGGCCGCCGGGGTGAGGGAGAGGTTCGGCGGCACCTCGCCGCCGGGCGCCCCGTCGCCCCGGCCGCCGAGCGCGTTGAGCAGGGTGTCCGGATCCGCACCGGCCCGGTTCATCAGGTCGCGTAGCGCCTGGCGTTGCAGGGCCGCCCAGAGCAGGTGGTCGGTGTCCAGGTCGTTGCTACGCCGCTGGGCCGCGCGGCGGGCGGCGTCGGCCAGCAACTCCCGCGCGTCGGCGGTCATCAGACGGGTGATGTCGACCCGGTGCGCGGGTCGGCCACCGCCCTCCCCCCGGCCGAAGTAGCGGGCCAGGAACTCGTCCCACGGGTCGGCGCCGAAGTCAGCGGGTCCCCACATGAGCAGTCCTCCCGAGATCGGCGGCGACAGGATCGACACGCAGGGCTACCCGAGGGTGGCCCCGACAAACGCGTCCGGATGGCAGGGTGGGGACATGGAGACGACCCCGCTGCTGATCGTGGACGCCGCCAACGTCGTCGGGAGCCGCCCCGACGGTTGGTGGCGGGACCGGGTCGGCGCGACCACCCGGCTGCGGGACCGGCTGGTGCCGGTGGGCGGTCGGGGCGTACCGCCGGAACTGCCGGCGCCGGCCGAGGTGGTGCTGGTGGTCGAGGGGGTCGCGCGGGACGTACCGGCCACCGAGGGGGTGCGGGTGGTGTCCGCCGCCGGGTCGGGCGACGACGCGATCGTGGAACTGGTGGGCGCCGAGACCGGACGCCGACGGCTGGTGGTGACCGCGGACCGGGTGCTACGGGAACGGGTCCGGGCACTGGGCGCGGAGGTGTACGGACCCCGCTGGCTGCGCGGCGAGCGTGACACGCCGGGACGCGCCCCCGCCGTGCCCGGGTCACCGGATCCGACCCGGCCGGCCTGACCGTGGTCGAACCCGGCCGGCCCTGACCGGCGGCAAGCGGACAGCGGGGCGGTAACACCCACAGGGCGGATGTTCTCTCCCACACCGGAATAGGCTCTAATGGAGTCCTCCCCGCCCCCCAGGAGGTTTCACCGTGGCGAGCGTCGCCGAGCTCAAGGCCGCCATCGATGTCGCGCTCCAGCAGATCGGTGAAGGTCAGACAGCGGTGCAGGCAGCCGGTGAGAAGCTGGCCGAGGCACAGCAGACCCTCGCCGGCGCGCTGGAGGGCAGCGGGCACGAGACCGTCGAGGCCGCGCAGGCCTCGCTGACCCAGGCCAGCCAGGAGTTGGAGGAGTGTCTCGCCGCGACGCTGGTCGCGGTGGAACAGGCGCAGCTCTACGTCTCGACGCTCTGAGCCCATGTCGATCATCGAGGACATCGGAGCCCAGGTCCGCGCCGCCTCCGACGAGCTGCCGCTGGCGCCGCTGGCCCAGGCACTGGAGAAGTTCGCCCTGGCCGCCGAGCGGCTGCGCTGGGTCCGGCAGGAGTCGTCGAACCCGATGGGGGTGCCGGAGCTGTCCGCCGCCGTGGAGCACGCCGAATCCGCCGGGCACGCCCTGCGGGTGGCGCAGGAGCAGCTCGCCAGCTATCTGGCCGCCATCGGCCTCGGGGCGGACGGCGCCCCGGCGGCGAAGCCGCAGCCCCGCCAGCCGGCGCACGACGCGCCCCGGGACGCCGCACCGCCGGACGGGGACCCGGCCGGGGAACCGACTCCCGCCCCGGCGGTGCGCCGCTGGTGGGCGGTGCGGGTGGCGGAGCTGACCGGCGGCTCGGAGGGCGAGCCGGCCGGTCCGGACGAGCAGGTGGCCGACTCCCGGGAACTGCTGCGCCGGGTGGTCGGCGGGGTGAAGGCCGGCGACCGGACCCGACTGCACACCGAGTTGCGCCGGGCGCACGCCGACGTCGGTCTGGGCCTGGCGACGGTGACGCCGCCACTGCTGCGGGAGCTGGCCAGCGACCTGCTGGGACACCCGCCCAAGGCCACCGACCTGCCGAAACTGCGCAACGAGCTGGACGGTCGGGTGCGTGACCTGCTGCCCGGCCTGCCGCCGCCGGTGCTGGAGACCGTGCTGACCCGGGTCTGCCGGATGCCCCCGCCCCGGCAGCGCTCCGACGACGAGCAGCCGCACCCGGCCGACCCGGCGGTCACCGCCGGGGTGGTGACCGGACTGCTGCTGGCCCGGCTCGGCCGGGACCTGCCGCCCGAGCGGCCCGACGACGAGCGGCCACCGGCCGGATCCGACCGGGACGCGGGCGCGCCGCCGCCCCGGGCGGCCACCGACCCCACACGCGGCAGGACCGGTCCGCATGGCTGACCGTCGAGCCCAGTTGGTGGGGCGCGTCCGGGGGCTGCTCTCCGAGGCGTTGGGCTCGGCCCGGGGCCGGCTGTCCGCCGCGCGGGGCGAGCTGGACGCCGGGCAGGACCGGTTGGCACGGGTGCGGCGGGCCGCCGCGACGGTGCCGCAACGGGTCGGCACCGAACGGGACCGCCGGCTCGCCGAGATCGACTCCCGGTACACCGCACGGATCGCGGAGCTGGCCCGGCTGGCCGCTGCCGCCGCCGAGCGGGAGGCCCCGGGTGCGGCGTCGGCCGACTGGGCGCGGTGGACGCCCACCCCGGCCGGACGGGCCGAACCGCCCGGCGCGGTCCGGATCGGCACCGTCCGGATCCCCGGTGCGGAACCGGTGCCGGCGCTGGTGCCGCTGCTGGACGCCGGGCACGTCCACCTCTCCGGCGACCACAGCCCCGGCGGCGACGCGGTGGTCTCGGCGCTGCTGCTGCGCAGCATCGGCCGGGCCGAGCCGGGCACGGTCCGGCTGATCGGGTACGACCCGGAGCACCTCGGCGGCGGCCTGGCCGGGTTCGCCCCGCTCGGCACCGCCGGGCTGCTCACCTTCGTCGGCCCGGGTGGACTGGCGCGGTTGCTGGACGACCTGGTGGAGCAGATCCGCCGGATCAACGAGACCGTGCTGGCCGGGGAGCACTCCTCCCTGCGGGAACTGGCCTTGGCGACCGGGCGGCGGCCGGAGCCGTGGCGGGTGGCCGTGCTGCTCGGCGGGGACGAACTGTCCCGGCACGAGCGCGGCCAGCTCGACCGGGTGGTCCGGACCGGGGCGGCCTGCGGGGTGCACCTGGTGGTCCGGGGCATCCCACTGCCGGACGACCCGACCGTGCAGCGGGTCCTGGTCGCCCCCGGCGACGTCCGCATCGGCGGGCCGACCGGCCTGCCGGTCCGCCTCGACCCCCCGCCCCCGGCGCCCCTGGTCACCGAGACGTGCCGGCAGGTGGCCGGCACGGTCGCCGCCGGACCGGCCCCGACCCCGTTCACCGAGCTGCTCCCGCCGCCGGAGCAGATGTGGAAGGAGGACTCGTCGACCGCCCTGGTCGCGCCGATCGGCGAGGGGCCCAGTGGCCGCCCGGTGCTGCTGACCCTCGGCGACTACCCGCCGCACGCCCTGATCGGCGGTCCCTCCGGCACCGGCAAGACCAACCTGATCTTCGCCTGGATCGGGGCCCTGGCCTCCCGCTACTCCCCCGCCGAGCTGGAGTTCTACCTGCTCGACTTCAAGGAGGGGGTGTCCTTCGCCCGGTTCGCGCAGGGGCGGCGGGACCCGAGCTGGCTGCCGCACATGCGCCTGGTCGGGATCAACGTCAACACCGACCGGGAGTTCGGCCTGGCCCTGCTGCGCTTCCTCGCCGAGGAGCTGCGCCGCCGGGCCGACGCCGCCAAGCAGCACGAGGTCACCAAGCTCTCCGAGCTGCGGGCGGTCGACCCGACCGGGCACTGGCCCCGGATCGTGGCGGTGGTCGACGAGTTCCAGATGCTGCTCGCCGGCCGGGACGTGGTCGCCCGGGAGGCCGCCGACCTGCTGGAGGACCTGGCCCGGCGGGGCCGCTCGCAGGGCATCCACCTGGTGCTCGCCTCACAGGACGTGCGCGGCATCGAGGCGCTGTGGGGCCGTCCCGCGCTGGTCGCCCAGTTCACCCTCCGGATCGCGCTGCCGAAGGCGCTGCGCATCCTCGCCGAGCGCAACGACGCCGCCCAGTCCCTGCCCCGGCACCACGCGGTGATCAACGCGGAGTCCGGCATGGTGGAGGGCAACCAGGTGGCCCGTATCCCGTCGGCCAGCGAGTGGGAGACCTGGAGCGAACTCCAGCACCGGCTGTGGCGGATGCGCCCGCCGGACGCCGCCCCGGCCCGCCTCTTCGACGGCGACGCGATCCCCCGGCTCGCCGACGCCCCCGACCACCGCGCCCTGACCCCGGCCCGGCAGCCGGGCGGGCCACGCGGCCCGGTCGCCCTGCTCGGAGAGATCATCGACGTGCAGGCCCGCTCGGCGGCGCTGCGGCTGCCCCGGGCACCCGGACGGAACCTGGCGGTGCTGGGCACCCGGGTCGACGAGGCGTGCGCGGTGCTCGACGCGGCCGGGCGGTCGCTGGCCCGCCAGCACGAACCCGGCTCGGCCCGGTTCTCCATCGCCTGTCTCGACCCGGACGCCGACCACGCCGCCCGCACCCTCTACTCCGACCTCGCCGACGACGCCGCCTGGTACGACGAGGAGACGGTGCCGGAGCTGATGGCCGAGACGGCCGAGGCGCTCACCGCGCCGGGCACCCCGGCCACCCCGCACTACCTGCTGCTCTACGCGGTCGACGCGGCGGCCGGCCGGCTGGGCGCGCGGGTCGGCCGGCGAACCGGGCTGGAGCACCTGCGGCAGATCCTGCACGACGGGCCGGAACGGCGTACCCATGTGCTGGCCTGGTGGCGGGGCGTGGCCCGGATGCGCATCGACCTGGGTGGGCCGGCGTCGCGGACCGACCAGATCGGGGCGTGGGTGGCGCTGGACGTGCAGGGCGGCGAGCTGGGGTCGTCGTTGTACCCGGGCACCGGTGGTCCGGACTGGTACCCGCGCCCGTGGCGGGGGCTCTTCTTCGACCGGGCGGTGCACCGTACCGGGCAGACGATCATCCCCTATGGACTCCCCCGATGAACGAACCGGTCACCAGTGAGTCGTACGCCGCCTGCCTCCGTCGGCTGGCGGAGCTGACCGCGCGGGCGGCGACGCAGCGCGCCGAGGCGGAGAGCTGGCACGAGCGGCAGTGCGCCGCCGCCGAACGGGCCGTCCGGGAGGCCGCCGAGCAGGTCCGGCGGGCCGAGGCAGAGGTCGCCGAGGCCACCGAACTGGTGGAGCGGGTCGACACCGAGGCGAACCACCTGTGGCAGGTGCTGCGCGGCCGGCTGGGTGCCGGGGCCCGGCGCCTGGGTGACCCGCCGGGGCCGGCGCGGGGTGCCTCGGGTGACCCGACGGTGCTGCTGGACCGGGCGCGCGAGCTGCTGGACCGCACCCGGCAGCCGGGGGACCTGCCCGGGTCGGTGAACCCGCTGCTGGCGCTCTGCGGGGTCCTGGGCGCGGTGGTGGCGTACGCGGTGGGGGCCGGCGCGCGGGTCGCGGGCGAGCGGTACGGCGGTGACCTGGCCGTGGGGCTGCCGGTGATCGCGTTGGTCCTCTCGCTGCTCGGGCCGTTGATCGGACTGGGGCCGGCGAAGCTGCTCGCCGACCGGCGACACGCCCTGCTCGGCCCCCGTCCGATGGCGATCGTGCTGGCAGCCGGCCTGGTCACCACCGCGCTCCTGTTCACCGTCGCCCGCTGACCCGGTCACCGGACGGCCGCACGACGCGGCGGGCCGGGCCGCGGTCGGGCCGGACGGTGGGGCCGGGCTGCGGCGGCGGGCCGGGCAGGTGGCCGGTCAGGCGGCGGGGACCAGGACGGCCTCGCGGAGCAGCCGCCGGGCGAGGACGAGCCGATCGGCGTCGTCGTCCAGGCCGGGCAGGTCGCCGGCGCGCCGGACGGCACCGGTGAGCAGGGCCCGTACCGCCTCGGCGCACTGCGCCGGCAGCGAGACGGTGCGGTCGAAGACGCGCAGCGCGACCCGCTCCGGGCCGTCCGGGACGAGCTGCCAGCGCAGTCCGGGCCGGACGGTGAGGGTGCTGTCGACGCTCAGCTCGCGGATCGCGGCGGCCTGGGCCAGCGGGCGGATCGGCGCGGGGCGGGCGGCGGGCCAGGCCCGCTGCCGGAGCCGGCCGGCGACCGCCGTCGGGTCGGCGCGCAGCAGCCAGTCCCGCAGCGCCTCCACCGTCTCGGTCAGTTCGGGTTCGATCGCGTCGGGGTCGGCCACGTCGACGCCGAACGGGAGGGTGGCCCGCAGGCGCGGGTCCTCGGCGGCGAGGGCGAGCAGCTCCTCGACGATCGCGTACCGGGTGAGCGCCCGGACGCCGATGGTCAGGTGCAGCGAGCTGGACTCCTGCGCCTGGGCGCTGTGCAGCCAGCCCCGGGGCAGGTAGAGCGCGTCGCCGGGGGCGAGCACCACGTCCAGCGCGGCCGGCCCCTCGGCGGTGGCCGAGACCTCGTCGGCCCGGCCGCCCCACGGTTGCCGCTCCAGCGGGTCGGGCAGCACCGGCGGGTGGATCCGCCAGCGCTTGCGGCCGTCGACCTGGAGCACGAAGACGTCGTGGGTGTCGTAGTGGGTGGCGAAGCCCTGGTTGCCCGGCGGGGTGAGGTAGGCGTTGACCTGCAACGGCTGCCCGACGGCGAGGCCCAGGTCGCGGGCCAGGTCGATCAACGCCGGCCAGGTGCGGTGCAGCCCCTGGAGGACCAGGGTGGCGCCGTCGGCGTACTGCTGGAGGACGCGTTCGTCGAGGACCTGGTCGCCGATCTCGGCGCCGGCCCCACCACCGCCGGTCCAGCGCGCCGCCGGCACGAGCTGGCCGTCGCGGGCGATCCGGAGGAAGGGGGTACGCAGCCCGCGCCGGCTGAGCAGTTCGTCGGCGTCGGCGGGGCTGAACAGGTCGGTGAAGCCGGCCGGGTTGGGCAGTTCGTCGGCGCGGGACAGCAGCGGGGTGCGTCCCCAGTGGGCGGCGGCGAACTTCGCCGGTTCGACGGCCACGCACCGGGCGAGCGCGGCGACGGCGGCGGACGGCACCGCCGGGCGGCCAGGGCCGCCCGGCGGGTCGATGGTCGTCACTGCCGGTTACCGGGCGCCGCCGTCGGCGCCGCCGTCCTGCTGGCCCGGGGTGGCCCCGCCGTCGGCCGGACCCTCCGCGCCGCCGTCGGCGCCGCCGTCCTGCTGGCCCGGGGTCGCGCCACCGTCGGCCGGACCCTCCGCGCCGCCGTCGGCGCCACCGTCCTGCTGGCCCGGAGTCGCGCCACCGTCGGCCGGACCCTCCGCGCCGCCGTCGGCACCGCCGTCCTGGTGACCGGGGGTGGCACCGCCGTCGGCCGGACCTTCCAGGCCGCCGCCGCTGGTCGTGTTGATGTCGTCGTCGTTCAGTGCCATCGGTGCTCCCTCGGAAGTCGCCGCCCCGTCCTGGGGACGGGGTCTCGTCGTGCAGCCGGTGGTACCCGCCGCGCGATCTTCTCTAACCACACGGTAGGTGGCTCCTCCCGGGCGTACCGGCGGTTCCGGTCAACCGGTCGGTGGTCCGGCACGGGATGCCCGGCCGCCCCGACGGCCCAACCGCGGGCCGTCGGGCCGGGCGAGCTGGCTCAGGGAATCATCCGGGCCAGGTCGCGGGGCATGGTGGCACGTACGTCGTCCCACTCGCCCTGGGTGACGTGCCGGCGCAGGGTGTCCAGCACCACCTGCACGACCCGTTCCGGGCCACCGTCCGTCTCGTACGGGAAGCCCTGCCGGACCTCGTAGAGGAAGTCGTCCCGGTTGAGCTTGACCGGCACGTTCGACGGGTCCCAGCCGTCGAAGTAGACCCCCCGGACCATCACCGGCAGCTGCGCGGAGAACTCCACGCTCTCCTGCACCGGCATCCGGTCGCGCAGCAGGTGCAGCACCGTGCGCAGGGCCGCGAAGGACTGGTTCCGGCGCTCCTTCGACCAGCCGTAGGCCTGCTCGATGTCCTTGAGGATCAGATTGGTCTTGTCCAGCGATGACTCGAACACCGAGTTCGGTTCGTTAGCCATGTGCCCACCCCCGTCCGTCGGTCTCCCACCGTCCATGGTCGTCGCGGCGTGCGCGGCGGTAACCGCACACCATCGCCACGATCGCCGGGGACCGGGTGAGGCAGCGTCACCCCCACCGGGTGAATCGGGCCGGTGGCCGGCGTCCGAGGTGCGCGGCCGGGGTGGTTCAGTCGACGTCGAGCAGCCGGGCCAGCGTGGCCGCGTTGGTCTGCGCGTAGTCGCGGTAGCAGTTGTTCAGGAGCACGTGCGTGCGCTCGACCCGCCCGGCCAGTTCGCGCAGCCTCGGCGCCCAGGCGCGCAGTTCCCGGTCCGAGTAGTGGTAGCCGAACTTCTCGTGGATGTCCTTGCTGGTCCACTTGTCACTGTGGCCGTGGAACCGGACCACGGCCAGGTCGGTGGTGGCCGCGAGCACCGGTGGGACCGACGAGCGGTGTCCCTGGGGCATGTCCACGCAGACGTACGTCAGCTCGTGCCGGCGCAGGAAGTCGAGGGTCTCGTCGGCGTTGTCCCCGGCGAACCACGAGGCGTGCCGGAACTCGAAGGCCGGACGCAGCGGGGCACACCGCCGCGCCACCTCCAGCAGGTACTGCTTGTTCTCCCGCCGGATGGTGAACCAGGGCGGGAACTGGAACAGCAGCGCGCCGAGCCGGCCTGCGGCGACCAGCGGGTCCAGGGCGGTGAGGAACCGGGTCCAGACCTCCTCGTACGCCTGGGCCGGCAGGTCGCCCGGGTAGAGGTGCCGCTTCTCCGTCTCCGGGCGCAGGTCCTTGTGCAGGGCGGCCACCCGGGTGGGGTGTCCGGTGAGGAGGCTGAACGCCTTGACGTTGAAGGTGAACCCGGCCGGGGTGCGCTCGGCCCAGAGCCGGGCGGTCCGCTCGGCCGGGGGCGCGTAGTAGGTGGCGTCCACCTCGACCAGCGGAAACCGGCTGGCGTAGTGGGCCAGCCGCTTCTCCGGGGTGTCCGCGTCCGGCGGGTACCACCCGGATTCGAGCAGGGTCGCGTCCGTCCAGGAGGCGGTGCCGACCAGGATCCGGCCCACGGCGGTCAACTCCACCGCCCCGGCGGTGCGACCGGGGCGGTGGGTGGCGTGACCGGACTCAGGCGGCCCGCCGTTCCCGGGACTGCTTGCAGCTGACGCACGTGGTGGCGGACGGGAAGATCTCCAGCCGCTCGACCGGGATCGGGTCGGAGCAGCCCTCGCAGTGGCCGTACGTGCCCTCCTCCAGCCGGGCCAGGGCGTGCTCGAACTGCGCCCGCCGGTCGAGGATGGTCCGCAGCAGGGACTGCGCGGTGTCCCGTTCGGCGGTCTTGGTGCCGCTGTCGGCCTGGTCGTCCCCGGCGGTGTCGCCGACCTCCACCAGCCGGAGCACCTGGCTCTCCTGCATGGTCTGCTCGTACTCCCCGGAGAGTTCGTCGTAGCGGGCCTGCAGGGCGAGGCGGATCCGGTCGATATCCTCCTGGGATCGCCCCGTTCCGACCGTGTCGTGGACGAGCATCGCTGTCTGCCTTTCCTCGGGCTCGTCGGACCCCGGACAACCGGGTGTACACCCGGCGACGGTCCGCTTGTGAGCCGGGCGATTACCCAGGCCCCGCGAGGATCAAACCGGCGACTCTCCGGCGGTCGGGCCGGCGTCGACCCGCCCGGTCCGCGCCCCGGCCGACGCGGTCCCCGCCGACGGCGGCCCCCCGGCCGCCGCGCCCCGGGTTCCGGCTGCTCACCGCGTCGGGGCGGGATCGACCAGTGCCGGGTGCCGGGGGTCGTCGACCCGGACCACCACGTCGGCGAAGGACTCCGGGGCGACCTCCTCGGTGTAGCGGGCGAAGGCGGGCAGGGTCCACGCCTGCTCGGGTTCGGTGCGGCGGCGCAGCGCGGCCGGCGAGAGCGCCAGGTGGACGGTGACGTCGAACGGGAGCCCGCCGCCGAGCAGCAGCGGGCCGCTGACCAGGACCACCCCGCCGGGCGGGAGACGCACGTACCCGACCCGGCTGGCCCGGTCCGTGCGGGCGTCCCAGAGCGAGGGCAGCAGTTGGCCGGTGCCGGCGGGACCGGCCGGGTCCAGGACCTCGCGGCGCAGCCCGGCCTCGTCGAACCAGCCCAGGTAGTACGCGTCGGGGTTGGTGCGGCCGTGTTCCAGGCGGACCGAGGCCGGGCGGAGGAAGTCGGCGGTGCGGACGTGCAGCACCGGACGGCCGGCGGCGCGCAGCGGGTCGACCAGCGCCCCGGCCAGGGCGTCCGGTTCGGCGGCGGGCGGGCCGTCCACCGCGACCCGCAACCGGCCGGCGACCGGGGTGCCGACCAGCCGGTCGGTCAACGCGACGACGAGCCGTTCGGGTGAGATCGGTCGGATCCGCATCCGCCCATGGTGCCGGACCGGGCCGAGGCACACCCCGGACCACGCGACGGAGCCGGACGGCGTCAGCCGGTGCGGTCGACGGTGACCCGCGCGTCGTCGGCGAGCCGGTAGCCGACGCCGTAGACCGTGGTGACCAGGGGGACGTCCACCCCGACCTTGCCGCGCAGCCGCCGGACGTGCACGTCGACGGTGCGCACCCCGGCGTGTTCGTACCCCCAGACGGCGTTGAGCAGTTGCAGCCGGGTGAAGACCCGCCGGGGGTGGACCACCAGGTGCAGCAGCAGGTCGAACTCCAACCGGGTCAGCGGCAACGGCTCCCCGTCGCGCAGCACCGACCGGGAGGCGGCGAGGATGTGCAGCGCCGGCACGGTCGGGGCGGCCGAGGGCCGGGACGGCGTCCGGCCGGCCGGAACGGGATCCGGGCGGCGCTCCTGGGCGGGGCCGGTGGTGACGATCCCCTCCCCCCGTTCCAGCAACTCCCGGGCCGCCTCGAGCAGCCGGCGGGCGGGCGGGGTGAGCGCCTCCTCGGAGGCCAACGGGATGGACAGGGTCACGGTGAGGACCGGGGCCGCTGTGCTGGAGGGTCGACGCTGACCGGCGGGAGGACGACCGGGAACCACGGGCTGGGACGTATGCCATCCGGCGCGCGACGAGGCGGGGCTGACCGACATGGTCCTCCTTGGCTGGTCCAGTGTCTCCCCACGGCCCGGGAACGCTCCTGTGATCGATATTTCCCGGTCCCTGTACGAGAATCAAGGGCGGCCGTGTTGCTGGAATGTGACAATCGGCGAACTCATCGGAGCCGACTGCTCGCTCTGCGTACGGCGCTTGATGATTACAGCAGAAGGGCCGGGATGATCCGATGCGGGGGTGCCTTGCGGCTTTCACATCCTTCTGACGGCGCTTGGGGGAGATCCGGGCCGGCCGGTGGCCTCAGTGGTCGCGGTCGATGAGCAGAGGGGCGTCGTCGGCGAGCCGGTAACCGACTCCGTGGACGGTGGTCACCAGCGGGACGTCCTCGCCGACCTTGGCGCGCAGCCGGCGGACGTGCACGTCCACCGTTCGCGTGACGGAGTGTTCGTGGCCCCAGACGCCGGCCAGCAGTTGCCGCCGGGTGAAGACCCGGCGTGGGTGCTCGGCGAGGAAGAGCAGCAGGTCGAACTCGATGCGGGTCAGGCCGAGGACCCGGGAGCCCCGGCGCACGTTCCGCGCGGCGACCGAGAGGACCAGCGTGCCCGGCCCGGACGGGCGGGGTCGGGGCGTCGGTTCCGGGCCGCGCACGGCGACGGGGACGGCAGCCGGCGGACGGTCCGCGCCGTGCACCCGCAGGACCCCCTCGCCGGTGGCGGCCAACTCGTTGAGCAGTTCGACCAGGCGGGGGGTCACCGCATCGGGCGCGACGTCGACGGTGATGGTCAGGACCGGGGTCGCCCGGGGCCGCGGCGGTGCGACCAGGCGGGGTGTCGGGTGCGCGGACGTGACGAAGACGGACATGCTGCCTCCCTGTTCGGGTGCCGCGCGACGCGCCGGGGTCGGCGGTCAGTACGGCGTGGGTCGGACGGCCACCGGCGCGAGGGTTGACGCGCTGGGCCGCAGGACGGTCGGGCCGAGCGTGGGTAGCCCGGCGATGGACCAGGCGGCGAAGCCGCCCACGACATCGGTGGCCCGGTGCAGGCCGATGTCCTGCAACGCGGCCGCGGCGAGCGACGAGGTGTAGCCCTCCTGGCACAGGATCACGACCCGCAGGTCGTAGTCGACGACCTGCGGCAGCCGCGCGGCGCAGCGCGGGTCGAAGCGCCACTCGAGGACGTTGCGTTCGATGGCGAGCGCACCCGGGACGCTGCCGTGCGCGGCCCGCTGGGCGGCCGGCCGGATGTCGACCAGCAGCGCGCCCCGCCGGTGGGCCAGGTGGGCCCGCTCCGGGTCGAGCCGGTGCAGCCGGGCCCGGGCGGCGGCGAGGATCTGGTCGATCCCCCGGGAGCCGGGAGGCGGCACGGCGGACGGGCCGGGAGGCGCGGTGACGGACGGGGTGGGCGGACAGTGGCGGGTCGGGTGCATCGTGGGTCCTCCGGGGCAACGGGGGTCGCGGACGCCAGGCGGGCGACGGGGTCGGGGCCTCACCAGGCGACGCCGGCGAGGGCGACCTCGGCGACCCGGAGTCGGCCGTCGGTGAGGTGGTAGCGGGTCATCCGGTGCAGGGCCGGGCGGTAGACGTGCAGGCTCACCGCCGGCCGGTCTCCCCGGTTGGTCACCCGGTGCACGTGTCGCGGGCCGAACCGGCGGCCGACTCCTGCGGCGAGCAGGTGGGGGCGCAACTGTCCACCGGCGACGACCTCCTCGGTCAGCGCGCCGGAGACCACCAGGAAGGCACCGGCGGAGCCGCCGTGGTCGTGCAGGTCGGTGCCCTGCCCGGGGAGCCAGGTGAGCAGCCAGACCTCGTGGTCCGGTCCGGACGCGAGCCGGGCGTACCACCGCTGCGCGGGGTCGAACCGCACCGGCAGGGACGGCACGGCGTGCCGGCGGGCGACGGCGAGCAGGTCCGGCTCGTACGGATGGTCCATGGCGGGGTCCTCGTGACGCGGGGCGACGGAAGCGGACCCAGAATAACCGCTAAAACCTAGCGGATTAGTATGCTTTCCCGAGTACTGGGACACCGATGGCGGGCACGTTGGCTCAGCGCCGGACCGGCGGCTCCACCCGGTAGCCGGGGACCGAGGGCCAGCGGACCGTGACCAGCACCGACTCCCGCTCGGCGTACCAGGAGTGGTCGACGCCCCGCCCCCAGAGCACGTAGTCACCGGGCTCGCTCAGGCGGACCGTCCGGTCCGGCAGCTCCACCCGGAACGCCCCACTGACCAGCACCAGCAGGGCGGTACGGCACTCGTCGGTGGCCCACCGGGACCGGCTCTCCCCCGCCCCGTGCACCCCCCACTTCACCTCCACGTCGGTGCTGTGGCGCGGGTCGTCGACGGGCATGAAGTGCCCCAGCAGCCAGCCACCGTTGCCGGCCCCGTCCGCCCCCGCGTTGCCCACGTACACGGTCTCGTCCATGTCCTCCCCTCCCCGTCGTGGCGCAGCAGGCTAACAGCCGCCGTGACTAGGCTGGCGGGGTGACCGACGAACTCGACGACGAGACCCTCGCCTTCGCCCACCGGATGTTCGACCTGGCCCGGGGCGGCGTCACGGAGGAGCTGGCCGGGCAGGTCGACGCCGGGCTGCCGGTCAACCTGACCAACGACAAGGGCGACACGCTGCTCATCCTCGCCGCGTACCACGCCCACCCGGAGACGGTCACCGCCCTGCTGGCCCGGGGCGCCGACCACGGCCGTACCAACGACCGGGGGCAGACCGCGCTCGCCGCCGCCGTGTTCCGCAAGAGCCTCCCCACCGTCCGGGCGCTGCTCGACGCCGGCGCGGACCCGGACCACGGCACACCGTCGGCGGCGGAGGTCGCCCGCTTCTTCGACCTGCCGGAGATGCTGGCGCTGCTCGCCCGGGACTGACCCGCCCCGACCGCGGTACGGCGGGGCCCGCAGCCGGTATACAGGAGACCGTGGAGGATCCCCTGCCCGAACAGATGCGCACCGCCGCCGGGGCGCTGCTGGCCGCCCTCGACGGCCCGACCCGCGCCCGCGCCGCGCACCTCTTCGACGACGACGCCCGACGCCACCTGGAGTACCGGCCGCGTCCCCGGCCCGGGGTCTGCCTGGCCGACCTGGACCGGGCCGCCCGCAAGGCCACCCACCGCCTGCTCGCCACCGCGCTGAGCCCGCACGCGTACGCCCAGGCCATGGCGATCATGGCCCTGGAGGAGGTGCTCGACCGGGCGGAGGGGTGGCGTCGGGGCCGACACAGCGACGACTACTGGGTCGCCGTCTTCGGCGATCCGGCGCACGACGACCGCTGGTCCTGGCGGGTGGAGGGACACCACCTGTCGGTCAGCATGACCGTGGTGGACGACCGGGTGGCCGCCGCCCCGGTCTTCCTCGGCGCGAACCCCGCCGCCGTCCGCCACGCCGGCCGTACGGTCTCCCGGCCGCTCGCCGCCGAGGAGGACCTGGCGCGGGCCCTGCTGGACGCGATGGGTGCGTCCGCCCGCGCCGCCGCCGTCGTGGACGCCCACGCCCCCGACGACATCATCAGCGCCACCCGCCCGAACGCGCCCGGACGGATCGACCCCCTCGGAGTGCCCGCCAGCCGGCTCGGGCCGACCGGCCGGGCGCTGCTCGACCAGTTGGTCGCTCTCTACCTGGACCGGCTCCCGCCGGAACTGGCCGCCCGGGAGGCCCGCCGGCTCGACGGTGGGGAGCTGCACTTCGCCTGGGCCGGCCCGACCGCGCCCGGGCAACGCCACTACTACCGGGTCCAGGGCGAGGACCTGCTGATCGAGTACGACAACACCGCCGCCGACGGCAACCACGCACACACCGTGCTGCGTCGCCCGTCGGCGGACTTCGGCGCGGACCTGCTCGCCGCGCACCACGCCGAGGCCCACCCCCGCGACCACTGAGCCAGCGGGGTCCCCCGGTCAGCCCGGCTTGACCGCCTCGACCAGGAAGCGCCGGGCGTGGGCGACGAACGCCCCCTCGGCCTCGATCCGCTCGTGCAGACGGCGCAGCTGCGGGCGGTACCGGTCCACGGTGAAGTCGGGGACCGTCCAGACCACCTTGCGGAGGAAGTAGACCACCGCCGCGATGTCGTGGAAGACCGTCCGCAGCGTGGCCGTCCGCAGGTCGACCACGCGCAGGCCGGCGGCCCCGGCCGCCGCGAGAGCCCACTGCGGTGTCTGGGTCTCCCGCCCCCGGCGCGGGCCGACGAGCGCCTCGGACAGCTCCCGGACCGTGCCGGCGCCGATCTGCTGGGAGAGGTACCGCCCGCCGGGGCGCAGCACCCGGGCGATCTCCGGCCACCAGGTGTGCACCGGATGCCGGCTGGTCACCAGGTCGAACGCGGCGTCCCGGAAGGGCAGCGGTGGCCGGTCGGCGACGGCGACCACTCCCGCGCCCAGCTTGCGCAGGGTACGGCGGGCGACCTCGACGTTCGGCGGCCACGCCTCGGTGGCGACCAGCAGGCGGGGTGCCCGGGGTATCCCGGCGAGCACCTCACCGCCGCCGGTGTCCACGTCGAGCGCGGCCCCGGCGCGCGCCATCCGGTCGGCCAGCAGCCCGGCGTAGCCCCAGGGGGCGCGTTCCTCGCTGGCCCGACCGTGCAACCAGGAGAAGTCCCACCCCTGGAGCGGAACGGCGGCACCCTCGGCCACCAGCGTGTCGAAGTCGGTGATGGACACCGGGGCAGTCTCGGCCATCCGGACGGCCCGGACAACCGGTTTCGCAGCCGGTGTCCCGGCCGGCACCGGGTTCACCGGCCGCTCACGGGCCACCGGCCGACGTCTGCCGTCACCGCCCCGCGCGGTGGCTCACCCGTTGACCGGAGGGACGGAGGAGCGGCGGAGTTCCACGGTGGACCCCGTCACCGCGCCGAGCGACTCCAGGCCGCCCGCCTCGACGCGACCACGGTCGAAGATCCGCACCAGGTGCGCGCCGAGGGCCACCCCGACCGCGCCCACCGCGATCGCGACCAGCTCGGTGACGAACAGCGCGGCGGAGGGCCCGCGCCGGGGTGCGTCGGCCCGGACCAGGCAGGTCACCACGAAGATCGCCGCCATCGCGACGTTGACCACGTTGAAGCTGATCGCGGTACGGCGGGTACGACCGGCCGGTACGTCCCACAGGTCGACCATTCCGGCGACCCCGGCCATCGCGGCGGCGACCAGCGCCGCCACCGACGTCCAGTAGCCCACCTCGCCGAGGAAGTCCGGCCCGCCGGCCAGCTCGAACAGGTCGAACAGGGTCGCGCAGACGAAGAGTCCGAACGGGAACGTCACCAGCATGGGTTGGATCGGGTGACCGTGCACCCGCAGTCGGCTCTGCATGTGCCCTCCCCCGGCTCGGCTGCGACCCGGGGTTGCTACCCGGGGCGCCACACGACGAAACGGTCAGGACCCCCGGGACCGGGAGACGGTGACCACCAGCCGCTCGGCGACCTCCCGCAACGGGATGGAGAGTGCCGAGGCGGCGCTGCGCAGCACCTGGAGCGCCTCCGGCGCGGGACAGCCCCGCTGGGTCATGATGACACCGATGGCCTGCCCGACCACACCCTCCTGGAGAAGAGTTTCGTCGATCTGTTCGACAAGCGCCGTCCGATGTGCCCGGCCCCGCACCCCGGCCAGCAACAGTCCGGCGTGCTCGGCCAGCAGCATGGCGGTGAGCTGACGTCGCGCGGTCAGGGCGTCCGGCCTGTCGGCGTACAGGTTGAGCACGCCGATGACGTGGTCGTCGACGTCCACCGGCGCGGCGAGCACCCCCCGGACGCCGAGGGCCCGGGCCCGCGCCGTCCAGGCCGGCCAGCGCTCCTCCGTCGCGAGGTCGGCGGAGAGGACCATCTCCCGACGGTGGACGGCGCTCATCGCGGGGGACTCGGGGCCGTGCCCCAGGTCGTCCAGTTCGGCCAGGCGCGGGTCCGAGGAGGCCACACCGGCCGGTTCGCCGGCCCGCAGCGCGGTGAACCCGCACCAGGTGACCCCGGGCACCGCGTCCCGGGCGACGGTGACCAGCCGGGTCAACGCCTCGTCGAAGTCGGTGGTGTCGAGCAGGACCGCGGTCAGCTCGCGCAGCAGTGCCGCGGTCTCCAGCACACCCAGGGTCTCCGCGACCGGTTCGTGCGTCTCCAGGTTCACCGCGATCGGTTTGTGCGTCTCGAGGTTCACCGGGGCGAAGCCTCCGTCGTCACCGCGTCGGACACGGCTCCCCGTACCGCCAGCATCCCCATGCTTCCTCGTCTCCCGCCGTTACGGACCCGCCGTTCTACCCCAGGGATCGCACCCCGAAACGGGGTGGAGCGGGCCCCTCCCGACAACGCGCGCACGCCGGGAGGGGCCCCGGACGATCAGCGGGAACCGCTGCTCAGCCGCCGTCCCACCGAGGCGATCAACCGGTCCAGCTCGGAGCCGAACGGGTTGTCGTGGACGAGGTACGTCCAGGTGGCGCTGGGCCGGACGAGCTGGCCCGCGTCCGGCTCCCAGTCCTCGTCGAACTCGGTCTCGGTGAAGGTGGCGATGGTCCGCGCCTCGATCTCGGGGATCAGCGCGTTGAACGCCGGTACGGCCGCCCGGTGGAACTCGTCGAGCGGGTCCAGCCGGCCCAGCGCCCGCAGGTGCACACCCTCGCGGACCTCGGAGAGCTCGGCGAGGTGCTCCGCCCAGAGCCGGTCGGTGTGGTAAAGGGCGATCGACCGGGCGGCCCGGGTGAGCAGGTCCTCGTCCATCTCGCCGGCCTTCTCCGGAACCCGGTCCAGCAGCATCAGCGCGGCGACCTCGGTGGTCAGCAGCCGCTCGCGCCGCTCGGCGAGCGCCTTGCGCTGCTGCTCGATCACCACGCTGTACCGCCAGGTGTTGCGGTGGATCTCGTGGTTGACACCCTCGGCGACCCGCTGGGCGTGCTCCACCGCGTAGTCGACCTGGGGATCGGTGACCAGGCCGTCGGCGTTCATCCGGGGCGACGGCGGGACGGCGTCACCGGCGTGCCGGACGACCAGGTCGTCCTCCAGGCTGACGAAGAAGACCGACCCGCCCGGGTCGCCCTGCCGACCGGCCCGGCCCCGGAGCTGGTCGTCGACCCGACGGCTGTCGTGCCGGCCGCTGCCGATGACGTACAGGCCGCCCAGCTCGGCGACCCGCTCCCGGTCGGACTGGTCGCTGCCGCCGAGGCGGATGTCGACGCCCCGGCCGGCCATCTGGGTGGAGACGGTGACCGCGCCGTACGCGCCGGCCTCGGCGATGATCGCCGCCTCCTCGTCGTCGTTCTTGGCGTTGAGCACCACGCACGGCACCCCGGCCGCGTTGAGCCCGGCGGCGAGCTGCTCGGACTCCTTGACGTCGAGGGTGCCGACCAGCACCGGGCGGCCCGCCTCGTGGCAGCGCGTGATCTCGTCGATCAGCGCCTCCTCCTTCTCCGCCCGGGTCGCGTAGATCCGGTCCGGCTCGTCCTCGCGCACGCACGGGGTGTTCGAGGGGATCACCGCGACCTCGAGGGAGAAGAACTCGCGGAGCTGGTCGCCGACGAGCACGGCGGTGGCGGTCATCCCGCAGACCTTCGGGTAGAGCCCGACGAACGCCTGCACGGTGACGGTGCCGAGCACCTCGCCCTCGGCCGTGGCGTCCAGCCCCTCCTTCGCCTCCACCGCGGCCTGGAGCCCGTCGGGCCAGCGGCGGCGCTGGGCGACCCGGCCGCGCATCTCGTCGATCAGCTCCACCGTGCCGTCGCGGACGATGTAGTCGACGTCCCGGTGCAGCAACGCGTGCGCGTGCAGCGCCACGTTCACCGCGGAGAGCTGGGCGACGTTCTCCTCGGCGTACAGGTCGATCCCGCCCATCCGGGCCTCCACCGCGGCCAGGCCGGCGCTGGTGAAGGCGGCGCTGCGGCCGTCCTCGGCGACCGTGTAGTGCTTGCCCCGGCGCAGGCCGCGCACGATCGCGGCGGCCGCGTGCACCGGGTCCTGCTCGCCCGGCACGGCGCCGGCGAGCACCATCGGAACCCGGGCCTCGTCGATCAGGATCGAGTCGGCCTCGTCCACGATCGCGGTCCGCAGCGGCGGCTGCACCCGGTCCTCGACGTCGGTGACCAGCTGGTCGCGCAGGTAGTCGAAGCCTGCCTCGCTGACCGAGACGTAGGTGACGTCCCGGGCGTAGGCCTCCCGCCGCTCCTCGGGCGTGGAGGCCTCGTTCACCCAGCCGACGGTGAGCCCGAGCAGGGTGTAGACGGGCTCCATCCACTGCGCGTCCCGGCGGGCCAGGTAGTCGTTGACGGTGAGCACGTGCACCGGGCCGTTGCCGAGCCGGACGTGGCCGTACGCGGCGACGGTCGCGGTGAGCGTCTTGCCCTCACCGGTGGCCATCTCGGCGACCTTGCCGGACAGCAGCGCCATCGCACCGAGCAGCTGCACGTCGTACGGACGCTGGTCGAGCCCCCGGCGGGCCGCCTCACGGCCGATCGCACAGATCTCGACGTACCCCGAGGCGGCCTGCGCGGCCTCGGTCAGCTCGCCGTCGTCGAGCGCGACGAGCTCCTCCTCACGCGCCTCGATCTGCGGCAGCAGCTTCTCCAGCGGAGCCAGCTCGACCGTGCTGCCCGGACGCTGGAGGAAGCGCCGGAACCTGCTCTTCAACCGTTGCGACACACCCATGAGCGGCAACGGTACGCGACCCGGCCCCGCTCGTGCGGCCCGGCCGCCGCGCCCGGCCCCGGTGTGTCGCCGCACCGAGGGCGGGACCGGACATCGACGCTGGTCGGCGCGGCCCGCTCAGCTCACCAGGAGCTGGTGGGCGGCCAACTCGCGGTAGAGCGGGCTGCTGCCGGTCAGCTCGTCGTGGGTGCCGACGGCGACCACCCGGCCGCCCTCCAGGACCACGATCTGGTCGGCGTCGACCACCGTCGAGAGCCGGTGCGCCACGATCAGCAGGGTACGCCGGACGGCGACCGCGTCGATGGCCCGGCGGAGCGCCGCCTCGTTGCGGGCGTCGAGGTTGCTGGTCGGCTCGTCGAGCAGCAGAACCGGTGGCCCGGCCAGCAGGGCCCGGGCGATGGCCAGCCGTTGCCGCTCCCCGCCGGAGAGAAGCACGCCGCCCTCCCCCACCTGCACGTCCAGTCCCTGCGCCGTCCGGGTCACCAGGTGCCCGAGGTTGACCTCGTCCAGGACGGCCAGCAGCCGCTCGTCGGTGGCGTCCGCGGCGGTGAGCAGCAGGTTCGCCCGCAGCGTGCCGGCGAGCACCGGGGCCTCCTGCTCGACGTAGCCGAGCCGGGACCGCAACGCGTCGCGGGGCAGGTCACGCACGTCCACCCCGTCCAGCCGCAGCGTGCCGGCGCTGACCTCGTAGAAGCGTTCGACCAGCGCCAGCAGGGTGGACTTGCCGGCGCCGGAGGGACCGACCAGCGCGGTCCGGGTCCCGGCGGGGACGGCGAAGCTGACCTCGTGCAACACCGGCGCTCCGTCCCCGGGGTAGCCGAAGCCGACCCGGTCGAACTCGATCGCCGCCGCAACCGGCCGGGGGCCGTCGGCCGCAACCGGCCGGGAACCGTCGGCCGCCACCGGCCGGGAACCGTCGGCGGTGACCGGGCGGCCCGCACCGCCGGCAGTCGGGCGCCGATCGCCGTCGAGGTCCGGGGCGTGCCCACCGGCGACGGCCGGACCCGCGCCCGACGCCCCCCGGCGGGGCGCGTCGGTGGCTCCCTCCGCCGGTACGGCGAGGATCTCCTCGATCCGCTGGAGCGCACCGAGACCGGTCTGGAGCTGGGTGAACGCGCTGAGCGCCTGGCCCAACGGCAGGACCAGGAAGAAGAGGAACATGATGAAGGCGACCAGGTCGCCGACGCTGAGCGCACCGGCGGCCACCCGGGCCCCGCCGACCCCGAGCACCAGCAGGAACGCCCCCTGGACCGTGATCGAGCCGGCCGGGCCGACCACCGCCTGCACCCGGGCGACCCGCAGTCCCGCCGCGTACGCCTGCTCGGCGCTGGCCACGACGGTGGTGGTCTCCCGATCCTCGGCCCGGCTGGCCCGGATGGTCCGGGCCGCGGAGATGGCGCGTTCGACCGCGGAGGTCATCTCGCCGATGCGCTCCTGGGCGGCGCGGGACAGGTCCCGCACCCGCCGGGCCACGGTCAGGACGAAGCCGAGTCCGAGCGCCACCCCGGCGAGGGTCACCCCGAACAGCAGCGGGTCCAGCAGGACCATCGCGACGGCCGCGCCGGCCACGGTGACCACCCCGGTCACCAGCTCGAACAACCCCGAGGTGACCACCGCCCGCAGCAGGGTGGTGTCCGAACCGACCCGGGAGAGCAGGTCACCGGTACGGCGCTGGTCGTACTCGGCGATCGGCAGCCGCAGCAGGTGGCCGGCGAGCCGGCGCCGGGTGGTGAGCACCAGCCCCTCGGCGGTGCGTTGCAGCAGGTAGTCGCGGAAACCGTAGAGGACAGCCCCGACCACGAGCGCGGCGACGAGCACGCCGACCAGCGGACCCACCGGCCGGGACGCGGAGACCGCGTCGAGCAGCGCCCGGGTGAGCAGCGGCTGGGCGAGCGCCGATCCGGCACCGAGCAGCGACAGCACCCCCACCACGACGAGGGTCCCCCGGTGGGTACGCAGATACGGCAGGAGGGCGGCGAGTCCGACGCGTGGGGCGGCTCCGGTGGTCACCGGACCACGGTAGCCGCCCTCCACATCCGACCGCGCCGCCCACCGCCCGCCGCTGCCGCCCCGCCGCCGACGCCGGCGCTGCCGGCCTGGGTGGTTGCAGGGGTCCCCTCCTCGTCAAAAAGCGGTAGGAAGGGGCCCCTGCAACCACCTCAGCCGCAGCAGCGGCGGCCGGCACCATGGCGGAAGCGGTGGGCGGGTGCTCAGCAGGTGAGCACGACCTGGAGTTCCTGGCGGCGTCGCTCGGCCAGGTCGGTCAGGAGGGTCGGGGCCTCCTCGAACGGGACCGTCGCCGAGACCAGGTGCTTGCGGATCACGTCGCCCTGCTCCCGCAGCAGGTCGACCGTCTCGGCGGAGAGCCGCTCCCGGTCCCAGGTCGGGGCGAGCCCGCGCGGCACCCGGCCGATCTGGGCGCAGCGCAACGAGAGCCCGTTGTGGTGGAACTCCTCGCCGAGTCGGACCTCGTCCGCCCCGGCCTGGTAGAAGGCCAGGTCGACGACCGTGCCCTGGGGGCGCAGCAGGCGCAGCGCGAGGTGCAGCGCCCAGGCCTGTCCCCGGCACTGGAACACCACGTCGGCACCCCGGTCCCCCGGGCCGTGCGCCCAGCGGGTCTTGAGCACGACCGCCGGGTCCTCGGCGTCCGGGTCGAGGGTCTCCAGGCCGAGCGCCTCGGCGACCCGCCGGCGCTGCGGCGTCGGGTCGAGCACCACCACCGAGGCGGCGCCGCCCCGCTGGGCGAACAGGGCGGTGAGCAGGGCCACCACTCCGCTACCGACCACCGCGACCCGCCGACCGGCCACTCCGTCGCCGAGCGACCGCACGTCGGTGCCGTGCAGGTCGGCGGCGGCGTGCAGCAGGCCGTTGGCGCAGATCGGGCCCATGTGGGCGACGTAGACGCCGAGCATCGGATCGAGGTCGTCGGGGAGCGGGACGAACCGCTCGGCGACCGGGTCGGCGACGTACCCGGTGCGGTGGCCGTAGGTCATCGCACCGACCGCGCCGACCTCGACCGCCGGGGTGGCGCTCTCCACGACCCGGCCGACCTGCATGTAACCCAGGCGACGCACCGGATACGGCGTGCTCGCCCCGCCGGGCTGGAACAGGCCGAGGTCGGCGTTCCAGGTGACGTGCAGGTACGGGTTGGTGCCCTTGACGTAGCTCAGCTCGGTGCCGGCCGAGACGCCACTGTAGAGCGTCTCGACGCGGAAGGTGCCGTCCCGCAGTTCCTCGGCGTCCTGCGCGACCAGCTCGACCCGCCCGGGGCCGTCGACCACCACGATCTTGTCACGCACCGACGGTCACCCCCATCCGGTCCGGCGTGGGCAGGGCCACCGGCCGGCCGGTGCGCGCGCTCTCCGCGACCGCGCAGGCGAGCCGCTGGGTGCCGAGCGCTTCGGCGTACGGGACGCGGATGTCGTCCCCGACGCCCCGGACCGCGTCGACGAAGGCCCGGTCGACGGCGACCCGGGCCCCGTCGGGATCGGCCTCGAACCGGCGTTCCCCGTCGGCGTCGCACACCACCAGGCCGTCCTCGGCCAGCGTCAGGGCCAGCCCGTCGGCGAGGATCTCCAGTCCGGCCCGGTGCTTCCAGCCGAGCACGCAGGCGGCGGTGAGGGTGCCGACCGCGCCGTCGGCGAAGCGCGCCGCCGCGACGGTGACCGAGTCGATGTCCGCCCCGTCGACCGGGGGCGGCGTGCCGTTGCCGTACGCGGTGACCTCGGTGATCTCACCGACCAGGACCCGGATCAGGTCGAGCACGTGTGCCGCCTGCTCGACGACCGGCCCGCCGGAGCGGTCCCGCCGCGCCCACCAGGCCACCGGCGGCACCTTGTCCAGCCAGCTGCCGCTGACCATCCGCACCGGGCGGTCGGCGAGCAGTTCGCGGGCCTGTTCCACCACGTGCAGATAGCGCCAGTGGTGGCCGACCGCGGTGAGCAGGCCGCGCTCGGCGACGCGCTCGGCGATCCGCTCGGCGGTGTCCAGGTCGACCGCCACCGGCTTCTCGACGAACATCGGCACCCCGGCGTCGATCACCGCCTCCTCCACCGGCCCGTGGGCGAACGGCGGCACACAGACGTACACCGCGTCGCATCCCGCGGCGAGCAGTTCCCCGACGTCGGCGAAGACCTGACCACCGTACCGACCGGCGAGGTCGCTCGCCGCCTCGTGGGCGACGTCGGTCACCCCGACCAGCTCGACGTCCTCGAAGCCGCTGAGCACCCGGGCGTGTCGCTGCGCGACCCCGCCCGCACCCACCAGTCCCACCCGACATCCGACCATGCGAACCCTCCCGACACGTGTCCGTGCCGCAGGGACTGCCCTGGTGGTCAGCGGTACAAACGTTCACCTGGGGGAAATCGGGGTGGTTGGGTCCTGAACGAGATCATTGCGGGAATGCGGTTAGCCGGCGGTGGTGATTGGGAAAACTCCTCGCCACGTCCCGCGCACGACCGGAGCGGACGGCGTCGACTGATGGGGGTGTGCCCGTGCGGGATACGGAAGCGGTGGTGTCACCGGTGGTCGAGGCGTGGGCCACGTACCGGACCACCTCGGCGCAGGAGTGGACGGCACAGCGACTCGTCCGCGCGAAGGGTGACTGCCGGGTCAGCGTGGTGCTGCCGGCACGCAACGAGGAGGCGACGGTCGGCGCGATCGTGTCGACCATCCGGGAACACCTGGTCGACCGGGTGCCGCTGGTCGACGAGTTGATCGTGGTGGACTCCCGGTCCACCGACCGGACCGCGCGGGTGGCCCGCGCCGCCGGCGCGGAGGTGGTCAGCCAGGACGAGATGACCCGGTCGCTGCCCCGGCTGACCGGCAAGGGGGACGCGCTCTGGGCGGGACTGGCCGCCGCGCGGGGGGACGTGGTGGCGTTCGTCGACGCCGACCTGCGGGAGTTCCGTCCGCACTTCGTGACCGGGCTGCTGGGGCCGCTGCTCACCGATCCCGGCATCGACTTCGTCAAGGGCTTCTACCACCGACCGCTGGTCGGCCAGGCGAGCATCGAGCCGGACGGGGGCGGCCGGGTCACCGAGTTGATGGCCCGTCCGGTGCTCAACCTGTTCTGGCCCGAGCTGGCCGGCTTCGTCCAGCCGCTGGCCGGGGAGTACGCCGGGCGTCGGGACGTGCTGTCCCGGGTGCCGTTCGTCTCCGGTTACGGCGTGGAGACGGCCATGCTGATCGACCTGCTGGACATGGTCGGCCTGGACGCGTTGGCCCAGGTCGACCTGGGTGAGCGCAAGCACCGCCACCAGGACACCGCCGCCCTCGGGCAGATGTCGGCGCAGATCATGCTCACCGTCTGGTCCCGGCTGCAACGCCGCGGCTGGGCCAACCCGGACGTCCGACCGGCCGAGCTGCTCACCCAGTTCCGACGGGGCGGCTCGGACGCCCTGCCGAACCTCGACCGCGAAATCGTGGTCAACGACGTCTCGATCGAGGAGCGACCGCCCCTGGCGGAGCTGCGCCACCTCGTCCCCCGTCGCCGCGTGGCCGCGGCGTGACCGCCGGCCGACCCGGCGCCCAGGAGAGGAACCCCGCATGAGCCTGACCGTCCTGATGAACGCCGGCCCCTGGCTGTCCGTGCCGCCGCCCGGATACGGCGGGATCGAGAACGTGATCGCCACGCTCGTACCGGAGCTGCGCCGGCTCGGCGTACGGGTGGTCCTCGCCTCGGTGGGCACCAGCACCCTGCCGGTCGACGAACGGGTCTCGGTCTTCCCCGACGGGCAGTTCTCCGCGCTGCAACGCCCGTACAACCAGGTGTGCGGGGTGGCCCAGGCGCACCTCGCCGGGGTGGCCCGCGAGCTGCACTCCCGCGACGACATCGACCTGGTGCACGACCACGTGGAGGCGGTCGGGCTGGCCACTCTGGCCGCGATGGGCCCCGACGCCCCACCGGCGCTGCACACCCTGCACTGGGACCTGGCCAAGCATCCGGCGCTCTACGGTCACCTCGACGGCGGCGACCGGGTCCGGGTCAACGGCGTCTCCGCCTCGCAGCTGGCCCGGGCTCCGCAGGCGCTGCGCGACCACTCGGTGGGGCACGTGCACCTGGCGACCCCGCTGGCGGTCGACGCCCACCGCCGGCCCCGTCCACCGAAGGGTCGTCACGTGGTCGTGCTGGGCCGGATCAACCCGGGCAAGGGGCAGGACGTCGCCGCCCGGCTGGCCCACCGGTGTCGTTTCCCGCTGGTGCTGGCCGGCCCGGTGGGGCCGTACCACCGGCCGGAGGACCTGGCGGCGGCGGGCGACGAGGCCCGGCAGAACCCGGACGTGCGGTTCTTCCTCGACGAGGTGGCCCCGCACGTCGACGGCGACCGGGTGCGCTGGGTGGGCACCGTGGCCGGTCAGGACCGTGACGACCTGGTGGCCTCCGCCCGCGTCACCCTCTTCCCGCTGCGGTGGGAGGAGCCGGGCGGCACGGCGGTGGTCGAGTCGCTGGCGCTCGGCACCCCGGTGGTCGCCACCGCGCGGGGCTGCCTGCCGGAACTGATCGACCACGGACGCACCGGGTTGCTGACCGACGACGAGGAGCAGCTCGGCGAGCTGGTGCTCGCGGCCGGTGGGATCGACCCGGCCCAGTGCCGACGGGAGGCCGCCACCCGGTTCACCCCTGCGGTGATGGCACAGCGGTACGTCGAGTTGTACGAGCGGGTCCGGCAGCTCGCCTCGGCCCGGTTGCAGCCGGTCTGATCCCGGCGCCGCCGACGACGGTCATGGCGGGTACCCCCGGCCACGCGTTTCGACGCGCCGGCCGGGGGTACTTGTCGATCAACCGAGCAACAGCCCCCAGGCAGGTACGGAGCGAGACCCATGTCGAGGCGGATCACCTTCCAGGTGCGCGAGAACTCGCCCGTGACCGAGGTCCGGCTCGCCGGCACCCTGGACGTGCAGACCATGCGGCCCGTGCACGCCGTGCTGCACCGGTGTCTCACCGCCCAGCCCGACGCGCTCGTCGTCGACCTGGCCGAACTGACCGTCTCCGACCCTCTGGCGCTGGCCGTCTTCGCTGCCGCCGCCCGTCAGGCCGCGGACTGGCCGGCGGTGCCGATGGTGCTCTGCGCCCCGCCGCCGGAGGCGGCGACCTGGCTCGCCGAGTCCACCGCCTGCCGGGTGCTGCCGGTCTGCCGGGACCGCGCCGAGGCCACCCGGGAGGTCGACGCGACCGCCGCGCCCCGCCTGCGGGCCCGGCTCCAGCCGGTCGCGGACGCCTGCCGTCGGGCCCGGGAACTGGCCCGGGACGCCTGCGGACGGTGGAACCTGCCGGAGCTGGTCGGTCCGACCACGGTGGTGCTCAGCGAACTGGTGGGCAACGTGGTCCGGCACGCCGGCACCCCGATGCAGGTCACGCTGACGTTGCGCCGGCCGTACCTGCACGTCGCGGTGGTGGACGGTAGCCGGGCCGCCGCCCGTCCCGCCGACCCGGACCACTGCGCCGAGGGCGGGCGTGGGCTGCTGCTGGTCCGGGAGCTGACCCAGCGCTGGGGCAGTTCGCCGGCCGGGGACGGCAAGGTGGTCTGGGCGATGCTTCCCGCCATGTAGCCTTACGCCCAATTTTTCCCTTCCCGCCTGGTTTCATAGGGAGAGCGACGGGTAGCCACGCCCGTCCTATCCGGCGTGCGGGCGGGGTGAGAAACGGCATGACGACATCGACCACCACGGGGCCGGGTCGGGACCGGGGACCGGCGATCCTCGCGCCAGCCCGGTTCGGCGGTTATCCCGGGCCGGTCCGACCGACGGTGCCGGGCGGGAAGCTGACCCGGTTCCTCGCCACCACCGACCACAAGCAGATCGGGCTGCTGTACCTGCTCACCTCGTTCGGCTTCTTCCTGGTCGCCGGGGTCCAGGCCATGCTGATCCGGGCCGAGCTGGCCCGGCCGGGAATGCAGTTCCTCGCCGCCGAGCAGTACAACCAGCTCTTCACCTCGCACGGCACGATCATGCTGCTGCTCTTCGCCACCCCGGCCGCGTTCGGGTTCGGCAACTACCTGGTGCCGATCCAGATCGGCGCGCCGGACGTGTCGTTCCCCCGGCTGAACGCGCTGGCCTACTGGCTCTACCTGCTGGGCGGGCTGATGGTCCTCGGCGGCTTCTTCAACCCCGGCGGCTCGGCGGACTTCGGCTGGACGGCGTACACGCCGTTGAGCCGGGTCGAGCACTCCCCCGGGGTCGGCGCGAACCTCTGGGTGATCGGCCTGGTGATCTCCGGCCTGGGCACCATCCTCGGCGCGGTCAACCTGATCACCACCGTGCTCACCCTGCGCGCCCCGGGCATGACCATGTTCCGGATGCCGATCTTCACGTGGAACATGCTGCTCACCAGCCTCCTGGTGATCCTGGTCTTCCCGCTGCTGGCCGCCGCGCTGCTCGCGCTCGCCGCGGACCGGTTGCTCGACGCGCACGTGTTCGACCCGGACACCGGTGGTCCGCTGCTCTGGCAGCACGTGTTCTGGTTCTTCGGCCACCCCGAGGTGTACATCATCGCGCTGCCGTTCTTCGGCATCATCACCGAGATCATCCCGGTCTTCGCCCGCAAGCCGATCTTCGGCTACAAGGGACTGGTCGGCGCGACCATCGCGATCACCGTCCTGTCGATGACCGTCTGGGCGCACCACATGTTCGGCACGGGTCAGGTGCTGCTGGCGTTCTTCAGCATCCTGAGCTACCTGATCGCGGTGCCCACGGGAGTGAAGTTCTTCAACTGGATCGGCACCATGTGGAAGGGGCAGCTCACCTTCGAGACGCCGATGCTGTTCGCGATCGGGTTCCTGGTGACGTTCCTGCTCGGCGGGCTGACCGGGGTGCTGGTGGCCTCCCCGCCGGCCGACTTCCACCTCACCGACACCTACTTCGTGGTGGCCCACTTCCACTACGTGCTCTTCGGCACGGTGGTCTTCGCGCTCTTCGGTGGCTTCTACTTCTGGTGGCCGAAGATGACCGGGCGCCTGATGGACGAGCGACTGGGCAAGGCGCACTTCTGGACGATGTTCGTCGGCTTCCACGGCACGTTCCTGGTGCAGCACTGGCTCGGCGCCGAGGGCATGCCCCGCCGGTACGCCGACTACCTGCCCACCGACGGCTTCACCGTCCTGAACACGGTGTCGACGATCTTCTCCTTCGTCCTCGGCGTCTCCACCCTGTTCTTCGTCTGGAACGCCTGGAAGTCCTGGCGGTACGGGGCGATGGTGACCGTCGACGACCCGTGGGGCTTCGGCAACTCGCTGGAGTGGGCCACCACCTGCCCGCCCCCGCTGCGCAACTTCGACCGGATGCCCCGGATCCGCTCCGAACGTCCCGCCTTCGACGCCAAGTACGGCCCGCTCGTGGCCGACCTCGGCCGTGACCTGCCGCAGCGCTCCACCCGCCCGCCACAGACGTTCGGCGAGGAGATGCACCACGAACGGCACGTGCCGGAGTCGCCGAGCGCCGCGGGTGCGCACGGGGCGCGGGAGGCGACTGCGTACCACCCGGCACCGCAGTCCGGTGCCCGGCCGGTGGACGTGCCGGACCCGGACGAGGTGCTCCGCCCGAGCTTCGAGGAGACCGACGAGCCGGAGAACCCGTTCGGCTCGGAACGGGGACCGGACAACAACGACCGCTGGCAGCACCCGCACGGACCGGGCGACCACCCACCGGAGCGCTGACGGGTTGGTTGGTTGGTTGCAGGGGCCCCTTCCTCACGGAAAACGATGAGGAAGGGGCCCCTGCAAACCAACCGACCACGCCAGGCGCAGGGCCCTCAGCGTCGCGGGGCGGTGGCGGGCGCGAAACCGGCGGCGGTGAGCGAGCGCCGCACGGCCGGCTGCGCCCCGGTCAGCCGCAACGGCACCCCGCTGCGCTCGGCGGCGTCCCGGCCGGCCATCAGCGCGGCGACCCCGCCGGCGTCGACGCCCCCCGCACGGTCCAGCTCCACCACCACCTCACGGGGCTGGCCGGTCAACGCTCCCAGCACGGCCCGACGCAGCTGGTCCGCGCCGTCCCGGTCCACCTCGCCGCCGACCTCCACCACCACCCGGTCACCGGCGTGCCGCACCGCGATGCGGGTCCGCCCGCTCTCCGCCTCCGCGCCGTTCTGCCACGGCGGCGGGGCGTCGGCGAGCATCGCCTGACGCAGCCAGGTCAGAGCCCGGGACAGCAGGCGGGAGACGTGCATCTGGGAGATGCCGAACCGCGCGGCGATCTCGGCCTGGGTCTGGTTGCCGTAGAAGCGCATGGCCAGGATCCGCCGCTCCCGCCAGGGCAGCCGGTGCAGCAGGCCGCTGACCGTGACCCGGTCGTCGACCGACTCCAGCGCGTTGTCCGACTCCCCCACCAGGTCGCCGAACTCGGCCGAGCTCTCACCGCCGACCGGCGCGTTCAGCGAGGCGGGGCTGTACCCGGCCGCCGACTCGAGGGCGGCGAGGATCTCCTCCTGCGGCGTCTCCAGCCGCTCGGCCAGCTCCGCCACCGTCGGCGCGCGGGACAGTTCGCTGGTCAGCGCGGAGGTGGCCTGACCGACCTCGAGGATCAGGTCGCGCAACCGTCGGGGCACGTGCACCCCCCAGGTCCGGTCCCGGAAGTGCCGCTTGATCTCTCCCACGATGGTGATCGCCGCGTACGCGGTGAACGAACCGCGCTCCGGGTCGTACCGGTCGACGGCGTTCACCAGCCCCAGCCGGGCGACCTGCTCCAGGTCCTCCAGCGGCTCCCCCCGTCCCCGGTACCGCCGGGCCAGCCGGCCGGCGAACGGCAGGGCGAACCGGACCAGGTCGTCCCGGGCCTCCTGCCGCCGTTCGGGCGGAAGGCCCTCGATACGTGCCGCGTAGGCCAGCGCCGCCGCGTCGAGGTCCTCCAGTCCCCGATCGGTCGGTGACGGGGTGGTTGTGGTGGGCTGTCCGAACATCCGCGCCTCCCTCGAAAGATCCCCGCCCCGCCCGCACGACGGTCACGGGCGCGACGAGGCGCCCGCACCGGGTGCGGGAAGGACGGAAGGTGGGGAATGCCGACGAGCGACAACAGCATGCCGCGCGGCCGGTGCCGGCCGGGCCGTCGCAGCCAGCGGTGTTCCCGCTCTGTAGGTACTCAACCACGGCACCACGGGGTCACGAGGATGTTTCGTCAGGCTGGCCCGGCCCGGCCCGGGTCAGCGGGACGACCGGCACCGGCGGGCGTGGCGCACGTGGCCGCCGGAGACCGGCGGGACGCGGGAGACGGGCGGGAGCTGGCGCTCCGTCAGCCCACCAGCAGGCCCTGGGCGGTGCCGCTGGCGCGCAACGCGGCCAGCGCCGCGTCCACCGCCAGTGGTGGCGGGACCGGAAGGTCGTACGGCTGGTTGCGGAGCACCTCGGTGGCCCGGCGGGTGGGCACCGAGGTGACCGGGTAGCCGCGCGCGGCGGTGCGGTCCAGCGCCCGCCGACGGCGGCCGAACGCGGCGACCGCGAGCCACTGCGGCAAGCCGGCCCACGCCGGAGAGGGCACGCCCGGCGGCTCCGGCAGGACGTCCACCGAGGTGAACGGCTCGCTGCCGGCAAGCCACCACTCGGCGGCGGAGACGCCGCGCCGGGTCGCGTTCTCGCACCAGTACGGCACCAGCCCGGCCCGGACCACCTGCCACGGGTCGAGCAGCCGGCCGCACTCCACCACCAGCCGGTCACCGGTCTTGCCGGCGGAGCGCAGCCAGCCCCGGTACAGGTCGGCGGTCGCCGCGCTGAGCACCTCGGGCTGTGGGAACAGCACCCGGTGCAGCGGATGGCCCCGGCGCCCGGTCCATTCCCGGGCACCGAGTTCGAATCCGGCCTCGACGCCGTTCTCGGCCAGGGCGCGGGCGGATGACACGTCCGGCGGATCCCAGTGGGAACAGTCACCCCCCGCGGAGCGGAGCACCTGCCGCAGCGCCGGGCTGTCCGGGTGGAAGTCGACCGGGTCGAGGCCGCTTGCCGGGCAGCCCACCTGGAAGCTGTGCCCGCCGCCGTCGTCGCGGACCGGCCAGGTGCGGGCGTCCCGCAGCAGCAGCACGGGCGCGTCCGGTTCGAGCCGGGCGGCCAGGAACCGGGCGTACGCGCGCGGCAGGCGCTGCCAGCGCACCGCGAGCGTCACCGTCTCCCCGGCCAGCGCGCCCCGGCTGGCCGGGCAGTGGACCTGGCGGACGTGGACGTCGGCGTTGCCGCGCTGCAACCGACCGGCCAGGTTCGCCCCGTGCTCCCGGGCCGCGCGCGGGTGGTCCACCGCGCCGTCGGTCCAGCGCACGGTCATCTCGAAGCCGGCGGGCAGCCACGGCACGCCCAGCGCGACCGCGAGGTGCACGGCCGCGCCGTGTGCCGAGCCGAGCACCGCGCCCGGGTACCGGCGCCGGGGGTACTGGTCGACGAACCAGCGGGCGACCCGCTCGGCGTCCACCTCGGCGGCCTGATCCACCGACAGCGCCACCCGGCCGGCGGCCCGTGCCACGGCCGCCCGGCGCACCGCTTCCGGTGCGCCGGGGAACCGCGCCAGCGTGGGCGGGTGACTGAGGTCGGCGCAGTCCACCCCGCGCAGCGCCCGGGCGGTGGCCGCCACCAGGACCCGGGCGGTGCTGCCGCTCGTCACCACCCGCTCACCGGCGGGACCGGCGCCGTCGGCCGTGATCCCGGTCCGCGTTCCGCGTCCCGGCCCGACCGTTCCTCGTTCGCTCACCACGCGGCCCGGCTTCCCGTCCGGATGGGGTTCAAACGGGGCGTCCACCACCGGGCGGGACGAATCAACGGGTGCTGGTCCTTTGCGGGTCGGCCGCCCCCGGACGGGTGCCCCGCACCCGCCGTCCCGGCTGGTCCCCGGCGGGGGTTTCGGCCCATCGCGCCGGGGCATCCTGCGTCCCATGTCGCAGGACGAGCAGCCCACCACCACGGCAGGCGCCACCATCACCGCCTACCCGGACGGGCCGTTGCTGGTGCGGGGTGACTTCGTCCTGCTCACCCCCGACGGACGACCCATCGAGACGCGACGGGGGACGGTGGCGCTGTGCCGGTGCGGACGCTCGGCGTCGAAGCCGTTCTGCGACGGCACCCACAAGGTGGTCGGCTTCCGCACCGGATGACCCCGCAAGGCACCGGCTGACGTCGGAGACCTCGCCCACGACGGTCCACCCCGACCGGGGGCGGGGGACGAGCGGTCCGGCGGGCGGGCCCGGCGGCGGTCAGGCCGCCACGGGCAGCGACCCGACCGACGCCGCGCGCAGCGAACTGCGTCCGGCCGCCCAGCTCGTCAACAGGTGGGTGGCGAAGATCCGGTCCACGGCCAGGCAGGCCGCCGCGCCGAAGAGCACGTCGGCGGTGAGGGCCGGCTCGGCCCGGACCAGCCCGCCACAGAGGTCGTACGCGGCGATCTGCTCGTGCACGGCGTCCGCCTCGACGTGCTCGTCGTAGAAGTCGGTGGCCACCTCGTCGAAGCCGAGCCGGCGCAGCCCGTTGCCGTACCGGCGGTTCGGCAGCGACGAGGTCATCTCGAAGGCGGCGAGGTGCCCCACCAGCGCCCCACGCAGCCGACGGTGCAGGCCGAACAGGGAGATCACGTTGCTGGTCGCCAGGGTCACCGCGGGCACCGCGTCGAGGTGCGCGGCGTACCCGGTGTCCAGCCCGAGCCGGCCGAGGGTGCGGCGGAACAGTTCGGCGTGCATGCGTTCCGGCCGGCCGCCGCCGTACTCGTCCATCTGGATCTCCACCAGGGCGGCCTTGACCGCGCCACCCAGCCGGGGGATGGCCCAGGAGTGCGGGTCGGCCTCCTTGAGGTGGTAGATCGAGCGGTGCGTGACGAACTCCCGGAACTGCGCCAGGGTGGCCCGCCGGTGCAGGGCGGCGGCCAGCGACGGGCCGTCGTCGGCCCGGGCCAGCGCGGCCAGTGCCGCCGGCAGGTCGACCGGTCGCACCGCCGGCAGCGGACCGACCAGCTGGCGCAGCGCCGCCTCGAACCGTCGCTCGACGCGGGCCCGCAGGGCCAGCAGCGACGGCTGCCACTCCCACGCCTCGTCCACCCCGGTCCAGCCCCGGTAGTGCGGCTCGTAGCAGAGGAAGAGGGTCAGTTGCAGGTCCTCGTCGGTGAGCGGGTCCACCGGATCGCAGTCGAGGTGCGCCGGAAGGTCGTGCGGCGGCTCACGCAACGCGACGACGAGGGCGGCCGAGACCGGGCCGCGCGGTCGGGGCAGCGGCGCGGGCCCGTGTGCGCGCGCGGCCGGATCTGACATGGCGCCTCCCTGGTCGACTGCGCCGGTAGATGCCCCGGCCACCCCCGCCTAAACGGCCGGCCCGCCCCGGCGGGCCGCGTGCTCTCCGAGCCCCGGCCACGGGTCGCGTGCGGGACCTTCCACGAGGTGGCCGGTGGACCGGCAGCGGTGCGCCTCAGCCCCCACCGCGCCCCGGCGTGCCGGCGTCGGCGTAGCGCAGCACCGCGCCGACGCCGTCGGTCAGCTCCGGCGCCTCGTCCGGCCCCAGCACGGTCACCCCGGCGTCGGTGCCGACCAGGGCCCGTACCAGCGCCGCGTCGGCGCGTACCCGCTGGGGGTGGTCGACGGCCATGGCGGTGAGCTGCCCCGGGTCGGTGGCGATCTCCGTCGGTTCCGGGCCGATCCAGAGTTCGTCGGTGGAGGACGGGTCGTCGACGATCAGCATCGTGTCGACCTGGTTGCGTTGCAGCGCGCCGACCACCGCGTCCAGGCCCGCGCCGACGTCCTCCTGGACGCCGAACCGGTCCAGCGTCTGCTGGATCCGCCGGTCGGCCACCTCGGCGACGGCCTGCACCGTGACGTCCTCCATGGCCGCGAGATCCGCACCACCGGCCCGTTTGCCGGCGTCGGTGCGGACCAGCCGGTCCTGCCAGCGTGGTGGCAGCTGGGCGGCGATCACCCCGGTGGCCCGGACGTCCCCGGCGAGGACCACCACCTCCGCGCCGACCCGCTCGGCCAGCGCGACCGTGGCCGCCGCCGCGTCACCCGCGTTGTGGTGCCAGGCCTCGGTGGCCGCGCGCTGGTAGCGGGACTGGGACCAGCCGCCCGGCTGCACCCGTCGGAGTGGGTGACTCTCCCGACCCCGCACGTGGGCGCGCCGTGGCACCCCACCGGCGTCGACCGCCACGACGTCGGCACCGGTCCGGTCGGCCAGCACCCGCACCCAGGCGACCTCCTCGCCCCGCTGGGCGACAAGCGGCATGGTGTGGGGCAACGGACCATACGCGGCCAGGTCCCGGAGCGGGGGCGCGGAGAGGTACTCGGTGAGCGCGACCCGGCCCCGGTTGGCGAAGAGGGCCAGTCCGTAGTCCCCGGGCAGCGGGGCGTGGCCCCGGACCATCCGGTCCAGTGCCGCGACGGTCTCCGGGTCCGCCCCCTGTTCGGTGAGGCGACCCGCCAGGGCCCGCCACCGCAGGTCCAGGGCGGGGCGTGCGTCCTGGGTGTCCCGGGAGGCGTCCAGGTAGACCGAACACCACGGCCCGGGACGTTCGTAGAGCGGGCGCAGGAAGGACAGCTCCATGCTCGACCCCTTTCCGGCTCGGCCCCGCGCTTACCCGTACCGGTCGCGTTGTCACCTCGCTCGTCGTGCGGTGGCGGACGCGCCGTGAGCGTGTTCACTCATGTCGCTCAACCCACCCGGCCGATACCATCGGTGCACAGAACAGAACTTTCGGTGGTGATGATGGACAGCGACCTCCAACGCCCGCGGATCCTCCGCCCGACCGGCAGGGTCTTCACCGGGCGGGTGGTCCGCTTCATGGACGGCTACACCCGCGAGATGCGGGTGGGACAGCCGATCCTGGTGGCGGTGATGACCGCGGCCGGTCTGACCCAGGTGCTGACCCTGCTGGTCCGGACACTGCTCAGGACCGGTGCGGGCGGGCCCGCCCGGCGCAGCTTCAAGGAACTCAAGAAGGGGCCGGAGTTCCTGGTCACACCGATGCGCCTGCGCGACGCCGACGGTCAGCTCTTCGAGGTCGAACTGCACGGCCACCTGGCGCAGAGCGCGGTGCACCCCGGCGACCACGTCCAGCTCACCCTCCGCGACCAGGGCGACCCGGACCTGCCACCGCGGATCGAGCGGATCGTCAACATCACCACCACCCAGTGGCTGACTCCGCGTCCGCCGACGGTCTGGTCCCACCTCGGGCCGCCGCTGCTGCTCCAGGCGTTCGTCGGGGCGTTGGTGCTGGTGCTGGTGCTGGCCTGGGCGATCACGATCTGAGCCGGACGGGTCTGCCGGCCGGGGCCCCCGGGCAGGCACCCGGAGCATGTTTCCCGGCTTCACCCTGACCGAGGCCGACCTCGTTCCGGTGCGCCGGCTGAGCGCGCGGCCGGGTCACGACCGGGGTCAGCCCACCGGGGCCGGGGTACGGGTCGGCGCGACAGCCGGCGCGAGCCTGCCCCGGCGGTGGGCCCACCGCTCGAAGGCCAGCGTCGCGAACGGCGGGACCGCGCAGGCCAGGGCCACCAGCGTGATCCCCCAGCCCCACCGCTGCCGGCGGGCGACCAGCAGCGCCAGCAGGCCGTACGCCATGAAGAGCGCGCCGTGGACGGGCCCGAAGATCTGCACGCCGATCTCGTTGCCGGGTGGCCCGTACTTGACCGCCATCCCGACCAGCAGGCCCAGCCAGGAGCACGCCTCGGCGATGGCCACCACCACGAACCACCGGGTCACCTTGTCGCGCACGTGCTCTCCCCTCTCGTGTCGGGCAATGTTAGGGGCCGCAGTGGGTACAACGAACCACGGGTGACCGGCGGCGCGAGCCGGATCACGTCGAACGACGGTGGACGGGAAAGGGACCTCCGACCTCTTCCCCGCGCCGCCGGCACGTGCGAGGTTGAAGACACCAGCGGTGACAGGGTGGTGACCCATGGGAGAGGACGTCGGGGTACGGAACTTCACGCGGGAGGACCGGGCCCGGTACCGGGAGAAGGTCCGTCGCTGTCTCGACGTCTTCGCCGAGATGCTCCGGGAGTCCCGGTTCGAGTCAGAGCGCCCGACGACCGGGCTGGAGATCGAGCTGAACCTGGTGGACGACCGGTCGATGCCGGCGATGCGCAACGCCGACGTGCTCGCCGCCATCGCCGACCCGAGCTTCCAGACCGAACTGGGCCAGTTCAACGTGGAGATCAACGTCCCGCCCCGACGGCTCGCCGGCAACGGCACCGCCGAGTTCGAGGAGACCGTCCGGGCCAGCCTGAACGCGGCGGAGGAGAAGGCCCGGACGGTCGGCGCGCACATGGTGATGATCGGGATCCTCCCGACGCTGCGGCCGGAGCACCTCACCGGCGAGGCCCTCTCCGCGAACCCCCGCTACCGGCTGCTCAACGAGCAGATCTTCGCCGCCCGGGGCGAGGACCTGCCGATCGCGATCAGCGGCGTGGAGCGGCTGGCGACCACCGCCGACACCATCACCCCGGAGGCCGCCTGCACCAGCACCCAGTTCCACCTCCAGGTCAGCCCGGCCCGGTTCGCCGACTACTGGAACGCCGCCCAGGCCGTCGCCGGGGTGCAGGTGGCCCTCGGGGCCAACGCGCCGCTGCTGTTCGGCCGGGAACTGTGGCGGGAGACCCGGATCCCGCTGTTCGAGCAGGCCACCGACACCCGGGCCGAGGAGATCAAGGCCCAGGGCGTACGCCCCCGCGTCTGGTTCGGGGAACGCTGGATCACCAGCGTCTTCGACCTGTTCGAGGAGAACGTGCGCTACTACCCCGCGCTGCTGCCGATCTGCGACCCGGAGGACCCGGCCGAGGCGCTCGCCGCCGGGGAGGTGCCCAAGCTGGCCGAGCTGCGGCTGCACAACGGCACCATCTACCGCTGGAACCGACCGGTCTACGACGTGTTCCGGGGCCGGCCCCACCTGCGGGTGGAGAACCGCGTCCTGCCCGCCGGGCCGACCGTGCTGGACACCGTCGCCAACGGCGCGTTCTACTTCGGACTGGTCCGGGCGCTCGCCGAGTCGGACCGGCCGCTGTGGTCGCAGATGTCGTTCAGCGCGGCCGAGGAGAACTTCCAGAGCTGTGCCCGGCACGGCATCGACGCGCAGGTGTTCTGGCCGGGGCTGGGCTACCTCCCGGTCACCGAGCTGGTGCTGCGCCGGTTGCTGCCCCTGGCCCACCACGGCCTGGACCTGTGGGGGCTGGAGCCGGCGGAGCGGGACCGGCTGCTCGGCGTCATCGAGGGCCGCTGCCTGACCGGACGCAACGGCGCCACCTGGCAGGTGGCCACCCTGCACCGGTTCGAGGCCGAGGACCACGTGGACCGGCCGGAGGCGCTGCGCCGGATGCTCGGCCACTACGTCGACCTGATGCACAGCAACCGGCCCGTCCACGAGTGGCCGCTGCCCTGAGCACGCCCGGAGCGGGGGTACGCGACGAGAGACGGACGACCCGGACGCCGCAGGGTGGACGACCGGGGACGGCCGGCGTCACCAGGGGGACGGGTCGTCGCGGAGCCGGCTGTAGAGATATCCGTCGCGCCACTGGCCGGCCCGGAACTCACAGGCCCGGACGACGCCCTCGAACTGGAAACCCGCCCTGGTCAGAGCCGCCTGCTCGGCGACGTTCTCCGGCTGGGTGCCGGCCTGGACGCGCTGGACCGGAGTGTGGCTGAACAGGTAGTCGCAGAGCATCGCCTGCGCCCGCCAGCCCACGCCACGCCCCCGCCACTCGGGCAGCAGGGCGATGCCGATCTCCCAGTGCCGGGCGGACCCTCCGTAGGAGCCGGCCAGGAAACTGACGAACCCGGCCGCCACCCGTCCCCCGTCGCCGGCCCCGCCGGCGTCCGCCGGCTGGTCGTCCGACGCGTCGTCGGGTTCCCTGCCCGGCCGTCCACGGTCGACCTCGACCGTCAGCCGGCCGTCGTCCGCGCCGAGGTAGCCGTCGGCGGCGAACCGCCGGGCCGGCTCTCCGGCGTCCCGGAACCCGGCCCAGTCCGGGCCGATCAGCCCCGGCTCGGTGAGGAACCGGCGGAACATGGCCAGGTCGGCCTCGACGACCGGGCGGAGCCGGACGCCGAGCCAGCCGGAGCCGCTCACCGGGCGTGACCGTCGGCCGCCTGGAGCACCTGACCGGTGCTCCGGCGCGCCTGACGGGAGGCGGGGAAGACCATGCCGCCCATCCTCGCATCCGGCAGGGCCGGGCCGGGACCGGTGGTCACAGGGCGACGATCGCCGCCGTCTCGGGGGGCAGTTCCACGCCGTCCCGCATCACGGTGACGCCGGTGCCGGTGGCGAGCAGCACCTGCCGGACCACGCCGGGCAGGTTGACCCGCTGTGCCTTGTCGGCCAGGTTCGCCACCACCAGGCACTCCCCCCGCCGTACGACCAGGAACCGGTCGCCGTGGCGGACGTCGACCCGGTCCAGGCGGGGGTCGGAGAGGTCGGGCCGGGCCTTGCGCAGCGCGATCAGCCGGCGGTGGAACTCCAGCATCTCCCGGTGCTCGGGCTTGTCCAGTTCCGCCCAGTCGAGCCGGGACCGGGCGAAGGTCTCCGGATCCTGCGGGTCGGGGACCTCCCCCTCCGGCCAGCCGTGGGCGGCGAACTCCCGCCGCCGGCCGGTGGCGACCGCGGCAGCCAGCTCCGGCTCCGGGTGGCTGGTGAAGAACTGCCACGGGGTCCGGGCGCCCCACTCCTCTCCCATGAACAGCATCGGGGTGAACGGCGCGGTGAGCAGCAGCGTCGCGCCGACCCGCAGCAGCGCCGGGGAGAGCGTGGTGGAGATCCGGTCACCGGTGGCGCGGTTGCCGATCTGGTCGTGGTTCTGCAGGTACGCGACGAACCGGTGCCCCGGCACCCGCTGCCGGTCGACCGGCCGCCCGTGGGTGCGGTCACGGAAGCTGGACCAGGTGCCGGCGTGGAAGAACGCCCCGGTGAGTACCGCCTCCAGGCAGTCCAGCGAGCCGAAGTCGGCGTAGTAGCCCTGCCGTTCCCCGGTGAGCAGGGTGTGCAGGGCGTGGTGGGCGTCGTCGTTCCACTGCGCGTGCAGCCCCGTGCCGCCCGCCTCGCGCGGGGTGATCAGCCGGGGGTCGTTCAGGTCGGACTCGGCGATCAGCGACAGCGGTCGCCCCAGGTGGGTGGCGAGCGACTCCACCTCGACGGCCAGGTCCTCCAGCAGCGGCACCGCCCGGTCGTCGGCGAACGCGTGCACCGCGTCCAGCCGCAGCCCGTCGACGTGGTAGTCGCGCAGCCACATCCGCACGCTGTCGACGATGTAGCGGCGTACCTCGTCGGAGTGCGGCCCGTCCAGGTTGACCGAGCGCCCCCAGGTGTTGCTGCCCTCGGACAGGTACGGCCCGAACAGCGGCGCGTACGCCCCGGAGGGGCCGAAATGGTTGTAGACGACGTCGAGGATCACCCCCAGTCCCCGGCGGTGCGCCGCGTCGACCAGCCGCTTCAGCCCGTCCGGGCCGCCGTAGGCGTGATGCGGCGCATACCAGCACACGCCGTCGTAGCCCCAGTTGTACTCGCCGTTGAAGGCGTTGACCGGGAGCAGTTCGATCAGGTCCACGCCGAGGTCGACCAGGTGGTCCAGGCGGTCGATCACCGCGTCGAACGTGCCCTCCGGGGTGAACGTGCCGACGTGCAGCTCGTAGAGGACGCTGCCGGGCAGCTGCCGGCCGGTCCACGCCTGGTCCCGCCACTCGAAGGCGGCGTGGTCGTAGACCCGGCTCGGGCCGTGCACCCCCGCCGGCTGCCAGGGCGACCGCGGGTCGGGCAGGGCGCGGTCGTCGTCGTCGAGCAGGAACGCGTAGTCGGTGCCCGGACCGGCGTCGGGCACCTCGGTCCGCCACCAGCCGCCCGGCGCGGCGGCCATCTCCTGGTCGCCGCCACCGTCGACCCGCAGCCGGACCCGCTCGGCCTGCGGTGCCCACACCGTGAACTCGGTCATCACGCCTCCCCGGACCCGGTGGGAGCCAGCAACGCGACGGGATAGGTGCCGAGCAGGTCGCTCAGGGACACCCGAGGACCAGCGTAGACCCGCCCGGTGAACAGCTCGGTCATCTCGTGAACGGAAAGCGACACGCTCGTGTCCCCCCAACCGCCCCGCCGGCCCAGCCCGACCGGAAGCCGGGTGGCCACCGCGAGCGCGCCGCCGGTGTCGAAGCAGACGGCGTGCGCGGCGGCCGGCCCGTGTGCCGGCACCGGCCGGTGGTCCCCGAAGCACTCCGGCCGGTCCCGGCGCAGCCGCAGGGTCCGGGAGACCACCAGCAGCTTCGCCGCGCCGCCCGCGTCGACCGGGGGCCGCCAGCCGGCGTCGAGGCGGGCCAGCAGGTCCCGGCGGACGGCGAAGTCGACCGGACGACGGTTGTCCGGGTCGACCAGGGAGTTGTCCCACAGCTCGGTGCCCTGGTACGTGTCGGGGACACCGGGCATGGCGAGCTGGACGAGCTTCTGCCCCAGCGCGTTCGACCAGCCGGGCCAGGTGATCTCCTCGGCGAACCCGCTGATCGAGGCGTGCAGTCCCGGGTCGTCGTACATCCGGTCGACCAGGGCGTGCAGGGTCCGCTCGAAGACCGGGTCCGGGTCGGCCCAGCTGGTCGAGGCGGCGGCTTCCCGGGCGGCCTTCTCCACGTACGCGTGCAGCCGCTCGCGTTCGATCGGCCAGGCGCCGACCACGGTCTGCCAGAGCAGGTGGGCGAAGGCCGGGTCGGGCAGCGGCGCCTCGGTCATCCACCGGTCGACCTGCTCGGCCCAGCGGTGCGGCAGCTCGGCCAGGACGGCGAGCCGGGCCCGCACGTCCTCGCCGCGCTTGGTGTCGTGGGTGGAGAGCGTGGTCATCGCGGCGGGCCAGCGGCGCTGCCGGTCGACGGCGAAGCGGTGGAACTCCTCCGGCGGGGTGCCGAAGTGGACCGGGCTGCCGCCCACCTCGTTGAGCGCGACGAACCGGCTCCACCGGTAGTAGGCGGTGTCCTCCACCCCCTTGGCCATCACCGCCCCGGTGAGCTGCGGGAAGCGTTGGCCGAGTTCGTCGTCCGGGTCGCGCAGCCGGGCGGTGAGCGCGTCCAGGGCGGCGGTCAGGTCGGGTCGGCGACGGCCGGCCTCGGCGCGGGCGGCGGCGAGGTGCCGGGCGCCCTCGGGCGGGTAGCCCCGGTAGACCGGGAAGCAGGCGGTCAGTTCGGCCAGGGCGGCGCGGGCGTCCGTCGGGTCGACCTCGGGGGCGAGCGCGGCCAGCCGGGTCAGCTCGGCGGCGAGCAGCCGGGTGGCGGCGGCCAGCTTGGTGGCGTGGATCAGCTCGGGCCAGGAGGTCGTGGTGCCGGTCAGCCGGGTGTCCAGGGCGGTGAAGTCGCCTTCGGCCCGCCCGTCGACGAAGAGACCGCAGACCGGGGCGAGCGCCTCGTAGCCGGTGGTGCCGTCGACCGGCCACTCCGGCAGTTCCTCGCCGTACTCGAGGATCTTCTCCACCACGAGCCAGGCTGCGGGGGCGGCGGCCCGGAGCCGGGCCAGGTAGGCGGCCGGGTCGCGCAGCCCGTCCGGATGGTCGACCCGGATGCCGTCGACCTCCCCGGCCGCGACCCAGCGGAGGACCTCGGCGTGGGTGGCGTCGAAGACCTCCGGGTCCTCCACCCGCAGCCCGGCCAGGTCGGAGACGGCGAAGAAGCGCCGGTACGTCAGCTCCGCGTCGCCGCGCCGCCAGGAGACCAGCTCGTAGTGCTGCCGGTCGTGGGCCTCGCGCGGGCTCCCGTCGCCGGTGCCGTCGGCGATCGGGAAGCGGTGCTCGTGGTAGCGCAGCTCCCCATCGACGAGCTTGAGGTCGCCGAGGGCGTCCGGGGTGTCGGCGAGCACCGGCAGCAGCAGCCGGCCGGCGTCCCAGTCGATGTCGAACCAGCGTGCGTACGCCGAGTCGCGTCCGCGCCGCAGCACGTCCCACCAGGCCGGGTTCGCCTCCGGCCGGGCCACCCCGGCGTGGTTGGGGACGATGTCCACGACCAGACCGAGCCCGGCGTCGCGCAGCGCGGCCACCAGCCGCCGCCGGGCGGCCTCACCGCCGAGTTCGGGGTTGACCGCGCGGTGGTCGACCACGTCGTAGCCGTGCGCGGAGCCCGGCGTGGCGGTCAGCAGCGGCGCGCTGTAGAGGTGGGTGACGCCCAGGTCGGCGAGGTAGCCGGCGAGGCCGGCGGTGGCGTCCAGGTCGAAACCGGGGCGGACCTGCACGCGGTAGGTGGCGCCGACGCGACGGCCGGGCGGCGCGCCCTCCGGCGACGTCGCGGGGCGTTCGGGGGTCAGCGACATCAGACTGTCCTCTCCAGGACCACCAGGGAACGGTCCGGCACCCGCAGGGTGCCGGCCGCGCCGACCACCGTCGTGCCGTCCGGGAACGGAGCGGCGGTGCTGATCACGCACTGCCACTTCTGGCCGAACTCCCCTCCGGGGAGGGTGAAGTCCAGCGGGGCGTCGTGGGCGTTGAAGCAGAGCAGGAAGGAGTCGTCGCGGTGGCGCTGGCCGTACTGGCCGCGCTCCCGGATGCCCTCGCCGTTGACGAAGAGGGTGACCGCGCGGCCGAAGTCGTTGCCCCAGTCGTCGCCGTTCATCTCCCGTCCGTCCGGGGTGTACCAGGCCAGGTCGGGCAGGGGCTGTTCGGCGGTCCGACCGCCGACCGGCAGCCCGGTGAAGAACCGGCGGCGGCGGAACACCTGGTGCCGGGCCCGGAAGTCGGTGAGCGTCCGGACGAAGTCCAGCAGCTGCTCGTCGACGTTCTCCCAGTCCACCCAGGCCAGCTCGCTGTCCTGGCAGTAGGCGTTGTTGTTGCCGTGCTGGGTGCGGCCCAGCTCGTCGCCGTGGCCGATCATCGGCACGCCCTGGGAGAGCATCAGGGTGGCCAGGAAGTTGCGCCGCTGCCGGGCCCGCAGGGCGAGCACGCCCTCGTCGTCGGTGGGGCCCTCGACGCCGCAGTTCCAGGACCGGTTGTGGCTCTCGCCGTCCCGGTTCTCCTCGCCGTTGGCCTCGTTGTGCTTGTCGTTGTACGCCACCAGGTCGGCGAGGGTGAACCCGTCGTGGCAGGTGACGAAGTTGATGCTGTGGAACGGCTTGCGCCCGTCGTCCTGGTAGAGGTCGGCGGAGCCGGAGATCCGGGAGGCGAACTCGGCCAGGGTGGCCGGCTCGCCGCGCCAGAAGTCCCGGACGGTGTCCCGGTACTTGCCGTTCCACTCGGTCCAGACCGGCGGGAAGTTGCCGACCTGGTAGCCGCCGGGGCCGACGTCCCACGGCTCGGCGATCAGCTTGACCTGGCTGACCACCGGGTCCTGCTGGACCACCTCGAAGAAGGTGGAGAGGCGGTCCACCTCGTAGAACTCCCGGGCCAGGGTGGCCGCGAGGTCGAAGCGGAAGCCGTCGACGTGCATCTCGGTCACCCAGTACCGCAGCGAGTCCATGATCAGCTGGAGTGAGTGCGGGCTGCGGACGTTGAGGCTGTTGCCGGTGCCGGTGTAGTCGACGTAGTAGCGCCGGTCCTCCTCCGAGAGGCGGTAGTAGCTGGGGTTGTCCACGCCCTTGAAGCTCAGCGACGGCCCGAGGTGGTTGCCCTCGGCGGTGTGGTTGTAGACCACGTCGAGGATCACCTCGATGCCGGCGGCGTGCAGCGCCCGCACCATGCCCCGGAACTCCTGCACCTGCTGGCCGAGGTGGCCGAGCGCGGAGTAGCCGTGGTGCGGGGCGAAGAAGCCGATGGTGTTGTAGCCCCAGTAGTTGCGCAGGCCCATGTCGACCAGGCGGTGGTCGTGCACGAACTGGTGCACCGGCATCAGCTCGATCGCGGTCACCCCGAGGCGGGTCAGGTGCTCGATCATCGGCGGGGAGGCGATCCCGGCGTACGTGCCGCGCAGTTCCTCGGGGATGTCCGGGTGCCGCATGGTCAGGCCGCGCACGTGCGCCTCGTAGATCACCGAGTGGTGGTACGGGGTGCGGGGCGGCCGGTCGTTGCCCCAGTCGAAGTACGGGTTGACCACCACCGACTTGGGCATGAACGGCGCCGAGTCCGCCTCGGACATCCGGTCCGGCTCACCCAGCTCGTAGTCGTAGATCGAGGCGTCCCACCGCACGTTTCCGTCGATCGCCTTGGCGTACGGGTCGAGCAGCAGCTTGTGCGGGTTGCAGCGCAGCCCGTTCCCCGGGTCGTACGGCCCGTGGACGCGGTAGCCGTACCGCTGCCCCGGCTCGATGCCCGGGAGGTACGCGTGCCAGACGTGGGCGTCGACCTCGCGCAGCCGGACCCGCCGCTCGGCGCCGGTGTCCCACTCGTCGAAGAGGCAGAGGTCGACCGCCTCGGCCACCTCCGAGAAGATCGCGAAGTTGGTGCCCATCCCGTCGTAGGTGGCCCCCAGCGGATAGCGGTCACCCGGCCAGACCTGCATGTCGCTCCTTCGGGCATGGTTCGTCGGCGGCGTCGCAGGCGGAGCCTGTCGGCGCGCACGCCGGTATTGCCCCGCCGCACCCCGCGCCAATCCACCCGGTCAGCCGAGTGTCCCGAATACACCCGGACTGCGCGGCTTAAACCGTCAGGTGTCCCTCGTCACCTTCTGCCCGCTCGGGATGCGAGTTCCCGGTCCATGCCTTTTCCTTGGTGCGGGCGCGCGCGACCCGCGCGTCCGCACCCGGCCGTTCGGCCCCACCACCATCCGCCTTCCGCCGCCATCGACGTCGGCGTGTGCCCTCCTGCCTGGACGGAGAACCACTGTGACGACCCCGCGGGTCGGCGACCTCGCGAGCCCCTCGGACCGGCCCTGCCGACCCACCCTCACCTCCCGCCCTGCGATCCCGCAGCCCGCCGGCTCGACATCCCGTCCACGCCGGATCCTGATGCTCTCCTGGGAGTACCCGCCGGTGCTCGTCGGCGGCCTCGGCCGCCACGTGCACGCCCTGTCGGTGGCCCTGGTCGCCGCCGGGCACGAGGTCACCGTCGTCACCCGCCACGCCGAGGGCGCGCCGCTGGAGGAGTACGCCGACGGGGTGCGGATCGTCCGGGCGGCCGAGGACCCGGTGACCTTCCCGCTGGCCACCGGTTCGCTGCTGGCCTGGACGATGGCGTTCAACCACACCCTCACCCGGGCCGCGCTGCGCGCCGCCGAGTCCGGCGACTACGACGTCGTCCACGCCCACGACTGGCTGGTCGCACACACCGCGATGACCCTACGCGAGCACCTGGACGTGCCGCTGGTGAGCACGATCCACGCCACCGAGGCGGGACGGCACCAGGGCTGGCTGCCGGAGGAGATGAACCGCACCATCCACGCGGTCGAGCACTGGCTCAGCAACGAGTCCGGCCGGGTGATCGTCTGCTCCGGGTACATGCGCGACGAGGTGACCGGGCTGTTCGGCGTACCGGTCGGACGGGTCGACGTGGTGCCCAACGGGGTCGAGCCGCACCGCTGGAAGGCCCCGGTGGCGGCGGTGGCCGCCGCCCGCCGGCGGTTCGCCGGGGACGGCCCGCTGGTCACCTTCGCCGGCCGGCTGGTCTACGAGAAGGGCGTGCAGCACCTCCTCGCCGGCCTGCCCCGGCTGCGGGACCGGCATCCGGGCCTGCGGGCGGTGATCGTCGGCGACGGCCCCTACCGGGGTGAGCTGGAGGCCGAGGTGCACCGGCTCGGCCTGGGCGGCACGGTCAGCCTGCCGGGCTTCCTCGGCGGCACCGACCTGCCCGCGGTGATGGCCGCCTCGGACTGCTTCGCGGTGCCCAGCATCTACGAGCCGTTCGGCATGGTGGCGCTGGAGGGGGCGGCGGCCGGCGCGCCGCTGGCGGTCGCCGCGACCGGTGGCCTCGCCGAGATCGTCGAGCCGGGGGTCACCGGCATGACCTTCCGCCCGCAGGACCCGGAGGGGCTCAGCGAGGCGGTGCACGCGCTGCTGTCGGACACCGAGCGCGCGCGGGTCCTGGCCCGCCGCGCCCGGGCCATGGTGCACGAGCAGTACGGCTGGGCGGCGATCGCCCAGCGGACCGCCGCCACCTACGCCACCGCCATCGCCGGGTCGTCGTCCTTCACCACCGAGCAGGCCGGCCTGCGGATGGCGATCGGCCGCCCGGCCGCGCCGCCGGTGCACGAGGGCAACCTGCTCGTCGCCGCCGGCCTGCGCTGAGGTGGATGCAGGGGTCCCCTGCTACCGCTTTTTGGCGAGCAGGGGACCCCTGCAACCACCCACCCCAACCACCCACCCCAACCACCCACCGCAACCACCCACCGCAACCACCCACCGCGAGCGCAGAGAACGCGACGGGCCGCCAGCCCCCGGAAGGGGGTGGCGGCCCGTCGCGTGCGGGGTCGGAAACGTCAGCGCTCGTCGCGCGGCACGTAGGCGCGCTCCTCGGCACCGGTGTAGAGCTGCCGCGGGCGGCCGATCTTGGTCTCCGGGTCGCCGATCATCTCGCGCCACTGGGCGATCCAGCCGGGCAGCCGACCGAGCGCGAAGAGCACGGTGAACATCTTGGTCGGGAAGCCCATGGCCTTGTAGATCAGGCCGGTGTAGAAGTCCACGTTCGGGTAGAGCCTGCGGGAGACGAAGAAGTCGTCGGCGAGGGCGATCTCCTCGAGCTGCATCGCGAGGTCGAGCAGCGGGTCCGGCTTGGCCATCCGGCCGAGCACGTCCTGGGCGGCCTTCTTCACGATGGCGGCACGCGGGTCGTAGTTCTTGTAGACCCGGTGACCGAAGCCCATCAGCTTGACGCCGTCGGCCTTGTCCTTGACCTTCCGCACGAAAGACTGCACGTCGCCGCCGTCGGCCTGGATGCGCTGGAGCATCTCCAGCACCGCCTGGTTGGCACCGCCGTGCAGCGGGCCGAAGAGCGCGTTCACGCCGGCCGAGACCGAGGCGAACAGGTTGGCGTTGCTGGAGCCGACCAGGCGGACCGTCGAGGTCGAGCAGTTCTGCTCGTGGTCGGCGTGCAGCACGAAGAGCATGTCCAGCACGCGGGCCATCACCGGGTCGACGTCGTACGGTTCGGCCGGCACGCCGAAGGTCATCCGGAGGAAGTTCTCCACGTACCCGAGCGAGTTGTCCGGGTAGAGCATGGCCTGTCCGATGGACTTCTTGTACGCGTACGAGGCGATGGTGGGGACCTTGGCCATCAGCCGGACGGTGGACATCTCCACGTGCTCGGCGTCGAACGGGTCCAGGCTGTCCTGGTAGAAGGTGGAGATCGCGCTCACCGCCGAGGAGAGCACCGCCATCGGGTGCGCGTCGCGCGGGAAGCCGTCGAAGAAGCGCCGCATCTCCTCGTGCAGCAGCGAGTGCCGGCGGATCCGCTGGTCGAACTCCTCGAGCTGGGTCGCGGTCGGCAGCTCACCGTAGATGAGCAGGTAGGAGACCTCCAGGAAGGAGGACTTCTCGGCCAGTTGCTCGATGGGGTAGCCCCGGTACCGCAGGATGCCCGCGTCACCGTCGATGTAGGTGATCGCCGAGGAGCAGGCCGCCGTGTTGACGAACCCGGGATCGTAGGTGACGAGCCCGGTCTCGTTCAGCAGTTTGCCCACCCGGATTCCGGCGGGGCCTTCGACCGCGGACTGCACCGGCATCGAAAGCTGCCCACCGGGGTGATCGAGCTTGACTTCCGTCATCTGTCCCTCGCTTCGCCGGCAGAATCTACGTTGAAGAAGCCTCCGCTTTTTGACGAAGGTGCCTTCGCTTTTACCGTAAACGCGTTCCCTGTGACACCGCCCGTCGTGGCTGAGCGGTGAGGGATGCGTCACCCGATTCCCTATCGGCCGACTCGGAAACCCCGTCGTGCAGGGGCGAAGGGGACGAGCGGCGGCGATCGGGCGGGTTGCGGCAGTGACGACGGATGATGAGTGGAAATCATCCGAAACCATCCCGACATCGACGGTGATCAGCCCTCCACGCGTTGCGGTCCCACCGCCGGCGGTCCGGGTTGGGTATCGATGGCCGCGACAGCGGCAGGCGACGACACGTGGGCGAAATCACTCGACCGCATCGGCCTACGCCCCCGCCGCAGGGCGGTTCGCGGGCGCGACCGCGGGCCCGTTCAGTCGACGGGGGTGAGCCGGCGCAGCGACCCGTCCGGAGCCACCCGGTGAACGTCGAGCCGGTTCGGTCCGGCCCGGAAGAGCGCGTCGTCGGTCAGCAGCGCGGCGAAGCGCCGTCCCTGCGGATCGGGTGGCACCACGGGCACGACCGCGCCGACCCGGCCGTTGACCGCCACGGCCAGCAGCGTGCCGTCGGGCACCCGGTCCCGCACGGTTCCCCAGACCATCGCGGGCAACCGGCCGGCAGCCGGGTCCACGGCGCGGAACGCGTCGAGGTTGGCCACCCGGACCGTGCCGCCGGTCGGCCGGTCGCCGACCGTGGTGCCCACCAGCGGGTGGGGCGCGGGCGGCGCCGGCGCGGGTACCCCGCCGGACAGGGTCAGGGGCTGCCCCGGCCGGTCGTAGAAGCGCTTGTCGGCGCGTTCGCGGGGCCCCTGGCGTGCCGACCGCCCGTCGACCCGCCAGGGCAACCGGACCCGGGCCAGGTCGGCCATGGTCGGCAGCAGGTCGACGTGCTCCCAGTTCCGGTCGTCGACCCGTCCGGCCCGCTGGCCGGGCTCCTTGACGAACGTCGGCACCCAGGCCACCTCGCCCGGGGACCGGCGGAGCGCGTCCAGGCCCCGGCCCTGGTAGCCGGTGGTGAAGCTGACCCCGTGGTCGGCGGTGACCACCAGCAGCGCCTGGTCGTAGAGACCGGTGGCGCGCAGCGTCCGCAGCGTCTCGCCGATCAGCCGGTCGGTGTAGCCCAGCTGGGCCAGGTGCCGCTGCCGGCCCAGGTCGGCCCAGCCGGCGCCGTCGTCCGGCAGGTCGTCCGGGGCCTCGTACCGCGCCCCGGAGGGCAGGTACGCCCACGGGCTGTGCGGCATGAGCAGGTGCAGGAAGTGCAGCGTGGGCCGCGCGGCGGGGCGCAGGCCGGCCAGGAAGCTGGTGAACCGGGCCGGCTGGTGGTCGTCCAGGCTGTCCCAGCGGAACTTCGGGTCGGACGGGGGCGGCTCGGCCGCGTCCAGTCCCGCCTCGGCGGCGGTCGGCTCCCGGTAACTCGCCTCCGGGTCGACCCGGCTCTCCACCGGTGCGACGAGCTGGCGCAGCAGGTCGACGCTGGACCGGACCAGCACCCCGAGCCCCTGCTCCGGGCCGACCGGCTGGTCGCACCGGCTCGGCGGGCAGAGTCGGGTGATGCTCTCCTGCGCGCGGACGTCGTAGAGGCCGCCGAATGCGGTGAAGAGGTTCTCCGGGTACCGGGAGTGGTGCGGGGCGTCCGGCCGGGCCGGGTACCGGCCGGTCAGCATCGCCGGCAGGGCGTAGGGGGTCCAGCCGCTGACGCCGGTGGCGTTGCGGTACCAGGTCGACCCGGCCGCCAGTTCGGCGAAGTGCGGGAACCGGGTCGCGTCGATCCGCCCGTCCGGGCCGAGCAGCGAGACCAGCGGCAGTTCGTCGAGGACGAGCAGCACCACCGGCGGGTGCCCGCCCGGTCCGGCGGCCATCCCCGCGCCCGCGTCGTCGGCGCGGGGGAGCACCACCGCCGAGGCGGGCGAGACGAGGACGAACAGGGCGACGAAGACCGGTGGCCCGACCGCCGCCGCCCGGAGCACCCGGCCGGGCGCGTGCCAGCGCCGGTGCGCCACCGCGCCCGCCACCCCCGCCGCGCCGGCCACCAGCAGCAGCGGTACGCCCCGCAGCGGGGTGACCTCCCGCCCCACCTGGACGGCGAGGAGCCCGAGCAGCAGGGTGACGAGCAGCCGGTGCACCGCCAGCCGGGCCCGGTGACCGGCCAGCCGGGCCAGCGCGCCGAGCCCGGCCAGCGCGACGGTGGGCCCCAGGACGACCAGGGCGAGCAGCGTCCCGACCTGACCGGGGGTGGCCCGGTGGAACAGGAAGAAGTCGGGGCTGCGACCGAGTGAGTCCAGCAGCGGCTGGGTGACGGCCAGGCCGACCAGGGCGGCCACCTCCAGCACCAGGCCACCCTCGGCCCGCCAGGGCGACGGCGTGCGCGCGGGTGCCGGGGCGGCGACGGCCGGGGGCGCGATCGTCCGCTCAGCCACCCACGATCCCGAGGTACAGCGTCCGGGTGCCGGAGGGCAGATCGAGCCGGCGGGCGATCCGGCACCGCGCGCCGAGCAGCCGCTCGAAGACCTCCGGACGGTAGTCCGGGAAGAGGCCCACCGGCTTGTTCGCCAGCAGCCGCCGCGCCATCGGGTCGCGGGGGTGCACGAACTCCACCACGATCCGTCCACCTGGACGGGTCAGCCCGACCAGGGCGTCGACCACCTCCGGCAGGGGCACGTTGCGCCCGATGGCCAGGTGGTGCACGACCGCGAGGGCGAGCACGGCGTCAGCGGTGGCCCGGGCCGTGAACGAGGCCCGCTCGACCCCGCGCCAGCCGCCACCCGGCGACGGGTCGGCGAGGTCCATGACCAGGGGGAGGATCCGTCGTTCCCGCTCGGCGCGCAGCCGCCGGTAGAGCCGGTCGACCACCGCCGGGTCCTCTTCGACGGCGACCACCTGGTCGGTGTGCCGGGCGGCGACGAGGGCGTACCGGCCGTCGTTGGCCCCCAGGTCGAGCACGAGCCGGGGGCGCGGCCCGGCCGCCAGCGCGGTCTCGACGAAGCGTTCCTTTCCGGCCCGGTCCTCCGCGGAGTAGCCGCAGGTGCGCTGGTAGTCGGCCCAGTGGCTCTCCGGCGGCCGGCGGTCCAGCCGGCCGACCAGCCGCTCGATGCCCCGGACGGTGGCCAGCGCCAGGTCCCGGGAGTACCCGGCGGCCCGGAGCTGGTCACGGACGTCGGTGGTGGTGGCGGTGGCGTGCCGCCGCTGCATCGCCCCGTGCAGGTGCACGTGGGTCGGTACGCCGGGCAGCAGGCGGCGTACGCCCTTGAACAGCGGCCGGAGCTGGTCGGCCTCGATGCCGTCCACGCGGGAGCGCAGCCAGGGCTGGAAGTCCACGCCAAGGTGCGCCTGGAGCAGCAGCGGATAGAGCAGCGTCTGGCAGAACTGTCGGTAGCCCGCCCAGGGTTCGCCCTCGCGGGCCGGCTCGAACGAACCCACGTCGATGAAGACCGGGGCGACGCCGCGCCACTGCACGTTGTAGGCCGATCCGTCCTTGAGGGTGAACCCGTGGGTCAGGGCGGTGCGCAGGATCTCCAGGTGCAGCAGCGCGGCGTCGCGCAGCATGCCGAACGACCACTCGTACGGGTGGGAGACGAAGGGGATCCGCTCGTGCCGCAGCACGACCGTCCAGGGCGTGCCGGGCACCGGCTCGACCGGTGCGGTGCCGCAGACCTTGCCGGCGGCGAGCAGGGCGCGGAAGAACTCCGTGTCGGCCAGCGCCCGGTAGTCGCGGGCGGCCTGCTCGTCGAGACCGCGCAGGACGTCGCCGTCGCGGTGGAACACCTGGTTCGCCGGGTCGCGGAACGAGCCCGGCTCGGCCCGGAGCCCGGTGTCGGGGATCGTCATGCCGGTCAGCTCCGGTCGGTGCGCTGCCGCCGGAACCGGTCGGTCAGCCGGCGCCAGTAGAGTTTGGCGGCCACCGCCGCCCCGGCCACGCCGCCCACCACCGCCTGCACGATCAGGCTGCCGGATCCCGCGTCCAGGTAGGCCAGGTGCATCACCGACCCGCTCCCTTCCCTCGCCGTCGTGACGTACGCCCGGCCGATCCACCTGGGTGATTCATCCCGTAAAGCCGGACTTGTCTTCAGCCACCGTACGCCGTGATCCGCCCGTGCGGGGCCACACCGGGCAGCCGGTCGGATGCGGTGCCCCGGCCCCGGATTCCGGGGACGTCCATCCGCTCGGACCGGCCCCGGCACCCGCACGGGGCAGGGTCCGATCGGTCCAAGACGACCGGCGGGAGGGCCGTCTACGGTCGCGGGTATGACACCTCGTTTCGACCTGGTCGGGATGGTCGCCACGGACCTGCCCCGGACCCTGGACTTCTACCGCCGCCTCGGGGTCGACGTGCCGGCCGGCGCGGAGCACGAACCGCACGTGGAGGTGGCCCTGCCGGGCGGTCTCCGGCTGGCCTGGGACACCGTGGAGACCATCCGCTCGTTCGACCCGGACTGGCAGCCGGGCAGCGGTGGGCCACGGGTCAGCCTGGCGTTCCGGTGCGCCGACCCGGCCGAGGTCGACCGGTACTACGCCGAGCTGACCGGTGCGGGTTTCGCCGGGCACCGCCCGCCGTGGGACGCCTTCTGGGGACAGCGGTACGCCGTCCTGCACGACCCGGAGGGCAACGGCGTCGACCTCTACGCCCCGCTCCCGGAACGGCCGTCACCCCCGGGCTGACCCACGCCGGCCGCTGCCACGGTCAGCGTCGGTGGTGCAGCGCCGCGCGGAGCAGCACGAACCGCAGCACCGTGGCCGCCAGGTTCGCCGCGATCAGGACCACCAGTTCCACCGGCCGGGCCGGGGCGGCGGTCACCGCGTGCAGCGTGGCGAGCGACCCGCTGGTCAGCGCCAGCCCCAACGCGAAGGCGGCCAGGCCCTGGAGGTGGTGCCGACCGGCGTGCCGACGACCGCTGATCCCGAAGGTCAGCCGCCGGTTCGCCGCCGTGTTCGCGACCGCCGTGAGCAGCAGGGCGAGCAGGTTCGCCGGCTGGGCGCCGAGCGCGCCCCGAGCGAGCATGAAGATCACCAGATAGGCGAGGGTGCTGGCCACCCCGACCGCGGCGAACCGGGCGAGTTGCCGGGGCAGCCCGGCCGGCACCCGCTCCGGCGGCGGGCGCAGTGGGGCCCGACCGAGCTGTTCGCGCAGTTCGGCCAGGGGCAGCGCGCCGGTGAGCAGCGCCCGACCGAGCCGCCCGATGCCGCGCAGGTCGGCCACGGCGGTGGACACGATGTCCACCCGGCTGTCCGGATCGTCGATCCAGTCCACCGGCACCTCGTGGATGCGCAGCCCGGCCCGTTCGGCGAGCACCAGCAGCTCGGTGTCGAAGAACCAGCCGGTGTCCTCGACCAGCGGCAGCAGCCGCTCCGCGACGTCGGACCGGATGGCCTTGAACCCGCACTGCGCGTCGGAGAACCGGGCCGCCAACGTGCCACGCAGCAGCAGGTTGTAGCCCCGGGAGATGACCTCCCGCTTCGGACCCCGGACCACCCGCGAGCCCCGCGCCAGCCGGGTGCCGACCGCCAGGTCGGAGTGCCCCGAGACCAGCGGCGCGACCAGCGGCAGCAGCGCGGCCAGGTCGGTGGAGAGGTCCACGTCCAGGTAGGCCAGGACCGAGCCGGGCGAGGCGGACCAGGCGGCCCGCAGAGCCCGACCGCGCCCCTTGGCGTCCAGGTGCCGCACCACGACGTGGGGCAGTTCGGCGGCGAGCCGTTCGGCCACCGCCAGGGTGCCGTCGGAACTGGCGTTGTCCGCGATGGTGATCCGGAACGGGTACGGCACGTGCGCGGTGAGGTGGGCGTGCAGCCGCCGGACGCAGGGACCGAGGTCGGCCTCCTCGTTGTGGACGGGAACGACCACGTCGAGGAGGGTCGGTGGGGCGTCCGGGCGGGCCGACGCGACCGGTCCGGCCTGCGGGGAGTACGTCATGCCGGGCCCTGCCTTCCGCTGCTCAGGTCGTAGACGGTGACCCCGTCCACGGTTCGTGACTCGAAGGTCTCGGCCACCCAGGTGGCGATCTCCCGGGAGGCGTCGCTGCCGCCGTTGGCCCGGAGACCGCCGCCGCCGACGAACCAGTGGATCCGCCCGTCGGCGACGTACCGCTGGAACTGGGCGAGGGTGGGCGACGGGTCGCTGCCGTTGAAACCGCCGACCGCCATCACCGGCTCGCCGGTGGCGAGCTGGTAGCCGGAGGCGTTGTTGGAACCGACCGTGGCGGCGACCCAGGTGTACGCCTCGCTGTCGCTCTCCAGCAGGGCGCGCAGCTCGGCGCTCGGCTCGCGGGCGTCGAGCAGCCCCGCCACGCCGCCCAGCCTGTTCCCGCCACCGGGAAGCCGGCCGCCGCCTCGGAGACCCGGAAGCTGGCCGAGGGCCGGTCCGGTCCGGTCGTCGGTCCCCGCACCGGGGAGGTTGGGGACCAGGCCCCCGCCGGGCAGTTCGGCGCCGGCGCGCAGCCGGGTCCGGAGGCCGCCACCGCCGAGCCCGCCCTGGACCGCCGGACCCGCGCTCGGGATGGCGCCGGTGTGCGGTGTGGCGGCGGTCTGCACCGAGTACGCCAGCGGACCGGCGAGCCCGACCAGCACGCCCACGGCCAGCGCCACCGCCGCCAGCGGCCCACGCCGGAACCGTCCGGCGAGCCCCACCAACAGCGCGCCGGCCAGCCCGGCGACCAGCACCACCGTGCGCAGCCACGGGTACCAGTCGGGGCTGCGGCCGAGCAGCCGCCACGACCACCAGGCGGTGACGCCGAGCGCCAGGGCCAGCGCGCCGGTGGCGAACCAGCCCCACCGGTCCGGGGGCCCTCCCCCCGGCTGGCCGGCCACGCCGGAGGCGGCACCGGCGCGGCGCTGCCAGAGCAGGGTGGCCCCGATGCCGACCAGTGCGCCGACCGCCGGGGCGAGGGCGACCGTGTAGTACGCGTGGAAGATCCCGCTCATGAAGCTGAACACGACGCCGGTGACCACCAGCCAGCCGCCCCAGAGCAGCAGGCCGGCGCGGGTCCGGTCGGTACGCGCCGCCCGACCGGCCAGCACCAGGCCGGCGACCAGCAGGATCAGCGCGGCCGGGAGCAGCCAGGAGACCTGCCCACCGACCTCGGTGCCGAACATCCGCAGCGGGCCGCTCTGAGCGGAGAACGGACCGCCGCCACGCGGACCGACGCTGCCCACCTCGTCGCCGGTGAGCCGGCCGAGGCCGTTGTAGCCGAGGGTCAGCTCCAGGACGCTGTTGGTCTGCGAGCCGCCGACGTACGGGCGCGCGCCGGCCGGGACCAGTTCGACGATCGCCACCCACCAGCCGGCGGCGGCCACCAGACCCGCCCCGGCGAGCAGGAGCTGCCGGATCCGCCGCCACAGCCCGGTGGGAGCGGCGACGAGGTACACCCCGGCGAGGACCGGCACCACCAGGAACGCCTGGAGCATCTTGGTCAGGAAGCCGAAGCCGACCAGCACCCCGGCCAGCACGATCCACCGGGTCGAGGCGGTCTCCAGGGCCCGCACGGTGGCGTACGCGGCAGCGGTGAGCAGGAGCGCCAGCAGGGCGTCCGGGTTGTTGAACCGGAACATCAGGGTGGCGACCGGGGTGAGCGCGAGCACCGCCCCGGCGACCAGCCCGGCGGCCGGGCCGTGCCAGCGGCGGACGGTCGCGTACAGCACACCGACCGTCGCGACGCCGAGCAGCGCCTGCGGCACGAGGATCGACCACGAGGTGAGACCGAACACGCGGACGGAGAGCGCCATCAGCCAGAGCGAGGCGGGGGTCTTGTCCACGGTGATCGAGTTGGCCGCGTCGGAGGAGCCGTAGAAGAAGGCCGTCCAGTTCTCCGAGCCGGCCTGCGCGGCTGCCGAGTAGTAGGCGTTGGCCCAGCCCGACCCGCCGAGCCCCCACAGGTAGAGCAACCCGGTGCCGAGCAGCAGCACCGCCAGCGCCGGCCGGACCCACCCGGGCCGGTCCGGATCGGGGCGGGGCGGTGGCCGGCGGTCGGCGGGAACGTCGGCAGCCGGCCCGGAGCCCGCAGGGACTTCCGCGGGCGGCCCGGAGCCGGCGGGAACGTCGGCGGTCGGGCCGGATCCGGGGTCGGACGGGGTCGGCAGGGTCTCGGTTCTCTCCATGCCGGCAAGCCTGGACGGCGTCGCTGGCCCGGCCCCGTGAGACGGCTATGCGTCCGCTGTGTGCCTGGTGTGACGCGGCAGACGGACGGTGAACACGGTCCGCCCGGGTCGGCTGTCCACGTCGACCCGGCCGTGGTGGGCGTCCACCACGGCGACCACGATGGCCAGGCCGAGTCCGGTGCTCCCCTGCGCCCGGGAGCGCGAGCTGTCCCCCCGGGCGAACCGCTCGAAGACCTCCGGCAGCAGCTCGGCCGGGATGCCCGGCCCGTCGTCGGCGACGGTGAGGACGGCGTCGTCCGGGCCGGCCCGCAACGTGGTGGTGACCGTACGGCCGGCCGGGGTGTGCACCCGCGCGTTGGTCAGCAGGTTCGTCACCACCTGGTGCAGCCGAGCGGCGTCGCCCGGCACCTCGACCGCCTCGTCGGGCAGGTCGAGCTGCCAGCGGTGCTCCGCGCCGGCGACGTGTGCGTCGCTGACCGCGTCGACCACCAGCGCCGACAGGTCCACCGGTTCGGCCACCAGCGGTCGGCCCGAGTCGAGCCGGGCCAGCAGCAGCAGGTCGTCGACGAGGCTGGTCATCCGGATGCTCTCCGACTCCACGCGGCGCAGCGCGTGCGCCACGTCGGGCGGGGCCTGCGCCCGTCCCCGGCGGGCCACCTCCGCGTACCCCCGGATGGCGGCGAGCGGGGTACGCAGCTCGTGGCTGGCGTCGGCGACGAACTGGCGTACCCGGGTCTCGCTGGCCTGGCGGGCGGCGAGTGCGGCGGCGACGTGCCCGAGCATCCGGTTGAGCGCGGCACCGACCTGGCCGACCTCGGTGCGCGGGTCGGTGTCGGTGGCCGGCACCCGGACCGACAGGGCGACCTCGCCCCGGTCCAGCGGCAGCTCGGTGACCCGGGTGGCGGTGGCGGCGACCCGGCGCAGCGGGCGCAACGTCGCCTGGACGATCAGCGCGCCGGCCGAGCCGGCGAGCAGGAGCCCGACGGCGGCGATGCCGGCCTGCGCGGCGATCATCCACCAGACGGTCTCCTGCACGTCGGCCAGTGGCAGACCGAGCACCCGGACGGTGCCGTCCGGGTAACCCCGGCCCACGAACCGGTAGTCCCCCCGCTCGCCGAGGTCGACGGTGCGGGGGCGGTTGTCGGCGGTCAGCCCCGCCACCGGGACGACGTCGGCCGGGGCGACCGCCTCCTCGGTCCGGCCGGTGGTCAGCGTCCGGGCGGCGACGACCCGCCCGTCGGTGACCTGCGCGACGATCGTGCCGGTCGGGAACCCGGGCGGGATCCGCAGGGACCGCAGGTCGGGTGGGTCGGGCCCCGGGGCCAGCGCGCCGGACCACCACCGGGGCTGGTACGTCGGCACCAACTGGTCGTCGACCTGGGCGATCAGGAAGTGCCGCAGCGCCACCGTGGTCACCCCGCCGACCCCGACGCTGACCAGGGCGAGCAGCGCCACCACGGTGGTCACCAGCCGGGCCCGCAGCGACCGGCCGGCCAGCCAGCGGCGCACCGAGCCGCGGCCGGGATCAGTCGGCCGGCTTGAGGACATACCCCGCCCCGCGCAACGTGTGGATCATCGGTGTCCGCCCGACGTCGATCTTCTTCCGCAGGTACGAGATGTACAGCTCGACCACGTTCGCCTGGCCGCCGAAGTCGTAGTTCCAGACATGGTCGAGGATCTGCGCCTTGCTCAGCACCCGACGCGGGTTGCGCATCAGGTAGCGGAGCAGCTCGAACTCGGTGGCGGTGAGGGTGACCAGGTCGCCGGCCCGGCGCACCTCGTGACTCTCCTCGTCCAGGGTGAGGTCGCCGACGGTGAGCACGGCCTCCTCGCGGGCGGCCACGGCCAGCCCGGCGCGCCGCAGCAGCGCACGCAGCCGGGCGATCACCTCCTCCAGGCTGAACGGCTTCGTGACGTAGTCGTCGCCGCCGACGGTCAGCCCGGCGATCCGGTCCTGCACCGCGTCCCGGGCGGTCAGGAACAGCACCGGTACGGTCGGGGCCAGCTCCCGCAGACGCCGCAGCACCTGGAAACCGTCCACGTCGGGCAGCATGACGTCGAGCACCACCACGTCGGGGCGCACCTGCCGAGCGCTGCTCAGCGCGGCCATCCCGTTCCCGGCGGTGGCCACCTGCCACCCCTCGTACCGCAGGGCCATCGCGAGCAGGTCGGTCAGGGTCGGCTCGTCGTCGACCACCAGCACCCGGACCGGCCCGCCGTCCGGGCGGCGCAGCTCGATCCGGCCCGGCAGCGCGTGCCCGTCGGTCACCATGCACCCATCCTGGCCCCCGGTGCTGTGTCGCGTCTCGGTGTTCCCTGTGCGCCAGCTGTGCGCCGCCGCGATCCACGCCGGTCGCCCCCGCCTGGGTGGTAGCAGGGGCCCCCTGCTACCGCTTTCTGTCGAGGAGGGGGCCCCTGCAACCACCTCCGACCGGGCATCCGCCCGGCGCGACGCGCGTCCGGTTCCCTGTCGTGCCGTCCACGGTGGGCGGGTACGGCGGTGGCTGCGGCAGGACGACCCTCCCGGCGTACGCGACAGCCCGGCCGCGCCCGGCCGGTTCTCCCTCGCCCCGCCTGACGGGCCGACGTCGCCCGGGACGGCCACCCCACGAACAGTCCCCTGTGGACGGCGCTCGACCGGTATCTGGTTGGCTGAAGCGATGACTGACCCCGCAGTGGCCACCGCCGCGCCCGACCAGATCGCGTACATGGACACCGCTGCCGGCACCCGGGTGGGTCTCGACTACAAGCGGCGCCTCGTCGACGCGCTCGATCTACGCCCCGGGCAGGTGACGGTCGACCTCGGCTGCGGCCCCGGCACCGACCTGGCCCGGCTGGCCGACGCGGTCGGGCCGGACGGCTCGGTGCTCGGGATCGACCACGAGCCCCGGATGGTCACCGAGGCAGCCCGGCGGTTCGCCGACCGGCCGAACGTCAGCGTGCGGACCGGCGACCTCCACGACCTGCCGTTGGCCGACGCCAGCGTGGACCGGGCCCGGGTGGACCGGGTGCTGCAACACGTGTCGACGCCGGAGCGGGCCCTCGCGGAGGCCCGGCGGGTACTGCGGCCGGGTGGCCTCCTCGGCATGGCCGAGCCGGACTGGGACACCCTGGCCGTCGCGGACGAGGACGTGCACACCAGCCGCCGGTTCGCGCACTTCAGCGCCGGCCGGGTCCGCAACGCGACCATCGGCCGTCAGCTCGTCCGGTTGGCGACCGACGTCGGCTTCCGGATCCGCTCGGTCGAGCCGGTGGCGGTGATGTTCCGCGACTTCGGTACGGCCGACCAGATCCTCGGGCTGCGTCGCAACTCGGCACGCGCGGTGCAGGCGGGTGAGCTGACCGAGGCGGATGTCCAGGCGTGGCTGCACCGGCTGGAGACCGGCCCGGTCCTCGCCGGCTTCACCTTCTACCTGGTCACCGTCGAAGCCTGACCCCGAGCACCCGCCTCGCGTGCCGGCAAGGGCACCCTCCTCGCGTGCCGGCAAGAGCACCCTCCTCGCGTGCCGGCAGGGGCATCCTCCTCGGCAAATGGCGGAGGGGGTGCAGCGGCGCTGCCCACACCTGAAGGCGAACCTGGTAGGAGGGGTCCCCTGCTACCGCCACGTCGGGCGGCGGCGTCCCGGCAGGCCACCAGCCACAGCGGGCGCACAGCTACGACCTGATGTCCTCCCAGCCGTACCGGGCAGGGTCGGCGCCGTGGACACCATGGATCGGGTACGCGAGACGCACTGGTCACACCGGGGGCTACCGGTCCGGGTGGCGGTGGCCGGGGCGCGGCGGCCGACGGCGGCGCGGCGGGTGGTCGCCGGGGCGCTGGCCGGCCTGGACCGGGTCACCGCTCCAGGGCGGGGTGAGCTGGCCCGGGTGCACCGGGCGGCGGGCCGTCCGGTTCCGGTCGGGCCGCTGCTGCGCGACCTGGTGGCGGTCGCGCTGGACGCGGCACGGGCCAGTGACGGCGACTGCGACCCTACGATCGGCGCGTCCCGGATCCGGCTGGCCGCGCGGGGCGGCCTGCTACCCGTCTGCGGCTTCGGCACCGGGGTGCCACTGCCGGCCGACGACTGGCGGGCGGTGTCGCTTCGCGGCGACCGGTTGACCGTGCCGCCGACCTTGCTGCTGGTCCTCGGTGGCACGGCGACGGCGTACCTGGCGCAGCGCTGCGCCGCGCGGATCGCCGAGCGCTCGGCGGGCGGGGTGCTGGTCGCGATCGGGTCCCGGGTGGCGGCAGCCGGCCCGGTGCCGCGCGGCGGCTGGCCGGTGCCGGTGGGCGGGCGCACGATCCGGCTCCGCAGCGGTGGACTGGCCACCGCCTCCGCGTGCCGGCCGGACGGTGGGGGCGTGCTCGATCCACCCTCCGGCCGGGCACCTGACCTGCCCCGATCGGCGGTGACCGTGGCGGCCCCGGACACGGTCCGGGCGGCCACCCTCGCCATCACCGCCCTGGTCCGGGGCACCGATGGCCCCGGCTGGCTCGCCGGGCAGGACTGCGCCTGGTGGATCGACCCGGACCGGCCCGACGTGTCGCTCCGCCCCCGGTCGGGTGGTTGCAGGGGTCCCCTCCTCGACAAAAAGCGGTAACAAGGGGCCCCTGCTTCCACCCCACCCGGAACGGACACGACCCCGCCGAACGGTTACCGGGTGGTAGTTTGCGGTGATGCGGCAGCAGCGCGGCGGTACGGCGAGCCCTCTGGCCGGCAGGGTCGTCCTGGTGACCGGGGCAGCCCGGGGCATCGGCGAGCACACCGCCCGGATCGCCGCCGCCCGGGGTGCCCGACTCTCCCTGGTCGGCCTGGAACCGGAGCGCCTGGCCGCACTCGCGGCCGACCTCGGCCCCGGACACGTCTGGTTCGCCGCCGACGTCACCGACCAGGCGAGCCTCCGGGCAGCCGTGGACGGCACGGTGTCCACGCTGGGCGGCATCGACGCGGTGGTGGCGAACGCGGGCGTGGCGAACCGGGGCACCCTCGCGGTCGGGGATGTCGAGGCGATGGTGCGGACCGTAGAGGTGAACCTGGTCGGGGTGATGCGGACGGCGGCGGCGACGGTCGACGCGCTGATCGCCCGCCGGGGCTACCTGTTGCTCGTCTCCTCGGCGGCGGCGTTCGCCGCGCCGCCCGGGATGGCCGCGTACTGCGCGTCGAAGGCCGGGGTCGAGCAGTTCGGCACGTCGATCCGGTTGGAGCTGGCCCACCACGGGGTGGGGGTGGGTACCGCGCATCCGTCCTGGATCGACACGGACCTGGTCCGGGACGCCCGTTCCGACCTGCCGGCCGCCGCCGGGATGCTGGCGAAGCTGCCCTGGCCGATGCGGAGGACCACGTCGGTGCGGGAGTGCGCGGAGGCGTTCGTCCGGGCCGTCGAGCGGCGGCAGCGGCGGGTGTACGTACCCCGGGCCGTGGGCCTGGTGCAGGCCGGGCGTGCCGTACTGGTCAGCCCGCTGGCCGACCTGGTGATGGCCCGACCCGCGCGGCGGGCCGTACCCGAGTTGGAGGAGCAGATCCGGGCCCTGGGACGCGGCTTCGGCGCGACCACGGCGCTGCCCGGCGTCGCGGGTCCCGCCGGAGACCGTCCCGACCCGGCGGTGGATGACCCCGGCGGTGGATGACCCCGGCGGTGGATGACCCCAGGCGCTGACGGTCCACCCCGCACCGCCGGAGCGAACCGGTGACCCCGCACGAAGATCGTCGGCTGCGGTTTGTCCTGCTCCGACGTCGGGTACCGCCCTGAGAACGGCATGGCCGGTGGGCATGTCATGCCGGCGGGCACCGGACGAGGGCGAGGAGCGGCGCGATGAGGACGCTGGACGGGCGGTACCGGCTCGAACAGCGAATCGGCGTCGGCGGCATGTCGGAGGTCTGGCGGGCCCACGACGTGGTGCTGGACCGGACGGTGGCGGTGAAACTGATCTCCCCCGGCCAGGACGACGATGCGACCTCGGTGGAGCGGATCCGCGCCGAGGCCCGGTCGGCGGCCCGACTGGTGCACCCGAACGTGGCGAGCGTGCACGATTTCGGCACTTCCCCGACGATCACCGGGCAGCAGGTGCCCTACATCGTGATGGAACTGGCCGAGGGGGAGACCCTCGCCGTGCACGTCCGCGCCGGGCCGCTGGACTGGCGGATCGCCGTCCGGGTCTGCGCCGAGGTGAGTGCCGCGCTGGCCGCCGCGCACGCGCACGGCATCGTGCACCGGGACGTGAAGCCGGCGAACGTGGTGCTCACCCCGGCCGGCGTCAAGGTGCTGGACTTCGGCATCGCCACCCCCAGCGGATCGCCCGACCCGCTGCCGGAGGGCATGGTGGTCGGCACTCCCGCGTACCTGGCCCCGGAGCAGCTGGCGCAGCGGCCGGCCACCACCGCCGCCGACATGTACGCCCTCGGCGTGCTCCTCTACTACTGCCTGACCGGCAGGCTGCCGTACCCGGCGGCCACCACGACACAACTGCTGGGGGCCCGCCGCCAGCAGCCGCCCGCACCGCTGCCCCCGATCGACGGGCTGCCCGCCGAGGTGACCGACCTCTGCCGACGCTGCCTGGCCGAGGACCCGCTGGCCCGCCCCACCAGCCTGGTCGCCGCGCTGGTGCTGGCCGAGGCGGTGGACGCCCGGGTCTACGTGCCGCTGGCCGCGCTGCCGCCCCGGCCCCGCTCGGCGGACACGGTGTCGCCGTGGAGCGACCGGGCCGCGGCCGAGCCCACCGAGGTGGCGATGGTGGCGGAGCCGGGCGGCACGGCACAGCGCTGACCGGTCCCCCGCACACCGGCGCGACGGATGTCCGCCCCCCTCACACCGGCGCGACGGATGTCCGCCCCCTCGCACGGCGCCACGGCCGGCGCGGCGCGGGCGACCCGGCCCCGCGTCGGTCGGTCTGCGGTAGCGGTTTCGCCGGGCGGGTGCCGGGTAGCCGTGGCGGGATGACGGGAGGGACGCGATGTCGGATCCGAGTTCCTGGTTCCACGAGGCCATGGCGACCGCCGAGGGGGGTCACGTACGCACCGAAGACGGCGGGCTCTCCACGGCGCTGGCCTCCCCGCTCGCACCGCACTGTTCCGGGCTGACGCCGGAACAGCTGCTCGCGGCGGCCTTCGCCTCCTGCCTGCACCACGCGGCCGTGGAGGCGGCCAAGGACATCACCGACGAGGCGCACACCGTGCAGGTCCGCGCCGAGGTCAGGTTGGGTCGCGGCGACGACGGTCGCTACCAGGCGGACGTGCACGCCTCGATCGCGTCGACCGGGCTGAGTCGCGACCAGCTCGCCGGCCTGGTGGCGCAGGCGGACCGGCTGTGGCCGTTCTCCAGCGACGACCTGAGCCGGCACCGGCTGACCGTCACGGCGGCGGAGAACGGCCGGCACTGAGCGGCCTGCCCCCACAGCGGTGGCCCGAGCCCTCCCCCGGACGGCGGGGGACGGCTCGGGTGGAGGGCGGACTCCACCCGACCCGATCGGAGGAGGGCCGAACTGGGTCATGTCGCCCGCTCTCCGGCGCGTGAATAATCCCACCGACGACGCCTTCGAGGCATTTGTCACGAATGTCGATCTCGATCGATCTGATGGTATTTAAGGGCAAATGACCGGCGCGACTCCGGCAAATTGTGGTTCATGCCACTATTCACGCCGATGGCAACGGACCCGATCCTTTCTAGCCTCGGCGGGTGCCCCACGACGACTCCGCTGACCAGAAGCTGACCCACACCCCGCCGGAGCGCCGTTCGGCGGAGACAGCCTCCCCCGAACGACGCGTCGGCCGGCACCGCGCCGAGGACCGCCGGCCCCGGGGCCGGACGTGGCACGCCAGCACCGGTGTCCGGGTGGCACTCGCCGCCGGGGTGACCTGCTGCCTCGGTGTCGGCGTCGTCGTCGGGACGCAGACCGGCAGTGGCGACGAGGAGCCGCTGCGCGAGTCCCTGGCCGACCGGGCGGTCAGCGCCGCCGAGGCGGACCGGCGGGCATCCCGCTCGTACCAGCGGGGTTCGGTGCCCTCACCGGGTGCCAGCACCAGCGCCTCCGCCAGCGGGCAACCGACGGTCCCGCCGCGGCGACCCGTCCGGCCGACGCCGGTGGCCGGACTGACCCAGCGTCAGATGGACAACGCGAAGACGATCGTGGACGTCGGCGTCGGACTGCGCCTGCCCCGCCGGGCGCTGGTGGTGGCCGTCGCCACCGCGATGCAGGAGAGCGACCTGCACAACCTGGCCAACGACCGGATCGCCGAGTCGTCCCGGTACCCGCACCAGGGCAGCGGCACCGACCACGACTCGCTCGGGCTCTTTCAGCAGCGCCCGAGCAGCGGCTGGGGCAGCGTCCGGGAGCTGATGCAGCCCGCCTACGCCGCCCGCGTCTTCTACCGGGCGCTGCGCGAGGTGCCGGGATGGCAGGAGCTGAGCGTCACGGCCGCCGCGCAGGCGGTGCAGCGGTCGGCGTACCCGGGCGCGTACGCGAAACACGAGCGCCGGGCCACCACCGTGGTCGACGCGCTGACCTGACCGTCCGCCGAGGCGGTCAAGGTCGACGCGACCGCCGGGGCCGTCAGGAGCGCTTGGGCAGCACCACGACGCGACCGAAGAACTCGTCGATGCGCCGGACCACGTCGTTGAAGTCGTCGAGGTCGATCGGCTTGGTCACGTACGCGTTGGCCTGGAGGGTGTAGCTGCCCACGATGTCGGTGTCCGCGTTGGAGGTGGTCAGCACGACGATCGGGATGGTGCGCAGGTCGTCGTCGCTCTTGACCGCGCTGAGCACCTGCCGGCCGTCCATCCGGGGCATGTTCAGGTCGAGCAGGATGACGTCCGGACGCTGGGCCTCGGTGTGGCGGCCCTCCTGACGGAGGAACTCCATCGCCTCCTGACCGTCGCCGACGACGTCGATGACCTTCTCGACGTCGGAGTCCTCCAGCGCCTCCTCGATCATCAGGACGTCACCCGGGTCGTCGTCCACCACGAGGATGCGGACCGGTCCGGACCTGTCTGCGCCCATGACTACCTACCTCTGTGTGGTGGTGGAACGATGACCGGATGATCACCTGCCGGCGGGGAAATCTAACCGATCAGCGGTAGGCGTGCGACGCCGGGTCGGCGGTGGGGTCGTACCGGAACACGTCGGCCAGACCGGTCATCCGCAGCACCCGTTCGACCCGTCCGGTGGCCCCGGTGAGCCGCAGCCAGCCGCCGACCGCGGCGCACGCGTTGTCACCCCGGACGAAGGCGGCGATCCCGGTGGAGTCGCAGAAGGTCAGGTCACTCAGGTCGACCAGGAGCTGGACCTGCCCGTCAGCGAGGAGATGATCGATCGCCGTGGCCAGTTGGGGCGCGGTGTTCAGGTCGAGTTCACCGGCGAGCCGCAGCCGGACTCCCCCGCCATCCCGCTGGGCGTGCGTGACGGTGAACGTCAACGTGTTCCCTCTCGATCCGGCCACAGGCGGATGCTTGCGGTGGAGCAAGTATAAGCAGGTCCGGGGTGCGGGACGCCACCGACGGGTTCAGCGTCGGCTGACCGCCGGGGAGGCGGCCGCCACGGCACGTCCCGCGTCGAGGAACCGGCCCGCCCGGGGGAAGTCCCGCAGCGACTGCTGGAAGTAGGCCAGCGTCAGCTCCACCGAGGCAGCCGGAACGCCCCGGCTGGTGAGGATCATCGCCAGCCAGTCGACGAACTCGGTGAAGAGGTCGCCGTCGTCGACGTAGACCGCGGCGGCGAGGAAGTCGACGATGTAGCCGAGGTCGCTGATGGTGGAGTCGAGCTGGACGGCGGTGTAGCCGGCCATCTGCGGAAACCGGTCCCGCAGGTGGGCCAGGGCCGAGTCGATCAGCTCGGCGCGCCGCCGCAGCAGGCCGGCGTACTCGTCGTCGGCCAGGTGGGCCAGGTCGGCGGCGGGCACCCGCCGCAGTGCGCGCTCGTCGGCGATGAGCTCCGCGGCCGCCGGGGCGTCCGGCGCCCACGCCACTCCCAGCCGCCGGGCCCACCGCCCGCCCGCCCCGAAGCCGCGACCGCCGACCAGCACCGGCACGTCGGAGCGGCGACAGGTCTCGATCATGCGGTGCGCGTACGGGAGCCGCATCGGCAGCGCACAGGCCAGGGCGACCGCGTGCGCGTCGTACCGCTGGAGGTACGCCACCAGGTGCGCGGCGGGCACGCTCGCGCCGAGGAAGGTGACCTGCCAGCCGCGCAGTCGCAGGACCTCGGCCACCAGCCGGGCCGGCAGGCCGTGCCACTCCCCGTCCATGCAGGCCACCACGACGTGACCGTGGGCCGGGCGGGGGCTGGCCGACGAGGAGACCGCGGCGACCACCCGCTCACTGATGTGCGTCGCGGCGTGTTCCTGCGCCACGCTCCACTCGTTGCGCGCCCAGCGCTCCCCCACCTCCGCCTGGGCCGGAGCGACCAGGTCGAGCAGGATCCGCTCGGCGGGCACCCCGTCGGCGAGCAGGTCCATCGCCACGTCCACCGCCGCGTACTCGTCGGCGCCCTCCAGACAGTGGAGGTACGCCGGGTAGCCGGCGGTCAGGTCGGCGCGGGCGGGGGCGCTGGTCACGATCGTCACGTCCTCGGGTCTCGGTGTCCCGAGCCGACCGGCTGTGGGACGGCAGCGGCGCCGGCCAGGTCGGGTACGGCGTGCAGGTGCCGGGAGACACGCCCGGTGGCGCCGAGCGCCCGCATCGCCAGCACCGCGATGTCGTCGTGGTCACCGTGGGCGAGCCAGTCCCCGGTGACCTGCTCGATCCGTTCGGCGAGCGCGGGCGCCGGCATCCGCTGGCACCCGGTGATGGCGTGCACCAGCCGGTCCACGCCGAACAGTTCGTCGCCCCGCCGACCGCCCCGGGCCTCGGTGACGCCGTCGCTGTAGAGCAGGCAGGTCTCGCCGGGGGCGAGCCGGACCGTCACCTCGCCGATCCGGGGGTCGGGCACCACGCCGATCAGCATGCCGCTGAGGGCTGCCGGCTCCACCTCACCGGAGGCGCGCAGCAGCAGCGGCGGCAGGTGGCCGCCGCCGGCCATGGTGAGCGACAGGCCCCCGTCGCGCAGCGGCCGGACCACTCCGAGCACCATGGTGGCGAACCGGCCCTGTCCGTTGGCGAGGGTGGTTTCCAGCAGCGCGTCGTTGAGCAGTCGCAGCAACCGGGCGGGCTGGAACTCCACCCGGTGCAACGCCTGGAGGCACTGGCGGAGCTGACCGGTGAAGACGGCCGCCTCCACGCCCTTGCCGGAGACGTCACCGAGATAGAAGAGGCAACCTCCGTCGGGCAGCCGGTGGGCGCCGTAGAAGTCCCCGCCGATACGGAGTCCGGCCTGGGCCGGGCGGTAGGCGGTACCCCACTGGACCCCGGTCGCCTCGATCGGTTCGACCGGCAGCAGGCTCGCCTGGAGGGTGTCGGCCACCTCGGCCTGGTCGCGATAGAGCACCGCCGAGGTCAGTGCCGCACCGGCCCGGGAGGCGAAGGCGCGGACCAGGTCCACGTCGGCCTCGTCGTAGAAGCGGGTCGCCCGGCGGGCGACGAGCAGCACGCCCGTCGGCGTGCCCCGGCCGGGCAGCGGCACCAGTCGGGCGCAGACGTCCGGCACCGCCAGCCCCGGCAGCCAGCCGGCCTCCGCCGCCTGTTCGACGAGCCAGTCGACCGTGTGCGGCTCGACCCCGGCGAGTCCCTCGTCGATCGCGGGCGGCAGTTCGGCGGCGCCGAGGACGCCGCTGTCCACGGTGGGCACGTCCTCGTCCGTGCGGGCGGCCCGCCACCAGCGGATCCGACCGGCACGTGGCGCGAGGACCAGCACCGCCACGTCACCCAGGGTGGGTACGGCGAGCCGGACGGTGGCCGCCGCCGCCCGGTCGGGGTGCAGCGGGTTACCGAGCTTCTCGCCGGCGGTGGCCAGGAACGCCGACCGGGCCCGTTCGGCCAGCAGGGCGTCCGCCCGGCTGACACTCTCGGTGACGTCCTCGACGTACCGGCAGCAGCGGCCGCCGGTGAGCGGCACCTGACGGACCCGCAGCCGCCGGCCGTGGTGGGTGAACTCGACCGGATCGTCGGCGGCGACGAACGCCGCCACCCCGGCGGCGGCCAGCACCTCACCGAGGGTGACCTCGGGAAGCAGCCGCTCGGCGACCGGGCTGAGGTGGCGCACCACCCCGGCGGAGTCACAGACGACGAAACCCTCCCGGAAGTGTTCGACGACCTCGGACCAGTCGGGCTCGGTGGCCGCGTGGTCCGGGTCCAGGGAGGGCAGGGGCTGCGCAGGGTGGTGCGAGACGTCGGCGGCCCATGCCGGAGTCCGCGCGGCACCCGGTGTGGAGATCCGTCCGTCGCCCGGGTCGCAGTCCCTGACGTCGGCAGCAGTCACCAGCTAGGCCCCACTCCTTCTCGACACCCTCGCTCCGCCGGCCATGGCATGTGTGATCCAATCTCTTCGCCCCAGCCTACGCCGGTATGCCGGTAACGCCACCCGTAGGCGGTGTCGGCGTACCGCGCGGACGACTCCGGGGGTTGTTACGATTCCGGGAAACTGCCTGACCGGCAGCCCTGCGGAGAGGCGTGGTACCGGTGCCCCAGCGGAGGAAACCCGAATCGACACCACTGACGATGTCGATCGACGACTCCGACTCCGTGGCGCCCCTGGTCACCGTCGCGGGCGACCTGGACTTCACCACCGCCCTGCCGCTGCGCACCGCTCTCGACCACCTGCTGGCCGCCCGTCCACCGACCATCGTGCTGGACTTCGGTGGCCTGCTCTTCATCGACAGCACCGGACTCGCCGTGATCGTGCACGCCTGGCGTGAGGGGCGCCAGAACGACACCGTCATCCGGCTCCGCGCCGTCCCCCGGTTCCTGGAGACCATCCTCGACATCACCGGGGTCAGCGGACTGCTGGCCCGGACGACCCGCGAGGACGAGTGCGAACGGCCCACCGCACCGGCCTGACCTGGCCCCCGGGGTTTCCCGGCCGACACCACCTGGGAACATGGTGCAGATGCCACGCCAGCTGTTGACTATCGAGGTCAGCCGGGCCGCAGCCCGGCACGCAGTGCTGCGGCTGACCGGCGAACTCGACTTCGACACCGCGCCGGAGCTGATCCGGGCGGCCAACCAGGTCCGGGCCGAGGGGCACGACGAGCTCACCGTCGACCTGACCCACGTCGCGCTCTGCGACTCCTCCGGGCTGAGCGCCATCGTCGTGCTCTACCGCAACACGGCGTGGTCGGTCCGGCTCACCGGCATGAACCGACAGGTCCAGCAACTACTGACCCGGACGGGTCTGGCCGAACTGCTGGCCGGATCGCGCCCCGGTGAGGACGAGAGGGCGGGCCTCGGTCCCGACGGCCAGGTCCGCGAGGTCGGCTGACCGACCCCGACCGGAGCCGGGTCAACCCACGGTGACGGCCTGCGACGCGACCGGGAGGCGCCGCCCCTCGGGCTCGGGCAGGAGGTCGTCCGGTCGTCCGGCCTCGGGAGCAAGGAAGAGGTAGCGGACGAACTCCGCACCCGCCTCGTTGTCCTCCGCCCCCGGCCACTGCCCCGCGCAGTCGACGCCGATCACCTCACGACCGGCGCCGTCGGCCTCCTCGAGCAGCGCCCAGACGGTCACCGGATAGCAGCGGGTGGCGTCCGGGGCGAGTTGCCAGCGGGCGTACCACCCGGGTCGCGCGGGGACGATCTCGACGATTCGCTTCATGACGACCTTCCCTTCCGCGTACCTCGGAAGTTCTCACGGTCCGCTCCCGATGGTGCGCCCCAGCGGGGTGAGCGCCCGTCACCCCGGCGAGATGAACCCGGCGACGGCGGCCCGCCGCCGGCCGCCGGCCCGGTTTCGGGTCGTGCGGGGCCGGGAAGCCGCCGGAAGCGAGCCGACACAGGAAGTGAGGTCAGCGGATGAGGAAGCAGATGGAGGGGGACAACCAGCGGCGCCGGGTCCTCGCCCGGCAGGCCCGGGAACGCGGCCGGCAGCCCAGCAGCGACGCCGCCACCCTCGGCGCCTCCAAGCAGCTCACCCACCTGGACCGGGGCAAGCGGGCGGGTCCACCGCCGGCCGGCGTCCACAAACCGGACAGCAGCCGGGGCGGTCCGATGCCGCCGCCGGCCGGTCGCCCACCCGCCGCGCGGCCGGCACCCCGCCCGGGTCCGGGCACGCCCGGAACCATCGGCCTGGGGTACCGGGAACTGGTCGGCGACGTCAGTCGCCGGACCGGCGTGGACTTCCGCGAGGCCAAGGTCGGCGCGGAGGCGACCGTGCTGGTGCTGGCCCGGGCCCTGGCGGAGGCGGACCGGCAACGACTGCTGCGCGCGGTGCCGGTGTCGCTGCACGACGTGACCCCGATCGACGGGGTCGAACCGCACCGCGACCTGCCGGGCTTCCTGACCGAGGTGGCCCGGATCAGTGGCCGGACCCCGGAACAGGCCCGCTACCAGGCCGAGGCGACCATGGCCGCGCTGGCCGCTCGGGACGGACGTCTGGTGGCGTCGTTGCGCGTACCGGAAGGGCTGCGTGACCTGCTCGAACCGCCTGCGGCCGGGGGCGGCCTGGTCGGGACCACCGGAGCGAACGCGCCGCTGACCGCGGACGAACTGCGTGCCGCCCTGGCCGACCTGCCCTACTGGTCGGCGCGGGGCCCGGCGCTGTCGCGGAACATCGCGCTGCCCCCGTCGAACCTGGACCGGGTCCTCGACCGGATCGACCAGCTGCGCCGGGACACCGGGCGGGGACCGACGATCGCCCGGGAGACCAGCTCCAGCGCGGTGCTCACCGTGCGGAGCCGGCAGACGGACGCGGTCACCGCGCGCGACGTCGACCTGGCCCACCAGGTCGACGGCGCGATCGAGGAGGCGGGCGCGGGCATGGCCGGTTGAGCCGTCCCGCGCGCGGGTGGGCGGAGCGGTCGCTCCGCCCGGCCGTCCGCGCGCCCGTCGGGTCGGCTACCGTGCCCGTCGTGGGCGGGGACGACGGACCGGTGCTGGTGGTGGACCCGACCCGCCGGACCGGGCGCACCCTGCTCGCGGCGGGCGTCGAGCAGTCGTACGTCGACGTCGCCGACCCGACCCACCTGCGGTTCGAGTACGTGCGGCGGATGGCGGCGGTGCTCGACCTCGCGGCCCCGTCCGGCGTACCGCTGCGGGCGCTGCACCTCGGCGGCGGCGCACTGACCCTGCCCCGCTACCTGGCCGCCACCCGACCCGGGTCGACGCAGCTGGTGGTGGAGCGGGATCCGACCCTGCTCGACCTGGTCGTACGGGAGCTGCCCCCGCCACCGGGGGTCCGGACCGAGGTCGGCGACGCGCGGGCCGCCCTGGCCGGGCAACCGGCCGGCGGGTACGACGTGGTGCTCGCCGACGTCTACTCCGGGGCCCGGATGCCGGCGCACGTGTGCACCGTCGAGTTCGTCGCCGAGGTGGCCCGCGCCCTGCACCCGGACGGGATCTACCTGGTCAACCTGACCGACCTGCCACCGCTGGTCTTCTCCCGGGTGCAGGCGGCCACCCTGGGCACGGTCTTCGCCGAGGTCTGCCTGGTCGCCGCCCGACGGATGCTGGGCGGCCGGCGGTACGGCAACGTCGTGCTCGCCGCCGCCGCGCGGCCCGGCCGCCTCCCGGTACGCCGGCTCGCCGCCCGGGTGGCCCGGGATCCGCTGCCCGGCGCCGTGCGGCACGGCCCGGGGCTGGCCGCCTTCGTGGCCGGCGCGGCACCGGCCACCGACGCCGGCTGAGCGTCGGTCGTTTCCCTGCGCCGGGATCGGGTAGCCGCGCCGGATGAGCAGCCCGGACGACCGGCTCACCGTCCGCCGGGTGGCCATCGTCATCGGTCTGGTGCTGGCCACCCTGCTCGGGCTGGCGCTGCTCTGGGCCGTCCGCCGGGTACTGGTCTGGATCCTGCTGGCCGCCTTCTTCGCCGCTGCCCTGAAGCCGGCGGTGGACCACCTGCAACGTCGGTTCGTCCGACGACGGACAGTCGCCACGCTGCTGGTGTTCCTCGCCGCGTTCGTGCTGATCGCCGCCGTCGGAGCACTGATCGTGGTGCCGCTGGTGGACGAGGTGGCCCGGTTCGTCGAGCGGGTACCGGAGTTCGTCCGGGACACCCGCGCGGGACGGGGGCGGCTCGGTGAGCTGGTCGACCGGTTCGGACTGCGCCGGTACGCCGAAACCCACGGCGGGCAGCTTCAGGAGTACGGCGACCGGTTACGGCAACCGGCCCTGGGCCTGGTGCGCGGGGTGCTGGAGGCGGTGGTAGGGGCGATCACCGTGGGGGTGCTGGCGTACCTGATGGTGCTGGAGTCACCCCGGATGGGTGCCGCGCTGCTCGCTCTGACCGGGGACCGGGTCGGCGACCGGTGGTGTCTCGTCGGCCGGGAGTGCGCCCGTACGGTCACCGGGTACGTCACCGGGAACCTGGTGATCAGTCTCGTCTGTGGCAGCCTGACCTTCGTCGTCCTGGCGGCGCTGGGCGTCCCGTTCGCCGCCGTGATCGCCCTGGTGGTCGCGGTCGCGGACCTGGTGCCGTTGGTGGGGGCGACGATCGGCGCGCTGGTGGCCGCCGGGGCGGCGTTCGTGCACTCCCCCACCGCCGGCATCGTCACGGTGGTCTTCTTCGTGCTCTACCAGCAGGTGGAGAACCATCTGCTGCAACCGGTGGTCATGAGCCGGGCGGTCCGGCTGAACCCGCTGACGGTGCTGGTCAGCGTGCTGCTCGCGGCCGAACTCGCCGGCCTGGTCGGTGCGCTGCTGGCGATCCCGGCGGCCGGGATCCTCCAGGTCCTGCTCCGGGCGGCCGACCTTCCCCGGTTGCTCCACCGAGGGAGGTAGGTAGATGAGCGGGCGACAGCACCCACAGCGGGGTGCCGCCGCCCGTCGACGAGAGCACGGTGTCCGTCCTCCACCCGGCTCACGGACGCCGGAGCGCCACCTCGGGTGACGAACTCTCCAGTGGCACGGCGTTCGCCGGCACCAGGCCGAGTTGCACGGCGGGACGGGGCAGGGCGGCGTCGAGCATCCAGTCGGCACCGACCCGGGCCCGGTTGCCGGGCATGGCGAACAGGTGGTATCCCCGGGTCACCGCCTTCGCCGGCAGCCCGGACAGGGACACCTTGAGCGGGTTCGCCGCCGCGTCCCAGCCCCCCAGGTCGACCACCCAGCCCAGGTCGTGGTGCTTGTACGGCTTGCGCCGTCCCTGCCCGTACGAGGCGGCGATGTTGTGGGCGACCAGTTTGCCCTGCCGCTGGGCGTGCTGCGCGGTCATCGCGCAGATGCCGCCGGGCCGGGTCAGGTCGGGCACGGCAGCGGCGTCACCGCACGCGTAGACCTCGGGGAACCCGGGGACGCCGAGGTACTCGTCGACCACCAGCCGGCCCTTCTCGGTGCGCAGCCCCAGGTCGGCGACGAAGGGGTCCGGCCGGACGCCGACGCACCAGACCAGCGTGCAGGTGGGTACGTAGTCGCCGTCGGTGAGCCGTACCCCGTCGGCGGTGGCCTCGGCCACCGAGGTGCCCATCCGCACGTCGACCCCGCGTCGGGTGAGCACCCGCTGGGCGGTCTCGGACATCCGCTGGTCCAGCTCGGGCAGGACCCGTTCGGCGACGTCCAGCAGCAGCCAGCGGGGCCGGACGGTCAGCCCGGCGGCCCGCGTGGCGGCGAGCTGGTCGGTGAAGAGCTGGCCGTGCGCGGCGACCTCGGTGCCGGTGTAGCCGGCCCCGACCACGACGAAGGTGGCGCGGCTCTGCTGCTCGGCCGGGTCGGCGGCCTGCTCGGCCAGTTCGATCTGGCGGACCACGTGGTCGTGCAGGAAGAGCGCCTCCGGCAGGCCACGGAAGCCGTGCGCGTACTCGGTCACCCCGGGGATCGGCAGCAGCTTGTTGACGCTGCCGACGGCGAGCACCAGGCGGTCGTAGGCCAGTTGCCCCCGGTCCCCCTCGGGCTGGGTGAAGCCGACCCAGCGGTTGTGCAGGTCCACCTGGTCGGCCTCGCCGATGATCACGCGGACCCCGTCGAGGGTGCCGTTGAGCGGCACCGAGACCCGCCTCGGCTCCACCACCCCGGCGGCCACCTCGGGCAGCAGCGGGAGGTAGAGGAAGTAGTCCGTGGAGTTCAGCACCACGATCTCGGCCCGGCCCCGGGCGAGCCGGGACAGGGTCTTCGCCGCGTGGTAACCGGCGAACCCGGCTCCCACGATCACCACACGAGGTTTCGTCATGTCCGCTGCCCTTCCCGCCGTCGAGGCGGACAAACGTGGCAGGTCGCCGTCGGCACCGGACCGTCGGCTGCCGGTCACCCGCCCGTCGCCCGGTGGACAGCGACACCGGCCATCGTCGTCACCGCAGGGCGCGGCCACGGCGCCGACAGCGGTCCGCCCGACCGGATGAACCGCACACCGAGCCGCCTGACCTGCGGGAAGCTGGATTCGGGCCACGTCGGGGCGTCCGGCGGACGTCCGCTGCCCGTACCCGGCGCGGTCGCCGACCGCCCCGGCGCCAGAAGGAGGGCACCGTGCAACCCGACGTCAGCGTCGTCGTCCCGGTCTACGACACCATGCCGTACCTGCGGGCGTGCCTGGCGTCGCTGCTCGGTCAGACGATCGGCCACCGGCGGATGGAGATCGTCGCGGTCGACGACGGCTCCACCGACGGCGGCGGGCGGCTGCTGGACCAGCTCGCCGCGCGGTACCCGGACACCGTGCGGGTGCGGCACCAGGCCAACTCGGGCGGCCCGGCGAACCCCTGCAACCGGGGTCTGGAGCTGGCCACCGGACGGTACGTGTTCTTCGTCGGCTCCGACGACCGGCTCGGCCCGGAGGCACTGGAACGCCTGGTCACGGCAGCCGACCGGTACACCTCGGACGTGGTGGCGGGCCGGGCGGTGGGGGTCAACAGCCGACACATGTTCCAGGAGATCTTCGCCGAGAGCCGGGTCGACGTCGACCTGTTCGACTCGGCGCTGCCCTGGTCGCTGGCGAACATCAAGCTGTTCCGCCGGGACCTGGTCGAACGCCACCACCTGCGCTTCCACGAGGACATGCCGATCCTCAGCGACCAGCCGTTCACGCTGGAGGCCTGCTACCGCGCCCGGCGCGTCTCGGTGCTCGCCGACTACGACTACTACCACGCGGTACGCCGGCTGGACGCCCGCAACATCACCTACCGCAGCCGGCTGGAGCAACGGTTGCGCTGCGTGGAACTGCTGGTCGACCGGGTGGCCGAGCTGATTCCGGCGGGCAAGCAGCGTGACGCGGTGCTGCGCCGGCACTTCGGCCTGGAGGTGGCCCACCTGGTCGGCGACGACCTGCCCCGGCTGGACGACCCGACCCGGGAGCGGGTGTACGGGGTGGTGCGGCGGCTGGTCGACCGTTACCTCACCGACGACCTGCGCGACGGGCTCGACATCGAGACCCGGCTGCGGCTGTCCGCCGTCGCCGGGGGCGGGTTGGACGACCTGCTCGCCGTGATCGGGCAGGACGCCGAGCGGGGTGTCCCGCCGACCGTCGTGGCCGGGAACCGCTGGCACGCCGGCTACCCCGGGGTGGGGTTGCCCGCCTGGACCGACGTGACCGGGGTCCGCGCCGACTGGCTGGCCCGCCTGGACGCGGTCGCGGTGGGCTGGGAGGGCAACCGGAGCCTGACGGTCACCGCCCGCAGCCCCCAGCCCGACCTGGGCCGACTCGTCGGCGGGCCGATCCGCGTACGCGCCGGCCGGATCCCCGGCGACACCCTCGACGTGACGCCCGACGCGCGGGGCACTCTGGTGCGGGTTCGCTTCCCGGTGGACCGGCTGCTCGCCGGCAGCGCCACGACCGGGCAGCGCCACCCGCTGCGGGTCGAGGTCGACGGGACGGACGGTCGGGGTACCGCCGCGCTGCGCGCTCCCGGGCTGACCCCGGCACGCCCCCGGATCCGCCGGCACGGCACCCGGCTGTACGCGGTCACCACCAGCCTCGACGCCCGGACCGGGCACCTGGTGCTGGCGGTGGTGCCGGTGACCGCGGCCCGGCTGGCCGCCCGGCTGCGCCGCGGGGGTCGCTGAGCGGGACGGCCGGGGTGGGCCGGCCGGGGTGGGCCGGCCGGGGTGGGCCGGCCGGGGTGGGCCGGCCGGGGTGGGCCGGGCGCCGGGTCGGGCGGTACCGTCGGGCCCGGACAGTGGAGTTCACCGACGGTGGAGGCGGCCACGGCCAGGGAGCAGGGACGCACGCTCATCGCGTCCAACAGGAAGGCACGCCACGACTACGCGATCCTCAAGACGTACGAGGCGGGCATCGTGCTGGTCGGCACGGAGGTCAAGTCGCTGCGGGCCGGGCGGGCGTCGCTGGTCGACGCGTTCGCCCAGGAACGCGACGGCGAGATCCTGCTGTACGGTCTGCACATCGCCGAGTACGGCTTCGGCTCGTGGACCAACCACGCGCCCCGGCGCACCCGCAAGCTGCTGCTGCACCGGGTGGAGATCGCCCGGATCCTGGAGAAGCTCCGCGACGGCGGGCTGACCCTCGTGCCGCTGTCGATGTACTTCGAGAACGGCTGGGCGAAGGTCGAACTGGCCCTGGCACGCGGGAAGAAGTCCTACGACAAGCGCCAGGCGCTGGCCGAGCGGGACGCCAACCGGGAGATCGCCCGCGAGCTGGGCCGGCACCTCAAGGGCCGGGGCCGGGGCCGAAGCTGAGCCGGTGGTGAAGATCCCGCCCGCGCGCCCGGCCCGTTGATCTGGAACGGGTTCCCGCCGTAGATTTGGGCACCAGCAGTGAGGAGCGTGGATGCGGACCATCGACTGGCGGGACGGGCGGATCGTCGCGATCGACCAGACCCGACTGCCGCACGAGGTCGAGTTCCTGGAGATCGAGACCATCGAGGCGCTGGTCGCCGCGATCCGGTCGCTCGCGATCCGGGGGGCACCGGCGATCGGCGTCGCCGGGGCACTGGGGGTCGCCCTCGCCGCCCGCCTCCACGGTGACGACCCGGCCGAACTGCGCCGGGCCGTCGACGCGGTCCGGGCGGCCCGTCCCACCGCGGTCAACCTCGCCTGGGGCGTGGACCGGGTGCGCGCGCGGCTGGACGCCGATGGCACGGAGGCCGCGCTGACCGAGGCGCTGGCCGTGCTGGAGGAGGACGCCCGCTGCTGCCGGGAACTCAGCGAGCGGGGTGCCCGCTGGCTGGTCGAGACGGTGGGGCCGACCGTGGCGGTGCAGACCCACTGCAACGCCGGGGCGCTGGCCACCGTCGAGTGGGGCACCGCGCTGGGCGTGGTGCGCTCCCTCCAGCAGCACGGCGCGCTGGGCCACGTCTACGCCTCGGAGACCCGTCCCCTGCTCCAGGGGGCGCGACTGACCGTGTGGGAGCTGGCGCAGATCGGCGCGCCGCACACCCTGGTGGTGGACTCCGCCGCCGCGTCCGTGCTGGCCCAGGGGCTGGTCGACGCGGTGGTGGTCGGCGCGGACCGGATCACCGCCAACGGCGACGTGATCAACAAGGTGGGGACGTACCCGCTGGCCCTGGCGGCGGCCCGGGCCGGAGTGCCGATGGTGGTGGCCGCCCCGGAGTCGACGGTGGACCTCGCCACGCCCTCCGGCCGGGACGTCACCATCGAGGTGCGCGCGCCCGAGGAGATCACCGCTCTGGGCGCGGCGGCGCTGGCCCCCCGGGGCACCGAGACGCTCAACTACGCCTTCGACGTGACCCCGGCCGACCTGGTCACCGCGATCGTCACCGAGCGCCGGGTCATCCTGCCGGCCGCCGGTGGCCGTCCCGACGACCCGACCGACCGGCCCTGACCGGGCGTTCCACCCCGCCGACCGGCACCGACCCGCCCGGCCCCCGTCCGACCGGGCGGGACCCGGCCGCCGGCCCCACTTCCGTCGACCGGCCGCGACCGGCCGGTCCGACCCCGTCCCGCGAGGAGCCACCGCCCATGCTCAACCGCTGGTCCGCCGCCGACGCCCCGGACCGGTCCGACCCGGTCGCGCAGCTCGTGTACGCCTCCCGGCTACTCGGTGCCGACACCGGTCTGGTGCTGCACGGCGGAGGCAACACCTCGGTCAAGACCACGGTCACCGACCTCACCGGGGAACCGGTGGAGGTGCTCCACGTCAAGGGCAGTGGCTCCGACCTCGCCACCATGGACGCCTCCGGGTTCACCGCGCTGCGGCTGGCCCGGCTGCGGGCACTGCTGCGGCTGGAGCGGCTGCGCGACACCGAGATGATGAACGAGCTGCGCTGCGCGCGCCTCGACGCGACCGCCCCGGACCCGAGCGTCGAGTCGCTGCTGCACGCCCTGCTGCCGCACCCGGCGGTGCTGCACAGCCACGCCGACGCGGTGCTCACCCTGACCAACCAGCCCGAGGGCCGCCGGCTCGTCGAGGAGGTCTACGGCGACAGCGTGGTCGTCGTCCCGTACGTGATGCCCGGTTTCGACCTCGCCCGGCTCTGCGCGGAACTCTTCCCGGCGCAGGTCCACCCGGGGACCGTCGGCATGGTCCTGCTCAACCACGGCCTGTTCACCTTCGGCGCGGACGCCGAGGAGGCTTACCACCGGCACATCGAGCTGGTCGGGCGGGCCGAGGAACGGCTGGCCCGCCGGAGCACCCCGACCCGGGCCGTCGCGTCGGCCGGCTCTCCCCCGGTCGACCGGGTCCGCCTGGCCCGGCTGCGCCGGGAGATCTCCACGGTGGCGGGGACCCCGATGGTGCTCAGCCGGTACGACGACCCGACGGTCCGCGCGTTCCTCGCGCGTCCCGACCTGGCGACGGTCGCCACCCGCGGCCCGGTCACCCCGGACCACGTGCTGCGGACCAAGCGCGTCCCGCTGGTCGGCACCGACGTGGCCGGGTACGCCGAGGAGTACCGCCGGTACGTCGACGAGCACCGGGAGCGGGTCCGTGCGGCGCTGACCGTGCTCGACCCCGCGCCCCGGGTGGTCCTCGACCCCGAGCTGGGGCTGCTCACCGCCGGCCGGCGGGCGGTCGACGCCCGGATGGCGCAGGACATCTACCGGCACACCGTCGACGTCATCGAGGCGGCCGAGGCGATCGGCGGCTACCAGGCACTGCCGGCCGGCGACATCTTCGACGTCGAGTACTGGGAACTGGAGCAGGCGAAGCTGCGGCGCGGCGGCCCGGTGCCGGAGTTCGCCGGCGAGGTGGCGGTGGTGACCGGGTCCGCCTCGGGCATCGGCCGGGCCTGCGCCGAGGCGCTCCAGGCGCGCGGGGCGTGCGTGGTCGCCCTGGACCGCGACCCGTCGGTCACCGAACCCGGTGGGGTGGCCCGCCTCGGTATCCAGGTCGACGTCACCGACCGGGCCGCGGTGGACGCCGCGCTCGACACGGCCGTGGAGCGCTTCGGCGGGGTGGACATCGTCGTCGCCGCCGCCGGGATCTTCCCGGCCAGCCAGGAGATCGCCGGACTGGACCCGGACGCGTGGCACCGGACCATGGCGGTGAACGCGGAGTCGGTCGCGTACCTCTTCTCCCGGACCCACCCGCTGCTGGCCCTGGCGCCCCGGGGTGGCCGGGTCGTCGTGGTCGCCTCGCGCAACGCGCTGGCCCCCGGACCCGGAGCGGTCTCCTACTCCGCCTCGAAGGCCGCCGTGGTGCAGGTGGCCCGGGTGGCCGCGTTGGAGTGGGCCGCCGACGGCATCCGGGTGAACGTCGTGCACCCCGACGCGGTCTTCGACACCGGGCTCTGGAGCCCGGAGGTGCTCGAGGCCCGCGCCCGGCACTACGGGCTGACCGTGGCGGAGTACAAGCGACGCAACCTGCTCGGTACGGAGATCACCAGCGCCCGGGTGGCCGACCTGACCGCCGCCCTGTGCGGCGAGACGTTCGCGGCCACCACCGGGGCGCAGATCCCCGTCGACGGCGGGAACGAGCGGGTGATCTGACGGCGGGTCACCGGAGCGGGCGGGACACCGCCCGCTCCGGATGGCGGTCACCGCCGCTCGATGACCTCCCGGTGGCCCGGCCCGGCCTTGCGGGTGGCCCGCAGGCTGGTCAGTGTGACGATCACCAGCACGCCGATGATCACGCCGAGCGAGGCGAGCGTCGGGATCTCCGGCACTCCCGACCAGATGCCGTGCGCCCAGTGCAGGCCGAGCTTGACGCCGATGAAGGCGAGGATGACCGCCAGGCCGTAGCTGAGGTGCACCAGCCGGGCGAGCGCCGCGTGCAGCACGAAGTAGAGCGCCCGGAGCCCGAGCAGGGCGAAGGCGTTGGTGGCGAAGACCAGGTACGGGTCCTCGGTGATGCCGTACACCGCGGGCACCGAGTCGACGGCGAAGACCACGTCGGTGGCGAGGACGGCGACCACGACCAGGGCCATCGGGGTGAGCGCCCGCCGCCCGTTCTTCAGCCGGACGGTCAGGTGGGGGCCGTGGTACTCGTCGGTGACCGGCATGAACTTGCGCAGCAGCCGCACCGACCGCATGGTGGCGATGTCGACCTCCTGCTCGTGGCCGGAGAGCGCGTCACGCAGCAGCTTGACCGCGGTGGCGAGCAGGATGATCGCGAAGAGCAGGAAGGCGAAGTCGAGGGTCTGCAGGGCCGCCGCGCCGAGGGCGATGAACACGCCGCGCAGCACCAGCGCGCCGGCGATGCCGTAGAGCAGCACCCGCTGGGCCAGCGCCGACGGCACCGCGAAGGCGGCCAGCAGGAGCATGAAGACGAAGAGGTTGTCGACCGACAGCGACTTCTCGACCAGGTAGCCGGTGAGGTACTCGACGCCCTGCTGGGAGCCGTAGCGGGCCCAGACCCAGCCACCGAAGGCCAGCGGCAGGGCGACGTAGAACACCGACCAGCCCAGCGCCTCTCTCATCGTCACCTCGTGCGGACGACGGGTGACGATGAAGTCGAGCACCAGCAGGACGAGGACGCCGACGATGGTGACCGCCCAGAGGGTCGGCGTACCGACCGAGGACAGCCCGGCGGCGGACAGGTACGTGAAATCGCTCATGGAGCCTCCTCGAACACCATTCCATGTTCGAGGTCTCCTTCACCCACCGTTCGTGGGCAACCACCCGAGGCCGCTCCGGGCGGCCGTACTGACCGGAATGGTTCGTGGGAAGTACTCCCCTCGCCAGGCAAGGTTAGGTCAGCCTGTCGGCACCTGCCACACCAGAGACGGACGGCGTGTCGCGGCGCGCACGGCGTCGGTGACCAGGTTCACGCCCAGGTCGGCCATGCAGGCCGGACCGGCGGCGTCGAGCGGGCAGCGCGCCTCCCACCAGCAGGGCTGTTCGGTGATCGCGGTGGGCCGGCGGTGCGGGCACTGCGGCAGTCCCTGGAGGCCGAGGCCGCCCACCCCGTAGCGACGGGCGTCGGTGGGCCCGAAGAGCCCCACCGTCGTCGCGCCCGCCGCGGCGGCGAGTCGCACCGGCCCGGTGTCCGGGCCGACCACCACGCCGCCCCGGCGGGCCACGGCGGCGAACTGCCCGGCGAGGGTGGGCAGGTCGCCCGGAGGTAGTGGCACGCCGGGCGGGTCGTCGTCCGCGCCGACGGTCAGCACCGGGTGGCCGGCGGCGGCGAGGCGGCCGGCGAGGGCGCGCCAGGAGCCGTCCGGCCAGCGCTTCACCGCCATGCCGGCGGCGGTTACCAGCACCACCGGCGGGGCGGTCGACCGCCGGGCCGCGGCCACCAGGCGGTCGACGTCCCCCTCCCCGGCGGCGCGCGCCGACGCGGGCAGGCGCACCCGGGGCCGGGCGGTCAGGTCCCCCCGGGTGAGCAGCCCCTCGGCGTGCAGCAGGCGCAGGTAGCGGGCGCCGACCGGCTCGTCCGGCGGCGGTCGCCGCCACAGGTCGGTGACGCACCGGGCACCGGAGGCGAGCAGCAGGTCCGGGATGCCGTCGTAGCGGGTGGTGGTGACCGCGAGGTCCGGCCGCCGCGCGGCGAGCGCCTCGACCACCGCCGCCCGCTCCGCGCCGGGCCGCCCGTGCCGGGGGGTGCGGACCTCGGCCACCGCCGGGTCGGGGCGGACCAGCTCGGCACCGGGCTCGTGGGTGAGCACCCGCAGGCGGGCGGCCGGGTGACGCCGGGCCAGCCCGTGGATCGCCGGCAGCAACATGATCAGGTCACCGATCCCGCCGAGCAGGTCGACCACGAGGATCTCCGCGTACCGGTCAGCCATCGTGCCGTCCGAGCAGCCGCCGGTAGAGGTCGCGGTGGGCGGCGGCGACGCGTGGCCAGGCGTAACCGGCGGCGAGCGTCCGGCCCCGCTCGGCGAGCCGGCGACGCAGCACCGGGTCGGCCAGCACCCGCCCGACGGTGGCGGCCAGCGCCGCGCTGTCCCGGCGCTCCGGGACCACCGCCACCGCTCCGCTGCGGTGCAGCTCGTCACCGCCGTCGTCGGGCGCGGTGACCACGGTCGGCCGACCGTGGGCCAGCGCGGCGAGCAGCGCCCCGCTCTTGAGGGTCACGCCCGCGGTGAACGGCAGCACCACCACGTCGGCGGCGTGCAGGGCCGCCGAGGCGCGCTCCGGGGTCAGGTACCCGGTGAAGGTGACCGCGTCGGCCACCCCGTGCCGGTGGGTCAGCGCGGTCAGCTCGTCCCGGAACGCGCGGGCCTCCGCCTCCGGCAGCGCCTGGGAGGTGAACCCGCCGGCCACCAGCAGGCGCAGGTCCGGGTGGGCACGGCGGAGCGCGGGCAGGGCCCCGATCAGGTGGCGGATCCCCTTGACCGGGTGGACGAAGCCGAAGAAGACCAGCAGCGGCGCGTCGCCGGGCAGACCGATCTGCGCCCGCAGCAGCCGGCCGGCAGTGGTCGCACCGGCGTGGTCGGTCACGTTCGGGGCCAGCGGGACGTGCGCGGTCGCCACCCCGGTACGGGCCCGCACCGCCCCGGCGTGCCCGTCGTTGGTGACGATCACCGCCGCGCTGGCCGGCACCAGCCGGCCGGTCTCCCGGTCCCAGAGCCGGGCGCGTTCCAGCAACGACCAGAGCGGCCCGGGCAGCCAGCCGGGCACCGCCCAGCCGCCGTACTCGTGCACCGTGGTGACCAGGGGGACGCTTCGGGGAAGCCGCAGCGGCAGCAGACCGGGCATCCCGGAGAACCGGTACGCCGAGGGGGCGAACTGGACGTGCACCAGGTCGGCACCGAGGCGGCGGACCCGCTCGGCGGCCCGGGCGGTGGCGGTGAGCCAGCGCAGGGGTGAGCGCCCGTCGGCGGGGCGGACCGGCACGGGGGTGACCGTCACCCCGGCGTCGTCCAGCGCGCGGACCAGGTGCGCGACGTAGTCGCTGACCCCGTCGCGCTCCACCGGCGCCGGGCCGTGCGGCATCGCCACCCGGATCCGGTCACTGCCGGCCACCACGCCGCCTCCCCGTCGCTCGATGCCGCCCCCGGGGCCTGTCGAATCCCGGGCCGCTGCCCCAGGCGGTGCGTCGCCGGGGCAGGCTGTCTTCCCGGGGCGGTGGCGCGAAAACCCGCCGCCGGGCGCTCCCGAGGTGGTTGCAGGGGACCCCTCCTACCGCTTTTTGGGGAGGAGGGGTCCCCTGCAACCAACCAACCAACCAACCGACCCAGCCAGCAACCGGCCGAGGAAGCAAGGAAGCAACCGAGCCGGACGCGAGCGGTAGCCGCGCCCGCGCCCGCCCCCTACCGGGGACGGTGGTGACCTATCGTGTGCCGGTGACCGACGAGACTGCGCCCGCCGGCCCGCTCGCCGGGCTGCGGGTGGTGGAGCTGGCCGGCATCGGCCCCGGGCCGTTCGCCGCGATGATGCTCGCCGACCTCGGCGCGGACGTGGTCCGGGTGGACCGGACGGCCGAGGTCGACCCCGCCGCCTTCGGCACCCCGCACCCGGATCTGCTGAACCGGGGACGCCGCTCGGTGGCGGTGGACCTGAAGTCGTCCGCCGGGCGCGAGGTGGTGCTGGCGCTGGTCCGGGACGCGGACGCGCTGATCGAGGGTTTCCGGCCCGGGGTGACCGAACGCCTCGGCGTCGGCCCGGCCGACTGTCTGGCGGTCAACCCCCGGCTGGTGTACGGGCGGATGACCGGGTGGGGGCAGGACGGCCCGAACGCCCCGCACGCCGGGCACGACCTCGGCTACCTGGCGCTGACCGGCGCGCTGCACGGGATCGGCCGGGCCGGGGAACGTCCGGTGCCGCCGCTGAACCTCCTCGGCGACTTCGGCGGGGGCGGGATGATGCTGGCGCTGGGCATCGTCTCCGCGCTCCACGCCGTCCGGTCCGGTGCCCGGGGGCAGGTGGTGGACGCCGCCATCGTCGACGGCGTGGCGGTGCTGAGCACCCAGATCCACGGGCTGCGCCGGATGGGGATGTGGCAGGACCCGCGCGGGGTGAACCTGCTCGACGGTGGTGCGCCCTTCTACGACACGTACGAGTGCGCCGACGGTCGGTACGTCGCGGTGGGTGCGCTCGAACCGCGCTTCTACGACGAGCTGGTCCGGCGCACCGGTTTCCCGCTGCCGCCGGACGAGCCGCTGGACCGTAACGACCCGGCGAACTGGCCGGAACTGCGGCGGGCCTGGGCCCGGCTGTTCCGGACCCGCACCCGGGACGAGTGGACCGCGCTCGCCGGCGACTCCGACGCCTGCCTCGCCCCGGTGCTCGACTGGGCCGAGGCGCCGGCGCACCCGCACATGGCCGCCCGGGAGACCTTCGTCCGGCACGCCGGCGTGGAGCAGCCGGCCCCCGCACCACGTTTCTCCGGCACCCCGACCGCGCTGCGCCGCCCACCGCCCCACCCCGGGGAGCACACCGACGAGGTCCTCGCCGAGCTGGGCTACCCGCCCGACCGGATCGACGCGCTGCGCGCCGACGCCGCCGTCGCCTGAGGCGGCCCGGCCGGGCCGGTCGCGGGGCGGGTGTCGCCGTCGTGGCTGCGGCCGGACCGGTCGCGGCGCGGGCGGTGGCGCCACGGGCGGGTGTCGTGGTGGCCGCCTCAGGCGCGGCGGAGGGCCGCGCCGGTGGTGGTGGCCGCCTCGACGAGGTCCCGGTAGTCGCGGGGCAGCTGGGCCGCCACGTCGTCGAACTCGCCGCCGGAGATCGCCTCGCGCAGGGTGGTGAAGACCGCCCGGATGCCGGCCCGGGTGGCCACCGGGTCCGCGTCGGCGCGCTGGCCGACCCGGGCCACGAACTCGGCCGCGCCGAACCGTTGCGCGTGCTCGGTGCTCGGGGTCTTCCTCAGCAGCAGCTGCAACGGCTTGGGCAGCTGCGCGGCGAGGTCGAGGGCTTCTCCCCCGGTCAGCCGTTCGGCCAGGGTCTCCAGCGTGGCGCGGGTCAGCTCGACCGCGCGGGTGGAGGGCACCCCGGCCCGCTGGGCGACCTGGTCGACGAAGGTGTCGTAGTTCATGCGGCACTCCCCTCGGGTGCGACGGACCCGCCGGGCGTACCCGGCGCAGGGTCCGGGAAACGGCGGCGGCCGATGGCGCGTCGCCGCCCGCCGGATCTCCGGGTCGCCGCCGCCGGATCTCCGCGTCCGCGCCGGCGGTTTTTCCGGGTACGCCACGAGTGACCGCCGGGTGGACGGGTATCCGCGGCCGGTCGTGGACCGACGAGAGGCGGCGGAGGATTCCTGCCATGGTGAGTGACACCGACGTGCTGCGGTACCTGTCGAGCCTGGACTACCCGGCGGGCAAGGACGACGTGGTACGCCAGGCCGAACGGGAGGGCGCGCCCCCGGAGGTGCTGCGGGCGCTGCGGGCGCTCCCGCCGGTGGACTACGCCAACGGCAACGAGGTCGCCCGCTCGGCCGGTACGGAGGCCGCGCCGGAACTCGACGCCGCCCAGCGGGCCGCCCAGGCCCGCGAACCGCACACCCGCGTCGCGCAGCACCTGCGCCGGATCTGAGCGCCGGGGCGGGCGGCACCGGGGACGGCGGGCGGCGCACCGGTGTGGCAGTTGACGGCACGTCATCCGGACCGGCCCACGCCGGCCTCGGTGCAGCTCACCGTGATGGGGCTGATCGGGGTCTGCACCGGGATCCTGTTCGGGGTGCTCGTCTCGGCACGGCTCGCCCCGCTCTTCGGCTGGGACGTGGCCGCGCTGACGTACCTGGTCCTGGCCTGGCGTGCCCTCTGGCCGATGAACGCGGAACGGACCGCCCGGCTCGCCATCCACGAGGACCCGAACCGGGCGGTCCGCGACGTCCTGCTGCTGACCGCCTGCGTGGCGAGCCTGGTGGCGGTGGGGGTCATCATGAGCACCGCCCGGGACATGCGGTCCGGGCTGCCCCGGGACCTCTACAGCGCGCTCGGCATGGCGAGCGTGCTGCTGTCCTGGCTGGTGGTGCACACCGTCTTCACCACCCGGTACGCCCGGATCTACTACACCGGTCCGGACGGCGGGATCGACTTCCATCAGGACGTGCCGCCCTGTTACGTGGACTTCGCGTACGTGGCGTTCACCGTCGGGGCCACCTTCCAGATCTCGGACACCGACCTGTGCAGCCACGAGATGCGCCGGACCGTGCTCTGGCACATGCTGGTGTCGTACCTGTTCGGGGCGATCATCATCGCCGCGACGGTGAACCTGGTCGCCGGCTTCGCCCGCTGACCGCACCGGACGGCGGGACGGGTGCCACCCCCCCGGGCCCGGCCCCGGTCGGCGGCGGGCGGTCCACCTCTCGGGCGGAAAGCCGGGTGGACAGGCGGGCGCCCGGGCCACGAACCGCGACCCGGGCGCCACACGAAAACACCACCGGCGGTCTCCGCCACCCGTGTCGGGGTGGCACCACCAGGCGGCCGGCATCCGCCCGAACCGGGCGGCCAGCTCTGCCACGACCAGCGTACGGTGCCAAGTCCTCCGAAAGGCTAGTTATCGGGAAACTGTGGGACAGGGCACGGTCAGCGGACCAGCTCGGCGTACCGTTTCTCCAGGTCGACCCGGGCCAGCGCCCCGACCAGCCAGGCCAGCCGCTCCGACTCGCCACTGCCGGCGAGTCCGGCCAGATCACCGGCGGACCGTCCCAGGCCGAGGCGGCGGGCGGCGGCGAGGGCCCGGCGGTCGGCGACCGGGGCAACCTCCCGCCACAGCACCTGGGCCTCGCGCAGGAAGAGCTCCACCACCGGGGCATCCACGCCGGGCAACCCGGCCAGCAGGTCCCGCTCGCGGGCCGGGTTGCGGTGGGCGAGGGCCCGGAGCCGCCGCAGGTCGCCCCGGTAGCGATCGACGACGGTGAGGGCGAGATCACCGAGGGTGTCGGCGAGCCCTTCCGGATCCGTACGGAACCCGCTGTCGCGCAGCAGCCGGGTGCGGTGCTCGTGCCGGGACCGGGACATCCGGCCGGCGCTGTCCCAGCCGGCGTCCCGGAACGCACCGGTGGCGGCCAGGGCACGCCGGAAGTCGCCCGGCCGGGCGAGCAGCACCGAGAGCACCAACACCTGGAAGAGACTGCCCGGGTTGTTGGTGACCCGGAAGCCGTACTCCTCGGCGAAGCCCCGGCCTCCGGCCGCCAGCCGGCGGACCAGCCGTTTCTTCTCCTCGATGGTCGAGGTCGCAGTCGTCGCCATGACCGCGACTACCCGCGCCCGGGCACGCCACGCCTGCCCGTCGGGGGCGTCGCTCAGTCGCGGAGCCGTCCGTGCCGGTCGCGGGCCTTGAGCCGGACCGTGGGCATGGTCGGCACGGGCAGCGGCGGGTCGGGGTCGTCCACCACGACGCCGAACCGGCGCCCGGCCGCCCAGTCCTCGGACGCCGCCACGATCTCCTCGTGCGAACGGCCGACGAAGTTCCACCACATCACCAGCGGATCCTCGAACGGCGCTCCGCCGAGCAGCAGCAGTCGGGCGTCCCGTGCGCTCTCGACGGTCAGGGTCCTGCGTCCCGGTGGCACGTAGAGCAACGCACCGGGTGCCAGCCGGATCCCGTCCACCTCGGCGGAGCCGGACATGGCCAGCAGGCCGTGCTCGAAGTCGGGGCGCAGCGGCACCCGGACCGGTGCCGACCCCCGGGGTTCCAGCTGCGCGCCGAGCAGCGGCGTGTGCACGACCGCCGGGGAGCGGACGCCGGCCAACTCCCCGACGAGCAGGGTCACGTCGAGGTCCCCGTCGCGCCATTGGGGCAGCTCAGCGTGGTGGTGGAAGTCGGGCGCGCCCGAACGCGCCCCGTCGGGCAGCGCGACCCACAGTTGGACGCCGTGCATCGTCCTCGGCCGCTGGGGCGGGGACTTCTCCGAGTGGGCGATGCCGTGACCGGAGGTCATCACGTTGAGGTGACCCGGGCGGATCGCCTGCACGTTGCCGAGGCTGTCCCGGTGGAGGATCTCCCCCTCCACCAGCCAGGTGACCGTCTGCAGCCCGGTGTGCGGGTGGGGTGGCACCTGCATGCCCGGCCGCTCGCCGATGTCGTCCGGCCCGAAGTGGTCGACGAAGCACCACGCCCCGACCATCCGCCGGGCGCGTTGCGGCAGCAACCGGCGGACGGTGGTGTACCGGCCCAACGGTACGTCGTGCCCGGGCAGCAGCACGCTCTCCGGGTCGGCGGGTACGACCCCCGGGGGCCGGGTCTGCGCCGGCATGGCCTGCTCCATCCCACCGACCATACGTCACCGGCCGGGGACACGCCGGTGCGTCGACCCACGTGTGGCGGGCCCGGGACCCGCCGGGCTGGCTCCGCCGCAAGGCCTACTGTTCTAATAGGAATGCCAGCCGCCGACCCGGAGGGGGACCAGGATGACGCGCCCCCTTCCCCGGGACGAGGCCGCGCACGATGCCCGCCGCGCGGGCCAGTGGTTGGCCGGGCGGGCGCGGGGCGAGGGCGTGCACCGGGAGCAGATGATCGCGCTGGGCACCGCGATGGGCGCGCTCGCCGCCGCAGCCGGTGCGGGCGACTCCACCGGGCGCGCGGAGCCGTCCGCAACGGGTGCGACCCAGGGGCCGCCCGCCGGGCCCGACGCGGCGATGGTCAAACCGCTCGATCCGGGACTGCTCACCCGCCTCGACGGCAACGCCGAGATGCGCTGGGAGGCCATGTCCGGGCAGGGGTACGTCGTCCCGACCGACCGGTTCTTCGTGCGCAACCACACCCACACCCCGCGCCTGGACCGCGACACGTGGCGGTTGCGCCTGTTCGGCAGCGGCCTGCGCGGTACGCCGACGCGGGACGACCCGGTCGAGTTCGGGTACGACGATCTGACCGCGATGCCCGCCGAGGAGGTCACCGCCCTGCTGGAGTGCGCGGGTAACGGCCGCCGCTTCTTCGCCTCCCAGCAGGACCAGCCGACGCCGGGAGTGCCGTGGGGTCTCGGCGCGGTGGGGGTGGCGCGCTGGCGTGGCGTACGGCTGTCCACCGTGCTCCGGCACGCCGGCCTGACCGGTGCCGCCGTCGACGTCATGCCCGAGGGGCTGGATCCGGACTACGTCACCGGCGGGGTGAACCTCGGCCGGGTACGCCGGCCGATACCGATCGCCAAGGCCCTCGACGACGTGCTGCTGGCCTACGAGATGAACGGCCGTACGCTGCCGGCCGACCACGGCTTCCCGGTGCGGTTGGTGGTACCCGGCTGGATCGGCATCTCCTCGATCAAGTGGGTCGGCCCGGTCGAGGTCTCCGCCACCGCCCTCTTCTCCCCGTGGAACACCCAGTTCTACCGGATGTTCGGTCCCGGCCATCCGGCCGACGGCGGGCTCATGACGACGCAGGTCGTCAAGAGCGCCTTCGAGCTGCCCTGGGGCGCTCGCCTGCCCGCCGGGGTGGAGGTGGTGCTGCGCGGCCGGTCCTGGTCGGGCAACGGTCCGATCCGCATGGTCGAGATCTGCACCGACGATCGCGACGGCTGGCGGCCGGCGACCCTCGACCCGCACGACGAGGGTTGCGCCTGGCGGCGGTGGACGGCCGTGTGGCGTCCGCCGGGTCCCGGCCGGTGGACGCTGCGCGCCCGGGCCACCGACGTCACCGGGGCCGTCCAGCTGGAACAGGCCGCACCGAACGCCCTGGGCTACCTGTTCGACGGCATCGTCCGGCATCCGGTGACCGTCGCCTGAGCCGGCCCGCACGCCACCTCTGATCCGGCGGGGACGCGTGTGGGCCGGCACCCCGGGTTCGGGGTGCCGGCCCATCAGCATGTGGGTCAGCTGGTCCAGTGCTCGGCAACGAGGTCGGCGGCCTGGGTCTCCCACTGGGCGTAGTGGTCCGGGTACGCCGACACCTGCACGGTCTGGGCGGCCTTCGTCAGGGGCATGTCCTGCCACCCGTCGACCTGCTTCAGACCCTTCAGGAACGCCGTCGTGGAGTACTCCGGGTCGGTGATCTGCTCGACCGTGCCCCACCCACTCGACGGGCGCTGCTGGAACAGACCCTGCGAGTCGTGGTCGTTGCGGTCACCCAGATGACCCAGGTTCTCCAGCTTCGACTCCTGCAAGCTCGTCGCGATCGCCACCACGGCGGCCCGCTCGTCCATCCCGGCCTTCTTCGTCGCCGCGATGATCGCCTTCACGTTGCCGGTCTGCTCGGCATCCAGAGGAATCCGGGACTGCTCACCCCGCACACCATGCGGCATCAACCTGCCCGTGTCCGGCTTGTCGCCCTGCACCGCCACCGCCACCGGAGTAGCGGCCCGCGCCGGGGACTCCACCGTCGCCGCAGCGACCGGACCGGCGACCACACCAGCGGCGAACGCCACACCGGCCACACCCAGCACACCCTTACGCAGCATCGACAGATTCAACGTGTTCATGGGGGAACTCCCATCAGGGGGTCGACACCCCGGCACCCCAGGGGGAAAACAACACAGTGCCAGGGGATACGAGCACCATCACGGCACCCGCCACACAACAAGGGGGAAAGACTCACCACCGGCGGAAAGCTCAACCACCGCCCGTCCACGCCGGTGAACCATGTACAACGACCCGCCACCCGCCGGCATTCCACCGACCGGGCCCGCATACCAGCCCCACCAGCAGCAGGGCGGCTCCTCGGCCGTCGACCCGGTACAACCACCCGCCCACCCCCACCATTCCCCGGGCGGGGGCGGCCCCGATCCGGTCATCTGGGACGATCGGGCCGACCGGTGACGCCCCGTCGCCGGTACGGTGGTCGGGTGCTGTGGAACGTCACACCGTCGGGGTCGGTCGCCCGTACCGGGCGGAGCCGGCCGGATCGGCACCCGGTGACCCGCGCGGGGCGGATGGCGTGATCGTCGAGGCGATCCGGCGCTATCCGGTCAAGTCGATGCTCGGTGAGGAACTACCCCGGGTCGACGTCACCCCCGCCGGGGTCGAGGGCGACCGTCGGCTGGCCCTGCTGGACCGTACGACCGGCCGGGTGGTCAGTGCGAAACACCCGCAACGGTGGCGGGCCATGCTGGCCCTCCGGGCCACGGGCGGTCCTCCCGGCCCGGTCCGGATCAGCCTGCCGGACGGACGGGACGTCGGGGACGACGTGGACACCGTCCTCACCGAACTGCTCGGCGCGCCGGTCTCGCTGATCGCGACCGTGCCACCCGGCGCGACCCTGGACCGGGCCCGCCCGGACGAGGTCCTGGCAGCCGGCGTGACGGCACCGGTGACCGTCGACGAAACGCCGCTCGGCGACGGAGGCGACGCGAAGACCTTCGTGGACTTCGCCCCGCTCCACCTGGTCACCACCGCCACCCTGGACCGGATCACCGAGGCCGCCGGCGCGGGGCGACCGGTCGACGCCATCCGGTACCGACCGAACCTGGTGCTCCGGACCACCGACGTCCCCGGTTTCGCCGAGAACGGCTGGGTCGGCCGGGAACTGCGCGTGGGACCGGAACTGGTGCTGCGGGTGCTGGCACCGACGCCACGCTGTGCGGTGCCGACCCTGGCCCACGGCGACCTGCCGGCCGAGCCGGACGCGCTCCGAGTGCCGGCCCGGTTGAACCGGGTCGCCCCGGTGCCGCAGCTCGGTCCGCTGCCCTGCGTCGGCGCGTACGCCCGGGTCGTCCGCCCCGGCCCGGTCGAGGTCGGCGATCGGGTCCGGCTCGCCTGACCCAGCGGAGCCGGGGAGTCAGTCGTCGTCCCCGTCCTCGTCGTCGTCCGTCCGGGCGTCGACGCGCGCGGCCGGGAACCGCTCCAGCATGGTCAGCAACCGGGCGGTCGTGACGCCGTCGATCTGCTGCCGCTGGGCCGCCTCGCCGAGGTGTTCCCGCAGTTCCCGGAGCCGCTTGGCCCGGTCCTTCGGCTTTCCCGACTCCAGTTCGTCCACCTTGTCGCGCAACCGGTCGGCGGTGCGCGCCTCGATGGCGCCCCGCGCCTCCGCCTCGTCGACCACGGCCGTGAACTGGTCTCTCAGTTCCCGCAGCGTTTTCGGCTGGGTGCGCGGGGCGGCGGGGGTGGTACGCGGAGCCTCGGTGGAGGCCGGTGCACCGGTCGCCGGGTCGGCCTGTGCGCCGGTGGCGCCACGGTCCACGGTGGACGGGCCGGGCCGGTCGTCGCCGAGGGCGAACACCCCGACCAGTCCGGCGAGCAGCGCGACTCCGGTCGCGACCAGGACACCGAGCAACCGGTGGGACCGGCCCGACGGCATCGTCCCCGGCGGCCGGGGCGCCACCCGGGTCGGCTCGGGGCCGGGGGACCAGCCGGGCCGGGCCGGCGGGCCGGCGGGGGCCCGGTCGACGAGGGTGGGCGGGCTCGCGACGAGGGTGGGGGGCGACGCGACGGGTGTGGGCGGGACGGACGACAGCGTGGGCAGGATCGTGGTGGGCGGGTGCGCCGGCCGGCCCGCGCCCAGCCGGTCGGCGACGGCGGCGGCCCCGGGCCGGCGGGCGGGCTCGGCAGCCAGGCAGGACATCACCAGGCGGTCGACGTCGGCGGGCAGCTCGGGGATGCCCAGCGGCGGCGCGGGGGTGCCCCGACCGTGCACCGCCAGAGCGTCCTCCCAGGTCCGCACGGGCAGCGGCGCGCGGCCGGTGAGCGTCCGGTAGAGCAGCGCGCCGAGCGCGTAGACGTCGCTGGCCGGGTCGGGCGGGCCGGCGGCGAGCCGCTCGGGGGCGATGTAGGCGGGAGTTCCCATCAGGGGTTCTCCCCCGCCGCGACCAGCAAGCGGATGGTGCGGCCCGGCCAGCGCGGCGATGCCGAAGTCGAGCACCTTCGCCCCGGTGTCGGTGAGCATGACGTTGCCGGGTTTGATGTCGTGGTGCACCACCCCGATCCGGTGTGCGGCGGCGAGGGCGGCCGCGACCTGCCCGCCGAGGCGGACGGCGTCGGGCCAGGCGAGCGGCCCACGGGTCAGCCGGTCGGCGAGGTTCTCCCCCTCGACGAGTTCCATCACCAGGTACGGCACCACGACGCCACCGGCGAGGGTCGCCTCGCCGTAGTCGTACACCTGGGTCACGTGGGGGTGGGTCAGCCGGGCCGCCGCGCGGGCCTCGCGCCCGATGGTGGCGCGCAGCTCCGGGTCGGCGGCGAGCTGTCCGGCGAGGGCCTTGACCGCGACCGGGCGGTGCAGCACCTCGTCGTCGGCGCGCCAGACCTCGGACATCCCACCGAGGCCAATGCGCTCGCGCAGGACGAACCGGTCGTGCAGCCGGAGGCCGGGCGTGAACGGCGGCGACATGGTGCTCCAGTCTGCCCTCCCCGGGCCGGCGGCACCACCCGCTCCCCGCCGGCTGGTGCGGGCGGCCGGTGGCTGACGTCCGGGGGTGGACGGTCGGAAAGGGGACCTCGGGACCGGCGACCGGGCGGCGGTCGCGGCGGTGCGGTCAGGGCTTGCGGCCGACCGCGGCGTACATGCTGACCTCGGCGGCGGTGGGGCGGGGTCGCGGCTCGTGCTCGGCCCGCCACTCGGCCACCGACGAGATGCCCGGCTCGATCAGCTCCAGGCCGGCGAAGAACCGGGCGAACTCCGCCCGGCTGCGCAGGACCACCAGGCCGTTCGGGTCGCCGTCGTGCCGCGCGCCCACCGGGCGGGGTGGGAGCGGCAGATGGTCGCCGGTGGCGTGCGAGGCGACGAGGTAGCTGCCGGCGGGTAGTTCGTCCAGCAGCCGCGCGACCGCGCCGTACGGGTCCTCGTCGTCGACGACGAAGTGCAGCACCGCCACCAGCATCAGCGCGACCGGTCGGGTCAGGTCCAGGGTGCGGCGCAGGTCGGGGTGGCCGAGGATGCGCTCCGGCTCGCGCAGGTCGGCGTCGAGGTAGGCGGTCGCCCCCTCGGCGGTGCTGGTGAGCAGGGCGCGGGCGTGCGCCAGCACGATCGGGTCGTTGTCGACGTAGACCACCCGGCACTGCGGGGCGATCGACTGGGCGACCTCGTGCGTGTTGTCCGCGGTGGGGATGCCGGTGCCGATGTCCAGGAACTGCCGGACGCCGGTTTCCCGGGTCAGATGTGCCACCGCCCGCTGGAGGAAGCGGCGGTTCTCCCGGGCGCTGGTGCGGACGGTGGGGAACTGGGCCGCCCAGGCGTCGCCGGAATCCCGGTCGGCCTGGAAGTTGTCCTTGCCGCCGAGCCAGTAGTTGTACCGGCGGGCGGGATGGGCCACCGAGGTGTCGATCCGCGCGCTGGGGTGGGTGGGTCCGGGGAACCCGCTGGTCACGACTGCCTCCACGACTCCACGTACCGCGCCGACGCAGTGGGCGCGGCCGGCCTCCCGCGACCGTCCACTGTCACCGGTCGCGAACCATCGTAGTCGGTGCCGCTCGTGACCCGGACGACGCCGCGCCCGCCCGGCGTCCTGCCCGTCACGGCCGGTACAGGTCGTCGAGGATGCGGGTGAGGATGTCCGGGGTCCGCTCCGGCGGCTCGGCCTCCACACAGAGTCGCTCCATCGCGGCGGCGTAGTGGTCGACGTCGTCCCGCTTGTCGAGGTAGAGCGCGCTGGTGAGCTGTTCGATGTAGACGATGTCGGGCAGGTCCTGGTCGCCGAAACGCAGGATGGTGAAGGCCCCGCCGGCGGCGGCGTGTCCACCGGCGTCGAAGGGGACGATCTGGAGCCGGATGTTGGGCACCTTGGTCGCCTCGACCAGCGCGGCGACCTGGCCCCGCATCACCTCCGGCCCGCCGATCGGCCGACGCAGGGCGGCCTCGTCGACCACCGCCCAGAGGTGCGGCGCGTCCGGGCGGTACAGCAGCTGCTGGCGCTGCATCCGCAGGCCGACCCGGCGGTCGATCTCGGCCGCGCCGGCCGCGCCGTGCCCCAGCATGACCACCGCGCGGGCGTACTCGCGGGTCTGGAGCAGGCCGGGGACGAACTGGACCTCGTAGCTGCGGATCAGGGCCGCCGCGGCCTCCAGCCCGAGGTACGACTGGAACCAGCCGGGCAGGACGTCGCCGTAGCGGTGCCACCAACCGGGGTTGTTGGCGTCGCGGGCCAGTTTGAGCAGCGCGTCCCGCTCCCCCGGCTCGGTGACACCGTAGAGGGTGAGCAGGTCGGCGACGTCCCGTTCCTTGAAGCCGACCCGGCCCAGCTCCATGCGGCTGATCTTGGATTCGGAGGCGCGGATCTCCCAGGCGGCGTTCTCGCGGGTGACCCCGCCGCTCTCCCGCAACCGACGGAGCTGCGCGCCGAGCAGCATGCGCAGCACCGTCGGCCCACTGGCCGGTCCCCCCTCGGCTGGACCCGTCGTCACGTGGTGACCTCCGCCTGCCCGCTCTTCCCGCCGGACGCCCCCGACCGGCTGACGTGTAAGCATGCCATGAACCCAGAGTCAGGCGTAGTCAGCCGGACGGCCTGCCGGTCCCGTTGCCGGGACACGCTCAGGTGATCAGATGGTCGAAGTCCCCGTCCCGGGCACCGAGCACGAAGGCGGCGATCTCGTCGACCGTGTAGATCAGTGCCGGCCCCTCCGGATGGCGCGAGTTGCGCATCGCGATCCCGGCCCCGCCCGGCAATTCGGCCAACTCGACGCAGTTGCCGCTGGGGTTGCTCCGGCGGCTCTTCTGCCACTTCAGCGGAGGCAGGTCACGGGTGGGAACGCCGTTCTGTGGCTGCTGCATGGGGCGTCTCTCGTTCGGTTGGCCGCCCGCCACCGCGTGCAGCGGGACGACGACGAAGGGTGCGCGAAATATCGACTCGTGGGCAGATGCACGTGCATCTGCTATTGCATCTGCATTGGACAGCGAGCATGATATCGCACGTGAGCGGTACCCAGCCGTTCACTTTGAGTTACTCAGACCTGGGGTGCGACCAGGGGAAACGGGGCCGGACACGGGGTGGTGTCGGGCCGCTGCACGGCGCACCGCGACGCGATGACGGGGGGACGCCGGTGCCAGATCCGTTCACCATCGTGTCCGGCATCTGCGCCGCCGGAGCCGTCGCCGCCGGCATTCAGCTCCGGCAGCGGGCGGTCCGCGCCGAGGCGCGGATCGAGACGCTCCAGGCGGAACTCACCGCCGAGCGACACGCCGCCAGTCACGACCCGCTGACCGGGCTGCCGAACCGCCGGGCGTTCTACCGCCTCGCCGCCAGCCTGCTCACCGACGCCGCCGGGAGACCGCTGGTCGCCGTCGTCCTCGACCTGGACGACTTCAAGCAGGTCAACGACCGGTACGGCCACGCCGCAGGCGACCAGGTGCTGGTCAGCGTCGCGGAGCGGTTCGCTGCCTTCGCCGGGGACAACCTGGTGGCCCGCCTCGGCGGTGACGAGTTCGCCGGGCTGCTGGCCAGCCCCACCGTGGACCGGCGGTGGATGGAACACGCCGCCCACCGGCTCAGCGACGCACTCGCCGCACCCATCCAGCACGGCACGGTCAGCCTCCGGGTCACCGCCTCGGTCGGCCTGGCACCGGTACGCGGTCCGGCCCAGCTCGCCGACGCGCTCTGCCGCGCCGACGCGGCGATGTACCGGGCCAAGAGCCTCGGGGCGGCCCGCCAACTGCTCGACACCCACCCCGTCGACACCCACCACTTCGGGCCCCACCAGGACGACCCGCTGACGGTCCACCGCTGACCTGTCGACCGTCCACCGCTGACCCGTCGACCGTCCACCGCTGGCCCGCGGGCGGACCCCGGAGGAACGGACGAACCCCCGGCACGCCGCTCGCGTGCCGGGGGTTCGTCGCCACCGGTACCTAGACGGCGACCGGCACCCGGTCCTCCTCCTGCTGCTCCGCCGCGCGGGCGGCCCGCTCGACCCGGCGACGCTCCCGCTCCTGCGCGCCGATCAGGTCGTCCGGCAGCGAGTCCTCGACCTCCAGGTCGAAGCGGCGCAGCAGCCGGATCGCGAAGCCACCGAGCGTCACCAGGACCAGCGCGGCCCCGAAGACGACGTACGCGAAGCCGATCCCCCGGCCCTCGCCGGTGCCGATCACCGCGCCCACCGACCCGGCCAGCGCCCCGCCCGGGGCGAGCATCGGCTCGAACCAGGCGGTCGCGCCCGGAGCGAGCAGGGCGAAGCCGATCGGCAGGGTCGACCAGGTGATGGTCTGGTTCAGGCTGAACACCCGACCGTGGTACCGCTGCGGCACCTTCACCTGGACGATGGTGGCGTAGATGCTCTGCGCGGTGGTCATCGACATGGCCAGCCAGAACGCCCCGGCGGCGATCACCACCACGGAGGCGTCCAGCCCGACGATCACACAGCCCACGGCGGTGCCGAGGTTGCCGACCAGCACGCCGATCATCCGGCGGTGCCGGGGCCCACCCCAGAGCGACATGAGCACGCCGCCGGCGACCGCGCCGAGTGCCTCCGCCAGCGCCACCTGGGCCACCTCGGTGGCGGTGGCGAACGAGAGCACCAGCGGCGTGGTCAGCACCAGCGCCGGGGCCAGGAAGACGTTGCCCAGCGCGAAGTACCCGAGCATCAGCCGGAAGCCCCGGTGGTTCCACGAGTAGCGCAGGCCGTTGACGATCGCCACCAGCAGCCGCTCCCGGGGGCGCCAGCCGAGCAGATCCGGGAAGCGCACCACGGCCAGGGTCGCCACCGCCAGCACGTAGCTGGCCACGTCGATCAGGAGGATGCCCTTCAGCTCGATCGCGGCGAGCAGGCCGGCGGCGAAGACCGGCATCAGCAGCATCGCGAAGCCGTTGGAGAGCTGGGCGATGCCCATCGCGTGCCCCAGGTAGCGCTTCGGCACCAGTTGCGGCACCGACGACTGGTACGCGATCCGCTGGAACGACCCGGCCACCTGGCTCAGCGCCACCAGCAGGTAGATGTGCCAGAGGGCGAGGTTCTCGGTCCAGAGCAGGGTGGCCAGGACGACCTGCACCGTGCCCGCCGCCGAACTGGCGATCATCATGATCCGGCGCCGGCTGATCCGGTCGGTGACCGCGCCGGCCACCGGCAGCATCAGCACGCCGCAGATCAGCGCGAGGGCCCAGAGCAGGCCGAGGTTGGCCACCGACCCGGTCTCGGTGAACAGCCAGATCGGCAGGGCGAACGCGGTCAGCGCGCTGCCGGTGGTGGAGATGAGCTGCCCGACGGTCACCGCGAGGAACCGGGCCATGCTCGGCCGGACCACGTCCTTCGCCGGCCGGTCGTCCACCCCGACCCGCTGCCGGTCGCGCAGCGTCCAGGCGGCGTCCTCGCCCTTGGCGGCGGGTTCCAGGGCGCGGGTGTCCCCGGTGGCCATCGCCCGGTGCGTGGTGGTGACCACCTCGGCCAGCTCGTCGGCCCGGTACTTGAGGAAGAAGTGACCGGCCTGGTCCAGCACGACCAGCCCGAGGGTGTCGCTGAGGAACTGCCACTCGGCGTACCGCTCGGTGTAGTAGTCGGTGACCGGGTCCTCGGAGCCGACCACCGAGATGATCGGCGCGCGCAGCTTCGTCGCCCGCCGGTCGAGCAGCCCGGTGAAGTACTCCTCCGAGGCGCGCGAGTCGGCCCGCATGTTGCTGAGGATCCGGTCCGCCTGCTCCGGCTCCAGCTCGTCGGTGTCCACGCCCATCGACTTGAGCCAGCTCGCGTAGTGCCGGTTGCTGCGCAGCTTCTCCAGCCGGGTCCGCAGCCGGGCGATCGGGCCCTTCGGGCGGGCGAACGGGAACATCGCCCCGATGTAGAGGGCCTCCAGCTCCCGGCCGGCCGCCTCGACCTTGCGGGCCACGTCGGCGGCGATCGCGCTGCCGACGCCGCAGTGCCCGTAGAGGGCGATCGGTCCCTCGACCCGCTCCAGGATCTCGTCGGCGACCCGGGTGGTCAGCTCGTCGAAGGGCAGCGCCTCCTCGTCCAGCCCGACGTCGTGGCCGGGGATGGCCAGCGACCAGAGCGCGTGTCCGGCCGGCAGGGCGTCGGCGAGCGGCTGGTAGACGATGGCGCTGCCACCGCCGTACGGGACGCAGACGTAGGTCAGCGTGCGCTGGGCGGCCGGGATCGGCTTGGTCAGCTCGTAGAGGAGCCGACGCGGGCCGTCGGACTCCGCGCCGCCGGTCATGAAGCCGGCCAGGTCCCGGATGGTGCGCTTCTGGAAGAGGTCCATCACGCCGACCGGACGGGTGTCCAGGTCCGCCTTGCGGATCTTCGCGACCACCTGGGTGGCGAGCATGGAGTGCCCGCCCAGGTCGAAGAAGTCGTCGTCGATGCCGAGCGTGGGGACGCCGAGCACCTCCGACCAGATGCCGGCGAGCAGGCGTTCGGTGTCGTCACGCGGCTCGACCAGAGCCACCGACGCCTCCCGGCTGACCACCGGGGCGGGCAGCGCCTTCCGGTCCAGCTTGCCGTTGGGGCTCAGCGGGAAGGCGTCCAGGGTGACGAAGGCGTTCGGCACCATGTACTCGGGCAGGCTCTCCTTGAGTGCCGCCTTCAGCGCCGCCGCCTCCGCCGTGCCGACCAGGTACGCGGTGAGCCGCTTGTCGCCCGGGGTGTCCTCGCGGACGACCACCGCCGCCTCGGTCACCCCCGGCTGCTCGCGCAGCGCGCTCTCGATCTCGCCGAGTTCGATCCGCAGGCCGCGCAGCTTCACCTGGTGGTCGATCCGGCCGAGGAACTCGATCACCCCGGTCCCGTCCGGTTGGGTCCGCCAGCGGGCCAGGTCACCGGTGCGGTAGAGCCGGGCACCCGGCTCGCCGGAGAACGGATCCGGCACGAACCGCTCGGCGGTCAGCGCCGGCCGCCGGTGGTAGCCGCGGGCCAGGCCGACCCCGCCGATGTGCAGCTCACCGGCCACCCCGACCGGGCACTCGTTTCCGGCGGGGTCGAGCACGTGCAGCCGTAGGTTGGCGATCGGGGCCCCGATCGGCACACTGGTCAGCCCGGCCAGCGCGGCCGGCTCGCAGGGCCAGGCGCTGACGTCGATCGCGGCCTCGGTGGGGCCGTACAGGTTGTGCAGGCCGCACCAGGGCAGCCGGGCGGTGAACTCCACCGCCGAGGCCAGCGGCAGCTCCTCGCCGGAGCAGATCACCCGGCGCAGCGCGGTGGCCGCCTCGACGCCCTCCTCGGCGAGGAAGACGGTCAGCATCGACGGGACGAAGTGGGCGGTGGTGATCCGCTCACCGATCAGCAGGTCCCGCAGGTAGCCGGCGTCCTTCTGCCCGCCGGGCTTCGCGAGCACCAGTCGCGCGCCGGTCTGCAACGGCCAGAAGAACTCCCAGACCGAGACGTCGAAGCTGGCCGGGGTCTTCTGGAGCACCGCGTCGTCGCCGCCGAGGCGGTACGTCCGCTGCATCCAGTCCAGCCGGTTGACGATGCCCCGGTGGGTGTTCGGCACCCCCTTCGGGCGGCCGGTGGAGCCGGAGGTGTAGATGACGTACGCCAGGTTGCCGCAAGCGGCGGTCGGGGCCGGGTCGTCGGCGGGCTGGTCGGCCCAGAGCGCGGCGTCGTCGAGGGCGAGGACGGTGGCGGCGGTGGCCGGCAGCACGTCGCGCAGGTGTTCCTGGACCAGCACCACCGGCGCTGCCGCGTCGGTGACCATGAAGGCCAGCCGGTCGGCCGGGTACTCCGGGTCGAGGGGGAGGTACGCCCCACCGGCCTTGAGTACGCCGAGCAGCCCGGCGACCAGCTCGAAGGAGCGTTCCGCGCAGACCCCGACCAGGGTCTCCGGGCCGACGCCGGCCGTCCGCAGCCGGTGGGCGATCCGGTTGGCCGCCGCGTTCAGCTCCGCGTACGACCAGGTACGCCCCTCGAAGGTCACCGCCGGGGCGGTGGGGGTGCGGGCCACCTGCTCCTCGACCAGCCCGTGCAGGGTGGCCGTGGCGGGGAAGTCGGCGGCGGTGTCGTTCCAGCCGGCCAGCAGGGCCCGCTCGTCCGGGGCGGCCAACTCCAGCGCGGAGACCCGGGTGTCGGGGGCGGCCACGACCGACCGGAGCAGGCCGGTGAACCGCTCGGCCATCCGCTCGACGGTGGACCGGGTGAACAGGTCGGTGTTGAAGACCAGCTTCCCCCAGAGCCCGGAGTCGACCTCCACCACGTGCAGCTCGAAGTCGAACCGGGTGGCGCGCAGCTCCATCGGCTGCCACTCGAAGGTGACCTCGGCGTCGTCGGCGGTGGACCGGAAGCGGCCCATCTCGTAGTTCTGGAGGACGAACATCGACTGGAACACCGGGGAGCGGCTGACGTCCCGGGGCAGGCCCATCTCCTGCACGACCCGGGCGAACGGCACCTCGGCGTGCTCGAAGCCGTCGAGAACGCCGCGCCGGGTGCGGTCCAGCAGCTCGGTGAAGGTGGGGTCGCCGGCCAGTTCGGCGCGCATCGGCAGCATGTTGATGAACATGCCGACCACGTCCTCCAGCTCCGGCGCGGACCGACCGGCCACGGAGGCGCCGACGGCGAAGTCCTCCTGACCGGCGTGCCGGGACAGGAAGACCTGGTACGCGGCGAGCAGCGTCATGAACAGGGTGCCGCCCGCGTCCCGGGTCAGCGCGTTCAACGCGTCGGTGACCTCGCGGTCGACGGTGAACTCCACGAAGTCGCCGTGGTAGGTCTGGGTGGCCGGACGGGGCAGGTCCAGCGGCAGCTCCAGCGGGGTGATCCCGGCCAGCCGCTGCTTCCAGTAGTCGAGGTGCGTCCTCGCCTGGGGACCGTCGAGCTGGGCGGCCTCCCAGACGGCGAAGTCGCCGTACTGGACGGGCAGGACGGGCAGCTCGCCACCCCGGTAGAGGGTGATCAGGTCGCGCAGCAGCACGTCGACCGACCAACCGTCGCCGACGATGTGGTGCTTGCCGAGGAAGAGCACGTGGTCGTCGTCGGCCAGCCGGATCAGCGTGGCCCGCAGCAGCGGCCCGTCCGCCAGGTCGAACGGCTCGGTGGCGGCCCGGTCGACCAGTTCCTGCGCGGCGGTCTCGTCGGGGGCGTCCACGATGGTCAACGGCACCTCGACGTGGTCGGCGACGACCACGGTCGGGCGACCGTCGGCGTCGGCCGGGAAGCGGGTGCGCAGCGACTCGTGGCGGTCGGTCAACGCGGCCAGGGCGGCCCGCAGCGCCGGCACGTCGAGCGCGCCACGCACCCGCAGCGGCACCGCGATGTGGTAGGCCGCCTCGCCCGGGGCGAGCTGGTCCATGAACCAGACCCGCTCCTGGGCGTAGGACAGCGGCACCGTCGCCTCCGGCGGCCGGGGGGTGATCCCGGCCGCCGGGGTGGCACGACGCCGGCGGAGCCGGGACGCGATCAGCGCCTGGCGGGCGGCTTCCCGGGTCGCGGCATCCTTCAGGTCTGTCATCAGGGTGTTCCCTTTTCCGCCGCGAGCAGCGCGGCGACCTCGGCTTCGGAGAGTTCGTCGACCTCGGCGGCGATCAGCGCCTCGATCTGGGTGGCCAGGTCGGCGACCACCGGGGCACCGAACAGGGCCCGCATGGGCAGGTCCACGTCGACCTCGGCGCGGATCCGGGACATCGCCCGCATGCCGCGCAGCGAGTTGCCGCCGAGGGCGAAGAAGTCGTCGTACGCGCCGACCTTCTCCACCCCGAGGATGTCGGCGAAGACCTCGGCGACCAGCGCCTCGGCGTCGGTGCGCGGGGCCACGTAGGACCCGACGGCCTCGGTGGCGGCCGGAGCGGGCAGTGCGGCGCGGTCCACCTTGCCGTTCGCGGTCAGCGGCAGCGCGTCGAGACGGACGAACGCGGCCGGCACCAGGTGGGCGGGGAGCTGCCGGGCCGCCTCGGCGGAGACCTCGGCCTCGTCGGCGGTGCCGACCAGGTACGCCACCAGGGTCGGCTCGCCCGAGTCGGTGCGCACGGCGACCACGGCCTCCCGGACGCCCGCGTGGGCGAGCAGGGTCGACTCGATCTCACCCAGCTCGATCCGCATACCCCGCACCTTGACCTGGTGGTCGCGGCGGCCCAGGTACTCCAGCGTCCCGTCGGCCCGCCAGCGGGCCAGGTCCCCGGTGTGGTACATCCGCTCCCCCGGTGCCCCGAACGGGCAGGGCAGGAAGCGCTCGGCGGTCAGGCCCGGCCGGCGCAGGTAGCCCCGGGCGAGCTGGACCCCGGCGACGTACAGCTCGCCGGCCACCCCCGGTGGCACCGGGTTGAGGTGCGCGTCGAGCAGGTAGGCGCGCATGTTCCAGGTGGGCCGGCCGATCGGCACCGGCCCGGCCGGCACCGCCTGGCCGGGGGCGATCCGGGCCGCCACGCAGCCCACGGTCGCCTCGGTCGGACCGTACTCGTTGACCACCGCGACACCCTCGTGTCCGGCCCGCCAGGCGGCGAGCTGTTCCCCGGTGAGCGCCTCGCCGCCGATGACCAGGTCGCCGGTGGGCGACAGGTCGGCGTCGAGCAGCGGCAGGTGACTCGGGGTGACCTTGAGGAAGGCCGGCGGCCCGCCGGCGCGGGCGGCGGCCTCGTCGATCCCGGCCAGCCGCACCGTGCCGCCCGCGGTGAGCGGGCCGAGCAGGCCGGTGACGGTCAGGTCGAAGGAGACCGGCGAGTGCAGCAGCGCGGTGCCGGCCAGCCCCGGATAGGTGTCCCGGGCCCAGGCCAGGTACGCGTGCACCGCCCGGTGCTCGACCACCACGCCCTTGGGGCGGCCGGTGGAGCCGGAGGTGTAGAGCACGTACGCCGGGTGGGCGGGCAGCAGCGGGGCGGTCCGCTCGGCGTCGGTGAGGTCGGCGTCGTTGCCCCCGACCTCACCGTCGAGCACCAGCGCGCCGGGCGGCACCAGCGCGGCGGTCTCCGGGGTGGCCAGCACCAGGACCGGTTCGGCGTCGCCGAGCAGGTAGGCGATCCGCCCGGCCGGGTAACCGGTGTCCACCGGCAGGTACGCCGCACCGGACTTGAGCACGGCGAGGATCGCCACCAGCAGCTCCGCCGAGCGGGGCAGCGCCAGCGCGACCAGCGCGCCCGGCCCGACGCCCCGGGACACCAGCATCCGGGCGAGCCGGTTGGCCCGGCCGTTCAGCTCGGCGTACGTCAGCGACCGCCCGTCGGCGACCAGGGCGGTCGCGGTCGGGGTGGCCGCCACCTGCCGTTCGACCTCGGCGACCAGGGTGGACGGTGGCACCTGGCGGGCGGTGTCGTTCCACCCGTGCAGGACGAGGTCCCGCTCGGCGGCGTCGAGCAGCGGCAGCGCCGATACCCGGGTGGCCGGCTCGGCCACGGCGGCGTCGAGCAGCCGGACGTAGCGGGCCACCACGGCCTCGGCGGTGCCCCGGTCGAACAGCGCGGTCCGGTAGAGCAGCCGGCTGGTCGTGGCGGTGATGTCGAAGGCCAGGTCGTCCTTCGTGGTGCCGAGGGCGACCGGGTCCAGACCGGAGTCCGGGATGAAGTTGAACGCGGTCTGGAAGACCGGCTGCACCGACGGGTCCCGCTGCGGGGCGACCGCCTCGACGATCCGCTGGAACGGCGTCTGGCCGTGTTCCATCGCGTCGACCAGCCCGTCCCGGGTGCGCGCGACCAGGTCGGCGAAGGTCGGGTCGCCGGCCAGGTCGCAGCGCAGCGCCACCGGGTTGACGAACATGCCGATCACCGGGGCCAGTTCGGGGTTGTCCCGACCCGCCGTGGAGACCCCGACGACCAGGTCCTCGTCGCCGGAGATCCGGTGCAGCAGGGCGGTGAAGGCGGCCAGCAGCACCATGAACGGGGTGGCCGTCGACCCGGTGGCCAGCCGGCCGACCCGGTCGAGCAGCCCGTCGGGAAGGGTGAAGTGCACCTCGTCCCCGGCGTAGCCCAGCTCGGCGGGGCGGGGCCGGTCCAGCGGCAGGGTGGTCGCCGCCGGGGCACCGCCCAGGTGCTCCCGCCAGAAGCCCAGCTGCCGCTCCAGCTCCGCGCCGGTGAGCTGGTCGCGCTGCCAGACCGCGAAGTCGGCGTACTGAATGGGCAGCTCGGGCAGCGCGGCGGGGGCGCCGGTCAGCGCGGCCGTGCCCAGCGCGGTCAGTTCCCCGGCGAGGACCACCGCGGACCGGGCGTCGAAGACCGCGTGGTGCACCACGAACTGGAGGATGACCCGGGTGTCGGCCATGCGGACCAGACGGGCCCGCCACAGCGGCGCGGTGTCCACCGGGATCGGGGTCCGGGCCAGCTCGGCGAGGAGGTCGTCGAAGCGGGGCCGCCGCTGCGCCTCGGGCAGGTCGCGCAGGTCGACCACCTCCAGCTCGACCGGCTCGACCGCCCGGACCACCTGGCTCAGCGTGCCGTCGTCGGCGTGCAGGCGGGTCCGCAGCGACTCGTGCCGGGCGATGATCTCACCCACGATCCGGTTCGCCTGCGCGACGGTCACCCCCTCGGGGAACGACCACAGGTTGGAGACGTTGTAGACCGGGGAACCGGCGTCGAGCTGGTTGGCGATCCAGATCCGCTCCTGCGCGTACGACGCCGGGAAGGTCCACTCCTTCACGTCGCTCATGACGCCGCGGCCTCCCGGACGGAACGGGGCCGCATGTCCGTCCACACGGTGTCGATGTGGGCCAGGCACTCCTCCCGGGTGCCGGCGAAGCCGGCGTCCTGCCAGCCGGCGGGGAGCTCCCGGTCGGCCGCCCAGATCGAGTACTGCTCCTCGTCGTTGCGCACGACCAGGAATCGGGGGTCGGACATCACTTCTCTCCAGGGGTGTGCGGTTCGGCCATGGCGACAGCGATCTTGCGGGGTCCGGTGAACGGCTCACGGCCGTGCGCGGCGGTCATGTTGTCCACCACCAACACGTCGTCACGCTGGTAGTCGAAACGGACGCTGGCGGCACGATACGCGTCGCGCAGGTGGTCCATGACATCGGTGGGGATCTCCGCCCCGTCGCCGTAGTACGTGTTCGACGGCAGCCCCTCCGGGCCGAAGAGTTCCAGCAGCCCCTCCTGGAGGTCCTTGGCCAGCGTGCTGACGTGGAAGAACGTGGCGTGGTTGAACCAGCGCGGGGTGTCCGAACCGGGCCGGCGGTGCACCACGTCCCGCACCGACCGGGTGCGCAGCCCGTCGGCGCCGATCCACTCCAGTTCGATCCGGTTCGCCGCCGCGTACGCCTCGACCTCGGCCCGGTCGTCGGTGTTGAACACGTGCTGCCACGGGGTGCCGAAGTCGGCGTGGAAGTTCCGGACCAGCATCCAGCGCCGCCGGACGAACTCCTCGCGCACCGCCGGGTCGATGTTCTCGTAGACCCGGCGCACGTCGGCCAGGGGCGTCGCGCCGAGGGTCTCCGGCGCGGTGATGCAGTAGAAGAACAGCGTCAACGGCCAACGCGCCTGGTACGAGTTCTCGTTGTGCAGGAAGATCTCCTCGTCGGCCGGGTAGTCGGTGGACGTGTAGACCTTCCCCTTGATGGCGTGCCGGGGCGAGGAGCGTTCGGTGTAGGTCAGCGGTTCACCGGCCAGGGCCCGGACCACCCGGTCGAAGCCGTCCACCCCGCCGACGTCGAAGCCGCGGAACAGCAGCCCGCCGTGCTCGACCAGGGTCGCCCGCAGTTCCGCCCGACGTCGGTCGATCAGCTCGGTGAGCGCGGTGCCGTCGTTCTCGACGACCACCGGCAACGTGGCGATCGTGTCGCTCATCTGCTCAGGTCTCCTTTCCCCGGCTCAGGCGCGGGGCAGTCGGGGGATGGTCGGGGTCGCCGACGGGGCCGGGGGTTCCTCGGCCGGGGCGCTGGCGCGCAGTTCCTCGATCCGGGCCGCCAGGCCCGCCACGGTGGGCGTCTCGAAGAGGCTGCGCATCGGCAGGCGGACGCCGGTGGCCTTGCGCATCGCCGCGATGAGCTGCACCGCGACCAGCGAGTTGCCGCCGAGGGCGAAGAAGTCGTCGTCCACGCCGACGACGTCCACGCCGAGGTTGTCCCGCCAGACGGCGGCGATGACCGCCTCCAACTCGGTGCGGGGCGGGGCGGAGGTGCCGGCGACGGCGGCGGTGGCCGTGGTCGGCTCCGCCTCGGTCTCCAGGCTCTCCGTGGTGACCCGGCCGGCGCGCTGCCGGATGTCGGCGACCGTCCGGGTGGCGATGACGACCTGCGCGCCGAGGCCGGCGGCGAGGCTGCGGCGGAACGCCTCCGCCCCGTCGACCGGGCGGATGTCCTCGGTCGACCCGTCCGACACCGGTTCCGTCCCGGTCGCGACCGGCCCGGCGAGCCCGCCGGTGACCGCGTCCTGGTCGACCCGGCGCAGCACGAAGTCGCTGATGGACACCAGCTCCCGGCCGTCCGGGTCGAGCAGGGACAGGTCGGCGGCCACCACCTCGTCGGTGGCACCGTCGCGGTAGCGCAGGTGGCTCGCGAAGGTCGCCGGCAGCGGACCGCGCACCACGATCCGCCCGTACGACAGCGGCAGGTAGGTGCCGGAGCCACGGCCCCGACCGAAGGCGGTCGCCACGTCCAGCAGCGCCGGGTGCAGACCCCACGCGGCCAGGTCGTCGCGGGCCGCCGCCGGGGCCTCGATCCGGGCCACCTCCTCGCCGGCGCCGAGGTGGTGCTCGCGCAGCGAGTTCCACCGGGGTCCGAAGGTGAGCATGCTGGTGCGGCCCCGCCCGAAGGACGAGTCGTCGTCGATCCGCCGGCAGCCGGCGGTCACCTCGGCCAGGTCCCGGGCCGGCGGCGCGGGCTCGGTGGTCCATCCGGCCGAACCCCGCACGTGGGTGCGCGACTCACCGGCGGCGAGGCTGCGGACCGCGAAGTCCACCCCCTCGTCGGTGCCGGTCAGCTCGACCCGGTACTGGGCGACCGTGCCGTCGGGCACCGAGAACGGCTCGAGGAAGACCACGTCCCGCAACTCGACCAGCGCGTCCGGCCCGGGGGCGGGTACGGCGGCGGCCACGGCGGCGCGGACCGACTCCAGGTGGGCGGTGCCGGGCACCACCGGCACCCCGCCGATGCGGTGCTCGTCGAGCACCCAGTGGGTGCCGGCGGAGACCAGGCCGTGCAGCACGGTCTCCGTCGCGCCGGTGACCCGGGTGGTGAGCACCGGGTGGTCGACTCCGGTGCTGACCGTCTCACGGGCCACCGTCCGGAACCCGGCCGGCACGTTCGTCTCGACGGCCATGCCGACCTCGGCCCAGCCACCCCAGTTCTGCGACAGCACCGGGGCCCGCCAGCCCAGCCCGGAGCGGGCGTACGCGTCCAGCGCGTTGTTGGCCGCGCAGTAGTCGACCTGGCCGAAGCCGCCGACCACGGCGGTGATCGACGAGCAGAGCACCACGAAGTCCATCGGCAGGTCACCGAAGACCTGGGCCAGCGCCAGGGTGCCGGCGACCTTCGGGGCGAGCACCCGCTCCGCCTCGGCCCGCTCCTTGATCTCGGCCATGCCCCCGCCGGGCAGGCCGGCGGCGTGCACGATGCCGTCGATCCCGCCGTACGCCTCCTCGGCGGCGGCGCGGACCCGACGCAGGTCGGCCGGGTCGGTGACGTCGGCGGCGAGGACGAGGACCTGCGCGCCGGCCGCCTCCATGCGGCGGATCGCCGCGATGGCCCGACCGGCCCGGTCGTCGCCGTGCACGGCGAGGTGGTCGTCCCACGCCTCGCGCGCCGGCAGGCCGGAGCGGGCCAGCAGCACCAGTCGCGCGCGGGCGCGGCGGGCGAAGTCCTCGGCCAGGGTGATGCCGATGCCGCCGAGACCGCCGGTGATCACGTACCGGCCGCCCTCGCGGAGCACACCGGCCTCGTCCCCGGCGGACGCCGGTTCGGCGTCGAGGGTGACCTGCTCGTAGTCGGTGACCCAGCGCCGCTTGCCGCGCAGCGCCACCTCGGCGACCGCGCCGACCGGGCGGTTCAGCTCGGCGGCGAGCGCGGTGGCGTCGGTGGTCGCCGGGTCCGCGTCGACCAGCCGGACGGTCAGGCCCGGCAGCTCGACCGGGAGCACCCGGGCCAGGCCGACCAGCGTGGCGTGCTCGGGCCGGGTCAGGTCGGCACCGGTCACGTCCCCGATGCCGGCGGTGACCAGGTCGAGGGTGCGGGGGTGCTCCTCGGTGGTCGTCCCGGCCCCGGCGAGCGCCTGCACCAGGTGCAGGGCGTCGAAGAAGCCCCGGTCCAGCGCGACGGAGGTGGCGGCGAGGTCGGTGCCGGTCGGTTCACCGTCCAGCGCGAACGCGTGCACCAGCCGCTCGGGCAGGTCCGCGCCGAGCGCGGCGACCAGCGCGTCGTGGTCGGCGCGGACGCCGGGACGCAGCCGGTACCCGTCGGCGGTGGCGGCGAAGTCGTCCCCGGCGCGGACCACGACCGGGTCGGCCCCGCCGGCCCGCAGCGTCGCGAGCAGTTCCTCCCCGCGTGGGCCGTCGACCAGGACCAGGCAGCGGCCGAGCGGGGCACGGCGCGGCTCCGGGGCGGCCTGCCGCCACACCGGGACGGCGAACCACTCCGGCAGCGGACGGGGCCCGGACGGGGTCTCCGCCGCGGCGGCCGGCTGCACCGGGTCCGCGTCGATCCAGTAGCGCTTCCGCTCGAACGGGTACGTCGGCAGCGGCACCCGCCGGGCGGCCGGGTCGACGTCGAGGCGCACCCCGACACCGGTGCACCAGAGCGCGCCGGCGGTGGCGAGGAAGGTGGCCAGGTCACCGGTGTCCTCGGTGGGCCCGGGGAGGCTGCCCAGCGGGGTGAGCGCCCGCTGCTCCGGTGACGCCTTGGCGACCTGCATCCGGGCCAGGTTCGCCAGCTGCTTCCCGGGCCCGCACTCCACCAGGGACCAGACGCCCTCGGCGAGCAGGGTGGCCACGCACGCGCCGAAGCGGACCGGCTGACGCAGGTGCGCCGCCCAGTACGCCGGGTCGGTGGCCTGCGCGTCGGTGATCCAGGTGCCGGTGACGTTGCTCAGGAACGGCACGGTCGGCGGGCGCAGGTCCACCGTGGCCATCAGCGCGGTGAACTCGCCGAGGATGGGCTCCATCATCGGCGAGTGGAAGGCGTGCGAGGTGCGCAGCGGCTTGCACTTGCCCCGGCGGGTCTCGGCGTACGCGGCGACCGCGTCGGCCGGGCCGGCGACCACGCAGGTGCCGGGGCCGTTGACGGTGGCCACGGACAGCCCGTCGGGGAGGGTCTCGGCGACCACCGACTCGTCCAGGTTCACGGCGAGCATCGCGCCGGCGGGCAGCGACTGCATCAGTCGTCCCCGGGCGGCGACCACGCGCAGCGCGTCGGGGAGGCTGAGCACCCCGGCCACGGTGGCGGCGGCGTACTCGCCGATGGAGTGGCCGACCATCGCCGCCGGCCGGACCCCGGCGCCCTGCCAGAGCAGGGCCAGGGCGTACTCGACGACGAACAGGGCCGGCTGGGTGTAGCGGGTCTCGGTGAGCTTCTCCCCCGCTGCCGGGTCCCGGCCGAGGATCAGGTCCCGCAGGTCCAGGCCCAGCTCGGGGCGGAGCAGGTCGGCGCACTCGTCCACCACGGCGGCGAAGGCCGGCTCCTCGGCGTAGAGCTGCGCGCCCATGCCGGCGTACTGGGAGCCCTGGCCGGAGAAGAGGAACGCCACCCGGGGCGCGGGGCCGTCGGCCATGCCGCCCTGCCGGCGGCGCGGGGTGCGCAGGGCGGTCACCGCGTCGGGCAGGTCGGTGGCGACCACGGTGGCCCGGTGCGGGTACTCCTTCCGGCCGACGCGCAGGGTGTGCGCGACGTCGGCGAGCAGCTCCGGACCGCCGTCGGTGGTGGTCGCCAGGTGGTCGGCGAGCCGGGTGAGTGCGGTGTCCAGCGCGGTCGGGGTCTTCGCCGACACGTGCAGCAGGTGGGCCGGGCGGTTCCGCCGGTCGACCCGGGCCGCCGCCGGGGCCTGCTCCAGCACCACGTGCGCGTTGGTGCCGCCGATGCCGAACGAGCTGACCCCGGCCCGGCGCGGGCCGGCGTCGTTGTCCCACTTGGTGAGCGTGTTCGTCACGTAGAACGGGGTGTCGGCGAAGTCGATCGCCGGGTTCGGGGTCTCGTAGTTGATGGTGGGCGGGATCAGCCCGTGCTCCATGGCCAGCACCGCCTTGATCACGCTGACAATGCCGGAGGGCTGGCTGAGGTGGCCGATGTTGGACTTGACCGAGCCGATGCCGCACCAGCCACGCTCGTCGGTGTCCCGGCCGTAGACCGCGGAGAGGGCGGCGACCTCGATCGGGTCGCCCATCGCGGTGCCGGTGCCGTGCGCCTCGACGTAGGTGATGGTGCGCGGGTCGACGCCGGCCAGCTCGACGGCCTGGGCGACGGCCTCCATCTGCCCGTCGACGCTGGGCGCGGTGAAGCCGACCTTGCCGGCCCCGTCGTTGTTGATCGCGTTGCCCCGGACCACCGCGCGGATGGTGTCGCCGTCGGCGACGGCGTCGGAGAGGCGCTTGAGGACGGTGACCCCGACGCCGCTGCCCCAGACCGTGCCGTTGGCGGCCGCGTCGAACGGCCGGCACCGCCCGTCCGGCGAGGTGAAGCCCTCCATGCCCATGAAGCCGACGCCGTGCGGCATCTCGACGTTGACCCCGCCGGCCAGGGCCATGTCGCACTCGCCGTTGCGCAGCGACTCGCAGGCCAGGTGGAACGCGACCAGCGAGGTGGAGCAGGCGGTGTGCACGGTCAGGCTCGGCCCGCGCAGGTCCAGCCGGTACGACACGTTCGTCGCCACGTAGTTCGGCGAGTTGCCGGTGGCCACCGACACCGCTGAGTGCAGCGCCCCGCCGACCCGCTTGTTCTTCGACACGTGCAGTTGCAGGTAGAGGTTGCCGCCGGTGCCGGCGTACACGCCGACCGCGCCGTCGTAGCGGCCCGGGTCGTAGCCGGCGTCCTGCAACGCGGTGTAGCAGGACTCCAGGAAGATCCGGTGCTGCGGGTCGGTGATCTCGGTCTCGCGGGCGGTCATGCCGAACAGCCCGGCGTCGAACTCGTCGAACGCCTCCAGCACCGGGGCCTTGTGCACCCAGCTCGGGTCGTCGACCTCGTCGACCGTGGCGCCCCGGGCGAGCTGCTCCTCGCGGGTGAAGGTCGTCACCGACTCCACGCCGTCGACCAGGTTGCGCCAGAACTCGTGCACGTCGGCCGCGCCGGGCAGGCGGGCGGCCAGGCCGACGATCGCGATCGGCTCGACGCCGTCGTCCTCGCCGGGAAGGGCGGATGTGAGCGGGTTGTCCATGGTTTCCTTCATTCCGCTGCGCCGCCGGGGCGACGGGGTGGGATTCGGCGGGTACGACTGCGTCGGGCGGCCGCGCGGAGCGCGGCCCGGGCCAGCTCCGGCCGGTCCACGGCGCCGTCGAGGTGGGCGGCGAGCGCCCGGATGGTGGGGTGACGGAAGAGGTCGAGCATCGCCAGGGACCGTCCGGTGGCGGCGGTCAGCCGGGCGTGCACGGCGGCCAGGGCCAGCGAGTGCCCGCCGATGTCGAAGAAGTTGTCGGTCACCCCGACCCGGTCGCGTTCCAGCACCTCCCGCCAGATCCCGGCGATCAGCTCCTCGGTGTCGGTCAGCGCGTCCGGCCCGGCGGGCAGCAGCCCGCGCGGCGCCTCACCGGCCGCGACGGTCATCGCGCCGAGCCGCGCCACCCGGACGACCGCCCGGGGCAGGTCGACGGCGACCGTGTCGACCGGCTCGTGCGGGGCATCGGCCAGCGCGCCGACGAGGGTGGCCAGGTCGGCCAGGAGCGCGTCGATCCGCCCGGCGTCGAACAGGTCCGGGTTGTACACCACCTCGACACCGAACCGCCCGTCGTGCTCGACGACGTAGACGGTGACGTCGAACGGGGAGCCCGGCTTGTCCACCCGGACCGGTTCGCCGGTCAGCCCGGCCAGCGTCAGCCGGGGCGGCGCGAAGTTGAGCACGTTGAACAGCACCTGCACCAGCGGGGCGTGGGAGGTGTCCCGGGTGAGGCCGAGCGCCTCGACGATCCGGTCCAACGGCGCGCCGGAGTGGGCGGTGGCCTCGTGCAGTTCGGTCGCGCACCGGTCGACCAGGTCGGCGAAGCCCACCGACCCGCCGGTACGGACCCGGACCGGGACGGTGTCGATGAGGAAGCCGATCACGTCGTCGAAGGCGGCCAGCCGCCGGTCGGCGACCACCGCGCCCAGGACGTGGTCGTCGCCCCCGGTGAGCCGGCCGAGCAGGACGCCGAAGCCGGCCAGCAACACCGCCGCGCTGGTGGTGCCCCGCGCCGCGGCGAGTACCCGGACCGCCCGGTCCGCCTCGGCGGAGAGGGTCACCCCGGCCTCCGCGCCCAGGTAGGTCTGCACCGCCGGGCGGGGCCGGTCCCGGGGCAGTTCCAGCAGGGTCGGCGCGCCGTGCAGGTGCGTGGTCCACCAGGCCACGTCGGCCGCGCCGCGCCGCCGGTCCCGCTCGACCCGCCAGACCGCGTAGTCGGCGTACGAGACGGCCAGCGGCGGCAGGGCGGGGACCGTCCCGGTGACCGCCTGGGCGTACGCGGCGGCGAGGTCGTCGTAGAGCACCGCCTCGGACCAGCCGTCGAAGACCGCGTGGTGCAGGGTGATCGCCACCACGTGCTCCCGCTCGCCGAGCCGGTACACGGTGACCTGCCAGGACGGTCCGGTGGCCAGGTCGAAGGAGTGCGCCGCCCCGGCGGCGAGCATGGTGCGCAGCTCCGCCTCGACGTCGGCGGCCCCGGTCAGGTCGACCACCGGCACCGCCACGTCGGTCGGTTCGGCGCACACCGCGTACGGCACCCCGCCGGTCTGGAGGATCCGCCAGCGCAGCACGTCGTGCCGTTCGGCGACCGCCCGCAGCGCCGCCCCCAGGGCCGCGGTGTCCAGCGCGCCGTGCAGCCGTTGCGCCAGCGCGATGTTGTACGGGGCGCTGGACGAGGCGATCTGGTCGACGAACCAGAGCCGGCGCTGCGGCGCGGACAGCGTCGGCGGGTTGCCGGTGGTGAGCCCGTCGGACTCGGCCGGGGCGGCGGCGCGGACCGCGTCGACCAGCGCGGCGAAGGTGCGGGCGGCGACCACGTCCCGTGCGTCGACCTGCCGTCCCAGCTCGGCGCGGAGCGCGGCGACCAGACGCATCGCGGCGACCGAGTTGCCACCGGCGGCGAGGAAGTCGGTGTCCGGGCCGGGGGCCGCGCCGAGCAGTCGGGCCCAGAGCCGGGCCACCGTCGTGGTGACCGGATCGGTGGAGGCGACCACCCCGTCGGCCGGGTCCGGACGACCGGCGGCGGCCCGCTCGCGCAGGGCGGCCCGGTCGATCTTGCCGGTGGTCGGGCTGACCGGCAGCACGGGCAGCCGCAGCAGCCGGGCCGGCTGCATGGCCGGGGTGAGCCGGTCGGCGACCCAGTCCCGGATCTCCTCGTCGCCGGGGGCGTCGGCGGGGGTCAGGAAGGCGACCAGCTCGGTGCCGGTCGGGCCGTCGACGGCCTCCACCACCACCCGGTCGATCACCGGGTGGTCGCCGAGCACCGCCTCGACCTCGCCCAGCTCGACGCGCTGGCCCCGGACCTTCACCTGGCGGTCGATCCGTCCCAGGTAGACCAACCGGCCGTCCGGGCCCTGCCGGACCAGGTCACCGGTGCGGTAGAGCCGCTCGCCGGGCAGGCCGGAGAACGGGTCGGGGACGAAGGCGGCGGCGGTCAGCGCGGGCCGGTCGAGGTAGCCGTCGGCCAGGCCGGGTCCGCCGACGAGCAGTTCCCCGCTCTCGCCCGGGTCGACCGGACGCAGGTCGGCGTCGACCACGTACACCCGGTGGTTGGGCAGCGGCAGCCCGATCGGCACCGGGTCGGCCTCGTCGCCGGTGAGGTCGCCGGCCACCACCGCGACGGTCGCCTCGGTCGGGCCGTAGGCGTTGACGAACCGCCGCCCCGGCGACCAGCGGGCGGCCAGCTCGGCCGGGACCGCCTCGGCACCGCAGAGCACCGTCCGCCAGCCGGGCAGGGCGGCCGGGTCGAGCAGGGCGAGCACGGTCGGGGTGAGCAGCCCCCAGTTCACGTCGTGCGCGGCGGCGAAGCGCTGCAACCGGACCGGGTCGGTCCGGTCGTCGGCCCCGACCAGCTGCACCGCGCCGCCGTGCGCCAGCGGCACGAACAGGTCGATGACGGCGGCGTCGAAGCTGAGCGAGGCGCTGGCCAGGCTCCGGGTGCCGGCGTCGACCCCGGTGCGCGCCGCCCAGCCGGTGACGAACTCGGCCAGGCCCCGGTGGGTGACCCGGACGCCCTTGGGACGGCCGGTGGACCCGGAGGTGAACAGCACGTACGCGGTGTCGCCGGGGCGCGCCGGGCAGGGCGTCAGCGGGGCCGCACCGGGCAGCCCGAGGGTCTCGATGCCGGCGACGTCGCCGAACTCCGCCTCGGCGGCGTCGCCCACCACGATCCGCACGCCCGCGTCCCGGGCGATCTCCCGCAGCCGCGCGCGCGGGCCGCCCGGGTCCAGCGGCACGTACGCCGCACCGGCGAGCAGCACACCGAGCACGGTGACCACCAGGTCCGGGCGTCGGGTGGCGCACACCCCGACCCGGCCTCCCGGGCCCACGCCCCGCTCCCGCAGCGCGGCGGCCACCCCGGCGGCCCGTTCCACCAGGTCGCGGTAGCTGAGCCGGTCGTCCCACTGGCGTACCGCGGTGGCGTCGGGGGTGCGCACGGCCTGTTCCCGGACCAGGTCGGCGAGGGTCGCGTCCGGCCAGGGCAGCTCGGGGCCGTGGGCGGCGGCCGGGTGCGGGGTGAGGGTCATCGGTGCGCTCCGGATCCGGTGGGGAGGGCTTCGCCGTCGACGATGTGCAGCCGCAGCTCGCTGAAGTAGCGCCGGCCGGCACGGTCGGGCACCCAGGCCTGTTCGGGGGTGGGCAGCATCTCGGTGAGGGTCACCGCCACCGGGTCACCGCCCACACCCCGGGCGGTCCGCAGCATCGAGCAGAACGTCGAGGCGTAGAACGGGCTGCTCAGGTCGAGGAAGCAGGGCTTGGTCTCGGTGGCGAGCTTGACGTACACCTGCTCGGGCAGGCCCAGCTCGCGCCGCCACCGCCGGACGGCGAGGAACCGCTCGCGTTCGCCGGTGACGTCCGCCAGACCGGTCTCGCCGAGCGTGGTCCGCCAGGTCTCCCGGGCCACCACCAGCCGGTCCAGGGTGATCCGGGGGGTGTGCGCGGCGGCGGCGACCAGTTTGAAGCCGTCGACGGCGTGCATGGTGAGCGGGCCGGCGAAGATCTCGTCCAGGGTCCAGGTGCGCCCGTCGGAGGCGACCGCGACCAGTTCGCCGTCGCGGTCGACGACGGTCAGGTCCACGGTGGGCAGCACCCGGTCCGGGTCGGCCCCGGCGGCGGGAGCGAACGCCAACTGCCGGTCGGCGGGGCCGACCAGGCTCTCCGCGACCCGGCTGGTCCGGCGCGGCCACTCGTCCGGCACCAGCAGCCGGACCCGACGGCCGCCCAGGTCCTCGTCGAGGGCGGCGCGCAGCCGCGCCACGTCCGGGTGGGACGGGGTGAACACCTCGCAGTCGAAGGACGCCCAGGCGGCGTGCAGCTCGCCGAGGACCACGGTGTACTCGCCCCGGGCCAGCGCCTCGGTGTCCCGGGCGCAGATTTGCAGGTCGGGGCTGTGCAGCCGGGCGTTGCCCCAGGTCGGCGGGGCGGCCGGGAAGACCTCGGCGACCCGCTCGGCGAGCCCGGCCACGTCGACGTCGACCCGGCGGGTGCCGGCCGGCAGGGTGTCCAGCCCGAACAGCCCGGCCCAGCGGCGGGCGAACTCGGCGGCCACCGCGTCGACCGGCCGGTCGCCGGTGCCCCAGAACAGGCCCTGGGCCAGGAACCACAGGTCGGCCAGGGACACCCCGCCACCGCGCGCGTCGGCGCGCAGCTCGTCGTAGAGCTGCCGGAACGCGTCGGCGTACGCGCGCCGCAGCGCCTCGACCAGCCACCGGGCCGCCTGGAGCAGCACCGCCATCGGCGCGGCGATCTCCCGCAGCAGTGGTCCGCCGACCACCGCGTCGAGGTCGCGGCTGGTGTCCTCGTAGCAGAGGGTCCGGCCGGCGTACATCTGCCCGTCCCGGCGGCGGGGCGACTGCCCGGTCAGCTCGGTGAAGAGGGCGTCCAGCTCGGCCAGGGCGCCCCGGAGCCGGTCCGGGTCGCCGGCCGCGGCGGCCACCGCCTCCCGGCCGGCGCGCAGCCGGTCCAGGCCGGCGCGGGCCCGGACCCGTACCGCCTCGTCGCCGATGGCGTCGATCCGCTCACCGAGCACCCGCTCGGCGGAGGGGCTGACCGGCAGCAGCGCGTCCCAGGTGATCAGTTCCCGTTCGACGAAGCGCTCCAGCAGGGCGTAACCGTCGTCGGGACGCCGCAACCCGAGCCCGGGGTCGGCGACCACGTGCGCGGCGGGACGCCGGCCGTCGCAGGCGGCCAGCAGCGCCGCCTCGACGGTGGAGAGTTCCAGCGGCGGGCGGCCCGGCCGGCGCACCGTCCGGCCGTCCAGGCCGAGGTGGGCGGCGAGCATCGGCGGCCACCAGCGCCGCACCACCGGGTCCCGGCCGAGCGCGTCGGCGTACGCGGCCATCGCCCAGGACTCGAAGGCCACCCACCGGCGGCGGGTCAGCTGCTCACCCGGTCGCGCGGTCAGCGGCGTCGCGGCGTCCGGGTCGACGGTCACCCAGCAGCTCGGCCCGAAGAAGCCGACCGTCTCGTTCTTGCCGCAGTAGCGCTGCCAGTAGCGCAGCAGCGCCTTCTCCCGGTCCCGGCGGCGGACGTTGCGGGGCGCGTCCGGCCCGGCCGCCACCAGGCCGTCCAGGGCGGTGAGGACATTCGGGTTCTGCCAGGTGACAGCCTCGCGCACCAGCGGGTCGGCGGCGATGCCGCGCAGCGTCTCGCCGCCGTCGCGCAGCGCCTCGGCGAACGCGGTGTCGAAGAGGTCCGCCGGGCCGCCGTCGAGCAGGTCGTCGGCCGCGGCGGCGGCCTTCGGGGCGGCGAGCGCGGTCAGGCCGTCGGCCGGGAACCCGGTGGTGCGCAGCAGCGCGTCCCGCCAGACCGACCAGTGCGTGTCGCCCAGCGGCACCCGGTGCCCACCCGGCCCGGCGGCCGGGCCGTCGTCCGCCCGATGTCCGCCGGTCGGCCCGGCGGCCACTGCGGCGGATCCGACCGGCGCGACGGACGCCGGGGCCACCGGCGCGGTGGTCGCCGGGAGCAGGTCGGCGCGGATCACGGCCAGCACATCGGCGAGGCGGTCGTGCAGGAAGAAGTGCCCGCCGTCGATGTCGTGCAGGGTGAAGCCGGCGCTGGTGTGCCGCTCCCACGCGGCGCTCTGCTCCCGGGTCACCGCCAGGTCGGTACGACCGCTGAACGCCACGATCGGCACCGGCAGCGGCTCCTCGGGCGTGTACCGGTAGCCGTCCACCCGGCTGAAGTCGGCCCGCAGCAGGGGCAGCAGCAGTTCGACCAGCTCCGGATGCTCGAGGATCTCCTCGGGGAGGCCGCCGCCGGTCCGGAGCCGGGCCAACAGCTCCTCGTCGTCGGCCCGGGAGAGCCCGTCGAAGTGGCTGGTGTCGGTGACGTGCGGGGCACGGGCGCCGCCGACGTAGAGCCGCACCGGCAGCGTCCGGCCGGTGCGGCGCAACTCCCGCACCACGTCGAAGCCGAGCCGTCCGCCCATCGAGTGGCCGTAGATCGCGTACGGGCGGTCGGCCCGCGCGGCGATGGCCGCGGCGACCTCCGCGACGGCGAAGTCCGGGTCCTCGGCGATGCGCACCTCCCGGCCGGGCAGTTGCACCGGCTGCACCTCGACGTCGGAGCCGATGGCGTCCCGCCAGCGGCGGAACGCGCTTGCCCCGGCTCCGGCGTAGGGCAGGCAGAACAATTGCACCGGCGCGTGGGGACGACGTCCGGTGGAGGCGAACCAGGTCACCGCTGGCCTTTCTGAGGAGGATCGATCCAGTACCGCCGCCGCTGGAACGGATAGGTGGGCAGGCCGGTACGGTGGCCGCCCCCGTCGGGGTGCAGCGCCGTCCAGTCGACGTCCCCGCCGGCCAGCCACCCGGCGGCCCGGTCCAGCAGGTCGGCCGGGGCCCCGGCCACCCGGTCACCGGTGGCGAGCAGGTCGTCCAGCGCGGCCACCGCGCCGGCCGCGTCGGTCGCCGCGACCACGGCCCGGCAGCCGAAGGCCCGCCGGCCGGTGGCCAGGGTCCAGGCCACGTCCGCCAGCGGCGCGGCGGTGCCGGCCAGGTGGGTCCGGAGCCGGGTGACCACCGCCCGCAGCACCTCGGGGGTACGCGCCGACAGCGGCAGCAGGTACGCCGCACCGGACGGTTCGTCGGCGGGCTCGTCCGGCGGCGGCTGTTCCACCACGACGTGCGCGTTGGTGCCGCCGAGGCCGAACGAGCTGACCCCGGCCACCCGACGCGGGGCCTGCGGCCAGTCCCGGGCCTTGGTCGGCACGTAGAACGGGCCGCCGGCCAGGTCGATCTCCGGATGCGGGCGGGTGAAGTGCAGGTTCGGCGGGATGACCCCGTGCTGCACGGCGAGCACCGCCTTGATCAGCGAGGCGATGCCGGCCCCGGCGTCCAGGTGGCCGATGTTGGTCTTGACCGAGCCGAGCGCGCAGGTCTCGGCGGGGGCCGCACCGGAGTAGACCTCGTGCAGCGCGGCCACCTCGATCGCGTCGCCCAGCGGGGTGCCGCTGCCGTGCGCCTCGATGAAGCGGACCTCACCGGGGTCGACCTCGGCGGCGGCGAGGGCGCCTGCCACGGCGGCGGCCTGCCCGGCCGGTCCGGGTACGGCGAACCCGGCCCGGTCCGCGCCGTCGTTGGTGACCGCCCAGCCGGGCAGGATCGCGTAGATCCGGTCCCCGTCGGCCTGGGCGTCGGCGAGCCGGCGCAGCACGACCACCCCGGCTCCGGAGCCGAACCCGGAGCCGGCGGCGGCCTCGTCGAAGGCCCGGCACCGGCCGTCCGGGGAGGCCAGTCCGCCGGCCCGGTAGCGCGGCCAGGTGACGTTGACCCCGCCGGCCAGGGCGACGTCGCACTGGTAGTCGGCGAGGCTCTGCGCGGCGAGGCAGACCGCCACCAGCGAGCTGGAGCAGGCGCTCTGGGTGGCCACCGCAGGCCCGGTCAGCCCCAGCCGGTAGGCGACCTGCCCGGGGAGGTGGTCGGTGAACTGCCGGCCGATCAGCCGGGCCTCCCAGTCGTCCGGGTCGACGTCACCGACCACGGCCGGGTTGTCCATCAGGTGGAACAGGAAGTAGCGGTTGGCGGAGGTGGCCGCGTACACGCCGACCAGGCCGGGGAAGCGGGTCGGGTCGCACCCGGCGTCCTCCAGGGCCTCCCAGGCGGTCTCCAGGAAGATCCGGTGCTGCGGGTCGGTACGGGCCGCCTCGTCCGGGCCGAAGGAGAAGAAGTCCGCGTCGAACTCGTCCACCCCGGCCAGCCGTCCGGTGGCCCGCACGTGCCGGGGGTCGGCGCGCAGCCGGGGGCCGATACCCAGAGCGGCCAGCTCGTCGTCGGTGTGGTCGTGGACGGCGTCCACCCCGGCGCAGAGGTTCCACCAGAAGGTGGCGACGTCGGGCGCGCCGGGGAACCGGCCGGCCAGGCCGACCACGGCGATCTCGTCACCGGTGTGTTCCCGGACGGTGGTCGCGGGCGCGGGCGGAGTGGGCAGGGCGGGGGCCCGCACCGGGGCGGCCGGGGCGTCCAGCAGCCGGGCCTGCGCGGCCACCGTGGGGTGGGCGAACAGCTTGGGCATGGGCAGCCGTACGCCGAAGCGCTCGGCCAGCCGCTCCTGCACCAGGCCGAGCAGGAGGGACTGCCCACCCAGGTCGAAGAAGCTGTCGGTACGGCCGACCGCCGCCCGGCCGAGCACGGCGCACCAGATGTCGTGCACCACCCGCTCGGTCGGGGTGGTCGGCTCCTCCCCCGTCGGCACGGCGACCGGCGGGTCGGGCAGCGCGCGCTCGTCGACCTTGCCGGTCACGGTGAGCGGGAACGCGTCGACCACGACGACCGCCCGGGGCAGCGCGTACTCCGGCAGCCGTCGGGCCAGCGCCGCGCGCAGGGCCGCCGGGTCCAGCGACCCGCCGGCCGGGGTGGCGTACGCGAGCAGCTCACCGTCCCGGGCGATGGCGCGGACGGCGGCCACGCCCGGACAGTCGGCGAGGTGCGCCTCGACCTCGGTCAGCTCGACCCGGTGCCCGCGCACCTTGACCTGCCGGTCCAGCCGGCCGAGGCAGACCAGCTCCCCACCGGGCAGCCGCTCGCCCAGGTCGCCGGTGCGGTACGTGGGCACCCCCGCCGGGTCGACGCCGAACCGGTCGCTGTCGAGGTTGAGGTAGCCGGGTGCCAGGTGCGCGCTGCGGACCTCGATCTCGCCGTCCGCGGTGAGGTCGACGGCGTACCCGGGCAGGGCGTGGCCGATCGGCAGCGGGCCGCTGCGGGTGGCGTCCACCCCGGCCAGCGGGAGCGCGTACCGGGCGGCGAAGGTCATCTCGGTGGCGCCGTAGCCGTTGACCAGCACGCAGTCGGCGGCGAACCGGTCCCGCCCCCGGGCCGCGTCCGTCCAGGTGGCCTGCTCGCCGCCGAGGAGCACCACGCGTACCTGGTCGAGCCGGCGGTCGCCGAGGGTGTCCAGGAGGAAGCGGTAGACGGTGGGGGTGGAGTGGTAGACGGTCACCCGGTGCCGGACCAGTTCGTCGACGGCGTGGGCCAGCCCGTGCCGGCGCAGCTCGACCGGGACGACCGCCGCGCCGGTGAGCAGCGCCGGCCAGAGATCCGGGATGGCGGCGTCGAAGCTGAACGAGGCGAGCAGGCTGAGCCGGTCGTCGGGGCCGATCGCCAGCGTGGCGATCTGGTTGTCCACCACGTGCCGCAGGTTGCGGTGGGTCTGCCCGACGGCCTTGGGCAGCCCGGTCGAGCCGGAGGTGAACAGCACGTACGCCACCGAGTCCGGGTCGACCGGCACCGGCGTCAGCGGCGCGGGGGCGGGATCGTCGGCGACCAGCACCCGCGTCCCGGGGCGGGCCTGGCTCAACCGGCGCGCGAGTGGTTCTCCAGCGGCCCCGGTGACGATGGTCCGCACGTCGGCGGCGGCGAGCATGTGCCGCAGCCGGTCCTCGGGGAAACCCGGGTCCAGCGGCACGTACGCGCAGCCGGCGGCGAGCGTGCCGAGCATGGCGGCGATGGTGGGCACACCGTGCGCGGTGAGCAGGGCGACCCGCTGCCCGGTGGGGACCGTGGCGGCGGCGAGCACGGCGGCGTACCCGCCGGCCAGCCCGCGGAGCGCGGCGTAGCGCACCGGCCGTTCGCCGAGGACGGCCGGTCGGTCGGGGTGCCGCGCCGCGACGTCGGTGAACCGGTGGACGATCGTGGACTGCGGCATGTCAGTGTGCGACTACCGCCCGTAGGCCTGCCCGCACGCAGCGTCCGACGCCTGCATTCATTGGTCCCCCCAGGATTTCCACAATGGAAGCAGCATAGGCCGGGCCGGGCTGGCGGGAAGATCATCGATCGGGAGTTGAACCGAAGGTCCGATACCCGGTCGGACGTCGGACATGAAGAGCCGTCCGATCAGCCCTCCACCCTGGGAGGCGCTATGGCCTAGGGGGCCACCGGCCGGTCATCCTCCGCGGAACCGGGGCCGGCCCGGGAAGACTTCCGGCTGATGGACCGGGGGCCTTCCGACCCCGGGGGCGGGACCGGGGGCCTTCCAGCCCTGGGGGCGGGACCGGTACCGGCGCGTGGGGGGACACACCGGCGACGGGCGCCGAGCCCATCATACGGTCCGTTGTGGATTGACGCCGCCCCGTCGACGTCGTCCGGCATCCCGGTGGTCACCGGCCCGCCGGTGACCACCGACCGCTACGGTGGGCGTCATGGGCAAGCCGACCCGCTGGGTGACCGAGACCGGACCCGACCACTCCCGCTGGTACATCGACCGGTTCCGCCGGCTGGCCGCCGAGGGGGCGGACCTGACCGGCGAGGCGCGGCTGCTGGACGCCATGGTCCGGCCCGGCGCGCGGATCCTCGACGCCGGCTGCGGCACCGGCCGGGTCGGCGCCGCGCTGGCCGACCGGGGGCACACCGTGGTCGGGGTCGACGCCGACCCGGCACTGGTCGAGGCGGCCCGCGCCGACCATCCGGGGCCGACCTGGCTGGTCGCCGACCTCGCCGAACTGGAACTGCCCGGCGAACCGTTCGACGCGGCCGTGGTCGCGGGCAACGTGATGGCCTTCGTGGCCCCCGGCACGGAGCGGGAGGTGCTCCGCCGGCTCGCCACCCACCTGCGCCCGGACGGGGTGCTGGTGGTCGGGTTCGGCACCGACCGGGGATACCCGCTCGCCGACTTCGACGCCGACGCGTCCGCCGCCGGGCTCCACCGGGAGCACCGGTTCGCCACCTGGGACCTGCGGCCCTGGCGGGCCGACGCCGACTTCGCGGTCACCGTGCTGCGCCGTCCCGCCGACTGAGACCCCGCCGGCCTCGCGGTTGCCGTGCCGCCTTCGACCGGTCGCCCTCAGGCGGGTACGACGACCTCCCGGGCCGCCTCCGGGTCCAGCGGAGGGCCGGCGGGCACCAGGCTGACCAGGCCCGCGGGCAGGCGGACCGGCCGGACGTCGGGATACCCGAGCATGCCCAGCACCTCCGTCGAGGCCACCACGTGCCGCCGGCCGAGGTCGGTGACCACGGAGACGGCACCACCGGTCGCCCCGGGCGCGGCGACCGACTCGACGACCGCGCCCCGGCCCGGCTCGACCACCACGTGGTCGGCGACCACGCCGCCCGTCCCGGCGGGTCCGCCGTCGCGAGGCACCGCCCCCCGCTCCGGCACGGTCGCGCCGACGCGTACCTCCCGGACGCCGCCGTCGTCACCGGCCTGCCCGCAGATCGCGCCCGCCTCGGGGCGCGCCAGCCGGGGTGGGCTGGTCGGCGGGGCGGTGGGGCCGGTCGGCACGAGGTCGGGCAGTTTCGGCAACCGGGCGAACCGGCCGAGGGTCAACGGGTGCGGGTCACCCTGCCCGGTCCGGGCCAGCAGGAGGCTCGCCTGCAACTCGGTGATGCCGGCGACCCCGTCCCGGTCGACGACCACGTACTGGCGACCGCCACCGGAGTTGGTGACCAGATGGACGTCGCCGATGTCGGCACCGGAGACCGCGTCGGACGCCTCCCCCAGGCCGGGCAGGTCCAACGGGGCCAGGTCCGGGCCGGCCGGCAGGCTGTCGAGCAGCGCCGGAGCCACCGGCACCGCCCGCTGCCGGGTGGTGGCCAGCGCGGCCAGCACCCGGTTCGCGTCGCGCAGCCGGTGCCGGTGCCGGTGCCAGACCAGGTGGAGGCTGCCGTCCGGGTGACGGAGCAGCACCGCGTCGTCGCCGAGCGGCCGGCCGTCCCGGGCGGGGGCACCGACCAGCAGCACCGAGTGGGGCGGTGTCGCGTCCGGGCCGGTCACCGAGCAGACCGTCCAGGGCGCGGTGGTGAGCCGTCCGGCGTCCGGCAGCGAGTCGGGCGCGTCGGGGATGCCCAACGGCAGGCCGCGCGGCACCCCCTGGATCGAGCGGCGGGAGACCAGCACGGTCTTCGCCCGCTCGGCACCGATGATCAGCAGCGCCGAGGCGTAGTTCGACACCGGGTGGAGTTTCCCGTCCCGGTAGACGAAGCGGGCACCCGACTCCTTCTCCACCACCACGGCCCGCTCGTCGCGCCAGCCGGAACCCCCGCCGGCGAAGAGACCGTAGAGCGCGGCACCGCCGAGCACGATCACCGCCACCAGCACACTGGCCAGGGCCGCGCCGGCCAACCGGCGAAACGGGGGGACCGCCGGGTCCGTCTCCCGCGTCACCAGGGCGGCGACCGCCCGTTGGACGGTGAACTGGTACGAGTGGAGCTGGTCCTGCCGCGACGGCATGCGTTCCCTTCCCCGTGGTCGGTCGGGTCACAGGATAAGGGGTGCACGATCACACCGCGTACGGGCACGGCGGCACCGCTGGCGACCCGGACGTCACCCCTTCGCGGACGGGACGTCCGTTCCGCTGATCTCGGCGAGCACCCGCTCCTGCACGGCCCGCGCCTGCGGACCGCTCGGCGGCACGCCGCCACCACGGGCCGCGATCGACCGCTCGATCACGTCGGTGCACCAACCCGCCTCCGCGAGCCGGCGCCCAGCCTGGACCTTCGACAGCCACACCCCGTGCCGGAAGCGCACCAGGGAGCGGCAGGCGCCCAGCACCGCGTCCTCGGCGCCGGGCGCCGGCCGGTCGTCGTCCGGCGTGGGCAGGGCCAGCCACCAGCGCAGCGCGTCGACCAGCAGCCGGCGCAGGTCGGCCGGGGCCGGATCGGCGAACACCTCGGCGGCCGGCGGGCCGAACAGCGTCAGTCCGTGCTGGTGCAGGATGCTGCGGTCGAGCCCGTACCAGAACAGGCCGTCGGTGGCGGGTCGGTCCGGCCCGTCGACGCTGGCCCGGAAGGGCATCCCCCGCCCGGTGTTCAACTCGACCTCGTAGCCCGGTTCCGGGGTGCCGGAGCGGGCGACCGCCTCCCGGTAGAGGACCAGTTCCAGGCCACGGGCCGGGCAGGGCAGGGCCTCGTGCCGCAGCCGCGCCACCAGGCGGCGGCCACGTTCCGCCCCCGGGGCGTACGCGCAGAGCAGGGCCACGTCGACGTCACTGCGCCCCGGCTGGTACGCGTCGAGCGCGACCGAGCCGGCGGCGTACGCGCCCACCAGGTTGTCGCCGAGCACGTCGCGCGCGGCGTCGACCAGGTCCCGGAGATAGATCCGCACGTCGGGATGCATGCCGCATTCTGTCCCGCCCGCCGCCGGAGGTGGCACACCCACCCCCGGGGCTGCGCGCACGGAAGGTAGGGGCGAGAATACGGATCGACATGTTTGCCTCCGGTCGCCCGCCCACGACGCCACAGGCGCGTACCACCGTTCGCACCGAGCAGAGGAGCCGGGAGGCGTGATGGACACGAACTGGTCGGTACGACTGGACACCGAGACCCGGACGCTCGGCGCCCGGACCGCGGCCCGCCTGCGGGAGCTGATCCGGGACGGGGTTCTCGCCCCCGGCACGCGGCTGCCGGCGGAGCCGGAACTGGCCCGCCGGCTCGGGGTGAGCCGCCCGACCCTGCGCGCGGCCGTCACCGAGCTGATCGGGGACCTGCTCCTGGTCCGTCGCCGGGGTGTCGGCACGTTCGTCTCGGCGGCCCCCCGCCCGGCGCACGGCCTGGAGCGGCTCACCGGCACCGGACGCGGCATCACGCTGGTCGGACGCAGGCCCGGGACGACCGGACTACGCGTCCGGCACGTCGTCGCGGATCCGGCGCTCGCCGCCCACCTGCACGTCGATCCGGGTTCCCCGGTCGTGCACCTGACCCGCACCCGCACCGCCGACGGCGTTCCGGTGGCGCACTGCGCCGAGTGGATCCCGGCGGGCCTGCTGCCGGAGCCCACCGCGCTCGACGCGTTCGGCGCGGAGGACTCGCTGCACGACCGGCTCGCCGCGCTGGGGCTGCCGCTGCGGCAGGCGGTGGCGCGGCTCGTGCCGGTGGTACCGGACGCCGATCTGCGGGACCGGCTCGACCTCGCCTCGGACGCCCCGCTGCTCCTGCTGGAGCAGCGGCACTTCGCGGTGGCCCCGGGGGACCGGGTGGCGCTGTTCAGCCGCCACTGGTACGACACCGACCGGATCGACCTGGAACTCGTCCGCCGGGGCTGACCGCCGGCCGGACGCGCCGCCAACCGCCAGCCAGCGGGCGGCGGTCGGCGGTCGGCAGTCGGCAGTCGGCGGCGTCAGCCGACCAGCGAGGGCTCGCGAGTCACCGACGGCCGGTCGTCCACCGGGCGGGGGCCGGCGGCGGACCGGTTCGGCAGGGAGAGCCGGATGACCTTCCACCAGGCCGAGGCGACCTGCCGGGGCAGCGAGCCGGTGGTGTACGACAGCCCGTACCGCCGGAAGACCTCGCGCACCTCCGGGGCGATCTCCCCGTAGCGGTTGCTGGGCAGGTCGGGGAAGAGGTGGTGCTCGATCTGGTGGGAGAGGTTGCCGGCCATCAGGTGCAGCAGCCGACCACCGCTGATGTTGCCCGACCCGAGCATCTGCCGCAGGTACCACTCCCCCTTCGTCTCCCCCTCGATCGAGGTCTTCTCGAAGGTCTCCACCCCGCTCGGGAAGTGCCCACACATGATCACCGAGTGGCTCCACAGGTTGCGGATCAGGTTCGCGGTGAAGGTGGCGGCCAGGGTGCTGAGGAAGGACGGCCCGGACAGCAGCGGGTGCAGCACGTAGTCCTTGAGCACCTGACGGCGGATCTTGCGCAGCACCGCCTTCCCCCGGCGGCGGAACACCGGGTCCCGGGTGGTCTTCTCCTGGAGGTGACGGCCCAGTTCCATGTCGTACGCGGCGATGCCGTACTCGAAGAAGCAGGCGTTGACCAGGTTCCACAGCGGCTGGCCGAGGTGCATCGGCCGCCAGGGCTGGTCCTCGTCGACCCGCATGATGCCGTAGCCGAGGTCGTTGTCCCGGCCGACGACGTTTGTGTACTTGTGGTGCAGCTCGTTGTGTGACTGCTTCCACTGCTCGGCCGGGGAGACGTGGTCCCACTCCCAGGTGGTCGAGTGGATCTTCGGATCCCGCATCCAGTCCCACTGGCCGTGCAGGACGTTGTGGCCGATCTCCATGTTGTCCAGGATCTTCGCCACCGCGAGGCCGGCGGTGCCCACCACCCATGCGGGTGGGAAGAGCGAGAAGAGCAGCACGACCCGACTGCCCAGCTCCAGCTTGCGCTGGGTGGCGATGAGCCGGCGGATGTAGGCGGCGTCCCGCTCCCCCCGGCTGGCGATGACCCGGTCCCGGATCGCGTCGAGGTCGGCGGCGAGCGCCTCGATGTCCGCCTCGGTGAGGTGCGCGATCGGGTTGTGCGGCTTCTTCTGGATCACGGTCATGTCCGCAACTCCCGTCGTCAGAGTTCGATGTCGCAGGGGCCGGCCGCGGCCGACACGCAGGTCTGGATGAGTACGCCGTCGCCGGGCAGTGCGGTGGTGAGTTCCCCGGTACGCAGGTCGCGAACCGCGCCCTGGCGCAGCGGCAGGACGCAGCCGAAGCAGATGCCCATCCGGCAACCGGAGGGCATCAACACCCCGGCCTCCTCGCCCGCGTCGAGCAGCGCGCGGGCCCCGTCGGCCTGGACGGTGACCCCGACGCCGGTGAAGGTCACCGGCCCGCCCTCGCCCGCGGTGATCACGGTCGGGCGGAACCGCTCGGTGTGCAGCCGGTCGGCGGCACCGGCGTCGGCCCAGTGCCGCTCCACCGCGTCGAGCAGGCCGACCGGGCCGCAGGCCCAGGTCTGCCGGTCGAGATGGTCCGGCACGAGATCGGCGAGGTCCGCCACGTCGAGCAGCCCGTCGGTGTCGGTGTGCCGCTCGACCAGGCGCAGCGCGCCGCGCGCGGCGAGACCGCGCAGTTCGGCGCCGAAGATCACGTCGGCCGGCGTGGGCGCGGAGTGCAGCACGACGACGTCGGCCCCGGCCAGGACTCCGGACCGGAGCATGCCCATGACCGGGGTGACACCGCTGCCGGCGGTGACGAACAGGACCCGGTCCGGCGCCGGTCGGGGCAGGACGAAGTCGCCCTGGGCCTGGTCGAGCTGGACGATGGTCCCCGGCCGGATGCGGCGGACCAGGTGGTTGCTGACGACACCGTCAGGGAGGGCCTTGACGGTGACGGTGACCGGGTCGGTCCGCCGACCGGGCGGCGAGGTGAGCGAGTACGCGCGCCACTGGCGCACGCCGTCGACGTCCACGCCGAGTCGGACGTACTGGCCGGGCCGGTGGCCGCGCCAGCCACGGCCGGGGCGGATCACGACGGTCGCCGCGTCGCGGGTCTCGGGCCGGACGTCGAGGATCCGGCCGCGCAGGTCGGCCCCGGCGCGCAGCGGCGCGACGAGGTCGAGGTAGTCCTCGGGCAGCAGCGGGGTGGTGACCGCGCCGGCGAGCCGCAGGAGCCGGTCCCGGAGGGGAACCCGGCTGGACCGGTGCGGGACGGTGGTGGTCATATAACCATGGTGGGCGCACCGTAAGTACAAAAGCTTGGCTCGGCGAGGTAAAACAGCCTCACCTTCTTGTGCGGAGGGAACAAAAAATGGCGGAAACCTCCCGCGCCACCCGCGAGGCGGCCCGGCTGGCCCTGGACGAGCGGGTCGCCCGGGAGCTACAGGACCAGCTCCCGCTGCTGGCCGAGCGGACGGTCAGCGCGATCACCGCCGAGGTGCCCAGCTACTCCGGCACGCTCACCGGCCAGATGCGCGACAAGATCTCCAACGCCGTGCAGATCGCCCTGGGCACCTTCCTCAACCTGCTCGAACACGCCCAGGGCACCGACCCGAGCACCCCCCTGGCCCCCGCGTTGGAGGCCGCGTACGCCCTCGGCAGCGGCGAGGCGCGCTCCGGCCGCAGCATGGACGCCCTGCTGGCGGCCTACCGGATCGGGGCCCGGGTCGCCTGGCGGGAGATGTCCACCACGACGGTCCGCAGCGGGCTCCCCGCCGCGACGGTGGCGGAGTTCGCCGAGCTGCTCTTCGCCTACATCGACGAACTCTCCGCCGCCAGCGTGGCCGGGCACGCCGACGAGCTGGCCAGCGCCGGACGCGCCCGACGGCGCAACCTGGAACGGCTGGCGCAGCACCTGCTGGCCGGCGAGCCGGAGAAGGTGCTGCTGTCCAGCGCCGAACGGGCGGACTGGCCGCCACCGCAGACCCTCACCGCCGTCCTGGTTCCCCGGACGAGCCTGCGGGGCCCGCTCGCCCTGCTCAGCCCGCACACCCTGGAGGCCGGCGAGGACCTGCCCGGGCCGGAGCCGGGTGCGGAGACCGCCGTGCTGCTCGTACCGGACATGCATGGAGCCCGGCGACGGCAGCTGGCCCGGGTGCTGCACGGACGCCGCGCGGTGCTCGGGCCGGCCCGCCCCTGGCACCGGGTGGCGGTGTCGTTCCGCCGGGCCTGCCGGCTGCTGGCCCTGGACATCGGCCCACCGACGGACGGCGAGCCGCTGGACACCGAGCGGCACCTGGCCGAACTGGTGCTCGGCATGGATCCGGAAGGGCTGGCCGACCTGCGGAGCCGGGCGCTGGAGCCGCTGGCGTCACTGCCGCCGGCCACCGCGCACCGCCTCGCCGAGACGCTGCGGTCGTGGTTGCTGCACCACGGCCGGCGCGACGACGTGGCGACCGATCTCTTCGTCCACCCGCAGACCGTCCGCTACCGGATGGGCCGGCTACGGGAGCTGTACGGGGACCGGCTCACCGACCCGGCCACGGTGCTGGAGCTGACCCTGGCCCTGGCCTTCCCGGAGCGCCCGGCCCCGGCCGGCGACTGACGGCCGACACCGGACCGAAGGCATCGACGAGCGTTGACGGAACGGATGGCGGCTCGTATCGTGACTGCACCGGGAAAGCGCTTTCCAAGACACCAACCCGCCGCCGTCCCCGGATCCCGCGCCCGTCCCGCCGGGGTCTGCCGGCCGGCCGGCGGGCGGCTCCCGCATCCCCGCCTACCTCCACCGGCGGCGCGCTCCGCGACGGCTCCGCGCGCCCGGAAAGCAGAGCGATCCGATGACCACCACCCCCACCGTCCCCACCACCCGGCTCCACCGGGCCTCCCGGCGCACCGCCCTCCTGCTGGCCGGCGTTCTCGCTGTCCCGCTCGGCGGCAGCGTGGCCGGCCCGGCCGCCGCCCGCGTCGACGCCGGCAGCGCCCCCGGCGTGGCCTGCACCGGCGCACCCGACGGGTTCGCCTCGGTCAACGCCCTCGGCCAGAACGGCACCACCGGCGGCGCGGGCGGCCCGACCGTCACCGTCACCACCGCGGCGCAACTGGCCTCCGCCGCCGGACAGGCCGGACCGCTGGTCATCCGCGTCTCCGGCCGGATCCAGGTCAGCGACATGATCACCGTCGTGGCCAACAAGAGCATCATCGGCGTGGGCACCACCGCGGAGATCACCGGCGGGGGCCTCCAACTCGGCTCGACCACCCGGCCCGGCAACAACGTGATCATCAGGAACATCACGTTCACCGACGCCGAGGACGACTCGATCAGCGTCACCAACAAGGCCCACCACGTCTGGATCGACCACAACGACCTGTCCGACGGGTACGACGGGCTGCTCGACATCAAGCGGGAGTCGGACTTCGTCACCGTCTCCTGGAACCGGTTCCACCAGCACAGCAAGGCATCGCTGGTCGGCCACTCGGACACCTACCCCGCCGACCGGGGCAAGCTGCGGGTCACCTACCACCACAACTTCTTCGACGGTACGGACCAGCGGCACCCGCGCGTCCGGTTCGCCGAGCCGGTGCACGTCTACAACAACTACTACCGCAACAATGCCCTGTACGGCATCGCCTCGACCGAGGACGCCGGACTGATGGTCGAGGGCAACTACTTCGAGAACGTCGCCCACCCGATCCACGTCGGCTACGCCGACAGCGCGCCGGGCCGGGTGGTCGAGCGGAACAACCTGTACGTCAACTCGGGCACGCCGGAGACCGCCGGCACGGTGGTCGAGCCGCGCACCTACTACCCGTACACGGTGGACTCCCCCGCCAGCGTGCCCGCCACGGTCTCCGCCGGGGTCGGCGTCGGCAGGGTCTGCCCGTGAGTCCGGCGACCAGGCCCGCGCCTGGCCGCACCACCCGAATCTCCTGGTCAGCGACGGCTTGACATCTTGACGCATTGATAAGCGTCATTTAATGTACGTTGTTAACAGCTGCGACATGTCCCGGCTACTGTCCACTCGAAGGAGAGCGAGTCATGCGACACCGCAAGCTGACAGCACTTGCCGCGCTGGCCGTGATCTTCGCCGGGGCGCAGCCGGCCCACGCCGCCAGCAACCTGGTCGACGGGAGCATCACCGCCGGAGGCTCGGTCTGCACCTGGACCAACGGCCGGACCAGCGCCAACCCGCCCAGCACACTGACCATCGACCGCACGAGCATCAACCCGCCCGGCGGTAACCTCCAGTGCGGTAGCGGCACCACCGTGACGCTCAACAACAGTCCGACGGTGACGTTCAACGACTCGAACGCCACCGCCACCGGGGACGCCGTGGACGTGAGTGTCTCCCTCATCGGGATCACGTGTCGCTACCGGGTGAGCAACGCCGTGTTCACCCGCCAGGGCACCACCCGCGACTACGTCGGCGGCCCCTACACCGCCAGCCGTGTCTCGGGCTTCCTCTGCCCCAGCACCACCACGATCGACCAGGCGAGGCTGTCCTTCCGCTGATGCGCAACTCGGGTGAGGTTGCCGTGCGGGAGCCTCACCCGACCCGTCACCGCTGAGCGGCGGGTCAGCACCAGCGCCAGCCTGGCGTGTCACCCGCTCCACCTGGCCGGACGATCTCCCGCCGGGCATCCCGACCTGCTGCGCCAGCACCCGGACAGCCGGACTGCCGGACCGGTGGACGACCGGTCCGGCAGCTCGTCGATACCAGACCGCACGGTCAGGACAGGGTGATGCGTACCTCGATCCGGCCCTCGTGCGGCACCCGCAGCATGTGCGTCCGTCGCCGGGCGTCGCGCAGATAGGTCCGGGACGTGCTGGTCACGGTGGCCGGCCGTACGCTGTCCCAACTGACCGTGATGACGGTGCCGCCGCGACGGATGGTCAAGCCGTCGGTGCTGGCGGTCGCGTTGGCGCCGTAGGCGACCGGGGTGCCGTCGGCGAACGTCACGACGTCCTCCGGTTGCAGCACCAGTGGGATCTGCTCGGTCGCCGTCGAGGTGACCCGCACCGAGCGAACCACGCTGTCCCGGGTGACGGTCAGCTCGGTGGTGATCCGCGAGTCCGGCAGGCGGTAGCGCACCCGCACCGGCGCGCTGCCGGGGGAAAGCGACTTCCCGTCCCACTCCCGGTCACCGACCTGGTATTCGGCTACCAGGTTGCTCCGGCCGTCCGGGTTGCCGTTGGGCAGCAGGGTCGACCAGCAGCCGGTGTCGGTCTGCTGGGCGTGCACGATGGTGCCGGCCGCCGGGTGCCACAGGAAACCCGGTCCGCTGCGGACCGTGCTCGTCGGCCGGGTGCCGAAGAACGCTCCGAAATAGAGCTGCGGCCGCTTGACGTAGAGGTAGTCCTGGTTGAAGTTGGTGTCCCGGCGCACCTCGGCGAACTCCGGCCGCCGCAGGTAGGGCAGCGCCGCGATGGCCCGCTCCTTCTCGGCGTTGCTCGGCAGCGTCTCCCCGTACGGCGCGTGCGCGATGATCCGGGGCGAGGTGTCCTGCTTGGCCAGTCCCGGGGCGGGCCCCGGCTCGGCGGCCCAGGCGGCGCGGGCGGCGGCCCGGTCCTCCGTGGAGGTGAAGAACGCACCGAGTTCCGGCAGGTCGGGGACGAAGAACGAGCCGAGGTTGCTGCGGTCCGGGTCGGGAATCACGTTGTCGTAGTAGGCGACGCTGGTCCGGGCGGACACCGCGTAGTAGGTGAGCCAGCCCGATCCGTCCGGCTCACGGAGCAGGTTGTAGCCGAACCACTCGGTGAAGCGCCGGGCCATCTCCAGAATGGCCCGGTTGCCGGTGAGCAGGTAGATCTCCGCGATCTCCGGCAGCATCACCTCGAAGTTGTAGTTGATGTCCATGCCGGTCGGGTCGTAGAAGAAGCCGGCCGGGCTCTGCCCGTGCTCGGCCAGGAAGTCGATCCGCTCGGTGAGCCGGGCGGCCAGCGCGGCGTCCGGATGGAGCCGCAGCGCCAGGGCCGAGCCGGCCAGGCCGCCGGCGACCTGGTTGGTCCACTCGACCGGCGTACGCCAGATGTTGTTGGCCGGATTCAGCAGCCAGCCGATCCCGGCGTGCAGGGCCCGCTCGATCTCTGCCCGCCGCTGCGGCAGCGCGGCCGACTGCCGCAGGTTGGCCAGGGTCTTGGCCAGGTAACCGAGGCCGAAGCCGGTGGCCGCCAACGCGTGTTCGTTGGGGTTGTACTCCGGCCAGGAACCGTCGTCGTGCTGGAGCCCGAGGTAGTGCCCGAGCGCCGCGTCGAGCCGTCCGGCCAGCGCCGCGTCCCCGGCGTACGGGTTCCAGGGCCGCTGGTTGGCGTGGAACCAGCTCAACGTGTAGACGTGCTCCTGCACCCGGGCGTTGTACGGCGCGTTCGGGGAGCGCCACCAGCCACCGCCCATGAACCCGCGGCGGGTGCCGTCCTCGATGTCGTTGGTCATCGCCGGCAGGATCGCCAGGTAGCCGGCGTACCGCTGTTCCAGCGGAACGAACAGGGTCCGGTCCGGCGCTCCGGGCGGCAGTGGGGCCAGCAGCGGCAGGCTCGACGCGGTGGTCTCCAGCGTCCCGGCGACCGCCCGGGGCGGTACGGCGAGCAACGCCGCTCCGCCCGCCGCGGCAGCCAGCAACGCTCGGCGGCTGAACATGGTCGGGGTCGGATCGTTGGCCATGGTGGTCCTCCTGTCGGAACGGGCCGGCGGGTCGGAGCGGAATCGGCGACTCGGACGAGGCACGGGGACCGACCGGCGGTCGCGGCGAGGGCGGCGTCGGGGCACGACCACCCGTAATCATCAGTGGCGGAGGGAGCGGCAGGCGACTGGCCTGCCCGAGTGCTGAGTTTGATCCCGGGTGATCCGTGGAGTCAAGACGCTAATACGGATTAGCGGCGCACTTCTCGACCGTCGGGACAACGCTCGGGGCCCTTGACCCGGATGCTCACTGCGGCCAAGGATGACATCCGGCCGTAACCCGTCCGTCCCATGCGGGACATCAGTCGACACTCAGCGTGACCGTGGCTGGTGCGGTTCGGCCGACGCGACCAGACAGAATGGGGGTACGTCATGCCGCTGACCGACCTGTCGTTGGCCGAACTCGCCGGATACCGGCCGGTGCGCCGCGAGCCCGCCGATTTCGACGGGTTCTGGGCCGACACGCTGGCCGCGGCGGCCCGGCACGAGCTGGACGCCACCTTCGAGCCGGTCGACTCGCCGCTGCGGGTGATCACCGTCCACGACGTGACCTTCAGTGGCTTCGGCGGCGACCGGGTCAAGGCGTGGCTCGCCGTCCCGGCCGGCGCCGAGGAACCGCTGCCCTGTGTGGTGGAGTTCCCCGGTTACGGCGGCGGGCGGGGCCTGCCGCACGAGAACCTGCTCTACGCCGCCTCGGGCTATGCCCACCTGTTCATGGACGTACGCGGTCAGGGCAGCGGGTGGAGCGCCGGAGCAACCCCCGACCGCGAGCCGGACGGCGGGAACCCGCAGCATCCCGGCTTCGTCACCCGGGGCGTGCTCGATCCCCGGACCCTCTACTACCGTCGGGTGGTCACCGACGCGGTACGCGCCGTCCAGGCGGCCCGGGCGCATCCGCTGGTCGACCCGGACCAGGTGGTGGCCACCGGGATCAGCCAGGGCGGCGGGCTGTCGCTGGCGGTCGCGGCCCTCGACCCCCGGCTGCGCGCGGTCGCGCCCGACGTGCCGTTCCTCTGTGACTTCCGGCGCGGCGCCGAGCTGGCCACCGCCGGCCCCTACCAGGAGATCGTCAACTACCTGAAGGTCCACCGGGGCAACGTGGAGCGGGTCTTCGACACGCTGAGCTATGTCGACGGGGTCAACTTCGCCACCCGGGGGCGCTGCCCGGCACTGTTCAGCGTGGCGCTGATGGACGCCAGCTGCCCGGCGTCGACGGTGTTCGGCGCCTACCACCACTATGCCGGCCCGTCCCGGATCGAGGTGTACCCGTTCAACGGACACGAGGGCGGCGAGTCGGTGCAGGACGAGGTCCGGTTGCGCTTCTTCGCCGAGGTGCTCGCCACCGGAGGAGACCTGTGACAGCCGGGCGCTGATCAGACCACGCCACGCACGGAACCAACGCGTCAGGAGTTGTGGAAAGGTGTGGACGCGGCAGACAGGGGAGGCGGCGTTGCCACTGTACGAGATCGACGGCGGACACCTGCGGCGGCACGACGCGGCCCGGTTCGCCGCCCTCGGGCTCTACGAGCGTTCGGACCTGCAACGTCTCCTCCGGGACGACATCGCCGTGCTCAGCCCCGATCTTCTGGTCGTGGCCGAGGAGTTCGGCAACTGGGAGGACTCCCGGCGCCGGATCGACCTGCTCGCCGTGGACAAGGCCGGGCATCTCGTGGTCATCGAGCTCAAGCGCACGGACGACGGCGGCCACATGGAACTCCAGGCGCTGCGGTACGCGGCGATGGTGTCGGCCATGAGCTTCGACGAGGTGGTCGCCGCCTACGAGGCGCACCTGGCCAGGACCCGGCCGGACGACGAGGTCGACGCGCGTGCCGATCTGCTCGGCTGGCTGGACGTCAGCGACGGCGACGACCCCCCGATCGTCTCGTCGGACGTACGCATCATCCTGGTCTCGGCCGACTTCGGGCGGGAGCTGACCACCGCCGTTCTGTGGCTCAACCGGTTCGAGGGCATGGACGTCCGCTGCGTACGCCTCATCCCGTACCAGATCGACGGGCGGATCCTCCTCGACATCCAGCAGGTCATCCCGCTGCCCGAGGCGGCGGACTACCAGATCCGGGTCGGACGCAAGGCCACGGAACAGGAGCGGCGAAGCAGCGACAACCGGGACTGGACCCGCTACCACATCGTCATCGACGGCCAGTCGCTGCCCGACCAGAACAAACGTCGGGCAGTACGACTGATGATCGAGAGTCTGGTGGCGCGAGGGGTGCCGGCGGCAGCCATCGGGAAGGTACTCACACCCGGCCGTTTCCGACCGCTCAAGGGAGAGCACCACACCGACGAGGAGGTCCAAGCCGCGCTCACCGAGCAGTACCCGGACGTGGACGTCCGCCGCTGGTTCACCGACCACGCCCTGGTGGAGAACGGCATGACCTGGGTGGTACGCCGGATATGGGGCCGTAACACCGAGCCCACGCTCACCGCGCTGCGCGATGCGTTCCCGGACGCACGGGTCGGCTTCCAGCGCGCGAGCACCTGAGACGCCTCAACCACGTGTCTGCGCCGCCAGGCGCATGAGCATGGCTGTGGTGGCGGCCCAGCCGCCTTGCGTGCTCCTGTCAGCGCAGTCCGGCGAACAGGTCGTCCTCAGGCGTTGGCGCATCGGTGGTGTCGCGGACCCGGACGAAGGTCTCCACGCCCATCAGCTCGGTGAACTGTTCCTGGCCGAGTTGCAGGAAGAAGATGTTCTCGGCCTGACTGGCGTGCGCAGCCAACGACTCGAACTTCTGCGCGCCGTAGCCGCTCGTGTCCACCCAGGTGGTGATCTCGTCGTCGGGCAGGCCGAGCTGCGGCATCGCGTCCGACGGCCCGTCCGGCTCGGGAAACTCGACGCCGATCTCCTTCATCACGCGGCCGAACTCCTGAAACGCACCACGCGGCACGGTGGTCCAGTACACCTTCGCGGGGATGTCCGTCCGCTCGACGGCGGCCATCGTGATGCGGTGCGCCTGGATGTGGTCCGGATGGCCGTAGAAGCCGTTCTCGTCGTAGGTGACGACGACGTCGGGTCGATAGCGCCGGAACAACTCACTCAGCCGGTCGGCCGCCTCCGCCACCGGCGTGTTCCAGAACGCGCCGGGCGCGTCGTTGGCCGCCCAACCCATCATCCCGGAGTCGGCATAGCCGAGCGTCTCCAGGTGCGTGACCTTCAACGCCTCGCAACTGGCCGCCAACTCGGCCCGGCGCATCGCTACCACGGCCTCCGGGTCGTGCCCCGGGTCGCCCGGCTTCACTCCGCCGGGACCGTCGCCGCACCGCCCATCCGTGCAGGTCACGAGCACCGTCGTGATCCCCTCCGCCGCGTACCGCGCGAGGACGCCGCCAGTACTGGACGCCTCGTCGTCCGGGTGCGCGTGTACCGCCATCAACGTCAGAGATCGCTCAGCCACCCCACCACAATACGAGGGACGTCCGACGCTCCCGCATCGCCGCGGTCCGCGACGGCGGTGAACCGTCGCCAGCCATGTTGGACCGGCGGTGGCTGCGCGAGCGCACGGCGAACACGAGCAGCCACCCCATGAGGATGATCTCACCGCCGAACGTGACCGCGGCGACCTCAATCATGTACGCGGACGAGATCAATGGTCCGATCGAGTCGGCGAGGTAGCCCGCACCGGCGATCGCCACGAGCACCGCCACCCAGGTCGGCGCAGACGGAGACCGCCAGGCCAGCCACCCGAGCAGAAGCAGGTGGACGCCGAACAGGATCAGACCCCGGCTCCAGATCTCCTCGAATTCGGTGATCTGCGCGTACACGCTGGGGCTGATCCGGTCGGTCGCCGGATCGTCACGCAGGAGACCAGCCGCGGCGATCAGGTGCGTGATCGCGACGGCGAAGACGACCGCGTAGACGGTGATCCTCGACGCGCTGGCGGTGCACGGCAACGTCACGCGCCCGTCGTCAGCTGCCGAGCCCGGCGGTGAAGCTACCCGGCTGACCAATGACAGCGGCGGCTCCCGGGTGGTCGCCGTGATCAGCATCATGTGTACGAACCGACCTGCAGCCCTGTAGATCAACTGCTTAGTGCCACCCTCCGGGCAGCGCTCAACCTCGCCGTGCACCGCCCGGTCGGCCTCGGCCAGTCCCGGAGGCCTGGTAACCGACGCGCGGAGCCCGTACCACCGGACCGTTGCTCGATCCGGGGCGGAAGTCTCGCGCCGCGCCGGCAACCATCTCGTCGGGATCGCGACCGAGTGCCTGCCGGATGTGCGGCGGGACCACCTCCGACTTCGCCATCGCCATCCGAACCTGCACCGAGCGGTCGTCAAGCAGGCGTCGCAGGTCCGCCTCGTCCAGTTCGACCGCGAGCACCAGCGCGGCGCGGACGTCCACCACGGGATCCTGGGCGAGCGCGCTGCGCTGGGCGGTGGTGGTCCGCGGGTTGCGGGCGAGCCCCTTGCGCACGCGTGCGGTGCGATCGGCCATCAGAGCGGTGATCACGTCGGGGTCGTGGGTGTGGGTGGCGAGTCGTTCCCGTACCTCTGCTGAGACGTCGTCAACCAGCCGCGCAGCCAACTCGGGCTCCAGTTCGCGCCTTTCCGCGAGGAGACCGCGTAGCTCCTTGTCGGGGGCCTCCGCCATCACCCGGCGAATCGACTCGTCGCAGGCCGGGTTGCCGGCGACCGCCCAGCGGACCCACCGGTCGGCGTCTTTGACGAGTCGCAGGAGATTGGCGACCGAGGTCGAGGGGTTTCTCGCCACGGCCTCCCGGACGTGACGATCATGGTCCCTGGTCAGCGGTCGCAGTGCCTGCGCGGGCGCGTCGGTGCGGGACGCGACCGCCTTACGAACCACGGCCGACGGGTCGGACGCCAGGTCGATGAGGGTCATCTGGGGCGTTAGGGGGTCCTGTGCGAAGGCGAGCCGCGCATCGACGCTGCCACCCGTCGCACCGTCCGAGGCGGCACCTGACCCACTGTGACGGTTGGGCCCGCCGACATCCTGCTGTTTCCCCATGGGCGCCATCATGTCACGCCCTCTGCATTTGGATCCGGAGAGGGAGGTCCGTGATGGTCGACTATCTTGCCTGGGCTCTGGTGACATGATGGTCACGTTCGTCGAGTCTGGCCGGAATTCGGATCGCATGGCCCTGAATGGGGGCGAAAGAAGGAGCAATGTTCGACGAGACTGCGGCGATTCCATCCGGACTGCACCACGACCAATTCGTTGCGGCGCCACTGACCACCGACACGGCTGCCTTGGATTACGAGTCGTACATGGCAAGCCCGCACGTCATCCGCGCACACAGCGACGGCCGGTGGCCCGTCGAGGGGTTCACCCTTGCGGATGACCTGAAACTGGTCACGAAGCACCAGGCTGATCACGAGAACCGCCGCGCGTTCACGTTCGTCCTCCTCGCCCCGTCTCTGCGCGAGGCACTGGGCTGCTTGTACGTGAATCCACTCCGCGAGTACCTCCAACGCGCTGGGGCCGATCGCCGACTCCTCGACGCCGTACCGTCGGCTTCCGCGCTGGTCACTTTCTGGCTTCGCCAAGACCAGCAGGACACCGGTCTGGCAGACGTTGTGGTTGAGGCCGTGAACGACTGGCTGCTCACCGAGTGGCCCTTGACGACGCACGTGTTTCGCGTCCTGCCCGATGAGCGGTCGTCATGCAGGGCCCTCGACCAACTCGATCTTCGGAAGACCCGCCTCTCCTTGCCGGGCGATACGCGGCCCTACATCTGGTATCAGCCTTCGGCGTAGGCGCGCTGGCTCGACCTGCGCCGCCACGCTGGTTGCCACCTCACGTCCAAAGGTTGACCGCCATCACCCATCCCAACGGGCACGCTGCTCCCCTGACTCCACCCCATCGGCTCGCGCACGCCCCTGATGGCCCAATCGAATCTGGCGGCTCCTCGCCCAGAGCGGCAACGTCCCGCAACTGAGCGAGAAAGCTCCGGCGCCCGGGGGTGCGGCCCGAGGGACGTCGCGTCCTCCCTGGCGGTAGAGCTGCTGGCCGCCCTGCCCGGACCCGAGGATCTCCAGACGACCGTGAGCCGCCGAGCCTTCGACGGCATGTGTCAGCCCCACGGGCCAAAACCGCTGGTGACGCCCCGGTACTGCCCGGTCGGGCGGTCCCAGTGCAGGACAGCCGCACATGGCTCGGTGTCGACGCGACGCGCCGACACCACAACGGTTTTTGCCTGCTGCGGGGCCGCGCGCGGCGTGTCGAGTCGACCTGTGGTGGCGTGGACCTCACCCGACCGCCACAACTGCCCGTCAATGCTTATCTGCCACCTCAGGACGGCGTTGGCGCAGTCGTTCGACGGCAGGAGCCTGAACTCGCCGCCCATACCCTGGAACTGGATCACCCGTTGCCGGTTCGGGAATGTGAAGGTGGTGTCGACCCGGCCACCAGGGCCGACTGGCCACTGGTAGCCGGCGACGTACTCGACGCAGCTCGGGCTGCCACCGGCACCGCCGCAGCTCACGTCCATGATGGTCTCGGGCCGGTCCCCGGAACGGTAGTTGGGAGCCCACTCTCCGGTGGAGAGCACGAACAGCCCCAGGAAAGCCAGGCCGACCGACGCCACGCAGAGGCGGACCCGCTGCTGGTGCTGCTTTGGTCGGTGCCCGTCCGCCTGCTGCGGCGCCAGCGTCACCGAGGGAGGCTCGGCGGTCAGCGGACTTGCCCCACCAGCCAGGTGTTCCTGCAGAATCAGGTGCCGGAACTGGTATCGGGCACCCGACTGGCGGAGCACTCCCCGGCGGTGAGCGTCTTCGAGGAATCGCGGCAGCCCGAACGGCAACCGGCCGGTGACGCCCAACCAGAACCGGGCGACGAGGAACGAGCCCCAGGGGTGGTCCAGCGCGGTGGCCAGGGTGTAGGCCCCGCCGAGTACCGCGACGAGGAGTACTGCGTACCCGATTCCCAGGCCCAGCAGAATCGCCAGCAACAGACCGATCGCGACACCGATGAGCGCGCCACCCCCTACTCCCCGGGATATCGCCCGTGCCCGCTCAGTGGACAGAGCCGACCGGGGGGTGGTCTCCTCGGCATGGATGCTCTGCGGCGGCCCACCTGTCTGGACCACGACCACGACGGTGACCAGACCTGCCACGGCGGTCACGGCCAGCCCGAAGACGGGCCCGAAGACAGGTACGAACAGCAGCGCCGTCATCAGCGTGACCAGAAGACCGGCAAGGGTGACGAAGACGGTACGGATGAGCGGGCTCAGCTCCCACCAGCCCACGTCCTGCACGCCGTGCTCACTCATGTGCCGGGCGAGGAACGTCAACCACCGTTGCGCCTTTTCCGGATGGTAGTGGACCCCGGCCTGTGACTGGTCGGACGCGAGACGGCGGGGCCGAGGCGCGTAGACCGCCGGGACGAAGTCCGCCATCAGCCGGGCCTCCACAGCGCGCTGACCGGCGGCGGTCTGCGCCACGTCAAGCAGGTCCACGGGGTCTGCGGTGGACCCGGCCTGGTAGGTACTGCGGGCCAGGGCCACCATCAACGGGGTGGACAGCGCCTTGGCCAGCGGCCCGTCCTGGTGCGCCCGTAGGTGGGCGAAGACCGGCTCCCAACGCGGATCCGGCACCGGCTGGGACAGATAGGTGATGGCATCCTCGACCTCCACCGAAGCCAACTCGACCACCGCCGCCCGGGACAGCACGCGGCTACGCGCCACGGCCTCCTCGTACTCGTCGCCGCGGCAGGTGACGACCAGCGGCCGCCCTGCCGCGGCGAACAGGTCGAGCCGGTCCATCGCCTCAGCGACAGCATCAGCGGGCAGCTCGTCGAGGCCGTCGAGTACCGGCAGTACCCGCTGGTCTTCCACCAGACGCCGCGCCACGGCCAACGGGTCGCCATGCGCGGCCAGCACGTCACCGTAGTCCTCGGCCAGCCGACAGGCCACGAAGTCGTCCAACAGCTCGGCGGCGTCCCAGAGGTGGATCGACAGAAGTACCGGCACCGGCTCGCCTGCGGCAGGACGGCGGATCAGGCCCAGGGTCAGCAGCATGGCGAACACGGTCTTGCCCGCGCCAGGCTTGCCGAGGACCATCAACTGTCGGTGCGGCAGGCTGCGGAACGCCGCCACGATGTCGTTGCTGTCGTTGTTCGGCTCATCAGTCTTCCCGGACAGCGGAAAATGGTGCCATTCACCCCCGAGCTGATCGTCGACGACAAATTGTCGGGCGGCGGCTGGCCGTCCCGTCGATGACCAGCGCACCAACACCGGCGCCGGCCGGGTGACCTCCCGCCGCACCGCCTCCTCCGCCCAGTCCCGCCGGATCCGTCCCGCGAGATCCGCAACCGCCCGCCCGATCCGGTCCTCGTCGACCACGGGCGGATCCACCCGCCGGGCGCGTTTCCCCCAGACCTGGATGATGATGCCGAGTGAGCCGGACAGCGCCGCGAGAATGGCAGCCCATTCCCCCCACCGCTTGAATTCCTCCGGACCGTCGGCGGCGACGGCCCTCACCAGGATCCACATCATCGCGGCAAGCAGAACGCCACAAAGCAGGATGTATCCGACCCACCGTATCGCGTTCCGCAGCCGTCCCCGCACACCATGCATCATCGGCTAAGGGTGGCCACACTGTCACGCAGCAGATCCATCAGATGGCGAGGTGGGCGAACCACGGCGTGGAGCGGGTGGAGGGAACCTCCGACGTCCGGCGCGCAGGTGACGCGGCTGGCTGAGCTGCCCGGGTGGGAGTCGCCGCACTACAGATATGGAAAGGCCAAGGGCAGGGCGACAGCGCGGGGATTCGGTTTCGTGGAGGCGCGCGGCCCGTTCACCGGGGTCTCTGACGTGCCTGACGTTCCGCGGCCCGCGGCCGGTCACCCGGCCGCAGGCCGCGCACGCGGCGTCAGGAAATGGTGGGCTCGAGCCCTGGACGGTCGTCGAACAACTGCACCCAACGCCCGTCGAACCCGCCGTTCGCGGAGGTGTACCAGGCGCCGCGCAGCCACTCGCCGTTCTCGGTCGACCCGGCGGTGTCGACCGTCCCGTCATGGACGAAGAAGTCGTGCTGCCACCAGTACGAGTTGGGCGAGTCGTAGCGCCCGCTGGCCATCTGCCGGGTCCAACCGTAACTGTCGGTGCCGGTCCCCTCGTATCCCGGGAAGTGGTCGGACGAGCCCTCGATGTCCTCGTCCGCCTCGGCGGAGTACACGCCGTAGAGCCAGTTCTTGTGGATGATCCCTTCACGGTCGTCGGTCAGGTCCGAAGCCCCGTTGTCGCGGGACTTGCTGTAGAAGCGCTGACGGCCGGCGTTCACCTCCACCGCACCGGTCTCGTTGACCACCGGTGACTCCAGCTCGATGTCGTCCACGGCCGACGACAGCCAGTGGGTGGACCAGGCCGGGTTGCCCGCCCAGTGGGTCGGAATGATGTCCGCGATGTCCTGCAGCTCGTAGGTGAGCCGCTTGGCCTGGTACCAGTCGACGGTGTGCTCGTTGTCGTGCCCGGCGATCAGCGTCGAGGCGTTGGAGAAGGTCAGCGGCTTCGCGCCCCAGGCGGTCACCGCGGCCGATGACGCCTGCGGGACGAAGATGTAGTGCACGTTCTTGTTCTCGTCCTTGCCGCTGATCTCCACCTCGGCGTCGTTGGTGACGGGCTGGCTGACGAGCGAGCTGTAGGTGTCGTTGACGTACCGCAGCTCGTGCGCGTGCGTGGCCAGGACGCTGCCGGCCTCGTCGGCCTGCCAGACCATCAGGTGTCTGCCCGTCGCGGTGTTCATGAAGTTGAAGCCGGAGTCGCCGCGCTTGCGGATGACATGCTCGTGGTGGTGGGTGATGGTCGAGTTGTTCACGTACTCACCGGTCGCCCCCGGAGTGCCGGTGACGTTGCGCACGACGATCTCGATCCGCTCCCAATCGTGGATCGCGTCGCCTTCCTTGTCCGCCGCGTTGTACACGTGGTAAAGCAGCACGAGCGACTTGGTGGTGCCGCTCGTGTACTCGATGAGCGAGGTGTAGAGGGTCGGACGGATCCGCCACGCGGCGTACGGACTGCTGGTCGCGTTCGCCGCCGATGCCGCGACATAGTGCTCGCTCTCCAGCCAGCGGTAGCGGTTCGTCGCGAAGTTGTGGTCCTGGTCGAAGTTGTAGTTCGTCAGCCAGTCGCGACCGTCCTGACCGTTGTCCTCATTGGCCCGCTTGAAGATCACCGGGGCGTAGTAGTTCAAGTACGCCTGCCGCTGCGCCGTCGTGAGCAGTGACACGGTGGCGTAGGCCGGCCGGTTCCCGGTGATCGGCAGGGTCGCGAGGACGATCGCCACGAGCAGCAGCGCTCGGGCCATCGTCCGCCACGACGCTCGCAGGGGTCGATCAGGACGGACACCGGACGGAATCGGTACGCGCAGCCGCACGCTTCCTCCTCTGGGGTTTCATGAGAACGCCCGACGGCGAGCCGGTCATCGGCTCGGGTCGGGCGGGTGGCGCCCCACTATCACACGCACCTGGGAGAGATCGCCAGAAGCTGATGGATCCTCCGCCCCGCCTCTCCACAGCGCTTGGGCACAGCGAGATCCTTCCAGCCCGCCCACAGGGCAAGCCATCTGAGATGTCACCTGCCGGCAAGCCGGCTGGCCCACGACTGGTGGGCGATCTACGGCACCACCGGTACCGGCAGCTACCAGCCGACCGGACACAACCGCAGTCGCCAACCCGACACACCACGTCCCAACCGGCCCAAACCACACCATCATCGACCGGTCGCCGATCCAACCAGGGAGACCCCGTTGACCCACCAGCAGTCCCAGTTCGACCACGACCCGAACCAGCAGTCCTGGAGCACCCCGCCGCAGCCCACGGAGTTCACCGCCACCGCACCGCAGGCGACCATCCGGAAACCCCTCCTCATCGCCGGCGTCGCCGCCCTGGCCGTCCTCTTCACCGGCACCATCGGCTACGCCGTCTGGGAAGGGTTCATCCACGAAGACACCGGCGTCGCCGCCTGTAAAGCCATGCGCGACGGCAAGAAGATGGACGGCAGCGAAAAGACCAACGGCGACGACAAGATGACCGAGGCTGAGTACCGGGAAGCGCGGGCAATCTTCGAGGAATCCCGGTACGAGAAGCTGGAAGAGCACGGCACCGCCATCGTCGACCTGGCGTGGCAGATCCAGAACTTGGGGGACGGCAACGAGATGGCCGCCCTCGCATTCGCAAGGCCGATGGGGATGCACCTGTCGGGGTTGCAGTCGGCGTGCGCGGACCGGGGGGTGATCGTGAATCTGAGCGCCGGTTGAACGGCGTTGTGGTGGGGAGCCGGTCGCTATGGGGCGGCCGGCTCTGCTGTACGCGTACGCGACCGACCAGTTCCCGACGCCGGTACGACCGATCCGAATGGCCGACAGTCAAGCAGAGCGCCAGACCGGCTTCACCTTGACTGATCTTGGTCCCGGAACGCCGAAAGGGCCGACCCGAAATCCGGATCAACCCTCTGACCTGCGTTTTTACCTGTCGGGACGGCCGGATTCGAACCGACGACCCCTTGACCCCCAGTCAAGTGCGCTACCAAGCTGCGCCACGTCCCGATGCTGCCGTCGGGTCTCCCCTGCGGCAGCCGGTACAGCTTAGCGCAGGATCTTCCGGACGTACGCACTGGCCCCTCCCGCCTCGGCGGGCCTCGCCACACGCCACAATCCCTCAAGCGTCCTAGGAGGTTGGGTGCGGCGGGAAGCGCGAACGCCGGGTCGGGAGGTCCCGGCCCGGCGTTCGGTGTTGCTACGACGGTCAGCCGTGCGCCTTGCCTCGGCCGCCCGGGCCCAGCTTCTTGCGCGGGCGTACCGAGATCTCCACCGGGCTGCCCTCGAAGCCGAACTCCTCGCGGAGCTTTCGCTCGACGAAGCGCTGGTAGCCGGCGTCCAGCGGCGCGGTGGTGAAGAGCACGAAGCGCGGCGGGCAGGTGCCGGCCTGGGTGGCGAAGAGGATCTTCGGAGCCCGTCCGCCCCGCACCGGGTGCGGGGTGGCCTGGACCAACGCGGTGAGCCACGAGTTGAGCTGCGCGGTGGGGACCCGGGTCTCCCAGCTCGCCAGGGCCTTACGCAGCGCCGGGGCGAGCTTGTCCACCGCCCGGCCGGTCATCGCGGAGAGGTTGAGCCGGATCGCCCACGGGATCCGGCGCAGCTCCCGCTCGATCTCCTTGTCCAGGTAGTACCGGCGGTCGCCGTCGACCAGGTCCCACTTGTTGAAGGCGATCACCAGCGCCCGGCCGGTCTCGGTGACCATCGACAGGATCCGCTGGTCCTGCTCGCTGATCGGCTCGCTGGCGTCCAGCAGCACCACCGCCACCTCGGCCGCCTCGATCGCCGCGGCGGTACGCAGGCTGGCGTAGTACTCGGTGCCGCTGGCCTTGCCGACCCGCTTGCGCAGCCCGGCGGTGTCCACCAGGTGCCAGGTCTCCCCGCCGATGCGCACGAGGCTGTCCACCGGGTCGACGGTGGTGCCGGCGACCGAGTCGACCACCGCCCGCTCCTCCCCGGAGAAGCGGTTGAGCAGGCTGGACTTGCCGACGTTGGGGCGGCCGACCAGGGCCACCCGGCGCGGGCCGCGCGGCCGGTCCTCCACGATCTTCGGAGCCTCGGGCAGCGCCTCCATGATGGCGTCGAGGAGTTCGCCGGAGCCGCGCCCGTGCAGCGCCGACACCGCGAACGGCTCACCGAGCCCGAGCGACCAGAGCGAGGTCGCCTCCACCTCGACGGCCGCGTTGTCCGCCTTGTTCGCCACCAGGATCACCGGCTTGGCGCTGCGGCGCAGCATCCGGACCGCCGCCTCGTCCACGTCGGTGGAGCCGACCACCGCGTCCACCACGAAGAGGACCACGTCGGCGGTGGCGACCGCCGTCTCGGCCTGGGCGGCGATGGCCGCCGCCCGGTCCTTCGCGTCCGGCTCCCAGCCGCCGGTGTCCACCACGGTGAACTGCCGGCCGGCCCACTGGGCGTCGTACGGGACGCGGTCCCGGGTGACTCCGGGGACGTCCTCCACGACCGCCTGCCGCCGGCCGATGATCCGGTTGACCAGCGTCGACTTGCCGACGTTGGGGCGGCCGACCACGGCCACCACGGGCACCGGGCCGGTCTGTTCCTCGTCGAGGTCGGGTTCGCGCAGCTCGACCCAGCCGCTGTCGTCGGTCATGCCACGCCCCGCTCGGTCAGTAGTTCCCGCAGCCGGGCCACGACCTCGTCGACGCCCAGTTCGGTGGTGTCCAGCACGACCGCGTCCGCCGACTGCTGCAACGGGTCGGTCTTGCGGGTCGAGTCCAGCCGGTCCCGCCGGGCCAGGTCGGCGGCGGTGGCGGCCACGTCGGCGGCGTCCTCCGCGCTGCGCCGCTGGGCCCGGGCCACCTCGGAGGCGGTCAGGTAGACCTTCAGCTCCGCGTCGGGGGCGACCACCGAGCCGATGTCCCGCCCCTCGACCACGATCCGGCCGGCGTGGGTGATCATCTCCCGCTGACAGGCCACCAGCAGCTTCCGGACCGCCGGCACGGCGGCCACCGCGGAGACCGCGCCGGTGACCTCGGGACCCCGGATGTCGGCGTCGACCGCCACCCCGTCGACGGTCACCCCGTACCCCTGGGGGTCGGTGCCGATGCGCAGGTCGATCTCACCGGCGACCTTCGCCACCGCCTCGGCGTCGGCCGGGTCGACACCGCTGCGGAGCACCGCCCAGGTCACCGCCCGGTACATCGCACCGGTGTCCAGGTAGCGGGCGTCGATCCCGGCGGCCAAGCGCCGGGAGACGGTGGACTTCCCCGAACCGGATGGCCCGTCGACAGCGACCACACATCGCCCGGTCCGTACGTTCTCCGCCACCGCGTGTCCTCCTCAGCCCGTACCCCGCCGACCGTCGTTCTCCCGACGTTCGGCGAGCGGTTACCCATCGTGGTCCATCATGCCTGGCGGTCCGATCCGCCCCCGTCGGCACCGCCGCCGGGCGCAGGTCCGCCTCCCGGGCGACCCGCGGGCCGCCTGGGAGCCTACCGGGGCCGCTTTCCCGAACCGCCGGCTCAGTCACCCACCGCGCGGAACAGGGCGGCGACCTCGGCGTTGGTGAGTCGGCGGGTCCGCCCGGCGCGCAGGTCACCCAGCCGGATCGGCCCGATCGAGGTACGCACCAGCCGGCTCACCGGGTGTCCGACCTCGGCCAGCAACCGCCGGACGATGTGTTTGCGGCCCTCGTGCAGGCTCACCTCCACCTGTGCGGTCTTGCCCAGGGTGTCCACCACCTTGAAGGAGTCGACCTGCGCCGGGCCGTCCTCCAGTTCGACCCCGGCCATCAGCTTCTTGCCCAGGTTGCGCGGGATCGGTCCGGCGACCTGGCAGAGGTAGGTCTTCTGCACCCCGTACGACGGGTGCATGAGCTTGTGCGCGAGGGTGCCGTCGTTGGTGAGCAGCAGCAGGCCCTCGCTGTCCGCGTCGAGCCGCCCGACGTGGTAGACCCGCTGCTCGACCCGGTTGCCGAGGAAGTCGGCGAGCGCGGTGCGCCCCTTCTCGTCGGCCATGGTGGAGACCACCCCGCGCGGCTTGTTCATCGCCAGGTAGACCAGGCGGGTGTCGACCTGGAGGCGCTCGCCGTCGACCATGATGACGTCCTGGGTCGGGTCGGCGCGGTCACCGAGCTGGGCCACCCGGCCGTTGACGGTGACCCGGCGCCGGAAGATCAGGTCCTCGCAGGCCCGGCGGGAGCCCACGCCGGCGGCGGCGAGCACCTTCTGGAGGCGTTCGGGCCCCTCGTAGACGGGCGCGTCGGGGCGGGGGGCGCGGTCATCGCGTGGCATCGGCAAACTCTTCTACGTCGTCGGGGAGGAACGGGGCCAGCGGCGGCAGGTCGGCGACGCTGTTCAGCCCGAGCTTCTCAAGGAACAGGGTGGTGGTCCGGTAGAGGAACGCTCCGCTCTCCGGCTCGGTGCCGCACTCCTCGACCAGGCCGCGGGAGACCAGGGTACGGATCACCCCGTCACAGTTGACACCCCGGATGGCGGAGATCCGGGAACGGGTGACCGGCTGCTTGTAGGCGACCACCGCCAGGGTCTCCAACGCGGCCTGGGTGAGCCGGACGGTTTGCCCGTCGAGGATGAACCGCTCCACGTACGGGGCGTACTCCGGTCGGGTGTAGAGCCGCCAGCCCCCGGCCGCGCGGCGTAGCTCGAAGCCGTACCCGGCCTCGGTGTAGCCGGCCGCGATCCGGTCGAGGACGGCCCCGATCCGCTCGGCGGGTTGCTCCAGCACCTGGGCGAGGGTCAGTTCGCTGACCGGCTCGTCGACGACCAGCAGGATCGCCTCCAGCGCCGCGCGGAGTTCCCCCTCCTCCATCGCGGTCGCCGTCGCCGGGCTCTCCCGCACCGTCCCGGCTGCCCGCCGTCCGCCCCTGGGCGGGGTCGTGGTGGTGACCGGCCCCTCCAGGGGACCTTTCCCACCACGACCCGCAGCCACCGGCTCGGCCGGAGCAGCCGGAGCAGGCGGAGCCGGAGCAGCGGCCGGGGCGGGTGACACCGCCGGGGCAGGTGGGGTGGCTGGCTCCGGTGGGGCGGCGGTGTCGTCGACGTCGGTACGGTCCGAGACGGGAGCCGGGTCCGGGCTGGGGCGGCGTTCCCACGGCGGGATCCACGCGGCGGCCTGGTCGGCGAGGGATTCGCTGCGCTCCTCGTTGCTCATCCCGGTCACTCCTCCGTCGTCGTCCCGGTGCCGGCCACCGGCCCACCCGGCAGGTCACCGGCACCCCCGGGCGAAGCACCCTCGGCCACGTCCGTCCCGGTCGGACCGGCCACGGCCACGTCCAACCCAGCCGAGTCGCTTCCGGCAGCGTCATGCCCGGCGGTCGCGTCGGCTGAGCCGGTGGGCACCTCCGGTGCGGCGGCCTCGGAATCCGACGGCGCGCCGGCGTACTCGTCGATCTGGAGGTCGGTGTCGCCCTCGGCCGGGCCGGTCCAGCGTACGGTCAGCTCGCCGAGCGCCTGCTCCTGGGTGAAGGCGACCAGTCCTTCCCGGTACAGCTCCAGCAGGGCCAGGAACCGGGCCACCACCTCCAGGGTGGCCGCACAGTCGGCACAGAGCAGGGAGAAGGCGGCGGTGCCCGCGCGCCGCAGCCGCGCGGCCAGGATCTGGGCGTGTTCCCGGACGCTGACCCGGACCATGTGCACGTGGTCGATGGAGACCACCGGGACGGGCTTCGGGGTCATCGCCCGCACCGCGATCCTGAGCAGCCGCTCCCGGCCGATCCCGAGCACCAGGTCCGGCAGGGCCTGGGCGTACCGGGGTTCCAGGCTGACGGCGCGGGGATAGCGTCGCCCGCCCTCGGCCTCCAGCGCGGCGATGTGCGCCGCCGCCTCCTTGAACGCCTTGTACTGCAACAGCCGGGCGAAGAGCAGGTCCCGCGCCTCCAGCAGGGCCAGGTCCTCCTCGTTCTCGACCTCGGCGGCGGGCAGCAGCCGGGCGGCCTTCAGGTCGAGCAGGGTGGCCGCGATCAGCAGGAACTCGCTGGCCTCGTCGAGGTCCCACTCGTCGCCCATCGCCCGGATGTAGGCGATGAACTCGTCGGTGACCTGGTGCAGGGCCACCTCGGTCACGTCGAGCTTGTGCTTGCCGATCAGTTGCAGCAGCAGGTCGAACGGGCCGGTGAAGTTGGCCAGCCGCACGGTGAAGCCGCTGCTCTCCTCCGGGCCCCCCGAGCCGGTGCCGGGCGTGGGTTCGGTGGGTGCCACCGGGTCGGCCGGCACGGGGTCGAGCGGCGGTGCGGTCACCGGACGACCGTAGTCCACGCCCCGGACGCCGGCGCTATCGCTCCGCCTGCGCGGCGATCACCTCACGGGCGAGCTGCCGGTAGTTGCGCGCGCCGGACGAGGCCGGGTCGAGGGTGGTGATGGGTGCGCCGGCCACCGTCGACTCGGGGAACTTGACCGTCTTGGTGATGACGGTCTGGTAGACCTTGTCGCCGAACGCCTCGACCACCCGCTGGAGCACCTGCCGGCAGTGGGTGGTGCGGCTGTCGTACATGGTGGCGAGGATGCCCTCGAGTTCGAGGTCGAAGTTGAGCCGCTCACGCACCTTGTCGATGGTGTCCAGCAGCAGCGCCACACCTCGGAGGCTGAAGAACTCGCACTCCAGCGGGATCAACACGCCGTGCGCGACGGTCAGCGCGTTGATGGCGAGCAGACCGAGTGAGGGCTGGCAGTCGATGAGGATGTAGTCGTACTCCTTGCGGATGCTGCGCAGCACCCGCGCGAGCGCCATCTCCCGGGCGACCTCGTTGACGAGCTGGATCTCGGCGGCGGAGAGGTCGATGTTGGCGGGCAGCAGGTGCAGCCCCGCGACGTCCGTCTTGATCAGGACGTCCTCGGCGGTGACGTCGTCCTGCATGAGCAGGTTGTAGACCGACAGGTCGAGGTTGTGCGGGTTGACGCCGAGGCCGACCGAGAGCGCGCCCTGCGGGTCGAAGTCGACCAGCAGCACCTTGCGGCCGTACTCGGCCAGGGCCGCGCCGAGGTTGATGGTGGTGGTGGTCTTCCCGACGCCACCCTTCTGGTTGGCCATCGCGATGATCCGCGCCGGCCCGTGCCGGTCGGTGGGCATCGGCTCGGGGATGGGTTTGCGCATGGTGTACGCGGCCGGGTCCGCCGGGCCGAGGTCCGCGCCGAGTGTGGCCTGCTGCTCACGGAGCTCTGTCGTCCACGTCTCGGCACGGTCGCCGTTGCCAGCCATGTCCTGTTGCCCCCTCCCGACGACCACCCGGCGTCGGAGCCGTCCGACGTCCTTCTGCGGCGCCGCTGCGCACCCCGGTTGTCGCCCCAGGAGGTCCGCGCCGATGCCGACTGTACGCCACGTTCGAGCAGGCCGGTCGGTACCGGGTCGGCGTGTCGGGCGGCCCGGCGGTCGCCACCGGCCCGGGGTGGGTCGGGGTGACGGTCGACACAGCACCCACCCCCGGTGCCGGTGCGCCCACCCGGCTGACGGCACCGCCCGGGGACGTCACCGGCGGACCCGGTTCAGCCGCGCGCCCGGGGGTGGGCGGTGGCGTAGACCTCGCGCAGCCGTTCCACCGTGACCAGCGTGTAGACCTGGGTGGTGGTCACCGAGGCGTGGCCGAGCAGTTCCTGCACCACCCGGACGTCCGCCCCGCCGTCGAGCAGGTGGGTGGCGTAGGAGTGGCGCAGGGTGTGCGGGGAGACCGCGTTCGGCCCGTCCACCGGCAGCCCGACCCGCTCGGCGGTACGCCGAAGGATGGTCCACGCACCCTGCCGGGAGAGCGCGCCGCCCCGGGCGTTCAGGAAGACCGCGGGGGTGCCCCGGCCGGCGGCGACCAGACCGGGGCGGGCCCGGACCAGGTAGGCGCGGAGCGCCTCGGTGGCGTACCCGCCGATCGGCACGAGCCGGGACCGGCCGCCCTTGCCCCGCAGCAGCACGGTCCCCTCCGCCGGGTCCAGGTCGTCGACCGCCGCGCCGACCGCCTCCGAGATCCGCGCGCCGGTGCCGTACAGGAACTCCAGCAGCGCCCGGTCCCGCAGCGCCAGGGGCGCGCCCGCACCGGACGCCCGCACCGACCCGGCCGTCTCCAGCAGCCGGACCACGTCGTCGACGGGCAGCGCCCGGGGCAGCCGGCGCGGCGGGGTGGGCGGCCGGACGTCCCGGCTGGCGTCCGCACCGACCAGCCCCTCGCGCAGCGCGAAGCGGTGCAGGCCGCGCACCGCGCTCGCCGCGCGGGCGGCCGAGGAGACGGCCAGCGGCGGGTGCCCGTCCCCGCCCGCCCGCAACGCGGCCAGGTGCGCCTCGACCTGGGCCGGCCCCACCGCGGCGAGGTCGGTCACCCCGGCGACGGCCAGCGTGGCCAGGTAACGCTCCAGATCCCGCCGGTACGACGCGAGGGTGTTCACCGACAGTCCCCGCTCGACGGTCAGGTGGTCGAGGTAGCCACGCACGGCCCGCCGCAGCGCCGGCGCCGGCGCGGACGCCGGGCCCTCGGCGTCCGCGACCGCCGCCGTGCCGTCCCGTGGCCCGCCGTTCAGCCGAGGACCTCCGCCAGCGGCAGGGTGGCCATGCCGTGCGCCTCGGCGACCGGGCCGTAGGTGACCTGCCCGTCGTGCGTGTTCAGGCCGAGGGCGAGGGCGGGATCGCGGCGCAGCGCCTCCCACCAGCCGTGGTTGGCCAGTTCCAGGGCGTACGGCAGGGTCACGTTGGTCAGCGCGTACGTGCTGGTGTGCGGGACCGCGCCGGGCATGTTCGCCACGCAGTAGAAGATCGAGTCGTGCACCCGGTAGGTCGGCTCGGCGTGCGTGGTCGGCCGGGAGTCCTCGAAGCAGCCGCCCTGGTCGATGGAGATGTCCACCAGCACGCTGCCCGGCTTCATCCGGGAGACCAGCTCGTTGGAGATCAGCGTCGGGGCCTTCGCGCCCGGCACCAGCACCGCGCCGATGACCAGGTCCGCGTCGAGCACGGCCCGCTCGATCTCGTACGCGTTCGAGGCGACCGTCTGGAGGTGGCCCCGGTAGATGGCGTCGGCCTGGCGCAGCCGCCCGACGTTCTTGTCCAGCAGCAGCACCTCGGCCTGGAGGCCGAGCGCGATGGCGGCGGCGTTCATGCCGGAGACGCCCGCGCCGATCACCACGGTCTTGGCCGCGTACACGCCGGAGACGCCGCCCATCAGGATGCCGCGCCCACCGCCCTGCCGCTGGAGGTGGTACGCCCCCACCTGGGGAGCGAGCCGGCCGGCGACCTCGGACATCGGGGCGAGCAGCGGGAGCGACCGGTCCGGCAGCTCGACCGTCTCGTACGCGATGCCGGTGACCTTCCGGTCGATCAGCGCGTCGGTGCACTCCTTGGAGGCGGCCAGGTGCAGGTAGGTGAAGAGCACCTGCCCCTCGCGCATGCGGTGGTACTCCTCGGCGATCGGCTCCTTGACCTTGAGCACGAGGTCGGCGCTGTCCCACACCTCGTCGGCGGTGGACAGGATCTTGGCCCCGGCGGCGGCGAACTCGTCGTCGCCGATGCTGGAGCCGGCCCCGGCGCCGGACTCGATGAAGACCTGGTGGCCACTGCGGGTGAACTCGTTCACGCCCGCCGGCGTGATCGCCACGCGGTACTCGTGGTTCTTGACCTCGCGTGGGATTCCGACCTTCACGACGACACCTCTCCTCGGGGCCGCACCGCCCCGACCGCTCGGTGCGCGACGGCTCCGTTGCCGACGCGGCCCACCGCTCCTGCCGGCCGCAGTCTAGGGCCGTCGACCCGGACGGGAAGCCAACAGAGTGACACCCCGTACGCGGCTCTCCTGACGATGTGTCAGGCGCACCCTGACCGACAACGTGAGTCGGCCTCGGCCGTTGGGACAGTGTTCGCCCATTATCGTCCGATCGGCACCACCGCGCTGCGGACAGCAGGAATGTCGATCACTAGGGTGTCGCCTCATGACCTACCCTCCTCCGTACCAGTACCCCGGCGGCGTCTCCGACAAGAGCAAGGTCGTCGCCGGTGTCCTCCAGATCGTGCTCGGTGGCTTCGGTGTCGGCCGGTTCTACATCGGCGACACCAAGACCGGCGTCCTCCAGCTCGTCGTGACCCTGGTGACCTGCGGCATCGGCAGCCTCTGGGGCTTCGTCGACGGCATCCTGATCCTGATCAACGGTGGCGTCGACGCCCAGGGCCGGCCGCTGCGCGACTGATCCTGTCCACCAGCGAGGGGCCGTGCGGCACGCCGCACGGCCCCTGCCGTGTGTGGGTGGGTGTCCCCCGCGCCCGTGACTAGCCGGGCAGTGGGGAGTCCGCCGGGCGCAGCGGCGCCCAGCCGGCGTCCCGGGCCCGGGCGGCGGCGAGCAGGCCCGCCACGCAGGAGGCGTTGGTGACCTCCCCGGCCAGCACCCGGGCCACCGCCTCGTCCAGGTCGACGCGGACCACCTGCATGTCCGCCTCCTCGTCGTGCCGCTCGTGCCGTTGACCGGCCGGCACCTCGGCGAGGTCCCGGGCGAGGAAGATCCGCACCCGCTCGGTGGAGAAGCCGGGTGAGCTGTGCAGGTCGACCAGCAGGTCGACCCGGCCGGCGGTCAGGTCGGCCTCCTCGGCCAACTCGCGCAGCGCCGCCGCGGCGAGGTCCTCACCGTCGACGTCCATCAGCCCCGCCGGCAGCTCCCAGAGGTACTCGCCGACCGGGTGCCGGTACTGGCGGACCAGCACCACCCGGCCGGCGTCGTCCAGCGCCACCACGGCGACCGCGCCGACGTGCCGGACCACGTCGCGGGTGGCGGTGCCGCCGCCGGGCATGGTCACCTCGTCGGTGACCACCTGGAACACCCGGCCGGTGTACCGCTCGGTCCGGCCCCTCAGCTCGTAGTGCCGCCCGTTCACGACGCGGCGGCGGCGGTCGTCGCGGCGTCGTCCCGGGACGCCTCCTCCGCCACGGCGGCCGGCCGGCGGGGCGCGGCGCCGTCCATCTCCACCGGCAGCTGGTCGGCCTCGGAGTAGGTGACCGCGGCGCGGACGAACGCGGCGAAGAGCGGGTGCGGCCGGGTGGGCCGGCTCTTCAGCTCCGGGTGCGCCTGGGTGGCCACGAAGAACGGGTGCAGCGCGCGGTCCAGCTCGACGAACTCGACCAGCCGGCCGTCCGGCGAGGTGCCGGAGATGTGCAGGCCGGCCTTGGTCAACGCGTCCCGGTAGGCGTTGTTCACCTCGTACCGGTGCCGGTGCCGCTCGCTGACCTCGGTGGTGCCGTACGCCTCGGCGACGATGGAGCCCTCGGCGAGGGTCGCCGGGTACGCCCCGAGCCGCATCGTGCCGCCCAGGTCACCCTTGCCGGCGACGATGTCCTCCTGGTCGGCCATGGTGGCGATCACCGGGTGGGTGGCCTCCTCGTCGAACTCCAGCGAGTTCGCGCCGTCCAGCTCGCCGAGGTGCCGGGCCACCTCGATCGCCATGCACTGCAGGCCGAGGCAGAGACCGAGCAGCGGGACGCCGTTCTCCCGCGCGTACCGGGCGGTGCCGATCTTGCCCTCGATGCCGCGCACCCCGAACCCGCCGGGGATGACGATGCCGTCCACGCCGGCCAGGGCCGCCGCCGCCCCGGCCGGGGTGACACAGTCGTCGCTCGGCACCCAGCGCAGCTGCACCCGGGCCCGGTGGTGGAACCCGGCCGCCCGGATCGCCTCGCTGACCGACAGGTACGCGTCGGGCAGGTCGACGTACTTGCCGACCACCGCGACGGTGACGGTGTGGACCGGGTGGTGCACCCGGTCCAGCAGGTCGTCCCAGCTCGTCCAGTCCACGTCCCGGAAGGAGAGCCCGAGCCGGCGCACCACGTACGCGTCGAGGCCCTCCCGGTGCAGCACCTTCGGGATGTCGTAGATGCTCGGCGCGTCCGGGGCGGCGGTGACCGCCTCCCGGTCGACGTCGCAGTAGAGCGACAGCTTGTGCTTGAGCTTGTCCGGGATGTCCCGGTCGGAGCGGCAGACCAGGGCGTCCGGCTGGATACCGATGTTGCGCAGCTGTGCCACCGAGTGCTGGGTCGGCTTGGTCTTCAGCTCCCCCGACGGAGCCAGGTACGGCACCAGCGAGACGTGCAGGTAGAAGCAGTTGTCCCGGCCGAGATCGTGCCGCACCTGCCGGATCGCCTCCAGGAACGGCAGCGACTCGATGTCGCCGACCGTTCCCCCCACCTCGGTGATCACCACGTCCGGCACGTTGCCGTCGGCGTCCGGGTCGGCCATCGCCAGGATGCGCGACTTGATCTCGTTGGTGATGTGCGGGATCACCTGGACGGTGTCGCCGAGGTACTCGCCCCGCCGCTCCTTGGCGATCACGTCCGAGTAGATCTGGCCGGTGGTGACGTTGGCCTTGCCGGAGAGGTCCTGGTCGAGGAAACGCTCGTAGTGACCGACGTCCAGGTCGGTCTCCGCGCCGTCCTCGGTGACGAACACCTCGCCGTGCTGGAAGGGGTTCATCGTCCCGGGGTCGACGTTGAGGTACGGGTCGAGCTTCTGCATCACCACCCGCAGTCCGCGGGCGGTGAGCAGGTTGCCGAGGCTGGAGGCGGTGAGCCCCTTACCCAGCGAGGAGGCGACGCCCCCGGTGACGAAGATGTGCCTGGTCGTCCGTGCTGATGGGGCCAAGGCCTGCTCCCGTGTCGTCCGTTGCGGTCGTGCAGACCGCCGTGCCGATCAGCCAAGTGATCACGCGATCCACGGGATTCCACGCTAACACCTCCCCCGGGTGCGCCCCGGAGCGCACCCGCCGGGCCCACCGGCGGCTACGCGGTCGCGACCTCGGTCGACGTCCGGGGTGCCCGGTCGCCCGCGTCCCCGGCGGGCTCCTCCGGAGCCGTCCGCGCCGCGTCGTCCGGCCCGGTGGCCTCCGCCCCGACCGGGGCACCGCCGACGAAGTCCTGGGGCCGGTTTCCCGGCGGCTGCGTACGGTCGGTCGCGTGGTCGAGCACCCGCAGCGAGGCCAACGCCGCCATCGGCACCACCAGCGCCCCGGCCGCGCCCGCCACGTCCAGCGCCGAACCGCCGAGCAACCCGCCGGTCACCGCGGCCACGGCGGTGCCGGCCATCGCCGCCCGCATCGCCGGGTAGATGCCGAACAGGCGCAGCAGCCCACCCCAGGGCTGGAAGAGGGCGAACCACACCAGCACCGCGCCGACCACGGCGAGGACGGTCAACGGGCTGCCGACCAGGGTGTCGAAGTTGGCGGTGCTGGACCGGTGCACGGTCAGCCCGGCCCGCCCCTCCCCCAGGGCGGCGAGGAACCGGCCCAGGCTGCCCCGATCGGTCGGGGGCCGGCGCAGGTCCAGTACGCCCAGCCCGATGGTGACGGCCAGGCCGGCCATGCTCGCCCAGACCAGCCGGCTCAGGGTCAGCCACCCGCCGGTGCAGATCACGGCGGCGACGGTCACCCCGGCGGTCAGCGCGATCGCCCCGACCGAGTCCGAGCCGAGGTACGGGCTGCCGACGACCACCACGGCCGCCGTGCCCACGGCCACCACCACGGTCGGCCGCCAACGCCGGTCCACCCGTTGGGCCAGCCAGCCGGCGGTCAGCAGCACACCCGCGAGGAACGCGCCGAGCCCCACCGTGCCGAGGCCGGCGTACCGGCCGCCCTCCAGGGCCGAGTAGCCCACCACCCCGTTGAGTTGGAGTCGGGCCCCGGTGAGCACGTCCACGCCGACGACGAGGGTGGTCAGGCCGGCCACCGCGCCCAACGGGCCGAGGGTGCGGTCGTGTCCGGGCGCGAAGCGGACCAGCGCGGTCGCCCCGGCGAGCAGCAGCGCCGTCACCACGGCGAAGTACCAGCCGGCGTGGTCCCCCCGCCACCAGGGCACCAGGTCGGCGACCAGGGCCGCGGGGATGGCCAGCGCGGCGGCGACCAGCAGCACCTCGACGGTCGCCACCACGGACCGGGGCACCGGGGTCGGCCCCACCGGACCGGCGTGCCGGCGGGCCCGGCGCAACAGCGGGAGGACCGCGACGGCGAGCAGCACCTGGAAGCCGGCGAGCAGCACGAAGAACCACCGGGCGACGCGCCGCTGGGCGCCGGCCTCCCGGTCGGCGTCGGCCGGTGCGTCGATGGCGGCCCGCAGGTCCGCCGGGCGGCCGTCGACGGGGGTGGCGGCCCGGCCGGTGAAGTTGCGTTCCGGCAGCGGACGGCCGAGCACGGTCAGCGCGGTGGGGGCCAGGTCGGCCAGTTGCAGGTAGCCGTCGCGGCCGGTGCTGGCCGAGGTGAGCCACCCCCGTTCCCAGCCCGGTCCGTCGGCGACCGCCACGTGCAGCCGGGCCGGCGCGGCGGTGTCCGAGACACCGGCCACCAGCACCAGGGACTGCTGCGGTCGGGCGGCCAGCACCCGGGCCAGGGCAGCGTCGGCGCGGCGGGCGGCCGCGTCCCGGGCGGCCCGGTCCTCGCCGCTGACCGTGCCCAGGTCGATGATGCTCAGCACGCAGGAGCCCAGCAGGGGGGCGGGGTCGGCGGGCAGGGTGGGCTCGTACCGGTCGACCCGGCCGAACGGGCGGGCGGCGGCCACGGCGGCACCGGGGCCGACGGCGACGGCGCAGCGCACCGACTCGGCCAGCGCGCCGGGTACGGCCCCCCAGGGCAGCCGCTCCTGGTTGTGCAGGACCACGCTCTCCTGCTGGGGCAGGTTGGCCCCGAATCCGTCGGGCTGTTCCACCTTCACGTCCACCGCCGGGCAGGTGCCGGCGGGCCGGTTGGTGTTCCAGGCGGCGAAGTTGCCCGCGCCGAGGGTCAGCCAGCCGTCGACCGGGCAGGTCGGCCGGCGGGCCGAGCGGACCGACAGCGATCCGATCGAGCCGTTCTCGGCCATCCGCCACAGCGTCGGGGTCGTCTCCGGGTCCACGTCGTCCCAGCGCAGGCCGGGCGCCCCGGCGATGACGACGAAGTCCGCGGTGGGCCGGCGCGGCGCGCGGTCCGGTTCGGCGGCCAGCGCGGTCACCCCGAGCACCGCGACGAGCAGGGTGAGCAGGAGCGGTGCGACCCGCCGCAGCATCAGCCACGCCCCGTCGTGGCCCCGGCGTCCGGGGTGGCCGGGCCGGCGGCGTTCGCGGTCAGGTCGGCGTAGAGGTCGGCCAGGGCGGCGACGGTGTCCGCCTCGGTCGGCCAGGTCGCCGCGCGGGCCGTGCCCCGGCGGGCCAGGTCGGCCCGGCGGGACTCGTCGTCGAGCAGCTCACGGACCGCCCGGTCGACCGCGTCGACGTCGCCGGGCGGGACCAGCACCGCGGCGTCGCCGACCAGATCGGGCAGCCCGCCCACGCCGGTCGCCACCAGCGGTACGCCGGCCCGCAGCGCCTCCTGCGCGAACAGCTGCCGGGCCTCCCAGTCGCTGGTCACCACGGCGAGGTCGGCCGCGGCGAGCAGGTCCGCCACGTCGGTGCGGTGCCCGAGCAGGGTCACCGGGGCGCGGGCGGCGGAGACGCGCGCGGCCAGCGGCAGGTAGGCCGGGCCGCTGCCGGCGACGACGACCACCGGCGGTGGCGTACGGTCCCGCCACCGGGCGGCGGCGTCGATCAGCACGTCGTAGCGCTTCTGCGGGTGCAGCCGCCCGACCGAGAGGATCAGCGGCTGACCGGGGGCGACGGCGAACTCGGCCCGTACGGCGGCGCGCCGCCGTCGCGGCGCGGGCAGGGCCGGCGCGGCCACCGGGGCGAGGCGGGCGTCGGCGGCGCCGAGCGCGGTGGCCCGGTCAACCAGGTCGCTCGACGCGCCCAGGGCGACCCGGGCCCGACGGGCGACCAGCCGTTCGGCCACGCCGGAGAGCCGGCCCCGCAACCCTCCGGCGAGTACGGCGTTGTGCCAGGTGACCACCAGTGGGGCGGCCGGTCGGGCGAGGACGGCGACGAGACCGGCGCGCAGCCCGTGCGCGTGCACCACGTCGACCGGCTCGGCAGCCAGGGCCCGGCGCAGCGTGAGCACCGCGCGGGCGTCGGCCGGGGTGGGACTCGCCGGGATCTCCACCGGCGTGAACCGCGCGCCCGCGCCGACGAAGTCGAACTGCTCGCCGGCGGCGGCCGGCCCGCAGACCAGCACGGACACGCCCTGCGCGGCCAGCCCACGGGTCACCGACCTGACGTGCTGCCCCACCCCGCCGGTGCTCGACGCGAGCAGCAGGGCCACCGTGCCCTGCCACGCGGCCCCACTCCTGGCACTCACCGATCCACCCTTCCGTCTTCGGGCTCCGCTCGCCGACGGCGGACGCGGCCGGCGACGGGCAGCCGACGGACCACTCCCGCCAGCAACGGCCCTACGTCCCGCCGGTCGGCCGGGTACGCCACGGCGAGGAACACCACGCCCACCACGGCTCCGGACAGCATGCCCTCCAGCACCGCCCCGGATGTCGTCGGGGTACCGGCACCCGTTCCGGCCAGCGCTCCCGCCACCTGTGCCCCGGCCAGGGCGGCGGCGGTCGCCGCGAGCACCCCGGCGATGCCGGCGCGCAGGCTGCCGGCCAGCGCGGCCGGTCCCGCCGCCCGGCGCACCGCGACCAGCAGCAGCACGCCCAGCAGCAGCATTCCGGCGCTGTTGGCCAGCGCGACGGCCAGCACCCGGTCGCCGACCGGCAGCACCGCCGCCAGCGGCAGCGCGACCATCGGGACGGCGAGCCAGCCGAGGGTGATCGCCACGGTGGCGGGTCGGGTGTCGCCGCGCGCGTAGAGGGCCCGGGAGAGAGCCGCGAACAGCCCGTACCCGAGTAGTCCCGGCGCGAACCCGGCGATGGCGGCGGCGGTGCCGTCCGGGTCGGTCGGGTAGAAGAAGGCGGCCACCGGCGCGGCGGTGCCGACCAGCGCGGCCGCGCCGAGGCAGCTGAACAGCAGCACCCCCCGGACGGTCGGGGCGAGGGTCCGCCGGTAGCCGTCCTCGTCCCCGGCCGCCGACGCCGCCGCGAGGGTCGGGTACGCGGCCACCGCGAGCGGCACCGCCAGCACCGCCCAGGGCAGCAGGTACATGGTCTGCGCCAGGTTGAACACCTGCGGGGAGCCGGTGGGGCCGCCGGAGACCCGGTTGAGGATCACCAGCAGCGCGACCTGCTGCGCGGTGACGGTGACCGCCCCGGCCACGGCCAACCCGCCGACCCGGGCCCGTACGTCGGCGGTGAACGCGTACCCGAGGCGGGGCCGCAGCCCCAGCCGGCGCAGCGGGACCAGCAACGACAGCGACAGCACCAGCACGCCGAGGGTGGTGCCGGCCGACAGGATCAGCTCACCGCCCCGGCTCACGCCGACCACCGTGGCGCCCCGCCCCTCGGCACAGGCGAAGGCGAGGTAGACCACGATCACGGTGAGGCTGGACAGCAGCGGCGCGAGCACCGGCCAGGCGAACCGACGGTGCGCCTGGAGCACCCCGGTCAGCACGATGCCGACGCCGTAGAGCGGCAGCTGGGGCGCGAAGACCCGCAGCATCCGCGCCCCGGCGGCGAGTTCGTCCGGCGACCGGGCGGTGCTGATCGCGGCGATGATCGGGTCGGCCAGGAGCGCCACCAGCGCCGCCAGTGGCACCAGCAGGGTCACCGTCCAGGTCAGCAGCGCCCCGGTGGTGGCGGCCACCGCCGTTCGGTCGCCGGCCGCCACCGCCCCGGCCAGCAGCGGGACGACCAGGCTGGCCAGCGCGCCACCGGCGACGATCTCGAAGACGATGTTCGGCACGGTGTTGGCGATGACGTACATGCCGCCCAGGTCGCTCTTCTCCACGACCCAGGTGAAAACGGCGGTACGGGCGAAGCCGGCGAGCCGGGCGGCCACGGTGAGGACGGCGATGAGCGCGGCCGCCCCGGCGACCCGGCCCGCGCCGGCGAGGGGTGCCGGTGCGCTCACGTCAGGCGGGGCGTCGGCCCAGCGCGTCCAGCTCGCGCAGCCCGGGGGTCTTCTGGATGACCGCGGTGAAGCTGACCTTCTCGCTGGCCGCGGTGAGCCCGGCGAGCACGGCGAGGATCCCGGCCCGCCCGACCGGTCCGGTGCGGGCGGCCAGGGCGACGCCGAGCAGCGCGCCGAGCGCGTTGGCCCCGCTGTCGCCGAGCATCACCTGCTCGTCGAGGTCGTCGCGGATCAGCCCGGCGGCGGCACCGACCGCCCCGGCGGCCAGCCCGCCGTGCGGACCGCGCGCCAGCGGCGCACCGAGCAGGATGCCGGACTTCAGCGCCCGGCCGGGGCGCAGGTCGAGCAGGTTGAGCAGGTTGGCCGTACCGGCCACCACGCCCGCGCCGAGCAGCACGTCGGTGGTCCGGCCCAGGATGCCCAGCCGCTGCCGCCGCCGGTGCGCGGCGACCTGGGGGTCGGCGGCGAGCAGGGCGGCGGCGGCGAGACCGGCCGCCCCGACCCCGACGACCTTCACCAGGCCGGCGGTGACCATGCCCTCACGCAGCGCGGTGAGGTGACCGGCGAAGCCCTTCGCCGCCTTCTGCTCGGGGCGGGCACCCACCACGTCGTCGTAGAGCCCGACCGCGCCGGCACCGAGTCCGGCGACCAGCGCGGCGGCGCCGGAGGCGGGGCTGGCCGCGCCGAGCGCACCGGCGGTGGCCGCGCCCGCGGCGAGCGCCGGCCCGGCGGCCAGCGTGACCGTGTGGCCCCGGAAGTTGGTGCGCTCCAGCGCCGGACCGGCCGGCGAGTTGCGGACCTGGCCCAGCAGGTGGCGGGCGGCGAGCGCGCCGGCCCCGGCGGCCAGCAGCCGGGCCGTGCGGCTCCACGCGCTCATGCCGACCACCTCAGCCGGTACGCGGGACGGGAGGATACGGGCATCGGCGCGCTGCGTTCGCTCACTGGGGCAGTCTAGGCACCAGTGACGCGGCGCTGTCGCCGACACCGTAGTGCCCCGCCTTCTTCTCGTTGATCTGCTGCACCAGGGCCATCACGGAGACCAGCTGCCCCTGCGGGGTGTTGCCGTTGTCGACGGTGGAGATGGACTGCGACAGCACCGGGTCGCCCCGGACGACGGCCACCACGTTGCCGCCGGCCGAGCCGTTGCCCGCCACCACGAGCGTGCCGGTCCGGTCGAACTGCTCGGCGATCTTCACCACCGACTCGTCCTTGCGGTCGGCGTCCTTGTCCACGTACGGCTGGCCGCTGACCAGCACGACCGCCTCGGCCGCGCCGGTGACCGGCTCGGCGGAGGTGACGTACCCGGCGTTGGCGTACGAGGCGAGCACCGCCTTCCGGTCGGCGTCGGTCACCGCGGGTGTGCGGTCCAGCAGGACGTTGGCCAGCAGCGCGCTGGAGGTCTCCACGCCGTGCCCGTTGCCGGGCAGGTTGGCGGTCGGCGCGCCGGTGGGGCCGGCGGCGGTGGCCGTCAGCTCCAGCAGGTTGTTGTTGTTGTCCGGGCTGACGAACTTGTCCTGGACGTCCATCCGCGCGGTGACCGTGGCCCCGGCGGTCTGGAGCATCTTCACCACGCCCTCGGTGTGGTCGCGGCCGGTGGGGAGGCTGAGCACCAGCACCCGCTTGCCGGTCAGGGTGCCCGGCAGGAACGCCTGGGCCATCTCGGCCGCGAAGTCCTCCTCCATCTCCAGCTCGCGTTGCAGGTTGTTGACCGCCTGACGCATCTGCTGGTTGTCCTTGCTGAGCGAGCTGACCCGCTCCTTGAGCGAGTCGGCCACCGGACCGTTCAGGGCGGCGGTGCCGACCACCAGGCCGATCGCCAACGCCAGGAAGACCGCGGTCAGGGACACCACGTGGTAGCGGAAGTTGATCACGCTTGCAGCCTCTTGATCGGTCGGGGAGCTAGAAGAGCTGGCCGAGTTGGAACACGAAATTGTCCCACCACTCCGAGGCCACGCCCAGGTACGCCTTGCCGACGGTGGACACGGCCACCGCCGAGGCCATCGCCGCGACCGCGGAGAGGACCAGCAGCAGCAGGGACGACCCGGAGATGCTCTGCCGGTAGAGCCGGCTGACCCCCTTGGCGTCGACCAGCTTCCCGCCCACCTTCAACCGGGTCAGGAAGGTCGAGGCCATGCCGCCGCGCCCCTTGTCGAGGAACTCCACCAGGGTGGCGTGGGTGCCGACGGCGACCAGCAGCGAGGCGCCCTTCTCGTCGGCCAGCAGCATGGCCAGGTCCTCGCTGGTGGCGGCGGCGGGGAAGGTCTGCGCCGACACCCCGAGCCCGGTGACCCGCGCCAACCCCGGCGCCCGCCCGTCCGGGTACGCGTGGACGATCACCTCGGCACCGCAGCGCAGCACGTCGTCGGTGACCGAGTCCATGTCCCCGATGATCATGTCCGGGGTGTAGCCCGCCTCGACCAGCGCGTCCGCGCCGCCGTCCACGCCGATCAGCACCGGCTTGAACTCCCGGATGTACGGGCGCAGCACGTCCAGGTCGTCCTTGTAGTCGTAGCCACGGACCACGATCAGGCAGTGCCGACCCCGCATCGGGGTCTGGATCTCCGGCACGCCCACCCCGTCGAGCAGCAGGTCGCGCTCCTGCTTGAGGTAGTCCATGGTGTTCGCGGCGAACGCCTCCAGCTGGACCGACAGGCCCTCCCGGGCGTCGGCCATCGCCTTGGCCACCGTCTCGGCGTCCTGGAGGGTGCCGTGCGCCACCGGCTCGTCGCCGACGAAGACGGTGTTCCCCTCGATCCGGACGACGTCGCCCTCCCGGATCCGCTGGAAGACCCCCTCGCCCAGGTCGTCGAGGAGCGGGATCCCGGCCGACACCAGCACCTCCGGCCCCAGGTTCGGGTAGCGACCGGAGATCGAGGGCTTCGCGTTGAGCACGGCGGCGACACCGACGGCGACCAGCGAGTCGGCCGCCACCCGGTCCACGTCGACGTGGTCGATCACCGCGATCTCACCCGGTCGCAACCGGCCGACCAGTCGCTTCGTCCGGCGGTCCAGGCGTGCGGTACCGACGAGGGAGCCCGGTTCCGTGCTCCGGTTGCGGCGCAAGGTGGGTAGACGCATCGTGACCATCCTGGCATGGGAGGCAGGGTTTTCCGTCGCGACATGCCTGAGCAGGGCCGCCTACCCAGGGAAGCACAGGTGAGCGCAGCCCGGTGTGGCTGCGCTCACAGAACCGTCGGTCACGGCCGTCGTTCCCGGGCCGCCACCGCGAGCAACTCCTCCGCGTGGGCGATACCCAGGTCGGAGTCCGGCAAACCCGCGAGCATCCGGGCCAGCTCCCGGGCCCGCTCGGTGTCCTCCACCATCCGCACGCCGCTGGTGGTCACCGCTCCCCCGGTGTCCTTCGCCACCACCAGGTGCCGGTCGGCGAACGCCGCAACCTGGGGCAGGTGGGTGACCACCAGCACCTGGTGACTGCGGGCCAGCCGGGCCAGCCGGCGGCCGATCTCCACCGCCGCCTGACCGCCCACCCCGGCGTCCACCTCGTCGAAGACCAGCGTGGGCGGACCGCCGGAACCGGCGAAGACCACCTCGATGGCGAGCATCACCCGGGACAGCTCACCCCCGGAGGCGCCCCGCTGCAACGGCAACGCCGGCGCGCCCGGGTGGGCCAGCAGCCGCAGCTCGACCTCGTCGGCGCCGTCCGGCCCGATGCCGACCTCCGCGCCGTCGACCTCCAACGTCGGTTCGCTGCGGCCCGGCGTCCGGGGCAGCACCGCCACCTCGATCCGCGCGTGCGGCATGGCCAACCCGGCCAGTTCGGCGGTGACCTCCCCGGCGAACCGGGACGCCGCCTCCCGCCGGGACGCCGACAGCCGGACGGCCAGCTCGGCCACCTCGGCGGCCAGCCGTTGCCGCTCCCGGTCCAGCTCGTCGAGGAGGTCGTCGGAGGTGTCCAGGTCGGCCAGGCGGGCCCGGGCGCGCTCCGCCCAGGCCACCACCCCGTCGACGTCGTCGGCGTACTTGCGGGTCAGCGTGCGCAGCGCGGCCCGGCGCTCGTAGATGGTCTGCAACCGGGCCGGGTCGGCGTCCAGCGCCGCGAGGTATCCCGACAGCTCCGCCGAGACGTCCCCGACCAGGGTCGCGGCCTCCTCGATCCGGGCCGCCAGGTCGGCCAGCGCCGGATCCGTTCCGGCCTGCGCCTCCAGGGCCCGCCGGGCCACCCCCAGCAGCGCGGTGGCGTCGGCCACCTCGTCGGTCGGCTCCGCGCCGCCGGCCACGCACTGGTAGGCGGTCTGCGCGGCGGTACGCAGCCCCTCGGCGTGCTCCAGCCGCTGCGCCTCCGCCTTCAGCTCGTCGTCCTCACCCGGCTGCGGGTCGACCCGGGTGATCTCGTCCAGCCCGAGCCGGAGCAGGTCCGCCTCCTGGTGGCGTTCCCGGGCGTTGCGCCGTCGGTCGGCCAGGTCGTCGACCACCCGCCGCCACCGGGTGTACGCCTCCCGCAGCTCGTCGAGGAGCTTCTCGTGCTCCGGGCCGGCGAACCGGTCCAGCGCGGCCCGCTGCTCGGCCGGCCGCAGCAGCCGGAGCTGGTCGGACTGGCCGTGCACGGCCACCACCTGCTCGCCGACCTCACCGAGCATGGACACCGGCATGCTCCGGCCCCCCAGGTGCGCCCGGGAGCGTCCCTCCACGGTGACCGTACGGCTCAGCAGCACCGAGCCGTCCTCGTCCGGCTCACCACCGGCGTCGACGACGCGGGCGTGCACCGTCGCGGCGACCCGCCCGGTCAGCCGCAGCCGCCCCTCGACCACCGCCCGGCCCGGCTGGGCGCGCACCCGGCCGGCGTCGGCCCGGCCGCCGAAGAGCAGCCCCAGGCCGGTGACGACCATGGTCTTGCCGGCACCCGTCTCGCCCGTGATGACGTTCATGCCGCCGGTCAACGGCAGCGTGGTGTCCTCGATGACGCCCAGTCCGGTGATGCGCAGCTCTTCCAGCACAGCCACCGACAGTAGACGCGGGCCCCGACAGTTGACCAGCCGACGCGGCGCGGCCCGGTCGGACCGGCGGATCGGTCAGGGCCGGTGCCCGGCCGGGACGAGCGCGCTCACCTGCGGCCGCCCCGCCAGCCGTGCACCGGCAACCGGAACTTCGCCACCAGCCGGTCGGTGAAGGACCGCGTCCGCAGCCGCACGACGCGTACCGGCAGCGAACCCCGCCGGACGGTGACCCGCGCCCCCGGCGGCAGGTCGTACACGCGACGCCCGTCGCAACAGAGCACGGCGAGGGTGGTGAACGGGTCCACGGTGATCGAGAAGATCGAGGTGGGTGCGGTGACCAGTGGCCGGCTGAACAGGGCGTGCGCGCTGATCGGCACCAGCAGCAGCGCCTCCACCTCGGGCCAGACGACCGGACCGCCGCCGGAGAACGCGTAGGCGGTGGAGCCGGTGGGGGTCGCGCAGACCACCCCGTCGCAGCCGTACCGGGACAGCGGCCGGCCGTCCACGTCGACCAGGAGTTCGAGCATCTGCGCCCGCTCTCCCTTCTCGACGCTGATCTCGTTGAGCGCCCACGATTCGATGGTCGGGCCGCCCTCGAACTCGGCGGTCACGTCGAGGGTGAGCCGCTCGTCCACCGTGTAGTTCCGCTCGACCACGTCCCGGACGGCCAGGTCCAGGTCGTCGATCTCCGCCTCGGCCAGGAAGCCGACCTTGCCGAGGTTGATGCCGAGCAGCGGCACCTTCGCCGGGCGGGCCAGTTCCGCGGCCCGCAGGAACGTCCCGTCCCCGCCCAGCGCGAAGACGATCTCGGCCCCCTCGACCGCCGTCGGCCCGTCCACCGGTACCACTCCGGGCAGGTCCAGGTCCTCCGCCTCCTCGGCGACCACCCGCACCTCGAACCCGGCGGCGATGAGGTCGGCCGCCACCGCCCGCGCGTGTTCGGTGCTGCGCCGCCGGCCGGTGTGCGTCACCAGCAGAGCCGTCCGGCCCGCCGGGTCAGCCGCGCCCACGCCGCGCCTCCTGTCCGACCACCGCACTCCTCGTGCCCACCGATCCCGGCCTTCCGTCCCCGACCACGACCGCGCGGGCCCACCCCGCGCTCACTGCGCCGACCCCTCGGCCACGACCGGGGCATCGGCCGGGCCACCTCCCGCGTCCACCGGGGCCAGTTCCCCGGGTGACCGCGGACCGGCCAGGACCACCGACCGGACCCGCCCGGCGTCAGCCGGCGGGGCGTCCCGGCGTAACCATACGAAGAATTCGACGTTGCCGCTGGGCCCGGGCAACGGGCTCGCCGCCACACCGGCCAGGCCGAGGCCGAGATTCGCGGCGGCGGCGGCCACGTCGAGCACCGCCTCGGCCCGCAGCAGCGGATCGCGCACCACGCCACCGGAGCCGACCCGCTCCCGGCCCACCTCGAACTGTGGCTTCACCATCAGCGCCAGGTCCCCGTCGGGCCGGGTGCAGCCGGCCAGGGCCGGCAGCACCAGCCGCAGCGAGATGAAGGACAGGTCGGCCACGGTCAGGTCGACCGGCCCGCCGATCTCCTCCGGGGTCAGGGCCCGCACGTTGGTCCGCTCGAAGACCCGGACCCGGTCGTCGTTGCGCAGCGACCAGGCGAGCTGCCCGTACCCGACGTCGACCGCGACCACCTCGGCCGCGCCGGCGCGCAGCAGCACGTCGGTGAAGCCGCCCGTCGACGCGCCCGCGTCGAGGCAGCGCCGCCCGGCGACCGGCAGGCCGGTGAAGGCGGCCAGCGCACCGGCCAGCTTGTGTCCGCCCCGGGAGACGTACTCGGAAACGGGGTCCGCGCCGGTGACCCGCAGCGCGTCGGCGGGGTCGACCATCGCGGCGGCCTTCCGGGCGACCACCCCGCGCAGCTGGACCCGACCCGCCTCGACGAGGGCTGCGGCCTGCTCCCGGGACCGGGCCAGACCGCGGCGGACGAGTTCGGCGTCCAGCCGGTTACGACGTGCCATGGGGTGGTTCTCCGGTCGGTCAGGTCTGGTCGATGGTGGCGAGGGTTTCCCGCAGCGTCTGGTACGCGGCCTCGTAGTGGGGAATCTGGTCGGCCGGGGCGAGGGCGGCCGCGTTGGCGATCGCCCGCACGGCGGCGTCGACCGCCGGATGCCGGACGGCGTCGTCGCCGTCGGCCGGGTGGGTCTCCTGGTCCGGCGGCCCGGGACGGAATGCGGCCGGCGGTGCCGGACGGGGTCCACCGGTCGGCGGTCCTGGACGGGGGGTGCCCGCCGGCGGACCGGGACGGAACGGGGCGCTCACGACCGGCCCCGGCGGCGCGGTCGCCCGGTCATCCGACCGCACCCGACCCCGGCTCGTCCGGAGCGGGAGCGGTCGCGCCGCGGGTGACCGCCTTCTTCGCCACCGCCTTCTTCGCCACGGTCTTCTTGACCACAGCCTTCTTCGCGGGGGTACGCACCTCGAGCCGCGTCTCGTCCGCGCCGGCGGTCCGGCTGACCGTGGCCGGAGCCTTCCGGGCGACCGTCTTCTTCGCCACGGTCTTCTTCGCGACCGTCTTCTTCGCCACCACGGCGGCGGTCGACGGCTCCCCCAGCCCGGCCGGGGCGGACCCCGCTCGCGCCTCGCGCAGCTGCCGCTCCAGCTCGTGCACCCGGCGGGTCAGCTCCGCGACCTCGTCGGCGGTGGCCAGGCCCACCGCACCCAGCGTCCGGTCCACCTCGAACCGGACCAGCTTGGTCAGTGACTCCCGGTTGGCCGCGCTGGTCGCCACCAGCTCCTCGGCCAGGGCCTGCAACTGGGCGGCCGTCGCCCCACCGGAGCCGACGAGCCGCCGGACCGCGTCCTGTGCCTTCTTCCGGGGCGCCTCCGTGAGGCCCATGGCCAGCTCGAGGTAGGCGCGCCACGCGTCCTGCATACCTGAGTCCTTCCGTGGGGTCGGGATGTGCTGGTGTCACGCTACCGGGCCGGCGGGCGGCCTCCGTGCGGTACCGTGCCCGGAGCGGACGTGGCGCGAGGCGAGGGGGCGATGGTGGCCAGCGTTGACGAGTGCCGGCAGGCGTTGCGGGACCTGGCCGCCCGGCTGGACGCGAACGCGGACAAGGTCCGCGAACGCATCGACCTGGACCGCACCCTCGCCTGCCGGGTCACCGACCTCGAGACGGCCTTCCACGGCCGGCTGGCCGGTGGCCGGCTGGTCGACCTCGCCGACGGCGACGACCCGACGGCCAGGATCGCCCTGGTCACCACCGGCGACGACCTGCTCGCCCTGGTCCGTGGCGAGCTCGACGTGACCCGCGCGGTGGCGTCCCGCCGCGTGTCGATCAAGGCCAACCCGTTCGACCTGATGAAGCTCCGCAAGCTGCTCTGACCCGCCGGCCGGGAGCGACCGCCGACGGCCTGCGCGGGGCGGTCCGGCGAGCACGTCGGTCACGAGGCCGGCGGGTGCCCGCCGCCCCGGCTCAGTCGGACAGACCGAGGGTCCGCAGGGCCCGCTCCGCCCCGGGCGAGGTCGCCCGGACCGGACGACGCCGCGCCGTCTGCGGCGTGGACCAGGCCACCGCGCAGAGCGCGGCCAGGGCGTCCAACGGCCGACCCGACCCGCTCACCTCGAGCACGTCGTCACGGACCGCGACCGACCACCCGCCAGCCGTCGCCTCCCCGGGTACGCGCACCACGGCGTCCGGATCGAAGAGTCCCGCCAGGTCGATCGAGACGTACGTCGGTCGGGCCTGCGGGGGCGCGGCGAGCAGGTCGGCCACCCCGCTGACCCCGGTCAGCACCAGCAGGCTCGGCAACCCGGCCCGAACGGCGCCCTCGATGTCGGTGTCCAGCCGGTCACCCACCACCAGGCAACCCGCACCGTCGGCCCGTCGGGCGGCGGTGGCGAACAGTGCCGGCTCCGGCTTGCCGACCACCAGGTCGGGATCCCGGCCGAGGGCCGTACGCAGCGCCGCGACCAACGCGCCGTTGCCCGGCAACGGACCCCGAGGGCTGGGCAGCGTACGGTCGGTGTTGGTGGCCACCCAGAGGGCACCGGAACGGACGGCGACCGCCGCCTCGGCCAGGTGGGCCCAGCCGACCTGCGGACCGTACCCCTGCACCACGGCGGCCGGCTCCTCCTCGGCCCTGTCGACCGGCCGCAGACCTGCGGCACGGATCTCCGCCCGTAACGCGTCGGCCCCGACCACCAGCACCGCCGAGTCGGCGGGAAGGCGGTCCCGGAGCACCTCGGCGGCGGCGGCGGCCGAGGTCAGCACCTCCTCCGGCCGGGCCGGCACACCCATGCCGGTGAGCAGCTCGGCGACCTCGGAGGATCGGCGGGAGGCGTTGTTGGTGGCGTACGCGACGAGGTGGCCGTCGGCGCGCAGCCGACCGACCGCCTCCACCGCGCCGGGGATCGGCCGGTCGATCAGGTAGATCACGCCGTCGAGGTCGAAGACCACGAGACGGTACCCGTCGACCAGCCGCTCCCCACCGCTCACTGTCGGTCCGTCCCCGGAGCTGCGTCGACCTCGTCCGGCTCCGGGCCGACCACCCCGGCTCCAGCGGCGTCCGCCGCCGTGACGTCCCCGGCACCGTCGACGGACTCGTCGTCCCGTCCGGGCTCGTCGTCCTCGGCGGAACCGGTCGCCCCGGTGTCCGTGCGGGCCTCGACGTCCCCGGCCGGCTCGACGTTGCCGCCGGCGGTGGTGTCACCCTCCGCCCGGGCCGTCTCCGACGACTCCGCGCCGGCGTCCTCGTCGACCTCGTCCTCGTCGCCTTCGAGTACCACGCCGTCCAGCTCCAGCAGGCGCTCCGCGGCGTCGGTCTCCGCGTCGGGGTCGGCCTCGGCGGCCCGGGCGAACCACTCCCGGGCCTCCTCGCGCCGGGCCGCCGCCAGCAGCGCGTCGGCGTAGGCGTACCGCAGTCGCGCGGTCCACGGCTGGACCTGGTCCCCGGTCAGCTCCGGCACCTGCAGCATGGCCACCGCGGCGTCCTTCTGCCCGAGGTCCCCCCGGGCACCGGCGGCCACGATGAGCAGTTCGACCGCCACGGCCGGGTCGAGTGCGGCCCGGTCGGCACCCCGGAACAGGTCGATGGCCCGCTCCGGACGCCCCAGCGCCCGCTCGCAGTCGGCGAGCACCGCCAGGTGGCTCTGCGCCCCGGTCATCCGGTGGTACGTCCGCAGCTCGGCGATGGCGGTCTGCCACTCCCCGGCGTGGTACGCGGCCAGCCCGACCGCCTCCCGTACGGCGGAGATCCGAGCGGCCAGCCGGCGGGCCGCCAGCGCGTGCGCGAGCGCCTCAGCCGGGTCCTCGTCGATCAGCTGACCGGTCGCCACGAGGTGCCGGGCGACGGTCTCCGCCACCGGCTTGGCCAGCGAGAGCAGCTCCGCCCGGACCGCCGTGTCGAGGTCGCTCGCCACGATCTCGTCCGGCAGGGCCGGCGCCTCGACGCGACCGGTGTCGGCCGTGTCCCGCCGTTCCTCGCGACGGTCGTCCCGACCCGCCGGCCGGCTGTCCCGCTCCTCCCGACGGGGGCCGCCGAAGCGGTCACCCTCGCGACGACGATCGCCGAACCGACCACCGTCGTCGCGCCGCGGACGGTCGCCGTAACCTCCCCGGTCGTCCTCCCGGTGCGGACGCGGCCGGTCCTGGCTGCGGTCGCCGTCCCGGAAGCCCTCCCGGGCGCCGCGACCGCCCTGGTCGCCACCCCGGAAACCACCCTCGCGACGGTCGCCCCGGAAGCCGGCGTCCCGCCGGTCACCACCGCGGAAACCACCCTCACGGCGGTCGCCCTCGCGGGCCGAGCCCTCCCGCGGACCCGAGCGGTAGCCACCAGCCTCACCACGGTCGTCGCGGCGGAAGCCGCCCTCGCGACGGTCGCCACCCCGGAAACCACCCTCACGGGGAGCCCGGTCGTCCCGACGGAACTCCCCGCCCTCACGACGGAAGCCACCCTCACGGGCACCGCCAGGCCGGGAACCACCCTCACCACGGTCATCCCGACGGAAGCCACCCTCACGGGCACCGCCAGGCCGGAAGCCGCCCTCACGCGGGCCACGGTCGTCCCGGCGCGCGTCGTGCCCCCGGTGCTCACCACCACGGAACCCGGAGTCCCGGGGCGGTCCGCTCCGGAACCCGCCCTCGCGACGGTCGCCACCCCGGAAACCACCCTCACGGGGAGCCCGGTCGTCCCGACGGAACTCCCCGCCCTCACGACGGAAGCCACCCTCACGGGCACCGCCGGGCCGGGAACCACCCTCACCACGGTCGTCCCGACGGAAGCCACCCTCACGGGCACCGCCGGGCCGGGAACCACCCTCACCACGGTCGTCCCGACGGAAACCGCCCTCACGGGCACCGCCAGGCCGGGAACCACCCTCACCACGGTCATCCCGACGGAAACCGCCCTCACGGGCACCGCCAGGCCGGAAGCCACCCTCACCACGGTCATCCCGACGGAAACCGCCCTCACGCGGGCCACGGTCGTCCCGCCGAGGTCCGCTGTCGCGAGCCCCCCGGTCGTCACGGCGGAACCCGCCCTCGCGGTCACCTCCCCGGAACGAACCGGCTCCGCGCGGGCCACCGGGGCGGAAGCCGCCCTCGCCCCGATCGTCACGGCGGAAGCCGCCGTCACCACGGTCGTCACGGCGGAAGCCGCCCTCGCGGCGGTCGCCACCCCGGAAACCACCCTCACGGGGAGCCCGGTCGTCCCGGCGGAAACCGCTGTCCCGAGGTCCACGGTCGTCGCGACGGGCGTCTCCGCCCTCGCGCCGGAATCCGCTGCCACCCCGGTCCTCGCGGTCGTCCCGCCGGAAACCGCCGGTCCGGCGGTCATCGCCACGGAATCCGCCCGGACGTCGGTCGTCGTCACGCCGGTAACCGCCCGGACGACCGTCACCGTCGCGGCGGAAACCGCCGCCCTCCCGGGAACCGCCATCACGCGGCGCGGCACGGAAATCGCCGGTCCGGCGATCGTTGTCGCGGGAACCCGCCTCACGACCGCCCCGGTCCGCGCCATGTCCGCCGCGCTGTCCGGCGGAACGCGGATCACGGTCGCCACGGTACGGCGGACGGTCGTCCCGGCGCGGCGACCCCTCACGGTCGCCTCGACGGTCGGTACGGTCCTCGTACCGACGGGGACGGTCTCCGCCCTCCGGTCCTGAACTCACTGGTACATCCTTCCTCAGTGCGCCACAAACGGCGCTACGCAGTCGAGGGCCGACCCCATTGGGGCGGCCCTCGACTGAAAAGAAGTCCGGCGGTGTCCTACTCTCCCACACCCTCCCGAGTGCAGTACCATCGGCGCTGGAGGGCTTAGCTTCCGGGTTCGGAATGTAACCGGGCGTTTCCCCTCCGCCATGACCGCCGTAACACTATCGACATATCAAACAACCGGCCGGGTTGTTCGTTAGCCGTGAATCACACAGTGGACGCGAAGCAAAAAGTATGTAGTCAAGTCCTCGGCCTATTAGTACCGGTCAACTGAACCCGTTACCGGGCTTACATTTCCGGCCTATCAACCCAGTCGTCTAGCTGGGGGCCTTACCCATCCGAAGATGGTGGGATACCTCATCTTGAAGCGAGCTTCCCGCTTAGATGCTTTCAGCGGTTATCCCTTCCGAACGTAGCTAACCAGCCGTGCCCCTGGCGGGACAACTGGCACACCAGAGGTTCGTCCGTCCCGGTCCTCTCGTACTAGGGACAGCCCTTCTCAAGTATCCTACGCGCACGGCGGATAGGGACCGAACTGTCTCACGACGTTCTAAACCCAGCTCGCGTACCGCTTTAATGGGCGAACAGCCCAACCCTTGGGACCTGCTACAGCCCCAGGATGCGACGAGCCGACATCGAGGTGCCAAACCATCCCGTCGATATGGACTCTTGGGGAAGATCAGCCTGTTATCCCCGGGGTACCTTTTATCCGTTGAGCGACACCGCTTCCACTCGCAAGTGCCGGATCACTAGTCCCGACTTTCGTCCCTGCTCGACCTGTCAGTCTCACAGTCAAGCTCCCTTGTGTACTTGCACTCAACACCTGATTGCCAACCAGGCTGAGGGAACCTTTGGGCGCCTCCGTTACCTTTTAGGAGGCAACCGCCCCAGTTAAACTACCCACCAGACACTGTCCCTGAACCGGATAACGGTCCGAAGTTAGATACCCAAATCAACCAGAGTGGTATTTCAAGATTGCCTCCACCCGTACTGGCGTACGGACTTCACCGGCTCCCACCTATCCTACACAAGCTAATTCGGATACCAATGTCAAGCTATAGTAAAGGTCCCGGGGTCTTTCCGTCCTGCCGCGCGTAACGAGCATCTTTACTCGTACTGCAATTTCGCCGGGCCTGTGGTTGAGACAGTGGGGAAGTCGTTACGCCATTCGTGCAGGTCGGAACTTACCCGACAAGGAATTTCGCTACCTTAGGATGGTTATAGTTACCACCGCCGTTTACTGGCGCTTAAGTTCTCCGCTTCGCCCCGAAGAGCTAACAAGTCCCCTTAACGTTCCAGCACCGGGCAGGCGTCAGTCCATATACATCGAATTACTTCTTCGCATGGACCTGTGTTTTTAGTAAACAGTCGCTTCCCCCTGCTCTCTGCGGCCATACAACGCTCCACCCGCGCGGGGCTTCACGTCTCCGGCCCCCCTTCTCCCTAAGTTACGGGGGCAATTTGCCGAGTTCCTTAACCACAGTTCGCCCGATCGCCTCGGTATTCTCTACCTGACCACCTGTGTCGGTTTGGGGTACGGGCCGCTAAGAACTCGCTAGAGGCTTTTCTCGGCAGCATAGGATCACTGACTTCACCTGAATCGGCTCGGCATCACGTCTCAGCCCTGTGCACCACGGATTTGCCTATGGTACGGCCTACACGCTTACCCCGGCACAACCACCGGCCGGGCTCAGCTACCTTCCTGCGTCACCCCATCGCTTGACTACTACCCGCCAGGTTCCCACGCTCCCCAACATTGGTCCGAAGACCGCCGCCAGTTCGGGTGGTTAGCACAACGAGGTTCATCAGGGACGCTCTTTCGCGGGTACGGGAATATCAACCCGTTGTCCATCGACTACGCCTCTCGGCCTCGCCTTAGGTCCCGACTCACCCAGGGCGGATTAGCCTGGCCCTGGAACCCTTGGTCATCCGGCGGAAGGGTTTCTCACCCTTCTTTCGCTACTCATGCCTGCATTCTCACTCGTGCCGCGTCCACACCTCGATCACTCGGATGCTTCACCCCCGGCACGACGCTCCCCTACCCATCCACACACCTGCACCAGACATCAAGGCCTGGCGAAGTAAAATGTGAATGCCACAGCTTCGGCGGTGTGCTTGAGCCCCGCTACATTGTCGGCGCGGAACCACTTGACCAGTGAGCTATTACGCACTCTTTAAAGGGTGGCTGCTTCTAAGCCAACCTCCTGGTTGTCTATGCGACCCCACATCCTTTTCCACTTAGCACACGCTTAGGGGCCTTAGCTGGTGATCTGGGCTGTTTCCCTCTCGACTACGAAGCTTATCCCCCGCAGTCTCACTGCCGCGCTCTCACTTACCGGCATTCGGAGTTTGGCTGATTTCGGTAAGCTTGTGGGCCCCCTAGACCATCCAGTGCTCTACCTCCGGCAAGAAACACGCGACGCTGCACCTAAATGCATTTCGGGGAGAACCAGCTATCACGGAGTTTGATTGGCCTTTCACCCCTAACCACAGGTCATCCCCCAACTTTTCAACGTTGGTGGGTTCGGCCCTCCACGCGGTCTTACCCGCGC